>NZ_FOUZ01000016.1 GCF_900115015.1 Algoriella xinjiangensis | reverse complement strand
ACTACTCGTCTTTCGTATTGGGATTGCAAATATACGCACCCTTTTCTCATTTTACCAAACACTTTTTACAATTATTTTACATTTAATCCTTAACTCACTGAACCAAAACAAAATATTTTTTTAAAAAAGTTTAGAGGATGTTAGTTTGGATGGAGTTTTGGGCGTTTGGGGTGGTAAATTGGAGGGAAAAGTGAGACTATTATATAAATGATGTCATCCTGAAACGAGTTCAGGATGACAAAAAGAATAATTATTCTATATATAAAAGATATATTAATATTTGAGATTCCTCGACAAGCTCGGAATGACAAAGGAGATTTTGTGTTCTATTATATAGGATGTGTTCCTGAAACGAGTTCAGGATGACAAAAAGTAATTTATTCTATATAATGAATATGAAAATTATTAGTGAGAGATTCTTCAACATGCTCGGAATGACAAAGGTTTTTTTTGTTCTTTATATATAAAAGAACCCCGAGCGATTAATCGCTCGGGGTTGAGTATTCAAAAATAATATGAGTTTATTTTGTACTTAGTTTAATCTAGTTTCTCTACTTTTATATATTTATTACCATCCGCATCATGCCAAGTTGGTCCAGAAACTGAAATGTTGTCTCCTATTTTAAGTGTTTTATATGTTGATCCTGATTTTTGAAGATTAATAATGCTAATTGTAGCTTTATAATTTTCGTTATTATCGGTTTTTATCATCGCCATATATCCATCTTTACCACTTTCTAATTCGGAAACTGTTCCCGAGATGTGAATAATTTTTTCTTGCAATTTTGTGCCTGTATTTTGTTTTGATGTTGAACAGCTTGCAAATGCAAAAAATCCAAAGATGATAGTACTATATAAGATTGTTTTTTTCATCGTATTTATTTTAGAAAACAATGTCAAGCATTGTACCAAAAAAAAAAAATTACTCTTCTTCTGTTACTTCCGCATCTTCTTCCATATTATTCTCAAGTTCGCTTAAAGCAATGTTTAACGATAATTCTGCGCAATAAGGCGAACCTAATTCTAAACCTTTTTCTAAAAAATTGTCTGCTTTTTCTTGTTCTCCTGTGAAATAGTAATACGAATAAAATAATCCATATCCATCTGGATTTCCTAAATCGATTACGCGTTGTGCAAGTTTTTCTAACTCTTTATTTGGTTTCAGCTTTATATTATCTCCATTATTCAATGTTTCGAAAATACCTCCCGATTGTTCTGAAAATTTATATGCAAATACAATTTTACAACTCAAATCAAAACCTTCGTCGCAAAGTTTTTGATTTGCTAGTTCGTTTGCTTTCAATTTTGAATTTAAAGAAGCTTCATCTTCCGAATCAAATAAAATCGATGCATTGTCTTTAAAGTTTAAATCAAAATATTGTGCTAACCATTTTGCTCTTTGTGCTAATTTTGAATCTGTTTGAGACGAATTATCCAATGATTTTAAATCAGATTTATACATTTTTTTATCAACCCAATCTGAAATTCCTTTTAATTGATTTTTCTCTTTCTTAAAAACAAAATATGTTTTATCGACAAACACAACGACAGAATCATTTCTCTCAAAGAAATCGTAACCAATTTCTTGAAATTCGCTAATTGTTACTTTTCCTTTTCCATCAAAAACTAACGGATTATATAATTCGTCTTTCGCTTTTGTTTTAAAAGTTCCTTTTAATGTATTTGTAATTGTTTGTGCAGAAAGCGTTGTCATAGCAAAGGCTAAAACTAAAAAAATCATCTTTTTCATTGTACTTTTTCATTGATTAATAATGCTCAAAAATATAGTTTTCATTTCAAAATTATCTCACTAAAAATAGTTAAATCACAAAAAAGTCGTTTAGCTAAAAAACTAAACGACTTTTAAAATAAATATCTAAATAAAATGGATTATTCTTTAATGATTTTTTTTGTTAATATTTTTCCTTCTTTCGTGTATAATTTTAAAACATAAACGCCTTTTGGTAAATTACTTATATTTAAAGCTTCTTTATTTGATTCTAAAACTCTTTCTCCTATAAGATTATATATTTCTACTTTTGAAAAAGTTAATTTACTTATTAATTTAATATTCAACTTATCTTTAGTTGGATTTGGAAAAATCTTAAAATTATAGTTTTGATTAATTTCTAAATCATTTACAGTTAATTCATCCATAGAAAACTTATAAACTTTTCCATAAGATCCTGTCAAATAAATATTTTCACTATCAAAGTAAGAATTCGTCAAACCGTATTTACTTAAAATAAATTGCCATGTTTGCCCTCCGTCCTTTGTTAAATAAAACAATCCGTCTTCATCAATTATAAGACCTATATTATTAAAAAAATTAACATGTTTATACCATTCATAAGGCAAATTCATTTTTGTCCAAGTTTTTCCTCCATCAGTAGTTTTGAAATTTGAGTCATATCTGCCTACTACATATCCTTGATTTTCTGAAATGAATTTCATGTCATAAATCTCACCTTCTGGAAATGTATAAATATTTTCCCACGTTTTTCCATTATTTAAAGATGTATATATTTTTGGAGAAGATAAATTAAATGTATTTGAAAATACAGTATTCCCTATTTTCTGAAAATTTGTAAGATACTTTTCATTTGATGGTTGATAACTATTTCCACCATCAACAGTATAATGAACTGATGCATCACTATCTCTTAATACTCCAAATTTGGCATCAAATAATTTAAAATCTACTATAGATGTATATTTAATAAGATTCCACGTTTTCCCACCATTATAAGTTTTAAAAAAATCGGCAGAATTATTGTTCGAGTCTCTATAAAAAATTCCTAATGCTGTATTATCATCAATAAATTGTATTTTTCTATTACCGAATTCTGTTGCTGAATTTATTTTTTCCCAAGTTCTAGTTTCATCTTGTGATTTAAATATTTCTTTATTGGTTGTTAGATATAGTTTATTATTTACAGAATAAAAACTTTTTACATCATTATAAGTTATACCATATTGTTTAGACGTTATTCCGTTATCTATAGTTTTATAAAATCGTCCAAAAAGACCACCTATAAAACCTTCGTTTTTATTTATAAAATAAAGACCTTTTAAATTTGTTCCTGCATAATAAGATTCATGTAAATCTCTTCTTACCCATGTCAAACCTGCGTCTTCTGTAAAATATAATTTTCCATAATCATACGTAAAAAAACCTTCTTTATCATTTACAAAAAAGAATTTATTTGCTTTGTAACCATCATTAATTTTTTTCCAGCTCAAACCACCATTTGTTGTTCTTAAAAAATCACCATGTCCTAAAGTTGCTAATCCTATTTTATCATTAATAAAATAAATCGAATGAAAATCAGAGGGTACAATATTAGAACGATCAAAGACAACTTCCCATGTTAAGCCAGAATTCAACGTCATTCCAATTAAACCATTGCTTGTTGTAAAGAAACCTTTTACTTCATCTGTAAAAAATATATTATTAACATTAAAATTAATGACTTTACTTGTCCATTTATTTCCTCCATCAATTGTTTTATATAATTTTGACTTTGAAGCAACATAATAAATAGAGTCATTTACAAGAGATAAAGATAAAAAATCGGCACCATTTTCTTGGTATGTAGTTTTCCAACTTTGAGTAATTGAATCGTATTTATTGATTTTGGAATATTCAATTGATAAACATTCTTTTTCTTTACAATTTAATTGTTTTCCATAAGATACGGATTTATCAAAATCCCAGCTTTCACCTTTGTCATTTGATTTAAAAATATTATTTTCAGTTATTAAAAATCCTAAATTATAATCTCTAAAAGAGATGTCTAAAATTGTTTCATCTGTAGGTTTAGGATTAATTAACTCAAGATTATAATTTTGAGCGGATAAAAATATTGAAAAAAGGCAGTAAAATAAAAATGTAAATTTTCTTATCATAAAAAATATTTTAAATATATCATTCAAATATAACAAAAGTCGTTTAGCTAAAAAACTAAACGACTTTTAAAATAAATATCTAAATAAAATGGATTATTCTTCCCATTCTTCTTTTATTTGACGCGCTTCATAATCTGCAATCATTTCTGCTTCATAATCTACTTTTTCTCCTTTAGATAAACGTCTCATTAAACTATCTAAAAGCGAATATACAACTGGTACAATAATTAATGTTAGGAATAATGACGACACTAAACCACCTATAATTACCCAAGCTAAACCGTTGTTCATCTCTGCTCCAGCTCCTTTTGCAATTGCAATCGGAATCATACCAAATACCATCGCAATTGTCGTCATCAAAATTGGACGAAGACGTGCGTGATTGGCTTGTATTAATGCATTGTGCGTAGTTTCGCCAGCTTCTTTTCTGTGATTTGTAAAATCGACCAATAAAATGGCGTTTTTACATACTAAACCAATTAACATAATCATTCCGAGGATTGTAAATACATTGATTGAATTATTTGTTAAAGCTAACACCAAGAATACTCCGATTAACGATAATGGAATTGAGAATAATACCACAAATGGATAGACAAACGAGTCGTACAAAGCAACCATTACCAAATAAACTAAGATAATTGCCGCTAATAATGCATAACCCAATGTACCAAAACCTTCTGATTGATTTTCTTCATCTCCACCCCAAATGTACGAAACACCTATTGGTTTTTTATTTTCAACTTTTGCTAAACGCTCTTTAAACTCTGTAACAACATCTCCCGAAGTTCTACCTACTGCTTGCGCCTGAACGGTAACCGATGGTGTTTTATCACGACGTTCTAAGAAACTTGGACCTGAACTTTGTGTTACCGAAGCAAACTGATCTAAACGAATTTGTTGTCCTTGCGGATTTACAAAAATTAAGCTACGTACATCATCAATATTAGATCGACTAAAATCGTTGTACTGAATATTAATATCATATTCGTATTCGCCTGCGCGAAATTTACCATCTGTATTTCCTGAAAAAGCAGTTTGCATTGTTAAACCAACCGTTTGAAGATTTAAGCCCAAAGCAGCCATTTTATCACGATCTACTTGTACATTAATTTCAGGATTACCTGCTTCTGTTGTTAATTTAACTTCCGAAGAACCTTTAATTTGCTCTAATTCGCTTTTGGCAATTTCAGCAAATTTCATCGCACTTTCTAAATTTGGACCAGTTACAACCAATGCAATTGGCGCTTCTTCTGCTCCAATTAAACCAACCGGAACAGTTTTTACTTTTACACCAACTAACTCTTGCTCTAATTCGCGTTTGATTTTTGCTGCATAAATAAACGAATTGTCTTCACGTTTTTCTTTATCAACTAAAATTACATCAATTTCAGATTTATAAGCTGTTGCTTGTGCAGCTCCAAAACCTTGAGAACTTTGACCAACAGTCGTAATCATTGTTACAACTTCTTTTTTACTGCGTAAAAATTTCTCTGCTTTTTGAGTTACAAAGTTAGATTCTTCTATTGTTGCATCTTTCGGCAATTCCATCTGAACTAAAAATTCTCCTTTATCTGTTTTCGGAAAAAATTCTCCTCCAATATATTTTCCGACAACTAAAACTCCAATTGTTCCGAATAAAAAGATAAATAATCCGAAGAAAACACCTACTCGTCTTGCAGTTGTTTTTAAACACCATTCTAACATTCCTGTTACGAAATGTGTGAACTTTGTTAATTGTTTTTCGAACCAAAGAATAAATTTACCGAAAATATTATCTCCCGAAATATGTTCTAATTTTCCGAAACGAGAAGATAACCAAGGTACAATTGTAAACGATGACAATAAGGACAATAAGGTTGCAATAACTACTACGACACAAAATTGTGAGATGATATTTGCAACTAAACCAGTACTCATGGCAATTGGTAAAAACACTACTACAATAACTAATGTAATTGCTGTTACGGTAAATCCAATTTCTTTTGCTCCGTCGTATGATGCTCTAATTCTAGATTTACCCATTTCCATGTGGCGATAAATGTTTTCTAAAACCACAATTGCATCATCTACCAAAATACCTACAACCAACGATAAACCAAGTAATGACATTAAGTTTAACGTATAGCCCATTAAATACATTCCGATAAAAGTTGCGATTAACGATGCCGGAATCGAGACCATTACAATAACTGCATTACGCAAACTATGTAAAAATAACAACATCACAACAGCTACTAAAATAACTGCCAAAACTAAATCGAAAATTACGTGATCTGCTGCAGCCAAAGTAAAGTCAGAAGAATCATTAACAACCTGAATTTTTAAATCTTGTTTTTTATAATCTTCTTGTACTTTCTTAATTGCTTCGTGCATTAATTCTGAAACTTCAACCGCATTTGCATCAGATTGTTTTACAACCTGCACAATAATTGCTGAACTTTGATTAACACGCGCTATTTTTTCTACTTCTTTCTGAGAATCTTGTACAAAAGCTACTTCGGACAAACGAACTTGAATACCGTTGTTTGATGAAATAACTAAATTGTTTAATTCTTCTACATTTTTATATTTTCCTGATAAACGAATAATCGTCGAACTTTCTCTCGTTTTTACACTTCCCGTTGGAAAATCTAAATTAGAAGTTAAAATTGCTTGCTGAACTTGAGGAACAGACAAACCATAACCTTTTAATTTTGCAGGATCTAAACTAACTTGAATTTCACGCTCTTGCCCACCAATCAAATTAATTTGCGCAACTCCAGTTACACGAGACAAAACGGGTTCTATCTTTTTATCCAATAAATCAAACAATTCTTTTTCAGATAAATTTGATGTAACACCAGCCGTAATAATTGGTAAATCACTTAACGAGAATTTTGTTAAAGATGGCGGATCTACATCATCTGGCAAATCTTTTTCTATCGCGTTTATCTTACGTTGTGCATCATTTAAAGCTAAATCTGCATTTGCATCAGAATTTAGCGTAACCATTACAACCGATAAACTTTCGTAAGATTTAGATTCTACTTTTTTTACATTTTCTAATGCCGCTACAGCATCTTCTATCTTTTTAGTTACAGAATTTTCTACCTCATTTGGCGAAGCTCCTGGATAAACAGTAGAAATTGTGACTACATTTGTTTCAAATTTTGGGATTAATTCGTATCCCATTTGCGTATAACTAAACAATCCACCCAAAATAAGTATCGTAAATAATACGATAACCATCGATGGTCGTTTAATTGATATTTCGGCTATTTTCATAGAAATAATCTTACTTTACAACTTTAACTTTAGTTCCGTTTGTCAAATTAATTTGACCTGTCGTTACCACTTCTGTTCCTTCTTTTAGTCCACTAATCACTTCTACATTTGTTCCGACAGTTTTACCAACAACAACTTTAGTTAATTTTGCTGTATTATTTTCGACTACAAAAACTTGATTAGAACTGATTCCGTTTACAAAAGCACTTGCCGGAATAACCAACATATTTTTACCTGCATCTACATCATCCGAAGTCGAGAAAATTGCAGATCCGTACATTCCTGCTTTTAAACCAGCATTGTTAGAAACCTCTATTTCTACAGGAAAATTAAGCGAAGCATCTGCTTTTGGCGCAATAAAAGAAATACGACCAACAAATGTATCATTTGGAAAAACACTCGCGGTTACTTTTACATTTTGACCAACTCTCAAATTCACAATTTCATTTTCTGTAACTGTAACTTGTAATTTTAGTTTAGATACATTTACAATATCAAACAAAGGAGTTCCTGGTGCAACAACAGATCCTGGCTCGATGTGACGTTTATTAATCACGCCCGAAATTGTTGCTTTTACATTGGTATCGTTAACACGTAAACCTTGCGCTTCAACCGCAGCGCGCGCATTTTTTAGTTGCAAACGAGAATTATCTAATTGCTGTTTTGTAACTCCACCCGTTTTGAACGCATTTTCGTAACGTTGATTATCAATAATTGCATTTTGAAGATTATTTTTTGCTTGCGTTAAATCAACTTCAATTGCATCTTTTTTGATTGTTGCAACCGTTTGTCCAACTCTTACATAATCGCCTTCATCAACCAAAACACGAACAATTCTTCCCGAAATTTCCGACGGAAAACTTAATTCTTGCGAAGGCGCAAAAGTTCCATTTGAGATATAATCCGAATTTAAAATCGTATATTTTGCTAACGTTGTATTTACCGCAACTTCGTTGTTTGACTGATTAACAATTGCGACTTCTTCTTCTTGTTTCGCTTTGTTATTTTTGATGGTATAAACCGCACCACCAATTAAAAGGGCAGCGATCACTATATAAAGTAAAGTTTTTACTGATTTCATATTAAAATCGGTTATATTATTGAATTAATGTTTTTAAATCTCCTTTTGCTTTGATTAAAGCAACTTCTGCTATTTTATATTCTAACAAAGCGTTCGAATAGTTGTTACGCGCGTCTGTTAATGCATTCTCCGAATCAATAATTTCTGTCAAAGTTGCTAAACCGTGCTGATAATTACTTTGTGTGTTAGACAATACTTTTTCTGCTAACAACACATTTTCTCGCTGAATATCAACACTTTTTAAAGTATTTTCAATTTGTGATTTCGCATTTTGATATTCTAAATCTAAACCAAGTTTTGTGTCATTCATTTGTTCTTGAATATCCAACAAATCAATTTCTGCTTGATTAATTTTTGCTTTTGTAGATCCACCCGTAAAAATTGGAACTTTTACACTTAATCCTATCGATGCTAAATCTGACCAAGTATAATTTTTAGATGTTACAAATTTTTCTCCAAATCCTTGTAATCCGTAATTTCCAGATAAACCAACGGTTGGGTATAAATTTGCTTTTTCAGCCTCTTTTGCAAAACCTAATAATTCTTTTTGCTTTTCTAAAACCTTAAATTCAGTTCGTGTCGAAGTATTTATCTCATCTTCTAAAATCAATAAATTAGGTTCGATTGCAACTTCTTCTAAATTAATTTCTTGTTTTATTGGATAACCCATGTAAAATTTAAGTGCATTTTTAGTGATTTGCACTGCATTTACCAACTGCTGTCTACTAGACGAAATATTATTTAATTGTACAATAACACGATCCAAATCAATAGGTTTTGCCAATCCATTGTCAACCAAACTTTTGATTACATTTTTAACTTTTGTTGTATTCTCTAAACTTTTATCAATAGTTTTTAACTTTTCTTCTTGCACAAAAACCTGATAATAAGCCGTAGCAACACGTTCTATAATTTGTTCGTCCGTTAAATCTGCATTAATTTGATAGAATTCTCGTGTAGATTTTGCAGCTTTAAGTCCTGTAAAAACGCGTTGATCAAAAATAGCTTGGTACACATTTACGCCAATATTAGAGTTCCATGGTTGTCCCATTTTAATCACCATCGTTTCTCCATTCATCGTCAAAGCGGTTTCTTGGATAATCGGATTATATTGTAAACCAACATTTCCGTTAACTTGTGGCAAAGCACCAGCTTTTGCTTCATCTATTTTATATTCAGCTTTTTTTATAGCTAAATCCGCACGTTTTGCATCCGCTTTATTTTCTAATGCGAAAATTACCGCATCTTTAAGTGATACAACATCTTGCGCTTTCGAAATGTAGAAAATTCCTACAAAAAAAACAGAAAGCAGTAGTTTAAATCTTTTCATAGATTTATTGATTATTTAAAAAGTGTATGAAGAATAATTTCTTTTCTTTCAGAAAGAATTCGTTTATATTCTTTGTCGTTAATGTCTAAATTTTGTTGAATAAGTGGACGAACTGTCAACGGAAAATTAATTAAAGAAATCATGTTCAATAAAAACTGAATTGGTTCCATTTTCTCAATTCTACCATTTTCCATTTCTTCTTCCAAACGAATCAAAAAAGCGCTTGTTACTTCTTTCATGTTATCACGCTCAAGCATACAAGTTTCTCGCTGATTCATTTGTGTCACGATATAAGTTTCCAAATACGGATATTGAATTGCGGTATTTAAAGAGTCATCAATAAAATCTGCAATCATCTCTTTTATATCTTTATCACGATCAAAAATTGCACGCGATTTTTCGTGACTAACCATTTTTGCTTCATCAAAAATGATATTGATTAAGTTATTTCTAGATCTAAAATAATAATTAATCAAAGTCCTATTTACCTTCGCTTCGTCAGCAATTTCTTGTGTTGTCGCATGAAATTTACCTTCGGCAAAAAACATTTTTTTGGCTGTTTCTTTAATTAATTCTTCGGTTTGATCTTTCATTTTGATATCGAATTCTATATTTAACAAATTTGTTAAACAAAAGTATTAATATTTTTTGTTAATACAAATACTTGATTTACTTTTTTCTACAATTTTGACAAAAAAGTTAATCTTCTCTGCAAGTATTCTTCTTAAATTTGTTGCATGAAAGAACAATATGATTTGATTATTGTAGGCGCTGGACCAATTGGACTGGCTTGTGCAATAGAAGCGAAAAGAAATAATCTTTCTTATTTACTGATAGAAAAAGGCGCATTAACCAATAGTTTGTACAATTATCCGTTGTATATGACTTTTTTTTCTACTGCCGAACGATTAGAAATCGGTGAAATTCCTTTTAGTTGTATTTCACCAAAACCAGGTCGTCAAGAAGCGTTAGAATATTACCGAAATATTCATAAATATTTTAATTTCAACTTACATTTATACGAAGAAGTACTTGATATTCATAAAACAGAAGTGCTTAATTTTGACGTTAAAACCTCAAAAAACACTTATTCTTCAAAAAATATAGTTATTGCAACTGGTTTTTATGATATTCCGAATTTAATGCATATTGAAGGCGAAGATTTACCAAAAGTTCATCATTATTATAAAGAAGCACATCCTTATTCTTTTCAAAATGTAGTTGTAGTTGGTGCAAATAATTCGTCTGTTGATGCAGCGTTAGAATGTTACCGAAAAGGTGCAAATGTAACAATGGTAATTCGTGGAAGCGAATTTACACATCGTTTAAAATACTGGGTTCGACCTGATATTGAGAACAGAATTAGCGAAGGAAGTATTACTGCTTATTTCAATTCGAATGTAAAACAAATCGAAGAAAACTCGGTTACAATTGAAACACCAAACGAAACAATTTCGATTGAAAATGACACTGTTTTGGCTTTGACTGGTTATCATCCAAATTTTAATTTTCTACAAAAATCTGGAATTATCATAAACGATGATGCACTAAAAACACCAACTTATAATCCCGAAACGATGGAAACAAATGTAGATGGTTTATATTTGGCGGGCGTGGTTTGTGGCGGAATGTCGACCAATCTTTGGTTTATAGAAAACTCGCGCGTGCATGCAACCCAAATTATTACAGCTATTTTGGCGAAGCAAAAAAATTTTAATTAAAACGATTTTATGAAAGATTTATTCGGAAAAGCAATATTAGATTATCAAACCGATAATTCTCCCGAAGATTTATATACAGAAACGTCAATTTCTGAATTGGATGTGATGCCAATTGATTATTTGTTTCGTGATTATGACGAAATGCCAAATTTAGAGCAAAAAGCATTAGATTTGACTAAAGGAAAAACGTTGGATGTTGGTTGTGGAGCAGGTTCGCATGCGCTTTATTTACAAGAAAAAGGAGTTGATGTAAAAGCAATCGATATTTCTGCAAATGCTGTTGAAGCTTGTAAATTGAGAGGTATCAAAAATGTTTCTGTTCAAAATTTTCTTGATTTAGATGAAAACGAAAAATTTGATACAATTCTGTTTTTAATGAATGGAACAGGTATTTTTCAGAATTTAGTTTTAATCAATGTTTTTATCGATAAAATAAAGAAATTACTTGTACCAAATGGTCAAGTTTTGATTGATGGAACCGACATTATTTATATGTTTGATGAAGATGAAGATGGCGGAAAATGGATACCAAGTACTGGAAGCTATTATGGAGAATTAGATTTTACGGTTCATTACAAAGGCGAAATTGAAGATACAATTAACTGGTTGTACTTAGATTTTGAGACTTTAAAAAATGTATGTGATTATCATCAATTAACATGCAAAAAAATAAAAACAGATGGTGATTCTTATTTAGCCAAAATAAGTTTATAAAAAATACTTTGTTATTTGGATGAAACAGATTTTTTCTTCATCCAAATAACAAAAAAAATCTATTTGTACAAACAACTATAATCAGATAAAATTAATCGATTACCTTATTACAAGTTCTTCGCCTAAAAATCACTAAATTAGTAGAGATTAAAGCTTTTTATGGAAGATCACTTGCCAAGACTCATTACTGATTTAGGACTTATTCTTTGTGTAGGCGCAGTAACCACACTTATTTTTAAACGCATCAATCAACCTCTCGTTTTAGGTTATATTATCGCAGGTTTTTTAGTTGGACCGCATTTCGACTATATACCTTCGGTTACAGAGGAACACAATGTCGAAATTTGGGCAAAAATTGGTGTTATCTTTTTACTTTTCAGTCTTGGTCTTGAGTTTAGTTTCAAAAAATTACTCAATGTTGGCGGCTCCGCCTCTATCACCGCAATTGTAGAAATTGTCTGCATTGTAACTGTCGGCTATTTTGTTGGACAATTAATGAATTGGTCTACAATGGACAGTATATTTTTAGGTGGTTTACTCGCAAGTTCCTCTACAACCATTATTATCAGAGCTTTTGAAGAATTAGGATTAAAACGAAAAAAATTCGCGAACGTTGTTTTCGGAATTTTAATTGTAGAAGATATTGTTGTCATTTTATTAATGGTGATGCTCTCTACAATGGCTGTTAGTCAACAGTTTAATGGTGGAGAAATGATAAATTCGTTTATCAAACTTGGTTTTTTCTTAGCAGTTTGGTTTATTGGCGGAATTTTTATTATTCCATCGTTTTTACGTTCAATCAAAAAATATTTGGACGACGAAACCTTACTAATTATCTCTATCGCATTATGTTTAGCAATGGTTTATATTGCAGATAGCGCAGGTTTTTCTATCGAATTAGGCGCTTTTGTAATGGGTTCTATTTTAGCAGAAACCGTTTATGCAGAAAAAATCGAACATAATTTTAAATCTGTTAAAGATCTTTTTGCAACAATTTTCTTTATTTCGATTGGAATGATGATTGACCCAATTTCGATGTACGAACACAAATGGGCAATTTTAATCATCACATTGGTAACTATTTTTGGTAAATTAATTTTTACTTCGATTGGCGCAATTATTTCTGGACAACCACTAAAACAATCTGTGCAAGTTGGAATGAGTATGGCGCAAATTGGCGAATTTGCTTTTATTGTTGCTGGTTTAGGACTTTCTTTAGGCGTAACTAGCGATTTTCTTTTCCCCGTTGCAGTTGGTGTTTCCGCAATTACAACTTTTACAACACCATATTTAATCAAATCATCAGAACCCGTTTATAATTTTTTAGTCAAAATATTACCTGCAAAATTTGTTAAAGGAATAGATACATATTCATCAGATACACAACACATTCAAGATGAAAATAAATGGAATAAAATCATCAAACAAACCATAACAACTATTTTTGTAAATGGAATTATCATTATTGCCGTTACATTAATCATAAAAAATACGCTGCTATTTTTACTTACCGATTGGTTTAGTTATTTCGGATCAAGTTTAGTTTGCGTCATTTTAACCATAATCATCTGTATTCCATTTATTTGGGCGATAATTGGAAATCGACCAAAACGAGAAATTATTCGAGAATTTTGGGACGAATCAAATTATAATCGTGCACCAATTATAGGTATTATTATTATCCGAATTCTTTTGGTTTTAGCTGCAGTTATTTTTATTTACAATCAATTCTTTTCAAGTAAATTAGCTTCAATTATTTTAGCAGTTGGACTAATTGTTTTTATGTATTTATTGTCCAAACACTTTGATCAATTTTATAATTATATTCAGAAAAAATTTATTTATAACCTCAACGAACGTGAGATTTTAACGCAAAAAGCAGCTCAGAAAAAAATAGACGATAAATTTCAATATACTTGGGACAACACCCATATTTCGGATATGATTGTTCCTCAAAATGCGAATTTTATTGGTGTTAAATTGGGCGATTTAGATTGGCGAACAAAATTTCACATCAATATTGCTTACATCAAACGTGGCGATAGAATTCTACAAATGCCAAATTCCGAATCTGTTTTATATCCTTTTGATAAAATTGGAATTATCGGAAATGATGAGCAAATACAGCGTTTTGAGAAATATTTACAGATTATTGGCGAAACTCCACCAGAAAATAACCAAGTAAAAAACACAGATAATATTACACTAGATAAAGTTGTTGTGCCACAAGATTTTTGTGTTTTAGAGCATAAATCGGTTGGTTGGGTAAAAGATACTTCGGGCGGAATTGTGGTTTCGATAGAGCGAGATGGAGCGATTCTTTATAATCCTGATCGAAATGTTGCGATAGAATTGGGCGATTATTTGACAATAGTTGCTGATAAGAAAAATTTAAAAAGCTTTATTCAACTTTATCATTTAAAATAAAGCAAGTAATTTTGTAGCATGCTCCGAAAAATTATTCACATTGATATGGATGCTTTTTATGCATCTGTAGAACAACGCGATTTTCCTGAATTACGAGGAAAATGCATTGCTGTAGGTGGAAATGAGCAAAGAGGTGTTATTGCAACAGCTAGTTACGAAGCCAGAAAATATGGCGTAGGATCTGCAATGTCTTCTGTAATTGCAAAGCGAAAATGTCCACAATTAATTTTTGTAAAACCTCGTTTTGAAGTTTATAAAGAAGTTTCAAATCAAATTAGAGAAATCTTTAACGAATATACCGATTTAGTTGAGCCTTTATCACTAGATGAAGCCTATTTAGACGTTACAAATAATTATAAAAACGTAGAAATTGCAACAGATATCGCTAACGAAATTAAACAAAAGATAAAAGAACGTACAGATTTGACTGCTTCGGCTGGCGTTTCGTTTAATAAATTTTTAGCAAAAATTGCATCTGATTACAACAAACCAAATGGTTTATACATTATCACGCCCAAAATGGCTAAAAATTTTATAGAGCAACTGCCTATAAAAAAGTTTCATGGAATTGGAAAAGTGACTGCCGAACGCATGCAAATGATGGGCATACATACGGGCGCTGAATTGAAAGAACTTTCGTTAGAGAAATTACGAAGAGAATTTGGTAAATCTGGGCAATATTATTACAACATTGTAAGAGCGATTGACAATAGAGAAGTAAATCCATCTCGTGTTCGAAAATCTTCTGGATCAGAAACTACATTTAACCAAGATTTAGAATCAATAGAAGAATTACAACTTGCGCTTTTTCCGTTAATGGAAGATGTTTGGAATTGGTCTGTAAAAAAATCTATTTATGGTAGAACGATCACTGTAAAAATAAAATACAATGATTTTACTGTAACTACAAAAAGTAAATCGGCATCTTTTCCTATAAAAGATAAAAAACTTTACGATCAAATCTGTTTAGATTTATTACATGAAGGTTTTACGGGCGATAAACCTGTAAGATTATTAGGTGTTTCAATCTCAAATTTAGAAAATGAAATACTTATTGGAAAACAATTAATAATTCCGTTCAAAGATTTATATTAAATTTTACTTTTTTTCTTTTAAAAATACTTCAAAATATAAATTTTCCGATTTTATAAAGCTTAAAGATTTGTAAAACAATAAAATAATTGATTTATAAAATAAAAACGTGTAGATATTATTTAGACTGTTAATTTTTTGAATGTAGACACTTAGAGTACGAAAAAATTTCTTATTATGGTAAATATTCAGGAAGTTTGCAGAAGTAAATAATCAAATAAAAAGATTGAATAACTTATTTATCGGATTTCAATATTAATTATAGAAATCCAGCCGATTAGATTACTAACCTACCCAAAAACTAAAAAATTTTAAAGATAAACCTGACCCGTTTATCTTTTTTTTTCGATCAACCAATTACACTATATCGTTTACATTAAAAAAAGCCGAATCAAATTGATTCGGCTTTTTTATTGTTTTATTCAGTTGTAGCTACTTTTACTGACTTCAAATAATCTTCAATTGATTTTAAGACTTGACGGTCATAATCTAAGATATCTTTACTTTTAAAATCTTTACGAACTGTTTCTTTAAAAGCTTGCGCTAAATAATCGTAAGCAATTTGTTGGTCATCAAAATCATAATAGTAATTAATCCATTTCTGTGTCGGATTATATTTTTCTAGCGCAATTCCATTTCCATAAAACTGAAAAGGCAGCTCTACACCAATTGTTTTGACTTGATTCCGCAGTTTTGACTCTTTCTCAAAATATACTCTTGCATATTCTACTTGTTGCGCTAATCGATTAATAATCACTTGCGAATCTTCTTTATCTACTGCAAGTTTTCGCCATTTGTTATATTTTGGCGCTGTATAATCTAAAGAATCTATTTTATAAAGCTTATCTCGTTCAAAAGTTAAGGTAATGTCATTTTCGGGATTCTTATCGAGATTAAATTGTAATTTCAATGGTTTTAGCTTTACAGTACTTCTTTTATATTCGATGATTTCATAGATTTTTTCACCATTAATCGAAATATATTTATCATCTGCTGTAAAATTCCCCGACACATACTCTAATCCAGATAGGTTAGTCGCTTTTCCATCATTAACCATCAAATAATCAACACCTATTAAAGGCATTAAGTATTCGTCAATTTCTCCACTTTTCTTAATATTAAAATAAGCATACAAAACACGAATATCTTTTGCACTATACGATGAATAATTCCACTTACCAGCCCATTTACTTGATGGATCTGAATTACACGAAACTAAAACAATAGCTATAAAAAGTAAAAAAATATTATTTCTCATTATCAATACTATAAAAACGTAAGTTAATTATAAAAAAAGAACCGAATCAAATTGATTCGGTTTTATTTTTATAATTTTATTCAGTTGTAACAACTTTTATTGACTTCAAATAATCTTCAATTATTATTTCTTGATTTTGGAAGCTTTCAATTTCTATCATGATTTTTACTAGATTACAACTAACGTTTTACGAGCACAAAATATTTAATTCAATTTATATTTTTGGTTCTTGCTGACTCAAACAATGAAAAGACCCTAATCCCCAAATAATATCTGTAGAATCTATTCCGACAACTTTACGATCTGGAAAACATTTCTGAATAATATCTAACGCAATTGCGTCTTTTGCACAATTATAAGTTGGTACAATTACCGATTTATTAGCAATATAAAAATTAGCATAAGAAGCCGGCAAACGTTCACCTTCGCAATAAACAGCATCTGGCATTGGCAACTCAATAATGTTTAAAGGACGACCATCTTCTAAGCGCATTTCTTGTAATTGACGAAGATTTACTTGTAATAATTCGTAATTATCATCCGTTTCATCAACCTCAACAACTGTTAAAACTGTATTTTCGTTTACAAAACGAATCGTATCATCAATATGACCATCTGTATCATCGCCAACAATACCATCTTCAACCCAAAGAACTTGAGAAATTCCATAGTAATTTCTTAAAAACTCTTCGATTTGCTCTTGCGAATATTCTGGATTACGATTCTCATTTAATAAACAAGATTTAGACGTTAATACCGTATTTTTTCCGTTAAATTCTACCGAACCTCCTTCCATAATAATTCCTGAATGAAATACTGGTAAATTAAACGCTTCTCCAATTTTTGTTGGAATAACATCATCGTTTTCAAATGGTGGATATTTTCCTCCCCACGCATTAAATCCCCAATCTACAATAACCTTTGGCGTTTCTGTATTTTGTGTATTTACTAAAAACGCTGGTCCATGATCGCGACACCAAGCATCATTTGTCTCGAAAAAGTAAAACTCAACTTGCGCTAAATCTGCATCTGTTTTTTCGATAAAAGACAATGCAAAAGCTTTCATTTCTTCATCTTTTACATTAATACGAACTTTTTCGCCTTTTGATAATTCTGCAATAAACTCCGCATACGCAGGATATATTAACTGAATACGATCTGGCCAAGATTCTTCTTTGTGCGGCCAAGATAACCAAGTTGCTTCGTGCTCTTCCCACTCTGCTGGAAATCTATATCCTAAATCTTTAGGGAATTTTGATGTATTTATTGTGTTCAATTTTTTTATTTTTTAATTCTTTATTCAATTCTCTTGAAGCATTACTTTCGTCTAAACTTGTTCCATTTAGATTAAAACAACAATAGGTTCCAAAGTTATTTTTGTTCCATTTAGATAAAAATTTTTCTACTTTATTTAAATGATTTCCTTCATCATCAACAATAACCAAAACAAATTTATTATTTAAATAATTGATGGTTTCAAATTGCTCAATTTTATCAATAGGAATCTTAATATATCGCGCAGTTAGCTGATTATAGAAGCAAAAATAATCTTTATCAAAATAATAAAAACTTAATTTTTTAAATGAAATAATCCAAAGTGTTCGGAAACTCAAAACCATTATCAAACCAAAAAAAATAATACTTAACCAACCAATAATATATTTTACATAGAGATTAGAAATCTTACTATTATAAGAAATATCTGTGTTTAATAAGAAAAACCCAAAACCTACAAACATTATAGATATGATTATAATTGCTATAATTTTTTGTTTATTGATTGTTGGCTCGTTAGAGTTTTTTGTATTCTTTCTTTTTAATAAATAATAGCAAACAGCCATTATTCCGAATCCAAGACCAATATAACTTTCAGGTTCTTGTAAAGTTTCTGATAATCTACCTGATTGGTATCTACTTTTTAAGACAATTAGAGAACCAATTGTAAATAAAATTCCTACTAGATAAACTATTTTATCAGAAAGATTCTTCAAAATTATTGCTTAATTATTTCTTTAGTTCGTTTCAGATGATCACCATTTTTCCACTCATCATGTCCAGGAATCACTCTTTTTATAGCTGGATGTGCTTGCTCTAATTTATTAATTGTAGTTGGCCATTCTTTTACATTACCATCGCCAATAAAACCAATATCATTAGCTTCTGCACTTTTTACTAAACAACCGCCATTCAAGATTTCGTATTTCGGAAACCAAACTGTTGTATTATCCAACGAATGTCCTTCTCCAAAATATTCTATCTTAAATTTTTCTCCACCAATTTTATATAATTTATTCAAAACAATTTCATGTGTAGAAGTTGCTTTATTATTTGCTTTTAAAATTGAATTTGTTTGAGCTGTTGCATAAGTTGGAATTCCTTTTTTGTTATAAAAATCAAAACCTCCTGCTCTATCTTCGTGCCAATGTGATGTAAAAATGGCTAAAACAGGCAAATTATGTTTTGCTTGAATAGAATCTAACAAGGGTTGATATTGTGTTTTATCCCAAGGTGTATCAAAAATTACAACTCCTTTTTTTGTAACTAAATACACTGCATTTGCTGCATATTTTTGTCCATCAAATGTATTGTATGTTGTGTAAACAAATAATTTCGGGTTGATTTGTTCAATTTTTAATGGAGATTCTTGCGCCATAGAAAATGTACTGAATAAGAAAAATAATCCTATCCAATACATCTTAAAATTTGTATATTTTAAATTAATCTTCATCAATAAAACGCTTTGTTATTGGTTGATAAGAATCAATTCTGCGATCTCTTAAAAAAGGCCAATGTTTACGGAAGAAATCTGTTTCGTTTAAATCTAATTCAATTACTTCAGTTTCTTCTTTATCGTGTGTTGCTAAATACAACAATTTACCTTGCGCATTTGTAGCAAAAGATCCACCCCAAAATTTCATTGCGCCATCTTGCTCAAAACCTACACGGTTTACAGAAACCACAGGAACACCATTTGCAACTGCATGCGAACGCTGAATAGTTTGCCAAGCATTGTATTGATCTTCGTTAGTTTCCTCGTCTTGCGTTGTATCCCAACCAATAGCTGTTGGATAAAATAAGATATCAGCACCCATCAAAGCCGTAATACGAGAAGCTTCTGGATACCATTGATCCCAACAAATTAAGACACCAATTTTACCAAATTTAGTATCAAAAACTTTGTATCCTAAATCGCCTGGTGTAAAATAGAATTTCTCGTAAAACGCAGGATCATCTGGAATGTGCATTTTACGGTATTTTCCTAAATATTGTCCATCAGCATCTAAAATAGCTGTTGTATTGTGATATAATCCTTGTGCGCGTTTCTCGAATAATGAAGCGATAATAACAACACCCAATTCTTTTGCCACAACAGACAACGCATCTGTAGAAGGTCCTGGAACTGCTTCTGCCAAATCAAAATTGTCATAATCTTCTACATCACAAAAATATAATGATGTAAATAATTCTTGTAAACATACGATTTGAGCGCCTTTTGCTGCTGCAACTTTAACTTGTGCTATCGCTTTATCTAAATTTTCTTGTTTGTTATTTGTACAAGTCATTTGTACTAAACCAACTTTAACTTTTGCCATTTTACAAATAGGTCTAAAAAATTATTAATAAGTGTTACAAAAATAAGGAAAAACAAAAGATAAACAGAATACAAGTAAATTTTTAAACGATTTTATCCAAGTATCTAAATAAAACAATCACCTTATTATCTATCTAAAAATGCCACTTCTGCTGATATTTTAAGAAAACTTTAAATAATATTTACCTAAACATTATAATTTTTAACAAGTCTTTATTAAATTGTAACCTATAATTTTGCAGCGTAATAATATTGAAAAATGAAAAAATTAATTGCACTTTCTTGTCTTTTTTGCGGAATATTTGGTTCAGCACAAAGTCAAGAAAGTTACACTTTAGCAGAAAACACTGCGAAATCTTCTTTTTCTATCGCAACCAAAAAAGTAACGTACGACGACCATTTAATGGCGGCTCAATCATTTAGCATGTCAGCTATAGAAAGCTTTGATGACATTGATGGTTATGTTATTTTGAAAAAATTAGTCGCAGTTCCTGAAGAAGGAAACGGCTATACGATAGAAAAACTTACACACAGCAAAGCTTTTTTAAATCCAAGAGCTAAAACCGTTTTAGAAAAAATTGCAGGCAAATTTCTTGAAGAAAATAATGCCACAATTACGGTAACTTCGTTAACACGTTCAGAAGAAAGTCAAGCCAGTTTACGCCGTGTAAACAGTAATGCAGCCAAAGGCGAAAGCTCTCATAATTACGGTGCTTCTTTCGATTTGTCTTACACAAAATTTAATGATAAATATACTTACAGCGCAAGTCAACGCGAAAAGCTAGAAGCTATTTTGAAAGAATTGCAAGAAGATGGTAAAATTTATTATATAAAAGAGTACAAACAACACTGTTTTCACGTAACTGTTCGTAATCCAGAACAATTTAAGTCAACAACGATGTAAAATCGGAACTTCTTTTCTATTTTTGCAGAGAAGAAATTCAAACATGAGAAATTTACTAATCATATTGTTATTTTGTAATTCTTTACATGGTTTTGCTCAAAAAAGAGCAGTTATAGAGCCGTCTAAAGAATATATTCAGCATTTGAATTCTGCAAAATCGCATAATCTTGAATTGATTAAAAATGATAAGCATTTAAATAAATACATCAATCAAGGTAAATTAGTAAAAATAAAACAGCGTGGTTACGGTTGGCGAATTGGTGATTTATCGCACAGCCATTCATATTTAGTTCCAAAAGGACGCGATGTGATGAGAAGTATTGCAAATGATTTTGTAAAGGAAACTGGACAGAATTTTTTTGTTGTAACCTCTTTAACGCGAACATTAAGTGATCAAAACAGATTGCGAGGAGTTAATAGCAATGCCTCTTCTAATGATAGTTCGCACAATTATGGTGCTGCGTTTGATATTTCTTATGTCAGATTTAATCAAAAGATTAGAACAGATTCTAAACTAGAAAAAATGTTAGAAAATGTTTTGAAAGCTTATGTCAGATCTGGTAAAATTTACTACGTAAAAGAATCAAAAATAAAATGTTTTCATATTATAGTTCGGAATTATTGATTCCGAACTATTTTTTTATTTCTATATTTAGTCAAATAAAAATAGTAAAATGCATATCGAAGAATTACGCGATTATTGTTTATCATTGCCTTTGGTCGAAGAAAAATTTCCTTTTGATCAAGTTAATTTGGTTTTTTTCATTGCCGGAAAAATGTTTTGTTTGACAAATATCAATCAATTTAATTCTGTAAATGTAAAATGTGATCCCGATAATGCACTCGAATTACGCGCAACTTACAACGCTGTAAATCCCGGTTATCACATGAATAAAAAGCATTGGAATACGGTTACAATAAACGATGATGCGAAAGATGATTTGATAAAAACTTGGATAAAAGATTCGTATAATCTTGTTATTTTGACTCTACCAAAATCGAAACGTCCTGAGTTATTGGATTAGTTTTTTTGAATAATATTACTAATTTTCCACAATTTCTATTTAATAATCAATCTCGAAATTTTATCACTAAATAATATTAAAATAATCGCAAACAAAGAAATCGAGATACTTGAAATTAGATTAGGTATTAAATTTATTTCAAAATTTTTATTTATCCCAAAATAGGTATTTATAGAAATTATAAGTTCTGGAATATTAAAAATCAATAAAATAATTGAAATAACTAAAATTGAAATTTGCACGTATTTTTCAATCGGAATATTTATATTTTCTATTCTCGTATCTCCAAAATAGTTTTCAATTCTAAGAAATTTCATCAATATTTCTGTTTTATAAATCGAAATGTAATAGACAAATAAAAGAACAATTAAAATTACAGAAATTGATATAATAGGTAAAGGAATAATTTCTTGAGAAGTGATATCGCTTGGAAAAATTATATCATAATTTAACAACAATGTAATTTGTTCTGGAATTACAATTGTAAAAATTTTAATAATGAAAAAAAATCCTGTTAATTTCAGAATTATAGCAAATAAATTCTTTATAGTCATATATAACAATTTGATTATAAGCCAAGATAATATATTTCAATTAAATATAAAAACCTAAATCAATCCAATAAAAAAGTCGGAAGATTTCTCTTCCGACCATTAACATCTACTTGTATATTTATCATTTCAGGAACAAATTAAAACAAGTAGATAAAAAACTACCTTTCATACTCTTTTTTATGAACCAAGTAAAAAACAATAGGTAGAATAGTAAACGATAAGATTAAACAAATAATTAATCCACCAACAATCATAATGGCTAATGGTTTCTGAATTTCAGAACCCATTCCGGTAGATAATGCTGCGGGCAATAATCCCATAGATCCCATTAATGCAATCATAACTACAGGTCTTATTCGGCTTCGTATGCCGCTTTCGATTGCTTTTTTCAAATTCATTTTATATTTTAAATTGTCGCGTATCACACCAATCAATACGATTCCGTCGATGGTTGCAACTCCAAATAAAATAATAAAGCCAATACCGGCCGAAATTCCGAAAATAGTTCCTGTTGCCCATAGCGAAATAAAACCGCCAATAAAAGCAAAAGCCAGTGTTAATGCACCAATTGCGGTATCTTTCATGTTTCCAAAATTGAAATACAACAACAATAAAATCAGGACTAAAGAAATAGGTACAACCATTGCCAATTGCTGTGCTGCACGCTCTTTGCTTTCAAATTCGCCCGCCCATTCCATATAATTATCTTTCGGTAATTTTATTTCTTTTTCAACCACTTTTTTTGCTTCGGCAATTGTACTTCCCAAATCGCGCCCTTCAATACTAAAACCAACACCAATATATCGGCTGTTTCCTTCTCGGTAAATAAATGCTGGCCCTGTTTGATAGCCAATTGTTGCGATTTCTTGCAACGGAATATTTTGTCCGTTACTGGTCGGAATTAAAATATTTGCAATTTTTTCGGGCGTATCACGATAAGCTTCTTGAAAACGAAGAATTACATCAAATTGACGATCGTTTTCATAGAATTTTGTGGCTGTTTGTCCACCAATTGTCATTTCTATAACCGCTTGTACATCGGCTGTATTAATGCCATATTTCGCCATTTTATTATCATGCAATTGAATTTTCAATTCGGGTAAACCAATATTTTTATACACATTGATATCTGTAATTCCGTTTACTTTATTGATAGATTCGGCTACTTTATTGGCATATTTTTCTAAATCGTACAAATCATCTCCAAAAATTTTTATCACTAACGAGCTTTTTACACCAGCCACATATTCTTCCACATTATCTTGAATGGGTTGACTAAATCCAAAATTAATTCCGGGATAATTGTTCAATTTAGTTCGCATTTCTTGAATGATATCGTCTTTAGAAACTTTTCGATTCCAATCTTTTTCATCTTTTAATTGAATATTAAATTCGATATTAAAAAATCCTGTAGGATCGGTTCCATCGTTTGGACGACCGGTTTGCGTTAAAATAAAATCAATTTCGTCACAATCTTTTTGCAACATTTCTTTCATTTCTTTCGTCAATCGCGTAGATTCTTTCAAATTCACACTATTTGGCAAGGTTGCGCGCACATAAATTGCACCTTCGTTTAGCTTTGGTAAAAATTCGGATCCATAATTCATGAATTTAAAAAGACACAAAGCCAAGATTCCTAAAAATAGTGCAATCGTTATTTTTTTGTAACGAAAAGCCACCGCATACATTCCATAAATGGTTTTCTGAAAAAAACGTGTTACAAAATTTTCTTTTTCTTCAATATTTTTAGTGAACAACAATTTACACATTGCGGGCACGTAAGTTAAACTCAAAATCAATGAACCTAACAAGGCGTAACCCAGTGTAAATGCTAAAGGCGTAAACATTTTTCCTTCTACTTTTTGAAACGAAAAAATAGGTAATAACGCAACAATCAAAATAATTAGAGCGAAGAAAATGTACGATGCCACGCTTCCTGCACTTTTTTTGATGATTCCCATTTTACTCATTTTCGCAAAACGTTCTGCTCCTACTCGATGTTGCATAGTTGCCAACGCGACAAAAACGGTTTCTACGATAACCAAAGTTCCTTCGAGTAACAAACCGAAATCCAACGATCCCATCGAAATTAAATTTGCTGGTAAGCCTTGAATTTTCAGAACAATAATCGCGAATAAAAACGCCAACGGAATAACCGATGCTACGATAAATGTAGATTTCCAATTGTATAAAAACACAAAAACGATTAGCGAAACCAGCAAAATTCCTTCTACAATATTCTTAGAAACCGTATGCACCGTGTTATCGACTAATTTTGTACGATCTACAACCGTTTCTATTTTTACATTATCTGGAAGAGTTCGCGTATTTAATTCTTCAATTTTTGACTTCAAATTTCCAATTACTTCGGATGGATTTTCACCTCGAAGCATAATCACAATTCCTTCTACCAAATCATGTTGTTCATTGTAACCAACTTGCCCCAAACGAGGTTTATTTGAAACCACTACATCTGCAACATTTTTAATCAAAATAGGTGTTGAACCATTTAATTTTATCGTGATATTTCCGATATCTTCAATCTTATCCAACAAACCAACTCCACGCACTACATACGCCTGATCGCCTTGCTCTATCACATCTCCACCCACATTAATATTAGATTTTGAAACCGCTTCGTAAACATCTAAAGACGATAAATCATAATTTTTAAGTTCTGTTGGATTGATTTTTATTTCATAGGTTTTTTCTTCTCCACCAAAACTAACCACATCGGCAACGCCAGGCACAGAAAGCAATTCGCGCTCAATAACCCAATCTTGTATCGCCGTAACTTCTTTTATCGGCAAATCACTTTTAATCACATAACGATAAATTTCGCCAGTTGCACCCGAAGGTGGCTCAATATCCGCATCTGCACCATCTGGTAAATCAACTCCGCTTAACTTATTCGACACATATTGTTGAGCATAAAAATCATCTACGCCATCTTCAAACTGAACCGTTACAACCGACAAACCAAACAACGAAATTGACCGAATATTTGCTTTATGCGGAATGCTATTCATTACTTTAGAAACGGGTAAAGTGACCAATTTTTCCATTTCTTCGGCGCTTCGTCCGGGCCATTGCGTAATAATCCGAGCACGCGTATTGGTAACATCCGGAAAAGCTTCAATGGGAGTGTGTTTCAACGCATAAATTCCACCAAAAAGTAACGCAAATGTGGCAAAAAGTATGAAGGTTGTATTGCGTAACGAAAAAGTTACGACTGCTTGTACTAACTTTTTCATCTTCTTATTTGTTTAATTCTTCATAAATAACCAATGCATTTTTCGTGATAATTTGTTCATTTGGTGCAAATTTTTCGCTAACAAATGTATATTCTTCGTTGCTTGCAATAGGCGTTATTTTACGTGTTTCCATCTTACAATCCGAAGTATAAACCACAACATATTCTTTATTATTCTCAAAAACTTTGGCATTATTTGGAATCGCAAACGCTTTACCTGCCGTGGTATTTTTATCAATAATAATGTCGGCACTTAAACCTGGCATTAAGTTTAAATCTTGGTTTTCTAACACAACACGTGCTTTCAAAACGTGTTCATTATCGTCAAAAACATTGTATATTTTATCAATTTTACCAGCATACATACGGTCTGGATAAGCTACAGTGCGCACTTTTACAAAATCGCCTTTCTTAACATATTGCAAATTACTCGCATAAATATTAACCATTACCCACACCTGTTTTAGGTTAGAAATAGAAAACAAAGCATCGTCATTATCAGAAGTAATAGATTGCCCAACGCTCATATTTTTTTGAACAATGTAACCGTTTTTTGGTGCCAAAATTTGAAATTGACCGTTACCAACCGCGCGATACATTTTTAAAGTTGTATTGATTTTATCCAACTCTATTTGTGCAGCTTGCAATTCATGTTCGGCTTCCGAAAGTTCGGGTAAAGACGCCATTCCGTCATTCAATAATTCTTTTTTAGTTTTGATTTGCTTTCGAAATAAATCAATCTGACTTTGATGATATCGTTTTTGTTGCATTAAATCTTGTACTTCTGTCGATTTTACAACGCCCAAAACTTGACCTTGATTTACGAAATCGCCCAACTCAAAATTTACACGATCTACAACACCTTGCAATAAACTTTTGAAGGCGACCAAATCATTTTCGTTGTACTCAATTTTACCAGACAACGCTAATTGTTCGTAAATAGGTTGCTCTGAAATACGAACAATCTCGGTTGATTTTTTCAACTGATCATTCATACAAAACGTTTTTTCGGTTTGCTTTTCATCAACATTTTCTTCCTTATTTTTCTGACAACTTGTGAAAAATAAACTGTAAATGGCTAAAAAATAAATACTTTTTTTCATGTCTTAAAAATCTTTTCCTACGATATATTGTAACTCTTCGTACGTGTGTTCATACGTTTCTTGCAACTCCAAATAAGCTTGTTGTGCTTCGCGATAAGCCTGCGTAAAATCAATAAATTCGATTAAAGTGACTTGCTTATTTTGCAAATGCTTCTTATAATTATCAACCATTAAAAGTTGTTCTTCCTTTTTTTCTGACGACCAAAAAGTCAAACCTTCTTCTAATTTTTTTAATTGATTTTGCAAACGATCAATCGATTGATTCAATTCTAATTGATAGGCATTTTGATTTGTTAATTGCTGCTCAATCGAAATTTGCGCTGCTTTTATATTTCCTTTATTCGTATTAAAAACGGGTAAATCAACGCTAACGCCTACGCCAAAAAAATCGCGCATAATGTTTCCGCCACGGTCATAATTTAGCTGAAAAGTTAAATCGGGCGTTCGTTGCGCTTTTTCTAAAATCAATTGATTTTTGGCTAAATTCAACTCATTTTCTTGTCTTTTCAGTCCAATATTTTGATTTTTAGCACTATTTTTTAAATCAAACGGAAGTTGATTATGCAATTTTTTTGAAGTTAAAAATTGAAGTTGATCTATTTTTAAATCTGAATTTTGAGTTAATAATTGCAATTTACTCAAGACTTCCATTTTTTCATTTTCAAGTAAAACAGCTTCTTTTTGCAAACCCAATAATTCTGTCTGAATTCTATAAAAATCAGCTTTCGGTACGTTCTGTAAATTCGATTGTCGCTCGTATTGATTGCTCATTTGCGTAAACAAATTCAGCATATTTTGAAGTTGATTTTCTTCTTGATTGATACGTGAAAGCGAGTAAAACGATTGGCGCAATTCTTTTTTTAGTTCGCGCAACAATTCTTCATAATCAAACAACGCATTGTTTTTTTCTAATTGTTTAATCGCAACACGCTTTTTTCGTTTGCCAGCAGTTTCTATCAATTGTTCTAATTCCACAGAAATCTGCTGATTTTTACCGTATTTTCCGAATAAATAAGGTTGCTCTTCAATTTGATACGTTTTCCAAAGATTTACTTCAGAAATGCTAAGCGTAGGATTGTTCCACAGTTTTTCTTGCACAATTTCTGCATCAGCTTTATCAATATTGAACTTATTTGCGATCAATAAATAATTCTTCTGAAGAAATTGAGTTTCTAAATCCTGAATTGTGTACGATTGCGCTTGCAAAGTTGACACCATGCAAACGGCAATTGCCGATAAATAGAATGTTTTCACTTCAATACTTTTTTGAATTTCAAAATTAGTAACTGAAGATTAAGGTAAATTTTGAACTAGATTAAAAGTAGATTAGAGTTACTTTCGGGAAGATTTTTTATTAGGAATGACAGAAATAATAATCAAATTTTATTTAAAACTCAACTTTACAATCGTGCCTTTAGGTTGATTTTGTTCGATTTTTAAATCAATTTGATGAAAAGTAAAAATAATATTTGCCATCGAAAGTCCGATGCCTTTTCCTTGATAAGATTGTGTGTTTTGACCTCGAAAAAAGTTCTGTTTAATTTTTGCAAGATCATTTTCTAAAATTCCAATTCCTTGATCGATTATATGAATTTGAAGTTGTTGATTCACTTCTAAAAACTGAATCATAATCTGTTGATTATCTGAATATTTTATTGCATTTCCGATTAAATTATTCAACGCAACTTCCAATAATTTTTCGTTTCCTTGAATGCTTAATAATTGATTATTTACTACTTTTATATCCACATTTATTTTAGCATTGTGGTACAAAACAGCGTTTTCTATCACTTGCCAAACAATCTCGTCAATACGAATCGTTTTAAATTCAAAACTAGTTTTAGCACCAGAAAGCAACATCATTTGATCCAAAGTTTCCTGCAAATCATTGGTATATTGTTTCAATTGCAAAAGCACCAATTCATATTCTTCAGATGTGCGTTTTTTATGATTTGTAACTTCTAAAGTTCCCAATAAAGCCGTAATTGGCGTACGTAATTCGTGCGAAACATAATCAATAAAATTCTTTTGAACATTGAAAGTTTGCGCAATCCGATCTATAAAATGATTGTATGTTTTGACCAAATCTTCAATCTCTGAATACGATTTTTTTAAGACCAAAGGCTCGTTAAAATTTTTGGTATCACGTTCTTTTATTTGCTCAATAATTTTGGTAATTGGCTCGTAAGCAATGTAACCTAAATATTGCGAAAATAGATAAATAAACAACAAACCGATGATTGAAACGATGATTAAAATATGCAACAACGACTGCATTTGCTCGTTAAATTCGTCTTTTGATTGACGCGTAATCACAACAAAATCACCTTGATTATCATGGTAAAAAATACCGTTATAAAAAAAATGTTCTGAAGTAAAAAAATCATTTTTATTGATACGAACATTGTTCAAAAATTTTGGAGAAATGTTTGCATCAACATCCATATTACCATTAAACTTTTGGTTTAATGCATCATAAATCACAATATTTTTTCGAGAAATCGACTTTAACATTTGACTTTTTATATTTTCATGTTCCAACGTTGGCAATTCATCTTGTTCCAAATAATAAACTGCAGCCAAAAGCGATTTACTTTCTAAAGATTGAATCTCTTTTTTCTCCATTTGCGTGTAAAACGAGAAATAAATAACCGTAGAAACAATTAAAATAACAACGCTAAAAATAATGATTGAATACAGCGAAAGGCGATGTTTTAACTTCATAATTTAGGCTTTAAACATATAACCAACACCTTTTACCGTGTAAATATATTTGCTATTATTCTTCTCTATTTTATTGCGCAAATACGAAATATAAACGTCCACAACATTGGTATGATTGTCAAAAGTGATGCCCCAAACTGCATTTAAAATTTGAATTCGTGTTACGGTTTTATCTATATTTTCGATCAAATAATTCAGTAATTTAAACTCGCGCGGCGACAATTCAATTTCTTCTTCATTAATAGAAACTTTATATTGATTAAGATCGATTTCTAATGCGCCAAAAGTCAAAACATTAGAAATTGTTTCGTTTTGGCGAAACTGATTTCGACGTGTTAAGGCTTTAATTCGCGATAATAATTCATCAAAATGAAAAGGTTTTGTAATGTAATCGTCGGCACCATAATCCAAAGCAGAAACTTTATCTTGAACCGAATTTAGAGCGCTTAACATTAGAATAGGTGCAAATATTTTTTTGAAACGAAGTGTTTGTACCAACTGAATTCCGTCCATTCCGGGTAACATAATATCGCAGATTATTAAATCGAATTGAATGTTCAAGTAATTTTCCAACACCGATTCAGCATTTTTACATAAGGTTACCAAATGATTATTTTCTTCTAATCCTTTGATTAAGAAGTCGCTAATTCGTTTATCATCCTCAATAACAAGTATTTGCATTTAAAAAGTAATTTTTACAAAAATAGAAATTAAACTTCACTATTCGATTGATTTTGAATTTTCTAATGTAATTTTAATATACAAAAAAAGGCTTAATAAAAGCCTTTAAGTTATATAACACTTGTTGTGGATCTTGTTTTTAACCAACCGGTAATACTATATCGCGGTTTATTTACTTTTTTTACTTCGTGCGGAATAGTTTTACTATCAAAAATGGCTAAACGACCAGCCAAAGGCAAAATATTTAGTTCATTTTCCGTACCATTTTCGTTTGGTAAATAAAGTGCTAATTGCCCTCCGAAATCATCATTCCATTCTTCATCATTCAAATATAAAACGATAGAAAGCGTTCGTCTATCATCATTTTTAAACGCATCAATATGGCGTTGATAAAAGGTTCCTTCTGGATAAACTGCGTAATGAAACTCGCTTTCTTCTATTCCCAAATAACAAGTTTGGTTAAGATAAAGAATGAAATCATTTATTTTTTCGAAGAAAATTTCTTCTATTTTGGTCTTTTTACTTTCGTCAATCCAACGAATTTTATCACCACGAATAGACTTTACAATCTGCTCGTTTACTGCGTTTCCTATCGCAGCTTGATGAAAATCTTGTTGTGTATTTTGAAGAATCACATGATTCCGAAGTTCTTTGGTTTCTTCTGAAGAGAAAAAAAAGTCTGAAATAGAATATTTCTGATTCAATAAATCATCAATTATCTTTTCGTAAATTGGGTTTAATGTAATGTTACTCATTAATTATTATGAAAACTTCAGTAAAAGTAGTTTTTATTATAAAAAATGTAATGTGATTTTGTTTATATTTTACCTCAACTCTTCAAAATAATTATTTCATTGAATTCTAACCAAAAAGAAATCTATTTTACTATTAGATATGTAATTTATTAATTGTTTTTTTATCAATCATTCAAACAAAATAATTTAAAAAAGTAAATTTTACAGCTATTTAATTGTATTAAATTTAAAGTATCATTACAAAAAATACGTTTTTATTAAATTATCATTAATCTTTTGAATTAATTTAAAACCAACTTATCTAAATCCAACAATAAATAATTAATATTTTGATTAATTATACGCGTTGCCGATTGCATTTGATTTAACATTAATGTACGATTGTGTAAATCTTCTGCAATATATTCTCCACCACTACTAAAATTGACCGATTTATTTGCTTCTTCAATATTATTATCAAAATTAAGATTCAGCCAACGTTGTTTAATATTTGCAATAACCGATAAACCTCCCTTGTAATTAGAAAACTTTTTCTCGGTATACATGTACCAAACAAATGGCGGAAAGTTCTCGGATTCTAACTTTTGATTCCAAACATCTCGTAATAAATTACGACTATGTATAAACTCAACTTTTTTACCTTTCGGGTTTAAAGTCGCAAATCCTAAACCTGCACCAAGCACACCACCGCTAATATCTACCGCACTTCCCCAACTATCGCTTTTTATAATTCCACTCGCAATAGACGCCGCAGCACCAGCCACAATAGAATAAATAACCAGTTTATTGGTACGATTATCATTTATATTATCAACAAAATTTGCCATTTGTGCCACACGTTCTCCTTCGCAATCAAACTCGGCCGCAACAGCATCTAGCTCGGTTAAAGCAATTGTAATTTTACTATTTATCGAATTTTTAAGCTCTAAAACTTTTAATCTTGAATTGATTGTCGAATCCTTTTTCAGTTTAATTATTTCATCAACCTCATCAATATTTCCTAAAGCATTGAGAATTAAAATACTTTGATCAGAAAAATTATTCTTGAGATGATTGTTCGCAGTCAAAATAGAATCTGAATTATAAGAAGGTAATTTATTCTCATAATTATAATGATATGGCGCTTTACAATAACTGTCTTTTAAGGTTAAAATATTTTCGTTCATATTCTTATTATGCTGAGAAACACAAGAAAATAGCGAAATAATTGCAAAGAAAAAATATAGAATCTTTAACATAAGTGATTGGTTTGTTGTATCAAATTTAATATTTTATTTTATTCTTTTTATACAAAAAAACTTAACTTTAGTAGAATTAAAATCAACCCAATATGGCTAAAAAAACAATAGGACTTTTTGTCGGAAGTTTACGAAAAGATGCAAATTCTAAGAAAATTGCTAAAAATTTAATTAAAATGGCACCAGAAGATTTCGAGTTTAAAGTGATCGAAATTGGTGAATTACCTTTATATAACCAAGATTTTGATGATGATAACGAAGTTCCTGCGTCGTATACAACTTTCAGAAATGAGGTAGAAAACTTAGATGGTGTTATTTTTATTACGCCAGAATATAATCGCTCTGTGCCAGCTGTTATCAAAAATGCAATTGATGTTGCCTCTCGTCCGTATGGTAAAAATGTTTGGAATGCTAAACCAGGTGCGGTTATTAGTAGTTCGTCGGGTGCGATTGCTGGTTTTGCGGCAAATCATCATTTACGTCAATCATTAACTTTTGTAAATATCCCAACTATGCAACAACCAGAAGCTTATTTAGGGCATTTGAATACTGAATCTTTTGACGAAAATGGTCTGTTTAAAGACAAAGGAACGTATGGTTTTATACAAAAATTTGTTGATGCTTATATTGTTTGGTTTTATCAATTAACAAAATAAATGAATTAACTTCATCCAAATTATAAAAGAAGAGAAGATGTTTTTAGATTTTGAAAATAAAACAGATTTAATTGCTCGTTTACAGACTTTAAACGTAGACCAACAGCCAGAATGGGGAATTATGACACCGCAACATATGGTAGAACATTTGATTGTTTCGACTAAAATGTCGAACGGTGGATTTGTAATTCCATGCAGAACACCAAAAGAACATTTGCCAAAATATAGAGCTTTTTTTCTTGATGCGGATGCAGAAATGGATCGTGGAATAAAAGCTGGTGGTATGGAAGGTTTGTTAGATTTACGTTATCCATCTTTAGAAGCTGCGATAGAAAAATTAGAAAGTGAAATAGATAAATTTCATCAATTTTTTGAGAATAATCCTGATGCAAAAATCGTTAATCCTGTTTTAGATGAAATTGATTACAGCGATTGGAAAAGATTTCATAAAAAACATTTTACACATCATTTCAAGCAATTTGGATTGATAAAATAAATTCAAAAAAGCGAAACCTAAACAAGTTTCGCTTTTGTATTTTTATGAATGATGTGATAAAATTGAGATTAAAATTAAACCTATTAATTGGAAAGAAAAAATCAACTTTATTCATTTTTTTTAGGATATTTCGATATATCTATTGATATTTGAAACCGAATGGGGTGCTAATTTTTGGCTGAGAATATACCCAAGAACAATTTTGTTCTACACCTGATCCAGATAATGCTGGCGGAGGGATTGATGTTAATTATAACTTCTATCTCCTCATCAAAAAAAATAAAAATGATGAAGGAAATTATTTTACAAACAACTTGGCAAGAATGGCTAGGTGTGGTTTTTTCAATTTTTCAAGTGGTTTTAGCGCGATACAATAATCCGAAGAATTATTTTTTCGGGATTGCAGGTATTTTACTTACGCTAGTTGTCATGTTTAATTCTAAACTTTATGCAGAATTTACATTAAATATTTACTATTTAGTTATGAGTATTTATGGTTTATTGTATTGGAAATATGGACAACATAAAGATGAAATCGAAATATCAAAAACCAATACAAAAGAATGGGGAATTGTTAGTTTAATTGTCTTATCAAGTTTTATTATCTTTTACTTTTCTTTATCAAATTTCACCGATTCTGATGTGCCTATTTGGGATTCTATTGTTAGCGCATTTGCATGGGCTGGAATGTGGTTAATGGCAAAACGAAAACTAGAAAACTGGGTTTTATTAAACATTAGCAACATTATCTCTATTCCATTAATGATTCATAAAGACCTCTATTTATATGCAATTCTATCAATTATCTTATTTTGTGTCGCAATTTCTGGTTATCTAAATTGGAGAAAAATTTTAAATAATCGCCAAAATGCATAACGTACAATCTATTCGAGAAAATTTATTAAATGTAGAGTTATTTAATCCAGAAATAATCGAATTAATAGCAACTAATAATTGGTTAAATATTTGGGTTCCGAAACAATACAATGGTTTAGGTTTAACTTTTTCCGAAGGACTCAAAATTTTACAAACCATATCTAAAATAGATGGAAGTTTAGGCTGGTTTGTGACTTTATGTAGTGGTGCAAATTACTTTTCGAGGAACTTAATTCCCTCTGTTGCATTCGAACTATTTTCGAATCAAAAAACATGCTTCGGAGGAAGTGGAATGATTGGCGGAACTGCCGAAAAAATAAACGATACTTATCTTATAAATGGTTTATGGCATTACGCAACTGGCGCGCCATATTTAACTCATTTTACACTTAATGCACAGGTTTTAGAAAATGGACAACCATTGGTTGACGAAAATAATCAACCAAAAATTTTATCTTTTATTCTAGACAAATCTCAAGTAAAATTGATTTCAACATGGAAATCTATGGGTATGATTGCAACATCCTCTCATAGTTTTGAAGTTGTTAATCAAACCGTACATCAAGATTATAGTTTTGTTTACAATACTTTTTTTAGCGATGATTTGGTAGATAAAATTCCGTTTCGGGTTTTTGCTGATTTAACATTATTGGTTAATTATATTGGAATGACTGAGCATTTTTTAGAAAAAAGTTTAGAAATAATTACTTTTTCAATTAAAGAAAAACTTCAGCTTTTTTTAAACAAAACAACGCTTCAACTTTTAGATTATGCAAAACAAGTGGAAGATTTATTGCTTAAAAATCATACTATTGAGGATGATTTTCTAGAAGAAATTCATCAATTTGGAACAGAAACTGTTTCAGCACTTACAACTTATATTCTTGAAATTTATCCACAACTTGGAATTAGAGCTTCAAAGTTAAATGAAGAAATTAATCAAATTTTTAGAGATTTTTTTACAGCAACTCAACACCGAAATTTCAGACAAACATTTTCTTAAAACCCTTCTATTTACCTATATTTACTAAACTTTTTAGGCTGCGTAATTTAATGGATAGAATATCAGATTCCGGTTCTGATAATATGGGTTCGAGTCCCATCGTGGTCACCACAATGAGGATTTTAATTAATCCTCATTTTTCTTTATATACCCAATGGATTTTCCCCATTCAAAATCAAAATATTAGATATAAATAAAGAATTAATAAAAAGGTGTTCGGTATATAATAATTGTGCAAAATCGAATAAACTTTAATACAATTTACAATATGACATTTTAGTAATTAATAACTAAATTTGATAAATTTTGAAGAAATGAAGAAAAAACTAAAAAAAGAATTACAAAAATATACCATTTGGATTATCATTCTATTCTTACTCCCTCTAATTACTTATATAATTGTTTTTGCAAAACATGGATTATCAATAGAAACAAAAACTTGGTCTGATTTTGGAAGTTTTATAGGAGGATTTAGTACTCTAATTTTTGGTGCTGCAAACTTATTCTTTTTACTAAAAATATCATTTACTATTTATAATTTAGAAGAGAAAAGAAATAAACAAAATCAAATTCAATCTGTAAAACCTTTAGGTGTAATTATATCATTTCATAGTTTAACTAATAATTATATACTACTTGAAATTCATAATAATGGTATCGGTCCAATGATAATAAAAAACACAAATTTTGAATTAAATAACAAATCTTATAACAATATAAGAACGCTTATTGAAGATAATTTAAGTATATCAAATTTAAAACCTTTACTTAGAAGTAATAACATATCAGATGGAATTTCAATACCTTCAAACAGTAAAATAGAATTAATGTGGCTAACTGTTGATGAAAGCTCAAATTTTAATTATTCAGAAGAAAATATTCAAAATGCAATGAATAGAATAATCACAGAAATGAATAAAATAAAAACTAAAATAACGTATACTGATATCCTTAAATCAAAAGATTATATTTTAAAAAATAACTACTAAAATAAAACCTCATACTTATGAGGTTTTATTTTATACTTTAAGCAGACTCACAAACTCGATTAATCCACTGAAAAATTATTTCAAAGTGTTCGGTAGATAACTCATTATGGTCACAAATAAAAAACTCTCCTAACTTTATTTATTTGTCAATTCTTTGTTTAAAAAACAATTAATAACTCTACAATATCAATCTATTACGTTAAATAATATATTTTCAAATAAATTTGGATACCTAATTTCAATAAATAAAATGTTTTTTCTTGATTACGTTCTATTTCATTAAAATTCTTTTCAAAATATTTTATTCAAAATTTAAGCTAATAAATTTCACACAACCAAGACTTAATGTATTGAAAATAAATGCATTAATTTATCTTTTTTTATTCTTAACATCATAAGAATAGTTTTTCTAGAAGTTCGATAGAGTACTCATTATAATCACTTTTATTCATTTTTTTAGTTTTTTTTTCTTAGTTTAGTGTTATAATTAATTAACACATATTATGAAAAAACAATTACTAACTTTATTATCGTTAGCGATAGTATCAATTTCTTTTGGTCAATCATGGACTACACAAAACTCTAAAGTTCCAGTTTCTGGAGCAGGTTTAAGTAGAATATCTATTAAAGATGCAAATATTGCATGGGCATCTTTTTATAATGGAAATCCAGGTGCTCCAAGTCAATATTTAAAATATGTTAGCGTTACTGCTAATGGAGGAACAACTTGGACAAGTAAATTAGTTTCTAATCTTCCTACTAATGCACTTATCTCAGATATTCAAACTATTGATTCACAAAAAGCATTTATTGTTACAGCACCAGAAAGTGGTTCTGGAGCTGCAAATGGGTTATGGAAAACAGAAAACGGAGGTACATCTTGGACTAAAGTAACTGGAGTATTTTCTAATGCATCTTTTGGAAACATTGTATATTTTTGGGACACAAACAACGGAATTGTTATTGGTGACCCTGTAAATGGTAAATATGAAATGTACAAAACAACTGATGGTGGAAACTCTTGGTCTGTTTTAACAACTGCTCCTTCTCAAACAAATGATGATTATGGATATGTTGGAGGAAAAGTTGTTTTCGGAGAAAACATGTGGTTAACTTCAAACACTGGTAAAATTTTACATACAGCAGATAGAGGTTTAACTTGGAAATCTTATTTTGCACCTATTGATGATTTTGAGGGGGAAGAAGTAAATGGTAGTATGTCATTTTCTAGTGCTACTTACGGTTTAATAGTGGACAATAGCTCAACATTATGGTTTACTGAAGATGGAGGTCAAAATTGGGACATAAAAGCTTCTGATAGTTATTTTGATGGAGATATTAAATACGTACCTGGTTCAACTAATACATTCATATCAACAGGTATCAATGGTAGTTCATCTTTAGGAACAGGTTCAGCTTATTCTAATGATGGTGGACAAAATTGGACAGTGATAGAGTCTGGTACACAAACTGGTACTCTTGGCGCTTATGATTGTAATACAGTTTGGGCTGGTCAATTTACTTCTGATGCAGCTGGTACAGGTGGTTTATTAAAATTAGATGGTGGTGTACCTAATTGTTCATTAGCAGTTAATGACCAAGTTTTATCTAAAGTTGAATTAAAAGCAGTTGTTAACGCAAATACTTTAAATATTATTGCTAGTAAAGAAGTTAAAAGTGTTTTAGTTGGTGACATGACAGGTAGAAAATTAACTGAAGTTAATTCTAAAAATGTAAATGTTTCAAACTTAAAACCAGGAGTTTATTATGCTCGTGTAGCTTACGCAGACGGAGCATTTGGAACAGTTAAATTTATTATCAAATAATTTTAGACTAAAATTATAATTATAAAAAGGACAAAGCATAGCTTTGTCCTTTTCTATTTTCTACCTTTGCCGAAATTTAGATTTTTTGGAAACCGAACTTTTATTTTATTTATGCTCTGCCGCATTTTGTGCAGGTTTTATAGACTCTATTGTTGGCGGTGGCGGACTTATACAAACACCATTAGCACTCGCATTTTTACCACAATTACCAGTTTCTACTGTAATTGGAACATTAAAAATCCCTGCATTTAGCGGAACTGCCTTAGCTACAATACAATACCTGAAAAAAGTAAAAATAGATTGGAAACTTTTTGCAATAATGGCCTCATTATCTTTTGTTTCTGCATTTTTAGGTTCTCATTTATTAACTATTGTTAGTAATGATTTTATGAAACCTGTTTTGCTATTTATTCTAATTACTTTGGCTATTTATACTATTTTCAAAAAAGATTTTGGTCAAGCAAAAGAGAAAGATATTCCGTACAATATTGCTTTAATCAATGGCTGTATAGTTAGTATTGTGGTTGGTTTTTACGATGGTTTTATAGGTCCAGCAACGGGAACTTTTTTTATTTTAGGATTCGTTACACTTTTAGGAATGGATTTTTTAAAAGCAAATACCAATGCAAAACTAATCAACTTGGCAACCAATTTTGGTTCGATTTGTTTGTTTCTTATAAAAGGAAAAATAATTTGGTCAATTGCTCTACCTATGGCATTTTTTAATGCACTTGGCGGTTATATTGGTGCTAAAGTTGCTATAAATAAAGGAAATAAGTTTATTCGTTACATATTTATTTTGGTAATCCTTTTATCAATTTGTAGATTTGGTTACGAAGTAATTTTCAAATAAATGAAATCAATTTTTTATCTTCTTATTTACCTATTTTTTCTACAATTTTCTTATGCACAAACATTTGTCTTAGAAGATTCAATTTCGATTGAAAATAAGGTTATCAAAAAAATTGATACGGATCTTAATCAATCACTTTATTTAATTTCCGAAACAAAAATTGAGAAGATATTTTCCAATAAAAAAACAAAAACGTACAATTCTAGAAATATTATTTCTTCGATAGATTCTAGTAATCCATTGCGTTTGTATATTTATTCTAATTTTAATCGTTTGGATATTTTGGATGAACAACTTAATCCAATTCAAGATCCAATTACAATTTCGTCTACAGATTTTATGCCAGCAGCGCTAAAAGTTGTAGACAATCAATTTTGTTGGTTTTATGATATTATCGGAAATAAGCTAGTTTATTACAATTATCAACTTCAAAAACCCATTTTAAACTCAAAATCAGTTTATTTAAAGAATAATGATCAATCCATAGAAAATATTCATGTTTACAAAAACTTAGTATTTCTAAAAGCTCCGAAAACAATCTATGTGTATGATGATTACGGAAATTTCAAAACTAATTTTATGTTAGAAACTGAAAATTCACCGTTTCATTTTTATAAAAATGCACTTTTTTACATAAAAAACAATAAACTGTTTTCTATAAATTTAGAAAATCAACAAACTACACCTTTTTTAGATTTGGTTGATGTAAAAAGTATTGCTTTTAATGAAACTAATTTATTCACCTTAACTAACAATTATATTTACGTTTACGGAATTAAATAATTATTTTATTCTGATATTCAAAAACTTAAATCATTTATTTTTATTATTATATCTAAAAATAAGCAATTAAAAATTCATTCTAAATAATTTATTGATTCAGATTTGAATCCAAATAATTTTTATTCTAAAAAAGATTTTTCTATGAAGCTTCGCTCCAAATTTTGTTTTGAAATTTTAGGTTGTGTATATTTGCAGACGTTAAAATAATTGGAAAAATGCATATCGCCATCGCCGGAAATATTGGAGCAGGTAAAACTACTCTAACAAATCTTTTAGCAAAACAATATAACTGGACAGCTCAGTTTGAAGATGTTGAAACAAACCCTTATCTAGATGATTTTTATAATGATATGGAGAAATGGGCTTTTAATCTTCAGATTTATTTCTTAGGAAGCCGTTTCAATCAGGTTAAAGAAATCAGAGAAAGTGGTAAAAATATTATCCAAGACCGTACTATTTATGAGGATGCGCATATTTTTGCGAGCAATCTAAATGATATGGGACTTTTGTCTACACGTGACTACAACAACTATTTGCGCGTTTTTAATTTAATGACAAGTTTTGTAGAAGCTCCAGATTTATTAATCTATTTAAAAGCTTCTATTCCTACTTTGGTTGCTCAAATTCAGAAACGTGGTCGTGATTACGAAAACTCAATTAGTATTGATTATTTAAGCCGATTAAATGATAAATATGATAAATGGATTTCGAATTACAAAGAAGGAAAAGTGTTAGTAATTGACGTTGACAATTTAGATTTTGTTGAAAATAAAGAAGATTTAGGTTCTATTTTTAATAAGATAGAGGCTGAAATAAATGGGCTTTTTTAGTTCCTAAAAAATAGATTAACTTGCACGGCTTGATTGAAAATGAATCAAGCCTTTTTTATGGAAAATAATATGGAAAATAAAAATATGTTGAAGGGTGTTTTGTTCGTTGCAATGGGCGCAAGTTTCTACGGAATGCTTGCCACTTTTGTTAAAGTTGCTTACGACCAAGGCTACACGACTGCAGAAGTTACAGCTTCGCAGTTTGTTTTAGGAATTTTGGCTTTATTGGTCATTAATTTTATCATGCATCAAAAAAATAAAAACTTACCCGAAGTTAAACCTCAAGACAAGAAAAAATTAATTGTTGCAGGAACTTCTTTAGGCTTTACAAGTTTGTTTTATTATTTGGCGGTACAATACATCAATGTTTCAATTGCAATTGTGCTTTTGATGCAAACAGTTTGGATTAGTATTTTAGTAGAAAGTGTATTGAGTAGAAAATTCCCTTCGGCTAAAAAATTAATCGCTATGGTTCTCGTATTATTTGGAACTGTATTGGCTACAAATTTAATTAACCAAGATGCAGAATTAAACGGAAAAGGTTTATTCTGGGGATTTTTAGCTGCTTGCTCTTTTACCACAACAATGTTTACATCAAACAGTATGGCAAATTATTTACCAGCTTACAAAAAAAGTTTGTGGATGTTGTACGGAGGTGGAATTGTAGTTGCAATATTTGTATTTCTTAGTCAAATTGGTCCATATTATTTTGATGGATTATTAAGTTTATACAAAAACTTTTCGGATGATGTAACCGGTATTCATCCATTTAATTGGAGCATATTTTATACATGGGGATTAATGCTTTCTTTATTCGGAACAGTATTACCTCCTATCCTACTAAACAAAGGATTTCCGCACACAGGTTTAGGTTTAGGAAGTATTGTATCATCATTAGAATTACCCGTTTCTGTAACCCTTGCATTTATCGTTTTACAAGAACAGGTATTAGCAATACAATGGGCAGGAATAGCGGTTATTATATTTGCAATTATTATATCAAATATAAATTTTAAGAAATCATAACATTCGTTATTTTTCAAATATAAAAGGTGAGTATTTCTACTCACCTTTTTTTAATTTTATGTAATTTATTTCTTCAAAATTTTATTGGCTAATTGATTATTTCCATCAATTTTATCCTCAATTGGCAAACCTAATATTTTTGCTAACATTGGATAAATCTGTATATTTTCGAATGGTTTAATCACTTTTCCACTCTTAAAATTTGGTCCCCAAGCCATAAAAGTCGCTTTCATTTCTGGTGTTTCTTTTACAAAAAATCCGTGCGAACCTTTTGGAGCAGTATGATTTGAAAAATAATTTGGTGCATGCGCAATCAAAATAATTTCTCCAATTCTACCTAAACGATCATCTTTTGCATTAAAATTATATTTTGCTGGAACATCTGTCGTTTTATATACCTCAAATTGATTGGTTTTAACTACTTTTAATTGATTATATACCGAGTCAACATCTGTTTTGTCTTTTATAAATAAACTAACGTAAGAACCGTTGTAAACCACTTGCACTTTTGTGTCATCAATTTTGATTGGTAATTTTAATGGATTTTCATCATCAATTCTCGTCATACCATGATCGGATACAAAAACAAAATTGACATTAAGTCCTGTTTTAGCAACTTCATCATTCAATTTTTTGATTGATTGATCGATAAAATGAACGGCTTCTTTCGTTTCTTGAGAATCTGGTCCAAAAGAATGTCCGGCATGATCTACTTCTGGAAAATAAAATGTAATCAAATGTGGTCGTTTGTCTTCGGGTAATTCTAACCAATTTACCACTTGTTGAATACGAAAATCAATAGGCGATTTTTCAGAATATTTGTACGAATAAGTTGGTAAAATACCGTTAATCGGCGCTTCTGAACCTGGCCAATAATAACAAGCAGAAATCATTTTATTTTTTTCTGCAAGATTCCAAATTGGCGTTCCTCCGTACCATTTCGCATTTGTAACCGCTTTTGCATTTCCCAAAGAATAACGTTCGCCAGTTGCAACATCTAACATAGAATTTCCTACCAAACCGTGATGAATAGGATACATTCCTGTTACAATTGTATAATGATTTGGAAAAGTAATTGAAGGAAAAGATGGATACATTGCCTTTGCTTCTATTCCACTTTTAGCAAAATTCAGCAAATTTGTTGCTTCATATTTTTTCGCATAATCATAACGAAAACCATCTGCAGAAATTAAAATAACATAAGGTTTATCAAACTGCTTCGGATCATTTACACGATTTTCTACCACAATTTGATTTTCGATTTCTTGCGCATTTGTAGTAACAGAACCTGCCAATACAAGTACAGAAAATAAACTAAGTACTAATTTTTTCATGTTCCAAATTTAGGAAGATTTGAAGATATTCTACATTAATATAAGATCAAAAATTAGTGATTTATTATTTTCTCAATTTTTTTAGATTAACTCTTATGTAAGATTACAAGACAATAAAAAGTAAATTCATTTTACATAAAATCAAAAAAAGCCTCACGATTTGTGAGGCTTTTTTATGTATATATTTTTTATAATTCTAAGCAAAACTTATCAAATCTTCGTAAGCTTTTTTAGCTCCTTCAAATACTTGATTTAATTCTTCTTCAGTTGTAAATTCTTCATTAATATAAGCCAAGAAAGTTTTCCAGCTTTGACCTAAATTTTCGCCATAATGTCCAAAATAATTGAAACTTTTATGTTCTAAATTCGGGTATTTTTTAAGCGTTTTCGCAATTACATTTCCGCCTAACATCGATCCTTCTATCACATACAAAGCACCAAACGCTTCAGCTCTATTACTAAGATTAGCTTCTGTTTCGAATGTTAAATTATTCAAATTAAGTTCTTGTAAATCCTTTTCAATTAAAGCTGTTTTATCAAAATTTGTTTGCGCTAAAACATCTATATCTTTGGTTGTCAAAAAGTTTTTAATTGCGTTTTCATAAACCTTTAAAAACTGATGATTTACTTGCAACATTTTATAATAATTTCCATCAGAAAAAGTGCCATCAAACAATTTATTTGATTCTAATTTAGTTTCAATTTCGTTATGATAATTTGCTGTTTTCTCTTTTAAATAGTTTGATAACATAGTTACGGTTTTTTAAAACTTAATACAAAAGTCGTTCCTTCTCCTTCTTTACTTTCAAAATTTATATCACCATCCATACGATTCATCATTCGAAGCGCAATCGATAAACCAACGCCATTTCCTTGTATATTCCCAGTATTGGACATTCTACTAAAAAGTTTAAACATCTTATCGTGATCATCTTTTTTAATTCCAATTCCATTATCTGAAATTTGGTAAATAACTTGATCATCTACAATCTCTGATTTTATCGAAACTTTTGGAAATTCTTGAGTTGAAGAATATTTAACTGCATTCCCAATAACATTCTGAAAAACCTCGAAAACCATTGTTTTATCTGCAAAAACATGCTCAATATTCTCAATTTCTACATTCGTTTCTTCTGCACTATAATACATCAAAACATCTTGTACAATTTTATCAATTATTGGACGAGTTTCTATCTCTTTTAAAATAATTTCAGATTTTTTAGCTTTACTTAAAGTCAAAATTTCTTGCATCATTTCTGTCATTCTATCAATTTCAGAAATCACACTTTTCAATCGATCAGCTTTCATTTCAGTGTCGCCTAAAGTTCTTTGTAAAATCTGACAATTCAATTTCATCACGGTTAATGGTGTACGTAAATCGTGGGAAATTGTGTATGAAAACGAATCTAATTCTTCATTAATTTCTTGTAATTGCTCATACAAACTATGAATTTTGAATGATTGAATATGAAGTGTTTCTACAATTAATTTCAACACTTCTTTGGCTACAAAAATTTCTTTTTCTTTCCAAACAAAAGACTTTCGACCAATTTCTTGCTCCCAAATTTGAAAAGATTTACGTGGAGAAAAATACAAAGTTTCTACCTCATCAATAATTTTTGTATTCTCAAATTTAGTTGGTTTTCCAGCCCAATTTACATTGTAAATTTCCTCTTTTTTAAACCAAATTATAAAATGTTGATAATGTTGATCTAAAAAAGAAAACATCACTCCAGCCGAAGCCGATGTTAAATTAAGCATTTCTTCGTAATCAATTAAAAATGAATTTGAACAAAATAAAGTCGTTATTTCATTCTCTTTTGCCCATTTTTTAATTCTAAAAATCTCCTCAATTTCTGGTGTATTTCCGTGCGTAAATATATTTTCATGCGCTACTAACGCAATTCCGTCTGCATCAGTTAAATCTTGAATTTCGTGAATATTGTTGTGAATAGAGTTTTGTAAACTGTCTTCTACCAACAAATTTTCTTTAAGACGCATCGCAATTTCATTAAAATGATTTTGGAACTGCAATCTTTCATTCGATTTAAAGTTAACATAGGTTAAACGCGCAAGTCTAGTTAACAATTCTGCTTGTAATCTAACCTGATTTGGAATATATTTTGGTGTCGAATTTTGACACGCAACCAATCCCCAAAGGCGGTCATTTATCACAATAGAAACTGAAAAACTACCAAACGCTTTTGCATTTCGTAAATATTCTAAATGCGCTGAAGAAAAAGCTCTAATCGAGGTATATGTTAAATCGACAGGTTTATTATCCCGACTTATTACACCAATTCTTTCCTCATCAATATCAGCAACCATGCGGCTTTTCTTCTTGATATACAACAAACGGGCTTGTTTTGGAATATCAAATTCTGGAAAACGTAATCCTAAGTACGAATCCATACCTGCATCTACATTTTCAGCAACAACAACTCCGCTATTGTCTTCTAAAAACTGATAAATCATCACGCGATCATAACCAATTAATCCTTTTATCGAATTAATTAATAACGTCCAATTATCCTCAATTGACTTTGTATACAGCAATTGTTCGGAATCATAGTGATAAGATGAACGATTTTCTACAACAATTAAATTCTCTAATTCGAGATAAATTATTTGCGAATTATGGTAGGTTGTAAGATGATATGTTTGCGAATTAATTTGAATAGAATCACGATCAAATTCGCCTTCATCTAAAGATAATATTTTATCGAAATCTATATCAATTGCTAAATAATCTGTTATTTTTTTACCGATTAAATTAACTGCATTTTCAAAAAAAAGAAGTGAAATATTATCAGAAACAAATTCAATTTTGAGCGTCGAAATATCAATTCCAATCAAGTATCCAAATGGTTGAATCTCGTTAAAATATTGAATTTTTTCTTCATGACATTCCTCAATCATCTTCTTATTCATACGCAAATAAACTTTTCCCAAGATTGCTCTTGAAGTTGAATATAAATTATAACAAACTGTTATTTAATCTTCTTGTTTTCTGATTTTTAAGATGTAATCTTCTAACTCTAAATCATCGGTTTCAATCAATTCGAAATCATCAAAATGAACTAATTTAGTTTTAAAAAACTCGATTACTTTATCTTTTTCTAAAGATGAATCAATCTTAATTCCGTTAAATTTTATGTTCTTCATGTAAACATAAAAATCGTAATTAAATTCTGTTTCGCCTAAATATGTATTGGCAATTTTACCTTTCCATTTGATGTCAAAAACACCAAATTCTTCGCTATCTAAAAACGTAATTTCGTGTTGCGCAACTGTGTCGTTTCCTAACATCGAAATTCCGAAAGCTAATTCTTCTTCGTGGTCAAAATCAACAGGAATTGGATCTACTTCGAATGTTTTTTGATTAAGATCTGCAAAATCTAATTTTGAATCATTTTCAATCTTTATTCCTTTATTGTGCCAATATGTACTTGATATGATACAATGATCATAATTTATCCATAAAGAGCGTTCTGCATTTTCTTGCGAAATGTCATCAATCTCATCTAAAGCATCTTTGTACTCCTCTTCTTCATCGTATTTATCGGTCTCTAAATGAAAATCCATCCAAAGATTGAATTTTTTATCTAAGCGAGCGCTCCAAACAAAATCTATTACTTTATGACCGTTTGCAAATGGGCTATTCGAAAAATATATTTTGTTATTATCCTTACTCATAAATTGGTTTTGACTTCCGTTTATGAATTTACAACGATTATTCTACTCTACAAAATTTAAAAAATTAATGCATTTCTATTATTGATTATTAGCATTGATACTCAAAGAAATAAAAAAAGTGCAACTTTTTACAAGTTGCACTTTTATATTTTGGTTATTAATTATTTATAAGGTTTCTTTTAACCATTTAAAGAATTCTGTGTGCCAAATAATAGAATTTTGAGGTCCTAAAACCCAGTGATTTTCTTCTGGAAAATAAATGAATCTAGATTTAATTCCTTTCAATTGTAAAATTTGATACGCTTCTTGTCCTTGTCCCATTGGCACGCGGAAATCGTGACCACCAACATAAATTAACATAGGCGTTTTCCATTTGTTAACCAATGCTGGACTACTTGGGTCAAATTGCGAATACGTTTTTTGCGCTGCTTTGTTGTTTGTATCCCACCAAGCACCACCTGCGTCCCAATTTGTGAAGAAAATTTCTTCTGTTGTTCCGTACATCGATTTTAAATCAAAAACACCATTATGTGCAATAAATGATTTAAAACGACCTTCGTGAATTCCTGCTAAATAATACACAGAATATCCTCCGTAAGAAGCACCAACAGCGCCACGACGATCTTTATCTACATAAGATTCTTTCGAAATATCATCAATCGCAGATAAATAATCTTTCATTACTTGTCCACCCCAATCTTTCGAAATTTGCTCGTTCCATTCTACTCCATGTCCTGGCATTCCTCTACGGTTTGGTGCAATTACAATGTAACCTTCTGCAGCCATTAATTGTAAATTCCAACGTGGAGAATAAAATTGTGTTAAAGCAGATTGTGGTCCACCTTGACAATATAATAATGTTGGATATTTTTTAGTTGGATCAAAATTTGGAGGATAAACCACCCAAGCCAACATATCTTTACCATCTGTTGTTTTGATTGTTCTTGCTTTTACATCACTCAACGCAATGTTATCAAAAATAGCTTTGTTTTCGTTTGTGATTTGTGTTAACGCACCAGATTTTAAATCGACTACATAAATTTCTGCAGCATGGTTAATATCTGTTTTTGTTACAATCGCCTTACCTCCTACAATTTCTTTGATATCAGCAATATCAAAATCACCTTTTGTAAGTTGTTTGATTGTTGGCATTTTCTTCATTTTGAAGTTAACATCAACTTCAAATAATTGAATTGTTCCTCCTACAGGCGCATTAAAGTAAATTTTGTTTCCGTCATTACTCCATTTATAACCTTGTACAGTACCATCCCAATGTTTTGTAAGATTTAATTCTACAGTTCCGCGACGAACAATTAAGTCATTTTTATCAGCTTCATAACCATCACGCTCCATACTTAAAAAAGCAAAATCTCCTTGCGTAGAAAAACTTGGCGTATTGTCGTAGCCCATTTTTCCTTCGGTAATATTGGTTGTTTGCTTTGTATCTAAATCATACTGAAAAATGTCTGTATTTGTGCTTAAAGCCCAATCTGTACCAAATTTCTTTTTCGAAACATACAATACTTTTTTACCATCTGGCGCCCAAACAAATTCGGAAACGCTATATGGTTCATCTTTTAGAACATCAATTTTAGTTGAATTTTCTTTGTTTTCTGAAACCAATAAATGATCAAAATTTCCATCATTCCAAGTGTCCCAATGTCTATAATTTAATTCATTATAAATCTGAACATTTGATTTATCCATTTCCGGATAATAATCTGATCCAAAAACTTTTTGAAGTTTTACTTTCTCCGTTTCTGCTTTGTATTTTTGATCTTTATTTAAAGATTCATCAGCCAAAAGTATTTTATAATCTGTAATTTCAGCAGCTTTACCACCTGCCAAAGAAATCATAAATGTTTTAGATGTATCTTCTTGCGTTTTCACGTTAGTTGAAGTTACTTTATAAATCAAATTCTTTTGATCTTTTGTAACTCCAATTGGAGAAACTTTTTTTACCTGCCATAATAACTCAGGCGTCATTACTTTTTGTCCCATTGCTGTTGTCGTCATCAAAATACTTGCGACCAGTATAGTAAATCTATTCATGTTAATTTTGTTCGAAATTGTTGTAAAAATAGGATTCTTTGTCGAGTAAATGAAAATTTTGAGCATAAAAAAAGACATCACTTATTACAATTTGTAGATAAATGATGTCTCCGCCAATAATTTTTTAAAACGTCTAATCGATTCTTAAAATTAGGCTAATTATTTTAATTTTAATGAGTTAATTAAAAGTTTAACTTATTTTTATGAGTAAAAACTGGAATGATTGCTCCAAAAACAATGTTTTGTTGAGAGAAGACAATATTCTGTTTTGCTTTATCTGCTTTATTTTCTGTTGTACGAATGTCGCTAAGATTTGCAAAACCACCTTTTAATTCGGCTTGTACAAAGAAATAATCCCAGAATGTAAAGTTAATACCAACCATTGCCGCGGTTGCAAAACCAGCTAAATGAAATTCATCATAACGCTCGTTACCCATTAATTTTACGTTAGAACGTGGATACAAAATCCCTGCTCCAATACCTTCTGTTACGTTAACATCAATTCCTTTTCCGTTTTTTGTAATTGGTAAATGTAAAATATTATCAAAACGACGAACTTCTAAATTTGCATAGTTTAAACCGTCTGTATGCTCAAAAGTTAAGAAATCATCTGTTAATTTCATGTCTTGATTATTATACGTACCATCAAACTCAGAACCTGTATTGATGTTTCCATTCATTTTTACAACTTGATCTTGATCCATTACATATTTCATGTGATCAATACCAAAAGATATATTCCAATTGTCCGAAACAAAGTAACCTAATCTAAAATTATATTGTGGAATTGTCATTTTACTTGGGTTAAAATATTTTAATCCAAATGATGTTTGACGGTCGTGTGCCACTACATTATCTAATGTAAAATCGTAATTATCACCTTTAAATTGAATATCCGATTTTGTATATTGCGCGTGATTCCATCCCCAATAAATATAAAATTTACCTTTATTATTTTTCCCCTGTCCGAAAGTAGTTGCAACAATCGCAACTAAAAACATTACACTTATATACTTTCTCAAAATTATATTTTTTGCAAATTTATTGTTAATAAAATGGACAAAAAATGATTTATGATAATATTAACGCTCAAGCATGATACTTAAAATCAATAAATATTATTAAGCTTTATAAAAAAAGCTGATTAATAGAAAATGATTTTCGTTAATTATTACCTCCACGCCTATTAAATCGTTAACATAGGTCAACTATTTATGATGATACATGGACTAACTTTATCGAAAATAATTTTTCATGAAAACTATATTCTTATTTATGATGACTCTTTCAACTTTTAGTTATGGTCAAAATAATATTGAAATAAAAAAATCGAAACCTTCAATTGACAATTATGTGAAATCAGTTGATAATTTAACACTAGATGCAGCCTTTGAGTTAACGAAACGTGCGAACCAAACTGCAAATTCTTTTCACAAAAACGTATCCATAGCAATTCTAGATGCTTCTGGAACTACTATTTTGATAACACGCGGCGATCAAGTTGGTCCTCACAATACCGAAGCATCTAGAAGAAAAGCTTTTACTGCTTTATCTACAAAAACTCCTACTCTAGAATTGTTGCGAAATGCAGATGCTAATCTAGACACAAAAAACTTAAATAGTTTGCCAGAATTATTGCTACTTAGCGGAGGAGTTCCGATTTGGTACAAAGGAAATATCATTGGTAGTATTGGTGTATCTGGAGGAGGAAGTCCAGAAAATGACGATTTAATAGCAAAATCTGCTGCTATAACTGAACTTGGAATAACAACAACAAAATAATTTGATTAATATTTAATTGATAATATAAAGTGTATTTTTCATATCTTGATTGTGTTATTAGTTGGTCTGTTTTAAAATAAAAAAGATAAGCTTAAGAATAATAAATAGCAATGAAAATAATTAAATTTCATAAAACAGAATGTGGTGTAGACTTTCTTCTAAACGTATTGTCTTCTGAAGGAATTAAGGATAATTATATTAATTCAGAAGCATATAATACAGATTATTTTGAAATTATTATATTCAAAAAAGGGAAAGGAAGCTTGATTTTAAATCAACAACGGATTGAAATTTCGAATAATATTATTGTTTTTATTTCACCATTTCAAAAACGACAATGGAAATTAGAAGGCGATAGTAATGATTTTACTATTCTCGTATTTCAAGAAGAATTTATGAATGATTTTTTTGCAGATAAATTATTCACTTACCGTTTGCTTTACTTTTATCAGTTAGAATGTCCATTATATTTTATAGCCACAGCTGAAATTATTGCAAAATATTGTGAACTACTTACAGAAATTAAAACTGAATTGTATACTACAAAACCAGATAGTGTACATATTATTCGTTCATTGGTTTATTATTTATTACAAAAATTAAATAGACAATACGCAGAACAATATCAACTTTCATTAGAAAAAAACGAAGGCAATTATGCTTTTCTGTTTAAACAACTTTTAGAAAAACACATTAAGACACAACAAAGAATTAAATTTTATACGGATCAGCTAAATGTGAGCCGAATTACACTAAACAAAGCAGTTAAAGCACATTTTAATGTTACTGCTACTCATTTGCTTAAACAGCGTTTGCTTTTCGAAATTAAGAATTTTCTCATCCATTCAGAAATGACAGTTTATGAAATTGCATTCGAATTAAATTTTTCAGAACCAAATCACTTGATGCGTTTTTTTAAAAATCAGACAGGTATAACAACCACTGAATTTTTAATAGATTATCAAAACGGTAGGTCTTAATTCTTTTGATGATGACGCGGTATCGAGAGATTAAGAAATCACGGAAAAATAGTTAAAGCAGACGATGTACAATATTACTGTATTACAGTTTTCTTATATTGAATTAAAAAGATAGAAATTTTCATAAAAAAGACAGACTTAAAATTATTAAGTCTGTCTTTTTTATATTTTTAAATTCTATAAAACACCTCAAAGCAAATTTTAGCAAAGGCGAATTGTTTCGATAATATTAAAAATAAAATGTAAAAATAAATTTACTAGTTATCAAAATGACATCTATTAACTACATAATGGTATTTAATAAGCAGACTTAAATACTGAAATTTGTACTATTAATTAAAGAATAAAATAGTATGAAAAAAGTTGTTTTAATGATGGTATTTACACTGTCTTCTATCTTGTCTTTTGGCCAAATAAAATCAAACGAAGCAAAATTACAGTTGGTTAGAAATGCTACATTAGTTATAGATTATGCAGGTAAAAAGATACTGATAGATCCAATGTTATCTCCAAAAGGAGCTATAGATTCTTGGGCTGGAATCGCAAAAAATCCAACAGTTGAATTGAAAATGCCTGTAGAAGAAATTGTTAAAGATGTAGATTTAGTTATTGTAACGCATACGCATGAGGATCATTTTGATAAACCAGCAAGTTTAGCACTTAACAAATTAACAGAATTAATTATACAACCTGCAGATAAGGGTTTCTTTAAAAAAGAAGGTTTTATAAATGCAACCGTTTTGGAAGATGAAAAAGTATGGAATGATATTAAAATTACTCGTGTAGATGGACAACATGGTACTGGTGAGGTTCTTAAACAGATGGGTGAAACTTCTGGTTTTGTATTACAGGCAAAAAACCAACCTACTGTGTATCTTGTTGGAGATACGGTACTAACAGAAAATATTTTAAACGTTATCAAAAAGTTTAATCCAGACTATATTATTGTTAATTCTGGTGGCGCAATGTTAAGAAGCTTCGGTAATATTCCAATTATTTTAGATGAAGACCAAACAATGGCTTTAATAGGTGCAAGTGGAAAAGCAAAAATAATAGCTGTTCATATGGACGCATTAGACCATTGCTTTACAACTAGAACTATTTTAAAGAATAAAGCTGAAGTATTACAAATAACTGATGATAAACTAATTATTCCTGAAGATGGTGAAATCATAAAACTATAAACATAAATACAGTAGTAATTATAATACTGTAAGTACTTATTTGTATGAGGATTTCTAGATATTTTGTTAATATAATAGCGGTTAAAGTTTAGGCTTAAATCGCTATTTTAATATATAAGATGATTACAGAAAAAAACTAATTTTCGAATTATAGTTTTCATAAATAGTTCAGAATAGTACTAAAAACTAAATTATCTAATTCAAAACGACTTCAATTTTAGATACATTTCTTCTAACCAAAATAAATATATCTATTTAAAAATCAGCTACTAATTGTTTTTATTTAAAAAATCCTCTAATATATTTTTCAAATTTTAATATAAATTTTAGTATAAAATAATACTTATTTTAATTTAATAAAGTATATTTGTATACTAATATTTGTAGAATGAATTTTAAATTAATCAAAAATGTAATTGATTTAATAGAAGAATTTGAAAACCAAAGTTTAAATAAATCTGAAGTTTCTATTGATGATTTCAAAACTTGGATTGTATCGAATAATAATATTAATGAAGCAAACGAGCCTAATTGGAGCGGAAAAGAAAATAATCGAAGTCCAGAAAGTGTCATAAGTACATTGCTCGTTCACATGAACAGATATGCGAAGACATATTCTAGGTCCGCAATTTTCGACTCAGATTTTACTTCACAAGAAGATTTTATTTATCTAATAAATTTAAAAGCATTTGGAGAAATGTCTAAAATGGATTTGATTAAAAAAAATGTGCATGAAAAACCTGTCGGAATGCAAATTATTAATCGTTTGATTGCAAAAGATTGGATTGATCAAACCGATTCCGAAGTTGATAAAAGAAGTAAAGTTATAAAAATCAACAAGAAAGGCATTGAAGTTTTAGACAATCAAATGAATAAAATTAGAAAAGCAACTGAAGTTGTTAGTGGTGATTTAACACAAAATGAAAAGATGGAATTAATCAGATTACTTCAAAAACTTGACAATTTCCATCAACCAATTTATAATATGAATATTGAACCAGAAGACTTATTAACTGTAGCTTCTAAAAATATAAAATAACAACATCATGAAAAATATAATTTATATCCTTAGTTTTTTCCTATTTACATCAATTTCGTTTGCACAAACAAAATCGTATCAATTATCTAGTCACATACTTGATATTTCTACAGGAACTGCCGCACCAGATGTTTCGATAACATTACATAAAATGAATAAAGACAAGTCGTGGACAATTGTTAGCACGCATAAAACGGACAAAAACGGAAGAGTAACTGATTTTTTACCTTACGCAAAAATGGATAATGATGGAATTTATAAACTAACATTTGAAACCTACCCTTATTTTGAAAAGAAAAAAGTAGACAGTTTTTATCCCTTTGTAGAAGTCGTTTTTTCTATTAAAGGTCAAGAACATTTTCATGTACCCATCACAATATCTCCATTCGGATATTCTACATATAGAGGAAATTAATTAGCTGAAATGACAAAAAAAGTAGCAATAATAGGTTCAGGTTTCTCTGGTATATCTGCTGCCGCTTATGCTGCAAAAGATGGACATGAAGTACATGTTTTTGAAAAACATAATCAACCTGGAGGAAGAGCAAGACAATTTACAACAGACGAAGGTTTTGTTTTTGACATGGGCCCAAGTTGGTATTGGATGCCAGATATTATAGAAAATTTTTTTACTGATTTCGGGTATAAAACTGCTGATTTTTTTGAATTAATTTCACTAAACCCTCAGTTCGAAATGATTTTTGAGGATGAAAAAATTGCTGTACCTGAAAATTTATCCGATTTAAAAATTTTATTTGAAGAAACCGAAGAAGGTGCAGGTTTACAATTAGATAAATTCATGAAATCTGCTAAGTTCAAATATGAAGTTGGAATGCAAGATTTCGTGAACAAACCTTGCCACAATTGGTCTGAATTTATTTCTCCTAAAATAGCTAAAAATGTATTAAAATTAGATTTATTATCAAATTTCAGAAGTTATGTAGGCAAATATTTCAAGAATGAAAAACTGAGAACATTGATGGAATTTCCTGTCATATTTTTAGGCGCTTCTCCAAAAAACATTCCGGCATTATATAGTTTGATGAATTATGGTGGTTATGCTTTGGGCACACATTATCCAAAAGGAGGATTTTATCAATTGGTTTTAGCAATGAAAAATGTTGCTGAAAAACAAGGTGTTATTTTTCATTTTAATCACACAATTGAAAATATAAATACAGAAAAAGATAAAGTTAAATCTTTAACAATCAATGGAAATATTCATGAATTTGATACCATAATTGCATCTTCAGATTATCATCATACAGAAACGCTTTTAAATAAAGAACATCGTAATTATACAGAAGCATATTGGGAAAGTAAAACATTTGCGCCTTCAAGTTTGATTTATTATTTAGGAATCAACCAAACGCTTCCCAATTTAAAACATCATACACTTTTCTTCGAAAATGACTTGGACGATCATATCGATTGTATTTATGAAGATAAAAAATGGCCAGAAAAACCATTGTTCTATGTTTGTTGTCCTTCAAAAACTGATGATAATGTGGCACCAAAAGGCAAAGAAAACTTATTTCTCTTGATGCCTTTGGCAACCGGAATAAACGATGAAGAAGCTGTTCGAGAAAAATATCTGGCAGAAATGCTTTCTAGACTCGGAAAACAAATTGGTGTAAACGATTTGGTTTCTATGATTGAATATAAAAGAAGTTATTGTGTTAGTGATTTTAGTTCAGATTATAACGCCTATGCTGGTAATGCATACGGATTAGCGAATACACTAAATCAAACTGCTGTTTTGAAACCAAAAATAAGAAACCAAAAATTAAAAAACTTATTCTATACAGGTCAATTAACTGTTCCTGGACCTGGAGTGCCTCCATCCATCATATCGGGTAAAATTGTAGCAAACGAAATCTCAAAATAAGTAAACGTAAAAAATAAGTATCATGAAGCATCTATTCGACGAACTTTCTTACGCAGTAAGTAAGATTACAACACAAAAATATAGTACAAGTTTTTCCCTAGGTATTCTAGCGCTAAGTCCGTCTATTCGTACTGCGATTTATGCGATTTATGGATATGTAAGATTGGCTGATGAAATCGTGGATAGTTTTCATGGATACGATAAAGAAAACTTACTTAATAGACTAAAAGAAGAAACAGAAGATGCTTTGAAAGAAGGAATTTCACTCAACCCAATTCTAAATTCTTTTCAACAAACGGTACTTCAATACAAAATTGACAAAACGCTTATTCATAAGTTTTTGCATAGTATGGAGATGGATTTACACCAAATAGATTATAATTCAGATTTATATAAAGAGTACATATTTGGTTCGGCCGAAGTTGTTGGCTTGATGTGTTTGCAGGTTTTTACGAACGGAAATATGGAAAAATATGAAAAACTAAAACCTTATGCAATGAAATTAGGTTCAGCTTTTCAGAAAATTAATTTTCTTAGAGATTTGAAAGATGATTACAAAGTTTTGGGTCGTACTTATTTTCCGAATATCAATATGGGTGTATTTGATAATGATGTAAAAAAACAAATTGAAAAGGAAATAGAACTAGAATTTAAAGAAGCACTAATAGGGATTAAGAAACTCCCAAATTCGTCTATGTTTGGAGTCTATTTAGCCTATAAATATTACCTGTCTTTATTTCAAAAAATAAAACGAAAATCATCAAATGATATCTTAACTAATAGAGTTCGTATTCCTAATTCTGAAAAAGCATTTGTGGCTTTAAAAAGTTATGTGAGGTACAAAACAGCTTATTTATGATCAAATCCTTTGGTTCAGGCATATTGTTATTTTTTTTCATGGCAAGTTTTATCACTCCAGATTTAAATTTGTTGAGAGAAAATTATAGCAAAGCCATGTCAGATAAGGAAATTTGCAAAAAAATGATGAGCGAATTAGTCAAAACAAAAAACAATTCGCCCACTCATTTAGCTTATTTAGGCGGCGTGCAAACCATTTGGGCGAATCATGTTTTTAGTCCGATTAATAAATTTAGCACATTCAAAAAAGGAAAGAAAAACATTGAACAAGCTATTCTTTTAGAACCTAATAATATAGAATTAAGATTTATCAGACTTTCTATTCAAAAAAATATTCCGCATTTTTTAGGCTATAAATCTAATATCAATGAAGATATTGCATTTATCGAAAAAAATAGACTCAAAATTAATTCTGATATTTTAGAAAAAAATATAGATGCACTTTTAAAATCAAACAAATGATTTATCAATTATATAGAGAACAACAATTAAATTGTGATGTAGAAACTGCATGGCATTTCTTCTCATCTCCCAAAAATCTCTCAAAAATAACACCACCAGACATGGCTTTTACGGTATTATCAAATGTTGATGATAAAGAAATTTTTGAAGGAATGATGATAGATTATACTGTTTCTCCAATATTAAATATTCCGATGAAATGGAAAACAAGAATCAGTCAGGTGGATGAAGGAAAGAGTTTTACAGATTTTCAGGAAAAAGGCCCTTATAAATATTGGAATCATTTTCATGAATTTATTCCTAATGAAAAAGGCGTATTAATAAAGGATACGGTTGATTATGAATTACCTTTTGGAATGATTGGTGACATTGCACATCGCGTTTTTGTTCACAAAAAACTAGTCGCTATTTTTGATTTTCGATATTCCGTTTTAGAAAAAATGTTTAACACTATTAAAAAATAAAATGAATTTTTTAATCACAATAATTACATTTTTACTGATGGAAGGCGCTACTTGGCTCATTCATAAGTACATTATGCATGGTTTGTTATGGTTTTTGCACAAAGATCATCATGATCACAGCAAAGAAGGCGAGCTTGAAAAGAATGATTATTTCTTCGTCATTTTTGCGCTTCCTACGATTGCATTAATGTATTTTGGGTCGTTAGAAAACTTCAATTATATATTTTTCATAGGATTGGGAATTATGCTTTACGGAATGGCTTATTTTTTTATTCACGATATTTTTATTCATCAACGAATTAAGATTTTCACGAAAACGAAAAACCCTTATTTCTTAGCATTGAGAAGAGCGCACAAGCAACATCACAAGCATATTACGAAAGAACAAGGTGAATGTTTTGGTTTTTTATATGTACCAATCAAATATTTTAAAATGTATTTTAATCCCGATAAAAAATGATTCAATATACTTACACTTTGATATTGTTTTTCACCATTATCATTTGCTTCATCGCTTCATTTGACAAACGTTTGCTTTTCAATCAACATTTTGGAGCGTTTATCAAAGCTGCCATTTTGGTTGCAATTCCGTTCATCGCTTGGGATGTTTGGTTTACATCAAAAGGCGTTTGGTGGTTTAATACAGATTATACACTTGGAATTGTGATCGCAGGATTACCGATTGAAGAATGGTTATTTTTCATCTGTATTCCATTTTCGTGTGTGTTCACGTATTATTGCTTTGATAAATTTTTCAAATTAGATTGGCTTTCAGGTTTTAATAATATGATTGTTTTTGCGACCGTAATCGTTTGTGCGCTTGTAGCATTACTTCATCACGACAAAATATATACATTAGTAACCGCGTTAGCTACGATGTTGACAGTGATTTATTTACATTTTATTGCCAGAGCAGATTGGATCAGCAAAGCCTCACTTATTTATACCGTTTTGATGCTCGGTTTTTTTCCTGTAAATGGTGTATTAACAGGTACAGGTTTGGAGTCACCTATTGTGAATTATAATCCCAAAGATTTTTCAGGAATTAGACTATTAACCATTCCTATTGAAGATGCAGTCTATGGTTATACTCAATTTTTGTTAGTCATCTATTTTTTCAAAAAAATTAAAACAAACAAATCATGAAAACAATAAATATAATTTCAATAACAGTCCTTTCAATTGGAATAGTAGCTCTTTTAAATTCATGCAGTTCCATTCCAAAAAAAACAAAAGGAGTTGAGAACTTTGATGTCAATCAATATCTCGGAACTTGGTACGAAATCGCTCGGTTTGACTTCCGTTTTGAGAAAGATTTGGATAATGTTTCGGCTCAATATAGTTTGAACGAAAAAGGAAATGTAAACGTATTAAATAGCGGTTACAATTTCATTAAAAAAGAATGGACGAAAGCGGAAGGTATTGCTAAATTCAGAGGCGATAAGAATACCGCTGAATTAAAAGTAAGTTTTTTTGGACCATTTTATTCGGGTTATAATGTGATTTCATTGGACGGAAATTATCAATATGCTTTGATTGCTGGTAAAAATCTAGATTATATTTGGATTTTATCTCGAACAAAAGAAATTCCTAATGACATTAAAACCAAATATTTAAAACTAGCAACAGAAATTGGTTACGACACGTCAAAATTAATTTGGGTAAATCACGACAGAACCGACAATCCATTTATGAATAAGAATTAAAACAAATATAAAATCATCATATAAATTCAGTTTGATTGTTTAAGCAATATTACACTTTCAAAAATTATCATGTATTAATTAAAAAAAGACATTAATTAATTTTCGTCTATTTTTGTAATTAACTTTTATAAGAAAATAATATGGAAATTTTAGACTACTCGCTAAAAAAATATTTCAAAACCAAAAATAGTCCATGTTTATCTTTTAATATTTACGAATTACAACAAGGCGAACATTGTGTAGAAGAAGAAAAACTACATAGAAGTGATTATTTTCAAGTTATTATTCTAACAAAAGGAACATTAACTCAGCAAATAGAGCATAAAACAACAAATTTAACTTCCAATTATCTATCAGTAATTTTTCTTCATCAGATAAATGCAATGACAATAAATAAAGATACAGAGGGAATTGTGATACAATTTGACGAAGTTTTGTTTTGTTCAGATCTATTAAAAAACGAATTAATTGCTTATAATGATGATTTGATTAACAAATTAAATCATGTAAAATTAAGCGATACAGCACATGCAAAAATTTTGGATTACGCTATTCAAATTGTGAATTTTTATAAGGAATTATCTGCCATTAAAAAAGAACAAATACGTTTTTATATTAAAATAATGTTATTGGAAATTATTGAAATGGCGCATCAAACAATTGATACTTCTCAAACAACAAATCAACTGGATTACTTTGTACGATTCAAAACATTAATAGAAGCTGATTATAAAACAAAAAGAACCGTAACATATTATGCAAATGCATTAAATATAACAACTAAAAAACTGAATAGTATTTGTAAAAGCAAAACATCTAAAACTGCACTAAATATTATACACGAAAGACTTTTGACAGAAATTAAGCGACTTCTTGTCTTTTCTGGAAAAAATCACAAAGAAATTGCTTTTGATTTAGGCTTCGATTCTCCATCTGCTCTAAACAAGTTTGTAAATACAAAACTAAAAGAAACACCAAGCGAATTGAAAGAAGAGCTTTCTCAAATTTACAAGCAATAGGCCTATATTTATAATCTATACATCATTCTACTCATCTAATTTTGCAATATAAATTAATAAAATAAAATGAGTAAATTATTTATAGCAGGAGAAGTATTTCACGGAATAGGATGCTTAGAAGAATTAAAAAACGTTAATGGTAAAAAAGCCGTAATTGTTACTGGTGGTAGCTCTATGCGTAATAATGGAACTTTAGACAAAACAGTAAATTTTCTTAAAGAAGCAGGAATAGAATCAGCTATTTTTGATGGAGTTGAAGAAGATCCTTCATCTGCAACTTGTTTTAAAGGAGCAAAATTAATGCAAGATTTTCAACCAGATTGGATAATTGGTTTAGGTGGTTGTTCTGCAATTGATGCAGCAAAAATAATGTGGGTTTTTTATGAATATCCTGACGCGGATTTTGAAAAAATGATCAAACCATTTACTGTACCTACTTTACGTAACAAAGCAAAATTTATAGCAATACCTTCAACTAGTGGTACTGGTACAGAAACAACAGGATTAGCTGTAATTACTGACAGAGAGAAAGGAGTTAAATATCCTATTGTATCGTATGAATTGACGCCAGATATTGCAATTGTAGATGGTGAAATTTGTGCTTCTATGCCTGCACATGTAACTTCGAATACTGGTCTTGATGTTTTAACACATTGTGTTGAAGCTTATGTATCTAATATCGAAAATAATTATGCTGATGCTTTAGCAAAAGGAGGACTAGAAATCGTTTTTAACAACTTAAAAGAAGTTGTAAAAAATCCTACAAACATCAATGCAAGACAAAACATGCACGATGCTTCTTTTATGGCTGGTTTAGCATTCAATAATGCTTGGTTAGGAATTGTTCATTCATTATCTCATCAAGTTGGTGCACTTTATGGTATTCCTCACGGTGCGTCTAATGCTATTTTCTTACCAAATGTGATTCGTTATAATGAAAAAGTTTCAAAACGTTTCCCAGATCTTGCAAAAGTAATTGGAAAAGAAACTGCCGAAGATTTAGCTCAAGCAGTTGAAACTTTAAGATCTGATGTAAATAATTATGCTACTATAAAGGATTTTGGAATTACTTTAGAAGATTGGGATAAAAATTTAGATTACATTGCAAACAATGCTTTTCTAGATCCATGTACTGGTTTTAATCCAAGAACGCCAACAGTACAAGAGCTGAAAGATATATACAATGCATGTTACCATGGTAATATAGTAAATTTCTAAAAATAGAATAAAAATGCACTTCAATAGAAGTGCATTTTGTTTTTATAAAATATTATCTTTAAAAAACAATTAGAACTATCAAGATGAGCAAAAAAATAATCAAACTTTTTTTACGCCTTTCTATTTCAATCGGATTTCTATCAGCTGTAGCAGATCGATTTGGAATGTGGAATAAAGAAGTTGCCGTATGGGGAAATTGGGAAAACTTTTTAGATTATACAAAAATAATAAATCCCGTAATTCCCGAAAACTTAATAGAACCTGTCGGTATTATAGCAACTGTAGCCGAGATAGTTTTACCAGTTTTTCTTTTGATAGGATACAAAACCGAAACCTTTGCTAAAATTAGTGGTTTTCTACTATTAATTTTTGCCTTATCTATGACTTTTTCTACGGGTATTAAAGCAACTTTTGATTTTTCTGTTTTTACTGCTTCTGCGGCGGCATTCGCATTAAGCACAATGAAAGAAAAATTTTTAGAACTAGATTTAGTTTTATCCAATCAAAAACGAATCTATTAACTGAAATAAAACTCTTTTAAAAATTATTAACATACTGAAAAAATGTTTGGTATGGTAATTTCTCTTCATGATTATAATTAACCATAAAAAATTTAATCATGACAGAAAAATCAAAAAATATAGCACGATATACATTAGGAGGTTTTCTTGTACTAGCAGGAATAAGCCATTTAACATTCGCGAGAAAAGAATTTAAAGCACAAGTTCCTAATTGGGTGCCTTTAGATAAAGATGATACGGTTGTTTATTCTGGTATTGCGGAAATTGTTTTGGGTAGTTCGCTGATTTTAACGCCTGAAAAGGACAAAGAAATTGTAGGAAATATTACTGCTACTTTTTTTGGAGCTGTATTCCCAGGCAATTGGGCGCAATATAAAAATCGCCGCAATGGTTTTGGATTAAATACAGATAATAAACGTTTACTACGCTTATTTTTTCAACCTGTGTTAATTGCCTTGGCAATTAAATCTACTCGAAAATAATAGAATTATTTGCATATAAAAAAGGTTATTTAAAATTAAATAACCTTTCTCAAATATTATAGTTTATCATTATTTTAATCATGGATAGTCCACGTTAGATTAGCTGTATTATAGCCTTTTTCTTGTGCATAATTCAAGTATTTTTGTTTTATGTCTGTAGATATTGTTTTTTCTCGTGAAAGAATCCATAAATAATCATGATTTTCTCCAAAAACTAATGCTGTTCCATAATCAGGCTCCATCATAACAATATTATATCCTGAGAAAAATGGTCCGAAAAAGGAAACTTTTAGCGCTCCTTTATCCATCTCTCCATTGAAATTTGCTTTACCATTTGCATCTTTCCATTTATTATTTATATAATCAAATCCAAGATTATGTACTTCTATTATTCCATTTTTATTAAGTAAATAAGTAGCAGACACGTTTTTCAAATTCTTTTCATACTTAAAATCTATTCGGGCTATTTCGTACCATTTTCCCATGTATTTTTCTGTATCAAAATCTTCTATTACTTCTACATAATTAGGTATTTTAACTTTCCTTTTATTTAAACATAAATAGAAAAGTCCTCCCAAACCAGCCAAAGCTAAACTTGTTACTATTTTATTATTCTTTTTCATCATCTATCTTGTTTCTTATTACTAATCTTAATTTTATATAGAAAGTAAAAATTCGACCAAATCCTTATTCAACTGGTCTTTGTGTGTTATGTTTAAACCATGTGGCGCATCATCATAAACGATGTATATATTGTTTTTAATTAACTCAGCTGCTTGATTTCCTGCTGTACTAATTGGAACAGTTTGATCAGCTTTTCCATGAATAATTAGAGTTGGTACATCAATGTTTTTACATTCTTCTCTAAAATCTGTATCCATCCATGCCAATGCTGCTTTTATTGTTGCATTTGGCGAAGCAGAAGATGCAACTGAAAAATCAAAATCTAATTGGGCTTGATTAACTGATTTATGCAGTAATGAGTAATTATAAAATCCTTTATGAAAAGTTTGAAGAAAATCTAATCGGTTATTTTGAAGTTGATCCAAAATTTGATCTAAATTTTTTTGAGGAACACCATCTTTGTTGTCATCATGTTGTTTAACCAATGGAATTATAGAACTTATCAAAGCTATTTTTGCAACATTATCGTTACCATAATTTGAAATATAACGTATTACTTCTCCTCCACCCATCGAAAATCCAACCAATACTACATTTTTCAATTCTAATTCAGTGATTAAAGCAGCTAAATCTTCAGCTAAATCATCATAATCATAATTATCCCATGTGGCACAAGATTTTCCAAAACCTTTGCGATCATACGCAATACAACGAAAACCTGCTTCTACAATTTTAGGTATTTGGTATTCCCACGATTGTAAACTCAATGGCCAGCCGTGAATCAAAATAACGGCTTGTCCATTTTTATTTCCATAATCTACATAATTCAATTTGTAACCATTTCGTTTTAACTTTGCCATAATTGTAGTTTTTAGTTTTTACTATTATATCTTAAATCTACTCATTTTAGACCAAAAAGACTGTTTTCAAAAACCTAAAGTTTTGATCAAATAAAAACCAAACCACTCATAATCAATAATTAATTTGATTATATTTAGTTTCTAAACACTTAAAAATGGATTTACATTCTGGTTTACCTTTTTGGATTGTTAAAAATGAATTTTTTGATCTTTATCATCCGCTTCAAGAAAATTATAAAACTGATGTGGCTATAATTGGATCTGGTATTACAGGTGCTTTGGTTGCTCATGAATTGTGCGAAGCTGGAATTAGTTGTACCATATTTGATAAACGTACGATTGCCACAGGTAGTTCCGCTGCTAGTACTGCACAATTACAATATGAAATTGATACACCTTTATCAAAACTAATACATATTGTGCCAGAAAAAATTGCAGTTGATGCGTATTTTAATTGTTTAGAAGCAATTACAACAATTGAAAATGTATTCAAAAAAACAAAGTTAGATGCTGATTTTACGCGTGTCCCAACCGTTTTTTTAGCAAGCAATAAACAAGGCGTTGAACTTTTAGAAAAAGAATATGAAATACGAAAAGATGTTGGGTTACCAATTAATTTTTTAGATGCAAAACAACTAAAAGAATATCAAAATATTGACGGAATTGCAGCTTTACAAAATGATACTTCTGCACAAATGGATGCTTATAAAGCCGCTATTAATTTATTAAAGTATCATCAATCCAAAAATCAACTTAAAATTTATACGCACACTAAAATTGAAAAAATACAAGAATCCAAAAATGGCTACGAACTACTAACCGAACATAATCATACTGTGTCTTGTAAGTATGTTATTATCGCAAATGGTTTTGAAGCAGGACAGTTTTTACCAAAAAAAGTAATGAATTTACTTTCTACTTATGCAATTGCATCTGCGCCTGTCGATAAAAATATGGTATGGCCACATCAGAGTTTGATTTGGGAAACTGCGGAGCCTTATTTGTATATGCGTACCACAAAAGATAACAGATTAATTGTAGGTGGTGAAGATGAAGATTTTCAAGATCCCGTAAAAAGAGATCATTTATTGCGAGAAAAAGTAAAAATCCTTGAAAGAAAATTCAAAAATATTTACCCAAACATTGATTTTGTAACAGAAATGGCGTGGTGCGGAACATTTAGTTCCACAAATGATGGCTTACCTTACATTGGACCTTGGAAAAAAGGCGAAAAGAAATTATTTGCTTTGGGATATGGTGGAAATGGAATTACATTTTCTATGGTTGCTGCTGAAATTTTAAAAAATATCATTTTAGATAAAAAAGATAATCGCCTCGAAACATTTGGTTTTGATCGTCCATCTAAAAAATAAAACTTCTTCATAAAACTATTCTTATTTTAGAAAATCTAAAAGAAGAATAGTTTTACGATTTATTTCCAGCAATCAAGCGATATTAAAATAGCAATTAAGGTTGCACAAAGACATGGTAAACCTTTTATATTTAATGTACTTGCTGAAAAAATGTATAACGACAATTTCGAGTTTCTCATTTCAGACAATGGTGTTTGGTTGACTGATAATGCGCCAAAAAAATACTTGAAACGAAATGGTCATTAATTTACTAATAGCAGTTAAAAACGATTTTGTAATAGTGATGCGAAACTACAAAGTTCAATGGTAGTTCTTCTGTTAAATTTTTATTTGTACCTAAACTAAGCCCCGAAAACGTCTTGCTGAATATCTTCAAAATAAATAGAATACTAATTTAAAAAATTAATGATGTTGTTTCTGTTAGAAATTTATAGTGCAAATATGTATTCAAATATCTTGAATACTGCATTTATAGATGGATGAATAAAAACCAATACCACTTATTAGTTTAAGTAATCGATAAAATTTACTTACTTTTTCATAAATTGCGTCCTTATATTAAATATCAATAATTATAAAATGAAAAAATTAATAGCTGTTTTTATTTTTCTATTATCAACCACATTAAGCTTTGCTCAAATAGGTCCTAAAATAAAATTCATGGCAAAGGACAACACCATCGATTACGGACTTATTAAAAAAGGAGAAGATGATGGAGTTCGTGTATTTGAGTTTGAAAACACAGGTGACCAACCTTTGATTATTAAAAATGTAAAATCTACTTGTGGTTGTTTAGTTTTTACTAAGCCAGATTATCCTATTATGCCTGGTAAAAGAGGTAAAATCGTGGTAAAATACAAAATGACTGTTGGACTTATTCGCAAAACATTTCTTGTTGACACAGATGCTGTAAACGCCGAAAATGATTATATATCTCTAAGAATTAAAGGAGAAGTATTAGAAAAGTAATTTCATATTAACCTAAAATAAGCCTCTAATTGGAGGCTTATTTTTTAGGAAGAAAGACTGTCAACAAAAGTACCTATTTAGTTTAAAATAAAACAACAACTCATACGAGTTGCTGTTTTGCATATTAAAATCAATTTTTCTTTTATTCTTCTCCACTATTTTTTAATGCAGTTAAAAGATTGTAAGCACCTTTTGAAATATAAATTTTATTCGTATTAACTGTTGTTTTTATTTCAACCATTTTATTAGAAGAAACTCCAACCTCAACCAATATCATTTTGAATTGATTTTTATTCATTCGTTCAAAAATATAATCTTTTCCTTCAAAATGAACCACAGCTTCTTCTGGTAATACATTTGCACGAAGCTGATTTATAATTAACTCTATATTAAAATACATATTAGCCGCTAAACGAATACCATTCAAATTTGTAATTTTAGCATAAACATCCACTGTTCCATCTTCGTTCACTTCATTTGAGATTGCAGAAATTTGCGCATTCAATTTCTGATTTGGATTAGAATTAGTAAATGCATTTAAAATTTGTCCAACTTGTATATTGCCTAAATCTTTCTCAAAAACTTTTACATTAAGCAAAGAACTTGATGGATTGATAATTTCTAACATTGCGTCCGCAGGAGAAACATATTGTCCTGTATTGGTAAAAACTTCACTCACCATTCCGCTCATTGGTGCATAAACATTGATTGTTCTACGAATATTATTCAACGAAACAGAAGATGGATTAATATTCATAAGTCTCAATTTTTCTTCTAATGCACGCATTTTTACAAATAAAGTTTGTTTAGATGCTTTTGCTTGTTGCATCGTTTTATCGCTTGCTGCTTTTTCTATATTCAAATCTTTTTGACGCGAATAATCCGCATTTGCTTGTTCTAATAAAGCTTTTGTCGTCAAATAATCTTCTTGCATTTGAATGTATTGTGGATCTTCTAAAACCACAACAACTTGTCCTTTTTTGACATAATTACCCGGAATTAAAGCAATTCGTTTTACATAACCACCAAATGCATTTGTAATAGAAACAGTATTTTGTGGCGTAACTTCGGTTTTTGCGTTTAAACGAATTGTTGTTGGCAAAACCGCATTTCGAAAACTAACCGTATCAATCGCCATATTTTTCAATTGCGAGTCTGTTAATTTTAAGATTGATGAAGAAGTTTCTTCAGTTTTCTGATCTTCTATTTGTTTTTCATCTTTACTACAACTTACTAAAAATAAGCTTATAATAAGAACTATACTATATTTTTTCATGTTATTCTGATATGTAATAAGAAATTGATGCATACGCTTGCTCGCGTTGATTTTTGGCTTGTAAATAAGTTGATTTCACTTCAATAATTTGATTATTCAAAATAACCCAATCCAAAAAATTAATTTCACCTTCAATCAATTGTCTATTAATCGTTTTTTGCAAATCTTCACTTGCCGGAAGTTGTGTTTGTTCAAAATCATTTACCACTTCATCGTACGTTACAATTAGATTACGCAGCATATCATAATCTTGCTGCATTTTTGAAGTCTGAATTTGATAAGCTTGTTTTGCCAAGTCAACTTTTACTTTAGCGGCATCAATTGTCGAATTAATTCCTCTATTAAACAAAGGCAATTGCAAACCAACTTGAAACGAATTGTATCGATTTTTATCTAAATCAGAAAAGCTTTGATTTGAATAACCAACTGATAAAGTTGGGCTTTTCTTCGATTTTTCCACTTCAACTTCAAGATAAGATGTTTCGATATTTTCTTCTGCTAATTGCAAAAGTGGATGTTGTGTTGAAATATTTGAATCATTTAAAAGTTTCCAATCAATTGGTTCTTTTACCGAATAAATTTTTGTGGGAGAATTTGTTAAATACTGAATTTGGCGCGCCGCATTCTCAATTTCAGTTTCTCCTAATTTTAATTGATTTTCAATTGATTTTAATTGAATAATTGCTGTCGAAACTTCACTTTTATTTGATTCTCCTTTTTGTAAACGCAAATTAGCTTTTGCTAAAAATTGCTGATAAATTGCTTGATTTTCTTTTAATAAATCTGTTTTAGCTTCTAAATTTTGCATCAAAACATAAACAGAAGCTAAACGTTGTTTAATTTCTTTCTTGGTTAATTGTTCGTTTGATTGAGATACTTTTATAAATTGTTCGTTTAATGCCTTTTGACGTTTAAAAACAATCGGAAATTGAAACGATTGAGAAATCGATATTTTTTCATCAAACTCATTTGAATTTACTTGACCAAATTCTGTCGAGATTTCTGTTGGTCCAATCGAACGATTTGAAAATACATTTTTCTGATAATAAAGTGTATTTAATTCTGCTTGTTTCACTTCCAAATTATTGTTTTCGGCTAACTTAAGAACAGCGTCAAATGTTAAACGTTCTTGTGCTTGAGTAAAAGAACCAATTAAGAATAAAATTAAAATAAATGTTGTTGGAAGCGTTGATTTTTTTCGACGCTTCTTGATATGAATATGTTCAAACATAACGTATAATATTGGTAAAACAAATAAAGTTAAAAGTGTTGCGCCCATCAATCCGCCAATAACAACAGTTGCCAAAGGACGCTGAACTTCTGCACCCGAACCGTTGCTTAAAGCCATTGGTAGGAAACCTAAAGAAGCTACTGCGGCAGTCATTAAAACTGGTCGCAAACGCGTTCGAGTACCCATAATAACAATTCGGGTTGTGTTTTTGATTCCGTTGCTGCGCAAACGATTATATTCTGAAATTAATACAATTCCATTTAGCACTGCAATTCCAAATAGAGCTATAAACCCTACACCTGCACTAATACTAAAAGGTAAATCTCGAGCAGCTAAAAATAAAATTCCACCGATTGATGACAAAGGAATCGCTGTATAAATAAGTAGACTTTCTTTGATTGAATGAAAAGCAAAATACAATAAAACAAAAATGAGAATCAATGCCACAGGAACTGCAATACCTAAACGAGATTTGGCTTCATTTAAATTTTCAAAAGCACCGCCGTATGTTGTATAATAGCCAGTAGGTAATTTAATTTGTGCATCTACCTTTTGTTGTAATTCATTTACAACACTTTCTACATCTCTATTTTTCACATTAAAACCTACAACAATACGTCGTTTTGCATCTTCTCTTTGTATTTGATTTGGTGTATTTTTATAAGCAACATTCGCAATTTGATGCAATGGGATTTGAGTTCCTGAAGGCGTAGAAATTAAAAGATTTTTAATATCATCAATATTAGCACGTTTATCATCTGCTAATCGAACAACTAAATCAAAGCGTTTTTCTCCTTCAAAAACTTTTCCTGTTGATTGTCCTGCAAAAGCCATGTTTATAATTTGATTTGCTTCTCCAATAGACAAACCATATTGCGCCAATTGTGCACGGTCAAAATCAATAACGACTTGCGGTATTCCGTTTACTGGTTCTATATACAAATCTTGCGCACCTTCTACAGTATTAATAATCTTTCCAATTTTTTCTGCATTTGTAGCTAGACTATCTAAATTTTCTCCAAATATTTTTACAACAACATCTTGTCGCGCACCCGTCATCAATTCATTAAAACGCATTTGAACCGGAAATTGAAAACCTGTAGAAAGTCCTGGAATATTTTCTAACTCTTTGGTCATCTTATCCGCCAATTCAGGAAAATTAGTTACCGACGTCCACTCTTTCTTAGGTTTCAACACTATAATCATATCTCCTGCATCCATTGGCATTGGTTCTGTTGGTATTTCACCTGAACCAATTTTTGTAACAACCATTTCAACTTCTGGAAAACGTTCTTTTAAGATTTTAGCTGCTTTATTTGTATACTCTATAGTTGTTGTTAAATTACTTCCTGGTAATATTCGTGCTTCAACCGCAAAATCACCTTCTTCTAAGGCAGGAATAAATTCACCACCCAAACGCGTCATTACAAACACAGAGAATACAAAAAGAGCCATCACTACAACTAAAATAATGGCACGAACTTTTAAAGCTTTAATTAAATATTTTTGATGAAAAATTTCAAGTTTCGTCATTACACGATCTGAAATATTTTCTTTTAGTTTTTTCTTTTTGCTCAAAAATAAACTACTCATCATTGGAACATACGTTAATGAGAGAATAAAAGCTCCAATCAAAGCAAAAGCAACTGTTTGTGCCATTGGTTTAAACATCTTCCCTTCGATTCCTTGTAAAGTGAAAATTGGTAAATAAACAATCAAAATGATAATTTGTCCAAAAACAGCAGAATTAACCATCTTTTTTGCTGATGAACCAACGGTTTTATCCATTTCGTTTTGAGTCAATTTATTGTTTAAGCCAAATTTTTTACTGTGTGCCAATTGATGCATTACAGCTTCTACAATAATAACTGCGCCATCTACAATTAAACCAAAATCTAAAGCTCCTAAACTCATCAAATTTCCGCCAACACCAAAAAGATTCATCATGATAATGGCAAAAAGTAAAGACAACGGAATAATAGATGCAACAATAAATCCTGCACGTAAATTTCCTAGAAATAACACCAAAATAAATACAACAATCAAAGCACCTTCTAAAAGATTAACTTCGACTGTGTGAATGGTATTATCAACCATTTTTTTACGGTCCAAAAAAGGTTCTATTACAACACCTTCGGGCAATGTTTTCTTAATTTCTTCGATGCGTTGCTGAACATTTTTTACCACTTCGTTACTATTTGCTCCTTTCAACATCATTACAATTGCACCAGAAACCTCTCCTTCTCCATTGTAAGTCATAGCGCCATAACGCGTAGCATGCCCAGTCTTAATTTCAGCAACATCTCTCATCAAAATTGGTGTTCCATTCTTAGAGCGTTTTACTAAAATAGTTTCAATATCAGACTCTTTACCAATTAAGCCTTCGGAACGAATAAACAAAGAAGTTGGACCTTTTTCTATGTATGCACCACCCGTGTTTTGATTGTTTGATGAAAGTGCGTCAAACAAATCATTTACTGTTAAATTAAAAGCGTGCAATCGTTGTGGATCAACAGCGATTTCATATTGTTTTAATTTTCCGCCGAAACTACTCACATCCGCAACACCAGGAACTCCCAATAGTTGACGACGAACAATCCAATCTTGAATTGTACGCAGCTCGGTTTCATCATATTGGTCTTCGTAGCCTTCGGCAGGACGTACAACATATTGATAAATTTCTCCTAAACCTGTAGAAATTGGTCCTAATTGTGGTTGTCCAATTCCATCTGGTATTTCGTCTTTTACCTGTGTTAAACGCTCACTTACTTGTTGTCTAGCCCAATAAACGTCTGTATCATCATCAAAAACAATTGTTACTAATGATAAACCAAAGCGCGAAAAACTTCGTATTTCTGTAATTCCGGCTATGTTAGAGTTTGCTTGCTCAACAGGGTAAGTCACCAATCGTTCGATATCTTCTGCACTGAACGATGGTGCTACAGTAATTATTTGAACCTGATTGGATGTAATATCAGGTTGTGCATCTATGGGCAATTGCGTTACTTCGTAAGCACCAAAAAGAATTAGTGCAAACGTAAATAAGCCCACGATGAATTTATTCTTGATTGAAAAATCAATGATTTTATTTAACATCGTAAAATTTAAATGATTAACTATAATTTTTAATTCTAAAAATGAGGCATAAAGCAACTGATCCAAATAAAAATATTTAGAGCATTCTCAGTTTTAAAAATGTATCGTTTAAAATATTACGCTTGTTTTGGCGGTTGCCAAATTGAATTTAAATAATAAGAGTAGATTTGATCTTCATTAAATGAAGAAATAGGTTCGTGAAGAACTTTTTTATCTATTTTAGGAATTTCTACTATTACAATTGGCAAATAACTGTGATCGATATGTGCAATTTCTATGTTTATAAAAGGTAATTTTTGATCTGTTTGCCAATCTTCATCAACTTCGTGTCCACCGTAATGATGCACAATAAATATAACCATTTCATCAATTAAATCGTCACTCTGAGCGTGTTCGATAAAATGAGACACAAATATGGGCAACTTATACAATTGCGAGAATTGTGTTGAAGTTGTTAGGTATAAAAATATAATTAATTTTGTCGCCCAAAGTTTCACTTGACAAACTTACAATTATTTTTAGAAGACAAAGGATGACTTTTGTATGCTTGGTTATTTACTTTTTTATCGTTTAGCTTAATATTATATGGATAGAAATTTACTTTTCTATAGTACTTCTATCTCCTATATGGTTAAATCTTATATCCATTTTAACTTCTTAATCTATTTAGTATATATGGTTTAATTACATTATTGATATATAAAAAACTCTTTTTGAGTAAATTAAAAAAATAGATACAAAATAGACACCTATTAATATCCCTATTTTCTTGTTGTATTGTCAATAAATATAGAAGTTTGCAACCTCTACTACATTCATAATTAACCTATGAAAAATACTTATTAGGTAGAATAAAATTATTCTACCTATTTTTTTAAAAACTACAATTTCAAAAAACATATACAACTATACTTCTCATAAATATATACAATGAATAAAATTTTATTAATACAATTTTTCATCTCAAGCTTTTTATTTTCCCAAGTTGGTATTAACATAGATGATCCAAAAGCTACGCTACATATAGAACCTTATTCTATAACTAATCCATCACAAAAAGATGGAATATTAATTCCAAAATCAAATGATTTTCCTACTAATCCTACAAAAAAAGGTCATATGATATTTATTGAAAATAATCCTAGTCTAGCGGATGGTTTTTATTATTGGGATGGTATTAATTGGGAATCCTTCATTATTGATAAATATGACAGATCATCCGATAGTTCTATCTATATATTTACTGGATTAGGTTACTCAGGTACTGGTGATGTTAGTAAAAGAGATGTTTTATTTGATGTAATGACTGCTGCTGATTTAACTAATTTTTTAGTAAAAGACAATAAAATAACAATTGGAAAAACAGGAAAATATCATATAAGCTTTTCGTCTTCTTTAAAAAAACCTGCATCAAGCCCTACATACAGAGCAACATACACGTACAGAGTAATGAAAAATGAGGTAGAATATATGCAAACATCAAGCTCTATACCTAATAGTTCTGCCGCTGCTGCTAGTGTTTCTACAAGTAGTTTAATTGAATTAAAAAAAGGAGATATAATATCTGTAACTGTACAAAAAGGTAACGAAAACAATGCCTCTAATGAATATACAGGATATGGAACTAATTGTATAACTCTAACTTATCTAAATAGTTAAAATAATGAAAAATTTCTTTATAAATATATTTTTAATTTTCTTTGGATTGAGCTTTAATTATGCACAGGATGGAGTTGGTATTAATGGATATACTAACTTAGTTGGGAGTAAAAGTTAAGCATAAAACCTTAATTTTAATATATGAAAAGAATCCGTAAAATTTATCCAAGCGATTTTAA
>NZ_FOUZ01000015.1 GCF_900115015.1 Algoriella xinjiangensis | reverse complement strand
ATAACTTATAACTGACAACTAAGAGTTGCGTTAGGGATAGTAGTGGAAATCCTTTGCTGTATAGCAAAGATTGAAACGGATAGCCCGACCGAGCGTGAGATACAATGTTATTATTTTTTATTGGATTTTATAAGTGAGGGAACGCCATAGAAAATATTATGAGAGATTTTAGATTCTTCATTGCGCTCTGAATGACAGATATTTTTTTAAGACTCAAAGCAAATGCTTAAGATTTAATTTTACTCTCTAAATATAAAAAATAAGGCACAAAAAAAGCCCAACTTGATGTTGAGCTTTAAATAGATGAAAGGGTATTTACTCGCCTAAATAAGAAACTGTTTTGATGTCGCCATCTACAGAAACTTTAGTCAAGTTGTATTTTGCTAGATTTTTTATTGATTTATCCCATTTTTTACCGCTTAATGCAGATTGAGATTTCAATTCATTTAAATCGATGTTATCGTTTGCTTTTAATATTGTGATAATTGTGTTTTCTTCTTCTGTTAATTCGTATGCTGGTGCAGTTTTTTCTGGACGCATTTGAGGGAAGAATAAAACTTCTTGAATTGATGGATTGTTTGTTAAAAACATAATCAAACGGTCCATACCAATTCCTAAACCACCTGTTGGAGGCATTCCAAATTCTAAAGCTCTTAAGAAATCTTCGTCGATGAATTCTCCCGCTTCGTCATCACCTTTTGCAGATAATTTTAACTGTTCTTCGAAGCGTTCGCGTTGATCGATCGGATCATTTAATTCTGAATATGAGTTGGCGATTTCTTTACCACAAACCATTAATTCAAAACGCTCTGTTAATTCAGAATTATCACGGTGTTGTTTTGTCAATGGAGACATTTCTTTTGGATAATCTGTAATGAAAGTTGGTTGAATGTAATTTCCTTCACATTTTTCTCCAAAAATTTCATCAATTAATTTTCCTTTACCCATTGTATCATTTACATCGATACCCATTCCTTTAGCAGCTTCAAATAATTCTGCTTCAGATTTACCATCGATATCAAAACCTGTGAAATCAATAATAGCTTGACGCATTGTTACACGTTTGTAAGGTGCTTTAAAGTCGATTTTATGTTCTCCGAATGTAGCTTCTGATGTTCCGTTTACTGCTATTGCACAATGCTCTAATAATTGCTCTGTGAAATCCATCATCCAATTGTAGTCTTTGTAGGCTACATAAATTTCCATTGCTGTAAATTCTGGATTATGCGTACGGTCCATTCCTTCGTTACGGAAGTTTTTAGAAAATTCGTAAACTCCATCAAAACCACCAACAATTAATCTTTTTAAGTATAATTCGTTCGCAATACGTAAATATAACGGAATGTCTAATGCATTGTGATGTGTGATAAATGGACGAGCTGCTGCACCACCTGGTATAGATTGTAAAACAGGTGTTTCTACTTCCATATAACCACGATCGTTAAAGAAATTACGCATCGCTGTAAATAAACGTGTACGTTTTACAAAAATTTCTTTTACTTGTGGATTTACAACCAAATCTACATAACGCATACGGTAACGTAATTCTGGGTCTGTAAAAGCATCAAATACGTGACCTTCTTCATCGGTTTTAACGATTGGTAAAGGACGTAATGTTTTTGATAAAAGTGTTAATTTGGTTACATGAATAGATATTTCGCCAACTTTCGTTGTAAATTCATATCCTTCAATCCCAATAAAATCACCAATATCCATTAATTTTTTGAAGATTGTATTGTATTCAACACCTTCTTCTGATGAAGAAATATCATCTCTTGATACATAAATTTGGATACGTCCTTCGCTATCTTGTAATTCTGCGAAAGAAGCTTTTCCCATTACACGAACACTCATCAATCGTCCGGCAAGCTTAACAACCTTTCCTTCTTCGTATTTTTCCTTTATCTCCTTCGAGTTAGAAGTAACTACGAATTCTTCGGCAGGGTAAGGCTCAACGCCTAAGTCTCTTAATTGTTGTAGTTTTTCTCTACGAATAATTTCTTGTTCAGACAATTGCATAGTGAATATGTTTTATATAAAATGAATGCAAAATTATGAAAAATAATCTTGAAATCCGAAGTTTTTACGATTAATAATTCTAAGAATTATCAGTATTGGTGGGAGTTTTAATCAACTAATTCAAAACGACGTTCTAAAGTGTAATCTGTGTCCTGAAATTTTACTTTTTTAGTTTCGATACTATACGAAATCCAACCATTATCTTTGATACGAGAAGTTGTTTTTACAAAATATTTGATATCATCTTTCAAACGATCTTTCGACGGTTCTTCACTTCCTAATTTCGTTGCCAAATCTTTCAAATAGGTGTACCAAGAATTTGCTAACCATTCTTTATCTGCCTCCTGAAAGCTTCCCATAATATAATTTGTATGAGCCGTACCAACCTCGTTTAACTTGATTGACGTTGTAGCCGGAGTAGGAGAAGTGCTAAACAAATTGTCCATGTAAGATTGATAAACAAAAGGATCGCTGTTTAAAGTAAAATTACTTTTGCCATAAAAATGATGAAATTGACGAATATCTTTGTCAAAAAGTTTTACAATATTTTCCTCATTTGAATAATATTGAATATTCTTTTTGATAATCGCAATTGCTTTCGGATTATCTAAATATTTATTTTCTAAATCTTCTGAAGAAAGTAATAATTGTTTGATGGTTTTATCTAGATTAATGAAACTAAGAAAACGTCCATCTTGATCTATTTTAAAGGAAATCGAAACATTATTGGCTAAGGTAAAAGGATTATTTAAAAATGATTTTGAATTGAATTGTACATTTCTGAAATTCCATTTAATAACCGTTTCATTTTGGTAAATATCTTCAACCTCAATCACAACATTATAGGTATATTGCTCTTGATTAGATATTGTATCGCCTTCTAATTTTATTTCGCTTGTGGTTACATTGTAGCGTTTTACATCTCCAACATTCCAATACGTTTTCGGAAAAACAATGCTATCAGAAGGATTAGTAGCAAAAATTGTATCATTTTTTACAATTGGCGCCAAACTATCTTGTGCATTATTTTGCGCAAATATTTTTATCGAAAATAATAGAAAAAGGAAATAATATGTAAATTTTACTTTCATTAAAATGTAATCAATCAAAGTCAAAAATAAAGGAAATTATTCTAAATAGAATCCGTTTTTAGTAAAAAATAAAAGTTTAATCATTTAATAATTTGATGCTTAAATGATTAACTGTTTTTTTAGAACCTATGTTTAAACTAAAGAAATAATCAGATTTTAGTAAAATTGAGTTTATATCGTACGTGTTTTCATACGAAACTTTTAACTGTACAGTTTCCGAATATTTTTTAATTTCTTTTTTTACTTGATCTTGAGATAAATTTAATTTCGCATCATTCAACATATAATACGCCATTTCTTCCCATAATTTTTCGAAATCATCTTTACTCAAATTTTGGTCAGAAGCTACTGTATAAGTACCTTTTTCTTTATTTAAATCTTTTATATAAGTAGTAGTTGTAGATGAAATAGGAAAACCAAAAATATTATCTTGAACAGATTTTCCTTCGTATTTTTCTCCGAATTGTAAAAATTGTCCATTAAAATAATTAAAAACATGCACCTCTTGTTCAAAAACATACGGAACATAAGTTTTTGATTTTATCATCTCTTCAATGTAAGCAATATTACCTTTATATTCTTCAGACTTTTTGCGTTGTTTGGCTAATTTGTCTGTAATATCAAGTAATTTTTCTTCAATTTGTGGAACATTCAAAAGTTCTAAAAATTCTCCCGAAGAATTTGTCGTAAACAAATATTTTAATCCTTCGGAATTATTAATAAAATCACGGTAAAATGCATCAGGATCATTTGATTCATTTTTACCATTTATAAATTCAAATTTATTTACAAATTCATTTTTATCAACCAATTCTATTGTTTTTGTAGATTGGTTCACAACATTCATCGTTGTGTCGTTTACAGAAATCGAGACGTTACGATCTGTAAATGAATAGTTATAAACTTTATTCAGTTCTAAGTTAGGTTTTACCTGAACAGATTTATCTTCAAAATTTACCTGAGCAAAAATCGCAGGAGAACATAGAAGAATCAAGGTAAATAGGCTTGTTTTCATTCTCTCTAAAAGTTGTGCAAATATAGACTGATTATTGAATATCTACGTTATTTATTGAACGAATCATTGTGTCAATTGGCTTAGTTTCTGAAATTTCTTTTTCCATTAACGTTCCACCAATTTCTTTCAGCTTTTTAACTTGCGGAATAAAGCGATTTTCTAATGATCCGATAGCTTTGTTATAGCTTTGCGTAGCTTGATTAAGATTGTGACCAACCGTTGCAAAATGTTGAATCAAAACATTTACACGATTGTACAATTCTATCCCAGCATCACGCATTTGATAAATATTTTCGGCAACATTTAATTGCTGCCAACTAAATGCTATTGTGCGTAGCATTGTAATTAAAGTAGTTGGTGTTGCAATAATTATCCTATTGTTTAATGCATCTTCTATCAAAGTTCGGTCCATTTCTAGTGCAGCACCAAAAGAACTTTCAATTTGTAAATACATCACAACATAATCTGGTGCTTCGGTATACTGATTCCAATAAGCTTTTGAACTTAAATTCTTTAAATGTTCGCGAACCGCTTTTGCATGCATTTGTAAATGATGTTGACGCAAATCTTGATCTTCCGTCTCAAAAGCTTTCATATATTGATTTAAAGGAACTTTAGAATCGATGATAACTTTTCTTTTTCCAGGTAGATTAACAATTAAATCGGGGCGAAGCATTCCGTTTTCTGATTGAACAGAAGTTTGTTCCTCAAAATCGCAAAACGGCGACATACCTGCAAATTCTACCACACGACGCAAACCAATTTCTCCGTATTTACCTCGTGTATGCGAAGTTTTAAGTGCAGAAACCAATGTATTTGTTTCCTTTTGCAGTTTGTCTGTTGTGCCACGCATGGCGTCAAGAAAAACTTTAATTTCGGTATAAGCACCTTCTCGCGCTTTTTCTATTTCCGAAATTTTACCATCAAATTTATTCAAACTTTCATTCAAAGGTTTAATTAATGAATCGATGGCTTGTTGTCTTTTTTCTAAATCATTTTTAGAATCAGAAAAATGTTTATCTAATGTTGTTTTTGCTAAATCAAGAAATTGTTCGTTATTACTTTTTAAAACTTGAGCAGATAAAGATTCAAATTGTTCTTTCAATCGTCCATTTGTTTCAAGCATATACGATTTTTGTTCCTCAACGGCTTTCATTGTTTCTTGATGACGAACACTTAATTCCGTATTTTTTTCACGTTCTTTTTGCCATTGATCCATATTAAAATTTGCATCATCTTTTATTTCTAAAAAATCATTTTTTAATGTATCATATTGTTTTTGAAGTTCCTGAAATTTTATTTCATTTTCTATAATACTAGAATTTGCTTTCGATTTTGCATATAAAAAACTAATCGCAGCACCAACTATAAAAAAGATGATGGCTGTAAGTATGATTGCACTATTCATAATTTGATTATATATGAGACAAAGAAACGATTTTATACGACAAAAGGTGGCGCTTTAATAAAATAAAAATATCTTTAAAACAATTATATTTATTTATATTTGAATAAATATTTTTTAAAAAAAAAACTTATGAAAAAACTTATTTATTTTTTAATGGTAACTGTTTTTACTTTCTCATCTTGTAGCAACGATGATGATTCTGGGAGTATTGAGAATCCAAAAAATTCTTATTTAAAAGTGACGATTGATGGGGTAGAAAAAACATTTAATTCAATAGTTGTTAATAAAAAGAAAGATGAATTCGAAGTAGATGTATTAGAAGTAACAGCAAGTATTAATAACGAATCATCTGAAAAAATAACTTTTAGCCTGAAAGATGGACAAATTGGTAGTGATGCTATTTCTGGGTATGGTTGGTTTATGTATATTTATAATAATAAAAGTTATCAAGAAGAAAGTTTTTCACACATCATTTCGAAAAATTCTGATAATAAAATAGAAGGAACTTTCAATGGAAAAATGCACTGGTATAATAATGATACACATAATTATGAATATAAAGTGTTTACAAAAGGAGAACTTAAAATTAATTACTAAATTTATTTCTTACTAAAATATCAAAAAGGATTTACTCTCGTAAATCCTTTTTTTATATAGAACCTCTCGGATCTTCTCTTAAATTATTATCTGTTTCAAAAATTGAGTTTTTGATGTATTCTGCACTTTGATTTAAAATCGGTAAAATTTTACTGTTGTCTTTCGTTTCTTTAAATCCAATTTCTAAAACTGGATCAATGTAATATAAAACACTCGAGCATAGTAAAAGGTATAAAACCAATCCTAAAGCTGCACCACCCAATCTGTTCATAAAGCCTAAACCAACAGCTTCTACTGTTTTTTGTGTAAGGCTTGATGCGAGTTTGATGGTGAAAAATGCAATTCCGAATGTTAAAACTAAAGCAACTAAAGATGTTAAACCATCTGCAACAATATTGTAGGCATCGACAAATACTTCGACTGCTTGGTAAAATTTAAAACTTAACCAAATCGCCACAAAAAATCCGACTAAACCGATTAATTGTGAAATAAAACCTTTAAAAAATCCATTAATAACGCCAAAAGCGATTGCAATTAATATCAGAATATCAAGTTGATTAAAATCTGACATTATGCGTTTTGTAATTGATGTTTTGCAGCAATTTTTTTCAAAGTACTAATTAAAATATCAATATCTTCTTTTGTTGTTTCGTATGAAAAAGAAACGCGTAAAGGTGTCATTTGATCAATTTCTTCGTCAGTATATAACGTAGACATTACCAACGAAACTTTTGCTGCACCAGAACTACAGGCACTTCCTTGAGAAACTGCAATACCAGCTAATTCTAATTCGAAACCAATTAAACTATCGTGAAAAGGTAATTTGATGCTTAATAATGCATATAAACTTTTCTCTAAATCTTCTGATAATCCATTAAAAGCAACACCAGGAATGGCTTCTTTTAATTGGTCAATCGTATATTGTTTAATTTCTTTGATATGAGAAATGTGTGCATCTAATTCGTCTAAAGCTAAATCTAATGATTTTGAAAGACCAACAATTCCGTACACATTTTCTGTTCCAGAACGTAAACCTCTTTCTTGTCCACCACCCGAAATTAAAGGTTTGATGTGTGTTGCTTTTTTTGCATATAAAAAACCAGCACCTTTTGGTCCGTGAATTTTATGTGCGGAACATGAAGCAAAATCTACACCTAAATCTTTTAAATCTAAATCGTAATGTCCTACTGTTTGTACGGTGTCTGTGTGAAATAACGTGTTATTTTCTTGGCAAATTTTAGCAATATGTTTTACATCTGTCAAATTTCCAATTTCGTTATTGGCATGCATCAAAGAAACTAATGTTTTTTTAGATTGATCTTTGATTAATTCCTCTAATTGATCATAATCAATGTTTCCATCTTTTAAGATATTTAGACGAATAACATCAACTTTTTCACGTTTTTCTAAATCTTTTACACTTTCTAATACACATTTATGCTCTAAATCTGTTGTAATGATACGCGTAACGTCTAAATCATTTACACAAGAACGTATAATCGTATTATTAGATTCTGTACCACAAGAAGTAAAATAAATTTCAGCAGAAGTTACATTTAAACGTTGAGCTATATTTTTCCTTGATAATTCGATTAACGCCTTTGCTTCTCTACCAAAAACATGTGTAGAAGAAGGATTTCCATAAACGTTTTTCATTACGTTTGCCATTTCGTCAACAACTTCTGGACGAATAGCAGTCGTTGCCGCATTATCTAAATATACTCTTTGCATAATTTTTTTATTTTAACCTAATTTATCGATTTCTGGTTTTGAATAAACAAATTTAAGTAAAATGAAATGATTTTGGAAGTATAATCTATTTAAAACGCATTAAGTCCGACGAAAGAAATCGCCATTCGGGTGTAAGTATAATACCTTCAGCGGCTTCGTGCCATGGTGAGATGTAATCGTTGCTTGGATTTGTGATGATTTGTATGTCTTGACTTGGGTAATAAGTTTGTGCAAGAATGTATAACTTATTTCCTTTATTGTCTGTAGACATATCCATTACAATAACGGCGTGACTTTTTGTTGCGCCTTTTTGAAATAAAACATCACCAATTTGTAAATCTTTAAACGGAATAGGTTCCAAAAGATATTTTATGGTTGATGGATTTGAGTTTTCTAAATAATAGGTTAGATATTCTTTAAACTTTTTATAGGAATAATCGCCATTTATGTATTTTGTGTAAGGAATTGGATTGGTTGGTATTTTAGCTAAAGCATCTAATTTATCGTATTTTTTTGCTTGAAAAAAATATTCGGCTCTAAGGCTAATTACACCATTTTCGTTAAACTGAATATTTTTTGTAGGTTGTTCTAAATCTAAAACACCTACATAAATATTTGGATTTGGTTTTGCTTGTCCGTTGTATGTGTAAACGGGAACATTATCATTTTTTAGAGAAATATTGTTTAACCAACGCCCAAAATCAGTTAAATTTTGTTTTCGAGTATAATTAAGTGGTGTATCAAATTTCGCGAAAATTTTTAATTCTTTTTTATGAATTAAATGATCCAATCCAATATTTTGAATTGATTCATCGTTTAAAGAATTTTTTGCGATATGTGTATTACAAGAGCTAAAGAGAATGGTTGATATAATAATTGTAAAAATCGTTTTCATTGTAATACGTAGTTCTCTTCTTAATCTTCTTGCGTTAATAATTTAATTTGATCGCGTAATTCTGCGGCTTTTATAAAATCAAGATTTTTCGCAGATTTCTCCATTTCTTTCTGCAATTTTTGTACCAATTTATCTTTATCTTCTGTCGAATAATTTTCTTTAATTTCGGCAGCATTATTCAGAATACTCTTTTGTTCGTAAGGATTTTCTTCAAAATTTGCTGCAGCCATACTTAGTTTTGTAATTTTTTTATTTAATGCAGTTGGCACCATTCCGTGATCTTTGTTGTATTGCATTTGTATTTCGCGACGACGATTTGTTTCATCAATCGTTTTTTGCATACTATCTGTCACTCTATCACCATACATTATTGCTAAGCCATTTATGTTACGCGCTGCACGACCAACGGTTTGCGTTAACGAACGATGACTTCTTAAAAAACCTTCTTTATCGGCATCTAAAATTGCAACCAAAGAAACTTCGGGTAAATCTAAACCTTCTCGCAATAAATTAACTCCAACCAAAACATCAAAAAGACCAGTTCGTAAATCAGCCATAATCTGAACACGCTCTAACGTATCAACATCTGAATGAATATAACGACAACGAATACCGTATTTTGTTAGATATTTTGTCAATTCTTCGGCCATTCTTTTGGTTAAAGTTGTTACCAAAACACGTTCGTCCAATTCTACACGTTTGTGTATTTCTTCCATCAAATTATCCACTTGATTTTGAGTCGGACGAACCTCAATTACAGGATCCAATAAACCAGTTGGGCGAATAACTTGTTCTACAACAACACCTTCTGTTTTCTCTAATTCGTAATTTGCAGGCGTTGCAGAAACATAAATAACTTGATTTTGTAAAGCTTCAAATTCTTCAAATTTTAATGGACGATTATCCATTGCAGCCGGAAGTCGGAAACCATATTCAACCAAATTTTCTTTACGCGATCTATCGCCGCCATACATCGCATGAACTTGAGAAACGGTTACGTGAGATTCATCAATTACCATCAAAAAATCTTCGGGAAAATAATCTAACAAACAGAAAGGACGTGTTCCAGGCTCGCGACCATCCAAATATCTCGAATAGTTTTCGATTCCCGAACAATAACCCAATTCCTTAATCATTTCCAAGTCAAATTCTGTGCGCTCTTGCAAACGTTTTGCTTCTAAACCTTTTCCTATTTCTCTAAAATAATCAACTTGTTTTCCTAAATCGAGCTGAATATCTTCAATTGCACCATTCAAAGTGTCTTTAGAAGTCACAAAAAGATTTGCAGGATAGATATTAATTTTATCTAATTTTGAAGTTGTTTTACCAGAATCTACATTAAAAACTGAGATTTCTTCGATTTCATCTCCAAAGAAATTTACGCGAATTCCATCATCAGCATAAGCAGGAAAAATATCCAACGTATCGCCTTTTATTCTGAAATTACCACGCTGAAATAAACCTTCTGTTCGAGAATACAAAGCTTGAACTAATTTATGCAGAAAAGCAGTTCTCGAAATAATTTGACCAGTTTCTATCTGAATGACATTTTTATGAAACTCATTTGGATTTCCAATACCATATAAACATGAAACTGAAGCAACCACCAAAATATCGCGACGCCCAGAAAGTAGGGAAGAAGTTGTACTTAAACGTAATTTTTCTATCTCTTCATTAATTGATAAATCTTTCTCGATATAAGTTCCTGACGACGGTATGTAGGCTTCTGGTTGATAATAATCGTAATAAGAAACAAAATACTCGACTGCGTTATTCGGAAAAAATTCTTTAAATTCCATAAACAACTGCGCTGCCAAAGTTTTGTTATGCGCCAAAACCAACGTAGGACGCTGCACATCTTGTACAACATTAGCAATTGTAAATGTTTTTCCAGAACCAGTAACACCTAAAAGTGTTTGATATTTATCATTTTGATGAATACCTTTTGTTAATTCTTCGATTGCTTTTGGCTGATCTCCGGTCGGACTAAATTCAGAATGTAATTGAAACTGCATTATACAAAAATACAAAAAATCATCGAAATTGAATAGGGATTAATGTTTGTGATTTTTATAAGAAGTTGATAAAAAATAAAAAGGCGACATTAAGTCACCTTTTCATCAAAACCACAAAAAAATGAGAAAACTGTTTACTTAGTAAACAAACTTCCTTCCATTATTACAAGCTATTGCTCGCTATAACCACTGCAAATATAAGTCGGTTTTCTGTGCGTGCACAATAATTTGTAATACTTTGTTTTATTGGTGTCGATAAAAGATATCTATAATGTTGTTAAAGTGTCTGATTACAACGTTTTCGTTGAATTGGAGATTTTTTATAGTGTCGATTTTACACTAGCGAATTTTCGCTAAATTCCATAAACTTTCTAATTCAGAAATGGTCAAATCCTTCAAATTCTGATTCTTTTCTTTGGCTAAATCTTCTAAAATTTGAAAACGTTTAATAAATTTTTTGTTTGATCGTTCTAGTGCATCTTCTGCATTTATACCATTAAAACGTCCGTAGTTTATCAAAGAGAATAAAATATCGCCAAATTCCATTTCCTTTTCGGTTGGATTTTGTTCTTCTTTAAACTCATTAATTTCTTCGGTAATTTTATCAAAAACTTGATCGGAATTTTCAAATTCAAAGCCAACACCTTTTACTTTGTCTTGAATTCGATAGGCTTTTACCATTGCAGGTAATGAAGTAGGAACGCCAGAAAGAACAGATTTGTTGCCTTCTTTTAGTTTTATTTGTTCCCAATTTTCTAGTACTTCTTTTTCAGAAGTTACTTTGACATCGCCATAAATGTGCGGATGACGGTGAATTAGTTTTTCGCAAATGCTGTTTAAAACATCTGCTACATCAAATTGATTTTGCTCGGATGCTATTTTAGAATAAAAAACTAGGTGAAGAAAAACATCACCTAGTTCTTTTTTTATTTCATCCGAATCTTTTTCGATGATGGCATCCGAAAGCTCGTAAATTTCTTCGATAGACAACGTACGCAACGTATCCATTGTTTGTTTACGATCCCAAGGACATTTTTCACGTAATTCATCCATTATATCTAGCAATCTTTCAAATGCTTTTAATTGATCTTTACGTGTATTCATCATTTATTTTTCTTCAGAACCTTCGTCTTTTTTAGTTGCTTTTTTAGCAGCTGTTTTTTTAGCAGGTTTAGCATCTGCGTCTTTATCAGCAGCTTTTTTAGCTGGTGCTTTCTTCTTAGGTTTTTCTTCTACCTCTTTTACTTCAGCAACAACTTCAGCTTCTACATTTGTATTTTCTACTTGTGCTTGTTGTGCAGCCATTGCAGCTTCTACAGCAGCTAAATCAATGTTTAATAATCCGTTTTTATGTAAGATATTATACCATTGGAATAATTTTTTCAAATCAGAATCGTAAACTCTTGAATCGTCATATTCTGGTAAAATTTCTTCCATGTATTTACGTAACTCCGTACCAGAAACTTTATGATCGATAGTTTCTCCTCCGTTTTCTTTTTTGTAAATTCTGAAGAAAACTTCTGCTAAAGGAAATTCTTGCGAAATACCATAAATCGCAACATTGTCTAATAAACTAACATTGTAGTTAGATGCGATTGAGACTTTTTTACCTTTTTCTAAATCCTCAACAACAAAACCACCTCTTGTTTGAGAAATTAAACGGTATAATCCTGGTTTTCCTGAAATTGCGATAACTCTTGATAAATCCATATTCTAAATTATGTTTAAGGGTCTATGAAGGGAATTTCATTTTGTAACTCGTGTTTACCTTCCCTTTTGTTATATTTTTTAATTTATTACTTATTAGTTTCTTTTTGAAGCTGGAAATATAATCAATAAATAGCTTTCCATCCAAATGATCGTATTCGTGTTGAATAACACGAGCGCGAATATCCGAAAAAGTTTCGGTATGTTTTACCCAATTTTCATCAAAATATTCTAAAGTTACAGATTCTGGTCGTGTAACATCTTCATGAATATGAGGAATACTTAAACAACCTTCTGTAAAAGCCCATTCGTCACCTTCTGAGCTTCCAATTTTTTTAGGATTGATAAAAACACGTTTAAAATCTTTTAATTCGTCTTTTACATCATCATAATCTTCATCTTCTTCGAAAGGCGAACAATCAACAATAAATAAACGTATATCTTTTCCGATTTGAGGTGCCGCAATACCAACTCCACTAGAGTCGTACATTGTATCGAACATATTCTCAATCAGTTCTTGTAAATTTTTATAATCTTGATCTATTTCGTGTGAAACTTTACGTAAAACTGGGTCTCCGTAAGCTACAACTGGTAATACCATTTTTGATCTTTTTTAATTAATTTATCGGCAAAGATACAATTTGTTATAGTTTATGCGATAAAAATGATTGCAAAATTATAACAGCACTCACTTTATCAACCATTCCTTTTTCTTGTCTTTTTTTCTTTTTCATGCCACCTTCAAACATTGCGCGCGATGCCATTTTTGAGGTAAACATTTCATTTTCACGATGAATTTTTATTGTAGGAAACTCATTTTCAAACTTTTTAAGAAAAGGAAGAATTTGATTTTCTATTTCATTTAATTCGCCCGAAAATCGAACAGATAATCCTACAACAAGGTCAGAAACGTTTTCTTTGGCAATATATTGCTTCAAAAAATCCATTAATTTTGACGTTTCTACCGTATCCAAAGGCGATGCAATTATTTGTAATTGATCTGTAACAGCAATACCTGTTCTTTTTCCTCCGTAATCTAAAGCTAAAATTCTCGACATGCAGCAAATTTATAAAAACGATTCAATAATAAGAAATCTCTATCAAAAGCCGTCATATTAATTTTTATATTTGTGGCAATTATTAATAAAGATGGAGAATTTAAGACAAATTATAGAAAAAGCTTGGGACAATAGAGAGTTGTTGCAAGAAGAAGCTACGCAAACTGCGATTCGCGAAGTAATTGAATTAATTGATAACGGACAATTACGTTGTGCAGAACCAGTTGCTGATGGTTGGCAAGTAAACGAATGGGTAAAAAAAGCAGTTGTAATGTATTTCCCTATTCAGAAAATGGAAACTTTAGAAGCAGGAATTTTTGAATACCATGACAAAATGGAATTGAAAAGAAATTATGCTGAAAAAGGAATTCGTGTTGTACCAAATGCTGTTGCTCGTTATGGTGCTTATATTTCTTCGGGTGTTATTTTAATGCCTTCTTATGTAAATATTGGTGCGTATGTAGACGAAGGTACAATGGTTGATACTTGGGCTACTGTAGGTTCTTGTGCACAAATTGGTAAAAACGTACATTTATCTGGTGGTGTTGGTATTGGTGGTGTTTTAGAGCCATTGCAAGCTGCTCCAGTTATTATCGAGGATAATGCATTTATTGGTTCTCGTTGTATTGTTGTAGAAGGTGTTCGTGTTGGTAAAGAAGCAGTTTTAGGAGCAAATGTTGTTTTAACAGGATCAACTAAAATTATTGATGTTACGGGAGAAACTCCAGTAGAAATCAAAGGATATGTACCAGAACGTTCTGTTGTTATTCCAGGTTCTTACACAAAGAAATTCCCAGCAGGAGATTTTCAAGTTCCTTGTGCATTAATCATCGGAAAGCGAAAAGCAAGTACAGATTTAAAAACTTCATTAAATGATGCTTTACGTGAGCACAATGTTGCGGTTTAATTAAATATAAAATTTTTGATATAAAATCCTTACAAGCGTAAGGATTTTTTTATTTGTCTATAAACCATAATAATTTATTAGTTTTGCCGAATTAACAAATTAATATGAACTCTGCTAAAAATACATTAACTCTTTTTTTACAAAGATTATTCTTAACGTTATTATTTTATCAAGGCATAAGAATTGGTTTTTACTTTTATAATCAATCTTTTTTTACAGATATTGATTACTCCGTTTTTTTAGGAGGCTTATTATTTGATTTATCTGTTATTGGTTATGTCAATTTATTATTTGCTATTTTACATTTATATCCTTCTAAAATACAAGAGAATAAACGTTATCAGAAAATACTTTTTTATACTTTTTTTATTGCCAACGGAATTTTTATGTGTTTAAATTTTGTAGACTATGAATATTTTAGATTTGTAGGTAGAAGAAGTTCATTTAGCATGATAACAGCCGAAGGAATGAGTAATGAAATAGGAGGATTAATACAATCTTATTTTGTAGATTATTGGCAAATACCTCTTTTAATAGGTGTTACACTTTTGTTTTATTATTTTTTATTAAAGACAATAAAGTTTCAATCCATCAAAAAAACACCAATTAGTTATTCAATTTTATCCTTATTAGGAGTTGTTTTAATCTTATTTTTGATGGGAAGAGGAGTAGGACGAAAGCCTATAAGTGTTGTAGATGCATCTAATTATGGACCGATAGGTACAAGTGCATTAGTTTTAAATACACCTTTTATGGTAATGAAAACATTGAATAAAAAAGAAAGTTTAAAAGAAATAAAATATTTTAAAGACGAAGAAGCAGAACGTATATTTTCTCCAATACAATCATTTTCTCATCAAAAGCCAAACAAAAAAAATGTTGTAGTCATAATTTTAGAAAGTTTTGGACGAGAAAATATTCAGAGAGGACAAACACCATTTTTAGATTCATTAATTACAAAAAGTTACTTTTTTGAAAATGGTTTTGCAAATGGTAAACTATCAATTGATGCGGTACCATCTACAATTTCTAGTATACCAAGTTTAATGAATAAAAGTTTAATTTCTTCTAATTATTCTTTAAATAATATCAATGGTTTACCTAAAATTTTAAAAGAAAATGGTTACGCTACTTCTTTTTTTCATGGAGCTTTTAATGGTAGTCAGAATTTTGATCAATATGCCAATGTAGCAGGATTTGATCAATATTATGGTAAAAATGAGTACGAAGGACCAGCTTCTTTTGATGGAAAATGGGGAGTTTTTGATGAAGATTTTTTACAATTTTTCTCAAAAAAGTTAACCACTTTTAAACAACCTTTTTTCTCTACATTATTTACAATTTCGTCGCATGCACCTTTTATAATACCAGAAAAATATAAAGGTAAATTTCCGAAAGGCACAACCGAAATACATGAATCTATTGCTTACTCGGATCACGCTTTAAAGAAATTTTTTGAAGCTGCTAAAAAAACACCTTGGTATAACAATACAATTTTTGTGTTAACTGCAGATCATACTTCGTCAACAGGAGAAGAATCAATTTATAAAAATAATGTCGGAAAATTTAGAATTCCAATCTTATTTTTTGCACCAAATGATGAAAAAATGGTTTATAAATCAACAAAAAACTTTCAACAAATAGATATTTTGCCAAGTTTGATAGATTATTTACAATTAAATACCAAGATTCTTACGTATGGAAAGTCATATCAATCAGATAAAGATTTTGTAGTTAATTATATTGATAATTTATACAATTTAGAAATTGGAGATTATTATTTAGCATTTGACGGAACAAAATCTTTGGGATTATTTAATTGGAAAGCTGATCCATTATTGAAAAATAATTTGATTAATAAAGAATTAAAAATAAAAAATGAAATGGAAAAGTTTTTAAAAGCGTATATTCAATCATTTAATCATAGAATGAGTCAAAATAAACTAACATTAACATCAAAATAGTATAATAGTTTTATGAAGATATTAATCATCCAACACAAGATGATTGGAGATGTACTGATTACTTCATTATTGTGTGAGAATCTTAAAAAAGCTTATCCAAATGCAACAATAGATTATTTGGTGAATAGTAATACTTTGCCTGTTTTGGAGAATAATCCTTACATCGATAATAAAATTATTTTTGATGAAAAGCAGACAAAAGGTTTCTTTAAATTGATTCAATTTTCGAAACAAGTCAATCAAAATAAATATGATATTGTAATTGATGCTTACTCAAAAATACAAAGTTGGATTGATATTTTTATTAATAATGCACCAAAAAAAATATCATATAAAAAGTCTGGACGTACATTTTTGTACACCGATAATGTTATAAAGCACCATGAGCCAAATTCTACGTTAGGATTAGCGATAGAACATCGTTTAGAATTGTTAAAACCACTTGGTATAGATATTCCTTTGGCAACAGAACCAAAATTGTATTTAACCGAAAAAGAAATTCAAACTGCAAAAGAATTATTTCAACAACACAACGTTGATTTATCGAGAAAAACAGTGATGATAAGTCTTTTAGGTTCTGACCCGTCAAAAACTTATCCTTTAAATGAAATGGCCAAATTGGTTAATTTTATAGGCGAAAATTATAATGTTAATATTCTATTCAATTATTTTCCGAAACAACTAGCGCAAGCCAAAGAAGTTTATAATCAGTTATCAGAAACAACCAAATCAAAAGTTTATTTCGAATTATTAGGCGATGATTTACGTTCTTTTATAGCTATTGCAAACGAATGCGATTTGATTGTTGGGAATGATGGTGGCGCAATAAATATGTCGAAAGCTGTTGGTAAAAAATCATTTATTATTTTTTCGCCTTGGATTGATAAAAATGTTTGGGCAACTTTTGAAGATGGAATAAATCACACAAGTGTTCATTTAAAAGACTATTTTCCCGAAAAATTTGAGGGTTTAAATAATCGACAGATAAAAAAAGAAGTAAATAATTATTATTCATTGTTTGATTTTGAATTATTTAAAGGTAAGTTGTCAGAATTCTTATCAGAGCACATGAAATAAACTGATGAAAAATCAGTTTTATATACTAAACACGAAGCTATACGTTAAAATGTCTACTAAAATTTCAGCTTTGCTGATAACATACAACGAGGAAAAAAATATACAACGCTATTTGAATAATGTTGACTTTGCTGATGAAATAATTATTGTAGATTCTTATAGTACAGACAAAACGGAGCAAATTGCACTTCAAAATCCAAAAGTTAAATTTGTAAAAAGAAAATTTGACGATTTCACCAATCAACGCAATTATTCAATTTCATTAGCAAATAATGAATGGATTACTTTTTTTGATGCAGATGAAGGAATTCCAGATGAATTGAAGGAAGAAATTATTTCTACAATTAATAATAATCCTCAATTTGATGCTTATTTTGTGTACCGAAAATTCTTTTTCAAGAACAAGCATATCCAATATACAGGTATGCAAAATGATAAGGCAATACGTGTTTTTAGAAAATCTAAATCGCAATATCGCTTAGATCGTATGGTGCATGAAATTGTAGAATGTAAAGGCGAAGTTGGTTTTTTGAAACATAAATTAGATCATTATACCTTTGATAATGAACAAGAATATTTAGCAAAACTAAATAGTTATTCTAAGCTTCGTGCGCAAGAATTACATCTCAAAAAATTAGTTCCATCATTCTTTCATTATAATATTAAGCCAGCTTATCGCTTTTTAAGTTATTATATTTTTCGTCTTGGGTTTTTAGATGGTAAAGAAGGATATACAATTTCTAAACTGCATGCAATTTCGGTTGCGAATCGTTATAGATATTTGGATGATATTTACCGCGAAGAAAAATCAAAAACATCGATTAAGATCGAAGTTTAAGATTTTATTATAAATTTGTCTCAATTATAAAATACAATCATGAAAGCATATGTTTTTCCAGGACAAGGCGCTCAATTCTCAGGAATGGGAAAAGACTTGTACGAAAATTCTGCACTAGCAAAAGAATTATTTGATAAAGCGAATGAAATCTTAGGATTTGATATCACATCAATTATGTTCGACGGTTCTGCTGAAGATTTAAAACAAACAAAAGTTACACAACCAGCGGTTTTCTTACATTCAGTAATTTTAGCAAAAACAGTAGTAGACTTTAAACCAGAAATGGTTGCAGGACACTCTTTAGGAGAAATTTCGGCATTAGTTGCAAATGAAACCTTAGATTTTGAATCTGGTTTAAAATTAGTTTACAAACGTGCTTTGGCTATGCAAGCTGCTTGCGAAGCTAATCCGTCTACAATGGCTGCAATTTTAGGATTGGAGGACGAAATTGTAGAAAATGCGTGTAAAGAAATTGATGGTGTAGTAGTTGCTGCAAATTACAACTGTCCAGGACAATTGGTTATTTCTGGAGAGATTGAAGCAGTTAATTTAGCATGTGAAAAATTGAAAGAATTAGGCGCAAAACGTGCTTTAGTTTTACCTGTTGGTGGCGCTTTTCATTCACCATTAATGAAACCAGCTGAAGAAGAATTGGCAAAAGCGATTGAAGAAACAACTTTCAATACACCAATTTGTCCAGTTTATCAAAATGTATCAACAACCGCAGTTACAGATCCTGCTGAGATTAAAAAGAATTTAATTGCACAATTAACGGCTCCTGTAAAATGGACGCAATCTGTTCAAAATATGATTGCTGATGGCGCAACTGAATTTATAGAAGTTGGTCCAGGAAACACATTACAAGGTTTGGTTAAAAAAATAAATAGAGAAGTTTCGACTTCTTCTGCAAGCTAAAAAATGAAAAAATTCCGTTCTAATGGTAAATTATTCCTAATTGGGGAATATGTTGTGATGGATGGAGCAAAAGCATTTGCATTGCCCACAAAATATGGGCAATGTCTTTTTGTATCGCAACTTTCGGAGCAATCAAATGTTATTTATTGGACTGCAAAAAAGCACGATGATTCTTTATGGTTTGAGGTGAAATTTGAATTGAGTTCTTTAGAAATTCTAGAAACTTCTCATCAAAAATTAAGCGAATCATTGCAATCTATTTTACGTCAAGCAAAACAACTTAATCCATCTTTTTTTGAATCTAATCTCGCTTATAACTGCGAAACAAAGTTAGAATATCCGCAACAATGGGGATTAGGAAGTAGCTCTACTTTGATTGATTTGATTAGTAAATGGATAGAAATTGATCCGTTTGAATTGAATAAAATGACCTTCAATACAAGTGGGTATGACATTGCTTGTGCGCATAATAATCAACCAATTTTATATTCGAATCAACCAATTGTTGAGGTTGAAAAGCTAGAATTAAATTGGAATTTTATAGATGATTTATATTTTGTTTATTTAAATCAAAAACAAGATACACAGGCTGTTGTTGGAAATCATTATAAGAATAAACCGAAAGATTTAGAATTAATTAATGAATTATCTAATTTGGTAATTGAAGCTACAAAAGTGAAAACTTTACACGATTTTGAAGCAATTATGGATGAATACCAAGATAAATTAGCGGTATTTATGAATCAACCCAAAGTAAAAGATCTTTATTTCTCTGATTATACGGGGTCTGTAAAAAGCCTTGGCGCTTGGGGTGGAGATTTTGTTTTGGTTACAAAACGAAAAGGTTTCGAAGATTATTTTAAACAAAAAGGATACAATATAATTGTACCCTTTCGCGAAATGATTTTGTAATCAATTTTATTTATTTTTTACCAATTAAGGCTTTTAGTTTCTTTTTACGAGCTTGTTTTAATTGAAATTTCAGCTGAAATTCTTCCGTATAAAACCACATTTTATCACTTGTTTCTTGCTCGGTTTTGTTGTATAATTTGGCATATTCTTTTGCCATAATTTCAACCATATTTTTATACGGTGTAAGGCGAGAAAAATTCTTCATTCGTTGATCAAAATCCATCGAATTGTGAAAGTTCATTCGGTTTAAATCAACCAAATAGAATTCATATTTATTATCGTCAACTTGCTTTATCAGCGTATTTCCTGGCGAATGATCTAGAAATTCTATTCCAGCTTCGTGTAAATCAAAAGTGAATTTGGTAAATTGTTTCAAAATTTCTTCACGATTTGGCCAATTTTCAACTTCCACTAATTCGCGATACGTTAAATCAGCTTCCACTAATTCACAAAAATAATAACTATCTAAAAAAGAAATCGTCGCTTTATTTTCGACAAAAGCAATTGGATAAGGTGTTTTGAAACTATATTTAATCAGCTTTTCTGCATATTCATAAGAACGTTGAGCTTTCGATTTTCTAAAAAAACGGTACACAAATTTATTAACGATATTTGGAATTTTAAACGATTTTATCGTCGTAATTTTACCAGATTCTAAAGTCGTTTTTTTGATTGAATTTCGTGTTCCTTTTGCGATATATTGGTCAATCGAATCAAAATTAGCGATGATTGATTCGATTTCATTTTTTGTAGTCGGAAAATTATTATTTACAACAATTTTTTGTGTCATTTTATGAATAATTTTTAATGAAATTGATGATGAACTGATATTTCATTTTGAAGTGTCAAAGATATAATTATTTAAATAATTAGCTCGTAATTTTATTAAACCAACCATTCATAGTGTATTTTTCTAGTATTTCGGTTGGAATATCTTCATATTTTTCTTTAAAAAAGGAAGCGTCTATTTTGGGAAATTTTTTATCAATAACATAAATGTTTTTTGGATTATAAAAATCATAATTCATAATATCTTTATTTGTTGTAATTAATTTCTTTTTATAACCTAAAGATTCAAAAATTCTAAACGATAACCCTTCTTGATTTTCACGATTAATGTCTAAAAGAGTTTCACTTTCGTTGTTTAATTTATTAATTTCCTCTAAAGAAAGTTTTTGATCTATAATATCTAGACTTGTACTTTTATAATTCTTTTTATTTTTTAAGACAATAAATTTATATTTAATTGATAATTTACTTAATTCTATAGATAGATTATTTAATAGATTAAATCTTTTGTCCATAGAGGATACGTTAGAAATTTGATAAGTATAATTGGTAGTGTTTGATGAATTTGTATAAATCCAATTTGTAAGAAAATGCATGTTGTAATTTTTACAATCATCTTTTTCAAAAGAAAAAGATTTATCAAAATAGGAATGAACTTTTTTTATTTTAGGACATCTAGTAGAGGAATCATTAAAAAAAGCAATTGATTTTTTTGAATAATTTTTAAATTGTTTTATAGCATTTACATCAATAAAATCACCTTTTATTGTAAGAATTAAATCTTGTTTATCATTTGTCTTAAGTATTTTTAAAATTTCGTCACCGTAATAAATATTTTTTAAATTTTTCTGAAAAAATGTTTTTAGTATAAAATTGTAAATTTTTGAGAAAACGCTTGAATATTTGTATTTAAATGAATGAAAATCAATATGAATAACTTCATGTTTTTTTTCGTTTTTCAAGAAATTCACTAATTTTTTATTTAAACCCCAATTATCATAAGAAATTATTGTTATTTTCATAATTATTTAAATTTGCTACTAAATTAAAGAATATTTTATTAGCAAATAATATAATAGAGGAAGATTTAGTTTTTGAATTTCAACTATTTTATTCTTGAAAAAATATTTATTTGGAAATAAAACAACTATAAATTTCCAGACTTCTAAAGGATGCTTTAACTTTGCGACTTAAATTTTTTAAAATGTCAGATATAAACGAAATTGTAGCAAAACTAAAACAAGGCGAAACGATGCTTTATCCTACAGATACAATCTTGGGATTGGGTTGTGATGCAAAAAATGAAGCTGCAATTGAGAAAATTTATCAGATAAAAAATCGACCATCATCTAAATCGTTGATTATTTTGGTTGATTCTCCTAAAATGTTACAAGATATTGTCGAAGTACCAGAATTGGCTTGGGATTTAATGGATCTTAACGAAACACCGTTGACAATTATTTATGATGCGCCAAAAGGATTGCCTAAATCTCTTGTTGCGGACGATAATACAATCGCAATTCGGTTAACAGATGATCTTTTTTGTAAAAAAATTATAGGTAAATTAGGAGGACCGTTAGTTTCTACATCTGCAAATTTATCGGGAGAAATTTCTCCAAAAATATTTTCGGAAATGAATCCTGCTGTAATAGAGCGAGTTGATTTTGTTGTAGACGAAGCAAAAACTTTTCGACCACAGTTCACAGCATCCACAATAATTAAATTAGGTCTAGATAACGAAGTAAAAGTTATTAGAGACTAGTTTTTTTATTACAAAACTTTTACTTTTGCAAAATGAAAATCTTAGAAGCCGTATCAAATCCAATATTTAAAGCTGTTACAGAAGTTGCTGATCAAATCAATCAAGAAACTTATGTAGTAGGTGGTTTTGTGCGCGATTATTTATTAAATCGTGGTCAAAAGAAAGACATCGATTTTGTAACCGTTGGTAACGGTATTTTATTGGCTAAAGAATTATCAAATAAATTAGGAAATACTTCACAAGTTTCTGTTTTTAAACGTTTCGGTACAGCAATGTTTAAATACAATAATATAGAACTTGAGTTTGTAGGCGCTCGCAAAGAAAGTTATTCGGAAGATAGTCGTAAGCCGCATGTAGAAGATGGTACGTTAGAAGACGATCAAAAACGCCGCGATTTTACGATTAATACATTGGCAATTTCAATGAATAAAGATACTTTTGGCGAATTATTAGACCCTTTTAATGGAGTAGAAGATTTAGAAAATAAAATTCTTCGTACGCCGTTAGAGCCTAATGTAACGTATTCTGATGATCCTTTGCGTATGATGCGCGCCATTCGTTTTGCGGCTCAATTGGGTTTTGAGATTGAGGAAGCTTCATTTCAAGCAATTATTGATAATGCAGATCGTATTAACATTGTTTCTTTTGAACGTGTGATGGACGAGTTTCAAAAAATAATGATGACAGACAAACCATCTGTTGGTCTTTTATTATTAGAGCAATCAGGATTATTGCAGCATATTTTGCCAGAATTAATTGCCCTAAAAGGAATAGAAGAAGTAGAAGGGCAAAAACATAAAGATAATTTTTACCATACATTAGAGGTTGTCGATAATATTTCTGTAAACACAGACAACGTTTGGTTGCGTTGGGCGGCACTTTTACATGATATTGGTAAAGCAGTTACAAAACGTTTTGATAAAAAAGTTGGTTGGACTTTTCATTCGCACGAATTTGTAGGCGCTAAAATGGTTGTAAAACTATTTAGACGATTAAAATTACCGTTAGGTAATCAAATGAAATATGTACAAAAATTGGTGATGATGAGTTCTCGTCCAATTGCTGTAGTTACAGACGATGCAACAGATTCTGCATTACGTCGTTTATTATTTGATGCTGGCGAGGATTTTGAAGATCTAATTACGTTATGCAAAGCAGATATCACAACAAAAAATGAAAAGAAACAAAAACGTTTCAAGCAAAATTTTGAAGTGGTTGATCAAAAAATAAAAGATGTTGAAGAACGCGACAGAGTTCGTAATTTTCAACCTCCAATTTCGGGCGAACAAATCATGGAAATCTTTGATATTAAACCCGGAAAAGAGATTGGTATTCTAAAAAATGCAATAAAAGAGGCTATTTTAGAAGGCGAGGTAGAAAATAATTATAATTCTGCATTAGAATTTGTAATTAATATTGGAAAAGATTTAAATTTGGTACCGAAAAATATTTAGAAAGTGATATATAAAATTCGTGTTTTCCTTGACGCAAAAGAGGATGTTTTTAGAGACATAGAAATTAAAGAGCGACAAACTCTATTTACTTTGTACAAAGGGATTATTAGTGCCTTTAGTTTACAAGGAGAGGAATTGGCTTCGTTTTATGAATTAGATGAAGATGGAAATCAGGCAAAAGAAATTCCCTTAGAGGATATGTCTGATGATGGTACAGATGAAACAATGGCAGATTTTTATATCAAAGAAGCATTCGCATTAGAAGGTGATCGAATGATGTTTTTATATGATTTTATGGAAATGTGGACATTTGTTGCCGAATTAGTTTCGATAGAAGATAAACCAGCAGTTTTAAATTACCCATTAACAGTTTACCGTTTTGGATCGATGCCTTTAAAAGCACCTAAAAAAGACTTAATTGTTGATTTAGAAGATGAAGACGAAATGGATTTTGCAGACGATGCAGAATTAAATGATCTTCAAATGGACGACGACATTGATGTCGAAGATTTATAAAGAGCAAAAAATATTATATATCAAAAATCTGAATGGCAACATTCAGATTTTTTTTGCTTGTAACACAACAATTTGAAGTTTATTTATCATTCACAACCAACCATTTTTCTGTAACTTGCATCTACTTATAAAATATCACTATGAAACAGTTTCTGTTTTTTTTAACCATCCTAATAAATCCATTGCTTATGGCTCAATCTCCTTCGATTGATCAAAAGTGGAAAGAAATTGACCAACAAATGCAAGAAGGTCAATTTAAATCAATCCAACCAAAAATTGATGAAGTAAAAACTTTATCAAGAAAACAAAATAACGAGCAAAGCATAATAAAAGCCTTGTTTTACGAAGCAAAAATAAAAGTTGCAACTTCTGATGAAACAGACGATGTTAATTTTGTTTTTGATGCTTTCAAAAAAGAAATTGACGGAAAATCAAAAGTAAAAGACGCCATCGTTAGTTCGTATTTAGCGCAATTGTATCAATTGTATTTTAACGAAAATAGATGGACAATACAGAAACGTACAAATGTCGAAAATCAAACGTCGAATGATGTAAGATTTTGGACTGAAGAAACATTTACAAAAACAATCAATGCAAATTTTTCGAAATCTATTGCTGATAAAAATGTATTGTTGAATGAAAAAGTAGGCAATTGGAAAACTATTCTGAATTTTAGCAATGATAAAAAACAAACGCAATTACAGGCCGATTTAACGCCAACTATTTATGACGTTTTGGTGTACGATTATATCAATTATTTGACTGAAGATGATAATAAAGCGAAAAAAATAGAACTTTATAATGAGTTGATTTCAATCAATCAAAAGCAAAATAATCAAAATGCAGTTTTGTACAATGAACTGAATTTATTGAATTATAAGAACAGCAATATTTCGTCTTCAGATTTTGTTAATCAAAAGAAATCTTTGGCTACAAAATATCCACAAGCATGGTATTCTGCGTATGTTTATTCGTCTTTGGCAACAGATTTATATGATTTAGAAGAAAATAAATTAGAAAATATTAACCAAATTTTTGACATTCAGAAAAAGATTAATCAATTATATCCAACATCTTCAGAAAAAAAATCGATTGATACTTTAATTGCTAAAATCAATTCAAAAGAATTTAAAATTGAAGCAGAAAAATATATCACCGAAAATAAAAATGCGCCAATTAAAATTTCGCATAAAAATTTAGACAAGATTTATGTAAAAGTTTTGGCTTATAATGTCGGTTTTGAGGATAATGAAAAGCAAGATGCATTGTATGTTTATAACGACAATCGTTTAAAAGAAGCGCAAAATTTCTTAAATACGTTGAAAGTTGTAAATGAATATGCGATTGATTTAAAATCGTTTGATGATTATCAATTTCACGCATCGGTTGTTAAATTAAATCCTTTGGAAAACGGGCGTTACATCGTTTTGTTTTCTCCAGATCAAACATTTAACCTGAAATCGAAAGATGAGGTAGATTATATTGATATTGCCGCTACAAAATATGCGTTGAATGTATTGAATGATAAAATTTCGGTTGTAGATCGCGAATCTGGAAAACCAGAAAAAAATGTATCTGTAGAGATTTTAAATCGTTCTAATTACAATGTAAAAGATGATAAAAAAATAGTTGTTTCTGATAAAAACGGAGAAATTATTATTCCAACAAAATGGCAAAATTTTGAATACCGTGTAAAAAACGAAAACGCAATTTATTCGTCTTATGTTTATGATAACAATTACGATGAAGAAGACGCAATTAATCAAGTAAAGATTTTTACAGATCGTGCGATTTATCGCCCAGGACAAACTGTTTACTTTAAAGGAATTTTATACAATTCGAAAGATAAAAATAGACAAGTTTTAGTAAATAAGAAGTTGACATTTGTTTTAAATGATGTGAATGGAAAAGAAGTTTCTAAAATAGAATTAAAGACAAATGAATTTGGTTCTGCAAACGGAAATTTTGTATTACCAGCTTCTGGTTTAACCGGTAATTTTTCTGTAATTGCGAATGAAAATTCAAGACAAATTGGTTATTATTCATTTAAAGTAGAAGAGTACAAACGTCCAAAATTTGAAGTAGAAATAGAGGATAACAAAGGCGTTTATAGTTTAAATGATAAAGTTGTAGTAGACGGAAAAGCAATTGCTTTTTCGGGTGCAAATATAGATAATGCAAAAGTAAATTACCGCGTTTATCGTCAAGAGATTTTTACGTTTTGGCCTTGGTATCGTTCAATTCCAGCTGGTCGTGGACAACGAGAAGAAATTACATTTGGCGAAAAAGTAACTGATGCTTCGGGTAAATTTTCGTTTGATTTTATTGCAAAACCTGCATCGGATAAAAAGAAAGATGAAACACGAACGTACAACTATTTTGTAGAGGTTAATGTAACCGATATTAACGGTGAAACGCAGTCGACAACGTCTTCTGTAAAAGTTGGTGATACACGAATGGTGTTGAATGTTTTGGTAAATGATAAAACAAAATCAGACGATTTAAAAGTAATTAAAGTTGAAGTAAAAAACTTGAATGATGCTAAATTAGATGGAAAAGGTCATATCGAAATTTATTCGTTAAACGCTCCAAAAGAAGTTTTGCGTCGTCAAAAATATACAACAGATTATAATTTTTATTCGAAGGAAGAATTCAAGAAATTATTTCCGAATGAACCCTATGGCGATGAAATGAATCCAAAAACATGGTCAACTAATAAAAAGGTTTTTGAAGCTGATTTTGATACCAAAGTTTCGAATGAAATAAAATTTAACCAAGCAAATGATTTAGAAGAAGGTTATTATGTGGTAAAAGGTTTTGTGCTAGATGGAACGCAAAAAGTAGAAGTTGACCGTTTGATTTATGTTTCGAATGAGAAAAAAGCAAATGAAATTAAGACACTGTTATCTGTTTCGCAAAATAAAACATCGTATGAGCCAAATGATGTTGCAAAAATTGACTTCAAATCGGGCGCAAAAGATGCGTATGTGTATTATGAAGTAGAAGCGAATCAGAAAATTATTGACAAAGGTTTTATCGAATTAAATAAAAAATCATCTATTCAAATTCCAATCAAAGAAGATTATCGTGGTGGAATTTACGTGAATTATGTGATGACAAAATTTAATGACATTCAATCAGGAAGTTTACAATTAATTGTTCCATTTACCAATAAAACATTGAAAGTTACGGCTGAAGTTTTACGCGATAAATTGACGCCGGGCGCAAAAGAAAAATGGCAATTAAAAATTGAAGGACCAAATAAAGATAAAGTTTCTGCCGAAATTTTAGCAGGAATGTACGATGCTTCTTTAGATCAATTTGCATCTAATTCGCTAAGTTTTGATGTGTATGATATTACAAATCAACGTCGTTATAATCCATTTAATTTATCTCAATTTTATACGATAAATTCTTCAAGAACCATATATAATCAAGATCGTTATAACTTTTATAGCAATGGTTATACTGGTGCTGATTTATATTTATTTGATTTTGGTTTTAACCAATATCGTATGAAAAATAGAATGATGAAATCAGTTGCTCCATCTGCAAATATAAATAGAGACGGGAATGAATCTTCTCCACAAGATGGAGGAGGACCGGTTTTAAAAGAGTCAGATAGTTTTTATGTAACGAAATCATCATATAATTTAGGAGCAAATACTGTAACAGTTCGCGGAGCAAGTTCAATCGATTCAAATTTTAACGCTTTATATGTAATTGATGGTGTTGTTTATGATAAGATGCCAGATAATATAAATGAAGAGGATATACAAAATATAAATGTTTTAAAAGATGCTGCAGCAACAGCGTTATACGGTTCTCGTGGTGCAAATGGTGTTATTGTTATTACAACTAAAAAAGGCGCAAATGCGGCTTTAGATAATGTAAAAGCGCGTACAAATCTTAATGAAACTGCATTTTTCTATCCAAATTTAAAAACAGATGCAAACGGAAACGTAATTATAGAATTTACTTCGCCAGAAAGTTTAACAGAATGGAAATTTATGGCGATTGCGCACACTACAGATCTAAAAACAGGATATTTAGAGCAAAACGTACGCACGCAAAAAGACTTGATGGTTGTACCAAATATGCCAAGATTTTTACGCGAAGGTGATCAAATTTCGATTTCATCAAAAATCAATAATTTATCTGATAAAGTATTAAATGGTTCGGCGAAATTGATGTTGTTTGATGCGTTTACAAATCAACCAATTGATGCAGAATTTAAATTGAATAATGCGATTCAGAATTTTGAAGTTGCAAAAGGAAATTCAACACAAGTAACGTGGACAATCAATGTTCCGAAAAATATTTCGGCGGTTGTTTATCGCGTTGTCGCTTCGGCTGGAGATTTTTCTGATGGAGAAGAATCTGCTTTGCCAATTTTAACAAATCGTATGTTGGTAACAGAAACAATGCCGATTTATGTGAAAGAAGGACAATCAAAAACGTTTCAATTAGATCATTTAGCAACTAATAAATCAACAACATTAGATAATTTCAAATTAACTTTTGAGATGACAACCAATCCAATTTGGTATGCAATTTTCTCGTTGCCTTATTTGCGCGAATATCCTTACGAATGTGCGGAGCAAGTTTTCTCACGTTTATACGGGAATATGATTTCAGAAAAAGTGATTAATTCGAATCCAAAAATCAAAGCGGTTTTTGATGATTGGAATAAAAAAGGAGAATTGAAATCGAAACTTCAATTAAATCAAGAATTAAAAAATATCATTTTAGAAGAAACGCCTTGGGTTAAAAATGCTGAAAGTGAAGAAGAGCAAATGAAACAAATTGCGGTTTTATTTCAATTGAATCAAATGCAAACTGAAATGAAATCTGCGTTCCAAAAATTATCAGATAAACAGCAATCAAACGGAGGTTTTGCTTGGTTTGAAGGCGGTCGTCCAAACGAGTATATTACAACGCATATTGTTGCTGGTTTTGGTAATTTGAATAAAATGGAAGTTAATTATAAAGCTTTTGATATTGATGTTAACCCATTAATTAAAAAAGCGATTCAGTTTATGGATGACGAAAATTTAAAACGTTTCAAAGAATTTAAGAAAGATCAAAAATCATTTAAAGAAGTTACATATTCAGACGGTTTACATTATTTATATGCACGTTCTTTTTTCTTGGAACAATATCCAATGTCGGCTGAATTAACTGAAATGAAAACAGCAATGTTGAAAAATTTGAACGACACAAAATTAGATATTTCTTTACAACAAAAAGCAATGGCTGCTTTGGTTATGAATCGTTTCGGAATGCAAAATGAAGCAAAAATTGTTGTGAATTCTGTAAAAGAAAGAGCAGTTTTATCGGATGAAATGGGAATGTATTGGAAAGAAAATCAACCGGGTTGGTTTTGGTATCAAGCGCCTGTAGAAACACAAGCTTTATTGATTGAGGCTTTTGATGAAGTAACAAAAGATGTGAAATCTGTAGAAGAAATGAAAGTTTGGTTGTTAAAAAATCGTCAAACAAATCAATGGAATTCTACAAAAGCAACTACAAAAGCAGTTTATGCATTGATGAATACAGGGAAATCTTGGATTGATGCTGATAAAGGTATTGTTGTTAAAATTGGGAATAAAAACCTTGATTTAGATAAAAATGCGCAAGCTGGTTCTGGTTATGTAAAAACGTCTTGGAATAAGAACGAGATAAAACCAGAAATGGGGAAAGTAGAAGTTTCTAAATCTTCGCCAGGTGTTGCTTGGGGAGCAGTTTATTGGCAATATTTTGAAGATTTAGATCAAATAAAATCTAGTGAAACGGGAATCAAATTCAATAAGAAATTATACATCAAACAAAATTCTGATAAAGGACCAATCTTAAAAGAAATTACAACTGCAACGCCAATAAAAGTTGGTGATATTGTAACGGTTCGTTTAGAAATTTCGGTTGATCGTAACATGCAATTTGTACATATAAAAGATATGCGCGCAAGTGGTTTTGAGCCTGTAAATGTACTTTCTGGTTACAAATGGAAAGGAGAATTTGGGTATTATGAAAGCACGCGTGATGCGGCAACAAATTTCTTTTCGGATTATATGAGAAAAGGAACTTATGTTTTTGAGTATGATTTAAAAGCAAATAATGCAGGTAATTTCTCGAACGGAATTACGTCTATGCAAAATATGTATGCGCCAGAATTAAGTGCGCAAAGCGAAGGAATTCGTGTTGAAATTAAATAAGAATTAGAATCAATAAATCTAAAAGAGCTGAAAATATTTCAGCTCTTTTTTTATTATCTTTAATTTAAATTTTGATAAAAAAGTTAATTCTACTACATGAAAAAATTACTTTTATTTAATACTTTGTTGATTCCATTTTTAGGATTTGCGCAATTACAAACGATTTTTCAGAACAAAATAGATTCAATTTATGAGAAAAATAAAGATGCAATTGGAATTATTGTACATGTTGAAGCTCCAAAACAAAATATTTCTTGGAGTTATGCAAAAGGAGTTTCGGATATTAAAACGAAAGAACCATTAAATAGCGAACAACCCGTTTTGATTGCAAGTAATACCAAACCTTATGTTGCAGCTGCGATTTTGAGATTAGTTGAAAAAGGTCAGATTTCTATTGATCAACCTATTAAGAATTTATTGTCAAAGAAAACGCGTCAATTGTTTGAAAAAAAGGGTTACGATTTAAACGTAATTACTGTAAAACACTTATTGTCGCATACGTCTGGAATTCATGATTATGTAGATGATGCTTATTTTGGATTTGTAAACCAACATCCAAAATATAAATGGATAAAGGAAGAACAAATTAAAAGAGCAATCGATAATGGAGAACCTCAAAAAGTTGGTGAAAAGTTTAGTTATGGTGATATAAATTATTTGCTTTTAGCTGAAATTATTGAACAAAAAACACGTCAACCATTTTATACAGCGATTAGAGATTTGTTAAAATATAACGAATTAGGATTGACTAAAACATGGTTTATTGATTTAGAAAAATATCCCAAACAAACTTTAGCTCTTGCTCATCAATATTCGGATAAGTATAATTGGGATTCTTATGACATTAATCCGTCTTGGGATTTGTATGGAGGTGGAGGGATTGCTTCGACAGCTAAAGAATCTGCATTATTTTTTCAATATCTATTTGATGGTAAAATAATTAAAAATAAGAAGATTCTGAATGAAATGTCTAGTTATGTTTTGCCTTCAGATCAATCAAAGTATTGTTTAGGAATTTATCATTTTGATATGGGATTTAACGCCTATTACCATGGTGGTTGGTGGGGAACAGATGTTATATATTCTCCAGAATCTGAAGCAACGATTACTGTTTTTACTTTACAAAAAGGATTTCAACATATCATCAATCCATTTATAGGAAAAGAATTTCAGAAATTATTAATGAAGAAAGATATTGTAAAACTATAATAAAAAAGCCTCACAAATTGTGAGGCTTTTTTATTATTATGTAAAATGATTTTACTTTTTATTGTCTTGTAATCCAAAAACTTGTTGCAATAACGAAGTTGTTCTTAAAGCAGAGTTTCCTCTAATTCCGGTTTCTTTTTCAGCAACCATATTAAAAACACCATTTATTGCTTGTTGCGTTACATAAGCGTTTAAGTCTGGGTTTACAGTATTACCAGTAAGCGTATTGTACTTTGTAATCATATTATTCCAAACTTTATCAGCGCCAACTTTTCCTAAAGAAGCTTCAACTTTCGGCTCAAAAGCCTTTGTTAAATTAGCTGTCGTTTTAGACTTTAAGTAATTTGTAGCCGAATTATTTCCTCCTAACAAAATATCTTTTGCATCTGTAATTGTCATCGATGTTAATGCATTTACAAATATTGGAGCCGCTTCTGAAACTGCATCTTCGGCAGCAGTGTTCAATAATTTTACCCCTTTATCTGCTAAACTTCCTAAACCTAAAGAACGCAATGTTTTTTCTACCGTTTGCAATTCTTCTGGCATCAATATTTTAGCAACAGAATTGTTATAGAAACCATTTTTTTGACTTAATGATTTTATTCCGTCGTTTAATCCAATCGATAAAGCTTCTTTTAAACCAGATGCAACTGTTGCATTTGATAAGTTATTAAGCTTAGTTAAAGACGTCGCAGAAATAGTTTTAGTTTCTTGTGGACTAGTTATAATTTTTACTGAATCAACTTTTGCAGTAGGCTGTTTTGTTGATGTTGTTTTATTAGTTGTAGAAGTTTGAGTATTTACTTTTTCAACTTCTTTTTTTATTGTTCCAAAAATTGATTTTAAATCTTGTGCTTTTGCATTTGAAGCAAAAACTGAAATTAATGCAACACTAAAAATGGCTTTTTTCATTTAGGATATTTTTATACTTATTTTTAGGTATAATTCAATTATCTGACCAAAGATTAAAATTCACTTACAAAGTGTAATTTAACCGATGGAAACTTGTCTTGTGTCATTTGAATTGTAAACGGAGAATCCGCTAAAAATACCAATTGATTGTATTTATCTCTTGCTAAATAACGTTGTTTTACTCGTTTAAATTCTAAGAACTCTTCTGAGTTTTCATTCTCAACTTCAACCCAACATGCTTTGTGTACAGAAAAAGGTTCGTATGTTGCTTTTGCGCTATATTCGTGCTCTAAACGATATTGGATAACCTCGTATTGTAATGCACCAACGGTACCGATAACTTTACGATTATTCATTTCTAAAATAAATAACTGCGCCACACCTTCGTCCATTAATTGGTCAATACCTTTCTCCAATTGTTTAGATTTCATTGGGTCAGCATTGTTAATATAACGGAAATGTTCAGGTGAAAATGCAGGAATTCCTTTGAATGTGAATTTTTCTCCTTCTGTTAAAGTATCTCCAATTCTGAAGTTTCCTGTGTCATGAAAACCAACAATATCTCCAGCATAAGATTCGTCGATAACTTCTTTTTTATCAGCGAAAAATGCATTTGGAGCAGCAAATTTCATGTTTTTATCTTGACGTACGTGGTAATAATTTTTGTTACGCTCAAATTTTCCAGAAACGATTTTTACAAACGCTAAACGGTCGCGGTGTTTTGGATCCATATTTGCGTGAATTTTGAATACAAAACCAGAAAATTTATTTTCGTAAGGTTCTACAATTCTCAAATCTGTTTCTTTTGCTTGTGGAGTTGGCGCAATATCAACGAACGCATTTAGCAATTCGCGCACTCCAAAATTATTTAATGCAGAACCAAAAAATACAGGTTGTAAATTTCCGTCCATATATTCTTGCATATCAAATTCTGGGTAAACACCGTTTATCAAATCAATTTCATTACGAAGATTTGTAGCATAATCAGAACCAATTAAATCATCTAATTCTGGATTGGCTAAGTCTTCGATTTCTGTTGATTCAGAGATTTTTTGTTTATTATCTCCCGAAAATATATTGATATTTTTTTCCCAAATATTATAAATTCCTTTAAAAGTAGCACCAATACCAATTGGCCAAGAAAGTGGTGTAACTTGTAAACCTAATTTTTGTTCTACTTCGTCCATCAAATCAAAGGCATCTTTTCCTTCGCGGTCCATTTTATTAATGAAAACCAACATCGGAATTTTGCGCATACGACAAACTTCTACCAATTTGATTGTTTGTTCCTCTACACCTTTTGCAACATCAATTACCACAATCGCAGAATCTACGGCAGTAAGCGTACGGAAAGTGTCTTCAGCAAAATCCTTGTGACCAGGCGTATCTAGAATATTAATTTTTTTACCTCTATATTCAAATGCTAAAACAGAAGTTGCAACAGAGATACCACGTTGACGCTCAATTTCCATAAAATCGGAAGTTGCACCTTTTTTGATTTTGTTACTTTTTACCGCTCCAGCTTCTTGAATTGCCCCACCAAATAATAATAATTTTTCGGTTAATGTTGTTTTACCAGCATCGGGATGGGCGATAATTCCAAAGGTTTTTCTTTTATTTATTTCTTGTACTAAAGACATCTTAATCAAATTTTCAGGTTGCAAAGATAGTTTATCTATAGAAAACACGAAACATTATCGGTGATAGAATATTTAAAAGTAAATTGCGTTATCATAAAATAGAGGAGATTGACCTATGAAAAAGATATTTTACATTTTTTTGTTGATGATTAGTGGATTTGTTTGGGGGCAGATTGCTGATTTTAATAATTTGTGTATCAATAATTCTAATTTGAGTTTAGATAATACGTATTATGATTTTAAATTTAAAACTCCAATCGGATGTTCTCAAGATCAAAATAGTAGCTATAAGAGTATAAATTATTATAAAGTAGTTACTGGAGGTAGTTTTGAATTTGTATTACGTTCATCTAAATTGGTAAATTTTCACGTTTGGATTTTATCAGAAACAGAACTAAGTAGTTTTTTTTTAAATAAAGAATCACGTTATAATGCAGTAAGGTCTTCATATACTGTAAATAATAATGAGAAAGGATTATTCAATACAATAACAGATGAATGTGAATTTTATGGAGCTGCTGATGGTAAATTAAAACCAATTGATGTTGCTGCTGGACAATATGTTGTAATAGGGGTTTTAGGTGCAGATATTAATACAAATTTTACTATCAGTTCAGGAGGAACAGCAACTGTTTGCGAGCCTGAGCCAGAAAGAGGGACGCTTGATTATAACAATAAATGTGTGAGTGATCCTTATAAATTAGCTGATGTTAAAAATGATATTAAAGCTAATATAGCAAGTCAGTTTGCTGACAATACAATTGATGTAAATAAAATAAAATTATTTGTTACAGAAACTTCAATTTCTGAAAAAACTTCAGATATTGTATCAGCTGATGGACCTAATCAAACATATTATGCAAAAGTTTATGACGACCTTGGTAGGTTAAAATATATTTATAAATTAACATTTTATTTTAGAGCACCACATAATTTTAATTCCTTTTTTTTTAATGGGAATAGTGAGCTTAGAAATTTTAATACATGTAGTACTGTTTTTAAATGGAAAGGAAAAAGATGGTATTTATATGAATATTTAAATTTGGCAGATGTTTCTGATTATGATATTCTATACATAAAATATGTAGATAAGAATGGAGTAAATCAACGAATAGATGACCCAGAAAATTCTTATGATATTGACATTCCTATTGGAGGAACTTTAATATTAGAAATCTTAGTTAAATCTGTAAACCCTTTAAAGTGTGATAATCAGTCTTTTATAAATCAATCAATAACTAATAATACATTAACATTGAATGATGAATATTCTATGAATGTTTGTGAAGGTTCAGTTTTTAACTACGATGAAGTCTTAAGAACTATGTTTCCAGCGGGATATTCAGGTTACGAATTAATAACTTCAAGAGCTAATAATTCTATTCTAAATTTTGGAACAGAAACTGAATTAGTAATTCCAGTTAAAGTAAAATATGGTCTTGATGATTGTATAACAAGAGAAGTTAATATAAGAATTAAAAAAACTTCTCCTGCAAACATTGCAAATGCAGAAATTAAAAATATTTGTTTGGATGATTTTTCTCAAGCTGATGTAAATAATGCAATTACAACAATTCAAAACGGTAATTTATATCAATTAAAATATTACCAAACAAACGGAACTTCAATTGCTTTTGCAGATTTATTTACTTACATAAAAACAACTAAACAAGGCAAAATAATTGTAAAGGCTTTAGCTTCAGAAAATACAGCTATTTGTGATACAGAGGTTGAATTAACGTTTAATTTAGGTGTATCATCTTTTGTTAAAGTAGATAATATACCAACTTTAAATTCTACATGTGCTGAAGTTGGTACTGGTTATATATTTACAAAAACAGAAATAGAAACTTATTTAAAATCAAAATTAGGAAGAGCAGACATTACTTTTGAAGGAGTTGGAAATGAAACTTTAGCTGATAACGCATCAACAACAATTCGATTTAAAGTTAAATTAAATAGTGAATCTTGCTGGTCTGAGGAAATGATACTTAAATTACAGGTAATTACAAAGCCAAATGTTATAAATGCTTCGCGAGAATTACAAGCAGATTGTGATAACTTGATTATAATTAACGAATCTATTTTGAAAGATTTATTTGGAGTAAATTCTACTACCATTTATGATTACGAAATTTTACACAATAATTCAACGCCATTAATTTTTGATACAAATGGAAAGACTGAAATAAAAGTTATTTTCAAAAATAAATTAGCTGGAACTTGTTTTGTAGAGAAAACAATTATTGTCAATAAAAAACCAACTTTAATAACTCCACCAAGTTTAAATGCAGATATTGAGGCTAAAAAAATAGTATATTGTGAAGATAATATTGATGCTGCAAAAACTCAATTAACAACTCTTTTAAACTATATAAAAAGTACGTATAATTTAGAGGCAAGAATAACAGTTGAAGAAATTTTCAACCAATTTATCGACGATGAAAATTTTGTAGAAGTTGTATTTTATAATCCTAATTCGTGTGGAGAAATAAAACTGAAAATTGGGTATAAAAAGAATGGTTTACCAAATATTATTGTTCCAGCAAAAGGATTAATTTGTACAGATACGTTATTTGAACTTGATTTTACTACGCAAACAGATTATGCAAATTATAATTATAGTGTAGAAAAAGCTGATGGAACACGAATAATAGGTATAGATAATTTTCACCTTGATGCAGGAACATATAAAGTGACAATAGAGGATAAAATAACATTATGTTCTGTTGTTAAAACCTTAGTTGTCGAAAATTCTCCTGAACCAATTCTTGAGAAAATTACAGTTAACGAAAAAAGTATCATTGTTACAGCAAAAGGTTCGGGTAAATTAGAATATGCTTTGTTTGATGAAACAGGAAATATTGTAGTTGCTTGGCAAACAAATAACGAATTAATTATTCCAGAAAATATAACGAATAATAATTTCACCGTAAAAGTGAGATTAAATAATTGTGGTGTTGTAACTTATACAAATATTATTTATTTAGCATTACCAAGTTTTATTTCGCCGAATAATGATGGGAAAAATGATTTTTGGCAAGCAATGACTAAAAATGGTAAAGTAAATGATACAACAAATTCATATAGATTGATTATTTTTGACCGTTACGGAAAACAATTTTTAAACAAAGAAGGTATTGATATTATAAAATGGGACGGTATGCATTTAGGGAAACCAGTTGCAGACGGTACTTATTGGTATCTTTTAGAACCGATTGGCGAATCGGGTGTATTGCAAGTTAAATACACGGGTAGTATAGTCGTAAAACGTAAAATAAATTAGTTGCTTGAAACATTTTTATGAAGAAATTTTCACTTTTAGTAATCACATTACTTTCACTTTCAAAAGTAGAAGCACAACAAGGCTTACCATTTTATAACCATTATTTGGTAAGCGATAAAATGTTGATTAATCCATCGTATGCAGGTCAAAATCCAGAAGTTATTTCAATTTCAGGAACGCACCGCAATCAATGGGACGATTTGCCAGATAGTCCAAGTACGCAAACCGTTAGCGCGCACGGAATTATTATTGATCGTTTAGCAATTGGAGCATCATTTTTTAATGACCGTAATGGTGCCGTAAAAATGACAGGATTTGGTTTAACAGCCGCTTATCATATTCCGTTAGAAGACCGCGAATATGATTCGGAAGAGGCAAGTGTTTTCTCGTTTGGGGTTGGTGCATCTAATGTTTCACAACGTTTTGATTTGTCTAAAGTAATTGCAGAAGATGGTAGCGATCCTGCTTTAAATGAAGATAAATATTCTACATTTTTTGTGAATTTAGGATTGTCATTTAAGTACGCAAATTTCTTTGGTGGTGTTTCTGTTTTAGATATTCCACTTTCTCAAAACGAATATTACATCAATAATATAGAGCCTTTGCCAACGTGGTATTATTTTAATTTCGGGTACAATTGGCACTTGTCAGAAGGTATTGCGTTAGAGCCATCTTTGGTTTATAATATGAATTCGAGCTCTGAACGTCATTTAGATTTAAATTTGATGAGTAACATTAGTTTCGGAGACAATGGACAAGGTGTAGGAATTGGAGTAGGATACAAGCAAGGAATGGATTCTAAAAATAGTAATCCGTTATTTGTTTCGCCAATTCTGAAAGTAAAAGTTGGATCTATAAAAGCAGGAATGTCTTACGATATAGGTTTGTCAGATTATCAAGTTGATGGACGAAAAAATGGTTTTTTATTTAGCTTAGGTTTTGATTTACAAAATCCGTGGGGCACAAGATTTGATTAGAAATTTTAAAAATAAAACATAAAAAAACTCCAACTAATTTTAGTTGGAGTTTTTTGTTATTGTAAAGGTGCAATATTTAATTGTACATCTCTTTTAAAAATAAAATAAGGTTGTAAATTTTCTCGAGTTACAATTTTTTGTCCACGTTGCGAACCTGCAAATCGTGAGTAACCAGCTCCAATTCCAAAACCGACTTCATTTTTCAAAACATAAATCTGACGATAAAAAGGGTAATAACCATATCTCAAATTATAATTTGATGGTTCAAAAATTTTTCCTTTATCATCAACAATCGATAAGATTTTTACATGTTTCAAATACTCAATGATTTTTGGATTTCCTTTATCACTCAAAACATTTAATCCAATAATTCCGATTGCTTTTGGATCTTTTTTTACAAAATCAATCACTTTATCAGCATCGCCCATCGCCGTAACATTTGTGCCTTTTGGTACAGTCAATTTTAATTTTTCGTTTATTGTATTAAAATTTGCCGAATTGGGATGATCAAAAACAAAAGTAGTTTTTGGATTGGCTTGATATAAATTTTCTTTAATTTCTTTTTGACTGATAGAATCGATTGGATTATCAACCGAAGTAATAAAAATTGCAGCATCTAACGCAATTACAGAAGAAACATAATTGATTTTTGTTTTTTCAAATAAATGTTGTTGTTGCGCTTTTGTCAAAGGTTTACCAACAAATAAAAGTGGAATTTTACCTTCGTAAAAATCTTTAATCGCTTTTTCTTCAATTTCTTCTTTTATATCAATTTTTACATCTGGATAATCAACCATATACATTTCTGCAAGCGATTTCGCCAAATTCTTAAAACTAGGATCTACCGTTATTGTTAAGTTTCCATACTCGTGTAAAGCTCTTTTTACAGGAGTTTTATTGGCTTGTTTTTCCAATTCGGTTTTTGCCTCCTTGTCTTTACAATTAACCGATGAAAAGGCAACAAAAGTTGCAAAGGCTAATAAACTAATCTTTTTGATCATTTTTATAACTTTTTATAGCACGATATACACGAAATGCGCCGTAAACAATAAATAAAATACCAAGTAACATGGCTTTTATATCATCTAATTTTATAACGAAAAATTGATATTTCCAAGTAAAAATCCCGATCAAAAGATAACCGAAACCGATCAATCCGTATGCAATATTTTTATTCATAATTCGCAACGAAGTTACAATTTTATTGTGTTAACTGTAACTTAAAAATTAAATTTGTGTGTGTATTTTTTCTAAATAAGCGAAACCATTGCGCCTAAAATAGGGACGCAATGGTTTCTGAAAGAAAAGTATTTTATATTAATTTGTTGTTTGAAATTTAACTGGAATAGAGAAAATTAAATTTGCATCCGAACCATCTTGTAATTTTGCAGGCGTTATTTTTTTACCTTTTCTTAAAATTTGTTTGTTGATTCTTTCTAACGCAATTTTTGCTTCTTTTCCTAAATCTTGGTTACTTCCACTTAACGATTTTACTTGATAAATTTCTCCATTTGTATTGATAATGAATTGCATTTTTGCAGCAGCAGAAGTCATATTGTTTTTAGACGCAGTTTCTGCAAAATCACTTAATTCATAACCCAACTCTTTCGAGATTTTTTCGCTCATACACTTTGTTAAAGCGTCATTTCCTTTTTTGCTTTCGCTTTCGCAACCAGGATAAATTGCCATAACAGCTGCATTTCTTGTCGTAATAGCAACATTAGGTTTTTTCTCCGGAAAAGTCGGTTTTCCTTCAGGTTTGTCTGTGTTTTGAGGACCTTTTATGTCTTTCTCTCCATCACTCACTTCTCCACCGCCAGTTTGTCCTTTGCTTTTATCGCCATCTCTATCAAAAGCGCCCAAATCTTTCTCTTTTAATTCATCTACAGATTGTATTGTTTCCTCAACAATCGGTTTTTCTTTTGGTGTAGGCATAATATGTTTCGCCTGATCTGTGTTCAATTGCAAACGTTTTACCTCTGTTGGCGGATCTTCTTTTGGTGGAATTACAGTTTCGTCTGGTTTTTCGGGGTCAATTTTTGTCATATCAACCGTAACTACTTTTTGAAAATCATCTGTAATAATTATATCTTTTGTTGCTTTATGATTTGCATACAAAGTTCCACCAGTTGCTAAAGCAACAATTCCGATTCCAATAAAAAGAGATTTCATTAAATCGTGATTCGCAATTTGACGCAATTGATACGCGCCATATTCTTTGTTTCGGTTTTCGAAAACAATGTCTAAAAATGTTTTGTTACTCATATCATAAAATTTTAAGGTTAATTACTCTTTTTCTTTATAGATTCACATTTTAGCAAAAAGGTTGGTTGAGGTTTGAATTATTTTCTAAAAAAGTTTAATTTTATTAGAAAGTCTATTTTTATGGAGCTAAAAATAGGATAGAAAGTTTGACGACTATTTTTAACTCTAAATATGATTTTTATTTGCTTGACAGATTTAATTCAACAAACTTCACTTTACATTTAGTGCATTTCGTGTTTAAAGTTTATCTTTGTACACTTAAATTTTAAACAAAATGCCAAGAATACTTACAGGAGTTCAAGCAACTGGAACTCCGCACTTAGGAAATATTTTAGGAGCAATTTCACCAGCTATTGATTTAACTGAAATTGAAGGAAATGACTCATTTATCTTTATTGCAGATTTACATGCTTTGACGCAAATAAAAGATGCAGAAGTTTTAAGACAAAATACGTACGAAGTGGCTGCAACATGGCTTGCATTAGGTTTAGATCCATCAAAAGTGGTTTTTTACCGTCAATCTGATGTTACCGAAACAACAGAATTAACTTGGTATTTGTTAAACTTTTTCCCTTTTCAACGTCTTACATTAGCGCATTCTTTTAAGGATAAAGCAGATTATTTGGCAGATGTAAATGCTGGATTATTTACATATCCAATTTTGATGGCAGCAGATATTTTATTGTACGATGCCGAAATGGTGCCTGTTGGTAAAGATCAATTGCAACATTTAGAAATTACACGTAATGTGGCTGAGAAATTTAACCATCAAATGGGCGAAACATTTGTATTGCCACAAGCTGCTATTGACGAAGATATTATGTTGATTCCTGGTACTGACGGAAACAAAATGTCTAAATCAAGAAATAATTTCATCAATATTTTCTTGCCAGAAAAACAATTGCGCAAGCAAGTAATGTCTATCGAAACAGATTCTACACCGTTAGAAGATCCTAAAAACCCAGATACAGACAATGTTTTTGCATTATACAAATTATTAGGAACACCGGAGCAAGTAGAAGAAATGCGTCAAAATTATTTGAATGGTGGTTACGGTTACGGACATGCGAAACAAGCGTTGTATGAAGTTATTTTAGAAAAATATGCGGATGCACGTATTCGTTTTGATGAATTAATGAATGATAAACCAACTTTAGATGCGTTTTTAGAAAACGGTGCATTAAAAGCACGTGTTGTTGCACAAAAAGTTTTGAAACGTACACGAGCTAAATTGGGCTTAAAATAATAAAACATTATAGAAATAAATAGTTGCGCTATTGTTAATATTTATATCGAGCTTTATTTAATCTCGTTTTAAATAGGTACCTTTGTAGTAATAAAATTTAATTCAAATGATTAAAATTTCAGAAACAGCAAAAATAAAAATAAACTCACTAATGCAAGAAGACGGTTCATCAATCGAAGAATCTTTTGTTAGAGTAGGAGTTACAAGTGGAGGATGTTCTGGTTTAAATTATAATTTAGAGTTTGATAAAGAACATAAACCAGAAGATAAAGTGTTTGAAGATAACGGTGTAAAAGTAATCGTTGATAAAAAATCATTCTTATACTTAGTTGGTATGACACTTGAGTATTCGGGAGGATTAAACGGAAAAGGATTCGTTTTTAACAACCCAAATGCGACAAGAACATGTGGTTGTGGTGAAAGTTTTTCGATGTAATTTGATGAAAAAATTAACTTTATTAATCGCCTTTTTTTGTGGATTTGTTGCTTTTGCACAAAACACAATTGTAGAAAAAGATTTGATGGTTTATCAACCAACAGCAAATTCTGCAAAAATTAATAAAGCTTATTCAGAAAACATGTTTTTTGGTTTGTTTGGTGTTAAATCTTTTATAAAAGCGTTAGACTTAAACGAATCAAAAATAAAAACGATTACAATTGCAAATGCATCAACCAAAAAAGTTGCTTATAAAGCAAATTATGATGCAAATGATCATTTACTTGATTTTGAAATTACAGACGAAGTAGGAACACCTTTCAAAGTAAACTATACTTACAAAGATGGTGTTATCGAAACAGAAAAAATTGAAAGAAAAGGAAGTGAATCAAAAGTAAATCAGTTTTTTTATAACCAAGATATCATGTACGTCAAAAATGCAAATAAGCTTTTTGATATGGTTTGGTTAGAAGGTGATGTGATGCTAAAGAAAACATATTTAGATCAAAAAGTAGGCTTCGAAGATCGTTTAATGCACGATTGTAGAATTACAAAATCTTTAGGAAAAGACATAAATAAAGTATGTTTCAGCAGTTCTACATTTACAGTGCCATTCAAAATAAAAGAATACACACCAGATGTTGAGCCACGAACAGAAAAAGTTAATTTGATAGAAGGATCTTGGTCTGAAATAAAATTAATTTCACAAAATAAATATGCAATTTCGATTAAAAATCAACCTCAATTTGAAGTTGTTTTAGATCAAAATCAACGCATTAAACAATTTAATTTTTTAGGTAATAAAGCGGACAAACAAACTCCACTTCAATATAATTTTACCTATACATTTTATAAATAATAAGATGAGTAACACAAAATATACAGAAGACGATCTGCGTGAAGATCTTGCTAGCCAAAAACAATATGAGTTTGGTTGGTCGACTGAGATGGAATATGAAGAATTCCCGGTCGGATTGAATGAAGATATCGTACGTGCTATTTCAGCCAAAAAAGAAGAGCCAGAATGGATGACGGAATGGCGTTTAGAAGCTTACCGCGCTTGGCAAAAGATGGAAGAACCTGAATGGGCAAATGTAAAATACGAAAAGCCAGATTTTGATGCAATTCGTTATTATGCAGCACCAAAGGTGAAGAAAGAATTAGCGAGTTTGGATGAGGTTGATCCTGAATTATTAAGAACTTTCGAGAAATTAGGAATTTCATTAGACGAACAAAAACGTTTATCTGGAGTTGCAATTGACGTAGTTTTTGATTCGGTTTCAGTTAAAACAACTTTCCGCGAAACTTTATTAGAGAAAGGAATCATCTTTATGTCGATTTCAGAAGCGATTAAAGAGCATCCAGAATTAGTCAGAAAATACATTGGTAAAGTAGTTCCACCAACAGATAACTTTTATGCAGCATTAAATTCAGCAGTTTTTTCTGATGGATCTTTTTGTTACATACCAAAAGGTGTTCGTTGTCCAATGGAATTGTCTACTTATTTCCGTATAAATTCTGCAGGAACAGGACAATTTGAACGTACTTTATTAGTTGCGGACGAAGGTTCTTATGTTTCTTATTTAGAAGGTTGTACTGCGCCAATGCGTGATGAAAACCAATTGCACGCTGCTGTTGTTGAGTTAATCATTATGGATGATGCAGAAATCAAATATTCTACAGTACAAAACTGGTACCCAGGAAATGAAGAGGGTGTAGGTGGAGTTTTTAACTTTGTAACAAAACGTGCGGTTTGTGAGAAAAACGCAAAAGTTTCTTGGACGCAAGTTGAAACAGGTTCTGCTGTTACATGGAAATATCCTTCTTGTATCTTAAAAGGTGATAATTCGGTAGGTGAGTTTTACTCAATTGCGGTAACAAACAATCATCAACAAGCAGATACGGGAACAAAAATGATTCATATCGGAAAGAATTCGAAATCTACAATTATATCAAAAGGTATTTCTGCAGGTAAATCGCAAAACTCTTACCGTGGATTAGTTAAAGTAATGAAAAATGCAGACGGAGCGCGTAACTTCTCTCAATGTGATTCATTATTAATGGGTAACGAATGTGGTGCGCATACTTTTCCATACATCGAAATTGATAATAAATCTGCACAATTAGAACACGAAGCAACAACTTCTAAAATTGGTGAAGATCAATTGTTCTATTGTAATCAACGTGGTATCGATACAGAAAAAGCAATTGCTTTAATCGTAAACGGATTTAGCCGCGAGGTATTAGATAAATTACCAATGGAATTTGCTGTTGAAGCTAAAAAATTATTAGAAATTTCATTAGAAGGTTCTGTAGGATAATTTTAGATATTAGTATTAAGTAGTTAGAAATTAACAATTATAAATAGATTGATTGATTATAAGATTCTGAAATCTAAAATCTAAAATCTAAAATCTGAAGAAAAAATGTTATTAAATATAAAAGACTTACACGCTCGTATTGAAGAGCGCGAAATTTTAAAAGGATTAAATTTACAAATCAATCCAGGAGAAGTTCATGCAATTATGGGACCTAATGGTGCTGGTAAATCAACTTTATCTAATGTAATTACAGGTAAAGATGAATACGAAGTAACAGAAGGAGATATCGCATTTGAAGATGAATCTATCTTAGAAATGGCTCCAGAAGAAAGAGCTCAAAAAGGAATTTTCATGTCATTTCAATATCCAATTGAAATTCCTGGAGTTTCTGTAACTAACTTTATCAAAACTTCTTTAAACGAAACACGCAAAGCACAAGGTTTACCAGAAATGGGCGCTTCGGAAATGTTGAAAATGATTCGTCAAAAAGCAGAGTTATTAGGAATTAAAAAAGATTTCTTATCTCGTTCTTTAAACGAAGGATTTTCTGGAGGAGAGAAAAAACGTAACGAAATTTTTCAAATGTTAATGTTAAACCCAAAATTAGCCATCTTAGATGAAACTGATTCTGGTTTAGATATTGATGCTTTACGTATTGTTGCAGATGGTGTAAACGAGTTTAAAAACGAAAATAATGGTGTATTGTTAATTACGCATTACCAACGTTTATTAGACTATATCGTTCCTGATTTTGTACACGTTTTAGCTGACGGAAAAATCATCAAATCTGGTGGTAAAGAATTGGCTTTAGAGTTAGAAGAAAGAGGTTACGACTGGGTTAAAGAAGAAGCAGGAATCTAATTTCTGTTCGAAAAAAGTAATAAGTAGTATGTCTTAAGTTGATAATACTTTTTACATAATACATTAATACAATATCAAAAATGATTGATTTAAAAGAAAATTTAGTTTCTCGTCATTTAGTGTTTAACGAAAAAAATAAAGTGAATAAAGGTATCGAAGGTTTACGTCAAGAAGCCATCGAAATCTTTAATCAAAAAGGTTTTCCGACACGTAAAGACGAAGAATGGAAATATACAAATCTTGCGCCTTTGTTGAAAGTGGATTATAAATTATTCCCAGAAGACGAAGTTGCAGTAGAGTACAAAGACATCAAAAAATATTTGGTTCACGATATCGATTCTTATTTAATTGTATTCGTTAACGGAAAATATTCTTCTTTTTTGTCAAACACAACACATGATGAAGCTGATATTTGCGTACTTTCTAGTGCAATGCATAAAACAACTCATCAAGCTGTAATCGAAAATTATTACGGTAAAATTGCGAAGAGCGATGATAGTTTGGTTTCTTTAAATACCGCTTTTGCAAAAGACGGCGCGTTTATTTATATTCCAAACAATGTTATCCTTTCTAAACCAATTCAGCTTGTTTATTTTTCGACTGGCGCATCTCAAGAAGTGATGTATCAGCCACGTAATTTGGTTGTAGTAGGTGATAATGCACAAGTGCAAATTATCGAAAGACATCAAACTTTAGATGAAAAAGCGAATTTAACAAATGTTGTTTCAGAAGTTAATGTTGGTAAAAATGCCGAAATACATTGGTATAAATTCCAAAATGATACAAATGAAGTTTCATTAATTGACAATACTTACATTAATCAAGAAAGAGATTCTCGTGCTAATGTATTTACGTTTTCTTTTGGAGGAAAAATTGTACGTAACAATTTAAATTTCTTTCAAAACGGAGAAAACTGTAATTCTATAATGGATGGTATTACAGTGATTGATGGTAAGCAACACGTGGATCATCACACATTTGTAGAGCATAATGCGCCAAATTGTGAATCACACGAAATGTACAAAGGTATTTACGATGACAAATCACAAGGTGTTTTTAATGGTAAAATTTATGTACACAAAGAGGCTCAAAAATTGAATGCTTTTCAACAAAATAATAATGTTTTATTATCAGATGGAGCGTCAATTAATTCAAAACCTCAATTAGAAATTTTTGCAGATGATGTTAAGTGTTCTCATGGTTGTACAGTTGGTCAATTAGGAGAAGATTCTTTGTTTTATATGCAACAACGTGGTATTCCTAAGAAAGAAGCGCGCGCAATGTTATTGTATGCTTTTGCTTCGGATGCATTACGTCATGTAAAAATTCCTCAAATATCAAATCAAGTAAACACCATAATTGCAAAAAAATTAGGAGTTAGCTTAGATTTTGAATTATAAGAAAGTTTTAAGTAATAAGTTTTATATATTAAGTTGTAAGTTTTCTTACAACTTTTTTTAAATTCATTTTATAAACTACATAATACAGCAAAAAAATGTCATTAGATATTCAACATATTAGAAGTCAATTTCCTATTTTGAATAGAGAAGTTAATGGTCAATCATTGGTTTATTTAGACAATGGTGCAACTTCGCAGAAACCAAAAGTTGTTTTAGATACATTAGACACCTATTACGAAAAATACAATGCAAATGTACATCGTGGTATTCATACATTAAGTCAGGAAGCTACTGATTTGATGGAAGAATCGCGTCGTAAAATACAAGCATTTATCAATGCTAAACACGATCACGAAATTATTTTTACAAGAGGAACTACAGAAGGTATTAATCTTGTTTCAAATGTTTTGCGCAATGTGTTAACAGCAGAAGATGAAATTATTATTACAGAAATAGAGCATCATTCTAACATTGTTCCTTGGCAATTGCTTTGCGAAAGAACGGGAGCGAAGCTAAAATATATTCCATTAACCAAAGAAGGTATTTTGGATATCACGAAGCTTGATGATTTATTGACGGATAAAACAAAATTAGTTTGTGTTAATCAAGTTTCTAATGCATTAGGAGTTGTTAATCCAATAGAAATTATCATTCAAAAAGCACACGAAAAAGGTGCTTGGGTTTTGATAGATGCAGCACAATCTGCACCACATACACCAATTGATGTTCAAAAAATGGATTGTGATTTCTTGGTTTTTTCTGGACATAAAATGTACGGACCAACAGGAATTGGAGTTTTATATGGTAAAGAAGATATTTTGAATGCTTTACCGCCGTTTCATGGAGGAGGAGAGATGATAAAAGATGTTACGATGGAGAAATCGACGTATGCATGTTTGCCTTTCAAATTTGAAGCTGGAACACCAGATATTGCAGGAATTATTGGTTTAGGCGCTGCTGTAGATTTTATTAATTCAATCGGTATTCAAACTATTCATGATTATGAGAAAGAGTTGGTTGATTATACAATTCAACGTTTATCAGAATTTGAAGAAGTAGAAATTTATGCAAAAGATGCAGAGCATTCTGGCGCAGTTTCTTTCAACTTAAAGTTTGATGGTGTACATTCTTCGGATGTCGGTATGATATTGGATAAAAAAGGAATTGCGGTACGTACAGGACATCATTGTGCGCAACCAATTATGCAACATTTCAATATTCCAGGAACAGTTCGTGCTTCGTTTGCAGTTTATAACACAAAAGCAGAAATTGATACATTTATAGACGGTTTAAAAACAGCTATCCGAATGTTGGGATAGGTGGTTTTATATAATATAAGTAGAAAAGGGAAATGATATTATCATTTCCCTTTTCTTTTTTTAAACGCTAAAGAAGCACAATTTCATCTATTACAATTTCAGTTATTGTTTTTTGTTGCTTTTCCTTATCTAGATATTCACGATAAGTCAATTTACCCTCAACTGCGAGTTGTTTACCTTTTTCAATGTGTTGTTCAATCACATTAACAATCGATCCATACGCAACAATATTGTGCCATATTGTTTGCTGAATCTTTTCACCTTTGCTGTTTGTATAACCTTCATTTGTCGCTAAACTAAACTTTGCAAACTTCTTGTCGTTTTCTAATGTTTTAACTTCAGGATTGTTTCCAACATTCCCTATTAATCTTACACTGTTTCTTAATGTACTCATGGCGATAAAATAATTTAAATTAATGTATACGTAAATTTAAGAAACTAAATATAATTAACTGAATTTTAAATATTTAAATTTATAAAACATGATCTTTAAACAATTTATCTAATGTTTTTTCAAGATTATTTGTTTTACCTGGATGTGGACGAGATGATTGTATAACCGAACTTCTGACCGCAGTTAACCAACGAAAACGTTCGGCAACATCAAATTCAGAAATAGCAGATTCGGTGTGTAAACCTTCAGCAATTTTAGATAAAGCATTCAAGTTACTATCAATAAAATCTAAATCCAATTCATGGCAAAATGCGTTAATTCTTCTATCGTTTATAAAATATTTTACTTTTAGATAATTTTCTTTTTTAGAGAAAAGAATAACCCCAATATTGATAAATTCTTCACGTTCAACTTTCGGAACTAAGCGAAGAATGGCATACTCATATAATATTTTTTCTGGCATTGTTGGCTTCGTTTATAAAAAGTTCGGTATGTTGTAATCGTGTTTTGATAAAGGTTTTGTAAACCGTTCTCATTTCATCAAAAGTTGCATGATAAGCTTCGGTTTCTAACCATTCATCTGGAATTAAATCAACAATATTATCAATAATTTCATCATTCAGAATTGCTTTAAATTCAGCATCAACTTCTTCTAATTTTGTTGCATTTTTTAGTAAAACATGGTCTTTTACTTGCGAAAAAGTTGTTAAAGCAGCTTTTTCCCAATTGTCCCAAGAATGATGAAAATAATACGAAGCACCATGATCAATTAACCATAATTCTTTGTGCCACATTAACATATTTGTATTTCTAAATGTACGGTCAACATTGGTAAGAAAAGCGTCTAACCAAACAATTTGAGATGATAATTTATCATCAACTTTCATCACAGCAGGATCGTAATTAATAGCGCCAGACAAAAAATGCAAAGCAAGATTTGTGCCTTCGCTAAACTTTAATAAATCCTGAATTTCTTCGTCTGCTTCCGATTGCCCAAAATATTCGTCCAATAAAGCAAAAACTAATTCGGGCACTTTAAATCCTAAAACGCGGGCAATTTCTCCACCCAATAATTCGGAAATTAACATACGAGGACCATGTCCAGCTCCTTTAAATTTTAACACATATCTAAAACCGTCATCTGCATCTGCCAAAGCAGGCAAAGATCCGCCTTCTCGCAAGGGTTGCAAGTAACGTTCTACGGTAACTGTTCTCAATTCTGGCTTATTCATCGCCTAAAATTACAATGAAAAATTAATTAAACTTTCACATTTATAATTTTTTAGTATCGCCAAACTTGTGGAATTTTGTTAACTAAATATTTTTGTTACGGATAAATGAGTAAAATTGTAAAAATAGGACGATTTTTTGTTCGTAAAAGCATGTTAATTATAGGATTAATAGCTGCTTTTACAATTTTTGTAGCACTCGCTATTCAGATTTTTACATCATATTATATTTACAATTACCAAGGAAATATACCGAATGATTATAGAGTTGCAGTTGTTTTTGGAGCAAAAGTACAAGCAGATAGAAATCCGACAAAATTTCTGAAAGACCGATTAGATGCCGTAATTAGATTGTATAATGAAGATCAAATTGATGCGATTTTATTGTCTGGTGAAAAACTAAACGAAGGTTTTAATGAAATTGATGTGATGGAAAAATATTTGCTAGATCGCGGCGTAAAAATAGAAGACACTTATTTGGATGGCGCAGGTTTGGATACGTACAGCACAATTTATAGAACAAAAAATATCTATCAGTTTAATAAAGTAATTCTAATTTCGCAATCATTCCATTTAAAAAGAGCTATTTTTTTAGGAAAGATTTTTGGATTAGATTGTATTGGATATAGCGCAGATAGTGGACCTTATAAAACAGAGAAAAAGCAAAGTTTTAGAGAAGTCTTGGCAAACATAAAAGCCTTGTTGGATCTTAGTAATGATCGCACACCAGAAGTAATAATTGAGCCAAAAAAAGATTAAAAATAAAAGCCACTTAATTTTAAGTGGCTTTCTTATTTTTAGTATTCTATTAAAGTAACAATATCTGTTGCAAATGGTGTTAATTTATCTTTTCCATTTAAGAAAGTTAAATCAACAATAAACGAAAATTGTGTTGTTTTTCCACCACATTTTTCTACTAATTTAGCACACGCTTCTGCTGTTCCGCCAGTAGCCAAAACATCATCGTGTATTAAAACTCGTGCACCATCTTTTATGTAATTCGAATTTACTTCGATTGTAGCTTGTCCATATTCCAAATCATACGATTCGCTAATAGTTGGAGGTGGTAATTTACCTGCTTTACGAATTAATACGAAAGGAACATTTAATTTTTGCGCAATTTGTATTCCGTATAAAAATCCTCTACTTTCAATTCCGCAAACAATGTCTACTTTTCCTTTGGCTTTTTCTACAAAAGCGTCTACAATTTCTCCAGAAAGTTCAGGATTTAAGAATAAAGGTGTAATATCTTTATAAACAATTCCTTCTTTTGGAAAATCATTTACATCAACGATAGTTTGATTTATTTTTTCTTGAAGTGTCGACATTTTGTTTTTGAATGTTTTTTGTAAGCAACAAATTTAAAGAGAAAATCTGGCTTATATTCCTAAAATCTATAATTTATATTAGGATGAGATTATTCGCCCAAACCTAAACTTGCCCAAATACGTTCGGGAATGCGAACAGGTCGCTTTGTTTCGGCATTCACACAACAAAGTACCGTATAGCCTTCGTTTATTTTTTTTCCAGCTTCATTATATATGGTATAATCAAAACGAATGCGAACACCTTTGTCACGTTCTTTCACAATTGCCTCAATTTCTATCATTTCATCATACAAAGCACTGCCAATGTACTTCGAATGCATTTCTATAATAGGCATTTGTATACCCATAGCTTCTAATTCGGCATATGGAAAACCGCGTTCGCGCATCAATTCTACACGACCTATTTCATAAAATTCGGGATAATTACCATAATAAACAACTTTCATTTGGTCGGTATGTTTATATAGAATACGCGTTTTGGTACGAAAAACGTTTAATTGTTCTTCTTGATTTATCTTCTCCATGATTATTTTTCTAAACCTTCATTTTCTCGTTTCAAAAATAGAGAACAAAAAAAAGACTTTATCATTTTATTTTATAAAAATGATAAAGTCTATTCCGTAATTTTTTTATAATCCATCCAACTAAATGATGCTTGCGAAGAATCTTTTTGCTCTTCTTTTAAAAAATCATAAGGAATTTGAACGATTGTTTTAAATGTAGGATTTGCAATCTCAAAATAAAATATCCTTACATTTGGTTCATCATTTGGCTCAATTTTTAAAAGAGCAAAATTATTTTTGATGCCTAAATCTCTTAAATGATTTTCTACTTTAATTATTGCAAAGTCAATTTTTTCTTGTGTTATTTCCATAATGAAACAAAAATACTAATTATTAATTTTGATAAGACATAATTTGTCTGAAAATATTATCTTTGTATTACTTTTATTTTTATCTCATACTACTTATTGAGTTTTTTAATTATACAACGTATTTTTTAATATATCAATACCCTTTTCGTTTTTTTTATTAAAAATTTATGCACAATTTTGTAGAGAAGGTTTAGTTAAATTACTTCGCTGATTATCAATTTTTTACATTAAAACTTAAGCACTTTTGGACAATATTATGACGATAACTGCAAATTCTGTGTGGGATAAATGCTTGTCTTTTATCAAGGACAACATTGCCGAAGATGCATATAACACATGGTTTGTACCTATACGACCGGGCAAATTAATTAATAATGTTTTGACGATTCAAGTACCAAGTAAATTTTTTTACGAATGGTTAGAGGAGCATTATATCAAAATTTTAAAAAGTGCATTGCAAAAAGAACTTGGTTCTGATGCAAAATTGGTTTATAGTATTTTAATGGATCAGAAATCGCAAGGACGCGAACCTTTTACGGTTCGTATTCCGAGTTCGAATAAAGAAAAACCAAAACCGCAAGAAGTAGAAGCGCCAATTAATTTGCAAGCTGGCAAAATGATGAATCCGTTTATTATCCCAGGATTACAAAAGCTTAAAATTGATTCGCAATTAAATCACAATTACACATTCAGTAATTTTATTGAAGGTGAATCTAATCGTTTGGCTCGTGCTGCAGGTCGTGCAATCGCAAAACGTCCAGGTGGAACTTCATTCAATCCATTATTTATATATGGTGGTGTAGGTTTAGGAAAAACGCATTTAGTGCATGCGATTGGTTTAGAAGTAAAAGATATTCATCCCGATAAAACAGTTTTATATGTGTCAACAGAAAAGTTTACACAACAATTTATAGAAGCTGTAAAAAATAATAATCAAAACGATTTTATTCATTTCTATCAAATGATAGATGTATTAATTATGGATGATATTCAGTTTTTGTCAGGAAAAGCAAAAACACAAGAAGTTTTCTTCCATATATTTAACCATTTACATCAAAGAGGAAATCAAATTATTTTGACTTCGGATAAATCTCCAGCCGATATCCAAGATATGGAAGATCGATTGATTTCTCGTTTCAAATGGGGATTATCAGCCGATTTACAAAATCCAGATTACAACACACGTTTATCTATTTTGAAACAAAAATTAGAAAACGATGGAATCGAATTTCCAGATGAAGTAATGGATTATATCGCACAAAATATTGATACAAATGTGCGTGAATTAGAAGGTTCTTTAAACTCAATAATTGCACAAGCAACTTTAAATAAACGCGAAATTACACTTGATTTAACGGCACGTACGTTGTCTAAATTAGTGCAAACTGCACGCAAAGAAATTTCGATAGATTATATTCAAAAAACAGTTTGCGAATACTTCAAAGTTAAGATGGAAGATATTCAATCAAAAACACGTAAACGCGATGTTGTGCAAGCACGTCAATTGGCTATGTATTTTGCAAAACAATATACCAAAGCATCATTGGCAAGCATTGGTAAACAGATTGGTAAACGCGATCATGCAACTGTTTTACACGCATGTAAAACCGTTAAAAATCTGCAAGAAACAGACAAAGCTTTCCGTGGATATATAGAAGATATTTCGAGAAAAATAGCAGATTAATTTTAGAAAAATTTTACCATGAAAATTTTAATGGTTTGTTTAGGAAATATTTGTCGTTCTCCTTTAGCAGAAGGTATTTTGCAAGCAAAAGTTGGCGATAAACATCTTGTAGATTCTGCCGGAACTGGAGATTGGCATGTTGGCGAACAGCCCGATCGTCGCTCTGTTTCTGTAGCAAAAATGCATGGTGTAGATATTTCTGATCAACGTGCAATGCATTTTAATCCAATTTTTTTTGAAGAGTTTGATTTAATTTTTGCAATGGATAAACAAAATTCTATTGATTTACAAAAATTAGCGCGAAACGAAGAAGAACAAAATAAAGTAAAACTAATTTTGAAAGAAGGTTTGGGTGTTGCACACAATGTTCCAGATCCTTATTACGATAACGAAGATGCTTTTGAGCATGTTTATCAATTACTAGATGATGCAACAAATGGCATCATCACCAAATACAATCTTTAATTTTATTACAATGAATACGGCTAAAGTTTATCTAATTCCTTCACTTTTAGGTGAAAGCGAACACAGTAGAGTATTGCCTTTATATAACTTAGATATTATCCGTTCTTTAAATACTTTTGTAGTTGAGAATGAGAAGTCTGCGCGTAAATTTATTAAACAAGTTTGTCCAGAAAAAGTGCAAGCAGATTTAGAAATTTATATATTAGATAAGGATACAAAACCTGCGGAATTGTTTGATATTATAAAAATATTAGACAAAGGAATTTCGGTTGGTGTTATTTCCGAAGCTGGTTTGCCTGCGGTTGCAGATCCAGGCGCACAGTTGGTAAAAGTAGCCCAAGAAAAACGCATTCAGGTTGTACCTTTGGTTGGTCCTTCGTCTATTTTATTGGCGTTGATGGCTTCGGGAATGAATGGTCAAAACTTTGCATTTCACGGTTATTTACCAATTGATAAAACAGATCGTAAAAAACGATTGTCGCATTTAGAAGCTGAAAGTGCGAAAACTGGAATTGCGCAAATTTTTATGGAAACACCTTATCGTAACAATCAAATGGTTGACGATTTGACGAAAATTTTGCGTTCCGAAACCAAAATTTGTGTGGCTTGTCATATCACATTAGAAGACGAAGATATCCGTACATTAAGCATTAAAGATTGGAAAAAAGAGAAATATGATTATCATAAACGTCCTGCAATTTTTGTAATGCAAGCGTAAATTTTATAATAAAATAATTTAGGAATACATCAACACGTTGTGTTGCTTTTCCCGAGTTCATTTTTACAAAGTATACAATTAAGCCAACTCCCAAAGAGTTGGCTTAATTGTATAATCATATCTCGTCGCGAAAATTTAGGTACTTTATTATCAATTAAAAATTCTTAAATAATTAGTACATTTAATTCCAAACTAATTGAAGATGAGAAAAATTGAACAACTTTTTGATGAATATGGAGAAAGTCACAAAAATGCAACCAATAAATTAATTCATTGGATTTGTGTTCCACTTATTTTTTGGACAATTTTAGGTTTCATTTCTTACATTCCGACACCGCATATTTACATTCAATATTTTGGATTTTTAAGTATTGCGTCTATTTTAGCACTGTGTCTTGTGTCTGTCTTTTATTTCCGATTGTCATTTGTTATTGGTCTGTTGATGATTTTCGTGATGTTGTTGATGGAACATTTTGTGTCATTAGTAAACATCAATTTTGGCAACAAATCTTGGATATTATATCTTATAGTTTTTGTAATTACGTGGATTTTACAATTTGTAGGACATAAAATTGAAGGGAAAAAACCAAGTTTTCTAAAAGATTTACAATTTCTTTTGGTTGGTCCTATTTGGTTGTTGAGTTTTATTTTACGTAAAATCGGAATCAAATATTAAGTTATTTTTGAGCACTAAATATTTCGTTCACTTTTTGCTCAATAGCTGTAGAAAGTCTGCTAAAACCCAAATCATTTGGATGTATACCATCAGTAGAACCTTCGTTATCAGTTCCAAGTAAATTATCGCCTTTCAAAAGATGCAAATTTGTAACACCATCTTTTATCAATGCTTCATATTGATTGCGATAAGCTTTATTTTGCTGTATCATATTTTGATGCCCAATTTGATCAAATTTACTCATTGGTCTTATAATGCTTTCAACCATCAAAATTGGTGTTTTTGGATGATATTTACGCAGTAATTTTACAAAAGGAATCGTTCTGGCTTTTATTTCTTCTTCAGAACTATTCGGAACACAATCTAAAATAAATAAATCTACATTTTGAATATCTTTCATCATTTCGGCGATTTCAATTTCGATTTTAGCATTTCCGCTCAAACCAAGATTGATCCATTCGTATCCAGTTTTTCGAGATAGAATAGAAGGATAGCTCATTCCCGGGCGACTTGCCGAAGCGCCTTGTACAATACTAGAACCGTAAACAACAATTTTCTTTTTATAGACAATTGGCTGATTGATAAAGTTAGCTGTTTCATCTATCCCGATTTTTAAATCAGTTAATTCGTTCCAAAGTGGTAAATACAAAAGAAATTCTTTTTCGGTTTTTGTCATATTCTGAACAACATCGTAATCACTTTTTACATTTTGTTGATTGGGAAGTGCCGCTCCTGCAAAAATCCATTTTCCGTTTTCTTTAGTATACAAATCCATTCCACGTGCCATAATTCCAGTTGTATTTGCGCCTAAATACGTAGAACGCGTAGTCCAATCTAGTTTAATTTTAGAAGTATTCGATTTAAAAGAAACATATAATCCCGCAGGATCTGTAAACAATGTTTTTACTTTTGGCGGAAGATTAGCATATTTATCTGTATCAATACGATGATAAAAAGGCGTGTTTTGAAAAGCTTTTCCTTGAATTGTAAACTCTTTATTTGTAATGTATTTAAGTTGTTGTGCAAAGAGTTGAAATGTGATGAAAAGACTAAAAAGCAGAAAATATTTTTTCATTTACGTTAGGTTGTATTTAGGTGCAAATTTGAGAAATAATTTGAATTAAAATAAAAAAGGATTCCAATTTCTGGAATCCTTTTTCTTTGTGTGTGTTAATTTTAAGCGGTATTATACTTTTAAGTCTGTATGAGCACCTAAAAGCGATTTATTTTCTTCTATTATTGGATCTACAATATCTTTTAAGAATTCGACAGTTTGTTCTGCTGCAAATCCTGTAAAGTTTTTCGGATCTAATAATTCAACTAATTTTTCTTTATCAATTTTGATTGAGTCATCTGCAATAATACGTTCAATCAAATCATTTGATTTTCCTTCCATTTTTACCTGTCTTGCAGCTTCCATAGAATGAGTTCTGATGATTTCGTGTAATTCTTGACGATCTCCACCATTTTTAACACCTTCCATAATAATATATTCGGTTGCCATAAATGGTAATTCTTCTGCAATATGCTTTTCAATGATTTTAGGATAAACGACTAAACCATCTAAAATATTGTTCCAAATGATTAAAACTGCATCAATTGCTAAGAAAGCTTGAGGAATAGCTAAACGTTTGTTGGCAGAATCATCTAAAGTTCTTTCAAACCATTGTGTAGCCGCAACCATTGCGGGAGATGAAGCTAATGACATTACGTATTTAGATAATGAAGAAATACGCTCAGAACGCATAGGATTGCGTTTGTAAGCCATTGCCGATGATCCAATTTGATTTTTTTCAAAAGGCTCTTCAACTTCTTTTAAGTTTTGTAACAAACGTAAGTCGTTTGTAAACTTATGTGCAGATTGTGCAATATTTGATAATAATTCTAATGCTTGTGCATCAATTTTACGGTCGTATGTTTGTCCAGAAACTGCAAATACATTTTTAAATCCGAAACGTTCTGATAATTTTTTATCTAACGCTTTTACTTTCGAATAATCGCCATCAAATAATTCTTTGAAAGACGCTGCTGTACCCGTTGTTCCTTTAACGCCACGAAAACGTAAAGTATCTATTCTAAATTCTAATTCTTCTAAATCTAATAAAACAGATTGTAACCAAAGAGTTGCACGTTTACCAACTGTTGTTAATTGAGCTGGTTGAAAGTGTGTAAAACCTAATGTTGGTAAATCTTTGTATTGACGAGCAAATTTTGCTAATCCATCAATCACATTAATTAATTGACCTTTGATGTGTTGAAAACCATCACGAATCTGAATCAAATCTGTATTATCTCCAACAAAAGCAGAAGTCGCACCTAAATGGATTATTGCTTTTGCACTTGGCGCAACATCACCATATGCATGTACGTGAGCCATTACATCGTGACGAAATTTTTTCTCGTACGCTGCGGCTACATCGTAATCAATATTTGTTGCGTTATCTTTTAATTCTTGAATTTGTTCGTCTGTAATATCTAATCCAAGTTCCTTTTCTATTTCTGCTAAAGCAATCCATAACTGTCTCCAAGTTGTAAATTTTTTCTCAGGAGAAAAAATGTATAGCATTTCATCGCTACAATATCTTGATTCTAAAGGATTTTGATACTTGTTCATTGTGTATTTTGTTTGTTGTTGTGTTTAAAATTTCTTTAAAATTGTCTGTACATCTTTTACATAATAACCTTCAAAAAGATAAGCGTGTATCAATAAAGGAAATAATTGTGCAATAGGCAGGCGTTCTTCGTGGTTATTTTCGAGCGGAGAAATTTCTTGATAAGCATCAAAAAAAGTATCATCAAATCCACCAAAAAGTTTTGCAATAGCCAAATCCATTTCGCGATGTCCATAATAAATAGCTGGGTCTACAACTGCAAATTCGCCATCTTTTGTCGCTAAAATATTTCCATTCCAAAAATCACCGTGTATAAGTGTTGGTTTTTCTACAGGAAAAATATTGTCTAATTGTTGGCAAAGTCGTGTAGCAGCTTTTACTTCTTTTGTGGTGATTAATTGTTTGTTTTGTAACAATTTCATCATCGGAATAATGCGATTATTGGTGTAAAAATCGCTCCAAGAAGTTGTAAAATTATTAGGTTGTACAACGATAGAAATATAATTATCCTCGTTCCAACCAAATTTATCATTTGTATTTTGATGAAACTTAGCTAAGTTTCGACCAAGATTTTCCCAATTTACAAGTGTAGGTTCTGCGGTTTCTATCCATTCTAAAATCAAATACTGAAAATTATTATCTGTTTCTCCAACATTCAGAACGTTAGGAGTATAAAAGGTTTCAGTTTTGCGAATAGTATCCAATGCGCGAGCTTCTTTTTTGAAAAGATCAGGAAAATTATTTGCTGTATTAAGTTTTAAAAAATATTTTTTATTGAACGATTCAAGTCGAAAGGCATCATTTATATCGCCACCTTTTATGGGAACAATATTATCAATATCTAAATCTAATTGTTTTAACCGTTCTAAAATTTCGTTCATAAAAATATCATATAAAAAGTTATAGCCCAACAAATGTTAGGCTATAACTGAATTATTAAAATAAAGTTGTTCTAATAATATTTTGAGATCTTTCTGGACCAACCGAAACTAAATAAACTTCGATTCCTAAATATTTCTCAATATAGTGGATGTAGTCTTGCGCTGTAAGTGGCAATTCGTCAAAAGATTTTACGTTTGTAATATCTTCTGTCCATCCTGGTAATTCGTCACAAATTGTTTCGTATTGATCTAATTTGTTCGTAGAAGAAGTAAAATAATCAATTATTTTTCCGTCTTCAGTTTTGTATGCTGTACATACTTTTATTGTATCGATATTAGATAAAACATCTAATTTAGTGATTACTAAATGTGTAATTCCGTTAATCATACAAGCATGTTTTAACGCAACTAAATCTAACCATCCTGTACGACGTGGACGACCTGTAGATGCACCAAATTCATGACCAACTTGGCGAATTTGTTCTCCTAATTCGTTGTCTAATTCTGTTGGGAAAGGACCATTACCAACACGTGTACAATATGCTTTAGAAACTCCGATTAAATTTTTCAATTTTGTTGGAGGTACTCCTGCACCAACACATGCACCACCAGTTGTTGGAGATGATGATGTTACGAAAGGATATGTCCCAAAATCGATATCTAACATTAATGCTTGTGCGCCTTCAAATAAAACACTTTTACCAGCATCAATTGCATGATTGATTTCTAATTCAGAATCAATGATACGTTCTTTTAAACGTTCACCATATTCTAAATATTTTTCGTAAATATCTTCGAATTTTAATGGTTCTTTATTGAATAATTTTTCGAATAAAGCATTTTTAACTACTAAATTTTCTTTGATTTTTTCTGCTAAAATCTCTGGATTTAATAAATCTACTGCACGAATACCAACACGTGCTACTTTGTCCTCATAACAAGGTCCAATTCCGCGTTTTGTTGTACCAATTTGATTTTCTTTTCCTGCAAATTCTTCACGGTATTCATCCATAAGAATATGGTAAGGCATAATGATATGCGCTCTTCTCGAAATAAATACATGATCAGTAGAATAACCTTTCGCTTCTAATTGAGCTGTCTCATTAAAAAAAGCTTCTGGATTAACCACTACACCATTTGCAATAATACATTTTCCTTTACATTGCAAAACCCCTGAAGGTAATAAGTGAAGTACAAATTTGTCCTCGCCTACATATACTGTATGTCCCGCATTGTTACCACCTTGGTAGCGTACAACATAATCCGATTTTTCGGCTAATACATCTGTGATTTTTCCTTTTCCCTCGTCACCCCATTGAAGGCCGACTACTACGTGTGTTGACATATTATTTTGTTCGTTATTTGATTTGGAATAAAAATGAAATTTATCATTTTCTTGGTTCACTGCAAAGGTAAATGAAACCTTGTCTTAAACAAATTTAAAACCCACATTTGGACGATTATTTTTCAAGTTTTTATTAATAATTTCAAAAGTTTAAATTAACCGAAAAATAACCGAATCCATTAAAATAATTGATGTAATTTTGTAAACTTTTACACCAAAAATTTCTTGTATGAAAATTGAAATATGGTCGGATGTGATGTGTCCGTTTTGTTATATCGGAAAAAAGCATTTTGAACAAGCTTTAGATAAAATTCCTTATAAAAATAATATCGAAATAGAGTGGAAGAGCTTTCAGTTGAATCCAGATTTGCCTAAAAACGAAATAACTTCTGTTGAAGAATATTTAGTAAAAGCAAAAGGAATTTCGGAAGAGCAAGTTGCTGCCATGAATAATCAATTGGCTGAAATGGGAAAATCGGTTGGAATAGATTTTCAGCAACAAAACTCTAAAGTTGTTAATACGGGCGATGCGCATCGTTTAATTCATTTTGCACAAGCTAACGGCAAAGGTTCGGAAATAGAAGAACAATTATTCGAAGCATATTTTACTGAAGGTAAAAATGTGGCTGACCATGAAGTTTTGGCAACAATTGGCGAAAAAATAGGATTAAATAAAACTGAGATTTTAGAAATGCTAAATTCAGATGCTTATGTATTTGATGTTGCTTCGGATATTTTAGACGCACGAAACATTGGTGTTTCTGGTGTTCCTTTTTTTGTAATTGATCGTAAATATTCAATTTCTGGCGCTCAACCAGTTGATTATTTTGTGTCTGCTTTAACGCAAGCGTTTGAGAAAGATCATGCAAATAATTCATCACCAAATAACGCATCTTGCGATGTTGATGGTAATTGTGACTAACGTTACTAAATTTAAGATATATAAAAAAGCGTCTCAATTTTGAGACGCTTTTTTAGTATTATATTGTTTTATAATTTTCTAAATAATTAACAATTTTTTCGGCTAATTGCTTCTGATAATCTGCTGCTTTTAAAACTTCGATATCTTTATCATTGCTAGCAAAACCAAGTTCTAATAGAAAAGCAGGAACTTGAGAGTCTCGTAATATCCTGAAGTTTTGCTTTTTTAAACCTCTATTTTCAATTGAATTAAAGCTAATTAGTTCAGCTAAATCACTACCAATTTGTGCAGTTTTTTCATCTGTATTATTTTTATATATAAAAACTTCAGAACCATTTGTTGTTCTGTTTTGCGAATTATTAACATGTAAAGAAATAACAAGATCTGGTTTTATCGAATTTATTTTAGACAATCTATTTTCAAAATCAACTATTTTATCTTCATCTCTCGTTAAAATAACTTCAATGTTTTTTTCTTTTGCTAATTGCTGAATTTTTTTTGCAATTTCTAACGTAAATTGACTTTCTACAATCGCATTATTTTTAGATCCGACATCAGATCCACCATGACCAGCATCTATAACAATTGTTTTTGATGCAGTTTGCGCATTTAAATTGGTCGTTAAAAATGACGTTGTCATAAAACCTAGTAAATAAATAATCCTTTTCATGTTAAATTGATTTTATACAATAACGTAATAAATCCTAAAACTATTTCGATTCGAAAATAACTTTAGAATTTATTTAACTAATTGATAAATATTGTTTTATTAGGTTTTAAGGCGCTAAAGATTGCAGAATCTTATCCGCTATTTTATCATAATTTTTTTCGTCTGTCAAATATTTTCTGTCATCATCATTTGTCAAATATCCAATTTCTATCATCACAACTGGAGCTTGTGAATCACGTAAAACTTTCGAATTTGTCTCTATAATTCCTAAATTTTCAAAACCCAAAGAACTTATGTTTATACTCATTTTTTCGCCAATTGCTTTTGCTTGTTCAAAATAAGGATTCATTGGAGAAACATGAATTTCAGTTCCTTTTTTCGTGTCTTTTATATTGTAATTCGCATGTATAGAAAGTACCAAATCGGGTTTCAATTCGTTGATTAATTTTGCGCGATTAGCATTTACAATTTGCTCGTCGCCCGTGCGTAAAAAAACAAAATTAATGTCCGAATATGGATTTCTTTCTTTAATTGTATTAACAATTTTTAGAACAATATCTTTTTCTTGAAATTCATCTTTCTTAACACCAGTATCTGCGCCACCATGTCCCGCATCTAAAACAATAGTGCGTTTAGGAGTTGAATTTGTACTGACTAAATTGGTTTGTGCAAAAATATTTGTAGCGATTAAAATACAAAAGAGTTGGATTATTTTTTTCATTGTTAGTATTCGTATAGTTTTCCGAATTTTAGCAATAATTGTGCATTTTTGATGCAGAATAGGTTAATTAAAACATAAAATTAAAATAATCCTCTTGCCTTTATCTCTAAATATTTGTTGATTAAGTTGATAGATAATTCTTTTGGTTCGCAATAAATGGTTAAAATACCAAATTGATGCAAACGATTTATGATTAATTCTTTATCGTAATTAAATTTTTCTGCAATAGTTTGATCATAAATATCGGTTGTTGTTTTGGCTTTTTGTGTGGTTAATTTTTTTAATTCAGAATTCTTAAATAAAATTAAAACCACAACATGCGATTTTTTAATCAATTTTAGATACGGTAATTGACGTTCTAAAGCATCAATAGTTTCAAAATTTGTATAAACAAAAAGCAAAGAACGTTGCGTTAATTTACGTTTTATGTAAGCGTATAATTTACCAAAATCACTCTCCAAATAATTGGTTTGTACATTGTATAATTTCTCTAAAATCAACTGCATTTGATGATTTTTTCGGTCTGCAACAATGTGATCTTGTATATTTTTATTGAAGGTAATTAAACCTGCTTTTTCATTTTTTTGTAAAGAAATATTCGCAATAACTAAGCTAGAATTGATGGCGTAATCTAACAATTTTAGACCATCAAAAGGCATTCTCATCGTTCTTCCTAAATCAATTATAGAATAAACGGGTTGCGATTTTTCTTCCTGAAACTGATTTACCATCAGTCGATTTGCTTTTGCCGTAGCTTTCCAATTAATTAAACGATATTCATCACCAATTGTATAATTTTTAATGTTTTCAAACTCTGTATTTGTTCCAATTTTTCGAATACGTTTCATTCCAAATTGATTTTGATGTTGCGCTGTCGAGTACAATTGAAACTGTTTTAATTGTAAATAAGACGGATAACAAGCAATTTCAATCGGTTCATTCGTCGTAATTTTACGCTCAACCAAACCTAAAAAAGAAATAAAAATATTGGTTACGCCAAATTTATAAGCGCCACGTTCTGTCGGTTTTAATTTGAAATCAAATTTTATGGATTGATTTGACTTAAAATGTTTTTTGAATTGTAAATCTCTTATCTGAAATTGAATAGGAAATTCTTCTATAATTCTTATGTAAAGCGGAAATTGGTATTTATTTTCTGCAATTAATTCTAATAAATTTTCATCTCCATTCGAAAAACGTTCAGGATAATTTCGTTCAACAAAAACTGATTTTTTTGGTAGATATAATAAGAAAAATTCTGCACTAGTAATCACAACAAATGCAATCAATAATAGTTTTGCAGCCAAAAAAAATGTTGGCATAAAAAAACTGATTACGAAGCAAAATGCAACGAAAAATCCTGCATAAAAAAAGCGATTTGTAAAAAATATACTTTTAATAAATTTCATTAACGAGGAATTTCTACACGGTCAATAATTTGTTGAATAATATGATGTGTTGTAAAGCCTTCCATTTCTTTCTCAGGAATCATCACAACACGATGTCCCAAAATAGCATAAGCAACTTGTTTGATGTCTTCGGGAATTACAAAATCACGTCCATTAATTGCTGCATTAGATTTGGATGCATCTAAAATTGCAATAGACGCACGCGGCGATGCACCAATATATAAAGCTTGATCTATCCTTGTTTGATGAACAATTGTAGCAATATAATTAAGCAAAGCTTCGTGTACATAAACCGATTTTATGCGTTGTTGATACGATACAATTTCTTCACCATTTATCACTTTTTCTACCAATGATTCTTTGTCAATTTCTTTGCGATTTTGTTGCTCATTCAATAAGATAATTTCATCCTCTAACGATGGATATTTCACAATAATCTTGAACATAAAACGATCCAATTGCGCTTCTGGTAAACGATATGTACCTTCTTGTTCAATCGGATTTTGTGTCGCAAAAACTAAAAAAGGTGGCGCCAAAGGATAGGTAGTCCCATCTACAGTAACTTGTTTTTCTGACATCGACTCAAACAACGCAGCTTGAGTTTTGGCTGGAGAACGGTTAATTTCATCAATCAAAACAATATTAGCGAAAATAGGTCCTTTTTTGAACTCAAATTCATTGATTTTTGAATTAAGAATTGACGTTCCGATCACATCCGAAGGCATCAAATCTGGCGTAAACTGAATACGACTAAAATTGGCGTCAATTGTTTTTGCCAGCAACTTTGCCATCATTGTTTTCGCAACGCCAGGTAAACCTTCTATCAACGAATGTCCGTCAGAAAGCAATGATAAAATTAATTGATCAATCACATCATCTTGCCCAACAATTACTTTTTTTAACTCGTTTTTTATGGCATCCGTTTTATTTTGAATATCCGAAAAATCAGTGCGATTTTCGAGAGGTTGATATGTATTTTCGTAATTCATTAGATATTGGCTTTTTGTTTGTAGTTTTCGATTATGTCGTACACAATTTTTAAATCGTGTTGATTTGGGTTTTCTTTTTGGTGAATATTTTTTAGAATTTCAAAATTCTTATAACATTCTTCTTGTGTAAAATTTCCTTTTTGAGCCACAATTTCTATAAAATTTTTGTGGGTAATATCATCTGTTTCAATCAAAAATATTTTTCTAATTTTGTATAAAAAGTAATCAATTTTCTTTGAAATAATATCTTTTATTTCTCCATTTTCTTGATACAGTGATGAAATTGTTTTGGCAAATTCTACCGTATGATTTTCTTCTTGTTTATAAATCGGAATAATGCGTTGTTCGCGTCGACTTCGGAAAATTAAGAAGATAAATAAAAGTGCTAAAAGTACATACCAAGCGTATTTTAGTGCTTTTTCGGATAAAATGTAACGCATCATAGAAGTGTTGCTACTTGCATAGGTTTTATCAGTATTATACCAAATTATTGTTCTGCCTTTTAGATGTTGTAAAACCGATTTTGTGTAAAAATAACTATCTTGATTTAGTAAATAATAATTGCTAAAATAAAGCGGTTCTGCATGAAATAAATAATATCCTTTTGCATTTTCAGGTTGTTTTTTTAGAATATTTGGATAGTTTTTATTCTTATATTTTATAGTTCCTATTATTGTAAAATCGTTGCTAAAAGTTTCAAAATAATGATGTTCGATTAACTTTTTTTTATGAATATTAAATGTATCATTTGTCGTTAATTCGAAGTCCGCAGTTGGCGGTATATTGTTGGTGTAAATGGTATCTAAGGTATTATCTTGATAATCTGAAATAAGAACAATTCCTCCATTTTTTACGATATTATTGAAGTTTTGTAATGTAATCGAATCAAAATACGATTCATCAGAAATCACCACAATTGCATAGTTTTTTGCTTTTGCTGAATCAATATTTAGTTCAGAAAGTTTCTCTAAATCCTGTACTTTACCTTTTGCTAAATTTCCAATTTCTTTGTGCGCAATATACAATCCATACGGATTTTTACTGTTTTGCGTCAAATCGATTTCCCAATTTTTTGTTTTGGCTGATTTTGTACAACTATTTAATGCGAAAAATGCTGAAACAAAGCAAATAATTGCAATTAATCTTTTAAATATTATCATTTTATCGATTGATTTAATTGATTAAACATTGCTTTGAAAGTTTGGTATTGAGTTGCATCTATTTTGAATTCGCCAAACCAAATTTGATTGAAAACTTTGGTATTATTTGCAAAAGAAGTTTGTATATTTTCTTGTTTAATTTGATTAATAAATTGCTGATTTGTTTTCTTCGGATTCCATTCAATTAAACCTTTTTTATCTAAATTTTGTAAATTTTGATAATGTAAATAGCGAATTGCTAAAGGATAATTTTGTTCTTTTTCGGCTTTAACAATTAAATCATTCAGATTAATTTCAGATAGATTTTCTTCAATAAAACCAAAATCAGATTCGTTATAAATTTTCTTCGTATTAGATTTAAAAACTCCACCATTTTTATAAATACGATAAGCGATAAAAGCTAAAAAAAGTGCCAATAAACAATAGAAAATTATCTCTAATGGTAAGCGCAAAATCACATTAAAAATCTTTCCAATAAATTCAGAAAATTCATTTGGTTGATATTCTTTTGGAAGTGGTTTTTCTTTTTCGATATAATTAAATTCTTCCGAATTATATTTTGCTTTAAACGTATTAAATTCTTGTGATTTAGTTTGAGCAAAAAGTATAATTTGAAAAAATAGAAGTAAAAATGTCGTTATAATTTTATTCTTTTTCATTTGTTGTTTGTGATGGATTAAACAAAAAAGAATTATTATTTCTGTGTTTTTGAATTGGATAAATAATATAATACCAAACGATTAAGGAAATTGAAAGTAAAATAACTAGTAAGCTAAAAAACAGATTGACATCGTATAAACGTGTTATAAAACCTTCAATAAAACCAGCAATCATAAAGAGAGGAATAGTGCTAATCAAAATCATTACGGCTTCTTTTGCTTTGATGGTTAATGATTTTGTTCGCGATAAAGTTTTAGGAAACATAAAACTATTACCAATCATTAAACCACAAGCTCCAGCAATAATTATAACCGAAATTTCTATAGTTCCGTGCATCCAAATGGCAGACATTGCTTTTCCTAAAACACCTTCTTGGTAAAACATATAATGAAATGCGCCCAACATTATTCCGTTCGAAAATAAAATATAACCCGTACCAATACTAAAAAATAAACCTAAAGTAAAGGCGTAAAATGCAACTTTTATATTGTTAATTGTGATGTATAAAGTAGAGCCAGCCTCGCTTCCAGATTTGTAAATTGCCGCAGGATCTCCTTTTTTTATATTGATTAATGTTTCGTTTACATAATCATCGCCCAAAATAAGTCGCGTAAAATCTGGATCAAAATGCGAAGATAATACACCAATTAAAACTGCAAGCGAAAAGATTAGAAATGAATACAAAAACATTTTTTGGTTTTTATATACAATCGCAGGAACATCATTCTTGAAAAAATCAATAAACTGATTAGACGAAGTTCGTTGATCTTTGTAAATTGATTGATGGGCAAAAAGTGCCAACTCATTCAAATAATCTTTGGTTTTACTTTTTGAATAATAGGTTTGCGCAAATGCCAAATCATTTGTAATTTCAATATAGTTTTTGGCTAAAATATCTGGATGTACATTTAATTTATTTTTCAAATTATGTTCAATATCAGACCATTTCGCCTTATTTTTATCAATAAAATGCGCTTCTCTCATTTTAGAGTAGTTGTTAGTTACCCAAATATATGAATAAACTTTTAGTGAATACACCACAAAATGTTCAAATTGAATATAATATTGCACCATTAGGCAAGCGCGTATTAGCGTATATTATTGATGCAATTATTCGTATTATTTTAGCGTATTCTTTATTTTTTGTTTCAGAACATCTGCCTTATAATGACGAATGGATGCAGTACGGTATTGATAGTACCATCTTTTTTATCGTGTTAATGTATCCACTTATTTTAGAAATTTTGATGAATGGACAAACCGTTGGAAAGTTGATAATGAAGATTCGTGTGATTCGTATGGACGGAAATCGTGCCAATAATTTTGATTATTTTTTGCGTTGGGTAATCGGAATTGTAGAAATTTATCTGTTTTTTGGAATGATTGCTTTGATAACTGCAATTGTCAACAAAAATGGACAACGTTTAGGCGATATTGTGGCAAATACTTGTTTGATTGATCTTAATCCGAAATTAGATTTATCACAAACTATTTTTGCAGAAGTTTCGCAAACGTATAAAATCCGTTTTCCAGAAGTTTATCGTTTGTCCGACCGCGATATAAATATTGTGAAAGAAAATTTTACGTCAGCTTTACATTCAAATAATTACGATGTTTTACAAAAATTAACGCGAAAATTAGAAGAAATAATGGATGTAAAAAGTGATGGTTTAGGAAATATAGATTTTATACAAGTTATAATTCAAGACCATTATCATTTTCATAAAGACAAGTAAATTGTATTTTTGCCTCAAAATTATTAAGAAATGAATTGTCCTTGTTGTTCAGGAAAACCCTACGAAAATTGCTGCGAACCTTTTCATCTTGCAAAAGAAAATCCAGAAAATCCAGAACAATTAATGCGTTCGCGTTACACAGCTTTTGCTAAAGTTTTGACAGATTATTTAGTTGAAACGACACATTTTTCTACCCAAAAATTACATGATGCAAAAGATATTGAAAATTGGGCAAAATCAAATAAATGGCTAAAATTAGAAATCGTTTTTGCGAAAGATGACAAAGTTAGATTTCGTGCTTTTTATCAAGATCAAAAAGGAGATATTTACGAACATGATGAACTTTCTACATTTAAAAAAGAAAACGGGAAATGGTTTTATCTAGATGGAGAATTTTATTGATTTATTTTAAATTTTTCAGAATATCTTCTACTTCTAATTGATAAATTTCCAAAAACTTCTCATCATAAGGATCTTTATCTTTGTAATTGTTTTTGATTAATTCTAAACTTTTTTGGTAATTATATTTTGCAGAATCCAATTGATTAGTAGCTTCTAAAGTTTGTGCTTTGTAAAAGTAGGCTTCTGCAATATTTTTATCTAAATTAATGGTTTTATTGTAAAATTCTATCGCTTTTTTATAATTTTTCTGATCAAATTCCATTTTTCCTCTGTAAGTAAATGTTCTTGGATAAATGTTTTGAGGATTTTTTTCGGACGCAATAAATTTGTCATAATAAATATTTGCCGAATCATAATTTTTTAAACCTTGATAAGAAATTCCCATCAAATAATAAATATTTTCTCCCCAAGGATATTCAACGATTTTTGAAAGTTTATTTAATCTGTGATAATTTTTTAAGGCATTTTCATAATCCTTAAGTTTTGTTTGTTTTATCCAGCCAGCATAACCTAATTTTTCTTGTGGAGCTAGTGCAATTGCTTTATCTAAACGCTTCATTCCTTCTTCGTGCTCTCCTCGTTTGTTATATGCTACTGATGATTCCCAAACTATTTTATAATTATCAGGATTAGACTTTATTAAATGATCTAACATAAATACCGAGTAATACGAACCTTGAGGTTCCGCTGCTATTTTAAATTTTGTATCAATAGGAGAGAAAAAATACAAATAAATTATAAAAATACTTACACAAAAAATAGGAACAGAAAACAATAGTTTTAGTGTTCCAAAAATAATTCGAACAACTTTAGAACTAAAAAATATCTTCAACTTTTCCATTTCGTATTTTGATATAAATTTGATAATAAGAATCTTTATTTTTTCCATTCCAATTTTTCAATTGTTGTATGATTGCAACAATTTGTTTTTGTAAAGATGCAGGAATTTCAATATTTTTATAGTGCTGATTTGTAGTTTTAATTCTGAAATAACCAATTTCATTTTTACAATTAATTACAAATCTTACATTAATAAGTCCAGAAAAATTAGGGTAATTTAAGTTATTAATTGATTGAGAAATTTCATTTCTAATTCCGAAACGTTCCGTTTTATAACCAGTTTTATCATTATAATATTGATAAATATCAGATGAACAAGGTTCAAAAGCTGTATTCTGGTCAATAATATCACGTTTATTAATATTACCAACTTCCGTTTTAAGACTAAAATAAAAAATTGCTCCTACAATAATTACCAGAAAAATTGTGAGATATACAAAGTAGTTGATGTATTTCATTCAGATAAAGTTATATAAAATTTTAATAAATAAAAACCTCAATTTTATGAATTGAGGTTTTGTTTTTTTATCTGAAATAGAGTTAGACTTTAATTGCCTTTCTATTTAATTTATTTTGATAATTGACCAATTTTTTCCCAAGAAGGATCAATGTTTAATTTTACAGCAATGTAAACATCTTCACCTTTTTGATTGAAAACCGTTCCTTCAGCCATTTCTGCTTGTACTTGCTTTGGTGTTAGTCTAAACATTGCGCCTGTAGCAGGATCAATAATAAAACCAATTAAACCTCCAAAAAATGCATTTCCAATGTACCATGCATTAAATTTTTTAGTGATTTCAATTTCAAATGGTTGATATCCATCTAAAACAATTTTTACATTGTGATTTTTCTTACGTTCTAACTTCTTTTCTATTGGCGTTTTTCCAATTTCCACTTCATCAATGTAAACTGTTGCTTCGGAAGGAGTACTTGCAAAGCTAATTTTCTGTTTAGAGCCAGAAATAATTGTAGCACAACTTGTTAAAGTTAATAAACTTCCTGCAAATAATGCAATTGATAATTTTTTCATGTGTAATTTTTAATATGGTATAATCGCAAAATATTATTCAGAAATATTTTGTTAAAATTAGAACAAAAATAGACTGAAATATGGATTTAACAAATTTTATTTTAAGAATTTAGCAACACAACATAAACTCAATTCTAAGAATTGAGTTTATGTTTATTATTTAAAGTATTCTTCAGCTTCAATGATGCTTTCTGGGCGACCAACATCAATTAAAATTCCTCCCGAATGGTCGAAACCTTTTATTGATTGCGATTGCATCAAATCCATATAAACTTTCATGATAGAAAATTTACCATGTTGATGAATATGCCCAAATAGAGTAGGAGAAATCAAATGAATACCACTAAAAGCCAATTCAGTTAGGTTTTCTAAAGAATCTGTTGCTTTAATTTCTTCGTTTGTGTTTAAATTTTTCCAACCTTTTAATTCGTTTTTATCACTAAAATAAAGTTTTCGAGACGAATTTCTGTCCGAAACAGCTAAAGTTACTAGCGCTTTATTTTCTTGATGAGATTTTATAAATTCTGCAAGATTTAAATCAGTCAAAATATCTGCATTAATCACTAAAAAATCTTCTGTAAAATTGGCTTTCGCTTTTACTAATCCGCCACCAGTTTCTAAAACTTGATCAGTTTCATCAGAAATTTCAATCGAGATATCAAAGTAATTATTTTCTTCTAAAAAAGCAATAATTTGATCTGCAAAATGATGAACATTGATTACAATTTCGTCAATTCCGTAAGATTTTAGGTACTCAATATTTCGTTGCAAAAGAGTTTTTCCATTTACAACTGCCAACGCTTTTGGATGATTTTCTGTAAATGGTTTTAAACGAGTTCCTAAACCCGCTGCAAAAATCATTGCTTTCATATTTAATACGCTTCGTTTATCCAATTTTTTTCTTCTTGCACAACATGATGTAACGTAACTTGTGCTTCAGGAAATTTTTCTTCAATGTGTTTTGCGGTTGCATCAGCCGAATAAACCGAACGATGTTGTCCGCCTGTACAACCAAAATTAATTTCTAAATTCTCAAAACCACGGTTCAAATAATCTTCAATAGAAATGTCAATTACGTTAAAAGCACCTTCTAAAAAGATAGCGATTTTAGTTTCCGTTTCTAAGTATTTTTTTACCGCTTCGTCGCGTCCTGTTTGTGTCTTGTATTCTTTGATTCGACCTGGATTTAATACGCCACGACAATCAAAAACAAAACCACCACCATTTCCGGTAGGATCAGTTGGAATTCCTTTTTTGTATGAAAAACTGCGTACGTTTATGTTTAATTTAGCCATTTATTTTTTGATTTACTCGTTCTAAAGTTTCCGGTAAAACGAGAAGTTTAATGATATGTTTTAATTCTGGATAATTCTGTAAAATTGGATATTCTAATATTGCTTCTAAATTTTTCAGTCCGAAAGAAATACTGTCTATAAAATGACTTTTTCGTTCGATGATTCCGCGTAATCCGTAAGCGCCTAAAACTTGTAAAAGTCGTGCTACAACACAATATTCGTACGATTGTCTAAAATCTATCGGAATTAATGTTGGCAATTGTTTTTGTAATTCTGCAAAGTAAAATTCGTACAATTTTTTCTTAAATTCGAAAGGTAAATTTGCTTTTGCTTGCCAAATTAACGAAACCAAATCGTAAACAACAGGACCGTATAAACCGCCTTGATAATCAATAAAATATGGTTGATTATCTTTTATCATAATGTTGCGCGTTTGGAAATCTCTAAAAACAAATCCTTTTGGCGAAAGTTGATTGAATTGTGAAGCAAATAAATCAAAATCTTTAATCAATTTTCCTGCATTATAATTGATGTCTAAAACATCTAAAAAGTAAAAATTGAATTGAAATAAATCTCTTAAAACAAGTGTTTTATCTAATTTCGAATAAGAAAAAGTATGATTAAAATCGATAACTTTTTCTCCTTTTATTTGAGCAATTGCTAATTTTTCGAGCGTTTTAAAATAATACGGTTTTGCTTTTTCTAAATCAGTTAAAACCAAATCCATTAATGTTTCGTCGCCCAAATCTGTTTGAACATAAGCGGAGAAATCATCCGAAACCGAAATTATTTCGGGAATATTTGGAATTACTTTTTTTAAGTCGAGTGTAAATTGAATAAAAACTTTATTCTCTTCAATATTTTTACTTTCTGCTAAAATATACGATTCATTTTGATCAAAAAATCTTGAGTATATACGCGAAGATCCGCCACCAGAAAGTTGTGAAATACTTTCTATCGCTTGTTTCGTAAAGTTTTCTTGTAAAAATTTAGATGTAGTTTCGTTCATCGTTTTAGGTATTACTGAAGTGCGAAATTTAGAAGCACAACAGTTCAGCTAAAGTACAAAAGTTGATAGAAGTACACAAGGACGAATTATAACTTAGTAATGCCTTGTTTTTGGTAGTTTTTCTTTAGTTCAATTATTGTTTGTAAATAAATTTAAAATTTTTGTAAACATGATTTTGTGTGAGTTTTGCTAAAATTATAGCTAACATCTTATTTTACTAAAGTTACATATATCAATAAAGATTAAAAAATCATTTTACATTTTATGTAACCTTTTTCTAATTGCTGCATCTTACTAATAAATAAACATAATATGAAAAAAATAGCACTTATAATTGCCCTTATTTCGCTGCAATCTTGTATCACGGTTCGCGTAAATGCAGATGTAGATTCATCTAGTTTTTATTCAAAAGAAACAAATCCAGATATAAAAGTTCAAGGAACTTTTTTTGAAAATGGAACAAATGATTCGAAATGGTCAAATTCTAACGGAGATAATTGGACAAAAGCGAGTTTTAAAGATGCTTCTGTAACAAGTTATGTGAAATTTGAAACGACTAAAAGTTTAACCGCTAATTTTCATCATAAATTAAAATTAGAAGGTTCTGTTCGTTTTGAAATTATAGATGAGAATAAAAATGTTTTATTTTCGAGAGATTTTAAAGATTCGAAAGAAGAAAATTTTACTGTTGATTTTCCAAAATCAGGAAATTACCAAATTCGTTGGGTTTCTAAAGATGCCTCGGGAAGTTATTTTTTAGAATGGAAACAAGAAAAATAATATCATTTAATAGAAAAAGGATTTCTGCGAAGAAATCCTTTTTTATTTATAGTTTAGACAAATGCACTAAATCCTGTGATTGATCGTCCGACAATTAATGAATTAATTTCTTTTGTGCCTTCGTAAGAGTAAATTGCTTCGGAATCGGCTACAAATCTAGCCACATCATATTCTAATAAAATTCCATTTCCGCCCATTACTTCGCGTGCGTGCGAAACAACATCTCGTGTTCTTAATGTACAAAAAACTTTAGCTAACGATGCATGTTCGTCTTTTAGAATTCCTTCGTCTTGCATTTCAGATAATCTAAAAACTAAGGTTTGCATTGCCGTTAAATTAGATAACATTTCGACCAAATGTCCTTGTATCATTTGAAAAGATGCAATTGGTTTTCCAAATTGTTCTCTTTTGCGCGTATAGTCTAAAGCGCTTTCGTAGGCACCGCGTGCGCAACCTGTCGCCATCCAAGCAACGCCAGCTCTTGTCATTCTCAATACTTTTGCTGTGTCTTTAAAAGAATTGGCGTTTTGTAAACGATTTTCTTCTGTTACGACACAATCTTTTAAAGTAATTAAACCATTTTGAACGATTCTCAACGCCATTTTTCCTTTGATTTTCTCGACAGAAAAACCAGGATTATCTTTTTCTACAATAAATCCTTTTACTTCGCCATCAGCCAAATCTCTTGCCCAAATAATTATTAAATCGGCGAAAGTTGCATTTCCAATCCATTTTTTTTGACCATTTAAAATCCAACCATCTTCAGTTTTTTCACATGTTGTTGTTAAACCGCCTGCTGCACCAGAACCAACTTCGGGTTCGGTTAATCCAAAAGCACCAATTTTATCAAATTTCTGCATTTGTGGTAACCATTTTTGTTTTTGTTCTTCAGACCCGCACATATAAATTGAACCCATTGATAAGCCTGATTGTACGCCGAAAAATGTAGCAATAGAAGCATCTACACGTGCCATTTCCATTGCCAAAACTCCTTCCATCATAAACGGTAAATTTGGACAACCATAACCATCATAAGTAACCCCGCAAATATTAAGTTCTTTAAATTTCGGAATTAGTTCGAAAGGAAATTGATCGCGTAACCAATAATCATTAACAATAGGTTTGACTTCTTTCTCCATAAAAGCTCTTACTTTTAATTGTAATTCGCGGTGTTCTGGTGGAAGAGTGTGAAAAACATCATAAAAATCGCCATCAATTGGTGGTAATTCTTTTTTCTTTTGATTGGGATTCAACATTTTCATTAAGCCTTGAAGTTGTTTGTCATCAAGTTTAGAAAAGTTGTTCATGAGTTGAGGTAAATCTACTTTTTGAGAAATTTTTTGCAATTGCTCTAAATCAACAGATTTTAGTAGATGTATAATATTTTTTAAATTAGAAAATGCTCCTGACATAATAATTTGGTTTCCCAAAAATTAATCAAAGAGCATTCCTAAAATATTGTATTGTGATTAAAATTAAGCTTTTACTAATTTTATTTTCAAGTTATCTAACATTGTAGTTGTCATTTTTGAAATGTCAAATTTAGGATCAAATCCCCAATCTGCTTTTGCTACAGTATCATCAATTGATGAAGGCCATGAATCTGCAATTGCTTGACGGAAATCTGGTGCATAATCAATTGTAAAATCTGGAATGTGTTTCTGAATTTCTTTTGCTAAATCTTCTGGTGCAAAACTTAAACCTCCTAAGTTGTATGATTTAAATTCACCTAATTTTTCTGCATCCGAAGTCATTAATTCTACAATTGCATTAATTGCATCGTCCATATATAACATTGGTAAATATGTTCCTTCTTTTAAGAAAGATGTATATTTTCCGTCTTCGATAGCTTTGTAATAAATGTCTACAGCATAATCTGTAGTTCCTCCACCAGCAGGAGTTTTCCAAGAAATTAAACCAGGAAAACGTACCGAACGTACATCAACGCCATGATTTTGTTGGTACCATTTGCACCAATATTCTCCAGCTAATTTAGATATTCCATAAACTGTAGAAGGTGTTTGAACTGTGTTTTGAGGTGTGTTTTCTTTTGGTGTATCTGGACCAAAAACACCGATAGATGAAGGCCAAAATATTTTATCAATTACTTTATCTTTTGCTAATTCTAAGAAAGTTAATAAAGTATCCATGTTTAATTTCCAACCAAACATTGGATTTTTTTCTGCTGTACCCGAAAGTAATGCAGCTAAATGATAAACAGTTTTGATGTTGTGTTTTGCAATTACTTCTTTTATTTTTTCTGCATCCATCACATCAATTACTTCGTAAATACCGTCGTAATCAACATCTTTTGGGTCGCGTATGTCAGAAATAATTACATTATTTTTTCCATAAATTGTTTTTAATTTTTCGGCTAATTCAGAACCAATTTGTCCTAAAGCTCCGGTGATCAAAATCGTATCGGTTTCCATTCTAAAAGTTACTTTTGTTTGTTTACATCAAAGGTAAAATAATCTGTTAAATTTCTGAACTTATTTTAGTAGATTTGTAACAAAGGTTGTGTAAATAACGACAAATCGTATCAATAATACTTAGTACAATCATGAAAAAACAATTATTTGTTGCCGCTTTTGCATGTACATCTATGTTAGCAATGGCGCAAGAAGGATATCAGGCTTTAAATCCAAATTTTATGGATAAAACTGTTCGTCCGCAAGACGATTTATATAATTATGTAAATGGTAATTGGATGAAGATTACCGAAATTCCTTCGGACAGAGCAAGATGGGGAAGTTTTGATGAATTACGTGAAAACACAGATAAAGTAACGTTACAATTAGTAAAAGACTTAATCAAAACAAAACACGCAAATGGTACAAGTGAGCAAAAAATTGCTGATTTATACGAAGCGTATATGAATGTTGATGCGCGTAACAAAACAGGTTTAGCGCCAATTCAAAAATATTTTAAGCAAATAGATAATATTAAGAATCTAAAAGATTTACAAGATTATTTAATTGATGTAGCTTCTATAGGAGAAAATCCTTTTTATGGTGCTTATGTGTACACAGATTTAAAAAATAGTACACAAAACGCTGTTTATTTAGGTGATATTGATTTGACTTTAGGTAAAACATATTACCAAAAAGAAGATGCAAAAAATACGGAGACATTAGGTAATTTAACAAAATTTGTTGACCAATTAATGCCTTACACAGGTTCTAAAACAAGAGATTTAAAAGGACCAAAAATTGTTGAATTCGAAAAAATGATGGCGAAATACATCAAAACAGTAGAAGAAGACCGCGATCCAAATAAATCTTACAATCCAGTAAAATTATCTGAGGTTAAAAACTTAACAAAAAATATTGATATTGAAAGATATGTAAAAGCGTTAGGAATTAATCCAGAAACTGTAATTGTTGGTGAATTAGATTATTACAAAAATTTAGATAAAATCTTAAATCAAGAAAATTTACCTTTAATTAAAGATTATTTAAGATTTAAATTAATCAACTCTTTTGCAAGTTATTCTACAGCAGATTTAGATAAAATTAATTTCGAATTTTACGGAAAAACTTTATCAGGTCAAAAAGAACAACGTCCATTAGAAAAAAGAGGTTTAGCATTTGTAAACGGTTCTACAGGCGAATTATTAGGACAAATTTATGTAAAAGATAATTTTCCGCCAGAAGCAAAAGCAAAAGCAGAAGAATTAATTAGTTATTTATTCAAATCTTTTGACAAACACATCAAAGAATTGGATTGGATGTCTGCTGAAACAAAAACAAAAGCGTTAGAAAAATTAAATAAATTTACGGTTAAGATTGGTTATCCAGACAAATGGAAAGATTATTCTGGCTTACAAGTAAAATCTTTGGCTGATGGCGGTACATTAATAGACGATGTAATTGCAATTAGCAAATGGCGTTCTAAAGAAAACTTAAAAGATTTTGGAAAACCAGTAGATAAAACACGTTGGGGAATGTCGCCACAAACGGTAAATGCATATTTTAATCCAACAAATAACGAAATCGTTTTTCCAGCAGCAATTTTACAACCACCTTTCTATGATTATAGAGCAGATGCAGCTGTAAACTTTGGAGGAATTGGAGCAGTTATTGGTCACGAAATTTCTCATGGATTTGATGATTCAGGAGCAAAATTTGATGGAGATGGTAACTTAGTAAACTGGTGGACACCACAAGATGAGCAAAAATTTGCAGCAGCTACAGGTGCATTAGCAAAACAATATGACGGTTACGAGCCTGTAAAAGGAACACATGTAAATGGTACTTTTACATCTGGAGAAAATATTGGAGATTTAGGAGGAGCTTCTGTTGCTTTTGATGCATTACAAATGTATTTAAAAGACAAAGGAACTTATGCAAACATTGATGGTTACACACCACAACAACGTTTCTTCTTATCTTGGGCAACAATTTGGAGAACTAAAGCAACGGAAGAAGCATTAGTAAATCAAGTAAAAACAGATCCACATTCGCCAGGATATTACCGTTCTTTTGGACCAATCGTTAACATTGATGCTTTCCACGACGCATTTAAAACAAAACCTGGAGATAAATTATACAAAGCGCCAAAAGATAGAATTAGAATTTGGTAAGATGCTAGGTAAAATAATCACTTGGTTTAAAAATAGAAAAAGAGTTATTAGTATGACAACAGTTGAAGCAATCAACAATGCTAACGTAACATTGATAGATGTTCGTGAGCCTTATGAATTAGAGACAGAAGGATTTGTGCCAAACGCAATTAATATTCCGTTAGGAGACGTTCCGACTCGTGTAGAAGAAATAAAAGCAATGGCTAAACCAGTTGTGGTTTTTTGTAGAAGTGGTAACCGTTCTGGTTCTGCTGCACAATTTTTACAAGCAAATGGATTAGATGAAGTTTTTAATGGAGGAGGTTTTCAAGATGTTTTAGATGTTTTAGAAAAATAAATCATTGAAATAATTCAAATTTTATAAAAAAATCGATAAATATTTATTTATCGATTTTTTTTGTATTTAATTGAAAATAAAGAATATATTTACTTTTAAGTATTTGTTTTACGAAAATAATTCTAAATATTTAAAAAAAGATGAAAATAATAAGTGACCAGTTAGGTATTGGTGTGTCTTAATAATGTAAGCAGTTAAAATGTCAAAGGATAATTTAGAAAATATTGAAGATGACATTTTGGTTTATAAGATTGTCGAAACAAAAAATCAACATTTGTTTGCTATATTATATGATAGGTATGCAAACAATCCTGTCCTAAATAAAAAATCAACATAGAAAATTGGACCATTTCATTGAGTTTCCGCCTTGAAATGGTTGTTTTTCAAAATAGAACCCCTTG
>NZ_FOUZ01000014.1 GCF_900115015.1 Algoriella xinjiangensis | reverse complement strand
GGTGAGTTTTTGTTTTGCAACTCAAAGATAATTTGAGATACAAAATTCAACCCTCTTTTTTTGAACTTTTTTTAAACGTTTAGGACGCTATTGGTATGCAAATATAATTTACAACAAGTGTTTAAGTTTTGTAGAAGATAAAGAAGAGGCGCAAGATATGACGCACGATATATTTATAAAGTTGTTTGTAAAACTTAAAACATATCAGTCAAAATCTAAATTTTCGACGTGGCTTTTTTCTTTTACATATAATTTTTGCGTCAATCATATACAACGAAAATTGAAAGAGGAGAGAAGAAATTATTCGGTAACGGATAATTTGATTGATAATTATAATGAAGAAATAATTGATGATAAAGAGATATTTGAATTAAGAATCGAAAAACTAAACCAATCGTTGAAAGAATTAGAAGTTGAAGATAAATCAATTTTATTGATGAAATATCAAGATGAATTTTCTATAAAAGAAATTTCAGAATCTTTGGAGATTGGAGAAAGCGCAACAAAAATGAGATTAAACAGAGCCAAAAGTCGTTTACTTAAAATTTATAATGCATTGTAATATGGAGAATCCTTTTAAGACTATTATAGCCAGCGAAACACTTCCAGAAACGATGAAACAAAAAGTAATGGATGATATCGCTTTAATAAAATTATCGTTAGAAGTAGCAGATTTAGTTTCGGTAAAATATCCAAGTGCCATCGGAAATTTTTTTGGAATTGGTAAGAAATCTACCAAAGAGCAAAATAATAAAAAAGAGAAAGAAGATTAACTAAGTAAATATATACATGAATATAGGTTTAAATTTTAGTTTATTAGAAAGTTTGTATCAAGAATTAATCATCATTTTTCCTAAAATAATAGGAGGAATAGTATTTATCATTCTTTCGTACTTAATTTTAAAATTGATTGTATTCATTACAAAATATGTATTGAAGTTATCTAAAATAGAAAATTTAAAGAAAGCTTTAAACAACAGCGATGCGTTAAAAAACACATCCATGGAAATTGATCCAGCCAGAATAATTATGCAATTTGTAAAATGTTTTGTCATTTTATTAATCATTATTATCGGATCAGATATTTTTGGATTATCAGTAGTATCTATTCAAATTGGTCGAATAATCGATTATTTACCCCAATTTTTTAGCGCAGTATTGATATTTGCAGGAGGATTTTATTTGGCAAATTATATAAAAAGTATCATCAGAGGATTAATCAAATCGATTGATTTAAACGGTGCAAATATCATAGGAAGTGTAATTTTTTATATCATCTTAATTTTTACAATCATCACAGCCCTAAACCAAGCTGGCGTAAATACAGATTTGATTACAAATAATTTATCACTTATACTAGGATCCATATTTTTAACCTTGGCAATAGCTTTTGGGTTAGGTTCTAAAGATATTATTTACAGATTATTATTATCGTTTTACACCAACAGAAATTTTGAAATTGGACAACGCGTAATAATAGATGAAAATGTAGAAGGGGTGATACTTGCCATAAACAATATATGTATGACGATACAAACAAAAGACGAAAAAATTGTGTATCCGATAAAAATGATAACTAACAAAAAAATTCGAATTATAGCGGATTAACCTAAATAACTTAAACCAAAACCAATTGATTACTAACCAACCTAAATTAGTGTATTCAAAAAAAATTAAGCCGACTTTTAACCTACCAACCAAACCGTGAAAGCTTTGCTTTTACAACCAAACCAAAACCTAGATTTAATAGACGATAAACCTATAATATCACTTTCTATTATCTATTAAATCAAACTAAACCAAACCAATTGTAAAAAGTGATCGAACCAACCAAATCGATCACTTTTTTATTTTTAATTTATGTGTTATAAATCATAAATTAATTGTACATTTGCACCTCATTACATAATAATTATTAAACCAATATTGGCATGTACTTAACATCAGAAGTAAAAAGCGAATTATTCGCAAAACACGGTAAATCAGCAAAAGACACAGGGTCATCTGAAGGACAAATCGCATTATTCACATTTCGTATCAACCATTTAACTGGTCACTTAAGAAAGAATATTCACGATTATAACACAGAGAGATCTCTAGTTATGTTAGTAGGAAAGCGTAAAGCTTTATTAAACTACTTAAAGAAAACAGATATTACAAGATATCGTGCGATTATCGCTGAATTAGGATTACGTAAGTAATTAAACTTTATAATAAAAAGGGCAATTGTGTTAAAATTGCCTTTTTTTTTGTTAGAAATCGAAATAAGATACATACATTTATAAAAATCCAGTTAAAGCAAACGGCTTTAATTTTAGACGAATTAAATACTAAAAAGACGAATGATTCCACAGGCGATCACAGAAAAAATTACTCTTGCAGACGGAAGAGAAATTACAATTGAAACAGGGAAATTAGCAAAACAAGCTGACGGATCTGTGGTTGTACGCATGGGCGATACCATGTTATTAGCTACCGTTGTAGCAAATAAAAATGCTAATCCAGGTGTAGACTTTTTACCATTAACGGTAGATTATAGAGAAAAGTTTTACGCAGGTGGACGCATCCCAGGAAACTTTTTTAGAAGAGAGGCAAGACCATCAGATGATGAGATTTTAACAATGCGTTTAGTAGACCGTGTTTTACGCCCAATGTTCCCAGAAGATTTCCATGCAGAGGTTCAAGTGATGATTTCTCTTATTTCTTATGATAAAGAAGTAATGCCAGAAGCATTAGCTGGTTTAGCAGCATCTGCTGCCATTGCAATTACAGATATTCCTTTCACATTAATTTCAGAAGCTCGCGTTATTCGTTTAGATGGTGAGTTGATGGTTAATCCTTCATTAGAGCAATTAAAAAGAGCTGATATCGATATCATGGTAGGTGCGTCTAAGGACTCAGTTGTTATGGTAGAAGGAGAAATGAGCGAAATTTCTGAGCGTGAAATGTTAGACGCAATTGAATTTGCTCACGCAGAAATCAAAAAACAAATTGAAGCACAAGAACGTTTAGCTGAAAAAGTAGGAAAATCTTTCCCAAAACGTGAATATAATCACGAATCACATGACGAAGAAATTCGCGAAAAAGTGTGGGCTTTTGGATATGATAAATATTACGAAATCGCTAAATCACCTTCAGATAAAACAGTAAGAGGAGATAAATTTAACGAAGTTATCGAAGCATTTTTAGTAGAATACTCGAATGACGAAGAAGAATTAGCTCGTGTTACACCTTTTGTTAAATATTATTTCCACGATGTTCAAAAAGAAGCTGTTCGTCAGTTAATCTTGAACGAAGGAATCCGTTTAGATGGTCGTGATCCTAAAACTATTCGTCCAATTTGGACAGAAGTTGATTATTTACCTTCTACACACGGTTCTGCAGTATTTACACGTGGAGAAACACAAGCATTAGCTACAGTAACTTTAGGATCTTCTAAAGATGCAAATATGGTAGATGGTGTTGTAAATAACTTTGACGAAAAATTCTTTTTACACTATAATTTCCCTCCATTCTCAACAGGTGAAGCTCGTCCATTAAGAGGAACTTCTCGTCGCGAAGTTGGTCACGGAAACTTAGCACAACGTGCTTTAGCTCAAATATTACCAGACGATTGTCCTTACACAGTACGTATCGTTTCTGAAGTTTTAGAATCTAACGGATCTTCTTCTATGGCAACTGTTTGTGCAGGTACATTAGCTTTGATGGATGCAGGTTTACAAATTAAAAAACCAGTTTCGGGTATTGCAATGGGATTAATTACAGATACTAAATCTGGAAAATTCACTGTATTATCTGATATCTTAGGTGATGAAGATCACTTAGGAGATATGGATTTTAAAGTAACAGGTACTGCTGACGGTATCACTGCTTGTCAAATGGACATCAAAGTACAAGGTTTATCTATGGAAATCATGGAAACTGCCTTATTACAAGCAAAAGACGGTCGTTTACATATCTTAGGTAAAATTACAGATACATTGGCTGAGCCTCGTCCACAATTGAAACCAAATGCACCGAAAGTTGTTGTTATCGAAGTTCCTAAGGAATTTATTGGAGCAATTATCGGACCTGGTGGAAAAGTGATTCAAGAAATGCAAAAAGAAACTGAAACTGTAATTGCTATTACAGAAGAAGAAAACTTTGGACGTGTAGAAATCAATGGTGTGATACAAGCAAATATCGATCGTGTTATCGAAAGAATTAAGCAAATTGCATTTGTACCAGAAGTTGACGGTATTTATAACGCAGTTGTTAAATCAATCAAACCATTTGGTGCTTTCGTAGAAATTGCGAAAGGAGTTGAAGGTTTAGTGCATATTTCTGAAATTGAACATAAACGTTTAGAGAAAGTAGAAGATGCATTAAATGTTGGTGATAAAATTGACGTTAAATTCTTAGGTTACGATGATAAAAAGAAAATGAAATTATCTCGTAAAGCTTTATTGCCAAAACCAGAAAGAACAGAAAGACCAATTAAACCTGCAGAAAATAGAGAAGAAAAATCTCAAGATAATACAGAAGCTTAATTAGTTTTCAAAATATTAAATAAAAAGTCCGAGAAATTTCTCGGACTTTTTTGTTTTATGCAAAAGCATCAAATAATTCTTTTTGGCTTTGATATTGCGCAATCGGCATATCGTATAACCACGAATATTTTTCTTCTTTTCGTTCCACATAATGTACAAACGAAATATCATTTTCCACAATATGGATATTATCACTTGGTGTAACAACCAACAATTGTAAATTTAATTGCTTACACAAACGCAGTAAATAGCGTGCTTTGTCTTCATCTTGCGCTTTAAAAGCTTCGTCAATTGCAATAAAACGGAACGCATTATTCTTTTGATTATTTGTCAAATTAAATTGATAAGCAATCGCCGCACCTAAAATAGTATAGGTTAATTGCGCTTTTTCTCCACCAGAAAGTGCACCCATATGTTCGTGCGTTTTCTCTTTTTCATTGGTGTCACGACGAAATTCTTCGGCTTTGTAATTAAACCAATAACGCACATCCATCACTTTATTTCGCCAGTCTTCTTTGCTTAATTTTTTAATTAAAGGCGCAATGTTTTCATTAAAATGATCACGTTTTTCTTCAAATAACAACAACGATTCATTTCCGATAGAAATTGCACGATTCAATAAATTCTTAAACTCTAAAATTTCTTGATTGTGTAATTTAGAACCAACGAGCTGTATATAAGTCGTGTAATCTTTTGTATTGTAATCAATTTCAGAAAGAGATTCATTCAAAGAATTAATGTTTTCTAAAATATCATCCGACCAATTTTCAAAAAACATTCTAAAATCACCAATTTTATTAATAATTGTTTCTTGTAAATAAGCCTCAAATTTCGTTTCGAAACGTGGTAAATTTTCTTCGTTTAACTTTTGATAAAAATCCTGATATTCAGAAATTAATTCGATGTGAATAGAGTCGGGAAGTGCCGAAACGTCCGAACGCCAATCTTTGTATTTTGTAATAATTTCTTCTTTTGGATTTTTAAATTCATTAATTTTTAGCTTGATTTTATCCTCAGTTAAACGTTTAGAATACTCTAAACTTTTGATTTGAGTTTCTAATTCTTTCTGAAATTCAGTTTGTTTTAATTTAATCGAATAATAATCAACACTTAATAAATCAGGATGAATTATTTCAAATTGATCAATTTGAATGGTTTTATTTTGAGAAATTAAATCTTCGTTTCGTTTAATTTCGTTTTTAATTTGTTGTAATTGAGTTTCTAGCTTAAAAATTTCACGGTTTTTATCGTTTATTTCTTTTTGAGAAACATCTTTTAATTCGGCTTGAATTCGAGCTAATTCGTTTTGTAAATCTTCTGTCGAATCATTTTCTGAAGAAATAATTTCGATGAATCTTTGTTTATTTTCAAGATCTGAAACAAATGAAGAATCATCAATTAATTCAAATTTCTCAAAACTATTTTGAAGATTGAAAATCGCTTCGTTTTGTTTTTGTTGTTCAGAAATCTGGTTTTTTATTTGTCCTATTTGTTGTTCAGATTCTTCAACTTGCGTTTTCAAAAGTTTTAAATCTTCATAAAAAACTTTAATTTTCTGCGTATTTTCCCAACCTAAAATGTAATTTTCTTTCTTCGAAAATTCAACACGATTATCTTTTACTAAATTTCCGTTTTGATAAATAATCAAACCATTTTTAAGTAAACAATTTTGGTTTTCGATAATTTCTTCAACACAAATCAAATCAAATTGTTGTTCAATAATCTCTTTAATCCATTTAGAATAGATGCTTTCAGCTTTAAAATCCAATTGGTAAACCAAATGAATTGGATTTATTTCCGTTTTTAAACTGTCTAAAGAAGTAAAACCTTTATAAGTTAAAATTGAACAAATTGCGTCGTAATTATTCTCGGTTAAGTAATTTTTAACTTGTTCGGTATATTTTTCTGGAACAATAATTTGATGTGCAAATTGATGTAAAAGCTTTTCAATTGCTGGTTCAAAAGTTTCATTATTTATCTTAATTAATTCTGCTACAAACGGAATTTCATCTTTAGAAGAATGACAAAGTTGAACAATTTCATCTCGAATTGTTGCAATATTTCCAGTAATATTATTTTTATTTTGTGCTAAAAAATCAAGTGTATTTTCAATTTCTTTTTGCTTAGAAATGATTGTTTCAAGTTGATTTTTCTCGTTTCTTAATTCTTCGTTTAATTTGTCAATCTGTTGATTTATGTTCTCTTTTAAAAGGAAAGAATCACTTTTATTTTGATTAAAAAGAACTAAATCTGGATTTTCAGATAAATTAATTAAACGGCAAATTGTGTTATAATTTTCTCGTTTTTCTTGCTGATTTTGTATCGTTTTTTCAAGTTGATTGATTTCATTTTTCAGTTGTTCAACTTGATTTCCGACGTTATCCGATTTAATTTGAACAGTCAAATTTGTTTCCTGATCTTTTAATTTCGATTCCTTTTCATGCAAACGATTTAATTCTTGGTGCAATAAATCAAACTGATTTGTTGTTTTTGACAATTCATCATTTGCCAATTGCAAACCTTTTTGTGCAAACCAAAAAACAGAGGTTTCTTTAGAATGATAAAGCGTTTTGAGCTGAGTTGCGTAATCTTCAATTTTTACTGAAAAATCATGAATTGGTTCAAGGTATTTAAGTTGATCTTTTACTTTTTCAATATTGATTTTTGCTTCCATCAACGTATTGAAACTATCTTTTAGCGCAAGAAATTCTGATTCAGCATCTAATTCTTCGAGCATATTTGTACGAATAAATTCGTCTAAATCTTCTAAAACTTTCACTCCAACAACTTGATTAAACAACGAAAGTGCTTTGGTAGAACGCATTCCGAAAAGATCAGCCAAACGATCCGCATAAGCAATCGGACCGTCCATAAATTCTATTTTCTTTTTAGTTGTATTCGAATTATAGATTTTATCTAAGGTTTTTTTCCAATTTCCTTTTTGATCAAAATGCTGAAAATCTCGTTCAATATTTAAGGGAAGATGCGCAATTCCGAACGATCGTCTTAACTCGTCATTTGAATACCAACGAACTTGAAAAACAGTAATTGATTTTTCTTCTGCATTCTGAAAATTTGCTAAAATAATAGAAAAACAATTTTTATCTCGCAGCGATTTTGTCAATGTTCCCAAATCTCCATCGCGCTGAATTGTTGCATAATTTCCTAAAACATACGTTTCTTCAGTTCGATCTCCTTTTTTATCAACACCCGAAGATTGATTGTAAAAACGATCTTTTTTGGCAGGAACTAACAACGTTAAAAGTGCATCAATAAATGTGCTTTTTCCCGAAGCATTTGCTCCAGTTAACAACGAATTATTTCCTTTTGGCTCAATTTTAAAAATACGATCGTTGAAAGTTCCCCAATTGTAAACTTCCATGTATTGCAGGCGATAACCTGGTTTGTTGGTTAATGTACTAAAGAGATTCAACATAATTTTCTAATTTATTTTTAAATTCTTGCAATTGATCCAATGAAATTTTTTCTTTAATAATTCGATGAATTTGGTATGTTGTATCAAAATCATCACGAGAAATTTCGCGTAAATAACCCAATTCTACAATTCGACGAATATTGATTTCTAAATCTTTCATCAGCTTCACTTTATTGTACGTTTCGGGAAGAAAAAGTTCTATTTCGTCTTTAATTTCTTGAAAAGAAATAAATTTTTCATTCACATCAAATTGATTCGGATTTTGGTCAAATTCTTCTAAAGTTTGACGAAGAACGACAATAATAATTGAAGCCTCGAAACCAATTTTTCGTTTAGAAATAATTCCTAATGTATTGCCTTCGCTGTCTTCTAATTCTTTTAAATAGGCAAAACCATCCTCTTTTTTTACGACCAATTCTAAACCAATAACGGTTAAATAATCTTGGATTTCTACTTGATAATTAAGTACATCATTCCAAAGTGACATTGGACTTTCGATAGGTTGTCGCAATAATTTTACAACTGCTTTTGAATATGGTTTTATATGTTGTTCTAAATTTTTCATTTTTCGAATTGAATTGTTGGAATTTCAATTGTTTTTTTAAGTTTTTTGTTGAATACAACTTCTTCTTTTTTATCAGAATCTGATGTTGTGTTGTACTCGTTTGCAATAGTGATGTAAGCAAACAATTCAGGTAAACCTTTTTGTAAATCGCCTGTTTTATTAATGATTTCTGCTAAAGTAATCGCGTGATTATCTTCTAAAATAGCATTAAGTTTTTGCTTAATTATTGCTTTATCAATAGCGTATTTACTAAATATTTTTTCTAAATGTTCTGATGTTGTTAAATCTGATTCTGCTAATTTTGGAGTCGCAGAATAATTGATTTCAGGGGTTTGATCTAAAGTTAATTTTCGATCAAAAGGAAGATTAAATTGGATAAAATCGTCAACTTCTAACGAAATATCTGGCGTAGTTTTACTTTTACTAATTGCAATCAGCGATTTCTTAATATCCTGAATTGTTTTCTTTGTAGCTTTTGTGTTAGAAACTTGTGTTTCTCGAATAATTTTACTCAATTTTTCGGCCATTTTATCATTGGCTTTGTACACTTTTTGACCCGCAGAATGCAACTGTTTTTTCATTCCTTTCAAAAATAAATCATCCAGAATAATTTCTTTATGTTCTAAAGTTGCATAAAGTTCTTGCGTTAGTGTTTCCCAATCTTTTTGAAGATTCGGATTTAATAAAAAATTCCAAAAAGCATAAAAACTTTTTCCTTGCGAACTTTCTTTCAATCCATCCAAAGAATTAAAAGTAAAATCTAAAATTTCACTTTTACTCAAATTTCCTTCAGTATGTTTCTGATAAATTTCTTTCGTAATTTGCTTAAAGTTATCTTCAACTTCTTTAAAATCAGAAATCAATTCTTTTGCGGCAATTGTAATTTGATTAACGCGCGGCACAATTTCATAATCTTCGTAGACTTTCAAACTTTCGCCAAGTTTTAGATGCAAAATTTCTTGCTCTAAATCTGCTTTTCGTTGCTCTAAAATAGCCAAACGCTGCTCTTTGTTATCGTTAGAATATTCGACCAATTCTTTTAATTGTGTAACAATTGTCTTGAATTTTGATTCAGTTCCGACATATTCTGTCTTTTCTAAACTATTTAACCAATCTAAAGTTTTGTTTGTATGAGAAGAAATTTCATAGAAAATTTCACCATTTTCTGTCTGAAAATTAGTTAAAAAACCTCTGTTTGTCCAATTCTGAATGTACTTTTTTGCTTTTAATTCAAACGAATCAAATGTGTTAATTTCAGCTTCATCATCTTGCTCGATTTGACGAAATTCTAAATAATCAGCCAATCGAGAATGAATAATTTCCGACGAAAGTATGGTTTGTTTTTCAGAAAATTGTTCTGCTAAAAACAGAATAATAAGTTCACGATTTCGCAATTTTAAGATTTCTACGCTTGGAGAACGTTGTAAAATTGAATCGATTTTTGAACCGTCTAACATATAAATGATTAAAAATTAGATTGATGCGATTTTGCTGTTAAAATGCAAGTTGGAGCGCCAATTTAGGCTTTTTTAATCGGTTATTAAATGATTGTTAACGTTAAAAATTCAAAAGTTTTCGTGTTGATGTTACTGGATTTTAATTCCGAGATGTTGGACTAATCCTTCTAAATTATCTTTCGAAAAAATAGCACCTTTTAATTGATTTTCGTTTGGATTGATTCTGAAATTATAAGACGTTTTTAAATTGGCTTGCCTTAAATCTGTTTGATCAAAAATTGCATTCGAAAAATCACAATTCATAAAAAATGAAAGGCTTAAATCAGTATTAGAAAAATCAACATTGTGTAAAGTTGTATTGCTAAATTTTGTTTTTTTGAGTGGAAGTAGATAAAAAGAAGAATCGTTTAAAACACAGTTTTCAAAAGAGATATTTAGCGCAAATTGATTGCATGTTTCGAGATTAAAACCAATCATTTTGCAATCTTTAAATAAAACTTGCTGAAAGCTTGTTTCGTTGAGTTTAACCAAACTTAAATTACATTCGATAAACTCACAATCAATAAATTTTAGATTGCTTAAGTCAATTGCATTAAAATTGCAATGCGAAAATTTACAACTTTCGTAATCGCCGTATAAAGTTTGATTTTCTGTAAAATTAACTTGGTAAAATTCCTCTTCAAAATGATAATTAGATTCCATAAAAAAACGTATTCGTTCCAAATTTAGAAAGAATACGTTTTAATTTTATATTTTTTATGTTTAATCTTCTAAATCATATTCGATTTCGACTTCTTCACCAAATTGTAAGACATACCCATTGTTGTCATAAATAGCAAACTCGCGCATATCCCATTCAAACGTTTCGATTTCGTAAACAACTTCGCAATCACTTTTTACCAAATCCCATAATTCGTCTACATTATCAACCGTAAAATACAATGAACCTGTAAATTTTGGACGTTCAAAATCAGCAGACTCATTTGGATTTGCAATCAAAATTTCGACATTATCTTTTTTTAATGTTGACCAAATCAAATCTTCGTTTTGATCTTGAATTTTGAATCCTAATTTTTTGTAAAATTTAATTGTTTTTTGTAAATCTTCTGTCCAAATTATTGGGCGCAAACTTTTAAAAGCCATAGTTATTTATTTGGTGTAAAAATAGGCTAATTTTTCCAAAATTTCCACCATGTTTTTTTAATTTCGATAGAAGAATCTAGATTTTCCATTTCGTGTAATGGTTTCGGAAACGGAGGAATTTCGAAAGTTGGTTGCACTTTATTCTTTTGTTGTATAAAATCAACTTCAATCCATTTAAAAAGTTCTTGATTCGAATTTAAACAATAAAAATCTTCTGCAATATGATAGAATTTTGATTGAAGATGATTAGTTGTAAAATAAGCCTCTAAAATGGGTTCTCGTTGTGTGATTTCTTTAGATTGATACAAATAAATCAATAATTTCTGCAACATTTCTACCGTAATATTTTCGGAAAGAAGAAGATAATATGTTCTTGAATTTTTCATAAGAATCTTTACCGAATATAGTTCATCATCGTTTCTATATTCATTAAAAAATAATTGGATAAATGACTTTAATTCTTCGAGATAGATGTTTTTAGAAATAATAAAATTCTGCATAATTATATAATAAAAAAGCTCCTAAAATAGGAGCTTAAAAGTACAATTTATATTGTTTTATGGGTTGTATTTTTTGTTTAAAGCTTTTAAAATAGCCCAAGTTTCGGCATCTACAACACCATCATATTTTTCTGGACGAAAATGCATCTGAAAAGCAATAATTGCATTTTTAGTTAGCGTATCAATCATTCCATTTGCAGGAACTTCGTAACCATATTTTTTTAAATCAGTTTGAACCTGTGTTATAAAAATAGAGCTTGTCGTGTCCCAAGGATATTGTTGCATAAATACATACTTGTCTGTATCATCATACCAAGCACCAACACCATAATCGGTATATAGCTTTTTCCATGGGAAAAGTGGACCTGGATCTGGTTTACGACCTGGCGCAATATCCGCATGCCCAACCACATTGAAAGGTAAAATATTGTAACGATTTACAATATCGCGTGATAATTCGCCTACTTTTTTGATTTGATAATCTGGATAATGTTGATAATTTAAAGTACCATTATTCCCAAGATTTACAATTTCGATACCAATTGACGAAAAGTTTAAATTGTCTAAACCCTTCCATTTACTAACACCAGCATGCCAAGCACGTTTTGTTTCGTCTACCAATAAGTTAATTTGTTTATCATCATAATCATTCACAAGATAATGCGCACTAACATCTTTTTGCGTTAATACTTTTAACGATAACTCTGTATTGATTGCCGTATAGTGTAATACTAAAAATCGTACACGTTCGTCTTGCGAAATTGAGGGGTAATAATCAGTCGTTACTTTGTAATTTTCTAACTTTGCCGCACGAGTCATTTCTGGTTTATCTGTTTTAGAATTGATGATAACAGTGTCACGAATGACCTTTGTAATCGTTTTTGGTTGCACTTTTGAAGTCGCACAACTTGTCAATAAAAAAAAACAAGAAATTCCTGAAAATACTAATCCTTTAACATTCATTCTTTTAGTTCTATTTAGTCTTTAGAATCACCAAAATTAAGCCAAATATTTTAAATTTTTTTCAAAAAAGACTTGTTTTGCAATAAATCTCACTCTATATTTGCAACCGCTTTACAGAAGTAATCACGGTTACGAGAAAGTAGAGAAGGAGAGGTGCCGGAGTGGTAACGGAGCAGATTGCTAATCTGTCATCGGGTAACCGATGCCAGGGTTCGAGTCCCTGTCTCTCCGCAGTAGTTCATTAAAATATTTATTATTTACAAGACTAAATTCGGGGTGTAGCGTAGCCCGGTCATCGCGCCTGCTTTGGGAGCAGGAGGTCGCAGGTTCGAATCCTGCCACCCCGACGAATTTTAGTAGTAAAATTTTGGAATGGCCCAATAGCTCAGCTGGATAGAGCAACTGCCTTCTAAGCAGTAGGTCTCAGGTTCGAATCCTGATTGGGTCACAAAATCTTGTAATGATAAAAATACAATTCGAAAGAGTTTAGGAGAGGTGCCAGAGTGGTAATGGAGCAGATTGCTAATCTGTCATCGGGTAACCGATGCCAGGGTTCGAGTCCCTGTCTCTCCGCTTTTTTTGAATTTGAATTACCTTTCGGGGTGTAGCGTAGCCCGGTCATCGCGCCTGCTTTGGGAGCAGGAGGTCGCAGGTTCGAATCCTGCCACCCCGACGAATTTTAGTAATAAAATTTTGGAATGGCCCAATAGCTCAGCTGGATAGAGCAACTGCCTTCTAAGCAGTAGGTCTCAGGTTCGAATCCTGATTGGGTCACAAAGCCACTTAGTTTACTAGGTGGCTTTTTTCTTTATATAACTGTAAATAATATTTTTTTTAAGCGTAATTTATAATTGATTTTTTTGCATTTAAAAAATATCATCGTAATATTGCAATGTAATAATTAATGATATGGGAATTACAAAAACTGAAATGTTTACTGATAAACAAAACAAATTAGCGACGCTTTTTAAAGTTTTGGGACATCCTGCACGAATTGCTATTCTACAACATATTATCAATCAAAAAACGTGTATTTGCAATGATTTGGTAGAAGAGTTAGGTTTGGCTCAAGCAACCATTTCGCAGCATTTAAAAGAGTTAAAAAACATTGGTATTATTCAAGGAACGATAGAAGGAAAATCGGTTTGTTATTGCATTGAGGAAAAAGTTTGGCAAGAAATTCAGCAAGAATTTAATGTATTTTTTAATCAAGATGTAAAAACGAATCAATGCTGTTAAACGCATTTCTTATAATTATATGCATCGTTATATTGCAATATTACATTCAGAAATAAGTAAAAATTAAATTTATTAGATATGAAACTATCAGAAATTAAAACCATTTTACCAACATTAGATAATGTTGAATTTCAATTAGAAAACGGAACATTTGTTCCAGAACATTTTCATGTAACAGAAGTTGGTCAAATCATAAAGAATTTTATTGATTGTGGTGGAACAATTAGAACTGAAAAAGTTGTGAACTTTCAATTATGGAATGCAGATGATTTTGAACATCGCTTAAAACCGAATAAATTATTAAATATCATTCAATTATCCGAAGATAAATTAGGAATGGAAGATGGTGAAATTGAAGTAGAATTTCAAAGTGAAACAATTGGTAAGTACGATTTGGAGTTTAATGGAAAACATTTTATCCTAAAAAATAAACAAACAGCTTGTTTGGCGCAAGATGCTTGTAGAATTCCACAAGCTAAAGTAAAGGTAAATTTAGCTGATGTTGGTACTTCTTGTTGCACGCCAAATTCGGGATGTTGTTAGGCATTTTAAGTAAAATTAAGGTTTTTAAATTTTTTAAAAAGTATTAAAATCTTTCACCAATTAAATTTATTATAGTAATATTTTTCCTTTATTAACTTCTAAGTTTTGCATTGTCTTTTGGCACGACATTCGCCATAAAGGATTGCAGGTATTCAAAATATGAAAAAAAGAGTTATTTTAATTGTAGTGCTATTTATTATTGGTAATATATATTTCTATCAAGCGTTTAGTACAGTTTTTCATAACAAAACGGCTCATATTTTATATTGGACAGTTGATGTATTATTGTTTGTAAGCATATTCGCGATTATATTTCTTCGACAAAAAGGAGTAGAGGTTCAAAAATTTTCTTCAGGTTTAATGACTACTTTTTTAGTTGTATTTATTCCACAATTACTTACCTTTCCATTACTTTTTATAGAAGATATTATTCGATTATTTAGAGGATTTCCGGCAAGAAATATTTTTTTTAGCGAATTTGTCTTGATTTTATCAGTTTTGATTTTACTCATTATTGTATTTGGATTAACCAAAGGTCGATTTTTGTATCAAGTAAAAAAAGAAGTTCTTTATTTCTCAGATTTACCACAGGCATTTGATGGATTTACAATTACTCAATTATCAGACATTCATGTTGGTAGTTTTTCTAATCGAAAAGGAGTGCGAAAGGGAATTGAATTAGCAAATGCGCAAAATAGCAATCTTTTGCTGTTTACGGGAGATTTAGTTAATAATTCTGCAAACGAAATGGAGCCATGGATTGCAGATTTTAGCAAACTAAACGCATCATTTGGCAAGTTTTCTATTTTAGGTAATCATGATTATGGCGATTATACAAGTTGGGAAAATGCCTCAGCCAAAGCCACAAATCTCAAAAGGCTTAAAGAAATACATCAAGAAATGGGTTTTCGATTACTATTAAATGAATCAGTTAAAATCACAAAAGATGGTGAATATATTAATTTAATTGGAGTAGAAAATTGGGGTAAAGGCGGTTTTCATCAATATGGAGATTTGAATAAAGCAACTGCTAATTTATCCAATAATTCGTTCAATATTTTATTATCACACGATCCTTCTCATTGGGATTTGGTCACTTTAAATCATTCGCATCATATTCATCTTACGTTAGCTGGACACACACATGGAATGCAATTTGGCATAGATTTTTTAGGAATAAAATGGAGTCCAATTCAATATTTTTATAAACAATGGGCTGGTTTATATCAAAAAGGAAAAAAATATCTGTATGTAAATCGTGGTTTTGGTTATCACGGTTTGAAAGGTCGCATAGGTGTGTGGCCAGAAATTACAGTAATTGTTTTAAAAAAATGTGAACTAAAACAGTCCTCATAACATTATTTTTATTATTTATTTTTAATAAAATCTAGCCCTTTTTCGCTTAACTGCTTAAAGTTAATTGCTGGAATAGTTGGATTTAATTCTGAGCTAAAATTTTCTACACTAGGAGTTTCAAAAAAATCTAATTCGTACAAACCATCTTCGGTTTTTTGGCAATCATCTGTCAAAATATAAATCTTCGGAAAACTTGGTTTTCGCTCTATCTTCACCTTTTTAGTTCCATTATTGTCCGTAAAAACTTCTGCTTTTCGTGTATTTGCCATAATATGAATAATTTACGTTTATTAAATGCTTTATAATTATTATTCTGCAAACTTAACCTTAGATTTTTACAATATCTCAAGATTTAGTCTAAATAATTATCGATTGCTTATCCATAAAACTGAAAATATCTTTAACTTCGTTACAAAGTTAAAACCATGACAAAATCAGTAGTATCAATCGTTTGTTTAGCTGTATTTTCTTATACAAATGCGCAAACAGATTTGACTCTTCAAAAATCAGCGATCAATAAAACCTTAAATGCTTATCATCAAGCTGCAGCAAATTCGGAATTTGATCATTATTTTACGTTTTATACAAAAGATGCGATTTTTATTGGCACAGATCCTACAGAAAATTGGACAATGGATCAATTAAAAAGTTATGCTAAAAAACCTTTTGAGCAAAAACGTGGTTGGGTGATGAAGCCTTTGGAGCGAAATATCTTTTTTGATGAAACTGGAAATATGGCTTGGTTTGATGAATTGTTAGATACATCTATGAAAATTTGTAGAGGTTCTGGCGTTTTGGTGAAAGTAGGAAATGAATGGAAATTGAAGCAATATGTTTTGTCGATGACGATTCCGAATGATGATGTAAAAAATGTGTTGGACGTTATTTCGCCAAAGCAAGATGTAATGTTGAACGAATTAAGAAAAAAATAATGAAATTTTTTGTATCAACTATTGTATTCATTTTTTTATTTGGTTTAACAAGTTGTTTACCTACAAAAACTGTTGCAGAGCCAAAAGTTACAGTTTTAGAAATAAATGATTTATCTGGTAAATGGAACGTAAATAAAGGCTCGGATTATATTATTTTTGAAGACACAACAAAAAAAATGGTATTAAAAACCGAATGTGGATTAATTACTGCGGATTACACAAAAATTAATCAAGCAATAATTTTTAATCATTTAAAACAAGTAAATTCTGAATGTGAAATTCCAGAAGGTTTATTGCAAAAAATAAAGAAAACTGCTTATTTTAAAGTAAATACATCAAATCAGATTACTTTTTTTGATGAAGCAAATCAAGAAATGTTAACCTTAAATTTGATGAAATAAATCATCAATCCAAAATATATTATGCTTAGCATAATTTTTTATTAAATTTGTCTAAATTTCGAACGTTGAAGAAAATTTTAAGTTACCCGTTATCCATTATTTTCTATTTATTATATGGTTTAACGTTGTTAATTATGCATGTAGCGCAATGGTTGAGCTACCATTTAGGAGGTTATAAAACGCATCATAAAAGTGTAAAAATAATGAATGGTATTTTGGTTGTTTTAACTAAAGTTTTAGGAACAACTTATACGTATTCTGGTCGCGAAAATTTAATTAAAAACGTGCCTTTGATTTTTGTTTCAAATCATCAAAGCATGTTTGATATATCTCCTTTAGAATATGATTTGGCAGAATATCATCCAAAATTTATTTCTAAAATAGAGTTAGGAAAAGGAATTCCAAGTGTTTCATTTAATTTAAGAAATGGAGGATCTGCGTTGATTGATCGTAGAAATGGAAAACAAGCAATAGAGGAAATTAAGAAATTAGCACAATACATTCAGAAAAATAATTACTCAGCAATTATTTTTCCAGAAGGTACAAGAAGTGCAAATGGAGTTCCGAAATCGTTTAAAGAAAATGGATTGAAGGTCTTAGCAAAATATGCAAAAGACGCTTATATTGTTCCAGTTACGCTAAATAATTCGTGGAAATTGTCTAAATATGGTAAATTTCCGATGTATTTAGGCGCAAAAGTAACCATACAATATCATAAACCGCTGAAAGTAAGTGATTATAAATTTGATGAATTATTTGAACTTACCGAGCAAACCGTAAAAAGTAGTATAACCGCATAAAAATAAAAACATGTCAATAAAAAATGTTCGCCTGGAAGTAATGCAATTTCTTGAGAAAGATATTGATGCTTATATGGATAAATTCTTAGTTCCGGCCGATAAAATTTGGCAACCAACTGACTTTTTACCCAATTCTCAACACGATTCTTTTTTCGAAGAAATTAAAGAATTACAAGAACTTTCGAAAGATTTACCAGATGATTTCTGGATTACATTAATTGGAGATACAATTACGGAGGAAGCTTTGCCAACGTACGAATCTTGGTTATTGCAGATGGAAGGTGTTGTTGATGAGTCTGGAGAATATATAGAAAATGGATGGTCAAAATGGATTCGTCATTGGACTGGAGAAGAAAATCGCCACGGTGATGTTTTGAATAAATTTTTGTACTTATCAGGTCGTATTAATATGCGCGAAGTAGAAGTTTCGACACAACATTTGATTAGTGATGGTTTTGATATCGGTACATCTCATGATCCTTATAAAAACTTTGTATACACAAGTTTTCAGGAATTAGCAACATACGTTTCTCATAATAATGTATCTGCAATTGCAAAACAATATGGAGCAAAGAAATTATCAAGAATGTGTAAAATTATTGCGGGAGATGAAATGCGTCACCACTTAGCTTACACAGAATTTGTACGCCGAATTTTTGAAGCTGATCCGTCAGAAATGATGAAAGCAGTACAATATATGTTTAAACTTAAAATTGTAATGCCAGCACATTTTTTACGTGCTTCAGGAGAGGATAGAGGAAGTTTATTTGATGCTTTTTCTGATTCTGCACAACGAATTGGCGTTTACACAGCACACGATTATATTGATATTATGCGCAAGTTAATTGAAGCTTGGCAAATTGATAAAATCACAGGATTGAATGAAGAAGCGGAAAAAGCAAGAGATTTTATTATGAAATTTCCGGATAGAATGGATCGTATTTCGCAACGTATCGTTATTCCAGAAGCAGGACCACAATTTAAATGGTTAATTCCAGCAACTAAGTAATTTATATCATATAAAAAAAGGCAACTCAATCTCGAGTTGCCTTTTTTTAATCACTAACTTTAACATAGAAAATTTTAAAACACTTCTTATGGACGATTTTATTGCTGCGCGAAGTCAAATGGCAATGTCCTTAGCCTTTCACATAGTTTTTTCTTGTGTGGGCATGGTTATGCCTTTCATGATGGCGATTGCACATTACAAATACCTCACGACCAAAAAAGAAATTTACAAAGGATTAACCAAAGCGTGGAGCAAAGGTGTTGCAATTTTATTTGCAACAGGAGCCGTTTCTGGTACAATGCTTTCGTTTGAGTTAGGATTATTGTTTCCTAAATTTATGGAACATGCAGGACCAATTTTCGGTATGCCTTTTTCGTTAGAAGGAACCGCTTTTTTTATAGAAGCTATTGCGCTTGGATTTTTTCTGTATGGTTGGGATAAGTTTAATAAATGGTTTCATTGGATTTGTGGTGTTATAGTAGGGATTAGTGGATTAGCTTCAGGTATTTTAGTTGTTGCAGCTAATGCTTGGATGAATTCGCCTACTGGCTTTGATTTTGTAAATGGCGAATATCTAAATATTGATCCAATAAAAGCAATGTTTAACGATGCGTGGTTTTCACAAGCATTACACATGACAATTGCTGCTTTTTGTGCCACAGGATTTGCTGTTGCTGGTTTACACGCTTATTTAATTTTAAAAGGTAAAAATGTAAATTTTCATAAAGAAGCTTTTAAAATTAGTGCTGTTATGGCAATTGTTGCGGCTTTGTTAGCGCCATTAAGTGGCGATGTTTCGGCAAAATCAGTTGCAGAACGTCAACCAATAAAGTTGGCGGCGATGGAAGCACATTTCAAGACTGAAAAATCGGCAGCTTTTGTTTTAGGAGGTATTCCTGATGAGGAGAATATGAAGCTAGATTATGCTTTAAAAATTCCTGGAGTTTTAAGCTTTTTAGTTCATTCGGATTTTAATACAGAAGTAAAAGGTTTAGAAGAATTTCCTCGGGACGAATGGCCTCCAGTAGCTATTGTGCATTATGCATTTCAGATTATGATTGCATTTGGAATGTTGATGATGGCAATTGCAGTTATCTTTTTAATTGCGCATTTCTTTAAAAAAGATTGGCTGTCTAAACGCTGGTTCTATAAAATGTTTATGATTGCCACACCTTTCGGTTATATTGCTTTAGAAGCAGGCTGGACGGTTACTGAGGTTGGACGACAACCTTGGATTATTTATGGTATCATGCGAACTGTAGATTCTATAACGCCAATGCCAGGAATTCAATATTCATTTTACATTTTTACATTTGTGTTTATCACGCTTTCAATTATTTTAGTTTTCTTGATGAATCGTCAAATACAAATGGTTGCAAAGCTTTACGATACCGAAGATCCAAATTATAAACCAGAAAAACATTAATTATGATTTACGTTGTAACAGCCTTTTTATGGGTTTCGACTTGTTTATATTTAATTTTAGGTGGAGCTGATTTTGGAGCTGGAATTGTCGAATTATTTTCTAAAAAGGATTTTAAAGAGCGAACTCGAAAAATAATGTACAATTCAATTGGTCCAATTTGGGAAGCCAATCACATGTGGTTAATTATCGCGATTGTTATTTTATTTGTTGGTTTTCCGAAAATGTATGCCCAAGTTTCCAATTATTTACATATTCCGTTGGTCTTGATGTTATTGGGAATTATTGCGCGCGGAACATCTTTTACATTCCGAAATTATGATGTTATAAAAGATGAATGGCACAAATTATATGCGGTTATTTTTACCTATTCTAGTGTTGTAACGCCTTTGTTTTTAGGAATTATTGCAGGTTCGCTAGTTTCTGGAAGTATAGATAATAATGCAACAACTTTTTTGGATGCTTATATTTATTCGTGGTTAAGTTGGTTTAACGTTTCTGTCGGAATATTTACGGTAATTATTTGTGCATTTTTGGCTTCGGTTTATTCAATTCAATCGGTTAAAAAAGAAGAAGACAAAGTTAAATTAAGAAAAAGAGCTCAAATTTATACAGGATTAATTTTTGTTGGAGGAGCAATTGTTTTTATCGTTTCAATCTGGAAAAACATTCCATTATTTGATTGGATTACTTCTGAAATTTATGGATTTATAGCCGTTGGCTTAGCTACAATTTCGATTCTACTTTTAATTAAAGATTTAAGAAAAGGAAAAGATAGTTTTACAAAAGTATATGCAGCTTTGATTGTTATGATGATATTATTTGCCGTTTCATATTCGCATTTTCCTAATCTAGTATTGTTCAAAGATGGCTCTACATTATCGTTAATCAGAGACATTGGTGCAATAAGTACGATAAATATGTTAGGATGGGCATTGTTATTAGGTTCGGTATTTATTTTACCATTCTTTTTCTATTTGATGTATTCATTTAATAAAAAACAGAAAATTTAATATTTTGGTACGTAACTTGATTTAAGAATTCTGAGTAATTCTTTTAAAATGAAATCTTTTCTACCTACCATTATATTTTCTTTGTTGCTATTAAGTTGTAGTTATAAAGATCCAGTTGCAAAATTTGAAATAATTAATAATTCTGGTTTTTCAAAAAACGAAAATAATCTTTTGAGTAAATACGAAGGAATAATTACGCTAAATAATAAAGATTCGACCATTTATACATTTAGTTTTTACAAGGATAATACCTATGTTGTAAAAATAGATCGTGTAGGCGAAAAACCGATAGAAATACAGGAAGGAACTTGGATTACAGATGGTAATTTTTATGTAGTTTATGGTACAGATGCTTCTGCATATCGATTTTTAGAGGAAAATGGAAATCTTAGTTTGCTGAACGATGATGGACATTTGTATAAAGATAATAAAGGCGAAAATAAATTTATATTGTATAGAAAATAAGAAAAGGCTTCCAATTTGGAAGCCTTTTCTTATTTTAATTTATTGCTTAATTATTGTGCTTTTGTTGCCATTCTGCAATTTCTTGCTCATTTAACAAACATGCATTTAATTCTGCAGTTATTTTTTCTTTATCAATTCCTTGACCAATAAATACGATTTCTATAATACGATCACCCCATTCTTTTGACCATTTTTCATCAATTTGCTTTTGATTAACTTGATAAGCCGCAAACTGAATTCTTTCTTTAAAAGGCATAGAACACCACCAAGCGCCAGCAGGATCAATACGAATACTACCACCAGCTTGACTTAAAAATATTGCTTCATCAGGACGATTCGCCAACCAAAATAAACCTTTAGAACGGTAAACAGTTGCAGGAAAATCATCGTTCATATACGTTAAAAAACGCTCTGCATGAAATGGAATTTGTTGACGATACACAAAAGAAGTCATTCCATATTTTTCTTCTAAATGATCGTGATGCTCGTGTGTACAATTTGCTCCACATTCATGATTATGTTCGTGGTGATGCTCATGATGATGCGCTTCTTTTTCTTGTTCTTCCAATAATTTTACCCAAGCATCCATGTCTTGTATTTTCTCAAAATCAAAAAGATTTGTATTTAAAATCTCATTTAATTCGATGTGAGAAAAACTTGCCGGAATTATTTTTGCCGTTGGATTAAGTTTTCTCACAAATGCCTCAATATTGATTAACGCTTCTTCATCAATCAAATCCATTTTATTCAAAATAATAACATTCGAAAACTCAATTTGATCAATTAAAAGATTAACAATCGGGCGATCATCTTCATTATTTTTGCTATATCCACGATCAAAAACATTTTCATCTGTTCCTAAATTCTGAAAGAAATTTAAGGTATCAACCACAGTTACCAATGTGTCTAAACGCGCATATTTTGGAAGATCAATTTTACCATCAGGCGAAACAAAATCCAATGATTGCGCAATTGGTCCAGGATCTGAAATTCCAGAACTTTCAATCACTAAATAATCGTATTTGCCTGATTTTGCTAATTTTTCTATCTCGATAATTAAATCTTCACGCAATTCGCAACAAACGCAACCGTTGCTTAATTCGATTAATTTTTCATCGGTTTGAATAAGGTTATTTTCGCGCGCAATCATTTGTGCATCGATATTTACAGCGCCCATATCGTTAACGATAACAGCAACTTTTAAACCTTTTTTATTGTGTAATATATGATTAAGAAGTGTCGTTTTTCCGCTTCCAAGAAATCCAGAAAGTACCGTTACTGGTAGTCTTTTTTCCATAATTTTTTGCTTAAAAATGTTTACAAAGTTACGTTATTCTAACTCAAAATATAGTTTTGTATGCGCTATAATTATTATAATAATCTGTTAAGAATTTACAGAAAAGCAACTTATGTTAAGAATTATTTTAATTTTGTTCAAAATCAATTCAAACTATGTTTGCAAGCAGTGTTATTACGCTAATAATTATTTCAATATTTCTTGAAATCTACCTTTATTTTAACTTTAAAAAGTTTATAAAAAATAAGTTTTTCTTAATCTTAAATGTCATTTTATTTGCCTTAGTTTTGGCTAATTTAGGCTATAATATGGTATTTTTTGACCGAAATGTAGGACAAACACAAACCACAATGTGGAGTGTTGGTTTGTTTATGCTTTTTGGTTTTCCGAGATTAATTTTACTTGTTTTCTTTTTAATTCAAGATATTTTTAGAGGATTTGGTTGGTTATTTAATCGTACAACAAATCATCAAACATCAGAAAATACTTATTTGCCTTCGCGAAGAAAATTTGTAATGATTTCTGGTTTAGCAGTTGCGGCTGTTCCATTTTTTAGTTTGATTTATGGAATGACCTTAGGAAAGTATAACTTTAAAGTAATCAAGAAAAAATTAGTTTTTGATCGTTTACCAAAATCATTTGACGGTTTTAAAATTCTACACATTACTGATATTCATTCGGGTAGTTTAGATAATCGCGAAAAAATTGAATATGCAATTGATTTGATAAATGAGCAAGAGTTTGATATTTTGCTTTTTACGGGAGATATTGTCAATAATTTTTATTGGGAAATGGACAAATGGTATGATGTTTTTTCTAAGATAAAAAAAGCACCTTATGGTAATTTTGCTGTTTTGGGAAATCATGATTATGGTGAATATTCGGATTGGAAATCAGAAGAAGATAAACAAGAAAATTTTGAGAAAATAAAAGCTATTTTTCCTAAAATTGGAATGGAACTTTTATTGAATGAAAATCGTTTTATCGAAAAAAATGGTGAAAAAATTTCGTTAGTTGGTGTTCAGAATTGGGGAACACGTTTCAAGAAATTAGGTGATATTGATAAAGCTTCTGTTGGAGTTGATTTTAGAGATTTTAAAATATTAATGTCACATGATCCTTCGCATTGGGATGAAATTGTAAAGAAAGATAAGAAACATTACGATTTGACGCTTTCTGGACATACACACGGTATGCAATTAGGAATTGAAGTTCCGAGTATAGGTTTTAGATGGAGTCCTGCGCAATATGTGTATCCGCAATGGGCAGGTTTTTATGCATACGAAGGAAGAATAATTAATGTAAACAGAGGTTTTGGTTATCATTTTTATCCTGGTAGAGTAGGTGTTTGGCCAGAAATTACGGTAATAGAATTGAAAAGTACAACGGTATAAATAATAAAAAGCAATCAATTTTTGGTTGCTTTTTTTGATGTAGGTTAATGAATATTAATTTGTTTTGTTCGAAATTTGAGTTAAAATAATCCAACAAAAATAGAGTAAAATGAACGAAGAATTAATTACATTAGAAGTCATTAAAAATGAAAAAACTGCTCGTTTTGAGTTAACAGTTGACGGATATATTGCTTTTATAGATTATAAGCAAGAAGGAGAAGCAATAAAATTAATCCATACCGAAGTGCCAGAAGAATTGGCTGGTAAAGGAATTGCTGCTGCTTTGGTAGAAAAAACATTGGTTTATTTAGAAGAACATAAAAATAGTTTGTTTCCGTATTGTCCTTATGTTTTTGCATACATCAAAAGACATCCTGAATGGAAAAGAATTGTAGATTCGTCTTTTGTAAAATACAATGAGTTATAGAATCTATTGAATCTCATAAATTAAAAAAGCGACCAATTTTGGTCGCTTTTTTAATTTTATTTTATAAAGTTTTATGCTTTGTGATGATCATCATCGTGCGTATATTCTTGCTCTACAGCAATGTGTCCTTCCCATTTGTCAACTGCAACTGTAGATAATGCATTTCCTAAAACATTTGTCATAGAACGTGCCATATCACAGAAATGGTCAATAGGTAAGATTAAAGCGATTCCTTCTGGTGGAATACCAAACATAGAACAAGTTGCAACAACTACAATTAGAGAAGCGCGTGGTACACCTGCAACACCTTTTGAGGTTAACATTAATACCAACAACATTAATATTTGCTTTTCTATTGGCATGTGTATACCGTAAACTTGCGCAATAAATAATGAGGCAAAGGTCATGTACATCATCGATCCATCTAAGTTAAACGAATAACCGAGCGGTAATGTAAATGAAATAATTTTTGGTTGAGCGCCAAATTTTTCTAATTCTTCTACTAATTTAGGGAAAACTGCTTCTGACGAAGTTGTAGAAAAAGCGATTAATAATGGTGCTTTTATGTGACGTAATAAGTCGAATAATCTTTTTCCTAAGATTAAATATCCAACCAAACAAAGTACAATCCAAAGTAATAAAATACCAAGTACAAAGGCTACTAAATATTTTACATATAAGGCAAAAATACCAAATCCGTAAGTTGCAACAGCAGCAGAAATTGTTCCTAAAACTCCTAATGGCGCAGTCCACATAACGTAACCAACCATAATTAATACAACATGCGAAATTTTGTCTAATGCTTTCGTAATCATTTCTCCTTGTTTTCCGTATGCAGCTAATGCTACTCCAAAAAAGATAGAGAATACAACAATTTGTAAAATTTCATTCGTAGAAAATGCTTCAAAAACAGACTTTGGAATCATGTGATTTACAAAGTGTTCTAAAGTAAGTGATGCTTGATTTTTTAATAAATCTTGAGCAGAACTTGCGTCCATTTCAATGTTTAAGCCTTCACCAGGTTTCATAATATTTACAACAATACATCCAATAACTAAAGAAGTTAAAGATGCTGTAAGAAACCAACCTAAAGCGCGTCCACCAACACGACCTACCATTTTCATATCACCCATTTTAGCAATACCAACTACTAAAGTTGAGAAGACTAATGGCGCAATAATCATTTGTATTAAACGAATAAAAATTGTACCTAAGAGTTTTATATTCGTCGAAAACGATTTAATAAATTCTGGAGAGGTATTGTAGTGCACATAGCCACCAAGTGCTACACCTATAATAAGTGCAACGATAATTGCTACAAAAAGTTTGTTGTTTTTCATTATACGATTTTAAACTTTTCCAAAACTACTATTTTTTTAATAAACTATTAAGATTTAAAAGACATTAATACACCAGTCAAACTATAAAGCGTTAATTATCTGCTGTTTGTGGTCTGTTTTTTTTCGGTGTACATCTTACTAATCAAGTTGTTTAAATGGTATTTCTTGATTCAAAATTTCCTCAATCAATAATGCCATTGGAATGGTAGAATTTTCTACAATCGAATAATCGATGGTCGTATTTTTATCTACCGACAATTTAATCAGCTCTTTATTCGGGAATTTTATAGGATAAATGCACAATTCTATTGGTTGATTTTGATATTTTATATCACCATAAAATAAATGTGCATAAAAAATCAATTGCAATTGTTTTGCTTTATCTTCTTTTTGATAAACAACTTCTATTTCTTCCGTTTTTACCGAAATATCTTTGGCAAAACCAGTTTTATAATCAATAATTCTTAATTGATTATTTACCGAATCAATGCGGTCAATAATTCCTCTTAATTTGACAGTTTTACCATTTGTAAGCGGAAAATCTACTTCATGTTTACTTTCTAATGCACGAATTATAAACTCATTTTCTTTTGCTGTTTTAGCATCTTTTGTTAAAACACCATCAACAATTCGTTCAGCAATTTTATAAATCAAATAATTAGGACCTTTATCTAAATGTCCATCTTTATATTCTTTTCTAAAATGCTCTTGCAACGCATTATTTTTACTTTTTTCGATGATTTTGAAATCATTTTCGGTCAAAATTTTACTTAAATAAGGCAAATACAAATCTTCTAATGCGCCGTGTACAATATTTCCTAAAGTACGCGCGCTTACAGTTTCTTCAGCTTCCTCAACATCTTTGACATTAAAAACGCGTTGTTCATAAAAATCCAATGGATTGCGCAAATAGGTAGAAAGTGACGAAGGCGAAATACCATAATCTGCCCAACTCCATAATTTTTTCATTGTTTCATCTGTTTTTGGAACAATGATTTCTTTTAACGGTTTTGAGATGAAATTTGGAGCAGCAAAACTTTCGTTTAATTTATGTTGACTTTCAAATTTAATTTGCGCTAAAAACCTCGATTTTTCTCCAGTACCCATTCCATCAGCTTCTGTATCATATACAAAATATGCATTTTTAGCGCGTTGAACTAATCGATAAAAGTGATATGCATAAATAGAATCATTTTCGGTAAACGTATTTAATTTCATCTGTTTACGAATATCATACGGTATAAACGTATTATTTTGTCGTCCCAAAGGCAAAATTTGATCGTTAACAGAAGTCATGATTATGGTATCAAAATTTAACAACCTTGTTTCTAATAATCCCATTAATTGCAGTCCTTTTAGTGGTTCTCCAATAAATGCAACTGATTCTGATTGTACAATTTTATTATACAATAAAAATAAGGTTCTGTAATCTTTGATATCATCAACTTGTAACAGATTTTCGTGTAATTGATTGAAAACTTTCTTAAAATAGAAAAGATATTCTTTTGTCAATAAATCATTCATCGCAGGATGATGAAGCAATTGATCCGTCCAATCTTTTAAATGATGAATAAACGACGTGATATTGGTCGGAATCTGAAATAAACTCTTAAAAATTGATTCGCCTAAGGCAGATTGTATCGAATTTGGTGAATTAAAAATTCGATTTTGAGTTCGAATATCGTGTATTAATTTTCGACTTTCGTCTGAACTATAATGTGATAATGTTTTATTTTCGAGTATTTGCAAAACGTTTTTGAAGTAAAATAATGAACCTTTTCCTAGTTTTTCTCGGTTCATTTGTAACTCAAAAATTGATTTAAAAAATTGCGCTAACGGAACCGAACGCAACGGAATTCCCATCGAAATATTTAGATGCGAAATATTATCGGGTAAAGAGTTTAAAATTGCTGGTAAAATTGCTTCATCAGCCAAAATTAAAGCCGTATTTTTAATTTCTTCTTCTGATAGATTTTTAATTAAATCGGCAATATATTTTGCTTGTCCAACTTGTTTTGCAACACCAATTGTATTCAGGTTTTTCGGTTTTGAAAACTCATCTACAATCCAATTAATTGGTTTTATTTTTTCTTTGTATTTTCTTAGAAAAGAACCTGCTTCTTGGTTTGGATTAGTGTAATAATAACGGTCTACATCCCAATAAAGCGTTGCAATATTTTCTTTTTCTAATCTAAAAATAAGAGCTTGTTCGGCTTTAGTCAACGCATTAAAACCTGCGAAAATATAATGTTGCGAACGATCTTCTACTATTTCGTTAACTTTTTCGCTTGCAATGCGAAAAACCATTCCTGCATAACCTTCTTTTGCATCAATTAAATCTTGTTGTAATTGAAAATATAACTTTGAAACAATTCCCCAAAATGTCAAATGATTTTGAATCACTTCATTTTTACCAATCTCAATTTTTCCTTCTCCCCATTGATTAATTCGCTCAACGGAAACCAAATAATCTAAAATTTTATTTGCAGGTTCTAACGAAGCGTCTATATCATCAAAATCTTTGAGAACAGTTGGTCCCCATTTTATAAATTCTTCGAAAGTATCGGGTTTTGTAACAACTTTTTTATAGGCTTGATAAGCTTTGAACCATAAATTAATTCCAGAAATAATTTCTAAACCAGAAAGATCGCTCATTAATTCTTCGATACTTTTCATTTGTGGCAGAATGATATTTTTAGCTTGACGCTGAAATTCTTCTCTGAAAAATAACATTGGACGTTTTCCTGGTAAAATCAGCGTTGTATTAAGAAAATTTGTTTGTTTTTCTAGTAAATCAGTTACAACACTTTCGATGAATTTGGCCATTATTTTATATTCTAAAATTGAGTTGAAGTAAAAGTATAAAATTTAAAAGACAATTGGTGACGTTGTTATTTAACAATATCAACTTTTTCTTGAAATAACTTTTCAAAAAAATTAATTGACTCTTTCTTGATTTCAGAGCTATTAACTTCGTAAATAATTATCCCAAAAAATAAAATAGGAAAAGGAATCAGAATGATTGCTTTAGGGTGAAGATTGTCATTTACAATCATAATTGAAGCAAAGATTAGAAAAATACTTGTTACAAAAATATAAAGACCTATGAAAATATCAACCGTACTATTTTGTTGAAATGAGAGATCAATAAAAGTTTGGTTATTTTTAGTTGAAATTCTTCCACTGAGAATAGGGACAAAATTATTTTGACCATCTACAACTTTTTTTAATTTGAAATAGTTATTTTCGATTTTACCTACAAAAAATGTATTTGATTTTGTAAAACTAATTAATTGTTCCTTTGTTGTATTTTCATTCAGTATTTTAAAAATCTCTTGTTCAGAAAGTTTTGTCGTTAATTGATATTTTTTGTTTTTGAAAAGCATAATTTAAATATAAAAAAAAACGACTAAAATTACTTAGTCGCTTTGTATTTATCAAAGAATATATTTTTATTTAATAACACCTAATTCTTTTCCAACTTTTATAAAAGCTGCAATTGTATGGTCTAATTGTTCTTTGGTATGTGCAGCTGATAATTGTACACGAATACGCGCTTTATCGCGAGGAACAACAGGAAAAAAGAAGCCGATAACATAAACGCCTTCGTTTAATAATTTATCTGCCATTGTTTGCGATAATTTTGCATCGTACAACATTACTGGTACAATTGCAGCATCACCTTCGGGAATATCAAAACCTGCGGCCACCATTTCTTTACGGAAATAGTTTGCGTTCCATATTACTTGGTCACGTAAAGTTGTGTCACTTTCTAACATTTCTAACACTTGTAATGCAGCACCAACAATTCCTGGAGCCAAAGAGTTAGAGAATAAGTAAGGACGAGATTTTTGGCGTAACATTTCGATTACTTCTTTTTTACCAGAAGTAAATCCACCCATTGCACCACCTAATGCTTTTCCTAAAGTTGAGGTAATAATATCAACGCGTCCCATAACATCGTTATGTTCGTGCGTTCCACGACCAGTTTTACCAATAAAACCAGTTGCATGAGAATCATCAACCATAACCAAAGCATCGTATTTATCTGCTAAATCACAAACACCTTTTAAATCTGCAACAATTCCGTCCATAGAGAAAACACCATCTGTTACAATAATTTTGAAACGGTGACCTTTTTCTGAAGCAGCAATTAATTGCGCTTCTAAATCTGCCATATTATTGTTTTTGTAACGGTATCGGGCTGCTTTACATAAACGCACACCATCAATAATAGATGCATGGTTTAACTCATCCGAAATAATTGCATCGTCTTCTGTAAATAAAGGTTCAAAAACACCACCATTCGCATCAAAAGCTGCTGCGTATAAAATAGTGTCTTCCATTCCTAAGAAGTCTGCAATTTTCTTCTCCAATTGTTTGTGTACATCTTGCGTTCCACAAATAAAACGAACAGATGACATTCCGTATCCTCTATCGTCTAACATTTTTTGTGAAGCTGCAATAACATCTTTATTGTCTGATAAACCTAAATAATTGTTTGCACAAAAATTTAATAAAGTTTGACCATTTTCTAATGTAATTTCTGCACTTTGTGGAGAAGCAATGATTCTTTCTTTCTTGAACAATCCTTGTTCTTCTAAATCATTAAGTTGTGTTTGTAAGTAATCTTGAAATTTATCGCTATACATAATAAATCACTTTTGTTGTGTATGTTTTTTACAAATATAAATGAAAAGGGTAGATTTTTCCGTATTTTTGTAAGACATAAAATTTAATTAAAGTGATTACAATACTTATTTTAATCTTTCAATATTATTTTCTAGGTAAATTATTCAATAAAGACAAATTAAAATTAATCATATCAGTTGTAGGTTTATACTTTTTAGGGATTGTTGTTATAGCCTTAAATATTGCCTTATTGGTTACTTTTGGTGTTATAAAAGCCGATTTACAAGAGCTAACACAGTCTTAATGGATGATGGTTCCGGATTTGGTTTTATTTGTGCTTTTATCGTTTGTTTATTACAATTATTTAAAGCGTAAATGGACAACAGAAATGATTGAAGGTGAATTAGAACGTAGAAAAGAAGCGACTTTGAATACGGTAGAACCTGAAAATATAAATCCTGTAAAAGCAAATGTTTATTGTCATTTTCATACTGTTAATGATAAAAATATACATTTGATTCAGCCTTTAGCGCATACAATTTGGAACGAATGTTACAAAGATTTGTTATCAGAAGATCAAATCAATTATATGATTGAGATGATGTACAGTAACGAAAAAATTAACGAAGGAATTGCAAATGGTGATGTTTGGGAAATTCTGAAAGTTGATAACATTCCGGCTGGATATTTACATTATAAATTAGAGGAAGATAATACCGTTTTCTTATCTAAAATTTATTTGAAAGAAGATACACAGTTTAAAGGAATTGGGCAATTGATGTTGAATAGAGTGGTGGATTATGCAATTGATAAAAATGCAAAAGCTGTTCATTTAACAGTAAATAAAAACAATGCAAAAGCAATTCGTTTTTACGAAAAGAATGGATTTAAGAACATAGAATCTAAAACTTTTGATATCGGAAACGGATATATTATGGATGATTTTATTTTCCAGAAAAATATTTAAGAATTTATTCTTGTTATAATAAAAAAGCTGTTACATTTTTGTAACAGCTTTTTTTGTTATTTTTCTCTTTCCATCACGTATTTCACCATTGTTTCTAATGAATTTCGGTATTCATTTTCGGGAAATTCGTATAATATATCTAAAGCCTCTTGGCTATATTGTTTCATCATTTTTTGCGTGTACTCAATTCCTCCATTATCCTTTACATATTGAATAATTTCTCGCACACGTTTTTTATCGTTGTTGTAACGCTTAACCGAATTGATTAACCATTTTTTATCCTTTTCATTCGCGGTATTAATCGAATAAATCAAAGGCAACGTCATTTTTTGTTCTTTTATATCAATTCCGACAGGTTTTCCAATTGCGTTAGAAGTTGTATAATCAAACAAATCATCTTTTATCTGAAAAGCAATTCCAACCAATTCACCAAACTTGTGCATTTTCTTGGCAACTTCCTCTGTACAACCTACAGAACGCGCGCCAGCTTCGCAACATGCCGCAATAAGCGTAGCGGTTTTCATTCGGATAATTTCGAAATAAATATCTTCTGTGATATCTAATTTTCGAGCTTTTTCTATTTGTAATAATTCACCTTCAGAAATTTCTTGTATCGCAACAGAAACGACTTCTAATAAATCAAAATCTTTATTTTTTGTCGAAATAATTAATGTTTTTGATAAGAAATAATCTCCAACCAAAACAGCAACTTTATTTTTCCAGATCGCATTTAAAGAGAAAAATCCTCGACGTAGTGTACTATCATCAACCACATCATCATGTACCAAAGTTGCGGTATGTATCAGCTCGATAAACGAGGCTGCACGATAAGTTCTTTCTTGTACTTGCCCGTTTAATTTTGCAGTTAAAAAAACAAACATAGGACGCATTTGTTTTCCTTTTCTACGAACAATATAATGTGTAATACGGTCTAAAAGTGAAACATTACTCTTCATTGATTCGAAGAATTTTTGCTCAAATAATTTCATTTCCTCCGCAATCGGAGCTTTAATCAAATCTACCGTGTTACTCAAAATTTTGTTTTTTTAATTTGTAAAATTGTTGATACAATGCATAACTTGTTTTGCGTAAAAGCCTTTAAAATTAAATTCTTCTCCACTAAAACAGATTTTATTTTCTGTTGCTAAAACAGAAATTCCTTCTAATTGTCCCAACTGAGTTGTGAAACCCAAAGGTAAACTTATTTTTTTAACTTGAGAAGTGAAGAATAAATCCTCGTTATTTTTTGGCAAATCAAACCAATTAATAAACGCTAAAGCATCTTTGGTATAACCCAATAAATAAATTCCGTTTGTAGCATTATTTTTATCAGTATTGATATAAGCCGCTGTTACAGCATAATTTGTCTTAAAAGTTTCAAGCTTTTGTGCTGCATGTTTTTTTGTTGTATCAATTGGTACAACGTAATGTGTGGTTTGTAAATTAGACCACTCTTTTGTGAAAATATGAATTTTATCATTATAGATAAAAAAAGCTTCGGCATCCCAATTTGTAGTCAAATTTTTGAACTGAAAAATAGCTTGTTCAGGATAATAAAATTCAATTTTCTGCGCTTTTAACTCTTGTTTTGGATTAGAAAAATCAACTTGCTTTTTGTCAATAAAATAAATGGCTAAATTTTTTCTATTTCCCATATTATTTCCAAAATCAGCAAAATAAATACGATTATCGTCTGTAGAAATTTCTTCCCAATCAATATTTGGCGCATTTGTAATAAAAATAGTGTTGATTATTTCGCCCGTTTTTGCATCAAAACGATACAATTCTGGCTTATTTCCACTATCATTTAAACCCCAAAAAGAAGCCACATTTTTATCTTCTTTTTCATATTCTAATGCCGAGATTTCGTTTAAAGTAGGAGGTAAGTACAATGTTTCCATTTTATAATCATCAATAGATAATGTATCGATGTTTTCTACTACTTGCGCGAAACTGTGATTAGTCAGAATAAAAAATAAAAATATGGCTAAATATTTCATTTGATTTTATCTATGCATTCCCCGTTTTATTGGCTAATTGTCCACATGCAGCGTCGATATCTTTACCACGACTTCTACGAACATTTACCACAATATTGTTGGCTTCTAATGCTTTTATATAACTGTTAATTGCTTGCTCTGATGCTTGTTTGTACATTCCGTCTTCCTCAATCGCGTTATACTCGATAATATTTATTTTAGATGGAATTTTTTTACAGAAGCTTACCAAAGCATCAATATCTTCTTTTTTATCGTTAACACCTCCCCAAACAATATATTCAAACGTAATACGTAAGCCGGTTTGTTGGTACCAATATTGAAGACTTTCCATTAAATCCGTCAACGGAAATTTAACGGTAAACGGCATAATCACATTACGAACTTCTTCTCGAGCCGAATGTAAGGATACTGCCAAATTAACGCGTAAATCTTCGTCAGCAAGTTTTTCAATCATTTTCGGAATACCAGAAGTAGAAACTGTAATACGTTTCGGTGACATTCCTAAACCTTCGGGCAATGTTATTTTTTTGATGGCAGAAATTACTTCGTTATAGTTTAACAAAGGTTCTCCCATTCCCATAAAAACAATATTACTTAATGGTCGATTAAAAAATCGTTTACTTTCATCATCAATAATAACAACTTGGTCTACGATTTCTGCTGCGGTTAAATTACGCATACGTTTTAATTGCGCTGTTGCACAAAAAGTACAATCTAAACTACAACCAACTTGCGAAGAAACGCAGGCAGTTGTACGTGTATCAGTAGGAATTAAAACAGATTCTACGATGTTACCATCATGAAGCTTAACAGCATTCTTGATGGTTCCGTCGTTAGATTTTTGAAGAAGATCAACTTCAACAGGTTGGATTTGGAACGATTCTCCGATTTGCTCTCGCAAAGCTTTAGAAATGTTTGTCATGTCATCAAATTGATGCGCATTTTTTTTCCATAACCATTCGTACACTTGTTTTGCACGAAATGATTTTTCTCCAATTTCTTTGAAATAATCTTCAATCTCAGCTTGTGATAGCTTTCGTATGTCTTTTTTTGTTGTAGTCAAACTTATAGAATTAACATTGCATCACCGTAAGAGTAGAATCTGTATCCTTCTTTTACTGCTTCGTTATACGCTTTCATTGTTAAATCGTGTCCAGCAAACGCAGAAATCATCATAATTAAAGTTGATTTTGGTGTGTGGAAATTTGTAATCATACAATTTGCGATAGAAAAATCGTAAGGTGGATGAACAAATTTATTTGTCCAACTATCTAATGCATTTAAATGTCCGTCCGCAGAAACTGCAGATTCTATAGATCGCATAGAACTTGTACCAATAGCACAAACTCTTTTCTTATCGTCAATTGCACGGTTTACAATATCTGCTGTAATTTGAGGAATAATAACTTGCTCAGATTCCATTTTATGTTTAGATAAATCTTCAACTTCAACAGCCTGAAAAGTTCCTAAACCAATATGTAAAGTTAATTCAGCAAATTCTACACCTTTAATTTCTAAACGCTTTAATAAATGTTTAGAAAAGTGTAAACCAGCTGTTGGCGCTGCAACAGCACCTTCGTGTTTTGCATATATTGTTTGGTAACGTTCTGCATCTTCTGGCTCAACATCTCGTAAAATATATTTAGGAAGTGGAGTTTCTCCCAATTCTTTCAATTTTGCACGAAATTCTTCGTAAGAACCATCAAATAAGAAACGTAAAGTACGACCACGAGAGGTTGTATTGTCAACTACTTCTGCAACTAATGTATCATCGTTGTCAAAAAATAATTTATTTCCGATACGGATTTTACGAGCAGGATCTACTAAAACATCCCATAAACGAGTTTCTGCATCTAATTCTCTCAATAAGAAAACTTCGATTTGAGCACCTGTTTTTTCTTTATTACCCATTAAACGAGCAGGAAAAACTTTCGTATTATTACGAATCATTACATCTCCTTCTTCAAAATAATCGATAACATCTTTGAATAATTTATGCTCAATTACTCCCGTATCACGGTGAATAACCATTAGTCGAGATTCGTCTCTATTTTCAGAAGGATGCTCTGCTAAAAGTTCTTCAGGTAAATTAAAGTCGAAATCAGAAGTTTTCATTTTCATAATTGTACAAATTTTTACAAATATACGACTCTCCGTACCCCTTTGTCAAGTATAAACGTGCTTTTTATGATATTGCTAACTTTATTTGTTTATTTTTGGAGGTTTATACAAGACAAATGAAAAAGATATTTTTAGTACTAGTTGCATTATTTACACTTTTTAATTGTAATAATTCAGAGAAAAAAATAGAAGAACAAAAAGAAGTAGAAGCCATAGATTCTGTTGCTGTAAAGGATTCTTTAATACAAAATACATCAACAGATTTAGTTAAAGCGCCCGATTTTTCTTTGGCTGATATAAATGGAAAACGATTTGATTTAGCCGATTTTAAAGGAAAATATGTTTACATGGATATTTGGGCAACTTGGTGCGGACCTTGTAAAGTTCAGATTCCGTTTATGAAACAATTGGAAGAAGAATTTCGTGATGCGCCAATTCATTTTGTGAGTATATCTGTAGATAATGAAGATGACAAACCAGTTTGGGCGAAAATGGTAAGAGAAAATCAAATGTCGGGTGTGCAACTATTTGCTGGACGAGAAAATAATTTTGGACACGATTATCAAATTCAAGTGATACCAACTTTTATTATTTTAGATAAAGAAGGTAACATAATAAACGCAAATGCACCAGCGCCGATGGATTATCAAACGGGCGAAGTTAATACGCAATTAGTTGATTTATTTAGAGAAATGAAATAAGATTAAACATAATAAACATAAAAAAAGCTTCCAATTTTGGAAGCTTTTTTTATGTTTATTTGAGTGAATTAACTTCTCACTTTTGTTTTTAAATTTATACGTTGCCCAATTTTTGGTTGATCACCAGGCTCCATTTTATTTAATTTATACAAGCTATTAATTTTTACACCAAAACGCTGCGAAATCGTATACATATCATCACCGTTTTGTACTTTATAAGTTGTTTCAGATCCTTTTGCTTTCTTTTTTCCGAAGAATACAATTTGTCCATCATATAATTTAGAACCCATTTGTATTTCATTAAAACTCGCCAAATCCGAAGGTGCTTTGTTGTACGTTTTTGCAATTGTACCAATAGATTCTCCCGCTAATGCAACAATGTATGGTATGTTATTTTTATGTCTTTTTATACGTAACGTCGGGTTCATTGGTCGTGTTTCGTACGTTACAGTTCTGTTATTTATTTGCGAATTATCTGTTGTAGAAACAACATCAATTGATTTATTAGATGCTAAAGAAACTTCGTTTTTTAAATCTTTAATTTCGTTTCGTTCTTCTTTACGTTCCTCTTTTTTAAGCTGTTTTGAAGAGTTTTTTGCCAATAAATTATCATCTTGATTGTTGTATAAATGATATAATTTTGCATAAACTTCTTCTGTAGAAATTTGATCAAATTGATCTAAATTATATTTTTCAATTCTAGAGATTAATTTAGAAGCATAACTTGGATCTGTTGCGTAACCCGATTTTTTAAGTCCGTTTGCCCAAGCTTTATAATCTGTTTGATTTAAATTAAAAAGAGCTTTATAATAAGGTCTTAAAGCTAAAAATTTAGAATGATCGCGGTAACTTTCTTCAACCGATCCATATTTTCTGAAACATTCGCCTCGCGCATCATCATCATGGTAAATTCTCGGCATATCATTTGGCCATTCTTCCGGACCTTTACATTTTATACCAAAGTGATTATTTGCTTGATCCGCCAATTTACTTTGTCCGCCACCAGTTTCTAATAAACCTTGCGCAAGCGTAATACTTGCTGGTACTTTGTACAATTGCATTTCTTCTACGGCTAAAATCGCGTGTTTTCGGATATACGAAACATCTCTAGATTCTTGTGCTTGTAGAGCAATTGATATAACAAAACCAAAAACTAATAATAATTTTTTCATTCTATAGTAATTTTGTTTTTCTTTTTTAAGTGTTGATTCATTCCTTCAATGCCTTGCAGACCGCCAGTATGAATCATTAAAATCTTAGAATAATCTCTAAAATAATGATTTTTAATTAATTCGAAAATACCAAAAACCATTTTTCCTGTATAAATTGGTTCCAATTGAATTTGGTTTGTTTGTTTAAAATAATTTACAAAATTAATTAATTCCTCCGAAACTTTTCCATATCCACCAAAATGATATTCATTAAAAATAGTGAAATTTTGCTTTTTTGTTAGATTTTTAATGTCATTTTGTATAAAATCACCTTTCAAACTCGGAAAACCTAAAATATGTTGATGAGGTTTTGTGCTTTCCATCAATCCCGCAATTGTTCCAGATGTTCCAATTGCAGTAGCTATAAAATCATATTCAGCACAATTTTCGTGTAAAATTTCTTTGCAACCACTTATAGCTAAATCATTTGTGCCGCCTTCTGGAATAACGTAACTATTTGGAAATTTATTATTTAAAGTTTCAAGAAAATCATTTTCTTCTTTTTTTCTGTAATCTTCTCGCGAAATAAAATGCAGTTGCATTCCGCAATTTTTTGCAAATCGTAAAGTTGCATTTTCCTCAATTTTATCTGCTAATTCTTCACCACGAATAATACCAATTGTTTCAAAACCATATTCTTTTCCCGCGGCTGCAGTAGCGGAAATATGATTAGAAAATGCACCGCCAAATGTGATGATTTTTTTGAAACCAAGTTTTTCAGCTTCTAAAAAATTATACTTTAATTTACGGTATTTATTTCCTGAAATTTCGGGATGAATTAAATCTTCTCTTAAAATTGAAAGTTGAATATTTTGTGACGTAATTTTACTTATATCAATTGATTGAATTATACTTTTGTGATCGTTCCAAATCATTTTAAACGTATTTTAAAAAATTGTAGAACTTGCGTTCTTTCAGATAATTTGGATTGTTTTCGTTGGCATAAGCTTCGCGCTCAAAACTAATGTTGCGATATGCTTTGTGTTGATCTTTGTATTGTATTAATCGGTAAGCATATTCGGTGAAATACCAAATATAGAAAGGAATAACCAAGAGTTCAACTTGTTGTATAATATGTATTGTTTCGTGATTAATTAAGGTTTTATCTTCCTTCAATTTTGGATCTCTCAAAAAAATGAAAGGAAAAATTGTAATTCCAATAAAATTCTTTCGAAACAAGTGACTAAAAATTACTATAAACATTGTAAAATGACTTGATTTTACTGCAAAATTATAAATTATATCAATCAAATCATTCATTTTTGTAAAAGTTTCATCAAAACAGTTTTAGATTTGGCGTAACTTTATCAAACAAAATCCTAATTAGAATCATAAAAGTGGATTGATTTTGGTTGAAATTTTATAACTATTTTCACATCAATTATAAAATGAAAAAGTTTGAAGAAGGAGATTATTACTTGTCTCCAGAAGGTTTTCGGATTTTTACAGCACAATATCTAAAACGTCGTGGATATTGTTGTAAAAGTGGTTGTAAACATTGTCCGTACGGATATGATAAAAAAACTGATAAGATAAAAAAGAAAGAATAATATGAAAATTACATCGACAATTTTAGCAGTATTGATTGGAAGTTGTGCTTTTGCACAATTGAAATTTCCTGCTGTTAGTAGCCATTCTGAGATTGAACAAAAAGTTGGTTTAACAGAATTTGAGGTTGAATATAATCGTCCAAATGTTAGCGAACGTAAAGTTTTTGGCAAATTAGTTCCTTATGGAGAAGTTTGGCGAACTGGTGCTAATGAAAATACAGTGATTAAATTTAATCAACCAATTAAAGTAAATGGAAAAGACTTAGCAGCGGGCGAATATGCGTTGTATTCTATTCCAAATAAGGACGAATGGGATGTGATTTTTTATAAAGACACCAAAAATTGGGGAAATCCAAAAGAGTGGAAAGAGTCGAATGTTGCACTAAAAGTGAAAGCTGTTGCAACAAAATCGATGAATAATAAAGTAGAAACATTTGAGATTCGTTTTACAAATGTTACGCAACAAAAAGCAGATTTGGTTTTGGCTTGGGATAATGTAAATGTTGTTCTAAATATTGAAACAAATACTGTTAGTTCTGTTTTAAAAATGATTGGTGAGCAGTTAAATGAAAATTCTTCTGCACGTGATTTTTATAATTCTGCAAACTTTTATTACAGTAATAAATTAGACCGTAATCAAGCTTTGAAATGGGTAAATATTGCCTTAGAAAAAGATGCGAAAGCGCCAGATTATTACAAAGAATTGAAAGAAAAATTAGAAAAAGAAAAATATTAAGAATTTAAAAAGCTTCCGATTTTGGAAGCTTTTTTGTTTAATTTATTTTGAGATATTCTTTTTCAAGATAATTTGCAAGTAGGAAAACATAAGAGCCGTAGACCAACCAACCATCATTATTCCGTTGATAGCTTCTAAACCTCCTAAAATTTTCCAATCGCTATCAATTACAACATCTCCATAACCAACCGTTGTAAAAGTGATTAACGAAAAATATATTGCTTCTTTAAAATTATATAAATTATCAATTTCTGGATTAAAATAAAATGCAGCTGCCCAAATTGTACATTGCGCGCCATGCAATAAAGTTAAAAGAGAAACTGATAAAGACATTTGTAATAAAACGGCTTTGATTGAAATTCTGTTCTTTTTAGAATTAAATTGATGCAAGTATTTTAAAGAAAAAACAGTGATTATTGATTGTAAAACAACATTAATACAAATAATAAAAACACCAATAAGAATAATTAAAAACATAAATAAATACTTCGTGTAAATGTATTCTTTTCATGAAATTTTTCAAAGGAATAAGCAGAAAAAACATCTTTTTAATAAAGATTGAGCATATAATTCATAAAGAATCCATAAAAAACCGTTTCCTATTGGCTTATTTCTTAATTTTGTAATTCTTAAATATACTAAACCCTTTTTGATGAATTTGAAATTTAAATATATTATCACTTTTTTAGCTTTTGTTTTGATTACATTATCTTCTTGTAGCTCAAATAAAAGTTCAAAAAAAATAGTTTATAAAAGAGTTGAAACAACTACTCCAAAAACTACCGAACCTAAAAAAACTCCGCCAGTTGTAACTAAAACAGAACTTTCTAAAGTTGTTAAAGAAGAAGTTTTTAAAGTAACGTTACCAGAGGTAAATAGAGAGTTTCGTGCAGCTTGGGTTGCGTCTGTAGCTAATATTAATTGGCCTTCTAAAAAAGATTTAACAACAGATCAACAAAAGCAAGAAGCAATAAATTTATTGGATATGTTAGAAGCTAATAATTTTAATGCGGTTATTTTTCAAGTTCGTCCAGCAGGAGATGCGTTATATAAAAGTAATTTTGAGCCATGGTCTTATTTTTTAACAGGAACCGAAGGTAAAGCGCCTTTTCCATATTATGATCCATTAGAATTTTGGGTTGAGGAAGCGCATAAACGTGGTATCGAATTGCATGTTTGGTTAAATCCTTATCGCGCGCATCATTCGAGTGGAGGAGCTATCAATAACGAATCTATGGTTAGACGTTCGCCAGAAAACATTGTTCGATTAAAAAATGGAATGTATTGGTTTGATCCTGCAGATCAAAAAACGCAAGATCACGTTTCGGATGTTGTAAAAGATATTGTTTCGAGATATGATATAGATGGCGTTCATTTTGATGATTATTTTTATCCGTATGCATCGTACAATGGTGGTGCAGATTTTCCAGATAACACAACTTGGAACGCTTATAAAAATAAAGGTGGATCTTTGTCTCGCGCCGATTGGCGTCGTCAAAATGTAAATACAATTATAGAGCGTGTTTACAAAGAAATAAAAGCAGAAAAACCTTTCGTTAAGTTTGGTATTAGTCCTTTCGGAATTTGGAAACCTGGTTATCCGGCTGGTATTACAGGTTCGTCGCAATATGATGAATTGTATGCAGATGCAAAATTATGGTTAAATAAAGGTTGGGTCGATTATTTTTCGCCTCAATTATATTGGCCAATTAACTCGACAGGACAAAGTTTTCCGAAATTATTAGAGTGGTGGAAATCAGAAAATACACATAATCGTCACCTTTGGCCAGGTCTTAATACAGTCGAGGTAAAATCATCTGATCGTAATTCAGAAATTGTAAATCAAGTAAAAATGGCAGGCGATATTTTGCAAAATAATGTTGGCGCAATACATTGGAGTATTGCTGGATTGTCAAAAAATCCGACAATGTTAAGCTATTTAAAAGAAGGTCCATACAAAAACAAAGCGTTGGTACCGACGATGAATTGGATAAAAGCAGATCGTTTGACAAAACCTAGTTTGTATATCAATTCTAAATCTACAGATGTGGTTATGAATTGGAATGACAATAAAACAAATGCGAATGTTGCGAAATGGATTTTATATACACGTTATAACAACGATTGGGAAACAACAATTGTAGAAGCGACTAAAACAAATCAAACGATTTCTAAATTTAAAAATGGTAAAACACTAAATGCAGTTGCATTAAAAGCCGTTGATCGTTTAGGAAACGAAAGCGATTATAGCGCAGAAAAAATCAATTAAGAATAAAATTCTTACATTAAAAAAAGCTCAGTTTACATTTGTAAATTGAGCTTTTTTTTGTGATATAAATAATTACTTTCTTTTCTTTAAAATATAATAAATCGCATCATCGTCATTCTCTTTTGATGTATATGCAAATTGAAAATCAAAGCCATTTGATGACATGAAATTTAGTGCATCCATCATCGAATTAAATTTTACAGCAATTCCACGTTCGTCTTTAATTTTTAAACCATTTTTCAAAGAAAATGACTTTGTATCTTGACCAAAATCTAATCGAACATTCAATTTTGTACTTAATCCGCGACCAGTTCCAATTATTTGAACATAATCTACATTAATATCTTTAATCGGAACATCATTTACCGTTTGTGCAAACGAAACCGAACTTATAATAATACTAAAAAGCAAAGCTATTTTTTTCATAGGTTTTAATTTTTGATAAATATAGGATTTTTATAAAAGTAAAAATGAGCTTAAAAAATCAATTTTATTTATTGGTTATCATAACGGTTATTGTAATATAATAATTAAATTTAATGAGTAATCTAAAAATGAATAAATTGGAGATTTCTCAACATAAATTAATTACTTATTTTATTGCATTTGTATGGTTTTCAAATGGATTATTTTGTAAAATATTAAATTTTGTACCAAGACACGAACAAATTGTAGCGAAGATTTTGGGCAATGAATTTTCTCATTTATTGATTATTTTAATCGGGTGTTCAGAAATTGTAATGGCAATTTGGATTTTGTCGCGCTATAAATCTCGATTAAATGCAATTTTACAAATGATTATTGTTTTTGTAATGAATGTTTTAGAGTTTTCACTTGCTCCAGAATTATTACTTTGGGGAAAATTAAATTTCTTTTTTGCGATGCTTTTCATTGCTTTAGTTTATTACAATGAATTCGTTTTGAATAAGAAAATTACTAAAATTTCGTAATTATGGAGTTTCTTAAAAATCATCCGTTTGCGGTAGAAGCATTTTTTGAATCTTCTGTTGTTTTAACTTTTGCTGTTCCAAAAGAACAGTTAGCGCAGCTAATTCCGTCATGTTTAGAATTAGATATTTTTCAGGATAAATGGGCTTTTATAGCAGTTGCAATGGTGCAAACAAATGGTTTACGACCTAAAGGTTTTCCAAAGTTTATGGGAAATAATTTCTTTTTGATAGGTTATAGAATTTTTGTGCGTTACACAAATCAAGCGGGCAAGCGATTGCGAGGTTTGTATATTATTAAATCAGAAACAAATAAAAAGAAAATGGAATTCTTCGGAAATATTTTCACGCATTATAATTATACAACTACAGATATTAAACAAAAAGAAGAAAATAATAAGAGAGAAATTTTGTCTAAGCATTCAGATTTTGAACTGATATTTAACGAAGTTGAAACTGAAATTCCGTTACCAATAAATTCTCCCTTTGAATCTTGGAAAGAAGCGCGCCGTTTTGCAGGACCTTTGCCATTTACTTTTACATATAATAATGCAAATAAAACTGTTTTAATTATAGAAGGTGTTCGCTCAAATTGGATTCCGAAACCAATTGATATTGTAGATTATCGATTTAAGTTTTTGGATGATTTAAACTTTAAAAATGTAGTTTTAGCAAATGCTTTTGAGTTAAAAAATATTCCGTATTTCTGGAAAAAAGGAAAGAAAGAGGTATGGAAATAAGAAGAAAACCATTTCAAGGTGTTTGGAATATTATCCGATTTAATTGGCATTTTTATGCCATTGTTTTACTTGTTTTTAGTTTAGTATTTCTTTTTAAAGGTTTTTTATCCGTTAATTATCAAATCATTTTACAAATTGGCGCATTTATAATGTTAGCTATAACTGCTATCTCACTTTTAGTTTCGTATTATATTTATGATGTTTCAGATTTATATCAATTGAAATGGATTAAAATTTCTGGAAACAAAAAAATAATCAATATTAATGCTGGTTTTGATGAAACAAGTGAATTGATCAAACAAATAAATCCGAAAATTGACTTAACAGTTTGTGATTTTTATGAGGAAAAAAAACATACTGAAGTTTCAATTAAAAGAGCAAGAAAAGTATATCCGCCATTTTCAAATACAACTTCTGTGCAGACAAATTATTTACCATTTGCAGACGAAACATTTGATTTGACTGTTGCAATTTTATCGGCTCACGAAATTAGAAATGAAGAAGAAAGAATATTATTTTTTAAAGAACTTAATCGAATTACAAAATCTTCTGGAGAAATTATAATAACGGAACATTTACGAGATTTTAATAATTTTATGGCTTATACAATTGGTTTTTTTCACTTTCATTCGCGAAAAACATGGTTAAAAACTTTTCGTGAATCAAATTTGATAGTTAATAAAGAAATAAAAACAACACCATTTATCACAACATTTATACTAAGAAAGGATGGAAGTACAGCTTAAAATAATTGGAATTTCATTAATCATTTTAGCATTAATTCATTCTATTTTTCCAACGTATTTTAACTGGAAACACGATTTGAAACCATTACTTTTAGTCAATCGTCAAATGATGATTGTTCATACATTTTTTATTGCGCTAACAGTTTTATTAATGGGAGTTTTGTGTTTGATGAATTCGAACGACCTTTTAGAAACAAGTTTGGGTAAAAAAATCTGTTTTGGATTTGGAATTTTTTGGACTTTCCGTTTAGTTTTTCAGTTTTTTGTGTATTCACCAAAACTTTGGAAAGGAAAACGATTTGAAACAATTATTCATATTATATTCTCTATGATTTGGTTTTATTTATCTGTATTTTTCATTTTATGTGCAATCAATTAATATCATAAAAAAAGCCTTTCAATTTGAAAGGCTTTTTTGTTATTTATTCTGATAATTCTAACCAGCGAAGTTCTTTTTCTTCAATCTCGTCGACTACTTTTTGTAAATCTTCTCCAATTGATGCAATCTTATCATATCCCAAATTTGGATCAGTTAATAAGGCTGTTAATTCTTCTTTTTTCGCTTCTAAAGTTGGCAATGTTTTATTAATATCTTCTAATTCGCGTTGCTCTTTATAAGGTAGTTTTTTTGTTTTTGTTTGAGTTTTAACTGGTTCAACAATTTTAACTTCTTCAATAACTTCTACTTTTTTTGTTTCAGTTTCTGGTCTATTTTTATTGTCAATATAGTATTCAGTATACGTTCCCATGTAACGAGAAAGAATTCCTTCTCCTTCAAAAATCATTAATTCATCAACCACTTTATCCATAAAATAACGGTCGTGAGAAACAACTAAAAGACAACCTTGGTAACTTTCTAAGAAATCTTCTAAAACCGTTAAAGTAGGTAAATCTAAATCATTTGTAGGCTCATCTAAAATTAAAAAGTTTGGATTTCGGTATAAAATTGCTAATAATTGCAAACGTTTTTTCTCACCACCACTCAATCTTCCGATTTGTGTATGTTGTTGTTCTGGAGAAAATAAGAACATTTCTAAGAATTGTTCAGCGCGCATTTCTTTTCCGTTTGATAACGGGAAGAATTCTGCAATATCTTTTACAAATTCTATCACGCGCATATCTTCGTTAAACTTTAAACCTTCTTGTTTAAAATGTCCGATGTTTAATGTTTCACCACGTTCAATAATTCCAGAATCAGCTTCTTCAATTCCTTCTAAAATGCGTAAAAAAGTTGTTTTACCAACACCATTTTTTCCAACTAAACCAATTTTAGCTCCACGAGCAAAAATGTAAGAGAAATCGTCTAGAATTTTTTTCTGACCAAAAGCTTTCGAAACATGTTCCATTTCGATGATTTTTTGACCTAAACGTGTCATCACCATCTCTAATTTTACTTTTTGATCAACGATTTTACGTTTTGCTGCTTCTTCTGTATCATAAAAAGCATCAATTCTCGATTTAGATTTTGTTGTACGCGCTTTTGGTTGGCGACGCATCCATTCAATTTCTTTGCGGTATAAGTTTTTTGCTTTGTCAATCGTTGCATTTTGATTGTCTACACGAGAAGCTTTGTTGGTAATATATGTTTCGTAATTACCCGAATGCACGTAAAGCATTTTGTCTTCCATCTCTAAGATTTTTGTGCAAATTGCATCCAAAAAATAACGGTCGTGTGTTACAAGAATTAGGGTTTTATTTTCTTTGTTTAAGAAATATTCTAGCCATTCTACCATCTCAATATCCAAGTGGTTGGTAGGCTCATCTAAAATCAATAAAACATATCCAGTCTCAAAACTTAAATCAATTAAAAATTTTGCTAAAGAAATACGTTTGCGTTGTCCACCCGAAAGTTTACCAATTTTTTGATCTAAGAAATCAATTTTAAGTTTAGAAAGAATTTCTCTAATTGTAGGTTCTACTTTCCAAGCGTCTAACAAATCCATTTTACTCATCAAATCCATTAGTTCTGGATTTGTAGGATCATTCTCAATCATGTTATCGTATTGATGAACGATATCTAAAACTTCGTTAGAGTGATTAAAAATATATTCTTCACCTTTCAAATTTTCGTCAAAGTCATCGCTTTGATCTAACATCAATATTTTTACACCTTTGTTAATACGAATATCACCAGAATCTTGGGTTTCTAATCCTGATAAAATTTTAAGTAAAGTAGATTTTCCACTACCATTTTTAGCAACAAAAGCAATTTGATCGCCTTCGTTTACATGGAAATTAACATCTTTGAAAAGTGTACGAATACCGTATGATTTGGTTAGATTTTCGACTGTTAGAAAATTCATTTTGAAATTTTAAGATTTTAACAACTCAAGTTGACTTCACTTGAATTTGATGTCCAAAGATAAGCTAATCTTATTTGAAATCCATATCAAAACAAAATCCTGAATCTAGTAAGAGTCAGGACTTCCAAAAATTGCCAAATAAATTTGGCGGCATAGTTCAATGTATTTTAATATTTATTATCAATAATTTCTAATGTTTCTGTTAAAGATTCTTTTAGTTTTTTCTCTAAATTACTAGTCGAAATTTTGCTCGCTACTTCGTCTATATATTTTGTACCACCAATAGTTTCGCTGTATTTTAATTTCTTGTTTTTTAAATCTAAAATATTAAGGTAAACATAGGTTTTTGCTACATATTTCTGTTTATTATCTGGGTTATAATCTAAACCAGATTTTACATTAAGCACGACTAAATCATCTTGGTTAAAATTCTTTTGTAATTGGTCAAAATTTACGTTTTTCACGTTTTCTTTTGTTACCAAATCTTTCGGAATTTCGTTTTGATTAAATTGATGAATCATGTCGTATTTATAATTATTTTCATCTAAAATTTTTACCGATTTATCTTTTATCAATTGCGCAACATCAAACTTTGTATTTAATAATTTAATTTGATTTTGTATCACTTCTGAATTGATGTTTTCTTCTAAATTTTGCGAATTATGGTTAAAAAATCCCAATGAATCTATATTAATAATTACACCAACTTTATCCACCGGAACGTCTAATGCATTTTCGTAAGTTGCATTATTTAGTGCTAAAACCTTGCTGTCTTCCTTTTTTTTCTCACATGATTGCATGACGGAGAAAAAAATAATAACGAAACAAATATTTTTTTTCATGTTAACCTCTATTACATCTTTAAAGTTAATGATTTATGTAATTGGAATGACAAAAAATATTTAATAATTTTCTTCTTTTTTCTCGAATATATCAGTACTGAAATTAATTACAAGTAAACTTTAATTTAAACGATTTTAATTTTTATAAAATCGTTATTTTTTTCTTTTATTTTGAAGTGTAAATATTTTTATATTAATTATTTATGTGATTTAATTAATTGTATATAATCAATTAATAAACGAATTTGTCCACCCTAATGTCCTCTTTCAAAACTAGAGAATAAGCTTATTATTTATTTTATTTGTAGCACATACTTTCTACCTAAATACCTCAAGTTTTTAAAAACATAAAAAGAATAACGATGAACAATCGCCGTGATTTTATAAAAAAGGGAGGACTTTTATTAGGTGCTCTTGCTTTATCTACAAATAAAGCCTTTGCAATAGGAAATAATGTGTTAGGGGGTACAGAAGCTTTTATTGGAGAGATATGTATTTTCTCTTTTTCTTTTGCCCCAAAAAATTGGATGTCTTGTAATGGTCAACTTTTATCAATTAAGCAAAACCAAGCACTATTTGCCTTATTAGGCATTAGGTATGGAGGAGATGGAGTAAATACATTTGCATTACCTAATTTACAAGGAAGAGCACCAATGCATTTTAGTCAACTAAGTGATTTAGGTAATACTGGAGGTAGTGCAACTCATCAACTATCAATAAACGAAATACCTATTCATAATCATGGTGTTACAACTTCTGCTAAAAAAAATATTGGAAATCCTAATTTTTTAACAGATAATCCTGTCAATAATTATTTGGTTGATAATCCAAATGCAAGCAAACAGTATTCGGATAGTTATGATGAAGAAATAGAATTGATTTCTAATGTAACAAATGTAGGAGGCAATCAACCACACAATAATATGCAGCCCTATTTGGCTTTAAATTTTTGTATTGCATTATATGGGATTTTTCCATCTCGAAATTAATTAATTTTTAAAAATTTTATAACAATGAGTGCTGAACCATACTTAGGAGAAATACATATTTTCGGATTTAATTTTCCTCCACTATATTGGGCTAGTTGTAATGGCCAACTTTTACAAATTAATCAAAACACAGCTCTATTTTCTTTATTAGGTACTATGTATGGTGGAGATGGTCGGACTACTTTTGCATTACCTAATCTACAAGGAAGTGTACCTATAGGTTTTGGTCAAGGTCCAGGACTTTCCCCTAGAGTATTAGGAGAAAAGATAGGTAGTGAAAGTGAAACATTATCAGTTAATGAATTTCCAGCGCATAACCATGAAATAGGAGTAAAGCAATCTGTTGCTACAGTTGCAGATACAACTAATCCTACTAATGCGTCATTAGTAAAGGTAAATGGAGATAAACATTTTAGTACAGCTTTATTAAAAAGTGTAGATGTAAGTAATAGTGAACTTAAAATAGAATCATCATATATAGGCGGTAATCAATCACACAATAATATGCAGCCCTATTTAGCTTTAAATTTTTGTATTGCCTTATATGGGATTTATCCACAAAGGTTTTAGTAAATGAATTTTTTAAATAAATTATTTTGAGATATGGATCAATATATAGGTGAAATTAGAATGTTTGGTGGAAATTTTGCTCCTTTAGGATGGGCTTTTTGCGGTGGACAATTATTAGATATTAGTCAATATCAAGCTCTTTATACTTTAATAGGTACTACCTATGGTGGAGATGGTGTAAATAAATTTGGATTGCCAGATCTTAAAGGAAGGGTACCTATACATCAAGGGCTAAGCGGAGGAACTAATTATGTTTTAGGGCAAACTGGAGGTGCAGAAATTGTTGCTTTAAATACTAATAATATACCAACGCATACGCATGCAGTTACTAAAAGTACAGGATATGTACAAGCCTCTCGTTCTGGTAATAGTACAAGCCCAGAGGGTAAGTTTATGGCAATAGATCCTACCACAGAAAGATTTGGAAACATAAAAGGAAATGAGACGACAAACACAATGTATACTTCCGCATTAAATGTCACGGGCGGTAATCTACCACATAATAATATGATGCCTTCTGTTGCTCTAAATTTTATTATAGCACTAGAAGGTATTTTTCCATCACGACCTTAATTTTACGTATGAAAATAGCAGTTTTATTGCCTCAATCAACTACGCATCCGCAGTTAGGGTATGATTTTTATCTTGCACTACAACAGTGTTTACAGTTTCATGATGAAGTTATTGAATGGTACAGTGCATCAATAGGTTTTGGAACTGATGAAAATGATATACTATCAAAAGCAGAAGATTTTATCTTAAATAAGCAAATTGATTTATTGGTTGCATTTGTCGATTTTCCAAAAGTTGAATGTTTAACAAACTTATTAGAAACAACCAATACCAATCTTTTTGTAGTAAATATGGGAGCCAAAATGCCTATAAATTGGGAAGGTCATAAACATCTATTTTTCTTGAATTTACAAGAAACTTTTTTGAGTTACATGACTGGGCAAAAGATAACGCAAAAGCAAGCAATTGTTATGGCTAATTATTATGAAGGTGGTTATTCGCCTTGTCAAATAATGTCTGATGCTTTTATGAATAAAGGTGGCGAAATTATCTACAATTTTATTCCGCATACAGTTTCTCCAATTCTTGAAATGGATATTTTAGATGAAATATTAAAAGAACAAACAACAGAAACTGCTATGTTATGTTTTTATTCATCACCATTAACCAATGTTTTTTGGGAAGAATGGAAAAAATTAGAACATAAACAACTGGTTTCCATCTTCGGAAGTTCTACATTTTTAATGGAATCTATAGCTGTCCAACATGATATTTTGATTGCGAGTAACAGTAAAGGTTTTATTGCCTGGGACAAAACTTTAGATAATGCTGTAAATAAAGAATTTATTCAAAATTTTGAAGAAAAATATAATCGTTCAGCCAATTGTTTTTCTGCTTTGGGATGGGATTTAGGAATCGTGATTAATCATATCATAAAGCAAAATAATTATCAATTTGATGAGCTTCAACTTACAAGAGGAAGTGTTAAATATGATGACGATTTTCAATCAATCATTACGCCTGCTTCTTATTTGTCTATCCAAAATAAACAATTATTGATAGAACAATTAAGTAGCGAAGATACCTACGAAGCTTGGCAAAATTTTAAGCTTGCCAACCAATCACCTAATCAAGCAGGTTGGATAAACACCTACTTGTGTTCATAAAAAAAAATATTATATGAAAAAAATCTACACTTTCGTTAAGATTCACTTATTTATTCTCCTCCTTATAGTACCACTTGGCTTGCAAGCGCAGAATTCATCTGGAATTTTGGCATTTACAGGTTACAAAATTGTTAATAATGCCAACTCTTATGATAGAAATGATGAATTTTCATTTGTTCTGTTAGAAGATTTACCAGCTGCTACACCTGTTTATTTTACAGATTTTGGAGTGAAAGTAAATTCACCTTCAATCGTATTACAAACACCTACAGATTCAAAAACCGATGGAATTATAGAATGGAGTCGTACTTCGGAATTAAAAAAAGGAACTTCTATTAAAATTACATTGGCACCCTATCCAATAGCATCAATAGGTACGGTGATAAATATAACAAATCAAATAGAGTTAGGTATTGCCGGTGATCAATTGTTTGCTTACACTAATTTGGCTGCAAAAGGATTAGAAGCTGCAATGTTAATTAATAGACCAAATTGGGATAATTTAATGCCAAATTTATCTTCATCAAGTTCATTAAAACCTAATTTAGATAAATCAAAAAAGCAAGAAGCGATTGTTTCAAACACAACAAGAGACGCTTATCAAGGAGTAATTACACAGGTTAATTATAGTGGTATTACTGATATTATATCAGCAATAAATGCTTCTAGTTTTACAATAAAAACGAGTTTAAATGTAGATGAGGTTGTTTTACCACCGGATATTATAGGTATAATGGTAAATTATCCCAAAGTTATTTTGGTTAATTCTCTAAATGCTAATGGTACATATATAATAGGACAAGAATTAAATATAAATGTAGCTTTTGATAAATTTATAACTGTTGTAGGAACACCGCAATTGACACTAGAAACGGGAGCTATAGACCGAGTAATTAATTACAGTAGTGGATCTGGAACAAATATATTAACGTTTAAATACACCGTTCAAGAAGGAGATATTTCTCAAGATTTAGACTATACATCAGCTACCGCATTAAGTTTAAATGGAGGTAGTATAAAAGATTCTAATGGTAATAATGCTATTTTAACATTAGCTACACCCGGAAGTAGTGAATCATTAGGAGCAAATAAAAATATTGTTGTAAATGGAATTAGAACTGCTAAACCAAGTACACCAGTTCTTAGTGCAAATTCTGATACAGGGAATAGTAATTCAGATAATATAACAAAACTTAATTCTCTTATTTTCTCAGGAACAGCAGAAGCAGGTAGTAATGTATTTCTTTATGATACTGACGGAACTACACAAATAGGAAATGGTTTAGCTAATAATGGTAATTGGACAATAACTACATCAGTATTAGCAGAAGGCTCACATACGATTACTGCAAAAGCAATTAATAATAGTGGTAATATAAGCTTAGCAACAAATCCTGTAAATATAACAATAGACACATTTGCACCAATAGTTACTGGAGTTGTAAATAATGGTATTTATAGTGAAGATGTTATGCCTACTTTTAACGAAGGTTTCGCTACACTTAATGATGCATCATTTTCAAATGGAACAATTCTAGTAGCAGAAGGTAATTATACATTAATTGTAACTGATATTGCAGGCAATAGTACAACTATAAAATTTGTAATAAGTAAAACAACAATTTGGGAAAACGGACAATGGAATAATGGATCTCCGGATGTAACGAAAAAAGCAATTTTAAGAGCATCCTATCCAGCTAATATAACTGCAAAGTCGTTAACATTTGAAGCGGATGTTGTTGTGCCAAAAGGAGTTGTTTATGATATTTTAGAAGAAGTAAATAATACAACTCATCAAGTTGTATTTGAACACGGAGCATATTTAATTCAAAGAAATGATTTGTTAAAGAACAACGCAATCATTAGTTTTAAACGCAAGTCTAAACCTGTTTATAGGCTTGAAACAATGGATTGGTCTTCGCCAGTTTTAGGGCAAAATATTCTTGCATTATCGCCAAATACATTACCAAATAGATTTTATCGTTATGATGAAAAAACAAACGCTTGGGTAAACAACATTAAGTCTCCAGATTTATTTTTAGAAGGTGAGTATATTGCTTTTAGAGCGCCAAATGATTTTAATGATTATGGTAATGGACCTTCAAGAGTATTTGAAGGAACTTTTACAGGTATACCAATAAATGGACTTTTTATTAAACCAGCTTTTAAAAGTAATTTTGGTAATAATGCAATAGGAAATCCATATCCTTCTCCAATTGATTTGTCACGTTTTGTAAATCTTAATCAACCTCTTAATATTTCTAAAGTATTTGTTTGGACACATAGTAAACCAATTGTAAATGGAGAATTTAATGGGAATAATTGGGCTGTTTATAATCCAACACTTGGTTGGGACGATCCGTCAATAACAAGTAATATTTTAGATGTTGGACAAGGGTTTATAGTACAAATACAAAACCAAGGACTTATCATGTTTAATAATTCTATACGAGTAGCACCAAGTGGTAATACTCCAATAATTAGTTATAAAAATCAAACAGAAGATGATAAGTTTTGGCTAAGCCTAACAAATGAATCAATGATTTTAAATTCAACACTAATCGCTTATAAAGAAGGTTCTACAAAAGAATATGAAAGTAATTTTGATTCGGAACCAATGCAAGTTTACCCAGGAATTTACTCATTAATTAAAGACAAAGAAATGTCAATTCAAGGAAGAGGAAATCAATTTGATTTGGATGATAGATTTGGATTAGCAGTAAAATTCTTAACGCCTGGAAATTATACGATAAAACGCGCAAAAACGAATGGATTATTTTCACAAGAACAATCTATTTATTTAATTGATAACGAAACAAAATCTTACACTGATTTATCAAAAGAAGACTATCATTTTATTAGTGATAAAGGATATTATAAAAATCGTTTCGAAATTATTTATAACAGTGCTTTATTGTCAACAAACGAATTAGATAAGGTGAATGGAGTAGATATTTATACCAAAGAAAGTACAGTTGTTATAAAATCTAACGAAAAATTAAAATCAGTTAAAATCTATGATTTAGACGGAAAACTAATAAAATTAGTTACAAATCTTAATACGTTAGAAACAGCTATTCAAACAAATGCAAAAGGACAAGTTTTAGTTGTTTGGGTAGAATTGATAAATGGTACAAATACATCTAAAAAAATAATCATAAAATAATCAGTATGAAAAAATTAATAAAAACGTTCGGAATATGTTTAACAATGTTCATCTGTTCAAATTCTTTTTTAGCTGCTCAAAATGATGAAGTTGAAGTAAGTTTTTTTAGTGGAAGCGAATCTTCTTCTACAGATCCTGGAGGTCATGATGCTGGTCAAGATCCAGTTACTGCACCAATAGATGGTTATCTTATTTTGCTTATCGTAGCGGGCGTATTTGTCGCTTATCGATTTAGAAATAAATTAATTCAGAATAAAATTTAACTTAACAAAAATAAAAAAGCGGCTAAATTTAGCCGCTTTTTTATTTCTAATAATTTTCTTCTTCGTCGTCAAAAGTTTTGGCAATTTTATCAATGTTCAAACTTTTTGCCATTGCATCAAAAATTTCTTTATAAGTTCCATGCATTTTATACACATCCTCGTGTACACCGTGCTCCACAACTTCGCCTTGCTTCATCACATAAGTATAATCAGAATCTATAATTTGAGAAATACTATGCGAAATAATAATTACTGTACGATCTTTTTTAATCGCATCTAAACTATTTTTAATTTGTTCTGTCGCAATCGCATCCAAACTTGCAGTAGGCTCGTCTAAGAAAATAATTGGCGGATTTTTTAGAAACATACGCGCAATCGCAATACGTTGTTGTTGTCCACCCGAAAGCAATAATGCTTTTGACTGATATTGTTCGGGCAAATCCATAATTTGTTCGTGGATATATGCTTTTTCAGCTGCATTTCTAATCTCATCAAAGCTTGCATTTACATTTCCGTACCGAATATTTTCTTCGATTGTTCCATTAAAAATGTGATTTTTTTGCAAAACTAAACCAATATTTTCACGTAAATATTGCGTATCATATTCTTCTAAATCAATTCCATCCAAAAGAATTTTACCCGAATCTGGTTGATAAAATTTATCTAATAGATTAATAATTGTACTTTTTCCTGCACCAGATAATCCAACCAAAGCCGTAATTTTATTTGGTTGCACGGTCATATTTATATTTTTTAAAGCTTTGTAACCATTTGGGTAAGAGAAATTAACATCTTTTATTTCAAACTTTCCTTTTAACTCTGTTGGAATATAATTTCCCGAAGATTCTTTTTCGTCATCAGCTTTCAGAATTCCAAAAAAGCTTTCAGAATAAATCATCGCATCATTCATTTCGTCATAAATACGATGCAATTGTCGAATTGGCGCCGAAACATTGTTAAACAAAAGGATATGAAACATAATTGCTCCAATCGTCATTTGTCCATCAAGCACTAAATACGAAGTCAAAATAATAATAATAACCACGCCAAATTGCTCGATAAAAGATTTTAAACCATCAAAAAAGAAACTCGTTTTTCGCGTTTGCATTTGATTATTGGTCAACTCTTTTTGTAAATCGAGTTGTTTTTTGCCTTCAATATCTTCTCTATTAAACGATTTTATAACGGTAATAGAATCAATAATACTAATAATTCCTTGCGATTTTTGTTCGCGATAACCTCTTAAATTTCTTCGCCAACCGCTCAGTTTTTTGGCTTGTTGTTGTGTAATTATAAAATAAATTGGAACGATGCAAAGTCCGACCAAACCAACGTAAAAATTAGCATTAAACATTAAAATTAATGCAACGATTGAATTGGCGAAAAGTGGAAGAATATCGATGAAAAAATTCTGAACCAAACGTGTTAAACTTTCTATTCCGCGATCAATACGGGTTTGTAATTTACCTGCTTGATTATCTTGATTGGTATAAAAAGCCATTCGATATGTCAATATTTTTTCGATTATGGCTTGAGCTAAATCTTGCGAAACAAATATTCGAAGTTTTTCACCGTAATATTTCTGTCCAAACGTGATAAAAGCATTTAGAATTTCTTTGGTCATTAAAACAGCCGAAATAAATACAATGATTTTTAAACCTTCTTTTAGACCTTTTCCGGCTTCAACTAAACCGTTAATAGAATCTACGGTATATTGTAAAATAATTGCGTTAACCTGAGAAGTAAGCGAACCAACTAAGGTTAAAAGCAAAGTTGCAATAACTAACGGACGATAAGGTTTTACAAAAGGTTTTAAATTTTTGAACAGCTGAACTAAATTCATTCAATTAATCTTTTAGAGGTTCATCTTTCACAAAAACATGTCCAACTTTTGTAAAATCGTAGACAATTTCGTACAAATACTCTAATAAATCTTCAATTAACTCAGATTCATTTTGTAACGCTTCTGTTTCGATTTCAGAATAAGCAATTGTTTTTTCTTGAAATTGAATCGTTTTGGCTAAATTTTCAGTTTCATATTTGCCGTATATTCGAATATTTTGTAATAATAATTGCAAAATTTTCTTCATTAATCGGATATGTTCTGAAGTTAAAATAACCGAATTATTTTTTTGAATAACTTTTACTAAACCAACCGAATAGGAAACAAATGATTGATTGAAAATTGTAAATTTATTCAATTCTTTTGCGTTTGCCTGTTTGTCTTTTGGTTCGGAAATTACCCGTTGAAATACCGAATTTATATTGGCCATTGCAATAAAAACATCTTTGCGTGCAAGTTTATAATCAGTTGTAGAAACGTCATTATCAGCTAATTTTTTAAAGATTAAAAAGATAAATTCATAATCTGCAATCAATGCTTTTTGAATGTATTCATTCATGTTATTTTTTTCCCAAGTTGGGAAGATAATGTAACACGAAATAAACGCCATAAAACCACCAATTAGCGTATCTACAAGGCGTTCTTGTATAATATAAATGGAATCTTTGTCCGAATAAAAACTAAACGAAATCAGAATATAAGCGGTTAAATAAAACGTTCCGATAGCGTATTTTTGACGAATAAATGTATACGCCATTAACATAAAAAATAGCATTAAAACAAAACGAATACTATGTTGTGGAATGACGAATAATATTAAAATACCAATTAATCCACCACCAATTGTTCCTTTTAAACGCTGTAAATTTCGTTTTTTAGTCACACTAAAACCAGGTTTTAAGATAACTAAAACGGTCATCAAAATCCAATAACTGTGATAAGTCATTGGGATAATAAAGGTGACGCCGTATGCCAAAATCATGACGATAGAAGCACGCAAAGCGTGTCTAAAGATTGGAGATTTTAGATTGAGATGATCGCGTAATTTTCGGAAAGAATAATCGACGGTTGGCTGAAAATGTTCGACGTGATCTAATGGATTTTTCTTTTTTTCGGTAAAAGAATCATCGTAGAAAAATTTATGAATAAACTCAATTTTATAGACAATTTGCTTTAAATTGATGTAAATTTTAGACAAAACAATTGGTTTTTTACCTTCTGCATACAATTCTTTTATCGCGTCATCAATCTTTTTTAATTCAACGTCAAAATCAAATGTTGGTTGTTTTGGTTTCTTATTTGAGTTGATGTGATAAGCAATCATTTTTAATTCATGCGCAATTTTATTCATCATATTATAAATCTTGCGCATGGCTTTTGTATCGCCGTAAACTTCTCGTATTTTTTTGTAATCGTATTGATTTGCAGTTATATTCTCGAAAATATCAATCAAATCCGAAAAAATAAATACAATAGATCGGCCGATAGGAGTTTGATCTTTTACTAATTTTTTGTTTGTAAAAACTAATTCTCTAACCAAATTTTGTTTCTCACTTATCAAAACATGCTCGTCAATCAGTTTTTTTATAATATCATCATATTCTGAATCTTTATCAAACATAGATGCTTTAATTCGAATATATTCGGAGATATGAATCATCGCATCAGCCAAATTTTGTTGCGCCATTCGGTACGGACGAAATGTACTAATTGCTAAACTAAAAATTGAATACCAAACCGCACCAGCAGACACAAACAAGGCAATATGAAATGGGCTAAACTCTGCTCTTAGGTCATTCATATTCATTACCATTGTCATCATAATAACCATTCCGAGCGCACTTGTACGTTGCCCCCAAACGGTTAACATATTTGAAAGAAATACGATAATTGTTAGGCAAATTCCTAAGATAATTGGAAAACTATTGATGCTTTTTGTGAAAAATGAAACAACAAAAATTAAAAGAACCGAAAGCCACATAAGGTTTCGTCTTTCTTTAAATGGACCAGGAGTGTCCGTCATGTGCGCTAAAATAGCACCTAAACTGATGGTAACACCTGCGTGTAAATCTCCAAAAAAACTTGCAATTAAAGGCGGAATAACAATAGCTAAAGATGTTTTTAGACCGTCCGAAAGTGCTTCGCCGTAGATAAAGTTTTCAATTTTATTTTTGAGTTCCAAACGTGTGTTTTTAAAAGTTGAATTACTTTATAAAAATAAGATAACTTTTAACGAAAGCCAACTAAATACGCGAAGTTTTTAGAATTCGGAAACCTTCTATACTTTGTGTAAAAATTAAAGTTGTAGCGCCACCATCTACAATTTTAAACTTCTTTTTGATGACATCAATCGGTTGATTAAAGTTTTTGACCAAAAGATTAGCTTTTGTTTTTAGAATTTCTTTTTTAGGATTATTGATATGATTTTCAACGTGATAAATTTTACCAGGAAAATCTTCAATAATTTGATCTGAAGTATATAATTGTGTGTTTGGATGAAGTTTGATTAAATCAAACTTTTCACTCAATAATTTAAATGCTCCAGTTTTTAAAATCGCAACATTTGGCTCGTAAATGTACTTAGAAACATCTCCAAATTTTGCATTTGCGTAGTGTTCGTCTTCATACAAAAACTCAAAATCAGATTGATTATTTTCTAAATTAACAGCTTTGATTATTGGATTTTTTGAAGATTGATTTTTATCTAAAATAAGTAGAAAATCCTTTACTTCGTTTTTTAGTGCAACAATATGTATTTCAGAAATATAATTAATTTGTTGTAGAGTAGAAGTGATATCTAATAAAGGCGAAAGTTTAATGATTATTTTGTCAGATTTCTCAAAGAAAATAGGCAACCATTCTAGAATATTTGGCTCTAAATCTTCTAAAATAAATTTTCTTCCACTTGTATTTCTTCGTGCAGGATCTAGGTAAACTACATCGAGTTTTAATGATGGATTTTGTTCTAAAAAATCTTGAAATGTACCTGTAAATGTTTCAAGATTTGGTGCTAAAATTGAAGCATTATGTTTTACAATTTCGCTTAATTCTTCGTTTTGTTCAATATGATAAACTTTCTCAAAATTTTGCGCAAAAGCCATTGTGTCAATTCCGAAACCAGCCGTTAAATCGATTAAAGTTTTACCTTTTATCAAACTTGCTTTGTAATTTGCTGTAGCTTCAGAACTTGCTTGTTCTAAATTAATTGAAGGCGGAAAAAATATATTTTCGGTTTTATAAAGCGTCGGAAATTTATGTTTGGAAACATGTAAACCTTTTAATTGTTGTGCAACTTCGGCTGGAGTAATTGAAGAAAAAAGTGATTTTTTTAATCCAATTGACTTAATATCTTCGTGTTCGATTGTTTTTAAATAGTCCTGAAATTCAGGAGTTAAAATTGCACTATTCAATTTGTTGTGTTTTTATAAATTAATTTCGTCACTTCTATATTTTACGCAATAAAAATAGAAATGACGAAATTACGGAAATCAAAATAATTGAGAAGATTTTGAAGTGATAATAATCTAAATTTCTCGCTTTAATTTCTAAATTGATTTTAATTCCGAGTATATTTTCTCTGTAAATGGCGTTTCAATATTTACTTCTTTTCCATAGTTGATAATAGCACCAGCAAATAATTCTAATTCATTATTTTCTTTTTTCGAATTGATGTCTAATTGCAAAGAAGTTGGTGTATTAAAAGGAAAAGTTATCGCCTTTTCGAATGTATTTTGAATAATATTATCATCAAGAATAATTCCTTTTTTATCTGCAATAGATTTTAATTCTACCATAATATTTGTGGCTTCTTGTTTTTGAATTTCGTCTGTACAAACCGTTCCGATAGACGAATTATGTTTTGCAGTAACTAAACCAAAACTTGCAATAAAAATAAATTTTGTCCAAATATCTACAAACGAATTATCTTTAAAATCGAAGTCAATTTTACTATTTTGAAGTAAATTGATTATCCAATCTACATTTTCTGAAGGATGGTTTGGATCTTTTCCGATGATTATTTTTCCTGCTTTACCTTTATGTTCAACAACTCCTTTTGCTTTTATATGAGACGCAACATACACGCAAGAAGGTAAAATCGTATTATTCGGAATAATTTTTCTGATTCTGTCATAAATATCAACTCCATTCATCAAAGGAAGCAGAATTGTGTTTTCTGTAATAACGTGTTGTAATTGTTTACATACATTTTCTAAATCATATTCTTTTACACAAATTAGAATCAAATCTGGGTTATTTATTTCGCTAATAGTTTGAGAAACTGCGGTAGGTTTTGTTACGCTTTCCGTATGTTCTGGAGAAAGTAGCGTTAAACCATTTTCTTTGACAATAGTATAAGTTTCGTTTCTTGCAACAAATGAAACTGAGAATTCGTTATCTTTTTCATTAAACTGATTAATTTTGAAACCAAAATATCCGCCAACTCCACCAAGTCCAACAATTGTAATCTGTTTTTTATTCATTGTGATTTATTTTTGATAAAAGTAGAATAATCGCTTTCATTATAAATTGCCAAATGACAAATAATTAAGATTTAACGATTTCTTTTCTAATTCTACTCAAAGAACTATTGGTGATACCTAAATACGAAGCAATGATTTTTAGCGGAACTTGTTGAAAAATATCTGGATGTTTTTTAAGTAAATTTAAATATCTCGTTTCGGCTTTTTGACTCGTTAACGCGATTACACGATCATTTAATTTATAATAATTTATGACAAATAAAAGTCGACTAAACTCTCTGAAATCTGGAATATTATGAAAATTATTCTGAACATTTTCTAAGCTTGTTTCCCAAAAAGAACAAGTAGAAATCGTTTGATATACTTCTTTTGTAGGCTCTTTTCTAAAAAAAGATAAAAAGTCATTTACAAAACACGGCGCATAAAAAATATTTGTCGTCACCTCTTCATTATCCTCATTTAACGTGTACGAACGCACATATCCTTTTTCTAAAAAATAAGTTTTTGTGCTGATTGTATTTTGATCGATTAAAATTTGATTTTTATCTAATTCAAATTCACAAAAAGTTGCTGTAATTTTCTCAACAACATCATTTTCTATCGGAAATAAAGACTTAAAATAATTATTTATAATTGATTTATCCATGAAAATTTGCCTTTGTAAATGATTAATATGTGTATAAAAAAATTGCAGAAAATATAGAATGAACTATAATTTCTGCAATAATTTATATTAAAAAAATATGATTCTTTATTTTACAATTGTCATTTCATCAACAATATGTTTTGCATCTGCAAATTTATCAACAACCCATAAAACATAACGAATGTCTACAGAAATTGTACGTTGTAATTTTGCATCAAAGATAACGTCACCAGCCATAGCCTCGATGTTTCCATCAAATGCAATACCAATTAATTCACCTTTACCATTCATTACTGGAGAACCAGAGTTTCCACCTGTAATGTCATTATTAGATAAGAAGTTTACGTGTAAATATCCGTCTTTATCAGCATATTGTCCGTAATCTTTTGTTTTTGCTAAATCTAATAAGCGTTGTGGATTTTCGAATTCTTCATCACCTGCAATGTGTTTTGCAACTGTACCTTCTAACGTTGTAAAATAGTTAGACGCAACATCTGGTTGACGTTTTGGATTTGCACTTTTTGGTAATGGTTGTACAGAACCGTAAGTTAAACGTAAAGTAGAGTTTGCATCTGGATATAAAATATTACCAACTTTAGATTCGCGTAATCCTTTTACTAATAAACGGAAGTTTTTAGAATAAGCATCATTCAATGTTTTTTGATCTTCTGTTTGTTTAGAAGCTCTTTCTACCAAAGCACTAGATAAAATATATAATGGATCTTTTTTAAGAACCTCTACGTCTGGAGAAATTAAGAAATTTTCTACTTGTTTTTGATCAGCGAAGAAACTTCTTTCAACCGCATCATTTACATAAGTAGTAAAATTGTTGTTATTAGATTTTGCCAATTCAGCAACATAAGGAGCTAAACCAGCTTCTTTTGCTTTAGAAGCATATAAACCTAATTGAGCAGCTAATAAATCTTTTTCTAACGGTAAATACATTTTTTCGTAATACGCGTTAATCGCATTCTGAATTTTTGGACGCATTTCGTTACGTTTCGCTTCATTAGCAGCAGCGTAATTTTCTAATGCTTTACCAATAGAATAAGGCGCACTTGCAAAAGTTGAATAACGCAATAAGATATTGATGTAATTATTATGACGCGCATCTAAATTAGTTTTTGCGTAATAATTATTTAAATTTTTAACAACATCACCATATTCAGCCTTGTTTTTCGCTTTATTAGCCCATTTGTTAAATTTTTCTTCTTCTTTTGTTTTCTTTGCAACAGTACCATGAAGTTTTAAAGCTTCGATCATTCCATCACGATTTTTCCAATAGTTAGCAACACCAGCATACTTAGACGCATAATCAATATTTACTTTTTGATCTTTGTCCATGTATTTTTTCATCTGATCCATTGTAACTTTAGACGCTTCTACCCATGCAGGATAAGCAAATTCTACGTTTTGCGCTACACCTTGAGCAGGCATCCAACGGTTTGTACGACCTGGATATCCTAAAATCATTGCAAAATCATCAACTTCATAACCTTTTAAAGAAACAGGTAAATGATGTTTAGGTTTTAAAGGAACATTGTTTGCAGAATATGCAGCAGGATTACCATCTTTATCTGCATAAACACGAAACATAGAGAAATCTCCGGTATGACGTGGCCATTCCCAGTTATCTGTATCTCCACCAAATTTACCGATAGAGCTTGGAGGCGTACCAACTAAACGTACATCTTCGTAATCTTGGTAAACAAAGTAATAATACTCATTTCCTTGAAAAAATGGGCGAACAGAAACAACATATTTTCCGTTTTCGCTATTTTCTTTTTCAATTTTTGCAATCTCTTGGTTGATCGTTTTTTCGCGATCAGCTTCAGACATTTTATCGTTAACAACACCTAAAATACGTTTAGAAACATCGTCCATACGAACAAAGAAACGTACTTTTAAACTTTTTGGTTTTAATTCGTCAGCTTTAGTTTTTGCCCAAAAACCATCTTTTAAATAGTCATGTTCTGGTGCAGATAATTCTGCAATATTACCATAACCACAGTGGTGATTTGTTAAAACTAAACCTTGATTAGAAACGATTTCGGCAGTACAACCACCACCAAATTGAACAATTGCATCTTTTAATGAATTGTTATTGATGCTATAAATTTCTTCTGAAGTTAATTGTAAACCTTGTTTTTGCATATCGCGGTGATTCAATCGTTCGATGAACATCAAGAACCACATTCCTTCGTCAGCTTTTACTTGAAAAGGAAAAAGCATAACCACTAAAAGAGTGGATAATAAAAATTTTTTCATTTTTGTTTGTCTTCAATTTTACGAAATGCTAAAATAATTGATTATAGTTTGTTCTCCTAATGTTTAAGTAATTAATCGTTTTTTATTGTGTATTTCTAGATAAATAACTGTTTGTTTTAAGAAATTAGGAGCATTTTTTAGTCTTAATCTGCTTTATTTATATTTTTTAAATTTCCGTATAAATATTCAATATTATGAAGTTTTATTAATTAAGAAATATTGTTTTTATAAAATTTTATATGCGTTATTTATTGACTTTTATCACTTGTATGTTATTTATATTGCTTGTTTTTAAGCAACTAAGTTTTTGTTGTTTATAGATGAAATAAAAATAGTTGTTCAGTTAAAAATATTATATCTAGTTTTACAATATTAATTTAGACTAAATATAAATAAATAATGAAAAGATTTTTATTCCCTTTAACTGTTTTGTGTATTTTACCACAACTACATGCTCAGTCTTTCGAAGAAGTAACAACAAATATTAAGAATTATGGCTATTCTACTGTAAAAGCTGTAGATTTTGACAATGATAACTTTGTAGATTTTGTTGTTTGTGGAGATGATTTGTACTATAACACACAATGTGATATTTATAAAAATGACAATGGTGAGTTTAATTTTTATCAAAACTTGACGTACTCAGCATATCTTGGCGACATTATTTTTGCCAATCTTAGTAATAATAACACATATGATTTATTGATTACCGGACAAAATCGTGCTGATATTAAAAATTATAAAACGTATCATTATATATTCGATAAAAATAATGGATTTGAAATTAAAGAAATAATTGAAAAAGGAAAAATATATGGTTCTTTTGCTAATGGAGATTTTAATAATGATGGAAAAATAGATGTTTTTTTAAACGGAATTAACAATTCTGGTCACGATGAAGATGTAGCTTATAGCGTAGATTTATTGACTTTTAATCCGAATGGAATAGAGTTTAATCAAAAAGTAGGAGGTAGTCAAAATGGAGATATGATTGTTTCTGATTTTAATAATGATGGACGTTTAGATTTAGTCGTTTTTGGAATAAATGGAGAAAATGAAACCGAAGATGCCTACGGTGCTTTTTTTAAAATTTATTTACAAAATAAGCAAGGTACATTTGATTTGAATCAAGATTTGGATGGTATGTTATTTGGATCAATGGTTGCTGCTGATTTTAATGCAGATGGTTTTATGGATATTGTAGCAACAGGTATAGATATTTACGAATCTCCAACTACAATGTATCTTATAAATGATGGAAAAGGTCAATTTTCTCAAAATTTTTTACCAACTGCGGCTGTAAATTATAGTATTGTAAAATCTATTGATGCAGGCGATCTAAATAATGATGGCTATTACGATATTATAATGGCGGGAGATGATGAAAATGGAAATGCTTCGTCAACAATTCTGCTATATAATCCTTTAAAACAAACATTTGATAAAGTTGAAAATGATTTTGGAATTGCAAATTTCTCAGTAAGTACAAGTTTGGTTTTATTAGATTATGATAATGATAATCAATTAGATGTATTGGTTTCTAGTCAAGATGAAAACTATGAATCTAAAACTGCGTTGTATAAAAATTCAGAAAAATCAATTAATCAAAAACCATTACCACCAATGGTATTAAATACTGAAGTAAAAGATAATTATATTCATTTCAATTGGGATGGAGCATCGGATGATAAAACTCCCCAAAAAGCTTTGCTATATGAGATTTCAATCGGAACCGAAAAAGGAAAAGCAGATTTAGCAAAGTACACAGTAAATACTACAAATTGGATGCTTTTAAAAGATAATCTTCCAGAGCAAATTTATTGGACCGTAAAAACAATTGATGCCTCAAAAGTCTATTCTGTTGCATCAGATGTAGCGCAAATCTCTACACTTAGTACAATTGATTTTGAGAAAGATTTATCTTTAAAAGTTTACCCAAATCCAACAACTAACGAAGTTACGATTGATGCAAATTCAAAAATAAATAAAATTGAATTATACGATTTAACAGGTAAAAAAGTAAAAGAAAATAATACTAATAAAATTTATTTAGATGCTTTTCCAAAAGGTATTTATATCTTAAAAATTTATCCAGAAAAAGGATTACCTATTGAAAAGAAAATAATAAAAAAATAATATGAATTGCTCAATTTAATTTTCCACTAATTATCAAATAAAAGAGAAATCGTTATTGATTTTTCTTTTATTTATTTAAAAATGTCATTCAAAAACTTGTAGAGAAATTTAAGATTCTTTAGTTCGTTCTGAATGACATTATTTTTCTGGATAAAATCCAAAAATAAAAGCTCATTTTTAAGAATGAGCTTTTATAAATTATATATTTTTAGAATTTGCACAGCTATAATCAACTGGACCATCTAAAGGAATTTGTTTTAAAATATCCAATAAATATGACCAGAATTTCTGAACAGATTTTATTTCAACTCTTTCGTCAGGTGAATGTGCACCCGTAATATTTGGTCCAAAAGAAATCATATCCAAACCAGGATAATTTGTGCCAATAATACCACACTCTAAACCTGCATGACAAGCAACTACTTTTGGCTCTTCTCCGTATTTTTCAACATATAAAGCTTTCATTACATCAAGAATTTCAGATTTTGGATTTGCTTTCCAACCTGGATAAGTTCCAGAAAAAGTTACCTCAAAACCTCCTAATTCAAAACCAGCTTTTAATGTTTCAGCTAATGCAGTTTTATTAGATTCTACAGAAGAACGTGTTAAACATAAAATTCTAACTTTTCCGTCAATTACTTCAACACGCGCAACATTGTTAGACGTTTCAACTAAATCTGTAACATCAGGACTCATTCTGTAAACACCATTGAAAGCAGCCATAATAGTTTGAACAAAAATCTTAGAATCATCCGCAGACATTGCAGTTGCAATAGCGTCAGTATCTTCTAAAGTAATCGTCATTTTTGGCTCTATTGTTTGATATTCTTCAATAATATCAGCTCTTAATGTTTCGTAAGCTGTTTTAAAAGCAGCAACGTTTGCAGTAGGAACTACAATTTTAGCCCAAGATTCGCGCGGAATAGCGTTACGTAAACTACCACCTTCCATGTGTGCGATTTGTAAACCAAATTCTAAACCTAAGTTTAATAAACGAGCAATTAATTTGTTTGAATTTCCTAAACCTTCGTTAATTTGAATTCCAGAATGTCCTCCGTTTAAACCTTTTAAAGTTAAAAGAAAAGAAGTTCCATCTACATTTTCTGCTGTATATGTTTTTGTTGCAGTTACATCTACACCACCAGCACAACCAATGTCTAATTCGTCATCTTCTTCAGTATCTAAGTTTAATAAGATTTTTCCTGATAAAAAACCTCCTTTTAGACCTAAAGCACCAGTCATTCCTGTTTCTTCATCAATTGTAAAAAAAGCTTCAACAGCTGGATGAGGAATATCTTTTGACTCTAAAATAGACATAATTGTTGCAACACCAATTCCGTTGTCAGCACCTAAAGTTGTTCCATTTGCAGTAACAAATTTATCATCTTCAATGTACATTTCAATTCCTTGTGTATCAAAATCAAACTCTACATCGTTGTTTTTTTGACAAACCATATCCAAATGCGATTGCATCACAATTGTTTTACGGTCTTCCATTCCTGGATAAGCCGCTTTTTTGATTAAAACATTTCCAACTTCATCTGTTTCAACTTTCAAACCTAAATCTTCTCCAAATTTGATGATAAACTGACGAACTTTTTCTTCTTTTTTAGATGGTCTTGGAACAGAATTTAATGCAGAAAAATTTTTCCAGATTGCTTTTGGTTCCAAATTAAGAATATCGTTATTCATTGTTTGTTATTTTTTAGTTGAACAAAGTTACGGATTTGCTCGAAATTAAGTATAGGAAAGGAATTTTAAATTTTTAGTGTTTTAAATAATCTTGAGTTTGTAGATTTTATAAGGATATGTTAGATTCTTCACTTTGTTCTGAATGATATTTTCATAAAAAAAAGCCTCTAAATAATAGAGGCTTTTGTAAATATATTTATTTAAATTTTATCGTGTTGACGGCATTGGAGATTCTTTGTCCACAACAGGTCTATTTTCTGCGTTAGCTAATTTCCAAATCGTATTGAAAGCTAATTTTGTACGTCTTGTTAACAAATCATATTCAATTTTATCTGGTGTATCACCTGGTTTGTGATAATCATCGTGCACACCATTAAAAAAGAAAACTGAAGGAATGTTGTGTTTTGCAAAATTGTAATGATCAGAACGGTAATAAAAACGATTTGGATCATCTGGCGTATTGTAACGCATATCCAAATTAATTCCCAAACCATCATTTGCTGCTAAAACTGCTTTGTGCAAATCTGACGATAACATTTCCGAACCAATTACATAAACAAAATCTCTTGTAGCGTCATTGTGTTCATAATCTACACGACCAATCATGTCAATATTAACATTAGCAATTGTATTGGCTAAAGGAAAAATTGGGTGTTCTGAATAATATTTAGAACCTAAAAGTCCTTTTTCTTCTCCAGAAACGTGTAATAATAAAACTGAACGTTTTGGACTAATTCCTTTTTTTTCAGCTTCACGTAAAATACGTCCAATTTCCATCACAGCAACAGTTCCCGAACCATCATCATCCGCGCCAGCATATAATTTTCCATCTTTTATACCTTCGTGATCATAATGAGCAGAAATTACGACAATCTCTTCTGGTTTTTCCGAACCTTTGATAAATCCCATCACATTACGCATTTCTCCTTTTACTCGGCTAAATGTTGCAGCTGGTATAAGTTGAAAATAATTGTTGTTTGGACCATTAATTCCTAACTCTTTATAATAATTTGCAATATAATTTCCTGCTTTTATTTCTCCTTCGCTTCCTGCATTTCGTCCTTCCATTTCGGGACCAGCAATCGTGTATAATTGTTTTTTAAGCTCAGCTTCCGAAATTTTATCGGTATATTTTACTAAGTGTTTTTCATACTTTTCGGTCGATAAAGGCTTCGAGTTGTTACAACTTACCAAAGTTGCAGCAAGTGTAATTGCAAATAAAAATTGTCTCATGTTAAATTTTTGAATTAAATTTAAAATTAATCTAACTCAGCAAAAGAAAAAAGAAATTTTGAATAAAAAACCAATATTTATACTAAAACACCTTAGTTTTGGAGATCTCTTTTATATATTTGCCCGTTTTTAAATAAATTATGTCACAATTATTCAGAAAAAAATCTGTTGAATCTATTTTAGCAGAATCAGAGAAAAATTCTGCTTCTCTAAAAAGAACTTTAGGAGTTCGGGATTTAACAGGTTTTGGAATCGCCGCCATTGTTGGAGCCGGTATTTTTAGTACCATTGGTAGAGCCAGCTTTGAAGGTGGTCCAGCCGTTATTTTCTTATTTATATTTACTGCAATTGCATGTGGTTTTACTGCTTTTGCGTATGCCGAATTTGCATCATTAGTTCCCGTTTCCGGAAGTGCATATACATACAGTTATGTTGCTTTTGGCGAACTGTTTGCATGGGTTATTGGTTGGGCATTGATTATGGAATATGCAATTGGAAACATTGTACTTGCTATTTCGTGGAGTGATTATTTTACCTCCTTACTCTCCGGTTTGGGAATTCATATTCCTGAATGGATGACAATGGATTATTTTACTGCAAAATCAGGTTTCGAATTCATTTCGAATGAATTAGCGAAAGGAAAAACATTAGCAGGTATCGCAAATTCTCCTTATGCGCAAGAAATTCCGAAGTATTTAGCATTTAAAAATGCACCAAATTTAGGATTTAATTTGGTGGTTGATATTCCAGCTTTAGTTATTACATTTTTGATTACTGCATTGGTTTATAGAGGAATTAACGAGTCTAGAAAAGCAAGTAATGCAATGGTTATTTTAAAAATTGCAGTTGTTTTCTTGGTGATTATTGTAGGTGCTTTTTATGTGAATCCTGACAATTGGAATCCTTTTGCACCAAACGGAGTTACAGGTGTTTTAGCTGGTGTTAGCTCGGTTTTCTATGCATATATTGGTTTTGATGCGATTAGCACAACTGCCGAAGAATGTAAAGATCCGAAACGTGATTTACCACGCGGAATTTTTGCATCAATTATAATTTGTACTATTTTATATATTTTAATTGCGTTGGTAATTACCGGAATGGTTCATTATTCTGAACTAAATGTTGGTGATCCTTTGGCTTACGTTTTTGAAAAAATAAAAGATTTGAGATGGCTTGCTGGGATTATTGCATTTTCTGCAGTGATTGCTATGGCGAGTGTTTTTATTGTATTTCAAATTGGACAACCACGTATTTGGATGACAATGTCTCGAGATGGATTATTACCAAAGAAATTTTCTAAGATTCATCCAAAATATAAAACACCTTCATTTGCAACTATTTTTACAGGATTTGTAGTTGGTGTACCTATTTTATTTACCGATTTAGAATTGGTTGTAGATGCATGTTCTATCGGAACTTTATTTGCTTTTGTATTGGTTTGTGCGGCTGTTATTAAGATGGATGCTAATCCAAATGCTTTACGAGGAAACTTTAAAACTCCTTTTATAAATGCAAAATATATTATGCCAATTGTTACGGTTTTGATTGTTGTTTTATGTTCTACAACGTTTAAAAATGATACGGCAGATTTCTTTACAAATCAACCACAACCAATGCCGGTAGAAAAATTTGTAAGTTCATTAACTCCAAAAGAATTAAAAGATTCTTACACAACTGTAAACGCATTAACTGGAAATGAAGTTGAATTTTTGAATGATTATTTATCAACTTTAACACCAGATAAATACAAAGAAACTTTAAGTAAATTACCTGTTTACGAAGATAAAAAAGCAGAAAAAGGATGGGATGTTTTTAAACACAAAATCCCGATGTATATTTTTATTTTGATTTATGTTTATATGACAATTCGTTGTTTTTTCAAACGTACATCAATCATTCCGCTTGCAGGTATGTTATGTTGTTTTTATATGATGGCGCAATTAGGTTTAAAAAACTGGTTGATTTTCTTAATCTGGTTATTAATCGGGCTTATCATTTACTTTGCATACGGATACAGACATAGCAAGCTGAAAAAAGTATAGTTATTACTTTTTAAAAATAGTTTTCAAATTACTCGATTATAAGTATTTATAATCGAGTAATTTGTTTTTATAAGTATATTTTTGTGTTCATTTTTAAAAACTACCTATGAAAAAACTACTATTTAGCCTATTTATTTTAGGCGCAATCTACTCTTCTGCCCAAGAAATAGATATTAAGAAAGGAAAAATTTTACTTGACAAAAAAGAAATTGGTTTAGTTGATGGTAAAAAAAGAGTGTATACATTCTCTGATTTACAGAATAAACCACTGTTTTCTATTAAATATAATTTAGAATCTTTACCAAATGGTGAAGTCAGAAAATGGTATACAATTACAGATTTATCGACCAATGAATCTAACGAATTTATTACAGAAGAACTTGGCTCATCTTTAAGTCTTGAAAAAAATACCGTAAAAACTTTTACCGAAGGAGAATATAAAATTTTCAAAACAAGTGGAGTAGATCAAGAAGTTATAAAACAATTGGTTTCTACAAATAAAAAAGATTACACTGCTGATTTTAAAGCTGAATTAGAAGCTATTAAAAAATTAGAAGCTGATGCTTTAAAAATTACTGGCGAAAATAGCATTAATGTAGATAAAAAAGGAAACATTATTTCGACAAAAAATAATGAAAACAAATTTATCGGGACTATAAAAATCTCGAAAAATGGATATGCAAATACTTACGAAATTGTAGAAAATAATGGGTTAATTGTTGGAAAATGGAGTGATAATACATTGGTTTTAGATAACGGGAAGAAATTTTCGTTAAAAGAAAGTACAAATCCTTTAGCAAATCCAACGGCTCCTTTGTCAAAAGAAAATGATTTTTTGAATACAATGGTTGGTTACGCTTTGCTAGAAGGTTATACATTAGAAAATCAATTATATAATAAAAAACTTGAGCAAAAAAATAATGCAATTCAAGAAAATCAAGAAGCTGTAGAAAATCAGATTAATGAGAATAAATTAAATTCATCTAATCTTTATGATGTTCCAGGTTATTTGATTGATGAAAAAGGAAACAAAGTTGTCGGTAAATTATCAATTAATTTTGAAGGTGTAAAACAAGGAATTAAAGAAGGTAACGTACAAGAATTACCCGAAAACATGGGAAAATCTGTTTTTGTAAAAGCGTTGAATGAAAAAGGAAAAGAGAAATCAACAAGATATAAATCAAACACAGGTGCTAATTTTTGTACTGATACGGGCGAATGTTACATTGGTTTAAAAACCATCGGAAATGCATTTAACGCAGTAGGAAATATCATGAGTCTAAGTGCAGATTTCTCATATTTTTATAAAATTTTGTCAGAAAACAAAGGTTATTTGATTTTAGAAGAACCAGCAAGTAACAAATTGTATTTAAAAATTCCGCAACAAGAAAAAGCGCTTTATTTAGGAAATTCTAATGACGATAAATTAGAAAATAATTTTAATGAATACATAAAATGTAACTTAAATTTTGCTGATTTTGACTTAAAAACCGTTGATGGTTTAAAAACATTGATCGAAAAACATCAAACCTCATGTAAATAATATTCAAAAAAAGCGATTCGTGAGAATCGCTTTTTTGTTTATCTTTTAAGTAAAATATTTCCTGATAAAATTCTTAATGGACTACTTTCAAAATTTTCTTTCAAATCAATTCTATACCAATATGTATCCGAAGGCAAGTTTTGACCATTGAGTTTTCCGTCCCAAATAATTTCTGAAGGCGAATTTATAGTTTTTATAGTTTTACCAAATCGATCAAAAATAGAAACAGAATAATCTTCAATATTTTTAGGGAATTTAATTTTCCATGTATCATTTTTTCCATCATTATTTGGACTAAAGAAATTAGATATAACAAAATTTTCAAAATGATATAGCTCAAAAATACAATTACTAATCTTAGCATATATCGTAAAGCTTGTTTCTAAAGCAGATAAAGTAAATTCTTTACTCGTTTGCCAATTAATTTTATCCATAGAAAATAAAAGTTCACTTTCGTGCGGATGTCTGACCGTAAATATTACTTTGTCTTTTGTAATAGTTATGGTTTTAAGAATTGGAGCAATATTATCTTCTACTGTAAATGTATATTGATAGGTGCAATCAAATTCAGTTGTTATCGTCGCACTGTATTTTCCAGGCTGATTTATTTCAAAAACATTAAAATCAATAAGTTTATGAGGCCCTTGAATGATAATTTCACCTTTGTATTTTGATAAATCAATTGTGATTGATTCTCCTTTACATTTTAAATAAAGGGGTTTCAGATCTAAAGTCGGAACAGTATTTACTTTATATGTTATTGTAAATATTACAGGGCATTCATTATTTTTCGTTGCTTTTATATAAATATTTCCATTTGTGGTAGTATATTTATAGCTTTCTGGATTATTTATAGAAATATTATTTTGAATATTTTTCATCGATTCGTAGTAAACCAATTTATAATCGTTAAATCCAGGCACTTTAGTTTTAAGTTCTGTTAAATCTATAAAACCACTTGGTTCTAGGCTTTCACAAAAATTAATAATATCAGTAATTGTAATTTCTGTAGTTTTATTTTCGATTTTAAATTCTTGAATCGTATAACATTCTGAATCATTTAAATTTTCAGTTCGAATATAAATTTGATTAGATGACGCATTGTATGTAGTGTAGTTTGTAATTTCATTTTGATTAGTTTCTGCATCAGTTTTACTCTTAAAAAATCTAAATTTAAAATTCTCTTTATTTGGAAGGCTTGCTGGAATTGATTCTAATAAATTGATTGAAGTAGGAGTTGAGGAATAAGCACAATAACTTAAATTAATTGGTGTAAAATTTAATTTTTCAGTAATATTTAACGTGATTTCTTCGATTCTTGCAAGAATATTTAATTCATTTAAAAGTAATAAATAAATTGTTTTTGGCGATTCAGACTTATTAACAGTAAAGTATGTGCCATTTATTGTATTAGAATTATTTTCAGTTGCATCATTTTTATCCAAATAAAATTTACCTGTATAATTTGAAGGACGCTTTAATAAAATATCTTTTTTGATATTTGTCAAATTAAATTCGCCTTCATTATTATTTTCGCAAGCAGAATAATTATTTCCGTTAAAGGAACAATCTAAAATAGCATCACCACCGAATGAAATAGAATAATCTGATTCTATTTGTTCCCATCTATCCACAGCGATCAAAATAATATCACCTGGAACAACATCATAATATTTTACTTTACCCGAAGAAGTAGCTCCAGAATCATCACAATAATTTCTTTTATTTAATTCTAATCCAATGGAATAAATACCGAGAGGATGTGGGTTATTTGAAGAACCGCGGTCGCCAAGACCAACATTTTCTAAATTAGGATTTAACCACGAAACAAAATCAAAATCGATTTTTTCATTAGGTGTTATAGTAAAAGTAAATTTAGTACCAGATTTAATTTTAACAATGTAAAGATCTAGTCTGCTAGAAAGTGTTGAGGTGTTACAATTTGCTTTTAGATTGTCATAAATTGTTTTTTGTGGAGAGAGCCCAGAAATTGTTTGATTAGAACATAGGTACTTCAAATCAGCTTTAGTAAGATCTTGAGCAAAAAGAAAAATAGAGCCAAAGACTAAAGTAGCTAAGAAGAATAAGAGTTTGTATTTCATATAAATTTTTAGGTAATTTAAATTTGTTGTACAATTTATAGATTAAATAATTAATTTGAAGGTTTTTAGAATAAAAATAATTTCAAAATGTATGTTAAACTTCTTTATTTCGGCTCAAAACTTTACCTTTGTTCAATAAATTCGAGGACAAATGTTTAGAACTCATACTTGTGGTGAACTTACACAAGCCAACATTAACGAAAAAGTTACTTTAAGCGGTTGGGTTTCAACGCTACGCGATAAAGGTTTTATGATGTGGATTGATTTACGCGACCGTTACGGTATCACGCAAATTATCTTAGACGAAGATCGTTCTTCAAAAGAATTATTCGAAACAGCAAGAAGTTTAGGACGCGAATTCGTTGTTCAAGTTTCGGGAACTGTAATCGAAAGAGCTTCAAAAAATCCAAATATTCCGACAGGAGAGATTGAGATTTTAGTTGATTCTATCAAAATTTTGAACGAATCTGCTTTACCACCGTTTACAATTGATGATAACACGGATGGAGGAGAAGATATACGTATGAAATATCGTTATTTAGATATTCGTCGTAATCCAGTTAAAAACAAATTAATCTTTCGTAGTAAAGTTGCGCAAGAAGTTCGTAAATATTTAGATGCACAAGATTTTGTAGAAGTTGAAACACCAGTTTTAATCAAATCTACACCAGAAGGAGCACGTGATTTTGTTGTTCCATCTCGCATGAATCCAGGTGAATTTTATGCTTTACCACAATCGCCACAAACATTTAAACAATTATTAATGATTGGAGGTTTGGATAAATATTTCCAAATCGTAAAATGTTTCCGTGATGAGGATTTACGTGCCGATAGACAACCAGAGTTTACACAAATTGACTGCGAAATGTCGTTTGTAGAACAAGAGGATATCATGAACGTTTTTGAAGGTTTAGCAAAACATTTGTTGCAAACTTTTAAAGGTTTAGAATTTGGAGATTTTCCTCGTATGACATTTGCTGATGCAATGCGTCGTTATGGAAATGATAAACCAGATATTCGTTTTGGAATGGAATTTGGCGAAATTACAGATTTAGCAAAAGGTAAAGATTTCAAAATATTTGATGAGCAAGAATTAATCGTTGGTATTGCTGCCGAAGGTTTAAATACATATACGCGTAAAGAAATTGATAAAATTATCGAATGGGTTCAACGTCCGCAAGTTGGTGCTACCGGCTTAGTTTGGGTGCGTTATAACGAAGACGGAACGTTTAAATCATCTGTAGATAAATTTTATTCGCAAGAAGATTTAGCTGCTTGGGCGGAACGTATGAATGCAAAACCAGGTGATTTATTATTGGTAATGTCGGGTAATACAACTAAAGTTCGTGGCCAATTATCTGCGTTACGTATGGAAATTGCAGAGCGTTTAGGATTACGTAAATCAGACGAATTTGCACCACTTTGGGTTGTCGATTTTCCGTTATTAGAATGGGATGAAGAATCTGGACGTTATCATGCAATGCATCATCCATTTACATCTCCAAAGTCAGAAGATTTTGATAAAATTGAAACTGCGCCAGGAGAAGTTCGTGCAAATGCGTACGATTTAGTTTTAAATGGTAACGAAATTGGAGGAGGATCTATTCGTATTTTTGATAAAACATTACAAGCAAAAATGTTTAATTTATTAGGATTTACGGAAGAACAAGCAGAAGCACAATTTGGATTCTTAATGAATGCTTTCAAATACGGAGCGCCACCACACGGAGGTTTAGCATTTGGATTTGACCGTTTTGTTTCTATTTTAGATGGATCAGAAACAATTCGTGATTATATTGCATTTCCTAAAAATAATTCGGGTCGTGATGTGATGATTGATGCGCCTGCAGCAATTGCACCTGAGCAAATGAAAGAATTATTTATTGCAACTACTTTTACAGGAAAGGAATAATTTTCTGAATATATAGTATATAATAAAGCCTAAAATACTAGTATTTTAGGCTTTATTTTTCGAAATAAAAACAAATAACTTTTAATTCAAATTTATAATTAATTTCTCTTTCAATATTTCTGATTTAACAGTTCTGATTGATTTTGAGAACATTAATATCTTATTTACAGTAGCTTGTTTTGGTTCGAAACTTTCTGAGTAAAATTCAATCATATAAAACTTACATTTTGTTTAAAACGCTAAATTGTAAGGTTTATTTTTTAGTCCATTGTTAAAATAATGTTATTATTTTCAATAACCTTTCTAAGATTGATAATTGCATAACGCATTCGCCCTAAAGCAGTGTTTATACTAACATCAGTTTCTTCCGCAATTTCTTTAAAACTAAGTTCTTTAAAAATTCTTAATTCTAAAACTTCTCGTTGATCTTCTGGTAATTGTGTTACTAAATTTCTTAAATCATGTTCTATTTGTGATTTAATAATTTTAGTTTCAGAGCATTCGTCACAAATTCCAATAAAATCAAAAATGTTATAATCTTCATTATATCCAACTGTTTCGCTAACGGTTGGCATTCTTTTGTTTGATCTAAAATAGTCAATAGTCAAATTGTGAGCAATACGCATAACCCAAGGTAAAAATTTACCTTCTTCGTTATATCGTCCGCCTTTTAGTGTAAGGATTACCTTGATAAATGTATCCTGAAAAACGTCTTCGGTTACATCTTTATCTAAGACTTTAGAGTATATAAAACTATAGATTCTACCTTTGTATTTCTCTATTAATGTTTCTAAAGCATTTTCATTACCTCTTAAATAATCTTGGATTAATAAAGAGTCATCTTCATAGTTCATAGTAGCAATTGTTAATTATAAAGTAGAATTTAATCTATAGGCTGTATTTTTGTTTACCCAAATATAGTTAAACAAATATTTGCTACAAGTATTTTAACATAAAAAATCTTAAATTTCTTTAAATTTTTCTTAAAAAAATAAATAATTGTTAATTTTCGCATTTATCCATAATATTGAATTAACATTATTGTGGATTTAATAAAGAAGTAGGATAGAGAATGGTAGAAGTTAATTAAGATGAATAATAATAGTTGATCTTAATTTAGGTGTTTTAACATTTGATATTGATTTTGAAAAAGCTAATATTTTATCAATTGTTGATTTTTTTGGACTATTATACTCTATATCTTTTTTCATGTTAATGTGATTTGTAAAGTTAAAATCAAATATTAGTCCATAAAATATTAAAATTTTGATAAAAAATAAAAGCCTTCCTTTTGGGAAGACTTTTATTGTATTGATTAGTTGTTAAATCTTAAATTTTAGCGATGTGTTGTACCAAATCAACTACTTTGTTAGAGTATCCAATTTCGTTATCGTACCACGCAACTAATTTTACAAATGTTGGATTAAGCATAATACCAGCATCTGCATCAAAAATACATGTTCTTGTATCTCCTAAGAAATCCATAGAAACTAAAGGTTCGTCTGTATAACCAACAATTCCTTTTAATTCTCCTTCGGCAGCATCACGCATTACTTTTTTAATTTCATCGTAATTTGTTTCAGTTGCTAATTTTACAGTTAAATCGACAACAGAAACATCTACAGTAGGTACACGGAAAGACATTCCAGTTAATTTACCATTCAATTCCGGAATTACTTTACCAACTGCTTTTGCAGCTCCTGTAGAAGAAGGAATAATGTTTGTCATTGCGCTACGACCACCTCTCCAATCTTTGTTAGATGGACCATCAACTGTTTTTTGTGTTGCAGTTGTTGCGTGTACAGTTGTCATTAATGCTTCTACAATTCCGAATTTTTCGTGAATAATTTTAGCTAATGGCGCTAAACAGTTTGTTGTACAAGATGCATTAGAAACGATTGTGTCTTCTGCTGTAACTTGATCGTGATTTACACCCATTACAAACATTGGTGTATCGTCTTTTGAAGGACCAGTTAAAACAACTTTTTTCGCTCCAGCTTCAATGTGTTTACCAGCAGTTTCTTTTGTTAAGAATAAACCTGTTGCTTCAATAACGATATCAGCACCAACTTCGTCCCATTTTAAGTTTGCAGGATCTTTTTCTGCTGTAACTCTAATTTTTTGACCATTTACAACTAAATGACCATTTTCTACTTTAACTTCTCCGTTAAATTTTCCGTGAACAGAATCATATTTTAAGATGTAAGCTAAATAATCAACATCAATAAGATCGTTGATTCCTACAATTTCAATATCCTCTCTTTCAATAGCAACCCCAAATACAAGGCTACCAATTCTTCCGAATCCGTTGATTCCAATTTTAATTTTTGACATAGTATATATAATTTCCCTTTATATTTTAAACTTAGATTGCCAAAATGTTAGCAACTTTTATCAATTCGGTATCAATTTCATTGTGTTTTTTGATGGCTTCATCAATAGGTGTAAAAACAACTTTATTAGAGCGAATTCCCGCCATAAGATTTGTTTTACCTTCTATTAAACCTTCCACAGCAGCAATACCTAATCGGCTTGCCAATACACGATCATGACAAGTTGGCGAACCGCCGCGTTGTATATGACCCAAAACTGTTACGCGAATATCATATTCTGGATGTTTTTGTTGTACTTGTTTTGCAAGTTCGTAAACACCACCTAATTTTTCGCCTTCAGCAACAATAACAATACTTGATTTTTTACCTGATTTTTCCGAACGCTCCAACGATTCGCATAATTCTTGTACACTATCGCGTTGTTCTGGTATAAGAATATCTTGTGCACCAGATGCAATTCCTGTGTTTAAGGCAATAAAACCAGCATCTCGTCCCATTACTTCTACAAAAAATACACGATCGTGCGAAGTTGCAGTATCACGCAATTTATCAACAGCTTCTATAACTGTATTTAAAGCGGTATCGTAACCAATTGTAAAATCTGTTCCAAAAATATCGTTGTCAATTGTACCCGGAATACCAATAAATGGTACACCAAACTCTTTGTGAAAGATATTAGCTCCCGTAAAAGAACCATCTCCACCAATCACAACTAATGCATCAATATTATTATCTTTTAAATGCTTGTATGCTTTTAGACGACCTTCTGGTGTTCTAAATTCGGCTGAACGTGCAGTTTTTAAAACCGTTCCACCTTGATTGATTATATTTTTTACAGAACGAGGACCTAACTCAATCATATCACTATTGATTAGTCCTTCGTATCCTTGACGAATTCCGACCGATTGTAAATCGTAATATTTACAAGCTCTAACTACGGCACGTAAGGCCGCATTCATTCCAGGAGCATCACCACCAGAGGTTAATACACCTATTCTTTTTACTTTATTTGCCACGTTTTTTCCCTTTATTATATCAAATATAATAAAAAAAGAGAATATTATTGTAAAGCGTAGTTGTTAAAGAAAGATTAATCTTGATCTATGGGTTTTAAAGTACCATCAGCAAAATCTCGTTGCAGTATAACGGCGATGTATAAATCTTCTCGAGTTCGCTTAGGATCAAACGTTTGCTTCAAATCAATATCAAAAGCACCACTTGCAGCTTGGTAAAGAAAGGCGTTAATTCCGCCACGTAATTCTTTAATTATATCGTATGTTGTTTTGTCTGTTTCCTTGTAAATCAGCTTAGTTAAGATTTGACCACGAGAACTTGACATGTTTTTTAATTGATTTTCAAATTGATCGGCTAAATCTTTTTGACGACTTTTTATAAATTTCTTTTTGTCACGTCTTTTGTCCATCGTTTGTATTGTATCCGAAACATAATTGTACTCTTTTACAGCTGTACGCACGTACGGCCAAACATCTCTAACACGTTTTCTTAGCCACAAATAATACTTTTTTTCTAAATCAGTTTTTAGATTTACAGCATAAAAATTTGATTCGTTAAGATGAATCGTATCAAGTGGATTAAAGTTGAAATCATCTAAATTTATTGAATCACTTTTTATCTCTGTCGAAGGATTTTTTCCACCCAAATCTAATCCAAAAACTTGTGCTTTTACATTAGTCAACGTAAGTAAAGAGAGTAAAAGTGTAATATGATAGATGTAATATTTCATGCTCGATTTCATTCAAAAATTGTTCCTAAATTTAGTACATTTGTTATAAAATAAACAAAAATGAGTGTAAATAATTTATTTGATGAAAAGTCAATCGATTTTTTAACAAAATACTTAAATACAGCTTCACCAACTGGTTTTGAAAGCGAAGGGCAAAAAGTTTGGATGGATTACTTAAAACCATTTGTAGACGAAATAAAAACAGATAATTATGGTTCTGCTTATGGGATTATCAACCCAGAAGCCGAATATAAAGTGGTTATTGAAGCGCATGCAGATGAAATTTCTTGGTTTGTAAATTATATTTCTGATGATGGATTAATTTATGTTATTCGTAACGGTGGATCAGATCACATGATTGCGCCATCTAAAGTGGTTAATATTCATACTAAAAAAGGAATTGTAAAAGGAGTTTTTGGTTGGCCAGCAATTCATTTACGTCAAGCTGGGAAAGATGAAGCCCCTACGCCAGATAAAATTTGGATTGATACGGGTTGTACGTCTAAAGATGAGGTGTTAGAATTAGGTATACATGTTGGTTGTGTTATTACCTATCCAGATGAATTTTTTACGTTAAACGATCGTTATTTTGTTTGTCGTGCAATTGATAATAGAATGGGAGGTTTTATGATTGCAGAAGTTGCGCGTAAACTTGCAGAGAATAAAGATAAATTAGATTTTGGATTGTATATTGTAAATGCAGTGCAAGAAGAAGTTGGTTTGCGTGGTGCAGAAATGATTACACAAACAATAAAACCAAATGTTGCAATTATTACAGATGTTACGCATGATACAACAACGCCAATGATTACAAAATCGAAGGAAGGTGAGCAAAAATGTGGTGACGGACCAGTTATTTATTATGCACCAGCAGTTCAGAATAATGTAAGAGAATTGATTATAGATGCGGCTGAGAAAAATGAAATTCCTTTTCAACGTGCGGCAAGTTCTCGTGTAACAGGAACTGATACGGATGCTTTTGCTTATAGTAATGGAGGAGTGCCATCTGCGTTAATTTCGTTGCCGTTGCGTTATATGCATACGACTGTAGAAATGGTGCATCAATCTGATGTTAAAAATGTAATTGAATTGATTTACGAATCAGTAAAAACAATTAAAAATAACCAAAGTTTTAAATACCATAATTTTTAAGATTTTAGGAATTAATTAAATAAAAAACCACTCAATTTGAGTGGTTTTTTATTACATATTTAAATCAAAATTACTTTTTGATAATTAACTTTTGAGATTGATTAAATTTATCTCCTTCAATTTTTAGAACATAAACTCCATTAGGTAAATTAGAAACACTAATAGATTTATTGTTTGCAGAATTATAACTTGTTTCTTTAACCAAAGAACCCGTCATGTTATAAATTTTGATAGAATAATTTCCTTTTAATTCTTTCGAGTTGATAAAAATTTCATCTTTTGCAGGATTTGGATAGATGTTTAAGTTTTTATTTGCAGTAACATCATTTGTCGATAATTCACATTCTTTTGGAACAGAGAAATCTTCTACTTGATCGTATAAATCTGGATTTGGTTCACCAGAAAGATTCATCCAATTTCCGTTTAATCCACCAGGATTTGCTTTTACACCTAAACCTCTTTTTGCGAATGCATCCCAAATCATACATTTATCTTTTCCCCCAGTTTGTGCTTCATCAACAGCTAAAATAGCGTCACGACCATCTATAAAAGAAGGATTACATTTCTGTAATTTCATACCATCCATTACCAATTGTAATACTTTGGCTGTACCACTATTTTTATCAGCAGTTACATCGTTATTATAACCATATTTTTCTACATATTTCCATGTCAAATCCCATAACATTGTAGCCCAAACAAAACCAATACTGTGAACATCTGGAGAAGTACCAATTAATTGGCCAAACATAGACGCAGGTATTTCCATTCCATTTGTTTTTCCGTATGTATAGTTGTTTATTGCAAAATCTGTTGAATATTTCGCTAAACGAATTCCTAAACCATTAATGTCTTCGTTTTGAGAATATGTTCCCATTCCTCTAGCAATACTTGCATTGTCTGTAGGTTTCATTGTTAACATCAAGGCAATAAAATCTGACCAACCTTCGCCCATTTGCTCGTTCGATTCTAATTGAGATAAACAAAGACCATTTCCTAAACCTGTTAAACGATTAGAAATTCCGTGCGTATATTCGTGCGCAATAATTCCGTTGTCTAAACTTCCATCAGGCTGTGTAATTGTAGAAAAATCTTTTTTAAGTGTTAGATTGACTGTTTGATTTTGTTCAACTTTATTTTTTAGTATTTCACCAGATTTATGATCGATTAAAGCAGAATAATATTCAAACATAGCACCAGAACCAAATGCAGAAATTTGTTGTGTTTCGTCTGCATTGTAATAAATAGTTCCAATTGCTTCGGCATTCATAGAATTTGCAGTTTTATCTGCAAAAGTACATGCGCCTCTTTGCACCAAAACAATATTTCCTTTTACTTCGTCCTTATTTGTAAATTCTGTACAACCATTTAAAGGATTTGCAACAACTAAATTACCTGTAACACCTTCTTTAGGTAGTAGCAACATGTCAGCAGGAAAAATAGTATTTGTAGAGAAATTTGTTAAATCTGAAGGTGAGTTAACTGTAATTCCATTGTAATATTTTGGAGAGAATAAATACATCTGCATAGTAGGAACATTTCCATCATGAAAAACTTGAAAATTGGCATTGTCATATCCGCCGCCATCTCTTGCTTCGGCAAATACAAAATCATTTTCTTCGCCACCTTTTCCTAAATTTGTAAACTGAAAATTACGTGCAGTTTCTGTAAATCCAAATTGATAAGAAATATTATGCATCATATTATTGATGTAAAATAAATTGGTAATCGCCGCATCTCTATAGGTATCTACAGATTTCGTTATATCTAGCGGAAAATCAAATTTTTTCTCTGGACCTCCATAAGCAAGTTGGGCTAAATCTTCAAGAGTATTTTTATTAGCTTCATCAGAATAGGCCGCTACATTATTACCAACCGTATATTCTTTAAAAATATCATTATCTGGATTTCCTGTGTCGTGCCAACCCAAAGGTGAATATTCATTATTAAAAGGTTCATTTACAATTGCTCTATTTCCAAAAGTAGGTGCTTCTGTAGGCAGTTTATAAACATTATATGTTGCAGAAGCTTTTGTAGATAATAGATTACTTGCAACGTTTTGTGGTTGATTTAAAGGAAATGAAACTGTTTTTTTAGATGATTTATCGTCATAATTTTGAGGTAAAAATTCAGATCCATGAAAATTGTCAAAAATTGTAGTATTTATTTGATACAGAATTTCTGAATTTAATGCATCTACAATTGCAACCCAATTGTTTTCTGTTCCTTTTTCTTTAAATGTAATTTTATAAGCTAATCGTGCTTCGTTATTTTTCTCAAAATAAATCAAATCAGCTTTTATATTTTCGGGTTTACTCGTTTTTAATAGATTTTTAGTTGTATCGTCTTTATCAAGTTTGTAAGACGAAACATCTTTTAATCGCATAGAATTTGCAAAAACAGCAAACGCATTCAATTCATTAATACTTGGTTTTGCCTGCGCAATTTTATTTACGCTAATCGTATTGCTAAATCCGTTTGTAACGTAGTTAATCTTGTTCTCTTTAATAAAAAAAGTAGCAGATTTATTAAAAACAGGAATACCGCCGATTTCTTGCTGAACAACAACTACATCTCCATTTAAAGATTTTGATTGATCAACATTTGAGATTTTAAACTCTTTTAGTTCAGTCGGAGTTTTAGATAAACTATTGTCATTTCTAAAATATGCCGAAATATTTTCTTCATGATTTTGTGCATTAACAAATGCAAAAGATAAAAGGGTAGGAAGAAGGAGTAAAGCTTTAAATTGATTTTTTTTCATATTATTTAATGTTAATTTAATTTTTTCTAATTTAATTAAATCGATGAAATGACAAGAAAATATTTCAGAAATAGCTGATAATTAGTTAATTATTCTGTAATTAATTATTTAAACGAAAATTATTAGGTGAAAAGAAAAATCATAAAATAAAAAACTAACGAACGGTAGTTTTTTAGTGATGAAAAATAAATAAAATATTAGATTATTATTTTATTTAACATGCAAATTATGAATGACTTATCAGATTATGAAAAATAAATATTTATTCTGTATAAATTTAAAACTTCTGTTTGATCCATTTTGCAACAGGTTTTTCAAAATATTCAAAGATTAATGCGCTTAGAATTAAAGCAATTACAAAATAAATTCCGATTTTATAAAAGTCAGGAGTTGTAGTTAAAAAATGATTTCCGTATTTGATGACAATCATGTGAATCATATAAAATGCAAAACTAATTTCGCCCAAATAAACCAAACTTTTGTGTTGCAATAGTTTAGAAAAATATCCTTTTTGAAGCGCAAAAACTAGTACAATTATCATCATCGGAATCCAATAATAAATTCCGTAACGAAATGCTCTTGCAACATCTTCATGAAAGATAAAAAAACCGATTAACAGAACAATCGCAGCAAATTCTATCATTGTTCCTTTAGTTAAATTAATCTCTTTCGTCTTTACTTTTTGATAGATTTGACACGTTATTATTCCTAAAATAAAGTCAAAACTACGCACAATTGGGTTGATGTAAAAAATACCTTTTTCTAAACTTCTATTTGTTGAAAAATAAGGTTCAGCGACGATAATTGCTGGAATAATCAGTAATAAAATATATTTCAGTTTAGGGAATTTGTACAACCAAATAACATAAAATGGAAACATAGTATAGAAGAAAGCTTCGGTAGAAATACTCCACGAAACATTGTTTATAGAGAAATAGAAATCTTTTATTGGAATGTAAGATTGCAATAAAAATAGATTTGCAGCAGCAATATCCCACTCAAAAATACCTTTCCAAACATTGATTACAACAAAGGGTAACATGATAAGAAAAGTAAGCACATGCAAAGGATAAATACGTGCAAAACGAGCGATATAAAATTTCTTTTTATCAAAGTTTGGATTATCAATAACTTTTTTCTCGTAGTTAAGCGCTAAAACAAAACCGCTTAAAATAAAAAAGAAACCAACACCTAAATAACCTTCAAAAAAAACGTTGTTTTTTAACCAATTGTACCAAACCAAATCTGTTTTTACAAAGGTTAAATGGCTTAAGAAAACGACAAAAGCAAAGAAAAAACGTAACGATGTTAAGCTGTTTAACATTAATCTAAAATTTTAATTTCCATTTGATAATACTCATCAAACATTTTAATAAATTGGTCCAATTTACTTTCGCGCACAACAATTGTAAACATACATTTATCCGTAAAATGTTTTTCTTTAATTTCGCCTTCTATGCGATCCACATTTCGTTCAACAATTCCTTGTTGATCATAATTAAAAACCATTTTTACACGTTTAGAAACAAATCGTTCTACAATATTTGCTTCTTCCAACACAACTTGTGCACCGTATTTATAGGCTTTTACTAAACCCGGAATTCCTAGTTTTGTTCCTCCAAAATAACGAACCGAAACCACTAAAACATTGGTGATTTCGTGCGATAAAATCTGATTATAAATAGGTAAACCTGCAGAACCACTTGGTTCGCCATCATCATTTGCACGATGATTTTTTCCGTCAATACCCAAAATATAAGCATAGCAATGATGATTTGCATCGGGATGTTTTTCGTACAAATTCTCCAAATAAAGTTTTACTTCATCTTCATTTTCCACAGGATAAGCAAAATTGATAAATTTGCTTCCCATTTCTTTAAAAATTACATCTTCTATTGGTTTTTCAATTGTGCGATAACTATCAGTCATTTCTATTTTTTGGCGTTATAAAAGTTGTGTAAATATACGTTAATCCTAAATTTTAGGCGATATACTTTTTATAAACAAAAGAACCTTATTTCTAAGATTCTTCAGTTTGTATTCTATTTTCAAAAATATTTAATTCATCATTTAGAAAACGATATTTTCCAATTCGTGTTCCTTTTATTCGCGGCGCTAAAATTCCTTCGTTCCAAATTGTATCCGAACTCAAAATTCTTGCTTCGTCCCATAAATTTGTCTCAATAAAATATTGTATTGTATCACTTCCGCCTTCTATAATAAGCGATTGTATGTTTTTTTGATACAAATAATCAATAACTTGTGGAATGATTTTTTCTGAGAAATCTATTTTTTTGAGGAAGAGGTTTTCTTCTTCAACATCTTCAAGCGAATTAAAAATAACAGTTGGTTGAGATTGGTCAAAAAGATGAAAACTTCTTGGTATTGCAAGATTTTTATCAATCGCAATTCGCAAAGGATTTTTACCATTCCATAATCTCGAATTTAATTGCGGATTATCAATCAAAGCTGTATTTTTTCCGACCAAAATAGCTTCTTCTTCAGTTCGCCATTTGTGCACCAATTGCTTGGAATATTGATTGGTTATCCATTTCTGAATATCATCGCGCCCCATGTAACCATCTTCTGTTTGCGCCCATTTCAGAATAATATATGGTCGTTTTTTTTGATGAAAAGTTAAAAAACGTTTATTTAATTCTAAACACTCATTTTCTAAAATATTTAAAGTCACATCAACGCCATTTTTCAGCAAACGCAAATAACCTTGTCCGTTTACTTTAGAAAAAGGATCTAACGTTCCGATGACAACTCTCTTGATTTCTTTTTTGATAATCAAATCGGCGCAAGGCGGTGTTTTACCAAAATGTGCACAAGGTTCTAGCGTCACATAAAGTGTACTTTCTTTTAATAATTCGGGATTTTTAACCGAGTTTATTGCATTTACTTCGGCATGTGGTCCACCATATTCAGATGTAAAACCTTCGCCAATAATTTTGTTATTATGTACAATTACAGAACCAACAAACGGATTAGGATACGTTGTTCCTAACCCGTTTGCGGCAATTTGTATGCAACGAGACATATACATCTCATCGATAGATTGTTGTTTCATTTTAAATTTTAATCATTAAAATTGATGTTGAATAACGTTTTCAATTTGATTTCAGCTTCCGTTAATTTGTTACGCTTTTCATCAATTTGTCTGTAAACATCTTTTAATAAGGGACTGTCCGCATTGGCATTCGAAAAGAAATGTACATTGTTATCCAATTGATTAATTTCTTTTTCTAATTCATCAATAGATTTACGTGTTTTTCTAATTTCGTCATCCAATAAACGATCATTTCCATCTGCTTTTATTTTATTGACAAAAGACTGAAGTTTGTAATCACTCATTTCAGCTTTTGATAAATTTAAAGCGCTTAATTTATCATTGTAAAGATTTGTAAACTCTTGATTAATGGCTAATTTATCTGCAGGAACTTTTCCTAAACTTGCCCAAGTTGCATGCAATTCTTCAAGTTGTTTTAAAGCTTCGTCTTTGTTTTCTGAAATCTCAGTTGTTTTAAATTCTTCTAAGAAAGCTTGTTTGTTCTCAAAATTAACTTCTAACTTTTGATTATCTTGTTCGTGACGATTTTTGTATCGATCAAAAAATTGATTACATGTATCTTTAAATTCTTTCCAGATTTTGTCTGAATTTTTTCTTGGAACATGGCCAATATTTTTCCAATCATTCTGAATTCGTTTAATCACTTGTACAGAATTGTTCCAATCTGTGCTTTCTGTATGTTGTTTTGCAACATCTAATAGCGCTAATTTTTTCTCAAGATTACCTTGTTGTTCAGTTTTTAGCGTTTTATAGAAATCATTTTTAATGTGATTAAATTCTCTTGTCACTTCTTTAAAAGCATCCCAAGTTGCCGCATTTTTATCTTTTGGCACTCGACCTAATCCAATAAATTGTTCGCGAAGCGTATTAATATCTTTGATTGCTTTTTGCCAATCTCCGTGCGATTTACTCGCCGCTTTTGCTGCAATTTCTTTTATATTTTTAATAATCTCGTTTTTCTTTTCAAGATTATCTTTTTGTTCTAATTTGATTTTTTCGTTTAACTCGCCTTTACGTTCATGAATTTTATTTGTTAATTCCTTGAATTTTTGCCAAGTTGGTTCGCGCAAATCTTCTTGCACAGGCACAGCTTCTTCTTTCCATAAACGGTGAAGATATTGCAACTCATTTAGTGCTTTTTGCACATTTGTTTCCTTGATTAATTCTTCTGCACGATTGATAATAGAATGACGAACTTCTAGATTATGAGCATAATCTAACGTTTGTAATTCCTTATTCATATCCAAATATGTGTAGAAATTATCTAAGTGAAAGAAATAATTTTTGAAGATATTTTCGGCATTTTTACTCGGAATTCTACCAGCATTGTGCCAACGCGTTTTTAGTTCGCGAAATTTTTTGAACATTGCAGACGATGTTTCACCAGGTTCTTGGTATAACGCTTTTAATTGGTCAATAATAGCCAAACGTTCATCTAAATTATCCGATTCTTTTTTCTCGTTTTCTTTGTAAAAAGCAGTTAATTGATGTTTAAAATCATTGTAAACCGCATTAAATTTTGCACGATAAGTTGTTTCGTATTTAAAATCTACTTCATCACCACCTTCATTTACAAAAGCTTCTTTTTTCTCTGCTTCGTCTACTTCAAGTTTTTGCTTAAAAGCATCACGAATTTGATTGAAATGTTCGCGAATTTCTTGAACAGAATGTTTGCCCAAAAGATTTTTTGCTTCATTTATCAAGACATCAAAACTAAAAGTTTCGTAATCTTTAAACGAAATATCGCTTACTTTTTCCTGATTTACAGTCTCTTCTGTTTTGTAAGATTCTGTGCTATTGTCGTTTGTAGAGACAGGTTGGGATTGTTGTTCTCCATCTGCATTATGCAGGTTATCCATTTCTGTGTTCATAAGTAAATATGTTTTGTTCCTCAAATCTAATAAAACTAAAGAACAAAATCAAGTCATTTAGTCTACTTTATTCCATATTTCCCAAGCTTTTTCGGCTTGTAGAACTAACATTTGGTGTCCATTTTTAATTTTAGCTCCATTTTTTTGTCCATTTTCTAAAAATTTGGTCATTGGTGGATTGTAAATTAAGTCGTACAATAAATGTTTTTCATTAATAAATTGATAAGGTAGGAGTGGAGCATTTTCGGTATTTGGAAAAGTGCCAACGGGCGAACAATTGATGATAAGTTGAAAATCATTCATAACCGATTCATCTAATTCGTGATACGATAATTGGTTCTCTGTTTTTGTTCTCGAAACTATTTTATATTCAATTTTTAGTAAATCAAGAATATAATAAACTGCTTTTGCAGCGCCACCATTTCCTAAAACCAAAGCTTTTTTGTGATGATTTTCGAGTAATGGTAAAATGGAATGATGAAAACCATAACAATCTGTATTATGACCAATTCGTTTTCCATCTTTGATTAAAACGGTGTTAACAGCACCAATTGCTTTTGCTTCTGGAGAAAGTTCGTCCAAAAACGGAATAATGTCTTGTTTGTAAGGAATGGTTACATTGAAGCCCACTAAACCTTCTGTTGCAAATACATTTTCTACTTCAGCAATTTCATTTAAATCAAAAACATTGTAGACAGCGTCTACAATGTTTTCGTTTATAAATTTTTCAGCAAAATAAGATTTCGAAAATGAATATGAAATATTACGTCCGATTAATCCAAATTGTCTCATTTTTCTGTTTTATTTTTTGAAAGTTTAGAACTTATTAAACGGATAATTAAAGGCATGTTTGCCAAAATAATTATTCCGAAAATAAATTTCTCTAAATTATTTTTTACAATATCAAATTGACCCAATGTATGTCCTAATAACGAAATAGCGCCTACCCAAAGCACAGCACCAATAAAACTATAGGTAATAAAGGTTTTGTAATTTAGATTTGTAACACCACAAATAAATGGAATAATGGTACGAACAACGGGCATAAAACGCGCAATAATAATTGCTTTTTTGCCATGCTCTTCAAAAAATTCTGAAGCCTTTTCGATGTGTTTCTTTTTCAAGAAAAACGAATCAGGTCGATTCAGAATCCATCCGCCAAATCTTTTTCCGACATAGTAATTTACATTGTCACCAAGAATTGCTGCAACCATCAATAATGGAATGATATATTCGATATGCAAATGATTTTGTTGGTCATTTGCAGCAATCATTCCGATTGAAAAAATCAACGCATCACCAGGTAAAAATGGCATTAAAAATGACATGATGATTAAACCTGTTTCTGCAAAAATTATCACAAACAAAATAACGTAAATCCAATAACCGTAGTTATTGATGATATCCATTAAAACTCTGTCTGGACGTTGAACAAAATTGGTGATAAACTCAATAATTGATTGCATTTTTTTAGTTTTAAGCTCTTATAATATCAGCTCCAATTGCACGCAAACGTGTGTCAATATCTTCGTAACCTCTGTCAATTTGATCGATGTTATGAATAATTGTTTCACCTTTTGCAGATAAAGCAGCAATTAAAAGCGACATACCCGCACGAATGTCTGGAGAAGTTAATTCGGCTCCTTTCAACGGCGTTTCGTGGTTTAAACCAATTACGGTTGCGCGGTGCGGATCACATAAAATAATTTGAGCGCCCATTTCTATCAATTTGTCAACAAAGAATAAGCGAGATTCAAACATTTTTTGATGAACTAAAACACTTCCTTTTGCTTGTGTTGCAATTACCAAGATGATTGATAATAAATCTGGTGTAAAACCAGGCCAAGGTGCATCAGAAATTGTTAAGATAGATCCATCGATAAATCGTTCAATTTCATAATTTTCTTGTGCAGGAATATAAATATCGTCGTCGCGACGTTCTAATTTTATGCCTAATTTTTTGAATACATCTGGAATAACACCTAAGTTTTCCCAAGATACATTTTTGATTGTTAACTCAGATTTTGTCATAGCTGCAAGACCAATCCACGATCCAATTTCAATCATATCTGGTAAACAAGTATGTTCTGTTCCGCCTAAAACTTCAACACCTTCAATCGTTAAAAGATTAGAAGAAATTCCAGAAATTTTAGCACCCATGCGGTTCAACATTTTACACAATTGTTGAATGTATGGTTCGCAAGCGGCATTGTAAACTGTTGTTGTTCCTTTTGCTAAAACAGCAGCCATAATGATGTTTGCAGTTCCTGTTACAGAGGCTTCTTCTAATAACATATAAGAACCTTGTAAGCCATTTTCGTCAACTTCAACCCCGTAAAAATCTTCGTCTGGATTGAAACGGTATTTTGCACCAAGCGCAAAAAATCCTTCGAAATGTGTGTCTAAACGACGACGTCCAATTTTATCTCCTCCTGGTTTTGGCATAAAAGCTTCCCCGAAACGAGCTAAAAGTGGTCCCATTAACATGATTGATCCACGTAATGCAGCGCCATCTTTACGAAATTGTTTTCCTCTTAAATAATCTAAGCGTAAATCATCTGCTTGAAATGTAAAATCTCCTTTTCCATTTTTTTGCGTTTTAACACCTAAATCTCCTAAGATTTCTATCAAACGATTTACATCGCGGATGTCTGGAATATTTTTTATACGAACTTGTTCATTGGTTAATAAAACCGCACATAAAATTTGTAGTACTTCATTTTTAGCACCTTGTGGAGTAATTTCTCCTTTCAAAGGTTTCCCTCCCTTTATTTGAAATGTAGCCATTTATTTGTATTAAATAGTTTTGATTTAACCTTTATTATTTCGAACGTTTTGGTTGCGGTTATTTGGTTGATTCGTATTTCTGTTTGTATTTTGTGTACGATTCGTAGAATTCTGGTTGGTATTATTTCGGTTAGAATTCTGATTGTTGTTATTCGTATACGAACGGTTATTGTTCTGGTTATTATTTGTATACGAACGATTGTTGTTTTGGTTATTCTGATTATTTTGATGCGTGTTAGAATTTGTATTGTTGTTATTGTTTACACGCTCAGGAGAAACCAATTGATCTTCTGCTTTTCTTAAATCAATTTTACCATCAGAAAGTTCATACAAATGATCAAAAATTACTTTATCATCAACCGTATCTTTGTTCCATAATAAATAACATTTTTTCATGTGATTGGCAATCGCGAAATATAAACCTTCTCGTTTTTCACCTTCTTCCCATGTTACCGCAACATCTATCATTTTTCGGATATTATTACCGTAATATCTGTATTTGTAGATACTTTTTGGATAATCTACTTTATTTGGTTTACTGTTTATAGTATCTTTTTTTGTCGGAATTGGATAAGGAGATTTAACGTCTAAATCAAACTCAGCCATGATAAAAAGTTGATCCCAAAGTTTGTGCTGAAAATCAGGTATATCACGTAAATGAGGATTTAATTCTCCCATAACTTCGATAATAATTTCCGCAAAACCATTGCGCTCTTTTTCGTCCGTGATTGTTTTACAGTGATCGACCATTTCTTGAATATGTCGACCATATTCTGGAATGATTAATTGTGTACGTAGTGTATTATATTCCATTAAATTTTATACTGTATATGTTTGCAAATTTACGAATTTATAACCGATATTATGGTTTATAATGGTCGTTTTGAATTATAAATTTATATTAAATTATTCTTATAAAAGTAGAATTGAAACGCTTCAAAATTAAGTTTTTTCTCTCAGCTTTTTTATTCATTCAAATCAATTAAGTAAGAATTTGTAATTGAGCCTGTGTATCAATTAGAACGGTTGTAATCTGAAGAAGATTAAACGAATTCAAATATAGTATTTTCTTTTGAAATAAACGAGTAAGAGTTTTAGGCTTAGATTTAGATGATTCTGGGTAGTTTGAATTATTTTATATATGCTTTTCAGTATTAAATTCAAGATAAACCAAAAATAAGCAAAACATATAAGTTTAATTTTCTTATTCATATATCTTCGGTTAAGTTGATCCATTATTTTTTCTGCTTTTCTAACTTCCCAATTATTTGATAAATTAAATACATATTGATCAAAATTATTTTCACTTAGATTCTTAGTTATCGAAACAATTACAATTTCATTTGTTGTTTTTTACTCATAATCTGATAATATTTTTGATAATTTATTGATTTGATCATTTGTCAAAACATTATCATAATCGGAAGCATAACCTAATGACTTTAGAAATTCAGTTTTAGTGTAGTTTTTTGAATTCCTCCTTTTTGAGTCTCTTTTTGAATTGTTTTATAACCGAAAACTATAAATAAGACGATAAATATGGTGAAAAATTTCTTCATTTTATTTCTTGAGGGTTTTTTGTAAATAATTGATTGTAATGTTCCGAGTATTACTGAATAGCGGAATTTCGAAGCAAATCAGCTAAAGAACAAAAGTTGATAGAAGTACGCAAGTTCAAATTATAACTTCCTCCGGTCTTTTTATAATGCTCTATTAACGGAAGTGTGTTTGTTTAATGTTTTTTTAAGAATTTTTAATAAATATGCACTGATTACACCTAAGGTGAAAAATAATCCAATTTTCAGTTCGCTAGTATCGAAAGTTATTAAGTTTTCTACTCTATTATTTATAAAATACACTCTAGATAAAACGAAAATTGCAATTAATCCTAGAGTTATAGGAGCAAATATTATGTCTCTTTTAATTTTAAAAGTTTTTATAATTAAAGGAATTATTGCCATACCTAAACAAAATAACCATCTATCAATAAAATGAGAATTTGGAGATGTATTTATCAAATTATTTGTTTCTAAGAAATAATTAGAAATAAAATCTATGAAATTTTGATACAATAAAAATCCAAGAATGAAGAAACTAAGGATTAATAAGAATAGATAAATTTTTGATTTCATAGTAATGTATTATGTATTTACGCTAACGTTTTTATTATTAAATTAAGGGTGGAATTTCACAGCACTTCAGTTTTACTAAAGTACAAAAGTTGAAGAAGTACACAAATTCAAATTATAATTTTAACCCGCCTTTTAGAAATACTTTGTTAGCGTCTGGCATTTCATATACTTTCTAAGATTCTTCTATTTCTTTTATTAACTAAATCGATTGTATGTGTTTTATATTGAGAATATTCTTCTATTGTTTTAAGAAATGATGGGCTTTTAAAATCATCAAATGGTAGAGAAAATTTTACTTGGTCCTTTTCATCAATAAAATCTTGAAGAAAAAAAAGTCTATATATTCTCTAAAGTTATTGAATAAAGAAAAAAAACTTGAATATCGTTTAAAGACTTCGTAAAGTGGACTATTCTCTTCTAAATAATATCGTCTTACACATTCGATAGTTAAATCAAGTCTATCGGCAATTAATCTATTAAATCCTCTTGCCCCATTAATAGTCATTTTATTGTCGATTCTAATACTTGGCCAAATCATTGTTCCGCCAAGTGTTTTTAGCGTTAACTGTTCAAATTCTTTAATGTCTGTTTCTGATATTTGAGAAACAATAAATTTTGTTCTATGACATTTTCGTATAAAACCATAAAAAGCCATATCACTTGATAAATAAAACTCGCTTAATTCTGACTTATAGTAAAGTCTATTTTGACTTATTTTATTTAAAGTAAATATTTTTCCATTCGGCAAAGGTTTACTCCATACAATTCGGTGATATTCTTGTAAAGTGGGACTCCACCTATCTGGGTCTCTAGCTTTAGATTCCTTACGAAAATCAAAATAAATGTCAATTTTATTCATTCTTGCGGTGTCGTTTTAACGCTTGCAGTTAACGTTTTAGGGCTTTGCGATGGTGGGCGTTACGAAGCCGAAACTTTCAACTAAAATACAACTTTCTGTCGAAGTACATAACGTGAATTAAAAACTTTTTATCCGTTTTTTGCCAATTTATTGTTAGCAGAAGATTTTTTGTTTTCTTGATTCTTTTTCTACAATTAATTGATTCATCTGATTACGTGAATATTTTCTTCCTTTCAGATATTTTCCATTTATTGAATTTTCGTAAAAATACTCAATGAAGAATTCTAATTCAGAATCATTCATTTCATTTGGTTTTAAAAATCTTTTTTTATCATCAATTTCAGAATTACATTCTATTTTTTGATTTTCAATTTCATTAATTTTTAAAATAGGAATTTCTTCGTTAACTTCTATAATTTCATATAATTTAGAATTTAAACTTTCAAGATTTACAATTTTTAAGTATTCATTTAGAATTCTTTTTTCAACTTGAATTTTCCCATTACCATAAATGTGTCTATCTCGTTGATTTTTCTTTACTCCCGAAATCCAATATTCATTTCCAGATTCGATTTCGTAATAGTTTCCCGAAATTCCATTTCCATTTAATGTTTGAAAAGCTTTTCCATTAAAATATATTGTTTTTCCACTTTTTGAAAATGAAACAACTCCAATCCAAGCAGGACCATTATTACTAAATCTTGATTTTAGTTCAATATATTTTATTTCAGTTTTCATTTTCGGGATTTGTTTGTTTAAATTTTCTGATAACGTTTTGGATATTGTTAAAGGGCGGGATTTAGAAGCAAATCAGGTCAGCTAAAATCGAAGCCGTTCAGTCCCGCTTTTGGCAATACATTGTTAGCGGTTCGGGCTTTTTTCCGCTTATTATTTATCAATAAATTCGTTCTTATGTTTTCTTATATAATCAATTTGAAATTGTTGTAAATTTTCATTTTCATAAAGGGCATAAAATTCATCGTCAAATTTGTTTAATGGATTGTCGTCATATGATTTACTAAATCCTTCCAATGTTCCGTCTTGGTGTTGAGTTATTTTAGGATTTTCTTTTTCAAAAGTTTCATTCGCTCGTTTGGTCAAGTCTGAAAATTTATTCGCTCCTACAAGTTTTAAAGCGTCAGGTAAATGTTTGTAAAACTGTCTGCTAGAATTAAAATAAAATTGATTGTAACCACCGTTATTTACTTCGCCTTCTAATACCCAAATCATATAAATTGCTTGTCTTGACTTGTTCCAACTCATTACGGTTTCATACTCATTTTCATAGTTTGTCGGTTGTTTTTCTGACAAGTTGTCAAAAACTACTTGCAATAAATTTTCGTCCGAAGTTATGTCAATAATTTGCTCAGTCAATTCCTTATGTATTGGTCTGTTCTTCTGTTTCTTTTGATATTTTGTCAGTATCTCTCTTTGTCTGTCCTGAACAGCCAAACAAGTTTAAGATTGTTGTTATAAGTCCCATAATTATAATTCGTCTTGTCATTGGTTTGTCGTTTTTTAGCCTGATCGCTAATGAGTTGATTATTTGTGAAGAACGTAAGAGAAATTGAGCGAAAGCTCAAGTTCGTCCGTTCAAGCAAATTGCTTTTTTATAGAAACTAATTTAATTTAAAGTTTTGAGAAAAGCAATTTTGCGTTGGAAAAAACAACGGCTGAAAGTTTACTTTCAGACCGTTTTTCGCCAAACACTATGTTGTATATAGTTTTATTTATTATCAAACTCAATTTTAGAAGCTATCAATTTATAAAGCTTTGTGAAATTAGGAGACAAAGAATCAAATTCACAAACAGAATTATAACTAACAGAAACTTTAGAATTATCATTTAAAGCTGTTAGCGATATTTTTCCAACAAAATCGTACAAAAATTTTGAGAATTTATTGGATTTTGAATTGATTTCAAGACATATTTTGCTAAACTATCTTTTTCAGATTTAGTAAAATTAATTGATTTATGCTCTATACCGATTTGTTTATATTTAGCATTAATAAATTCTCCACTAATATGTTTCCATATAGGTTTTAAGTATGTAGCAGAGTCTTCATTTTTGTAAATAATTAACTCTTCTTTAGAATTTTGAATATTGATTTGATTCCATTGATATTCATTATTTTTTTTTATGTTTTTCTTGGTTATTATAAGAAATAACTATTAAAGAAAATAAAATCAATTTGGTTAAATTTTCAAACATAAGAGTGATTATAAAATTACATACAACGTTTTGGGCATTACTGAATGGCGGGCTTTCGAAGCACTTCATTTCAGCTAAAGTACAAAAGTTGATAGAAGTACACAAGTTCAAATTATAACTTCAACCCCGCCTTTTAGCAATACCTTGTTAGCTGTAGTTTTTTTTAATCTTTTTAATTTTCCAGTTTTATTAGAAGATTTTAGTTGAAAGAAGATATCTTCAATAAGTTTTTCATTTAATGCCTTTTTAAGATATGATTCTTTATTTTCTGTTACTTCAATACCTTCCTTATCAAAAACTGTAATATCAAATCTATTAATGCAACTACTACCAACCAATAATCTATTACCTAGTCCATTGTAAATTTCAAAATGATATCTTAAATTTTCGTTCTCACATAATTCACATATTTCTTCAGCTACTTTATGATCATAAATGTTTCCAGAGAAGGTCCATTCTTTTAAAGCTAAATTAAAATTATTTTTATTTTTGGAGAGAGTAAGAATATTTTTTTTAGCAATTTCAGACCATCTATTCATAGGGTAAAAGTTTGAAATAATATCATATAACGTTTTGGGGCTTTGCGATGGTGGGCATTTCGAAGCCGAAACTTTCAACTAAAATACAAATTTCTATCGAAGTACAAAACTTCAACTAAAAACTTCCTGCCCACTATTGCAAAACCCTTGTTAGCAGCAGTATTTTTACCATTCCCTCCAATTTTCAGTTATATCTTCTTCCTTTGTATTATAACCCTTTTCACTACTTGCCAAAATTATTATTTCAGCAATTTGTTCTCTTTCAGACGTTTCTATTAATTCTGAATTACACTTTTCATTTAATTTATTTAGTTTTTTTATTGTGTTTTCAACTATTTTCATTCCAGCTTCTTTTGAATTTGAATTTTTAATTTCTAAAAGATACTCATTCAAAATTTTAACACATTCGTCAACATCATTTTTAGAATAAGAAGGATTTGCCATTTCCATATATTCTAACATTGATTTTTTTAAAATATTAATTTGTATTTCAAACGTTGAATTTTCCATATTTTTAGCCTTTGAATATTCTTTAGTTACACTTTCATCTTTATCATTACTATCCTTTTTCTGTCCATTGCAAGAATGTGAAATAGTAATTATTAGCAAAAAAAATGTTGTTAATTTTATATTCATTCCTTATGAGTTTTTCTTTTGATAGCGGGATTTTCAATAATATTGCTGCTAACGTTTTGGCAATATCTTATTGTGCGTTCGTTTTTTCTCTAGCTTTCCCAACTCAAATGGTCTAAATTACCTTTATTATCAGTTTTTACAACAATCAATTGGTCTGTCAATTCTTTGTTAACTGTATAGTCAAAAACAGCAAAATATGAAGTGTCATATTTTCCGTCTGGATAAATACCAACTCGTGTTAAGTTGAGTTTTGTTAAAAATTGTTGCTCTTTATCTGTTTGGTTGTCTATATTTATTTGCTCTAAAAATTCTTCTCCTAATTCTTCAATGTGAAATGTTACGTATTCTTTTACAGTGTTTCCATTTTCATCATCATAATCACTTTTAATATAATGTTGATTTTGTTTGTCAAAATTTTCTATATTTTCAATGAAATGTTTTATTGTGTCAAAATCTTCAATGTTAATAGTTTTGTTTTCAAAATTTAGGTCGATTTGAATTTCTTTTCCTCCTAATTCAATATCAACATTATAATATTCTTCCAAATTTTCTACTTGCAATTTTCCGAAATGTGGTAAAGTGTATTCTGTCATTTTTTTATTTTTAAGTGTCCGTTATCTATTTTGGTTGCGTTTGTCTAAAATGACGCACAACGAGCGGGTATTGGCGAAGGACGGGCTAAAATGAACTAAAAGTTCAATTTAGAACGGAACTGAGCCGATATTTCTCTATGAAGTAAACTTACTTAAAAAATACGAAATAGCGGCGGCTAAATAAGTAGAGTAGTACAACTTATAACTTCCTCCCGTCTTTTGCCAATACATTGTTATAGGCAGTTTTTTTTTAGAAACCATACGCTACAAATCGTTCCATATATTTTCCTTTTTCAATTTTCCAAATTACCAAATATCCTCCTGCTCCGTCACTATTCATTGCTGAAATATAGATTGTATTATTACTTTTATCAAAATTTACCTTTGTCGATGAAAGATTAGGTTCATATAGATTTTCTAAAGCTTCTTCAGGTAATTGTAATGTAGAATTATTAAATTTTATGGTGATACTTTTATACTCAGTTTTTGGCATTTCACCATCAGTTCCCCAATAATCTTTCCCATCAATTTTTAATATTTGGTTTGGATATTTTTTTACATAATTGAAACTATGTTTAATCTTATCAAATTTATCTTGTACGACTTTGACCTCAATAGCTTTGTCGCTAAATGTTATTTGCTTTTCCTTTTCTTCTAAAATAGGAATTTTATTAAATTCTGAAATTAACTTGATACGGTCTTTATAAACATATCCGACTTTTATTTCATTTTTATTTGTTGCATAATCAATATTCCACCAATTTCCTTCAGTATTCATTACACAAATCAAATGTCCCTTATTTAATTTGTCTAATATTTTTGAAGTTATACTATTTTCACTTCGAACATTAGTATACCCATCATTATCATTAATTACAGCAAATTCTTGTGCAAATAAGGATTTTAATGAGAATAAAAATATTAAAATAAGAAACTTTGATTTCATACGTAAAATCGGTAAAATTTCCTATAACGTTTTGGGGCTTTGCGATGGTGGGGCGTTTCGAAGCCGAAACTTTCAACTAAAATACAAATTTCTACCCAAGTACAAAACTTCGATTAAAAACTTCCTGCCCACTATTGCAAAACCCTTGTTGAACTAAACCTCCGGTAGCTTTTCCGTTATAAACCATATATTTAGGATATTTAAAATTCAAAATTATGGTAACTAAAAAAAATCTCCGGAG
>NZ_FOUZ01000018.1 GCF_900115015.1 Algoriella xinjiangensis | reverse complement strand
TTAAAATCGCTTGGATAAATTTTACGGATTCTTTTCATATATTAAAATTAAGGTTTTATGCTTAACTTTTACTCCCAACTAAGTTAGTATATCCAGTTCCTATTTTATCTCCATTTACAAAATCCAAAAACTCTTTATTTTTATCGGATTCTTTATTTAAAGATAAACTAAAGTTAGAAACTAAATTATTACCGTCTTTACTTTCTAAATTAACAATAGTGTTTGAATCTTCTTCTTTTTTTATTGTTGGTTTTATGTTTGCTTGATGTAAAAATTTAGTAAATGTTTCATCTGATACAATTTTGTTTTTATGGTCATCAAGTATATTTTCATTTATATTTTCTAATAAACTATTAATAAATTCTTCTCCTGTAGAATCAATGTATTTTATCTTCTTTCTATTTAATTCGGCAAGTTTAGTTTTCTTTAAATTAGGAGAAATAAGATAAGCTTCTTTAAAGTTTGAGCCTAAAGAATCATGTATAAAATCAGTAATAACATCAATATTATCATCTTCATGACCGTAACCTATGTAAACGACAGTTTTTGTTGTAAGCAAACTTTTTATTTGAGACCAAATAAGGCTGTTTGAAAAGTTGTTTTTGTACAAATCGTTATAATCCTTTTTACTTAAAATAATACTGTCTAAAGAGTCTATAGTTCCGTGAATTTTATAGATGTTAGTTTTTGATTTTTCAATATAAGCAAGGTCATTATCTTTGTAGATTAAATGATGATTGTCTGAATAAGCAATTTCTAAAGTTTTATCATAATTTGTGGTTATAATAGAATTTATATGAGGAATTGAAGCTAATTTTTGATGAGTTTCTAAATTATCAAAATTAGTTTTGTTGAACAGTTTTTTAAGTAGATTGTTAATGTCGTTTCTCGAACCGTTTTGAAGATTTATTATATCGTCTGCAACTTTACTAAGAGAATCATTATAATTTAAATCCTCTCTTAGATCAGGTACAGAATTAATTAATTCTTCTTTTAGTTTATTTCCTGATGGTAATCCTGTATACATTGAAAAACCAGCACCAACAAATAAAACTACATTTTCTTCCCTAATTAGTTTAAAAAGTTTTTCCATTAATCATTAATACATGTTGTAAAATTAATAAAATAAATTTCAAATCGTATTGCTGTTTGATTTTAACAATCTTAACCATAACATTATTAAATATTTTATAAAAATAAAATTTAAGAACATAGTTGTGTATTACGGTTTCCCGTAATGTAATATTGATAATTAAATTGAATTTTACAAAAACATTATAAAATGATTTATTTATATTATTTCTTTACATTTTTAGGGACTTATGTATTAAAATTAATTAGTACTCTTATTGGTAGTCTGTTATTTGGTATTCTAATATCGTCTTTTGAAGCTAATCAAAATAAAGTTATTAGTAATACTTCAAAAGGTTATCAATTTGGATTAAGTTTTACTTGCAACTTGATTAGTTTAGTTTTTATTTTCACAGTACTGAAGATTTTTGATACAAATTTCAACAAATTTATAATTATGATTTTTTTAATATTTTGGGAAATCATATCAATTAGTTCATCAAAGAATGAACATAATAGAACTGCTCAATTATTTGGAGCTTTATTGGCTCTTTTAGTTTACACAGTGTTTTAAATGTATAGAAAGATAATGGTTTAATGTTGTTTTTAAGATGAATATAACTACAATTCGAGAAGAATTTAAGGAGATACTACAAGATAGTATATTTGTTTTTTTTATTGGGGGATTTAATTATTGGATTCTTAGCTATGCCTTTCACTTCAATTTTTTAATGATAAATACTATTATTTCATTTATAGTTTGTCCTGTGCTTGAAATTATTAATAAGTTACTTGTAAGGTATTTTGGGATATATAATATATTTTCTTCATTTGTTTATCCAATAATTCGGTTTTCCTTATTGTTACCAATAGTAGTTGGAATTGTATTAGCTTTATTTATAGGGATATTATACGTATTATATAAATTTATATTACATATTTTTGCTTTTGAGATATAAACTCTTATGTCTCTTTTAATTTTAAAGAATTGATACCTATAAATAGATTCATATTATCATCTATGTAGATGATAGGGGTGGTTTTCTGAAAAGAGAATCACTTTTTTATTTTGGGTGTGGGCAAGTATTTTTAATTATTTTAAATAAAGAGTTTGAGCTTTTATATACTATATAATAATGCTTATTATATTCAATTAATATAGATTTTTATAGTAATATAGGTTTGTAGTTTGTTAATAATTAATAACATTCACTATATTAAGATGAGCATTTCATAAACAATATCTATGTTATAATTTTTATAGATTACTGTGCAATAGCTGTGCAATTATATAAAACAAAAAAGGTAACTACTATATTATTAAGTAATTACCTTTTGAAGTTGTACGGGCGGAGAGACTCGAACTCTCACACCTTGCGGCACTAGATCCTAAGTCTAGCGTGTCTACCAATTCCACCACGCCCGCTTTAATTCTCATCGAATTGGATTGCAAATATACATTTATTTTTGTTTGAACAAAATTTCCAACAAAAATTTTTTTTATCTTTTTTTACACTTTAAATTTGCACAAAGCTTTTACAAAAATGGAAATTACTGGAAGAATTAAAAAAGTGTTTGAAACTCAAAATATTACCGCAAGTTTCAAAAAGAGAGAATTTGTTGTGACAACGCAAGAACAATATCCACAGGATATTTTAATTGAGCTAACACAAGATAAAACAGATGTATTAAACGCTTACAAAGATGGTGATGAAGTTAAAGTTTCAATCAACATTCGTGGTCGCGAATGGGTTAATCCAGAAGGTGTAGCAAAATACTTTAATACAATCCAAGCTTGGAGAATAGAGAATATGGCAAATGCTGCTGCTCAAGCTCCACAAGGATATGATAATTTTGCACCAGCGCCTCCAGTAGATACTTTTTCTAACGGAGATGATGATGATTTACCATTTTAATTTGTAGACAATAAAATGTATCATATAAACGTGTTCAAAAACTTGGACACGTTTTTTTATTTTGCATAAAATTTAAATGTAGTAGGAAAAATGTATTGGTTAGGACAAGATTTGGTATTTCCAGATCACTCGGAAGTTAATGATGAAGGAATTATAGCAATTGGAGGAGATCTTTCTTCAGAACGATTGTTGATGGCTTATAAACTGGGTATTTTTCCTTGGTTTAACGAAGACGAACCAATTCTTTGGTGGTTTCCACATGATCGTTTTGTTCTGTTTCCAGAAGATTTATATGTTTCTAAATCGATGAAAAAAGTCTTTAAAGACAAAACTTTTACATTTACAGAGAACAAAGCATTTCGAGAAGTGATTATAAACTGTTCTGAAGCCTACAGAAAAGGGCAGGACGGCACTTGGATTACAAATGATATGATAGAGGCTTATTGTAAACTACACGAGCTTGGCGTAGCTAAAAGTATTGAGGTTTGGCAAAGTGATGAGCTTGTTGGAGGATTTTATGGAATAGAAATGGGAAATATTTTTTGTGGCGAAAGTATGTTTGCAAAAGTTAGCAATGCGTCAAAAGCAGGTTTTATACAATTTGTTGCAAAATATCATTCCAAATATCAAGTGATAGATTGCCAAGTTTATACCGAACATTTAGCTAGTTTGGGTGCGGTGGAAATTCCATCAGAAGTATTTTTAGAGTATCTTGAAGATAATAATCAATCTTAAAAAATATAAAAACTATGTTTACAATTGCACAGATAGAGGCAGCACATGATAAAATAAAATCTGGCGCTGGTTTTCCAAGTTATATCAAAGAAATAAAACAATTAGGCGTTGTAGCTTTTGAAACTTTGGTAAAAGATAGTTGTACAAATTATTTTGGAGCAGATGATTTTATTACATCATCACTTCCGAAATATACTGATTTAGCAATTGCTGATAATGTAGACAACGAAAAGTTTGCTGCGTATCTTAAAATTCATCAACAAGGCGAAACAGATTATTATACATTTTGTACACATTGTGCTGAAACAGGCGTAGAAAAATGGATTGTTTTGTTGGATAAAATGACGTGTACGTATTTTGATAAAGAAGGAAAAAAAGTACTTGAAGAAAAAATCCCACAATAATGCGGGATTTTATTTTATATGAAAATAAGTTATTTCGTAAATTTTATTGGCGATTTCAAATTCTTGTATTCGTATAAATCTGCATTTAAAGAACCAACTAATAAGCCTGCTTTTATCTTGATTGGGACAAGATTATCGTCATCAGAAACCCACATTGTTACAGATTCCGATTCTTCGAAAATACGTCCAGATTGTACATACGGACGAATTTTTATTGTATTTATTTTTCCGAATTTAGTTTTTAAGGTTTCTCTACCCAAAACTTTCAGTTTAAATTTTAGTGTTTCATCGCCTAAAAAAATATTTTCGTTTAAGAAATCACCCGTTTTTAATTTTGAATGATCTGCATTTCTCAAACTATAAAAAGCCGAAAGTAAATCTTGCGCATCAGACGGTATAGTCTCTGTTTTTGTTGTGCCATCGCGTTTATTTTCGACTTTTGCTTTTTTCGCAGCATGATCAAAATAATAAATTTGATGACGTTTATAACTTCCTTCTACAACGTTTCGTACAAATTTTGTTGGTTTAAAATCTGCTTTATCAATGTAAGATTCGTATAAATCATCTACTTTAAAAAACGCACGAACTGCCCCGCTAGAACTTCCTTTTCCAATAATATGAAAATGACTTTTCCCGTTAAGTGTAACATCTTTTACATCGATGGTTGCAAAGCCAGCATTTAATCCAGAATAATGAATTCTAAATTTCAGAAATTCTCCTCCTTTGTAATTTGCTTGCGCATTAATTTTAGTAGAAAATGTAAATAGTAGTAATGTGAAGAATAAAATATATTTTCTCATTATAGTTTTTTGTTTGGTTGGTTTAAATTCAAATTGTTTGCCAAAAATAACAAAACGTCTTTATAAATTGATATAAAGACGTTTTAATTAATATGTTATTTTAACTAATTTAATGTTCTTCTTTCGCAATCGAAGAGATGAGATCAGCTTCAGTAGAAGTTTCAAGGTCCGAAACATTGATTACTGAAATGATTTCTGGTACATATTTTTTGATTGTCATTTCTACACCCGACTTTAAAGTCATTTGGTTGACAGAACAAGAAATACATGCACCTGTAAGGCGAACTTTTACGATATTATCTTCTATAGATACTAATTCGATATCGCCTCCATCTGAATTTAAGAATGGTCTAATTTCAGCTAAGGCCTTTTCAACTTCTGAATATTTTTCTTCTGGAGTCATGATCTTTTTCTTTTTTAATTTTTTGCTGAACAACCAGCCATAGTCGTAATACGAACAGCCTCTGTTGGAGGTAATGTTGTGTTACGTTCTACTAAACTTTGTACAGTATTACGTGCAATATTTTTATACACTTCGGCAACAATTGTGCCTTCTTGTAAAGCAGCAGGGCGTCCTACATCGGCAGCTTCGCGAATAGATTGTACAATCGGAATTTCGCCTAAGAAAGGAACACTAATTTGTTCTGCTAAATGTTTTGCACCGTTTTGTCCAAAAATATAATATTTATTGTTTGGTAATTCTTCAGGTGTAAAATACGCCATATTTTCTACAATTCCTAAAACAGGAACGTTAATTGCTTCCATTTGGAACATGCCAACTCCTTTTCTTGCATCTGCTAAGGCAATAGTTTGCGGTGTAGAAACCACAACTGCACCCGTAATTGGAACTTGTTGTACGATAGATAAATGGATGTCACCTGTGCCTGGAGGTAAATCGATTAATAAGAAATCTAAATCTCCCCAATGTGCATCGCGAATCATTTGATTAAGTGCTTTTGCAGCCATTGGTCCACGCCAAACAATTGCTTGATCTGTATCTGCAAAGAAACCAATTGATAAAATTTTGATTCCGTAAGCTTCTACTGGTTTTATTTTTGTTTTACCATTAACTTCTACAGAATATGGACGAGCGTCTTGACAGTCGAACATAATTGGCATAGATGGTCCGTAAATATCGGCGTCTAAAACACCAACTTTAAATCCCATGTTTGCTAAACTTATTGCTAAGTTTGCAGAAACAGTAGATTTACCAACACCACCTTTTCCTGATGCTACAGCAATAATGTTTTTAACACCTGGTAATTCTGAACCTTTGATTTCGTTCGGATTTTTTTCCTCTACTTCAACAGATATATTTAATGTTAAATTTGCTTCAGGTAAATTTTCTTTAAATGCATTCTTCAAGGCAATTTCTAACCTTTTGCGTTCGTGCATTGCTGGAGAAGGAGAAACAATGTCTAAAATAATATCATTTCCCACCACTTGAGCATTACGCATCCAGTTACGAATACCTAATTCTTCTAATACTTGATATATTTGATCTCTTGTATAAGCCATCTTATAGTTTTATTTAGGCAAAATTACAAAGAATCAAAGACTTTAGAGAATCTAAAAACGTGATTTTAATTGTTTTGCTTTATAATTTGATAAACAGATGTAATTTAATGTATATTTAAACTTTAAATCTAACTATGGAAGAGCATATTATTTATCTAACAAATATCAGAAAACAGATTATTGATGAGCTTGAACAACATTCTTTAAAACAATTACTTTACATTCCGATGGGATATAAAAATAATTTATTTTGGAATGCAGCGCACGTGTTGGCAACGCAACAATTAATACATTATTATTTGACGGATACACGAATGTTGGTAGATATTGATTTTATACAGAAGTATAAAAAAGGAACCCTTGGAAATACAGAAGCCACAGAAGCGGATGTAAAAGAGTTGAAAGAAATGTTAGAAAATACACCAATGCAACTTTTTAAAGATTATAGATCTGAGAAATTATCGTACTATAAATCCTATAAAACAAGTTTCGGAATTACATTAGAATCTATAGAAGATGCAATTTTGTACAACAATATACACGAAGCAATGCATTTGGGATACATGCATTCAATGAAAAAAAATATTCCGTTCTAAGCATTCTTTTACGCATAAAATTACACGAATATGAAAATTCTTAAAAAAGTACTTTGGTCAATTGTAATATTGATTGGTGTTTTAGTTATTGCAATGTTCGCAATTGGTAAAAAATATCATTTCGAAACATCAATAGTTATAAATGCTCCTATCGAAAAAGTGTATGAGCAAGCTAGTTCATCTAAAAAATTTAATGAATGGAATCCTTGGATGAGTCTTGATCCAAATTTGAAATTAACGTATTCTGGAAATCAAGGTCAAGTTGGAGACGAATATTGTTGGGATGGAAATGATGATGTTGGACAAGGTTGTCACGTGATAACAGCTTTAGTTCCGAATCAAAAAATTGCAACAAAAATGATGTTTAAAAAACCTTTTGAAAGTGATGCAACTTCGGATGTCGTTTTGACTAAAGAAGGAAATACAACAAAAGTAGTTTGGAATATGGATTGCGAATTAGATTATCCGATGAATTTAATGAAACTGATGATGGATTATCAAATGGAGGATTCTTACGGAAAAGGTCTTAAAAAATTGAAAGAGCTAAGCGAAAAATAAATTTATAATAATCACAAAAAAAATCACTTTAGTTAAAAGCTAAAGTGATTTTTTTATTCCATTTTATCTTATTTCTTCAACGCCCAAATCAATGCTTTTTCTTTTGTAGCTCTGTAAATTGTACTGTGATCTTCTTTTGGTTCATCAGAATACGTCCATTCTAAATTCGGAAGATGAGTAGTTTTTAAAATTTCTGCTAATTGATTAGTAGAAGCAGAAATGTCAGTTGCTTGAGAACCTGCAAACCATATTTTTTTTGGTGTTGATGGAAATTTAGCCAAATCATCTTTTGCAGTACGAATTAAATATTTATTATTCCACCAAAGCGAAGGATCCATCGCAATGTAAACATCAAACATATCTGTATGCTCCAAAAAAGTTTCGATAACAAATAAACCCGCTAAGGATTCTCCAATAATTCCTTTTTTGTTTGTTGTACGATAACGTTTATTAATTTCAGGAAATAATTCATCCTTCAGAAAAGCTCTAAACTCTGTAGAACCGCCAACAATTGGTGCAATTTTTTTATCTTCTTCTACCTCTGTTTTTCCCGTTAAATCTCGTCTTCGTTGGGTATTTTCTATTCCAACTAAAATTACTGGTGTTATTTTATTTGATTGTATTAATTCGGCCAATGTATTTGCAATATGCGGAAAATCTTCTTTCGTTCCGCCATCAGGCATATACATCACCATTAAAGAATCTGTTGAGGTAGAATAATTATCCGGAACCCAAACATTAATTGTTCGTGTTTCGTTTACATTTTTAGAGTTAATGGTAAACGTATCATGTTTCGGAATTGGATCATTATATGTTGGTAGATTATTTTTACAACTAACAATACAAGTAAATAATCCGAAGATTAGAAGCAATTTATAAATTGATTTCATAAGTTTTTTAATTAAACGTGTGTTATCAAATATACAAATTTTGATGAAGTTGATAAATGAGTTTTTATCACAAAAAAAATAGGTTACCAAATTCGGCAACCTATTTTACTGTTATTTATCTAAGATTTTTAGTAATCTAAAAACTTCACTTTATCGTCTGTAGATTGGCGAACACCTTCGGTTAATTCTCCATCATATTTTCCCATGTAAAAAACACCAACACATTTTTCACCTTCTTGCATCGGTGTAAATTCGTCAACATTTGCAATTACATTTGATGGCGACGACCAATATCCGCCAATATTTAGCGCAGTAGCCATTAACCACATATTTTGAACAGCCATAGAAACGGCAGCCAATTCTTCCCATTCAGGATTTTTTTCTGCATTAATAAAATTGATTAAAACGATTTTGTTTGATTTATCGCATTTCTCAATCAATGCATTCATTTTTCTATCACTTAATTGGTCGGGCGGCGTTCCTTGCACATAAACACGTTTTACATATTCGCGAAAACGATCTTTCGAAGGTCCTTCTAAAACAATAAAACGCCAAGGTTCTGTTTTTTTATGAGAAGGTGCCCAATTTGCAGCTTCAAAAATTTGAGATAACTCGTCCTTTGTAATTTCTTCTTGATTATATTGTTGAGGAAAAACCGAACGTCGTTTTTTTATGATTGATAATAAATCGTTTGCATTCATGGTGTAACAATTATGTTATAAATTATACTGATATAGCAAATTTACATTAAATTCAATTAAACTAACATTAAGATGAAAACATTAGATTATAGTAAAGTCGAGTACTACAAAACCAATAAATTTAAATTTGATATTGGTATATATTTTAACCAATCAATCGAATTATTTACAAATAATTGGCAGCCATTTGTCATTTATTCTTTAGTTGCTGCGGTGTTATTTATTGTTTCTTATTTTACTGTTATTGGAATGATATTAATCGCTTATCCATTAATGATTGGTTATTTGATTGGAGCAGAACGTGCAGAAAGTGGCCAAAGTTTAGAACTGAAAGATTTTTTTGGAGGATTTAAAAACATCGGTAATTATTTTATTTATTCAATAATTGTCACTGTTATTTCGCTTGTTGTGTTATCACCATATTTTATTTTCACATTAATGCCGTTACTTTTTAATGATCCTAATCACCTAAACGAAGGTTTATTGTTAGGTACAACGCTTTTCGGTATGTTTTATATGTTGTTTGCCATTGCATTGTTGTTTGTTTTACAAGCTTGCATGTTTCTTGTGCCTTATCTTATACATTACGGTAATATGAGCGCAATAGATGCTATGAAAACATCTTACGCCATTGTAAAAAATAATTTTTGGTGGTTTGTTTTATTTGCAATTGTGGTTAGTTTGGTTTCTTCTCTGGGTATGGTTGCGTGTTATATTGGTGCAATTGCTAGTTATCCGCTTGGTTATATGATGGTTTATTTTATGCTAAAAGAGATGTTATTGACGGACGAAGGAAATACAGAAATAGATAGAATTGGTACAAACCAAGAATAAGCTTAATTTTATCGAATGTTAGCAAAGCATTCGATTTTTGATAAAATGAATGAATTGGGAGCTGCAAAAGTTCCCTTTTTTTTTATGATTGATTTTCTAAAAGAAAATGGAGAAATTATACCGTTGCACGAATTAAATAACGAAATTAATTTCGAGATTAATTCGGAGAAAAAACAGTCTATTCATAAAGAATTTACCTTCAAAAAACAACCTATTTCGTTTCAAGAATATTTACCTAAATTTCAAATAGTTCATAAAAATTTGATGTTTGGAAATTCATATCTAACCAATTTAACTTATCCAACAAAAATAGAAACCGATTTATCTTTAAGTCAAATTTATCAGTTTTCCGAAGCAAAATATAAGCTGAAATACAAAGAAGATTTTGTTTGTTTTTCTCCCGAACGTTTTGTGAAAATAGAAAATCAACAAATTTTTTCTAATCCAATGAAAGGCACAATTGATGCGTCAATTCCTAATGCCAAACAATTAATTTTGGATGACGAAAAAGAAGCCAGCGAACACGCAACAATTGTCGATTTAATTCGAAATGATTTAAGTTTAGTTGCCGAAAATGTTGAGGTTACAAAATACCGTTATATTGACGAACTGAAAACAAATGATACAACTTTATTGCAAGTAAGTTCGGAAATTAGAGGAGATTTGAAAACAGATTTCCATCAAAATATCGGAACTATTTTTGATCAACTTTTACCTGCGGGTTCTATTTGTGGTGCGCCAAAAAAGAAAACGCTCCAAATTATTACTGAAGCCGAAGGTTATGAACGTAAATTTTATACAGGTGTTTTTGGTGTTTTTGATGGCAAAGATTTAGATAGTGCTGTGATGATTCGTTTTATTGAAAGAGATAACGATTCCTTATATTTTAAGAGTGGAGGAGGAATTACAGCGAAAAGTAAGGCGAAAGCAGAATATGAAGAATTAATTCAGAAAGTATATGTTCCAATTTATTGAATCGATTTGTTGTGTTAACAAAGAACTTAGAAATTTAGAATATCATCAAGCCCGATTTGATCGTACACGAAGTGATAATTTTAATGATAGTACACCGATTTTATTGCAAGAAATTATTCAATTTCCGAGCGATTTAACCGACGAAAAATACAAAGTAAGAATTGTATATGATAGAGAAATATTATCGATAGAATTTCAGCCGTATCAAATTAAACCAATTTCTACGATTAAGCTTTTTACGATAGAAAATAAGATAGAATATACTTACAAATATTTGGATAGATGGTTTTTTGATGAATATTTAAAAGAAGCCCAAACAGACGATTTGGTTTTAGTAAAATCTAATTATATCACAGATTGTATTTATTCGAATATTATATTTTTTGACGGCGAAAATTGGTTTACTCCGCGTTCTATTTTACTAAAAGGTACAATGCGAGAATCACTTTTGAATGATGGAAAAATTAAAGAAAAAAATATTAAAGTTTCAGATTTAGTCAATTATCAATCATTTAAAAGAATCAATGCAATGATGAATTTTGATGAAAGTCAAGAAATTAGCATTCTTCAATTATTTTAAAACTCTATAATTTTGATAGAGTTTAATTTGTTTTTTCGTCCATTTAACATTACATTTGCATAACTTATCAAGAAAGGCGGAGGGAATGGCCCAATGAAACCTTAGCAACCAGAAATCTTAATAATCAAGGTGCTAAATCCAACCTAATAAAAGGTAAAGATGAGTAAAAGTTTTTCACTTTTATCCTGCTTTTACGTGTTGGTTTCTTGCGAGTTTATGATTAAATAACATGAAAAGAAACAAATTTTTACTTGCATCATTCGCAATTTTCGGGTCTTCATTACTTTTTGCACAAGAAGTAGAAGAAGAAACAACAAGTCTTAACGAAGTTATTTTGGTTGGTGGTCGTACATCAGAAAGAACAGTTGTAAATTCATCTGTTCCTGTTGATATCATCGATATTGAGCAATTCAAGAAATCATCACCACAACTATCTGTTAACGATATTTTAAATTACGTAATTCCTTCATTCAATTCCGTTCGTCAATCATCTTCGGATGGTACAGAACATATCGATCCAGTAACTTTAAGAGGAATGGGACCAGATCAAGTTTTGGTTTTAATTAACGGTAAACGTCGTCATACAACGTCTTTGGTAAATTATCAAAATACGGTTGGTAACGGTTCTGTTGGTACAGATTTGGGTGCGATTCCTATTTCTGCAATTGATAAAGTTGAGGTTTTACGCGATGGTGCTGCGGCACAATATGGTTCTGACGCCATTGCAGGTGTTGTAAATATTGTTCTAAAAACTAAACCAGGAGGCGATGCGTCTTTAACTTATGGACAAACTTCTAGAAATGATGGTGAAACGTATAATTTTAATGGAAGTTACGGTACAAAATTAGGTAAAACGGGGTCTATTGTTTTTTCTGCTGTGATTACAGATCGTAAAAAAACTAACCGTTCTAAAGATAATAATTTAGATATTTTTGGAGATAATTTCGCGTATGATTTTGCAGATGATCCTGATGCTGCACGCGCTGCAGACGATGCAAAATTAGCTGAATTAGGATTAACACGTAAAGATTTTAGATTTCAAATTGGTGATGCGGCAATCAAAAATCAACAGTTTTTTGTAAATGCAGAAACTGCTTTGACAGATCGTTTAGATTTTTATTCGTTTGGAGGAGTTAGTTTACGTCAAGGAGAAGGTTTTGGTTTTAGACGTTTACCAAGCGAATTACCATCAGACGCTTTAAGTGTTTATCCAAATGGCTTTCAAGCAACTTTAAAATCAAATATCAATGATTATTCAAATTCAACAGGATTGCGATATTCGTATGATGGTTGGAAAATTGATTTGAGTAATACATTTGGTTTAAATTCTTTCAAATACGATGTTGATAACTCTATAAATTATTCGTTAGGTGCAGATTCGCCAACAAGTTTTTATGCAGGTAGACATTCATTTTTACAAAATACAGTCAATTTAGATTTTTCAAAACGTATCAATCAAAACTTTAGTTTAGCTTTTGGAGGAGAATATCGTTACGAAAAATATGAAATAGAAGCTGGTGACGAAGCATCTTATTCAGGTTCTGGATCTGAATCTTTTGTTGGTTTTTCACCTTTAAATGCAGTAAAAGGAGACCGTAATTCTGTTGCAGTTTATGTAGATGGAGAATTAAAATTTGGTGATTTTACTGCAAATGCAGCTGGTCGTTTCGAAAATTATTCAGATTTTGGAAGTACAATCAACGGAAAATTAACAATGCGTTACGAATATGCAAAAGGATTTTCGGTTCGTGGAGCAATTTCTACAGGATTTAGAGCGCCATCTTTACAACAAAAATATTTTAGTAATTCGTACACCGATTTATTTTTAAATGACAATGGCGATCAGGTTTTAGTCACAAAAGGAGTGATTAGAAATGAGTCAGAATTATCAAGAGAAATTGGTTTAGATAAGTTGAAAGAAGAAAAATCAATCAATGCAAGTTTAGGTCTTACATTTCGTCCGACGTCAAAATTATTCATCACTTTAGATGGTTATTTTATTCGTGTTGATGACAGAATTGTGTTAACATCTGACATTACAGATCCTGCATTAGAAAAATATAATGTTGCAACGGCGCGTATTTTTACCAATGCAATTGATACCGAAACACGCGGAATTGATTTAGTTGTTTCGTACGATACACGTTTGGGACGAGGAAAATTGAATGTTAATTTATCTGGAAATATCAACGAAACAAAAATTGTTGATTATCATTTTCCATCTGCTTTAACAATTGATCAAAAAGAATTTTTTGGACCAGATCAAGTTAATATTATCGAATCTTTGAGCCCAAAAACTAAAGCAACTTTAGGATTGAATTATGCAATTTCTGGCTTTAATTTTATGGTTAGAAATACCTATTTCGGAAAAGTAACAAAAGATGGTTATCCGTGGGGAGTTGTGCAAGAAAATTCGGGTAAAGTAGTTACTGATGCTTCGATTGGATATGATATTACAAAGAATTTTAATCTAACAATTGGGGCAAATAATTTGTTTGATGTTTTTCCTGATGACCAAGCGTACGAAAATTCGTATTACGGTGTTTTTCCACATGCGCCAGTACAAATGGGAATGACGGGAGCTTATTATTTTGCAAGAGCAAGTTTTAAATTTTAATTAAAAATAAATAAAATATAGTGTCAGTTTTGATGTAATTTGAACATCTAAAATTGACACTTTTTTGTGTATGGCAAGTTTGAAAATTGGTTGGAAAACCGCAGCAGCATTAGTTATTTCGAATATGATCGGAACTGGTGTTTTTACAAGTTTAGGTTATCAGATTTATGATCTAAAAAATACGTATGCTATTTTATCATTGTGGATAATTGGTGGTTTTTTAGCATTGATAGGTGCGTTTATTTATTCGGAATTAGCCTCGAAATTTAAACAATCTGGTGGCGATTATATTTATCTATCGCGCACATTTCATCCAGTTATGGGTTATTTGTCGAGTTGGATTTCTTTGTTTGTTGGTTTTTCCGCACCCATTTCGCTTGCGGCATTGGCAATGAGTAAATATTTGAATATTCTCGGATTCAATTTTGGAAAAGAGTTTGCGATTGTAATGATTTTAATTGTTGCCGTTTTTCAATCTTTTAGCTTAAGCTTGAGTAGTAAATTTCAGAATGTATTTACAATTCTAAAAGTTGTTTTTATTTTGGTTTTAATTGCTATCGGATTTTACTTTATACCAGCTGTAGAACCAAATGCAATAGTTTTAGACGATACTTGGAAGCAAGAATTGTTGTTGCCTGCTTTTGCAACTTCGTTGGTTTATGTGACGTTTGCATATACGGGTTGGAATTCTGCATCGTATATAATTGAGGAAATTGATCAACCAAAGAAAAACTTACCAAAAGCTCTTTTTATAGGAGTTATTTTTGTGACAATAGCCTATGTGTTTCTTAATTATGTTTTTCTTAAACACGCTTCAGCACCATCTTTGGTAGGAAAAGAGGATGTTGCAAATATTTCTTTTCGAAATTTATTAGGCACTAATGTAAAATGGGTAAGTTGTTTTATCGCCTTGCAATTAATTGCTACAATTAGTGGTTATTTGTGGATTGGTTCTCGCTTAACACAAGCCACAGCGCGAGAAAATAAGTTATGGAGTTTTATGGCGAAAGAAAACAAAAATAGAATTCCAGTTCGTGCCATTTGGGTGCATACAACAATTAGTATTCTATTGATTTTTTCGGGAGATTTTGAAGTAATTTTTACTTACACATCTTTTGTTTTACAAGTATTGGCAACGTTGGCAATTTGTACGGCATTTTTTATAAAACGCGATGAATTAACCATTATAAAAAGTAGACTTTTTTATTTACTTCCAACTATATTTTTAGCCTTTAGTTTATATATCTGTTACTTTGTTTTAACGCAGAAACCAAAAGAAAGTTTGATTGGTTTATCTATTATTGGATTAGGAATTATTCTGTTTTACTTTGATAAACGAATCGATATAAAAAAATAAAAGCTCCAAAATGGAGCTTTTTCTTTAATCTTTTATTCCATTAAATATATAATGTAAAATTGGATTTATTTCTGGATTTTCAAGATGTTTCTTGAAAATTTTTGTGTAATATTTTGGTTTGTTAATCATTTTACGCTCAACCAATTCATCAATTGTATCAATGTATTCTACTGATGTTTTTCCAATCAATAAATTATCTAATGAACGACCTTGATCTACATAATTCAGAATTGTTTTGAATCCTTTTAGATACAATGCATCTTTTGTAAATCCACCTCCACGATAAACACGTGTTGTTAGATAAAAAGCATCTTCTGGCAACATTTTATATTCTTCCATCAAGAGCATAAATGTTTCATTAAATGATTTTCCACTTGTAAGCATATGCACAGCCATTACTCGTAAACCTAATTCTCTTAAACGGTTATGATTAATAGAATCAGTGTAATATTCGCTTAAAATCGCTAAACCTTCTTGCGTTAAAGTATTAACTGGTAAACCAACGCTAAATATTTTTAAGGGTTGATCCAAAGCATTCATTGTTGTCACCATGTGTACACCAATTTCGTGCTCAATTAATCCATTTGTAAAACGTTTATCAAACTTTACACCTTTCTTTATCACAACTTTACGCTTGCTATTAATAACAAGTGCTTTTGATGCAATATCGTCAGAAACCTCTATATCAAACTGAAAACCATAATCATCGGTTGCTTTTTGAAATAAATTGATTACTTCTTCTTCGGTATAATCACCATGATTATCTATTCTAAATTCAGGGCAATACAAAATAAAGTTGGCGTTTTCGATGTCTTTTTTAGATGGTTCTCCAAAATAACGAAGCGAATTATACAAAAACTTATTTGTACCTAAATTTGCCAATAAATCAACTTTATCAAAGTAAGAATTTATCGTATCAACATACATATTTTGTATTGAGATATCGTTTATCTTTTCGACTTTAATATTAGATAACTTTCGTTTAAATTCGAACGGATTTATATTAAGCGGATTGTATTTAAACTGCGGTTCGTAAGTATATTTAGACGCTAAAAATTTCTTTTTTTCGAACTCTAAATTGATTGGATTAATAACACTTAATAACTCAAAATCGTTTACTAATTGAAACAATTGTTTATCAATTTTTATTAAATCAGATTCTAACTCGTTGTGTAAAATATTAACTTGTTTAGAACCTACTTTGTATGTCGTTTCAGTTTTTACAAATTGAAAAGCATGGTTTAAAATCGCTGTTTTAAAACCTTCTTTTATTTGGTTGATAATTTCTGGGAAAGATTCGCCCGTTAACTCATCACAATAAATTTTAGAAACTTCTGTCGCTAAAACCAATGTATTTTTGAAACGATTTGTTACAAATTCTAACAAATAACCACGTCCGTAAAAAACATCATTTATCGCCGAATAATTATGAATATTTTCTAGTTCAATCTGCGCTAATTCATCACGCCAAGATTCAACATAACTTCCATAACGTTCTTTGTCTACTTTTTCTGCACCAATGTTAAAAACAGGCACAGGACGATCCCAACGTTTCCAGTTATACGAATGTATATCGTAAACTAAACACGATTTAAATTTTGTTTCTAATTTTTTGATTAAGGCTTCAACCACCTCATAAAATGCCGTGTGTTTTGCTAAACTTACTTGTTTTTGAGAAGATGTTAATGGGTCTTTCCAAACTTGTTTTCCCCAAGCTTCTTCGTAAACTGCAGTTGCTGGAGCACGATTTAAATCGTACTCAAAACGCGAATCACAACCTTGTATCAAGACAGGAAATGTCTCTACAAACTCAGCTGTATGTGGATCTTCTTCGTACCAACGTTCATAATTAGACAATAGACATTTGTCGCGAACATCATCGCGCATGTGGCTACCATCGTGTATTGCAGCACAAACGTAAGGAATGTACTCGTCAATTTTTATTTTAAAAGATTCGTCTTCTGAGTATGCTTCAAATACAACTTCATTTTCAATATTATCAAGGATTTGTTGAATACTTAATGATTTCATGCTCTAAATTCTTTATATTTTTCTAATAACATGTCAATTACTTGAACTTGCATTTCTTTGTTATTATTTACTTCATTGTGAGGAACGATTCCTCCAGGACTTACTACATTTAGTTCGACCATTTTACCATTAATCAAGTCTACACCGCAAAAATAAATACCGTCTTCATTTAGTTTTTTCCCAATCTTACGACAAAGTTCTAACTCATATTCAGACATTTCATGTTTGATTGCAGAACCACCTGCCGAAATATTAGAACGATGATCGCCAGCTGCCGGTACGCGCATAATAGCACCAATTGGCTCGCCATTTACAACCATTGCTCTTACATCACCTTTTTCTGCACCTTCTATATAATTTTGACAAATAATAGGTTGTGAAGCACCTGTATGATTGATGTAAAAATCGCAAATAGATGATAAATTACCCATGTTGTTACGTTCAAAAAGGATAACACCTTTTCCGCCCATACCATCTAATGGTTTTACAATAAATTTATCAAAATTATTTTCTTCTACAAATGATCTAATCAAGTCAATATCTTTTGTGATTAACGTTTGTGGAACAATAGTTTCTTGGCCATCATCAAAAGATGCAGCATATATTTTATTGTTTGCCTTACGTAATCCCGAAATTTTATTGACAAAAAATACTTTGTCTTCAATCAACTCTAACATGTTTAATAAAAGCGGATCAATTGGTGGATCAGCTCTCATAAAAACCATATCAAATTCGGTAAAATCTTTTATAGAACTTTCAAATTGCATTGAGTGATAAAAATCTACACAATCTTCAGTGTCTTTAGTGATTAATTTTTTGCACTTTCCTAAAACTTTACCTTTGGCAATAGAGATATCGTTTTTTGTTAAATAGGACACTTCAAATCCACGGTTAACACATTCTTTAATCATACGTAAAGTAGAATCTTTAACTGGTTCTACTTTGTCCCAAGGGTACATAACGAAGCATATTTTCATAAATATAAAAAGGGTATTAAAATCTTTGCAATAATAATTAAAAGTTTAATACAAAAAATGGTCTACATTAAATTATAAAATATTTGTATTGATTCTATTAAAAGTATTGATTTATAATGAATAAAAAAATAAAAAGGTGATTGATTTTTCAATTTCAATCACCTTTTAGTTGGTAAACTATAAACTATTTCTTTCTTAAACTATTAATTGTCTCTTGCACTTTCGGATCATCAGCCTTTACACTATAATAATCTGCAATTTTTCCTTCTTGGTTAAGCACGAGATATCTTGGTATCCAATTTAAATCAATACTTGTGCCAAAAGCGCCTTTCCAGTTATTTCCCATGTAAAAGTGTTGACCTACAATGTTATATTTTTCAATCCCGTTTTTCCACGCTTCGGGTGTTTTATCCATCGAAAGATAAACAAATTCTACATCTGGGTTTTTTTCGTGTAAAGTTTTCAGAGCAGGTATATTTTTTATACAATCTCCACACCATGTTGCCCACAAATCAACCAAAACAATTTTTCCTTTATAGTTAGAAAAAACTTCTTTTATTGTAACCGAATCTCCATCCGAAGTAATTAAAGTATCTTGCAAAGCAACTTCAGGAAATTCAGTCTTCATTATTTTAGGAATATTTTGTGCAAAAACATTTAATCCTAAAAATAATATTAAAACGCTAATTATTCTTTTCATTTTTAATCTATCGAATTCTTACTTTTCAAAATCTATACCAATTTAGTAGATTTTAAAACGAATTTAAAGATTTATTTCTAATCATTACAAAAAAATGTAATTTTGTTACATGCAAAAATATCTTATTATTGGGCTAGGAAATATAGGTACTCAATACGAAAATACACGTCATAATATTGGTTTTAAAGTGGTTGAAGAAATCGCTAAAAAAGTTGATGCAAAATTTGGACCTTCAAATTTTGGTGAAATTGCACAATTTAAATACAAAGCACGTCCGGTAACACTTTTAAAACCGAATACTTACATGAATTTGAGTGGTGATGCAGTACGTTTTTGGATGAAAAAAGAAAATATTGCACTAGAAAATATTTTTGTCATTACAGATGATTTAAATCTACCATTCGGAACAATTCGTATGCGAGGAAAAGGAAGTGATGGCGGACATAATGGTTTAAAGGATATACAGAATAAAGTTGGTGGTCAAAATTATGCGCGTCTTCGTTTTGGTGTAGGAAATGAGTTTTCTGAAGGAAAACAAGTGGATTATGTTTTAGGCGAATGGTCAGAAAATGAAATGGCAACTATGAATGAACGATTAAATTTAGCAGCAGATGCAGCTTTATCGTTTGTTTTTCAGGGATTAATTAATACAATGAATCAATATAATGGGAAATAAAATAGCAGGTATCATCATGTTAACAGGAACTTTATTTTTAGGTTCTTGTGCGCAACAAGTTGCAAATACTGAAGGTAAACACGCACGTGTAGAAGAAACAATGTCTACTTTGGATAATGTATCTGAAATAAATTTTAAGAACAAGAAAAACGTTTTGTTAGACGTTCGCACACCAGAAGAATTTGCGGAAGGACACGTGGCTGGAGCAACAAATATAGATGTTAAGAATCCTAATTTTACTGAGGAGATTTCTAAATTAGATACGAAGAAAAATTATTATATCTATTGTAAATCTGGCGTTAGAGCAAAACTTGCAACAGAAAAAATGCAAGAAAAAGGCTTCAAAAATGCGAAGAATTTTAAAGACGGAATGTCGACTTACAAAGGAACTGTAACAAAATAATGGAAGGATTTCGTCCCGAAATATTAAAAGAAATTGTCACAACAAAAATGCCTTTCGGAAAATACGAAGGGCGTTTGTTGTGCGATTTACCTGTTTCTTATCTTGAATGGTTTGTAGGAAAAGGTGGATTTCCGACAGGTAAATTAGGCGTACAACTTTCTACTGTTTATGAAATAAAATTAAACGGTTTAGAGGAAATTATTTATGAATTAAAACGTCAATTTGGTTGAGTTTCCCATTCATAAAAATTAGCATCATCACGTAATTGAAAACCAGAAGAAGGATATAAATTATTTCCAATTTCGTTCATCACGCTAGTTTCTAATAACATTCCGCACGCATCTGTTGCATAACACAATTGTTTTGCATGCTCAATTAACTCTCTCGAATAGCCATTTCCTCTAAATTCTTTGCAAACAAATAAATCATTCAGAACCCAAAAACGTTTTAATCGCGTTGATGAAAATGAAGGAAACAATTGTACAAATCCTACAAAATGATCCAGCTCATTTGTTGCAATATAAATAACCGATTCATTATTTTCTATTCGTGCTTCTAAAAAATCTTTCGCTGCATCAAGGTCAGATTGTTTATGATAAAATTGACGATATGCATCAAAAAGAGGTGTCAATTTATCGATATCGTGTAAAGTTGCTTGTTTTATCATTTTATAGATTTTAGCTTATTTATACAAATTACTTCCGTCCAAATATTCCCAAACTTTAGGAGGCAACATTGGTTTGATATTTTTACCTTCTTTGATTGAATTTCTGATAAAAGTTGAAGAAATTTCCATCAAAGGTGCTTCTACCATTTCTACATTATCCAAGTTTTCATTTTGAGAATAACCAGGTCGCGGATAAACATATAATTTATAATCGCGCATCAAAATATCAGCATTTTTCCATTTCGAAATTCCATCTAAATTATCAGAACCCATTATCAAAGAAAAATTGTGTTCGGTATATTTTTCTTTCAAATAAACTAAGGTATCAATGGTATAAGACGGTTTTGGAAGCGTAAATTCTATATTAGAAACTCTAAGATTTGGGTAATCTTTTATCGCTAATTCAACCATTTCTAATCGATCATATTCATTAGCCAAAGAACTCTTTTTCTTTAACGGATTTTGAGGCGAAACGACCAACCAAACTTGGTCCAAATCTGTGAATTGTTGAAAATGATTTGCAATAATTAAATGCCCGACATGAATAGGATTAAAAGATCCAAAATATAAACCGATCTTCATAGAATTGATTTTTATGAACAACAAAAATACAATAATTAATAAAGTTTTATCAATCGGAATTATTTATTGCTTTTAGATTCTTCATTTCATTCAGAATGACAATAAGTTAAATGTCATTCGGAGTTTATCAAGGAATCTTAAAACTTTATGAGAAGCTGAACTAAATTCAGCTTGACAATTCGTACATCATTCAGAACTTGTTTCAGAATCGCATTATCTCTAAAGTTTAATAAAAACAAAAAATCCAGCCGAAGCTGGATTAAATATTATAAATTTTTTAATTCTTGGTAAAGCTTATGCGTTGGTAATCCCATCACGTTAAAATAGCTACCATTCATATTTTCGACACCAATGTAACCAATCCATTCTTGTACGCCATAAGCGCCAGCTTTGTCATAAGGTTTATAATTATCGATATAAAAATAAATTTCTTCGTCGCTTAAATCAGAAAAAGTAACCAAAGTTTCATCCGAAAATGTTTTCTCTTTATCAATTGTTCTAATTGTTACAGAAGTATAAACTGAATGCGTTTTTCCACTCAATTTTTTAATCATTTCGTACGCTTCTTCTCTATTTTCTGCTTTTTCTAACGATTCGCCATCAACCCAAACTGTTGTATCTGATGTGATGATTAAATCATTTGGTTGAATTGCAGTATAAGCTTGTGCTTTTTTGGCAGAAAGTAATTCGGTAATTTTTTCTGCTTTATAAATATCACGGTCAAAAGTTTCATCAATATCTAATGAAATTGTCGAAAATGATAATCCTAAACCAGCTAATAATTCTTTTCTACGAGGCGATTGTGACGCCAAAATAATATTGGTATCTCTAAATTTTTCTGTTAATAACATTTCAATTCTTTTTAAACAGAAGCAATTTCTTCTTCTGTATTATACCATTTATTTTGCACTTTTAAGATTTGTTCTAATAAATCGCGAACGCAACCTTTTCCACCATTTTCTGGCGAAATATATTCGGACGCTTTACGAACATCCATGCAAGCATCATTTGGACAACATGCCAAACCAACCAAGCTCATTACCGCTAAATCAGGATAATCATCGCCCATATAAGCAATTTCGTCGGGATCTAATCCGTACGAAAAAAGTAAATCTTGAAAAGCATCTACTTTATCACTTTTATTAACATAGATATCTGTTAATCCCAAATATTTTAGACGATTAACAACTGCTTCGTCTCGTCCGCCCGTAATTACTGCAATTTTAATTCCTTGCTTAATGGCTAATTGCATTGCATAACCATCGCGCGTATTCATAGTTCTCACCATTTCTCCAGTCGGTAATAAAATTAAATTTCCGTCTGTTAAAACTCCATCTACATCAAGAATAACCGTTTTTATGTTATTCAGTTTTTCTTTATAACTCATCATTTTTCGTAAACTCTTTTTATTGAATCGGTCAAAATTTGGTAAATCTGTAATAATCTCGAATCGTCTTCTAATGCCTCTAAATGACGATTTATAATTACTTGATCTCCGCGTTTTGCTGGTCCTGTTTGTGCGTCTTTAGGACTCATTTCAATCACTTTATTTGCTGTTTCTTGTATCAAAGGCAATAAAACATCAAACGGAAGATTATTTTTTTCGCAAATATCTCCTGCGATATAATATAAATGATTGACAAAATTATTTGCCCAAACACCCGTCATGTGAACTTGCATACGACCCGCAAAATCTAATTGATGTACTTCGTTTGAAATACGATTTGCAAGATCATTTAATCTTTTTAAATCATTTGGATCTTCTGCTTCGAGAAAAAACGGAATATTATCGTAACGAAGCGTTCTTTCTTTTGAAAAAGTTTGTAACGGATACAAAACTCCTTTGCGATAATCTCCTTTTAAAACAGACATTGGCGACGAACCCGAAGTGTGTACAACCAAAACATCATCAAAAGGAATGTAATGTGAAAATTCTTCGATACCACTATCCGCGCAAGCAATAATATAAAGATCGGCTTTCTCTATTTCAGAGATTTTATCGGTATAAGATATACGATTTGCTTCTCCAATTTCCCTAGCTTTTTCTAATGTTCTATTGAATATTTGTCGAACATTTAATGTGTTTTCAATCAATGCACGAGTTAAATGAAATGCAACATTTCCCGCTCCTAATATGACAATTGAATTCAAATTTTAGAGGTTTTATTGTTAATAATTTTTGAGTCATAAAAATAGGTTTTTCAGTCGAGTAAATAAAATTTTAAACTTTTTTTAAATTTCTTGTAACAAAATATATTTTTTGTCGTCTTATAGGTAAAATAAAGATTATTGTGAATGTGTATTATGTAAAGCATAGTACCTTTTAAAAATATAAAACATGAAATTGAACAAAATTACACTAGCTATTCTTTTCTCCGTTTGCTCTATTTACGGATTTGCACAGGAACATCATCCTGTGAAAGGAAAGATTGAGAATGCAAAAAATGAAGCAGTTGGTATGGCTGCAATTCAAATTTATAAAGCAGATTCAAAAGAATTATTTGATGAAATTTATGCAAATGAAAACGGAACGTTTGAAATTCTAGATTTAGAAGACGGTAAATATCGTTTGGTAATTACAGAATTTGGGTACAAACAATCGGAAACAGTTGCAGAAGTAAAAGGAGGCGAATTAGACCTTGGAAATATTGTTTTAGAAGTTGCACCAACTGATGTTGTCGAATTAAAAGGTGCTTTTGTGCGTGCAGAAGTTTCACAATATCGTAATGAAATTGATAAACGTGTTGTAGAAATCGGAAATGATTTGGTAAGTGCTGGTGCTGATGCAGCTGCGGTACTAAATAATATTCCGTCTGTAAACGTAGATCAACAAACAGGGGAATTATCGTTGAGAGGAAACGAAAATGTAAAGATTTATATTGATGGTAAGCCATCTTCTTTATCAGCTTCGCAAGTGTTAAAACAAATTCCATCTAACCAAATAAAAAGTGTTGAAATTATAACGAATCCATCTGCAAAATACGAAGCAGACGGTAAATCTGGTATTATCAATATTGTAATGGTAAAAGGTCAAAAGAAAGGTTATAATATTGCATTAAGTACAGGTTACGAACAAGGAAAAAGAAGTCGTTTCAATAATTCATTAACGGCAAACGTTAACACAGGTTCTTTTAATATTTTTGGGACATATAGTTATAATAAACGTCCAAATGAATTTCATGGAGGTTTAGACAATTACAATACAAATCTTTGGTCAGGAATTGATATTTTAAACAAAAATGAAAACCAATCAGCTAAACTTGGTTTTGATTGGTTTATTGATGATAAAACCGCATTAACCCTTTATACGAATCAATGGTTTGGAAAAGGATCAGGAAGTATTAATTCTGATGTGAGAGATAATAATACGAATATATTATATCCAAATAGTTCTGAATTTTCTGGAGATTGGAAAAGTCAAGATTATAGTTTAAACTTAAAACGAGAATTTGATCATGCCGATCATAATTTAGTTTTAGATGTTTTTTTCTCAAAATCTAAAGATCCTGATGATAGAGATATGTTAAACTTTTATCCTAAGAAGGAAAAATATTATGAGGATAGATTGCCAATAACTGATAATACACGTGTAAATTTAGATTATACGAATCAAATAAAGGATGGTGGAAAAATAGAAGCTGGTTTGCAATTTAGAAGAGAGAATTCGGACAGTGATATGTTAACAGACAGAAGAATTACTGTAGAAGGGCAATTATATGATCCGAGTACAGATTTTAATTTCACACGAGATTTCTTTTCAGCGTATGTAAACTATGGTCAAAAATTCGGAAAATTTGGAATGCAATTAGGTTTACGTGCAGAACAATTTAAAGATTCGGGAGATTATACTGTCAATGTAACTGTAAAAAGAAAATTAGATAATGAAAAATTAGATTTCTTCCCATCTGCTTTCTTGACGTATGATGTAACAGAGAAAGGACAAGTCTCGTTAAACTATAGCCGCCGAATTGATCGTCCAGGAATTAATCAATTATCTCCTGTGCCAGAATGGTCAACTCCATTGATGTCGAGTGTAGGTAATCCTAATTTAAAACCTGAATATACAGATAATTACGAAGTAGGTTATTTACAGCGTTTTGACAAGAACTCTATCTCAGCTAATGTATTTTACAGACAAATAAAAGATAATATCTTCAGAAATGTTTTAAGAAATGAAGAAGTAATCGGTGCATACATTCAGAATTATGAAAACTACGATAAAGTAAATGCATACGGATTTGAATTAAGTTTTAACCTTGTGCCTACAAAATGGTGGTCAACTAATATTAGTGGAGATTACACACACAACACAATGGTTGTGCAACAAGAAACAGAATTAATAGAAATGGATGCTAATCGATTAACTGCACGTATGAACAATACATTCAAATTAACGAAAGTAATTAGTTTACAACATTTCTTTATGTACCAAGGTAAATATAGATTTATCCAAGGAGAAATGCAGGACATGTGGCGAATGGATTTAGGCGCTCGTTATACATTTATGGGTGGAAAAGCAAGTTTAAGCGCTCGTGTAAGTGATATTTTCAGAACATTTTATGGACGTTTAGAAATGTACACACCAGATAGAGGTTCAGGAAAATTCCGTTGGGAAGCACAAACAATGAACATCGGATTTACATATAATTTCGGAGGAAAAGTTCGTAACCGTGCAGATGCTCAGCAAAACAAAACTGAAAGCAATGGTGGTGGAGTAGGTTTCTAAAAAAGTACATTCTACTATTTACATATTTTTAAAACTAAAAAGAGTTCCAAATAATTTTGGAACTCTTTCTTATTTATAAGATATTTTTAAAAAAAAACTAAGCTATCTTTTTCTGAAAAATTTTATCAACCGTAACAGCAATTGCGCCATCTCCAGTTACATTTCCAGCAGTACCAAAACTATCCATAGCAATGTATAACGCAATCATCAATGCTTGATTTTCTGGACTAAAGCCTAACATAGAAGCTATAATACCAATTGCAGCCATAATTGCTCCACCAGGAACTCCAGGCGCTGCAACCATCGCAATTCCTAACATCAACATAAAGCCTAAAAACTGTACAAAATCAATTGGAATACCTTGTATTAACATCAAGGCAATACAACAACATACAATTTTTAACATGCTTCCAGATAAATGAATTGTCGCACATAAAGGCACTGCAAAACTTGCGATTTCATCTCGTACACCAATTTTTTTAACTTGTGCTAAAGTTACTGGAATTGTAGCCGCAGAAGATTGTGTTCCTAAAGCTGTGAAATATGCAGGTAACATTAGTTTCAACATTTTGATTGGATTTTTCTTTGCAACGATTCCTGCAATTGTAAATTGAAGAAGCAATAAGAAAACATGCAAAACGAAAATAACACCAATTATTTTTAGAAAAACATGTAAAATAGTTACAACTTGTCCTGAATAAGACATGTTTAAGAATATTCCGAAAATGAAGATTGGTAATAATGGAATAATCAGATTTTGAATTAAATAAGTAATTATTTCTTCAAAATTATCTGCAAATTTTCCGAAAGTAGAATCTTTTAAACGAGATAATCCAATACCGAATAAAAAAGAAAAAACCAATCCTGGCATTACTCCAAATAATGGTGGAAATTCTATCGAAAAATAAGGTGTAAATTCTTTCGCTTTTTCAGCCAAATTAATTTGTCCTGCTTGACTTTCTAATAAACTAGGAAAAATTGACATACTTGCCGAATAACCTAATAATCCTGCAAAAATGGTAGATCCGTAAGCAATTAAAACGGTTGTTAATAGTAATTTTCCGGCGGTTTGTCCTAATCGTCCGATTGATGGAACAATTAATCCAACAATAATTAATGGAATTAAGAAGTTTAATAATTCGCTAAAAAAATCATTGAACGTGATAAAAATACGACCAATAATTTCTGGTATTATTCCGCCCAATGCAATTCCTAATACAATGGCGAGAATGACTTTTACGAGTAAATTGTCTTTGAGTTTGTGCATAAGCGAATTTAATAACAATTTTTTAAACTTGCTTTGCTCTCTTTTTTCTTTATTAACAAGATATTAAAAATCAAAAAAAGCGACACCAAATTTTGACATCGCTTTTATATATTATTTTAATTAAATTATTTTTTTGGTAATCTTACCACACGACTTGCATCGTTTGTATAAGCTTTACTTCCACTTACTTTTTTGTATGCAAATTTTGAAGAAACTCTTGTGTTTTCTGTTGTAATATTGTTTGTTACATCGCCTTTGTTATTCATACGATCTACAATATCGTAGGTTACATCGTAGCCTAATTGCTCGTAACGAGTAGGAAATTCACAATAAATTTCTTTAAAATCTTTCAGAACACTTTGCACTTCTGTATCACGTGTATTGATTAAACGAGCTGTACTATACACAAAACCAAATTCGCGGAAAGCATCAATATTCTTCGCATTTTCGGGACTATAAACATCATAAACCGAAACAGATTTTATTCCGTAAGCCTTGATATTATCTTTGTTAAATGTCTTTAATTTCTCTAAATATTGTTTTCCAAGATTATCATCATCTCCAACCATCACCGTAATAATTGGCGTGTAATAATCTACACCATCCACTTTATCATGTGGTTGCACAATTTTTGAAGCATTATCAACAATTACAACATTGGCTTTTAGTTGTTTTTCTAATTCCTTTTTTGTGTAATTTGCTAATTCTTGGTCATCTCTATTTGTCAATAAATAAACTTGTTCTCCAGCAAAATTTTTCGTTATTTCTTCGATAATTTGATCTGCAATTACTTCATCTTTTGGATTAGAAATTAATAAATCATTGAAAGAATTTAACGAATCATCATTTGCATAAGGCGAAATTACCGCGATACCAGAATTGTCAAAAAAGTGAGCAACTTCTGTTACATCCGAAGTATTTAAAGGTCCGATAACAGCATCTGTTTTACTAAAATCTGTTGTCGATAAAATATCTTGAATCGATCCATTTTTGGTATCGATAACTTTTACATTTACATTTTTACCTTTTTTTGCTAAACGTGTTAACGCCAATTTAGCACCCATAAAAAATTGTGTTGCTTGCGAATTTTTTAATTGCGGATTATTTGCCACATCAAAAGGCAACATAATTGCAATATTTATTTCGTTATCATTTGCACGTTTCAGCTTTCCAGCTTTTCCGTATTTTATGATTTTAGCATTTTTTTGCAAAGGTAATTTCAGTATCATTCCAGCTTTTAAACCATTGATAACTTCTGGATTTAAACGTAATAATTCATCTAAATTGGTATTATAACGTTCTAAAATATTATACGCAGTATCACCATTTTGTACGGTATAATTAATGGTGTTTTCCTCGATAACAACAGCGCCAGATTTTTTAGGAATAGAAATTACCATTCCTTCTTTTAAACCTGAAGTTTGCAAAGTCGGATTTTCTGCATAAATATCATCAACACTTACTTTGTAATCTTTAGAAAGCGTGTAAAGTGTTTCTCCTTTTTTGATTAAATGAGAACCTTTTGGCACCGCAAAATTATCTTTATTTGTAATTGCTTTTGGTAATTTTATCACATCACCAATTTCTAAACCTCTTTCTTTTATTTGCGGATTTAACGATGTTAATGTTGCTTCGCTAACATTGTATTTTTTCGTTAAATTATAAACTGTTTCTTTTGGTTGAACAGTTATGTACATATAATTTGGGTCCGAAAAAACGTCTGATGTTGTCGAATCTTCGGTTGTTGGTTTTGTATCTGTAGGCGTTACAGCCGTAGTTCCTTTTGTTGGAAGAATGATTAAATCACCAGGATGTATACCATTTTTCTCAATTTTAGGATTTGCTTTATATAATTCTTCCTGCGAAATTCCGTACTGTTTAGAAATTCCGTAAACGGTCTCTTTTGGTTGAACTGTATGCGTTTTTTGTTGAGCATAAAGTGCTGTTGCACCAACAAATAACAATAAAGCTAATATTTTTTTCATTTAGATGAATTTTCGTTGTCAAATATACGAATTATGTTTCGTTTAAAATTCTTCGTCAAGCGTATTTATTATAAACTCAAACTCGAAAGGTTGAAGACTATCTGCAATAAAATCAATAAAATAGTGAACATCTAAATAGTCAAAATCTGCAAAGTTTTTGACACGTTCTTGTAAACTATTTTGTTGAGAAAGCTCTTTCAAAAGTTGTTCAATTCTATTCAAAATTGCTTCGTTTTGTTTAACTTCTGCATGTATTAATCTTTTTTTGATTCGCTCAAAACCTTTCAATTGTTTTGTACGCTGCGCTTGTATCATGTCTGCAAAAGAAGAATCAGTTAAATCGCTTAAATTTTCTAATCGGTCAAAAATGCTTTTCAATTCGTCTTCCAAAGCAGGAATTTTTGGTGCAATTTTAGACGAATTTATAACGCGTTCTTTTGTAATAGTTAAACTATTCGAAAATAAATCTTCGTTACTCAATTCTAATTTCAATTGTTTTTCGTGCTGTTTTTGTGTACGAATTAACATTGAATTTCTTAAAACTAAAAGCGGAAAATCTACCTCAAATTGAGCAAACATTTCCTTTAATTGTAACCAATACGCCATTTCGCCACCGCCGCCAATGTACGCGACATTTGGTAAAATTGTTTCTTGATAAAGCGGACGTAAAATTACATTTGGACTAAATTTAGCTGGATTTTGACGTAAATCGTTTAAAATTTCTTCTTGTGTAAACGTGATAGAAGTGTTATTGACAAAATACGTTCCATTTTCTTCAATAATTCGTTCGCGCGAATTATCGTCCTTCATATAAAACAAGTTTATTTCGCGTGGATTAACTTGAATTGGATAGCCTAAAGCTTCTAATTTAGCGTTTTGTGGAATAACATGTTGATAAGATTTTTGCTGAATTAATTCTTTCTCAAAAGTAGAAATCATTAATTTTTTTAATTCTTTATCATCTCCATCAACAAATAATAAACCATAATCTTTAAATAATAGATGAACTAATTTTCTAGTAGCATCTGTTAATTTATCGTGCGATAAATAAGATTGGTTGATTAATTCTTGTAGTTGAGTTTTCTTTTTTCCGTTTGGTAAAATCAATAAAAAAGATTCAAAAACTTCTTTTAAACCTTCGGTTGATAAACGACCAACTGGACCACCGTGTTTTTTTGACCAATGTATAATTCTGTCACCATGCTTAAAATGGTTTATTTCATCAAAATCATGATCTTCCGTTGCCATCCAAAAAACAGGAACATAATTTATTTCGTCTTGCTCATTATTCAATTCTTTACATGCTTTGATGACCTGAAGAATTTTATAGAAAAAGAAAATCGGACCCGTAAATAAATTTAATTGATGCCCAGTTGTTATAGTTACTGTATTTTTTTCGGCAAGCTTTTTTAAATTCTTTTGTTGCTTTTTAGATAAATCTAAACCGCTTAATTGTTGCTTAATTTGTTCAACAAGAATTTCTCTATTTTTATAATTTTCAAGCTTAGTTTGCGCTTGTTTTATATAGTTTTCTTTGGTTGGAAATAGATTGTAGAATTCGGATAAACTTTCATCTTGATTGATATAATTCAACATCAATTTTGAAAAATAATTTGAATCCTTTAATGATATTTTTTCCATTTAATTTTTATTTATTGTTTGTTGAACATCAAGTGCGCGATCGGTTGCAAAAATATCAACTCCATCTTTTTCTAAATCTTTGTAAAGCTGATTTCCTTTTGCCGCAGCACTTTTATCCAAGTTACCTAATGTGCCAAAAATGACTAAAATATCTTTTTGATGAATTTTATCAAACAATGATTTGTCATTACGTCGTGTTCCTGTAAAAGCAACCATTTTGTCAGTCGGAATACCACTGTTCATCATTTCATTAAATTCGCGCTCATTTCTCATCGAAACTGATAAAAGCATATTTGGTGCAATTCGGTTTAATTTCTTCGCTTGTCCAACGCTATACGTTACTAAAACCACTTTGTTTTGCATATTTGCTTGGTTAATTGTCGAAACAATTGCGGCATAATCAACACCTTTTTTTATGTCAACCATAAAGTAAATTGGCTTGTCTTTTCCCCAATTTAGTGCTTCTGCAAAAGTCGGAATTTTGTATGACGTTTGTTGTCCAAAATCATCTACCAAAAAGTATTCCTTAATCTGATTTAGGTTAATTTGATTGACATCTTGTCGCCCCGTACTTGTTCGTTGTAACGAATTATCGTGCATCAAAATTAAATTTTGATCTTTGGTTACCGCAACATCTATTTCAAAAATTTGTATTCCTTTTTGGTGTAAATAATCAAATGTTTCGATACAATTTTCAGGATAATTTTTAATTCCACTTCCGCCACGATGCGCACTAACGTAATTTTTATTTTTGGTCGAATATTTGAAGGTTATTTCGTCAGATGAATTAATTGATGCATCTTTTGTTTGATTATTTTGAGGATTACAACTGTAAAAAAGCGTAAAATTTAGAAGTGTTAATCCAAATAATAATCGTTTAATGTATTTGATGTTCATAAACTTGTCTAAAATAAATATAAAAAATAGTGTCTTTAAATTTAAAGAGATGTAAATTTAAACTGAAATAATCAACTAAAAATAATTATTATGGGACTTAGAACTTTTTTGAAGAGTTTATTAGGAAAAACTGAAACTGCAATTGACGTTGCAGGTGATAGATTTGACGACGTTTCGTCTACAGTAAAAAAAACAGGAACATTGATTGCTGACGATGCGTCTGAATTTGCTAAAAAAACATTCGATAATCTAAAAGAAGCTACAGGCGAATTAAAAGAAAAAACCAAAGAAGCGGCACAAGATTTTAAAGAGCGTACAAAAGAAGAGTATAATGATGTAAAAGATGTTGCAGAAAAGCAAATGCACGAAACGAGTACGTATGTAAAAGAAAAAGTGTCGGATATACAAGATGCTTTGAAAGATGAAAAATCGGAGCTTGAGGAAAAAGCAGCTGATCTGAAACAAGAAGCAGAAGATAAATTAGATGATGCTGCTACAACAATAAAAAAAGAAGAAAATTAAATAAAGTCTTGCATATTTATGCAAGACTTTTCTTTTAGAAAGCATATAAATGTTAAATTTTTAACTTTTCTGTATAAAAAATGTAAATGGTTTAGTTTTTGTTATAAAAAGATACTCTCTCCGAAATTCAATAAAACAATGACCGAATACAAAGATTTAGAACCTTCTAAAAATTCTAAACACAACAAAGATTTTGTCAAAAACATTACAATCGCCGCATTAGCAATTTTATTGTTATTTGCTGTTGGTTATATTGTTTATCAGAAAGAGACAAATAACAAAAATTCTTCGCAAATGCAGGGGAATATTAATGATTTGGAACGATCAAGAGAGATTTTGAAACAAGAATTGCGTATTGTACGTGCAGATTTTGAAGATGCAAAAACGCGTGTTGTTAAAAAAGATTCTTCGTTAAGTTACCAAGATCGTTTAATATTAGACAAGCAAAAAGAAATTCAATCTATTTTAAATAAAGAAGGAATTACAAGTGACGAATTGCAACGCGCAAAACGTTTGATTGTTTCGTTACAAACTGATATCAAACAATACAAAAAAGAGATTGATCGTTTGAAAGAAGAAAACGTAAAATTGACGAATAAAAATACGGTGCTTACTTCTGAAAATTCAAATTTATCTGAACAAAAGAAAAATGTTGAGTCAAATTTGAGCGAAGAAAAAGAGAATCGTCAAAACTTAATAAAAGAAACAAATTCTACTTTATCTATTTCTAATTATAAAATTACAGGTTTACGTGTAAAATCGAGTGGAAAAGAAGTAGAAACGACTAGAGCAAGAAGAATTGATAAAGTTCGTGTTTCGTTTGATTTGGATAAAAACTTGAATGCAGAATCTGAAAACAAAGAATTATTTGTAACTATTTTTAAACCAAATGGCGAAATAGGAAAGTTTAAAGGCGCTAATTCTGGGCAAACAAATTTACGTTCGGGTGCAACAATTGAATATTCGGATCGTGTAAATGTAAATTACAACAACATGTCTGGTTCTCGTGTTTCATTTGATTGGGTTGATTATGATTTTCCGAAAGGAGAATATCGAATAGATATTTATCAAAATGGTTATAAAGTTGGTCAAAATGTGATTACTTTAAAATAATCAGACTTATATAAAACAAAAAAATCTACTCAAATTTGAGTAGATTTTTTTTGTTTAAAAGATATGCTTAGCAATATTTTTCTCCTTTTTTCTGTAATTTTAAATCGCTTACATACGATTTTATTTGTTGCACATTACTGCGCGGACAAATTAATAAACCTTTGTCGGAATTAATCACAACATAATTCTCTAAACCGTCTAAAATAATGGCTTTGTCTTCTGTCGAATAAATAAAATTATTGGTTGCATTATAGCCCGAAAAGTGATTACACAACAATGTATTTTGATTTTCGTCTTGATCTTCGCCTGTGTATTTATATTTTTCGTAAATCGCCGACCACGTTCCAATATCACTCCAACCAAACGTTGTCGGAATAACATATACATTGTCTGCTTTTTCTAAAATACCTTTATTTATAGACGTTACATCTAATGTTGTGTAAATTGGTTTTAGCGTTTTTATGTTCTGAATTTCTTGTGGTAGTACAAAATATTTTTCTAACGTTTCAAACATAACCGGTAAATGCGCTTTAAAAGCAGTTATTACACTTTTTACCGACCATATTAAGATACCTGTATTCCAAATAAATTCGCCACTTAAAATAAACGATTCTGCAAATTCTAAATCAGGTTTATCAACATACGATTTTACTTTTTTTATGGCTTTTGGCTGCTCTATAAACTGGATGTAACTGTAATTTACATCTGGTCTAGTTGGCGCAACGCCTAAAGTAATTAGTTTATCATCGTCCGCATTTTCAAAAGCAATTGTCGCTTTTTCTATAAATTCGTCTTCATGTAAAACAAAATGATCGGATGGCGAAATAATTAATTTTGCATTCGGATTAATTTGTTGAATTGTCATTGCAGCTAATAAATTACATGCAGCGGTATTCATAACACGCGGCTCAAAAATAAAATTAGCGTCTAAAAATTCGGGAATTTGTTCTTTTACAATTTCCTTATAATCGGTTACTGTAACAATAAATATGTTTTCTACCGGAATTATTTTTTTTAATCTTTCGTAAGTTAATTGGATAAATGTTTTTCCAATTCCAAGTAAATCATGAAATTGTTTTGGTTTTTTTATTGTACTCAATGGCCATAATCTCACTCCTGTACCACTTGCAAGAATAACAGCATAGTTATCTTTATTATTCATGATATTTTTTTAAAGTTTATTAACTGTAGCAGTTGCACTAATCAAATATTTTTTTTTGGATTTAAGTTCTAAACAAAGATATCTTAATTTGCGTTTGGATTCTTTTTGAAAAACTCTTTTTCCGATAGAAAAGACCGTGCCATCTTCTAAATCTTCGAGGTAGGTTTGAGTAGGATTTTTATCAGCAATTATAAATTTAGACACATTAATATCTGCACCCAAACTAGCTTTCGGATGTTTTGCATGATATAAAATGTAAGGTTTTAATTCTTCTGGATAAATATTGATCGATTCTATAAGTAAATGACCAAAAATAGTTTTCCATTCTTTGCCATGTGGATTGATTGTTCTCGAATCAAATTGTACAAAAGTTTTGAGATGTGCCACTTCGTGTGTAAAAACAAAAAAGAAAGCATAAGGATTTAAATCACCATTTACTGTAATTTGATGACGATTTGACGCCAAAAGTTTACGATAATCACCTAACTTTGTTTCACGTCTTTGTGTAATTTTAAGGGTTACGAAATGATTTTCTAACCAATTTCTTACAAACAAGTCGGCATTTATGGGCAGATAAGAAATTAAATGTTCTAAATTCACATTGTGCAAGATAAATAAAAAGCCTTTCCAATAAAAATATTAATTTTGTCGTAATGAAATTAATCGAAAATATAGGGTCATACTTTATGCTTATGGGTAAAGTATTTAGTAAACCTCAAAAATGGAGTGTTTTCTGGAAATTGACTGTAAGAGAAATATACGATTTAGGAGTTAACTCGTTAGGTATTGTAACTTTCATTTCTACATTTATGGGAGCTGTAGTTGCAATTCAAATGGCGCAGAACTTTCAAGGTTCAGCTATTCCCGTACCAGATGCATACATTGGTTATGCAACAAAAGTGGTATTGGTATTAGAGTTTGCGCCTACAATTATGTCGCTAATTTTAGTAGGTAAAGTAGGTTCGTACATTGCTTCGAGTATAGGAACAATGCGGGTTACCGAGCAAATTGATGCTTTAGATGTAATGGGAATTAACTCTGCAAACTTCTTAATTCTACCAAAAATTATTGCCTGTGTATTTTTTAATCCACTATTGGTAATGGTAAGTATCGGATTCGGATTATTAGGAGGATATTACATTGGTGTATTTACGCAATTATGGTCTGCAGCCGATTTTATAACTGGTTTACAGATGAATATGGCAACAAAATTATTTGTTTACACATTTGTTAAAACAATGGTTTTTGCTTTTGTAATCGCAACAATACCAGCTTATTATGGTTATAATGTAAAAGGAGGATCATTAGAAGTTGGTCGTTCTTCTACAACAGCTGTAGTTTGGACATCTGTAACAATTATTGTAATCAACTTAATTTTAACACAAACAATTTTAAGCTAATGATTGAGGTTAAAGATATACGCAAATCTTTTGATGAAGTAGAAGTTTTAAAAAGCTTTTCAGTAACATTCGAAAAAGGAAAAGTTAGTTTAATTATTGGACAAAGTGGATCAGGAAAAACAGTTTTCCTTAAAAACTTAATCGGTTTATTAAGCCCAACATCTGGTCAAATTCTTTATGAAGGCGAAAATATGGTTGAGTTTGATTATGCCGAAAAACAACGTCTACGTTCTGAGATTGGTGTAGTTTTCCAAGGTTCTGCTTTGTATGATACAATGAATATTTTAGAGAATGTAAAGTTTCCTTTAGAAATGTTCTCAGATTCATCAAACGCAGAAATAGAAAAACGTGCGCGCGCAGTTTTAGATCGTGTAGAAATAGCACGAACTGCATTAAAAAAATATCCTTCAGAAATATCAGGAGGTATGCAAAAACGTGTGGCCATTGCAAGAGCAATTGTAAATAATCCGAAATATTTATTTGCTGATGAACCAAACTCTGGACTAGATCCAAAAACAGCTTTGGTTATCGATCAGTTAATCTATGATATTACAAAAGAGTACAATACAACAACGGTTGTAAATACACACGACATGAATTCGGTGATGGAAATTGGTGATCATATTGTGTTTCTTAAGAATGGTTTTTTAGAGTGGGAAGGTACAAAAGAAGAGATTTTGGTGGCTGATAATCCAAATGTTATAGATTTTGTATATTCGTCAAATCTTTTCAAGAAATTGAGAGAAGCATTACTTAAAGAAAAACAATAAAAAATAATACAATGAAAAAATTAATTTTAGCTGCTTTTGTAGGCTTATTATCAAATTTTGCAGTAGCACAAAACATCAATTTTGGTCTAAAAGGTGGAGCAATTTTTAATACAGATAAAGGAGAAGTTTTTAAAGACGCAGGAAATATCTTCAAAAAAGATGGTAAAGCTTCAGCAGGTTTCCAAGCTGGTGCATTAGCTCGTATTTCTTTAGCAGGAATTTACATACAACCCGAATTATTATATTCTCAATACAAAAATGAATATGATGTTAACGGAGATAACTTTAACGTAACAAAAAAACGTATGGATATTCCAGTTAACGTAGGGAAAAAATTCTTAGGTTTAGCGCATGTTCAGGCTGGTCCAGTATTCTCTTATTATTTTGATGATAAAATTTCGTACAAAGACATTAAAGATGCAAAACAAGATAACTTTAATGTTGGGATGCAAATTGGTGCAGGTGTAGAAGTATCAAAATTATTATTTGACTTACGTTACGAGTTCGGATTTGGAAAAGTTGCTTCAGAATTTATTCATGATAGCTACGATTACAAAACAGAAAATCGTCCACAAATGTTAAACTTAACAGTCGCATATTTATTCTAAAGAGTTGTTTGTAAATAATTTTATTGGATATATTTAACCTATAATGTATTTTTGCAACCTCGTAAATTATTAAAATGGCAAAAAATAATAAAAAAGAAGAATTCGCTACAGAGCAATTCGTAGAAAAATTAGATAGAACAGCTTTCAACGTAGAGTTTTTTGTTGAAAAATATGCTAAAGCAATTGGGATTGGTTTAGGAGTAATTATTGTAGCTGTTTTAGGTTATTTTGCTTACTTAAAATTAGTCGTAGAACCAAAATCAGAAGACGCATTTAAAGAAATGGTACAAGCCGAGCGTTTATTTGATCAAGATTCTATTAACGTAGCGCTTAATGGTAGTGCAGGTAGTTTTCAAGGATTACAACAAATTGTTGATGAATACGGAAATACTGATGCAGGAAATTTAGCACGTTTCAAAGCGGCTAGTTCTTACTATAAATTAGGAGATTACGCATCTGCTGTAAAATTATTAGAAGATTTTGACACAGATGATAACGTAATGTTAGCTCAAAAATACGGTATGATGGGTAATGCTTTAGTTGCATCTAATAAAATGGACGAAGGTCTACAATATTACGCAAAAGCTGCAGAAGCTACAGAAGTAGAGACTTTACAGTCTACTTATTATACAAAAGCTGGAGAAATTGCAATGGAATTAGGAAAAAATGCTGATGCCTTAAAATATTTTCAAGCTTTAGAAGATAAATATCCAAACGCAAACAACGGTGAAACTTCTAAGTTTATCGAGCGTTTAAAATATGCTTCAGAAACTACGAAATAAGATAATCGTAATAAAATCAAAAAGCCGAACATTTGTTCGGCTTTTTTTATTGATATAAGTCAAAGTATAAACTAAATCATTTTTGTAATTTTACCATTCAATAAAACAAAATGGCAACAGAAAATAAAAACTTATCACACTATAACAAAGCAGAATTACCAAATGTAGCAGGTAAAAAATTTGCAATTGTAACTTCAGAATGGAATAATCATATCACATTTAATCTACGAGATGGCGCTAAAGACACTTTGATTGATTTAGGAGCTAATGCAGAAGATGTAAATTTATATCACGTTCCTGGTAGTTTTGAGTTGATTTACGGCGCAGATAAAATTGCGAAAGCAAATCCTAATTTAGACGGAATTATTGTTATTGGTTGCGTTATTCGTGGCGCTACAGCACATTTTGATTACGTTTGCGAAGGCGTAACGCAAGGAATAAAAGATTTGAACATTAAACACGATATGCCAATTATTTTTTGTGTATTAACAGACGAAAACGAACAACAATCAATTGATCGTTCTGGAGGAAAACATGGTAACAAAGGAATAGAAGCTGGAGTTGCAGCCGTAATGATGGCAGATTTTAAAGATAAATTAGCGAAATAATAGAATAAAATTAATGGCAATTTCCTCAGATTTTCAATCAAAATATGCAAAAGAGTGGGAAATCTACTTTTCTCAATGTTCGCCTAATGGAAAAATGAAATTAACCGAATTAGCCAATCTTTTTCAGTTAACAGCATCAGAACATGCGACAAAAGGAGGTTTAGGATTTCCAGATTTGCAACAATTTGATCAATCTTGGGTGATGAATCGTATCCGAATTGAAATTGAAGAATTGCCAACTTGGTCAGATTTTATTGAAGTTATTACATGGATTGAAATCTTGAAAGGTGCAAAATCTATTCGTGATTTTACATTAGAACACAATGGTAAAAAAATGGTTGGTGCATCAAGTCTTTGGGCTGTTTTTAACACAAAAACGCGTCGACCAGATATATTACAAATCGATTCTTCGCATATTGAACGATTTCCGGATTTGAAACCAACAGAAAAAGATAATTCGAAATTATCGGTTGATTTTGAACCAACTGAAACTAAAATTTATCAAGTTAAATTTTCGGATTTAGACATTGTAAAACATGCGAATAATATCAAATATTTAGAATGGTGTTTGGATTTTATTGAGCCGAAATTAATTTTAGAAAATCGCATCAAAGCAATTGAAATGAATTTCTTGAAAGAATTAAGTTTAAACGATACAATCGAAATTCAGAAATTAGAACAAGAAAATTTTATTCAGTTCAAAATTTTACACAACGAACAAATTAATTTTGTTTGCGAATTGGAGTTGAAATAATTCTTTAAAATATATAATCTTATTTCATCACACGTCATCCTGAACTTGATTCAGGATCACATCAAAATAATAAAAGGTTTCTTTGCAGAAACCTTTTATTATTTTGTCAAAACAAACTTTGCAGAATCTGCAGTTTCAATCTTTTTTTGATTTTTATCTAATTGTATAATTTTTCCTTCTTCAACCAAAAAAGCATTTGGCACATTTGCTATTTCTGGTAAAATAATCGTGTTACCATCTTTCTCAAACGTAAAAGTTCCTGTTGTCAACATAGCATCTTTATCTACACCCAATCTTTTCGTAGAATATACGTAACCATTGTTCGGAAGCAATTTTATTTCCATTTCAACCTCTTTACAATCTTTCTCAAAACAAGGCAAAGTTCCTTTGTAAGTTCCTTCGTATTTGATTGATTTTTCAGCTGTTTTTACTTCCGTTGTAACAGAATCTACCTGATTTTCTACTTCATTTTTAACTTGCTCACTTTCACTTTTACAACTTGTAATCAACAATGCGGCAACTGCAAATGTGGCTAAAATTACGTTCTTCATTTTTTAGAATTTTATTAAAGATAATGATTTTTTAAGCCAAAAAAAATCCTTCCGAATATTTTCAGAAGGATTTTTTCTATAGTTTTTTACTCTTTTTTGACTAGAAAATTTCTTTCGCAGCAAAGTGGAAAGCAGCTTCGATAGCAGCATTTTCGTCAGAATCAGATCCGTGAACTGCATTAGCGTCGATAGACTCAGCATATTTAGCACGAATTGTTCCTTCAGCAGCTTCAGCAGGATTTGTAGCACCAATTAAAGTACGGAAATCAGCAACAGCATTGTCTTTTTCTAAAACTGCAGCAACGATAGGTCCAGAAGTCATAAATTCAACTAAATCGTTGAAAAAAGGACGCTCACTGTGAACAGCGTAAAAAGCTTCAGCATCTTGCTTTGCTAATTGTGTCATTTTAGTCGCTTTGATTTTGAAACCAGCGTCAGTAATGTCTTTTAAGATATCTCCGATATGTCCTTTTGCTACTGCATCAGGCTTAATCATTGTAAATGTAATGTTTGCCATTTTATTGATTTGTATTTGTTACTTAATTTTAAGAGTGCAAAATTACAAAAATCATTTGAACTGACGATTATTGTAATAAAAATTTCTTATTATAATAATTTTACTGTTATTTATCAATTTAAGAAAATTGTTAAATTAATTAAACTGACTGAAAAATAGGGAATAAATTGTATTTTTAAGATTAAATCTTACAAAATTGAAAACAAAAGAACTACAAACCGAAAATCAGAAACCTATTTTAAAGAAGTTTGGCGAGCGGTATTTTTTACCTTTGGATAGTTGGAATTATTATGATTTGTTATCATCAATTTTTTTCATTTCAATAATAGGTTACATCACTTTTAGTCAAAATTATTTTTTTAGTGTGGTTTTAGTACTTTATACTTTAACCCTGATTATTTATATTAAAGATCAATCCTGTCCTAAATAAAAAATCAACATAGAAAATTGGACCATTTCATTGAGTTTCCGCCTTGAAATGGTTGTTTTTCAAAATAGAACCCCT
>NZ_FOUZ01000009.1 GCF_900115015.1 Algoriella xinjiangensis | reverse complement strand
TGATTTTCCTACATTTCAAATTAATCAAAATAATAATACAATAATATTAAATAAAAACTATACTTTTAAATGTTCCTAACAAGGGGAAGATTACACCTCTTATATCTAATTCAGGATTAATATTATAAACGTATCCAATATGAATTGGAACTTCAATATAATTAGCATTAATCTTATTTGAACCTAAACTTCCAAAATCCATTTTAGCTCCTTTTGCAGAGTATAGAACCGCTCCTTCAATAAAGACATTTTCCGTTATAGATTTTTCCGCTTTTAATCCTAAATGAAATGAAGCTTTAGAATCAAAATTTGTCATGTTACTCAAATTTAAACCTCCAGTAACACCAAACCTTAAATCCTCTAAACTTTGTGCATTTACATTACTTAAAGCGAATGGTAATAAAAGACTTAAAATAAATATTTTTCTCATAATGTATATAGATAAATTTTATACAAATGTAGTTATTTTTTTCACTTTTAAGTAATATTGTTATTTTGCTTTTTTTTTTAAAAATTATCAATACGTTACATTCAGAATATTATTAATGATTATATATTATTAATAAACGATATTAATTAAGCCAAAATAACATCCATTATTTTCAATTAACTTTTTAAAAATGTAATAAATAATTAATTATCATAGGTTTATGATTTTCAATTTAGAAAAAAAATTTTTTTATATAAATTCTGATTAATCCACTTGATTTTAATACATCTAAGATTTTAGAATCCGAAAAAATTTTAAAAAATTTTTGAAGCAACCTGCTTTCTCTTTTTACCTATTAGGTAGGGAGGGGTACTTAACAGGATACGGAGGGAGGGGGTAAATATTTAAATTTTTCTAACCAATTAAAATTTCATATAGTTATGCTAAAATTATGAAAAATTGAAAAATAACATTTACCTTTATAATATATTGTTAAATAAAAAAATTATGTTTAATAAGTTTATAGTTGTTTTTATAATACTCTTAATTCTAATTCCAGTAATGATTATTGGTTTAACAAAACTGGATATCCTAACGAAAGTTCCAGAGTAAGAAAAGGTATATAATACTTATCTTACAATTATGAAAGGAATAAAAAATCATTACGATGCTTCATTTAAATTACGAGCGGTAGAATTGAGTTATGAAAGAAGTAATATATCGGAATTAGCAAGGGAACTTGGAATAAAAGCCTCCTTATTATACAAATGGCGCAAAGATTATCAAGAATACGGATCCAATAGTTTTCCAGGAAAAGGTAATTTAAAACTAACGCCAGAACAGGAGCGAATAGTTGAATTAGAAAGAAAGCTTAAAGATGCAGAATTAGAATGTGATATCTTAAAAAAAGCAATCAGCATTTTCTCCAAGAACGGTCGATGAAATATAGATTTATAAAGAATCACGATTGCCAATTTCCGATTGAGAAAATGTGTATTATCTTAAAAATCCACTCCAGCAGCTATTATAAATGGAAAAATAAAGGTTGCTCCAATCGACTTTTGAGAAAAAATTTGATGCTAGATAAAATAAAGTATCTATATTTTAAATTCAAGCAGAGATATGGAAGTCCTCGAATTCATTCAGAATTAAATGCTTTAGGTTACAGAATATCAGTTAAAACAGTTGCTAAATATATGCAAGAGCTTGGTTTAAGAAGTAAATTAAGTAAAAAGTTTAGAGTTACAACAAATTCTAAACATAATTATTTAACTGTAAATAATCTTCTTAATCGAGATTTTTACGCTTCAAAACCTTCTATGAAATGGGTATCAGATATTACTTATATTCAAACTCAAGAAGGATTTTTATATTTAACAACAATTATCGATTTATATGATAGAAAGGTCATTGGTTGGAGTTTGAGCAATACGATGAGTACTGAAGATACAACTTTATCAGCATGGCGTATGGCTATAAAGAATAGATCGATTAAAAAAGGAATGCTATTTCATTCTGATCGAGGAATACAATATGCGTCAAAGAAGTTTGCAAATACGCTTGATTCTTATGGTGTTATCCGTAGCATGTCAAGGAAAGGGAATTGCTGGGACAATGCTGTGGCTGAGAGTTTCTTTAAATCGTTAAAAACTGAAATGATTTATGGAAATAAATTAATTACAAGAGAGAAAATGAAAAAACAAATTTTTCAGTATATTGAAATTTGGTATAACAGAAATAGAAGACATAAAGCTTTGAATTATAAAACTATTTTTGAGTTTAATAATAATTTACAATTTTTAAAAAATGTAGCTTAACTTACACTGGAAAATTCAGGGGGATATCCAGTATATTATTTAATATATTTGTTCCTAGTTAAATAATTATAATTAAATCATTTGAAAAAAATATTTTACACACTTATATGTTTTCCGTTTATTTTTTCATGTAACAAATCTGAAAAAAAAGATCAAGAAAAAACACAAACAAACTTATACAATAATTCTGTCGACAGTTCTGAAATTATTTTGGATGAAGAATTAGCTGATACAATTAAAAAAGCTGAAACAAAATTAACTACAAATCAAGAAGAGTTAATAGGTAAAGGAAATCCTACTTTAGTAAGGAAAGATAATTATGCTTTATTGCCGGAAGCTGCAAAAGCTTTTGACAAAATGAAAGCTGAGGCTAAAAAAGCAGGTTTTAATATACATGTTATTTCTAGTTATAGGAATTTTGATTATCAGAATGGAATTTGGAACAGAAAATACAATTCAAATAGCAAGGATTTAACTCCTGAAAAAAATATTCAGAAAATTATAGAATATTCTACAATTCCCGGAACTTCTAGACATCACTGGGGAACAGATTTAGATATAATACACTCTACAACTGGTATTCCTACGGATCCACTAAATGAAAAACACTTTAACAAAGGTGGAAGTATGGAAAAATTCAAAGCTTGGTTAGACGAAAATTCAGAGAAATATGGTTTTTATTTAGTTTACACGAATAATCCAAGTCGAAAAGGATTTAAGTACGAACCTTGGCATTTTACATACAAACCACTTTCTCAAAAAATGCTTCAAGATTACATTAAATTAGATTTAAATACCATTTTAAAAACAGAAAAACTAGCAGGAAGTCAATCTTTTACTCCAGAATTTATTAATCAATATAAAAAAGAGCAAATTCTTGATATTAATCCCGCTATAAAATAATCATGAAAAAAATATTTACACTACTTCCTATTCTAGGAGTAAGCCTTTTATTTGGACAAGTTCATATTAATGAATTTGATATGAAAACAAAAAATAATAATGCTGAAATTTTTATAGAATTAAAAAGCGCTCAACCCAATTATTCTTTAGACGGTTATCAACTTGTTTTTGTGAAACAAGACGACAAAGATGATACTAAGAACTATTTGTATTACAAGATTAATCTAGTTGATGTAACAACAGACAAAGATGGTTTTTTAGTGATCGGTAGCAAAACTGTTAATCCACAGCCAACGGTCACATTTAATACTAAAATCGCTGAAAACACTCCGATGATTGTAGGGTTATATTATGGTGCTGATACTATAAAAATGTATGAACATAATGATAATTTGAAGCTTATAGAAGGTTTTGCGTATAATTATGATTCCAAACCTTTTCCTGCATTTTATACTAATATTGCTGATAATACTTTTTCTGACATTGATGATAACTTATCTTTTCAACGAGATGAATATTTTGATTTTGTTACAAAAAAACCAACACCTGGATATGATTTTTATAACCCAAAAGTAACTTTTTCTGATGATGAATATATAACGGATAGTGTTCCTGAAAAAGTGAAACCTGAAATTGCTCAAAAATCATCAACTAATTTCAAAACAAGTAAGTTTTATTTTCCTGACGGAAGAGTGTTAGAGGGATATTTTCCGAATGAAATACATACAGGAAAAGGTGTTTATACCTTTACAAATGGAGATTCTTACGAAGGTGATATTGTAGATGACGAAATGACTGGTTTTGGCGTTTTTAAATGGAAAAACGGCGATCGTTATGAAGGAATGTTCTTAAAAGGCGTGTTGAACGGAAGAGGAACTATGTATTTTACTGACGGTGATCGATACGAAGGTTTCTTTAAAAACAATCTTTTTCATGGAAAAGGAAAATTACTAAAAACAAATGGTAAAACTGAAGAAGGAGAATTCTTCGAAGGAAATATAAAAGAATAAGAGGCTAATAAGCCTCTTATTTTTTATTTGATAATTAAATTTAGTGTGTTAGAATCTAATTCTCCGTTAAAATATTTATCTAAAACCAACGTAAATAAATTGTCTTCATTCTTTTCAATAAATGCAAAAAGTGTCATACAAGATTTTAATTTGAGATTATCAGGAAAGTAAAAAATATTTTCAATTTTTGTTTCATTACTTTCTATCAACACTTTTGTAATTTGCTTTAATCTAACTCCAAGAGTCGAATCATTTAAATATTCATTTGCTTCGTCCAAACTTTGTATAGAATAATAATTAGCCGTTTCACTAGAGCCAAGTCCTTTGTATTGTGGAAAAATAAACCACATCCAATGAGAAATTTTTCGTCCATTCTTCACCTCTTGTAAAGCTCTTTCAAAATCTATTTCTTGGGCTTCTAAAAATCTATTCAAATTAAATTGCATTTATTGTAAATAAGCCGTTTCTACCCAACCTTTGGATGTTTTGTTCTCCGAATTTGTAAACTCTACATAAGCAAAATCTTTTACAACTTCTTGTACATAAACAATTTCATTTGTTGTAAATCTTGCTTTTCGTTTATCATTAAAATTTGGCGAATTATAAAAATGTGCAGGATAACGATCACTTGCAATTACTCTATACTGATTATAAGGCTGAATATGAGAAGCTGAACTTTCTTGCTCTTGCATCGCTTGTTGTTGAATCTGCTTTTCTTCGTCTAATTTCTTTTTCTCATTAGCAACATATTGCGCATTAGAGTTAACCTTTCTATTTTTTTCTGCTAATTCGCTTTGTTGTTTTAGCAGCTCAAGTTCTTTTACTTTTAACTCCAACTCCTTTACCTTTTGGTCTTCTTTATTAGAACAAGAAACCGTTGCTCCAAAAAGAACTGTAAGTAGAATTATATTTTTCATAGAATTATATTTTATTTAATTATTGGTTACAGTAACTTTTCCGACTCCATTAATTTGAACTCTTTTAGGTTCTTGCGAGACCAAAAGTCCATAGGCATTTTTATCTTTTTTCCTGTATTCTTCTGTTGCTATTTCACACTCTTGTTGTGTAGAAAATGGTCCAATATAAACACTGTAAAATTTAGCACCACTTAACGAAGCATAATCTGGTATCCATAAATAATTTGCTTGATAACCTTTATTTTCTAGCTTTATTACTTCGTTTTTTGCATCCGATTCAGTTTTTACTGCAGCAACACTTACCATATAAAAAGACGATTCAATATTCGGACTTACAGCTTCTACTAATTTTATCCAACCGTAGTCATATTTGTATTTATCAATAATAACGTGTTCATCATTTATCAATAATTTATTTTTTCGATCAAATCTTTTGCCGAAATAATGAAATTTGTCTGACAGAAAATTATCCCGTTCAAAATCACCTTGATCTGTTTGTAAATAGTATTCGTAAAAAAATATTTCTCGATCAGTTTCTTTGCTGTGATATATTGCGATATCATCTTTTCCATCAAAATTATAATCGCCAACTACAATGTTTCCGTCATATAATTTATCACTCCATTGTTTTGAAATATTATAATTTTTGGACAACGATTTTACTTGGTCACATTGTTTGTAAAAATTAATTTCTGAAGCTATTATCTTAGGTTGTGTTGTAATTTTTTTTAGGATATTGTTCTTCTTGTCCGTAATTTGAACAACAAATTCTATCGCTCCATTTGCAATGTTGTTATCTTGATTAATTTTGAAATTTACATTAAACTGATCGGATAAATTGTTATAATCACAGTTTAATTGGGTGTTTTCTGAAACTACTTCACTTACATTTTTCTCATTATTACAGCTTGTAATCAAAAGAAAAATAGTTACATATATTAGAAATTTCGTATTCATTAAATAATAATTAATTACTGAAATTAAAATTAGGATAACCATTATCCCCTATAATTTTTATCCAACCTGTAGTATAGTTTAGAATATAATAATCAGATTCTGGAAAAATAATTTCAGACACTTCAGCCCATTGCCCTTTTTTATTTCCAGTAAAAACAACGTAATAATTACCTATATCTGGGTGAATTTGTCCGATTAATTCTGATTTTGAACTTGGTGATTTTCTCACATTCATAACTATTCCATTTGGAGAAATATACATTTCATGATTTACAAAGTAATCTATAAAACTCTCTGGTTTAAAATTATTTTTTTTCAACTCTAAGGAATTAATATAATAATTCCCAGGAACATCTAATTGTAGAAATAAACCATTTTTGGACTTATATATTAATGATGAAACACGACTATTACTATTATAAATTTCGTTCACGTTAAGAAAACGATTATTTGTTGATACAGAATTTTCCCATGTATTAAATTCTACTTTTCCTACTTTTATAAAATTAGAATCATAAAGTGATATAAAAACTTGACTCTTTCTATCAAAATTAGAAATTATACCCTTTTCAGGAGAACCTGGAAAAGGATCATTTACTTCTTCCTTCATTGTCCAAGAACCATTGTTGTATGCATATTTTTTGATAGCAGATTTATCTTGGATAACAATTGTTTTACCATTCACATCATATTTTTTACTGAAATAATCGGTATCATCAGACAAAAAAATATCTATTTTAAACTCGCCACTCGCATCTTGCAAATAATAATTGTAATACGCTTTGTTGTCTTGTTTACGGTTATAAACTGCGAAATCGTCTTTTCCATCAAAATTAAAATCTCCTACAACTACATTTCCATCAAAAGATTCAATATCAAAATTCTTTGCTAAATTATATTTTGTTGCCAATGATTTCACTTGATCACAAATCTTGTATTTATCCAATTCATCAGTTGAAATAGAAGGTTGAGAAACAATTGTTTTTAAAACTTTGTTGTTTTTATCTAAAATCTGTACAGCATAATCTACACCTGTTGTTGCTTTTTTGGGATCTTTATTGATCACAAATTTCACATTAAATTGATTGGATAAATTGTTATAATCACAATTTAATTGGGTGTTTTCTGATATTATATTTTCAGAAGATCCACCTCCAATTTTTTCTTTAATTTGATTACAGCTCATTATATAAAATAAAGAGCTAACACAAAGAAGTATGTTTTTCGTTTTCATACAGTTACGAGTTTGTTAGTCAATATATAATTCGATTATTTTCCCATTTTTATCAAATTGATAAATACCATAATAAATCACATTTTTTTCATTTCCACCCTCAACCTGATAGTTGTAGTTTATTTTAACTTTATAAGTATTATCTCCCAAAGCGGTGATACCAGCGACTTGTTTATCTTCGAAAACCACAGTGTTCCACCATTCATTAAAAATTGATATTAACTGATTTTTTGAGAGATTATTTTTTGATTTGTAACGTTTTATTTTTGATGAAAATAGATTGACCAATCCATTCGCATTTTTATTATTTTCTAACGAAATAGATTGTTTGATTATTGCTTTGGCTTGCTCTTCCGAAAATTGTTTTTCTTCTGTTTTAGGTGCTACTTCTGCTACTGAAGCTGGTTTGTTTTCTTCAACTTTTTTTGACTCAATTTTTGACTTTTCCTCTTTTGGTTTTTCAGCTTGTTCAACTTCATTTTTATCAACAAACTCTACAGAATTCTCTATATTAGACTTTTCTGTTTCGTTTTGCTCAACCACTTCGGTTTTAATTGTCGTTGATTTTTCGTCTGTTTTCGAATCAAAAAACCAATAACCAAGTCCAATAAATCCTAGTACAGCGACAATTCCACCAATCATATACAATTTATTGTTAGACGATGGTGTGTTTGGATTTAATGCGTCAATTGTTGATCCATCACTGGTATATACTTCCTCTTCATTTTGATTAATTGTTTTCCTGAAAGATTCTTCAATAAAATTGGTGTTTTCATTAATGACAAATTCTTTGATTATTCCGTCATAATTAATGAAAATCTTTTGTCCTAAATAATCTTCTTTATCAATTTCAAAAGGAGTTTTTCCTATTTTATCAAAATTTTGATTTCTTACAATTGCACCTTCTGGAGTTGTGTTAATTCGTATTTTCATGTTAATTTCTTGGCTTATTATCAATATAGTTTATTAGACCATTTTCTGCAAATCCAAAATATATTTTCGGATATTTTTCTTTTTGTTCATTAGACGAATTGGTGTACGTATATTTTACATCAACTTTATACAATTCATTTTCTTTTATGATCGATAAAACTTCATTTTTAGAATTTGAAATTCGGTTTGAATCATTTCTATATGCTTTATCCAACAATGATTCTGCAATATTATCAACGTCCCAAAAATGTAAATTAGATAGATTTAACAATGTTTTTAAATAATGATGATCTCGTCTATCTTCAAAAAATAAATAATGTTTAATTTTTTCTTCGTTGGTTAATTCTAAAAATTGTTTTGATGAAATTTGTTGTTCAATATTAACTAAATTAGGTTTTGACGCAAGTTTATCCAACAAATAATTTCCTCCAAGTCCTATCAATAAAAGGACAAAACCTATGAGAAATGGTCTCATTTTTTTGAAAGATTTTTTCGGTTTTTCTTCCGGAATCGAAACATTTTCTACAAAAACTTCATCCTCTTTTATTTCGTCTTCTTTTGGCAGTTCTGGCGTTTTGATCACTGGAACTTCTTGTTCAAAATTCAAATTAATTTGATCTAAATCATCAGTAATACTAATCTTTTTTGACTCTATTCCGTAATTTATTATGATGAATTGACCAACATATTCTTCTTTTAGAATTGTAATAGGTGTTCGTCCAAGTATATCAAAATTTTGATTTCTTACAATTGCGCCTTTAGGGTTAGTGTTTATAGTAATTTGCATAATTTTATTTTAGTATCCATCGTAATAATAAGCAGAAGAATCGACCGCTGTATCATCATAATAATATGGGCTAGCTGCTGTAGAATCTACATTTATTACTGCGGAGTCAACTACTGCGCTAGCCGAATCAATAGACATAGATTCTTCCTCATATTTATCTCGAGCATAAAAGTCTGAAAACACTGCACTATTGTACAAAATAACTATAATCATTGAAAAAAATAAAATTCCGATGTACGACCAAAAAAACACACGTTGTGTGGTATTTTTAGACTCGGTTACAGTAACAAGAGTTTGTTTTTTTACTTCAGGAGAAATTGAATTTTGAGTTGGAGCAACGGTTTCATTAAAATCAACAAAAACATCATTCATTCCATAAAAAATATCTACTTTTTTAATATTACTTTTTTCAGTTAAAATTAATTGAAATGGATGGTCTCTTTCCTTAACTTCTATTATGTATGGTGTATTACCAAAAACTTCATATTCATTATCTCTCACTGTTACACCTTGTGGTGAAGATGTAATGACAATTTTTTGAACCTTCTCATCTGATCTACTATCTACTATTGAATTTTGAGATAAGTTTTGTAAGGGATAATCTTCAGCATTATGATCGTTTGTTACAAAATTTTCTATTTTTTCAGGCTCGACTAAAGCATCATAATCAAGGTAATTATTTGCTGCTTGATTTTCATAACTATTGATTAACGAATAAGCAACAGAATTTTCAATTTGATTTAAATCTTGCGAATTAAATGTAAAAATTAAATTATTAGACTGAATTGAATTATCAGTTTTAGCAATTTCTAATGCGCTTAAGATCATTGCAAATGATGCTAAATCTTTATTATGTAAATTGACAAATGAATCTTTATTAATTTTTGTAGTTTCAAATTCAGGAATGTATAAATCATCTAAAAAAGTTAAAACCAATTCGTTTTTAGTATTTACTCTAATTGTTTTGAACGTTAGATTTCCATGTGCAAATTGCTTTGCTTTTAATTGTGAAGATAAATCTTTCAGATCCTCTTGAAGCTTTGTTACTAGTTCTGGCAAAAAAGAAATATTGTCAAAATAATTATCTAAAGAAATTGTTTGATCATCTTCAACAAGAACTACAGAGGAATTGTAACTATTTATTATAATTTCATTTTCTTTAAACTCTAATTTTGGGATAAAACTAAGATTATAATTCCCTATTATTTTTGCTAAACTTTTATATCTATTTTCAGCATTTTTATTCTGATTAGTAAAACAAACTAAAATATATTCTTTTTTATCTATTTTACATTTTACATGTACAGTTTCTTCTCCGGAAAACAATAAATAATTATTCTCTGAATTTAAAAATTCAATATTAGTTAATGATGAAAACAAATCAAGTTTATCACTCTGAAATACTTGATTATACGTCAATATATCTGGTTGCATGTTTTTGTCTCTTTAGTATTATATATTCTCTAAAATTAAATATTTTTTTTTATATTTATCAGTATAAAATTTAACTATGTTTTTAAACCCATTTTCTTTAAAAGGACGTATAAGAAGAACTGAATATTGGTTAACCAATTTTATTTATGCCATCTTATATGTAACGTATATTTTCATGTACGAAGTTGTAAAATACAACAACAATGAATTTGCCGTAATTTTTATTGGTTTATTGTTTTTACCTTTATGGTATATACTTATAGCTCAGTCTGTAAAGCGTAGTCATGACATTGGTAATAGTGGCTGGTTTAACTTAATCCCTTTTTATGGATTATTTCTACTCTTTAGCGATAGTAACGAGGGCGATAATAAATATGGAAGTAACCCTAAAAAATAATGAAAAGTCTCTCTAATTTTGAGAGACTTTTTTTATTTATTTCGGTAATTCTTCTTTCTTTTCTTGAACAATCATAGTATCAACTTTTGACTCTTGAGCTAAAGGTTTTGTTTTGACTTGACAATATTTTTCATCAATAAAAGTAGATTGATTAAACGATGTTGGATTTTTCTTGACATCATTAATCATATCTACCAAAAATGGATTGAAGATCTTATCATCATTCATTAATTGATTGAATTTGATAATTGGTTCTTCCGTTTTCTTTTTAGAGATAATATTATCAAAGTCCTTCGATTTGAATGTAGCAATAGAAATACCTGATTTCATAACACCTTGTTGTATTTTCGTTACAACTTCTGTCGCATTACATGCATTTTCTTTGTAATTAACCAGAGCTTCAGTTATAGAATTTTTATCAACTTCTACTTTTGATGTTGGATCAAATTTTTGTAAATTATGTAATCTTGTTATCGCAGATGATACTTTTACCGAATCATATTTTTCTTTCATAACAGTTTGAAAAACCTCATCCATTGCTTTAAGATAATCTGTAAAAACAATTGATTTTTTGGCTCTTTTATAAATTTCTGAATTCTTATCTTCTGCTGCCAAAATACTTTCTACCATCAATTGTGCTTGGCTAATTGTATTTTTATCTTCTTCTTTTAAAATTTTAAATCCTTGTGTTTTGAAATAATCGTCAGAATAAAAATTTTTAAATGTTGAAACAAAATATTTTGCATTTACTTTTGTCAAAATGTCTTTTAACTGTTTATTTTCAACTTTCAGTTTTTCTAATTCCTCTTTATCTTTAGAATTTACAACTACAGTTTTTTGATCATTCTTTGTTTCGACAATCTCTGTGTTTTTTCCTTTATTCTTTTCTTTTTTGTCCTCTTTACTTTGAGCAAAAATGAAACAAGGCAATAAGATTAAAACATATTTTATTTTCATGATTATTCAAATTCTACATCAATACTATTTAACCTTCTCTCTCTGTCGTATTCTTCAAATTTATTTTTGTAAGAATTCAATTTAGAAACTGCACTTGATTTGATACTCGTAAATTTCCCTTTTGATTTGTATTGATTATCTAATCCAGGCATATTTTCGGCTTCTCTTTTCAATGAATTGTATTTTTCTGTAGAAAAACTTGCAGGATTTCCATTGGTAAAAGACGTTACTTTCCCTGGAAACGAATTGACGTAATAATCGTATTTCGGAATTTGAGTTTTATAAAAATCTATTTTTGCGTCTTTACCTGTCGCTTTTTCTAAACTAGACAAATAAGTCAATACCGTATTTTTATCTCCATTTCCTTGGTTAAGAAAATAATCAGCCTTGTTAAATACATGGTTTTTGTATACATTATTTAATTCTTCTGTTAGATAAATTGCAGATGAAGATTCTATCAAACCTTGATCTTTTGATGAATTAATTTCCATTAACAAGGTTGAATATAGCTCTGGTTGAAAATTATCTTTTTTAAAATTTTCAATCTTTTTTTCTAAATCATTTTTATTAGAACCTGCTTTATTATTCACCATTTCAGGTCCCGAAATATTAGAACCCTCAAAAACTGTAACTCCACCTATCAATAACAAACCGATGACAATTACACTTCCTAATATGATTAACTTTCTTTTTTCCATTATTATAAACTTGAATTAACCTCTAAACCTCCTTTATTTACAACTGGTTTAACTAATTTTGTAGATTTTTCTGGATTTGGTTTTCCTTCAACTTTTGGTTGAGAGACTTCTTTATTAGGTTCAGTCGTATTACCATTTTTAGGTTGAGGAGAAGTTACTTCATCTCTTTTATTAGTAGAATTAACATTGTTATCAGCAGATGTCTTATCCTTTTCAGAATCTACAGTTACTTTTTCATTATAAGGTAAGATTAATCCTTGTTTTTTTCCTTCTACTACAATTTTATTCCAGTTTATTGTGTCTGTAGATATATCACCTAAAAATTTATTTAAACTTTCTTTATTTAAAATTTGCTTGTTGGTCTTTGATTTTAAATTTTCAAAAGAAGAATAATATTCTACAGAATTATCGTCTTTATTTTTGAAGTAATATGATTCAAGCATTAGAGTTTGCTTGTCGTCTATTTGGTAATAATCATTTTTAACTTCAACTGAATCTGTTTTTTGTTTGTTAACTACAAATTTGTTAGCTAAAAATCTTTTTATTTCTGGAACATACATTGATACGTTATCAATAGATTCTCTATTCTCTATTTTTCCTAAACTATCAATGGGTTCATTTTCTTTATGTTTTGGAAAAATTAAGTCATACGAGAAATAACCTCCTACTCCCAAAGCAAGAATTCCTATAATTGCTACAATAATAATTGGTGTGTTGTCTTTTTTTGGTTGTGTTGATCTTGATAGAGTAGGTTGAGGAATTACATTAGGTTTTCTTAACTCATTAAAATCTGCAACCGAAATATTTTTCTTTTCTGTAGTAGAATATTTTAGCGTTCCTGCTAAACTTGATGGATATATTATTTTAAAATTTTCTTTACCAACTATTCTGAAATCAATTGGTTGATTATTCTGTGTAATCTCTCTTAAGATACGATCAGAATTGTCAAAGTTTGCTTTCTTTATTTTGTAGTCGTTAAAAGAATCTAATCCATACGCTTTCACTTGATCTTCTGCTAATGATTTTGCAACATCAAAAGCATATAATTTTTCTATTGTAAAAACCTTTTCATCGTTCAACTTTTCTGTTAAAGCTGTAGAATTATTAGGATCAAAATAAGTGACAAATTGTTTTTTTTCGGTTAAATAAAGAAATGGTTTAACTTCTTTTCCTTCCAATAAACTTTGAATTACTGTATAGTCTTGTCCTGCTAAAGTATTGTTATTTTTATGCTCTAAATATTTAGCTTCAATTTTATTAAAAAGACTAATTAGATTAATCGGATTGACAAACTTATTGTGAAAATATAATTTGATTGCATAATAACCAGAACGTCCGAACTCATCTGTAACATTAGGGTTTACGTAGGTATAAATTTTATATGATTTTGTAACCTCAACACTATAAAATTTTGATTGATTGACGAGTTGAGTAGCCAAAATTCTTTCGTCTTGTGTTGTTTGAATTACTTCACTATTATTACGATCTAAATCAGGAGAAATGTATTGAGTGTTTAACCCTGATGTTGTTTCTTGTATAATTATTCCGAATTGATTCATAGTTTCTTAGATTAATTAAATAAACCCCATTTTCCTCCTTTTACAACAAAAGAATCTTCTATCAAATTGTTTATCACAATTGAAGAATAGTTACGATTAAAATCTTCTACAATAAATTCATAACTTACTTTACCAATAGAATATGGTAAAATTTTAATTTTGAATTTGTTTTTTGACTCATCTCTTATACTCGTACAATTATTTAATAAATTTTTAAATTCTTCATTCAAAAATTCATATGCTAAATCAACATCAGGACGGTTATCACCATCATATCGACTTTCTTTTATCGCATCAAATTTATTGGCAACTAAATATATAGCATCTGTTTGATTTAAAATACCACTGCTTTTGAACATATTAAGAATATTTACATAAACTAAACTTTGATCTAAAGCACTTTTAGCATCAGCATAATTTGTATCATGTGCTAAAGAATCAATCACAAAAATTAAAATCTTTTTATTAGAGTTTTTGATGTATTTCAGTAAATCATCCACATTCGCATTATTGAACATATTTACATACAACTCACCTGGAACTTCTACTACATTAAATGGATGTTTCTTTTTATTTTCATCATTTAAAGACATGGCTACATAGTTATAAGAGCCCGAAGCTGTTGCATTAGGTAAAACACCTCTTGATAAATCTGATACGATTTGCGTTTGATAAACTGCTCCATCATTACTATAAGTATCTGGTAAAAGAATACCTTCTTTATTCGCTACATTCAATAGACCTGAAAGCATAGTCGATTTTCCTGAACCTGGTAATCCCACAAAATAAACATCTGTACGACCTTCTTCCATTGGAGGTAAATCATCAATTTTCTTGAAAATGGTTACACGATTAGAGTTAGAGTAATATTTGATTGAATTAATTGTTCTTTGTGAAATTCCTTCATCTTCTAAATCATCAAATGAGATATATCCATTGTTTATTTTATTTCTTATCTCATCAACTGTTACTCTTTTACGAACAACTTTTTTAAGAAATTCATTTTTTTCTTCTTGAATTTTAAATTTAGCTAATCGTTCCTCTTCTTCTCTTTTAGCAATTTCTGCTGCAGCGCGTTCTTTAGCCGCTTCAAGATTTATTTGTCCTTCTATTTGGCGGATTTTATCTACCGTTAAACCTGCTTGTTTAAATTCTTCTAAAGAAATTTCTCCTTTCTCTATTAATGAAATAAGATTGTTTACTTCTAATGTATTTGCATTTTGTAATATGATTCTTTTCTGTACGTCGTTCATGGTATTTATTTTATAATTCTATAGATCCTCCGTTATTACTTGGTCCTTCTTGCGTTTTGTTTGTCGTATTATTATACGATCTTACTTTTTCTGTAAAAAATGGAATTAATATAAAACCATTGATTAATAGAACAACGATAATTGGAAGTATATAATTTGGTGTAAACTTTTTATTGAATTCACTTGGAGTACCTAATGGCAAGTTTTCTTTATTGTAATTAATTATAATTGGAGAATTATCTATCGGAAATTGTGCGATTTTTTCGTTTATTAAATTGATGGATTGGTCTACATAATCATTCAGAGTAGAATATGTACCTACTAAACTTAACCTTTTCCAGTTAGTAAAAGTACTTTTGTATTTCTCCGTGTTATTCTTCGTTATTGAATCAAAATTAACGGCGTTAGCTTCTATATTTTTGATGATTGGTGCCAATTTAGCGTTCGCAATTTGATCAACATTAAGATAAGTGCGATCACTTAAAACCTTTGCATCAATACTATAAGGTTTTGATGTTAATTCATTAAGTGTACTATTAGATCCTGTATTTTTATAGCTTTTAAGTTTAGTTTTAAGATCATTTTCAAAATCTTCTATTACTTTTTTAGAACGATCTTTGTAAATAGTTGTCGCACTATCTACAATTGTTAATTTTGATAGAGCATCGTCTTGAATTTGTTTTTTTGCATTGAATTCAACATTCACAAAATGTGACATCAAAACAAAACTGACGAAGAATAATCCAATGTAAAAAAGCCATAAAACAGATGAAGAATGAATAAATTTATTTTTAAACATTAACTCTTTGTTCTTTGCTAATAGTTGAACTAAGAAATAATAACATATAATAATTAATGTACTTGCTAATGCACTAAATATGATATTTCCTTGTAAGATGTATAATAGTCCTAAAAAATTTGCAATAAATAATATTAATAAAAATATCGACGATACGATATCTACAAATAAAAAATTCTGTTGTTTCATTTTATTCTAAATTGATTTTATTCTTAGTTGTGTTATATTATTTACTATTTCTGTATTCTTCATTAATAATGACATTACATCATCAAATTTGTAATTAGGAAATTTAGATTTTATTAATCCTATAAACCCGCTAACAATTGGTGCAGACATACTTGTACCGTCTAAATATTCGTATTGATTATTTGGTTTAGCTCCATAAATTTCTTCACCTGGAGCATAAATCGTGTTATAATCTCCGAAATTACTAAAACTCGCAATAGTATTTTTACGGGAAACCGTACCAACCTTAATTGTTTGTTTGGAACGTTGAAAAGCATCAAGACCTGTCAATACACTACTATTCCCTGCAGCGATTACACAAATAGAATTTCTTTCGTTCGCATAAAGAAATAAATCATTCCAAAACTCTTGTAAATCACTTGCATCAGAATTAATTACTTCTTTTTGTTGTTGTAAAGAAAGATTCCCCAATTCTAATGGAATTTCAGATCCTAAAGATAAATTAATAACAGCTGCTTTATTCTTTACTGCATACAGAATAGCATCTATCACATAAGACATTGACATATTTCCGTTCTCGTCCTCAACTTTAATCGGCATATAGCTGCAATTTGGACATATACCTTGATAACTATTGCTGTTCCCTACCGCAATTGACGCAACGTGTGTACCATGATTTTGACTGGATGGATTAACCTGATTCGTTTTTGAGATTACATTATAAGACTTTATATCTTTTCCTCGCAAAGATTCATGTTGGGTATCAAAACCATTGTCAATAACCGCAATTATTGTTTTTTTTGTTCCTAAAGTTGTTCTCCAAGCATTCTGAATATCTATTTGATTCATAAATGGAGCTTCTTCATTATTTATAATGACATTGTTGTTCGTACTTTCAAATATCATCTCATCCCAAACAAGCAAACTGTCATTCTTCATATTTTTCTTAACTTCATTTTTAAAAATTTCTCGATCTAAATCGGGTAATTTTACTTGAAGTCGATTGATGACTGAGTCTAAATAGACAATTTGATAAGTAGAATCTTTGTAGACTTTTTTCAACTCATTTGCAAATTGATAAATGTCTTTTGACTTATTTTTAAGTGCAATATTAACAAGATTGGAAACGATTCGTCTGTTTGCAATAGAATCTATGATTAAATCATTTTGATTAATAGGTTGTAAAACATGCACAGATTTATCTTGTCTATAATCAATCTCTTGTTGTGAAAAATATCTTCCATTTGAAAAATTATTGAATACAATCCACCAAAAAAAAACACTTATAATCACAAAAAAAATGATTGCGAAATAATAATAAAAAGGATAATTAATTTTTACTTTCATTATTGTGGACAATTAACAACATATTCCCATATTGTACCATCTTCTGGTGCGGACATTTTTACTATACATGAATTTGGTTGACCTGGTAATGCTTGATAGTTGAAACTTAAATTTCCTTGACCTGAAACAAAATTTGTTGAAGTCGCTACAACTTCTCCATTGTATATTACTTCAATCTTATCTGGAACATCCATCATATCAAAATTTACAACTACTCTACCAGGTGAATTTCCTAAATTATGTGTTGTTTCTGTCATACCTTGTCCTCCAGACTCTACCTTAGCATTACATTGTACTGTATTTTGCTTTTCACGTAAGTTACACTGTGCTAATTGTTCTTCAAGATTTTTGATATAACGATCTTTTCCTTTCAAACTTTCGCGTGCATCAACTAATTCAGTATTTTTCTTATTAATTATATCTTGATAAGGTTTAAAATTAACTTTCCACAACAAAGAATATATCAATAAACCTAATAAAGAAAATAATAGGATGTAATATAACCACCAATATTTATAAAAAAACTTGCTCATAATTAAGAATATAAAAATGATTTGTAAACAAAAATTAAAACAATAAATACAAGTAAAATGATTAGAAACCACCAATAAGTTCCAGCAAACCATTTCAGAAACTCAAGAAAACCAGGTTTTCTTTCCAAAGACTCATCTTCTGGCAATTCTTCCTCCTCTTCTATTATTTCCTCTGGTAATACTTCTTCAACTTTTGGTTCATCGATTGGTAAATCTTCGATAATTTCTTCTTCAATAATTGGTTCTTTATCTTCTACAATTGGCTCTGTTATATTTTCTACTATTGACGTATTTTCTTCAATAATTTCTTCTTTTATCGGTGGATTGGCTAATTGTAATGCTGGTTTATAAATTTGGTTATTTTCAAATTTCCATCCCCAAACTATAGAAATATCTTTCCCATTAGTATATATGAAATTATCTTGCTCATTGAAAACCTTTTCTAAAATCTCTGCCCAATTAATTGCATCTTCATCACGCTGAGATCTAAAATTTTCAATACGTTGTTTTATAACATCTAAAAACTCATAATATTTACGATAAGCAAATTCTTCGTGCGCAGAACCTTGAGCATTTTCAAGATTAGGATAAATAGATAACCATTCTATATTATATCCACTTTTGATTGGTTTAGCTAATAAATTACGATATTGTTGATCGATATTAAACGTCAAGAAATTCGTAATTCTATCATAATGATTAAACAGATAATTATTATCGTGCGACAAAGGCAAATAATGATCTGTTGCTATTTCGTAAAATTTATTCATACTCTGACTGAGGATTAAAATTAGTAAGGTTTTGGATATACGATTTCAATTGAAGATTTGCTTGTTCATCGTAGTTTACAAAACCACAATTTACCAATAAAGAGATTCTCAAAAACTCAATCCATTTAGTATATTTTTCGAGCATAATTGCTTCCGAATTCAAAATTGCAGATTCCTCAAATAAGTTAGATAAATCATTATTTGGTTCTACATTAAATTTTTGATAATTAATAAATTGACGATAATTTGGCATTTTATTAATTTCTGAAATTTCATCTTTTGAAAAGAAATCTAAGTCAAAATTGATGGTAATATCATTGATTATAATGGAAAATGTTTCGGCTAAAAACTCTTCAATACCTCGATTACTTTCCGTTTCTGACACAATATCATTTAGAACTTTTATCAATTTGCTTTCAATATTTCTATTCTTAATAATTGAAAATAAATGATCCGCTAAAAAGACAATACTGCTTTGAGATAATCCATTATTTGTAAAATACTGATAATTAGAAAAATTCATAATCTTCGATTTCCAATTTTCAAAAATTAGTTCGGTATAAATTTCTGTTTTAGATTTTGAAACCTTCTGCTCAAACAACTTGGTCTTATCTATATTTTGGTTGTGTAAAAAATCTTCAACTTCTTCATTTGTACCTAACCAAAGACTAGATTTTAAGATTTCTAACGCTTCTTGATAAGATTTGGCATTTTTTAATTCTGGATACTGAAGTAATAAAATATTGCTTTGATCAAATGAATTATTGATTACTTGAGAAGAATCTACTACAATATTTTCGTTCAATAAATTGAAATTTTCTACTGAATCTGTTCCAATAATTTTAAGAAAAGAATTGAACGCATTTGTGTCTTTCGTCAAAATATTATTGAATGAAAACTGAAACGTATTGGTATCTTTCATTCGATTTGCTCTTATCACAGAGACATCATCTGAATGAACAAGTGATTCTAAAAACGATTTTATATCGGTAATTAATTCGTTCAATCTATTCAAATAATAATTCGTTTTCGTATGATTATTTGAAACAAGATTAAGATTATTGATGATACGTAAAGACCCGTCAGAATTGAGAGATGTAGAATCTTCCCAAACATCGGTTGGATTTTTAAAATGTTTATTTACAAATTCAAAATTCTCAAAAGATGTTTTTAAAGCATTTAAGTAATCAACTCTTTCAGATTTTAAATTGGTCTCTCTATCTTCAGTTTCAAAACCGTCAAATGTATCCACAGAATATTTATAATCGCGTAATAAGTAAAAGTTTTGGAAATGATGATTCATCAATGTCCATTCGGTGTCCCAATCTTTGGTTTGAGTGACAATCTCGTTTTTGAAAAAACGATTAAATCGAGTATCCCATTTGTAGTTTAAAGAATCTGAATCTTCTTTGTAATGTAAATCATTAGTAGTATCAAATTTTAATTGATTATTGAAAAACGTAAAAATTACAAATAATGGTGGTACTTCTGTATTTTGAAGCGCATTAGATCGTTCGATTTTATTTTCACCGATGTTATTTTTTATCCAATTAAAAAGTAATGCAGGTATCTCATTTACATCTAATTGTTTGTCATTTGTACAAAATAGTAAATTATTAATACTGTAATTATCTGAATATTTATTGAATAGATAAGAAACCTTACCTCTCAATAACATATCAGGAACTATTTGGCTGTCAATATCTTCTATCTCTATCGCCAAACGACTTCTTGCACCAGGAAAATCTAATAAATCTGATTGTTTCAAAAATGGTTTTTCATCCACCAATTCTTTTGGAACGGTAAAAATTAATTCTGACGTTAGAGCAGTAATCAACGATTGTAAAATCTGTACAACCTGTCCGTCTTCCGTTTTTACTTCTGTAATGATAGATGAGGTATAAATTTCTTTTAAACGCTGTACATCTAAAATTTCTCCTCCTCCACGTAAAACCTCATTAAATTTGATAAAAGCATTCTTAGAAAAATTAAATTTCACCAAAGAATCAATCAACAAACTATACAATTGATTAAGGTTATCATTCTTTAACCATAAAATACTAAAGATCAACAACCATTGATTTTGAGAATAGTTTTTGATAATTGTACCTACACGTTCAAAGAATTTGGATTCTCGTAAACTCTCAAATAATATGGTATGTTTTGATAAATGATTTTCGAAATACTCTTTAATTTCTAATACATCAAAATCTGTTAAATAATCTTGTTGATTATCAGAAATATTTTGTTCAAATTGCTCTATATGCTCATTCAAATCAGATAAAGTAACATATTTTTTTATTTTTTTGAGATCAAGAAAAAAGCTATCTAATACGATTATTAAAATGTCTTTTGCTGATAATAATTTGATCTGAATAGGAAAATCTGGAAACTTCAAGTTTTGATCAATTGTAAATCTTGTTACAACTCCCGTACTTTCTGCACCCACTCCAGGAGGATTAATATCTTTTAAGAAATCGTAATCAATTTCATTATTTTTTATAAGGAATGGTTGTCCTTCTGAGCTTAATAAATTTTTTATCAAATATGATTTTCCAACTTGACTTCCTCCAAAAACTGCCATAACAGGTTTAGATTCTATATTCTCGAAAATTCTGTGAAATACATTTTTAGAATTTTTTATTTTTAAAAGAAACTGATCTTTTTCCTCATAACGTAGGTTTTCATTTCCCCAATTAATCAGCTGATCTAAAATAGAAACATTATTTTCTATTCCAAGTTTTATTGTATTTATAAATTGATCTGAATAGTTTTTCATTTTAATTGCTTCTAATTCCTAATGTAAATTCACATGTATCTAACCAATATCCGTCTTCATTTCCTAACGTTTGAGGTGTTAATTTTAATAATTTTATTGGTAAATCATCTCCTTCATTGTTCTCTATACTTTCTAAAATTATGTTTTCTTTCGATTCGTCATAATCTCTGGAAATCGTAATTTTTAAAGGTAAATTTTCGAATATTTTGGCTTTTATGTTATTTATTTCTTCTTCTTTCCCTTCAGCTCTTTGATTTATGTAAGCCTCATTAATACTTATACTGTATAAGTTTGAGATTGGATAATTTTTACTTTCGTACTTAGAATAACCAAACTGAAAAGGTAAATTTTCTATCAAAATTGAATTTTCATTTTTCTTAGGAGTCAAAATAACATCTGTTGAATCGAAATCCTTTCTTAAAATATAATCAGCCGTAGAAATCACTTCTTTTCTTAAGGTTTCTATATTCAATTTCAAATCTTCTAAATTTTTCAATCGATTAGATGTTAAAGAAATCATTGCTCCAATAGTTACCATTGTTTTTGCATCTTCTACATAACCCTTATGATCAGAAAATGGAAACCATTTACCTATCCAGTAGGTATTAAGATTGATTAAATTATTAGGTGAAATTGATAAATATTTTAAGAATAAATTTTCTAAACTGTTTAATGAAGCGGGTTTTCCTGATAATACAATATAATCGCAATTATAATGGTTTAGCACTAATGCCAATTGTTTTACCATTCCATCAAAAACTGATGCAATTATTTGATCTAATTTTTTTGGTTGAATTGTAAATTTTATATCAAGAAAACTGAAGCCAAAATGCCTCTCGAAATAACTAATTAAATCTTTATTTATAAAAGGTTTTCCTATTATTTCTTCAAAAGTTTTTATTTCAACTTCATTCTTTTTAGAGTTATTCAAGTAATGCATCGCAATAGGAATTGCAACTTGATGAATAAATCCTTTTCTCATCATTTTACCTAAATACCCTACTTTGTTACTATCTACACCAAAAAAACCGTTTAGTTTATCCGATACATTATTAATGCCATTATTTATAGCGTAATTTTCTATAACTCCAGTACAACCTTCATCAATAGGATTGTTAATTTTTCCTTCTATAATTACTTGTTGAATAATTTCTTTTAATAAATCATCTCCAGCAATTTTGAAACTATCCCAATATTTTGGCTTCGGTTCTAATTCTATCGTTTTATTCTCTTGACTGATCGAATAATCTGCAATCATAATATCAGTTGTTCCTGCACCAATATCAATAGAACCAATCGTCAAATTAGGTTTATTTTTATAGATGAAATTAGAAATTACGTATTGATTGCTATTTATTTTTTTTGAAATAAAACTATATAGAAATACTAATTGACAACTGGTTGCTTCATCGTACATCCAATCTTTACGATCTTCTAATTCAGTATTTTTCTTTTTTATATCTTCTATTGATGGAATAATCTCTGGCATTTCAAACCAAAATTTATTTTCATCTGAATCGAAATAGAATTTCACATAATTATTCAATAATTTACAGGCATCAACTGCTGCTTGTCTCAAAGCAATTTGTTCATACTGTATCATTGCAGTTGGACAGGAAATAGTGATTCGTCGTAAAGTTCTTGGAATTGTTAAATTACCATGTTCTTGTCGAAAATGAAAAGAATTGATTTGAATATAAGCGTGTATTAACATTTCTAAGAACACGAACTTCATCAAACTATTTCTTGAAAAAAGAGATTTAGATCCAAAAATTTCGCCTTGTTTAGTTAATGATCCATCTGCATTTAGTTGCTCTGAAATTCCATTCAAGTAAACTTTTTTGATTCGATTTGTGTAATCAGGTGAAAATTCCCACTCTATATTTGATAGATTATTATCCCATAAATATCTTTTTGGACTAGAATTATATGTTTTTAATTCATATCCTAAATCTAAATTAATTCCTTTTTTGTTGATTAAATCATCCGCTTCAAAACCAATTCGAACAAAACTTGGTATAACAAATTTATTATTGTGGTATTTTTCTTTATTGATCTCTCCAAAATTAGATTCCTTGAAAATCAAATTCATCGGAAAAGGTTTATCATACTCAATGTGAGGTTGAGTATAATCTTGTATAATTAATTTTTTAACCTTATCAAACTGAATATTTTCATTATTATTATTCTCAAACAACAATGCACAAGTAGATGAATTTCCTACATCAATAACCAAGTCTACAGGTATTTTTTTTGTATCATCGGTAAAAAGCTGTATTTCTGGCAAATCCATTAATCTTGATAACCATTTCAGTAACAATAAATAATGAGAAATATATTGTTTAACAGGTTGTTCAAATCTTAAGTCTTCATTATTTCCGTAAAAAACATCTGCTATATACCCTTCTAACCATTTTGTTTGGCTATCATCATTATAAAGAAAATTACTAATCAAACTTTCTTCAAATTTTAATTTATATATATTTTCTTCTGGATTAAAACTTAGTTGCGGACTAGTTTTATCATACTCATTTTTTGCTAAACTTGTATCTATCGCAAGTACAAATTCTGCTTTCGAATAATCTTCATTGCATGTAATAAAAAGGCGAACCCAATCTGTCGGATAAGTTAAATCTTTGTTGATTGAATTATCTTTAAAAAATGGTAACGGAATCCATTTATTGTTAAAGTGTTTTAGAACTTTTTTTAGATTTGATAGTTCATAATATTCAGTAAAAGTTTTACAATCCTCTAAATTTGAATCACTTTTTAATTTATTATTGATAATATAATCCTTTTCAATTAGTTCGTTTTTACGATAAAACAAATCTTCATTATCTGTTTTAACTTTAAAAAGAGGATCATAGATAAAATCAAGTAAGTTATTGTCAAATGGTTGGTGAAAAAATAATTTATTATCTTTTCCAAAATCTAAATCAATATTTCCCGAAAATTTATGGTACTGTATACTCGAATTTGCTATTAAGGAAATTCTTAACATGTAAAAGTTGTTTTTATAATTTGGTTGTTTTAATTATTGTAAATATATAAAATGCATTTAAACAACTATATATTAATCATTACAATATTTAAAAATTATTGGAGATCAAAAAAACAAAATATTATTCAATATTAATTATGGTTTTCCGTAATTGTGGTAAAGTTTTTAGACAATTCTATTTTTTTTGATTAAGTTATAAATGATATTTTAAATTCTTGCACCTATTTATAATGTACATTTTATGAAAATAAACTAGCAAAATAGAGATTTAAGATTATTAACAAGCTCCGTAATAAATGTAAATGCACTAAAATTCCAATAAAAAAAATGCAACCAACTTGTTTCTGATTGATTATTCTTGTTTAATTATAAAATATAAAAAAATATAAAAATTTTTTGAAGCTACTTACTATATAGAAATTATGAATGGAAAGAGGGAGGAGATTTAAGAGGATACGGAGGAAGGGGGTGTATGAAATTAAATAAATATGGTTTATATTAGTAGGAGAATTTAAGTATTAGAGTAGAAATCGGACTAATGTCGGACTATTGAAAAACAAAAAAAGTTAACTATCTAAATACAAGACAATTAACTTTTTAATTGAGGTTCCTAGCGGATTCGAACCGCTGTGGACGGTTTTGCAGACCGCTACCTAACCGCTCGGTCAAGGAACCATTCCCGTTCTTTTGGACTGCAAATATATTAATTTTTTTACAAAAAAAAAGTTTAATATGATTTTTCTAAAATAATGCTCACTTTTTCTACATGCCCACCAATAGGCGGATTCAATTTAGATAATTTTACTTTTGCATATGTCACGTTTGTAAGTTCCTGACCTATACGATCTAATATTCTTTTACAAACATGTTCTAATAATTTTGAACGAATAGAAACTTCGTCTTTTACAATCGCATTTAAAGTGACATAATCCAATGCATCAACCAATTCGTCCGATTCGCAAGCACTTCTAAAATCTGCATGCGCTTCTAAATCTACCAAATAATCCGATCCAATACGAGCTTCTTCCTCTAAACAACCGTGATTAGAATATATTTTAATATTCTCTAAAATAATAATTCCCATGCCCCAAATATAAAAAAAGACTTGCGTATTTCTACACAAGTCTTTGTTATCGTTTAATTTTTTTAAACTAATTATTTTGCAGATGCAAATCTTTCTGCAACCTTATCCCAGTTAATTACACTGAAAAAAGCTTCAATATAATCAGGACGACGGTTTTGGTAATTTAAGTAATATGCATGTTCCCAAACATCTAATCCTAAAATAGGAAATCCTTGTACATCAGCAACTGGCATCAAAGTAGAATCTTGATTTGGAGTAGAAGTTACAACAACTTTTCCATCTTTTACGATTAACCAAGCCCATCCCGAACCAAAACGAGTTGCAGCAGCTTTAGAAAACTCATCTTTAAAAGCTTCAAAAGATCCATAAGCAGCATTGATTGCTTCTGCAACTTCTGCAGTTGGTGCATTGCTTCCTCCTGGAGTTAAAATTTCCCAGAATAAGTTATGATTGTAAAAACCACCACCATTGTTTCTTACAGCTGGTTTATCAGTACCTTTTGCTAAAATTTCTTCAATTGTAGCATTTGCTAAATCTGTACCTTCAATCGCTGCATTCAAATTATTTGTATACGCTGCATGATGTTTATCGTGGTGAATTTCCATCGTTTTTGCATCAATGTGTGGTTCTAAAGCATCAAATGCGTAAGGTAATTTTGCTAATTCAAAAGCCATAATATTTTATTTTTTAGATTTATTTCTTGTATAAAGATAATCAATAACTCAGCAATAATAATTCCGAAGTGATAGAATTTTAACATTATTTAATAGTAAAAGCTTATTTTAGTAAAAGAATAAAAATAAGAAGCATGAAAATAGTCTGGAAAATCATAAAATGGATTGTAATTATCATTTGTATACTCATTCTAATTCTTTATGCTACAGGAAATGACTACATTTTTCGAGGCGTAAAACTAACTTATCTCAAAGGTGAAAAAACTGCAAACATTGACGATTACAAAGATTTTGATAACAATGTAATTATGGCAGGTGCGCCGCGAGTTTGGCAGCAACACATCAATTATAATCAATTTCCCCTTTCGCAAAAATTCGAAAAAGAAATGAATGATTATGGCAGCGCAGCATTTATTGTCATTAAAGATAACCAATTATTAAGCGAATATTATTTTAATGGATATGCCCAAAATAGTTTAACCAACTCTTTTTCTATGGCAAAAACATTTACAACAATGATGTTAGGAAAAGCGATTGAACAAGGTTATATAAAAGGTTTAGATCAAAAAATTACCGATTTTTTACCCGAATTTAAAAATGATAAATTTGGAGCCGAATGTACTGTTGGCGATTTATCTGCAATGACATCTGGTTATGATTGGGACGAAGATTATTATTTTCCCCTAAACCCTACTGCAAAAGCATATTATGGCGACGATATTGTAAAACAAATGTTAGATAGAAAATTTGTAGCACAGCCTGGCGGACATTTTAAATATCAATCAAGCGATACGCAACTTTTGGGAATTGTAATTCAACGTGCGATTAATAATAAATCATTAGCGCAATATTTTCAGGAAGAATTTTGGCAACCAATGGGTATGGAATTAGATGCGCAATGGTCAAAAGATAATCCAAAAGGAATGGAAAAAACGTATTGTTGTTTTAATGCAGATGCGCGCGATTTTGCAAAACTTGGTCAATTATTATTGAATGATGGAAATTGGTACGGAAAACAAATTTTAGATTCCGCTTTTGTTAAAAAAATGGTTTTACCAAATACAAAAGCATTCAACCCAAATGAGCCAAAAATATATGGTTATTCGGTTTGGATGGATTATGATTATAAAACACCTTTTTATACGATGTTAGGTCATCTTGGACAGCGTGTAATTGTAATTCCGTCGGAAAAACTGGTTGTTGTTCGTACAGGAAAAACACATAATGATCAACCAAATAATCGTCCAATCGCAGATGGAGATGTGTATAGATTAGTAGATGAAGCGATGCGTATAAACGAAAATGTAAAGAAAAATGATTCAACGAATTCCTTATAGTAAAATCTTATTTTTAGATATAGAAACTGTTCCACAAACCGATGATTGGTCGTTATTATCGGACCGAACAAAAGCTTTGTGGGAAAAGAAAACAGCTTTTCAACGAAATAATAACGAAATTTCTCCAGAAAACTTTTACCACGAACGCGCGGGAATTATGGCCGAATTTGGAAAAATTATCTGTATTTCGGTTGGTATTGTGGTAAAAGAAACATTTATCCATATTAAAAGTTTTTATGGACACGACGAAACAAAAATATTAGAAGATTTTAATAAAATGTTGGTCGAAAATTTCTTTAAACCCGATCATATCTTGTGTGCGCACAATGGAAAAGAATTTGATTTTCCGTATATCGCACGTCGAATGTTAATTAATCAAATTGAAATTCCAGCAATTTTACAGCTGTTTGGTAAAAAACCTTGGGAAATTCAGCATTTAGATACAATGGAATTATGGAAATTTGGCGATTATAAAAATTATACATCGTTGGATTTATTAGCCAATATTTTTGATATTCCTACTCCAAAAGATGATATTGATGGTTCGCAAGTTGCTAAAGTTTATTATGATGGAAATAATATTGAACGCATAAAAGAATATTGTGAAAAAGATGTTTTAACCTTGATTAATGTTTTTCGAAAAATGCGCTACGAAGCTCCTTTATTACAAAAAGAAGATTTATAAAACAAAAAAAGCTCCGAGAAATCTCGGAGCTTTTTTATTTTATAGTGTGAAATTAATTTTCATCATCGATTGCCGAATCTGGCTCATCTTTATAATTATCAATCAATTCTTCTTTTACTTTTAACTGTACTTGTTCTACAGAATTTCGGTACATTTTTATAATTGTTCCCGTGTATTCTCCTAATTCTACCAAATCGCCTTCTACAAGTTCACGATCAGGATAAGATTCAGAAATTAAACCAGCAAGTGTATCGTAATGTTCGCTTTCATCAAATCTAAACGGTACTAAACGATTAATATCACTAATCGCATTGTGTGCGTTTACATTATAAACACCTTCGGAAACACGAGAAACAATAGGATCTTCGTTGTCATATTCATCTTGAATTTCTCCAACTAATTCCTCCAAAATATCTTCCATCGATACAATACCTGCAACTTCCCCAACTTCATTGGTTACAATTGCGATTTGCATGTGTCTTTTCTGAAATTGTTTCATTACATTTTTAATCAACGCATTTTCCGAAATAAAAATCGGTTCGCGCAATAATCCAGAAATATCCGTTTCGTTTGGATTTCCTAATAATTGTTTGATTAAATCTTTGGCATAAATTACACCTTTTATATTATCAAACTCCTCTTCGTAAACAGGATAACGCGAATAACCTTCGTTTATCGCAAAATCCAAAGCTTCTTTTACAGGCGTTTTGATGTTAATTGCCGAAACATTTTTACGTAATGTTTGAATATTCATTACACGACGATCATCAAATTCAAATACATTTTGAATCAAATTACGTTCAGATTCTTCAATTGCACCACCTTCAGAACTTTCTGTAATAATCATTTTCAATTCTTCTTCAGAGTGAATTTCTCCTCCATGAATTGGATGAATACCAAAAGCACGTAAAATAACATTTGCCAAACCATTCATCATCATAATCAACGGTTTAAACACAAAATAAAATGCACGAAGTGGCCAAGCTACTGTAAATGTAGTTTTTGTAGGATACTGAATTGCAATAGATTTTGGTGCTAATTCTCCAAATACAATGTGTAAAATGGTAATAATAACGAAAGCAATTGGAAACGCTGCATTTTGTGCAATCAATGTCCAAGATGGCGATGTTAAACCAAGAACTTCAAATATTTTTATAATAACTGGCGAAAGAGAACTTTCTCCAACCCACCCCAATCCTAAAGAGGCAAGCGTAATTCCTAACTGCGTTGCCGCAAGATAAGAGTCTAAATGACTAATGATAAGTTTCGCAACGTTAGATGTTCTTTCATTGATGTCTTGATTAACTTCAATTTGTGACGAACGTACTTTTACGATAGCAAACTCTGCCGCAACGAAAAAACCATTTAATAAAACAAGAAAAATTGTTAGCAAAAGTTTTGCTATAGAAATTTCATCGGTGACATTGTGATTAGCAACTAAAAACAATGTCGAAATCTGGGAGTATGTATCCATTCTTCGAATTTAATAACTGGCTTTGTTTAAGTTTTTAATAGCCAGCAAATCATTACATCTAAATTAATAAATATTTTTAAAAATTACAACGTTTTGATTCGTAGCAAATTTAATTAAAATCTAAATACAAAAATGATGAATTTTCATATTCTATTATTTGTTTAAAAAATCACTAAATTTCCACATCATTACAAAGCTTTTGATTACATGCAAAATCAAGATTTAGATTATATTATCGAAGTTAAAAACCTTTCGATTTCTTTTGGCGAAAAACAAGTTCTAAACAACATCAATTTCAAGGTACATCAAGGTGATACATTGGGTATTGTTGGCGAATCGGGTTCGGGAAAATCGTTAACTTCTTTGGCTATTATGGGTTTATTGTCGCCAATGGCTAAAATTAGTCCAGAAAGTCAAATTCTTTTTCGTCATCACGATAAAATGGTTGACTTGTTACAATTATCACAACAAGAATTGCAGCAAATACGCGGAAATGAAATTGGAATGATTTTTCAGGAGCCAATGACTTCGCTAAATCCAAGTTTACGATGTGGCGAACAAGTAGAAGAAGCCATTCGTTTGCATCAAAATTTGGGAAGAAAAGAAGCAAAAGAAAAAGTTATTTCACTTTTTGAGCAAGTAAAACTTCCTAATCCAGACCGTATTTATAAAGCTTATCCGCATGAATTATCTGGTGGACAAAAACAGCGCGTAATGATTGCTATGGCAATTTCGTGCGAGCCAAAACTATTAATTGCCGATGAACCAACAACTGCTTTGGATGTTACGGTGCAAAAAGCAACGTTAGATTTATTGAAAGAATTGCAAACTGAACACAACATGAGTATGCTATTTATTTCGCATGATTTGGGCGTAATTGCAAATGTTTGCGAAGAAGTTTTGGTAATGTACCGCGGCGATGTTGTGGAACAAGGAAATGTAGAAACAATTTTTAATCATCCAAAAGAAAATTATACAAAAGGATTAATCGCGTGTCGTCCTCGTTTAGAAGAACGCGCAAAACGATTACCAACAGTAAAAGATTTTTTAGAAAACCCTGCTTTCAAAACTGAAGTTTATACAGAAGAGGAACGCGAAGCATTTCATCAAAAAATATATGCGAAACCGCCGATTTTAGAAGTTAAGAATCTTAAAAAGTATTTTTATCCGTCGTCATTATTCGGAAATGCAACTACACCAAGCGTAAAAGCGGTAGATGATATTTCGTTTAAAGTATATCCTGGAGAAACAATGGGATTGGTTGGCGAATCGGGTTCGGGAAAAACAACATTAAGTAGAACCGTTTTATTATTAGAAAAACCGACCGAAGGTGAAATATATTTTAATGGAATTGATATTACAAAACTTAAAAAAGAAGAAATCAGAAAATTAAGACGCGAAATTCAGATTATTTTTCAAGATCCTTATTCAAGTTTAAATCCGCGTCAAACCATTTTACAAATTATTACAGAACCTATGCAAGTGCATAAAATTGGTTCTTCTAAAGCAGCGCGTTTAGAAACGGCTACAACTTTATTAGAAAAAGTAGGTTTAACAAAACAAGATTTAGATAAATATCCGCACGAATTTTCTGGTGGTCAACGTCAGCGTATCGGGATTGCTCGTGCTTTGGCTCTAAATCCTAAATTTATCATCTGTGACGAATCCGTTTCTGCATTGGATGTTTCGGTACAGGCACAAGTTTTAAACTTGTTAAATGATTTGAAATCCGAGTTTGGGTTTACCTATATTTTTATCTCGCATGATTTGGCTGTCGTAAAATATATGAGTGATCAATTATTGGTGATGCAGCATGGCGAAATGAAAGAATTGGATGATGCGGACAAAGTTTACGCGCATCCTACAACTGCTTATACAAAAGAATTAATAGAAGCAATTCCTAAGTTATAGAAAAAACAAAAGGGTATGAAATAAATTTCATACCCTTTCTAATACCCAATAATTGGAAGCTATTGAATATATATTAAAAAAGCATTCAAAAACTGAATGCCTTTTGTAGTCCCTAGGGGAATCGAACCCCTCTTTCTAGGATGAAAACCTAGTGTCCTAACCGATAGACGAAGGGACCTCCTTTTTCGTATTATTGTGGTGCAAAAATAAACGTTTATTTTTAAACTCCAAACAATTTTGAAAAATTTTTATATATTTTTTTTATTAAGCCAAATTTGTAGTCCCTAGGGGAATCGAACCCCTCTTTCTAGGATGAAAACCTAGTGTCCTAACCGATAGACGAAGGGACCACTTATATGAATTAATAATTCGTATATTCTATTTTTTAAAGAACGTCTGTACTTTACTGGGGATTTTCAGAAAAGTCGTTGTATAATTCTAATTTATTGAACCAAGTTGAATTATACAGCGACATTTTCATTCCCGATTAATCATCAAAACAAATATGATTAACCTTTACAAACAAAACACAAAAAACAATTTCCTTTACACAGTATTCTACTGGTTGTTTAATTAAAATCAACAACTATGAACAAGGAAAAAAAAGATTGCAATAAATGCAATCTATCTATTAATTTGTAGTCCCTAGGGGAATCGAACCCCTCTTTCTAGGATGAAAACCTAGTGTCCTAACCGATAGACGAAGGGACCACTTATATCTTAAATTAAGCTAATCCCGCAATGTGCTTAGCTAACTTAGATTTTAAGTTTGAAGCTTTATTCTTGTGAATAATGTTTCTTTTCGCTAATTTATCAATGATTGAAGAAACTTTTGGAAAAACCGTTTCTGCTTCATTTTTATCAGTTTCAGTTCTTAAAGCTTTGATAGCTGTACGAGCTGACTTGTGATAATATTTATTACGATCGCGTCTTACTGCCGCTTGTCTAATTCTTTTTAATGCTGACTTATGATTTGCCATAACTTTAAATCTCTTTCTATTTTAGTTCGGCAAAGATAAAAACAAAATTTCTATCTAACCAAATTAATTTTATTAAATTCTAAAACACTTTTATGTAGCCCATAGGAGAATCGAACTCCTGTTTCCAGGATGAAAACCTGATGTCCTAACCACTAGACGAATGGGCCGCATGACGACTTACATTTCTTGTGAAAAGCGAGTGCAAATTTAGTGGTATTTTTTGATTATGCAAATTTAATCGAATAATTTTTTAAACAATTTTATGTTAAAAAATGTTAAGGAAGTTAATATTATGTCAAAATACGTCTTACATATAATGACTTAAGATTTAAATGCTACTTTTGGGCTACTATTAAAATTTTACAAACGAAAACTAATAATATATGAAAACATCGCTATTAGGTGTGGCTGCAATAATTTGTACGATGTTCATCACTTCATGTTCATCTTTGACCCCGGTTAATGATGCAACTGAATATTCTTCAAGAAGTTTCATCCCGAAACCAAGAGCGATTGAAGCTCAAGCTAAAATAATCAATAAACATGCCAATCTAGATGTAATGCCTATCGAAATTAACGATGAAGCAAAATCTATGGTTGTGTTAAACAGTGTTTTAGAAGAGACAAATGATTTATTCGCAGGATTTTTATTAAAAGAAGCAGAAACGTATATTGGTACTCCATACCGATACGGAGGCACAACAAGAAGTGGTATTGATTGTTCTGCCTTTGTTAGAAATGTTTTTGAAAGTTTCAATAAAAACTTACCTCGTGTTTCTGCAGAACAAGCCAGAGAAGGTGTTGCTGTTTCTACAGATGATGCAAAAGAAGGCGATTTAGTGTTTTTTGCAACAAGAGGAAGAGGAAGAGTTTCGCATGTAGGAATTGTACATGGAAGAAATAAAGATGGCGTGTTAGAATTTATTCATTCATCTACATCACAAGGCGTTATGGTTTCTTCTTTAAATGATAAATACTGGGGACCAAAATTCTTATACGTTAAGAGAGTTTTATAATTCAATATAAATTTATTTCATTATCATAAAAAAAGCTTGAAGAAAAATCTTCAAGCTTTTTTGTTTTTTTATATCGTTTGATATTTATTTTCTGTTTTCCTTCAAAATCATAATTAACATAATAATCAAAGGAATCATCATTCCTAAAATATAAACCATATTGATTTGGAAGATTGGTGGATAATACAACACCGTAGCCAAAATACCGACGATTGCGCCACCTAAATGGGCTGAATGACCTATGTTACCCAAACCTTTCTTCATCCCGTAAACCGAGTAGCCTAAATACAAAATTGCAAATACCCATGCTCGCATCGGAATTACAAATAAAAATCCTAATTTCATCGTAGGAAAGGCTGTAATAGCTGCAAATAAAATTCCTGTAACACCACCAGATGCACCAACGGCAGAATATCCAAACTCTTTTTTATGAATTAATAAAGAGAAAATATTTCCTCCAACAATTGCTGCTAAAAATATTAAAAGGAACATTCCGTAGCCTAAATTCAATTTTCCATTTGAAAAATCGCCAAATAAAAATCCTTCTGGACTTGCAAAAAAAGCAATTACCGAATTGGCAAATAAAAATAAAGAGAACATATTGAAAAACAAATGTGTAAAATCAACATGTAAAAAACCAGAACTTAAAATTCTGTAATATTCTTTTCCTTGAAGAATTGAACCAACTCTAAATTTATATTTATCAAAAAAATTATAATCATTAAAACCTTTCCAACTTACCAAAACATTCAAGGCAATTACGCCTAATGTTACAATTGAAATATCACCCATTACTCACTATCACTATTTTCATCATTACTATCTTCTTCTATTCGATCAAATAAAGTAGGTTGTTGATCGTCTTCAATTTCTTCTTCTATCTCTTCAATTTCCTCAAATGGTAAAGGTTCTAAAACATTAATATGTTTTACTTTATACGTTGTTAATTGATTACCTTGCGCTTTTATTCCTTTTATAGTGATAAACTCTTCAAGATTAATTACTTCTGGTTCTTTATCTATTCCTTTTATTTTCGGAAAAATAAGTTCAATAACTGGAAGATAATCTGTCGAAATAACTTTAACCGAAGATTTATCATCTTCTAAACCAAAAAATGTTTGCGGAGATAAAGTATCCTCTAAAACAAAACGTTTCACAAAATATTTGTCTTTATCAGCATCATAATAAACACATGAAATTGGTTTATTTGGCTTCCATTTTTCGATAATTTCTAATTCTTCATCAAAACGATTACTCAATTCGAACGAAACTAATTTAGCTTCACCTTTTTTATTAATCGTTAAAATTTTATCATCTCCTTTAAAAGAGCCCAATAAAATTCCCAAACCATCAGCATTTAAACGCTTAACTTCTGGATCGAACCAAATTTGACGCGGCGCTAAAGTTGAAACACCTTCTTCTTTTAATTCTACTTTTTTAACTGGATATTTTGTAACTAAATTACCTTTAGATGCTCTTCCTTTAATGGTTAAATCTGCAAAATCTAAATCAAATTTTAATTTTTTAATACGTTGATGGGTCTTCAAAATAACCGAAACAACTTGCGCTTCACCATTCGGATTTGCTGTAAAATACAAGACTTCCGAGCCTTTATTACCAGCTGTTAAATCGTATTCTTTGTCTCGTGTAATTCCCGTAACGGCAAATCGTTTTTGATAAGCCGGACCATTTTTACCATCACGATAAATCATATTATAAATGGTACGCTTGTCATTTTTATGCCAAATACCGATATGAATAATTCCTTTTCCGACAAATGTTTTTGTCTCAACTTTCGAGACAATCATAGAGCCATCAGCTCTAAAAACAATAATATCGTCGATATCAGAACATTCAAAAAGAAACTCGTCTTTTTTAAGCGAAGTTCCGATAAAACCTTCTTCACGATCAACGTAAAAACGTGTATTTGCAACGGCAACTTTACTCGCATCTATCGTATCAAACGTTCTGATTTCTGTTTTACGCTCCTTCCCTTTTCCGTATTTTACTTTTAATGATTTAAAATATTCAACCGCATAATCAATCAAATTCGCTAAATGATGTCTTACATTTTCGATTTTTTCTTCTAACGATTCAATAAATTGCTGTGCTTTATCTAAATCAAATTTAGAAATACGTTTGATTCGGATTTCTGTTAAACGTGTAATATCTTCTTCGGTAACTGGACGAATTAAATGCGCGATATAAGGCTTCAATCCTTTATCAATAGCAGAAATTACACCTTCCCAAGTTTCCTCTTCTTCAATATCATGGTAAATTCTATTCTCTATAAAAATTCTTTCTAAAGAAGAAAAATGCCATTGTTCTTGTAATTCATTCAGTTCAATTTCTAACTCACTTTTTAACAATTTAACCGTATTGTTCGTATTATGCGTTAAGATTTCTGTAACTGTTAAAAATTCGGGAGTTTGATCGGTAATAACACAGGCATTTGGCGAAACAGAAATTTCGCAATCTGTAAATGCATACAGTGCGTCAATCGTTTTATCGGTGCTACTTCCAGGAACAAGATGAATTAAAATCTCGACCTCAGCAGCCGTATTATCTTCAATCTTTTTAATTTTAATTTTACCTTTATCATTGGCTTTCAAAACCGAATCAATTAAAGATCCTGTTGTTGTTCCGAATGGAATTTCAGTAATTTTTAAAATCGTTTTATCTTCTTGCGAAATTTTTGCTCTAATACGAACTTTTCCGCCACGAAGACCATCATTATAATCAGAAACATCAATAGAACCAGCAGTTAAAAAATCTGGAAAAACCTGAAATTTTTTCCCTCTTAAATGCGCAATCGATGCATCAATTAATTCAATAAAATTGTGTGGCAAAATTTTCGTCGACAAACCAACCGCAATACCTTCTACTCCTTGTGCTAAAAGCAAAGGAAATTTTATAGGCAAATCGACAGGTTCTTTATTACGACCATCATAAGACGGTTGCCATTTTGTAGTTTTAGGATTATAGACAACTTCTAATGCAAATTTAGTTAAACGCGCTTCGATGTAACGAGAAGCCGCAGCACGGTCGCCAGTGTAGGTGTTTCCCCAGTTTCCTTGCATATCGATCAATAATTCTTTTTGACCAATTTGCACCATTGCATCCGAAATCGCCATATCTCCGTGTGGATGATATTTCATCGTATTTCCTACAATATTTGCTACTTTATTATATCGTCCGTCTTCTAACTCTCGCATCGAATGTAAAATTCGACGTTGAACTGGCTTCAAACCATCATAAATAGACGGAATTGCTCGTTCTAAAATTACATAAGAGGCATAATCAAGAAACCATTCTTGGTACATACCAGAAACTTTCTTGATGCTCTCTTGATTGTCTTGCATCATGTTAAATTGCTACTTCTACTTTGTCTTTGACATGATAATTAGATTGTACTATTTTATCTAACTCACTCAAAATATTATTAATATTTCGGTTAGAGATATACGCTAAACGAAATTTTACTTTTGTTAAATTACTTGGATTCTTTTTACTGTTAATGTAAAAAATCAAGTCTTTTGAAATTACGCCATTGTTATATTCGTATCTAATTAATTTGTATTTCGGCAAATCAATTTTGTTTGGTTTTGGATCTAAAAAAGCAAGAAAGCCAACATTTTTGGTTTCGAAAGTAATTGTTTCTCCTTTCGTATCCATTGCAAAAAATTGGTTTCCCATTCTCGAGTTCACAAAAATCAATAACACAATAAAAAGTGTTACGATATAAGGCGGAATAATGTGGTATTTGTATGGTAAAACACCAAAATACATGATAAGGTTTAGAATGATTAAAATAACGATCGTGATATTCAGTAGCCTAAACAGCTGAATAACTTTTTTATTATTCTTTTTCATAATTTTTATAGGGTTTGTTAGGTTAGGTGGTTGAGTTATATATTCTTTTGTTAATTTTTTATAGATTCTATTGCTAAATTATTAATAATAAATTCTTGTCTTGTTGGTGTATTTTTTCCCATATAAAACTCTAAAAGACTTTCTATGGTTTGATCTTTACCAATCATTACGGGCTCTAATCGAATATCTTTTCCAATGAAATTTTTAAACTCATCAGGCGAAATTTCTCCCAAACCTTTAAATCGTGTAATCTCAGGATTTTTTACTTCTTCTAGTGCTTTAACGCGCTCTGGTTCAGAATAACAATAACGTGTTTCTTTTTTATTTCGTACACGGAAAAGTGGTGTTTGCAAAATATACAAATGCCCTTCTTTGATTAATTCTGGAAAAAACTGCAAGAAAAACGTAATAATAAGTAATCGAATGTGCATACCATCTACATCGGCATCAGTTGCAATTACGACATTGTTATAACGCAAATCTTCCAAACCATCTTCTATATTTAAAGCAGCTTGCAACAAATTAAATTCTTCGTTTTCGTATACAATTTTCTTTGTCAAACCATACGAATTTAATGGTTTTCCACGCAAACTAAATACAGCTTGTGTTTCTACGCTTCTACTTTTTGTGATAGATCCACTCGCCGAATCTCCCTCGGTAATAAATATTGTGGTATCTAAACGTAATTCTGCTTTTGTATCGTTGTAATGTTGACGACAATCGCGCAATTTTTTGTTATGTAAACTCACTTTTTTTGCACGATCACGAGCCAATTTTCTAATTCCAGAAAGCTCTTTACGTTCATTTTCAGATTGTTTAATTTTACGTTCCAACGCTTGCGCAACATTTGTATTCTTGTGCAAGAAATTATCAAGATATGTTTTGATAAAATCATTTACAAATGTTCGTACCGATGTCATTCCTGGCCCAATTTCGTTAGAACCAAGTTTGGTTTTGGTTTGTGACTCAAAAACTGGCTCAATAACTTTTATTGAAACTGCCGCAATAATTGATTTTCTAATATCCGCAGGATCGTAATTTTTATTATAAAATTCGCGCACCGTTTTAACAATTGCTTCTTTAAAAGCCGTTAAATGCGTACCTCCCTGCGTTGTATTTTGACCATTTACAAAAGAATAATAGGTTTCCGAATATGATTTAGAGCTATGCGTCATCGCAATTTCGATGTCTTCACCTTTTAAATGGATGATGTCATAAATCGTTTCATCTTCAATATTATCTTTCAATAAATCTTTTAAACCATCTTTCGAAAAGAATTCTTCTCCATTGAAAATAATTTTCAAACCTGGATTTAAGTAAACATAGTTTCTCAACATTTTGTCTACATATTCTTTTCTGAATTTAAAATTCAAGAAAATTGTACGATCTGGAACAAATGTAATTTTAGTTCCTTTACGTAATGATGTTTCTTTTTCGTCTTCTTGCGCTACTAAAATTCCTCTTTCAAATTCCGCAATACGCGTTTTACCATCACGAATAGATTGTACTCTAAACGATGTTGACAATGCATTTACAGCTTTTGTACCAACACCATTCAATCCAACCGATTTTTTAAATGCTTGCGAATCGTATTTACCTCCGGTATTCATTTTAGAAACGGCATCAACCATTTTTCCTAACGGAATTCCGCGTCCATAATCACGCACAACTACTTCTTCTTCGCGCAAATTAATCTCAATTGTTTTTCCTGCACCCATCACAAATTCGTCGATACAGTTATCTACAATTTCTTTCAGCAAAATATAAATACCATCATCCTGCGACGATCCATCTCCTAACTTCCCGATATACATACCAGGTCGCATACGAATGTGTTCGCGCCAGTCTAAGGTTTTTATATTATCCTCAGTATAATTTACTTGATCTATTTCTGACATTTGAGTTGTTAAGTGTTTTTAAAACGAGTTTTACAAAAATAAGAAAAATTTAATAAAATATTATGGTTTATTGTTTTGATTTTGAGTAAAATCACGCTAATTTAACTTTATGATAAAATCAAAGCTACCACACGTTTCCACGACTATTTTCTCTGTAATGAGCCAATTAGCACAAGAAAATAACGCAATAAATTTGGCACAAGGTTTCCCCGATTTTAATACAGATTCTGAATTAATTACCCGTTTAAATTATTATTCGACACAAAATTACAATCAATACGCGCCAATGTTTGGCGTCGAAAAACTAAGAATCTTACTTTCCGAAAAATTTACTAAATTATATCAATCTGATTACGATTTTCAGAATGAAATCAACATTACAAGTGGTGCAAGCCAAGCAATTTTTAATGTGATTTCTACTTTAATTCATCCAAATGATGAAGTGATTATTTTTGAACCTGCTTACGATTTATATCAACCAACGGTAGAATTATTTGGCGGAAAAGTAGTTCCGATAAAATTAAAACACCCCGAATATTCGATTGATTTTGAAGAATTAAAACAAAAAATATCAGCAAAAACGAAGTTAATTGTCATCAACAATCCAAATAATCCAACTGGACGAATTTTATCTGAAGAAGATTTAAAGCAATTCGAGAAAATTATTTCGGAAACAAACGCGTATATTTTAGCAGACGAAGTTTATGAACACATTACGTTTGACGAAAAAAAACACCAAAGTTTTGCGCAATTAAAATCGATAAAAGACCGTGTTTTTATTGTTGGTTCGTTTGGGAAATTATTCCACATTACGGGTTGGAAAATTGGTTATGTTTTAGCCGAAAAAGAATTGATGAAAGAGTTTAGGAAATGTCATCAGTTTAATGTTTTTTCTACACATACACCGTCACAATATGCACTTGCTGATTATATGGAAAATGCGGAACATTATTTACATTTGAATCAATTTTTTCAAGAAAAAAGAGATTTTTTTATTGAAGGTTTACAGCAAACAAAGTTTGAAATTTTACCGTGCGAAGGAACTTATTTTTTGAGTGCAAATTATGCTAAACTAAGTGATTTAAATGATGTTGATTTTGCGACAAAACTTACAAAAGAATATAAAGTTGCAACAATTCCGTTTTCTGCTTTTTATCAAGACAAAACAGATCATAATATCATTCGTTTTTGTTTCGCGAAGAAAAACGAAACGCTAGAACAAGCATTAGAAAAACTAAGTAAATTATAAAAAAAGGCGTTCATTATGAACGCCTTTTAACTTTTATTTTTTAACAATTTTTCTTGTGAAAACCTGGTTATCTGAATGGATATTCAATAAATAAACGCCTTTTGGTAAAGTTGAAATATTTGTTTGATTACCAACAAATTCTTTCACTAATTTACCTGTCAAATCATATACTTTTACTTTTTCTACTTTATCCAATCCTTTTATTGTAACCACATCAAAAGTTGGATTAGGATAAATTGATACATTTTTATTATTAATATCCGAAACTCCTAAAGTAGATTTTTCTATAACAACATCATCTAGTTTAAGCATCATAGATTCTTGATAATTCGTCTTATAATGTCTAAAAACTAACTGAACTTTTTTACCTGCAAATTCTGAAATACTAACATTAATTGTTTTTGGTACTGACGAATAATCGGCATCTAAAGTTTCTTCGAAAACAGCTATTTCGTTTCCTACAAAAGTTGCATTCGCAGGAATTACATAAACGGCATAATGCTCTATTCCTAAATCTAAATTTATATTGGCTACTTTAAATGATAAATCTAAATTAACACCCGTTGGTAAATCAATTGCAGGACTTATCAATGTATTATCGGCAAACATTGGTGAAAAAAATATACTTGAAAGTGACAATGCACAAGCTCCAAATGGATCTGCATTATCAAAAAAATCCCATGTATATCCATCTCCATCTAATTCGCCTATTGTCCAAAGTCCTCTATCGCCTTCTGGGCTAAAATCTTCTTGAAAAACGGTGTTTCCTTGTGCAAATAAAGTGCTTCCAAAAACAATTGTCGTAAGTAGTAAAAAGTTTTTAATCATAATATTTTAATGTTAATTAACTGGTTATAAATCTATAACAAAAAAACTAACAAATGTTTGTTACAAAAACGTTTCTGCCTAATTTACAGTTCATAAAAAAAGTGTTGATAAAAATCAACACTTTTAGTAAAATTTTCTATAATTAACTCTTAAACATTAAATAAGAAGTGCATAATATCACCATCTTTTACAATGTAAGTTTTTCCTTCTACATTTAATTTACCAGCTTCGCGACATTTAGCCTCAGAACCATATGTAATAAAATCTTCGAATTTAATTACCTCAGCACGAATAAATCCTTTCTCGAAATCTGTATGAATAACTCCTGCAGCTTGTGGTCCTGTAGATCCTTTTTTGATTGTCCAAGCGCGCACTTCTTTTACACCTGCCGTAAAATACGTTTCTAAATCTAATAAAGTATAAGCCGAACGAATTAAACGATTAACTCCTGGTTCTTCTAATCCTAATTCTTCTAAAAAGATTTGACGCTCGTCAAAAGTTTCTAATTCGTTGATATCAGCTTCAATTTGCGCAGCCAAAATTAACACTTCTGCATGCTCGCCTTTTACTGCATCTTTTACTTTATCAACCCATTCGTTTCCGTCTTTTGCTGCTGCTTCATCTACATTACATAAATAAAGCACTGGTTTAGCGGTAATCAATTGTAAAGTATCTACAATTTCTAACTCTTTTTCGTCTAAATCCATCTCGCGCACATTTTTCAATTCCTCTAAATGTGCTGTAACAGCTGTTAAAACTTCAACAACTTTTTGTTCGTCTTTATTTCCTGCTTTTGCTGCTTTTCTAGATTTATCGATACGTTTTGTAACTGTATCTAAATCTTTTAATTGCAACTCAATATCAATAGTTTCTTTATCACGAATAGGATTAATTGATCCATCTACGTGCGTAATATTTTCGTTTTCGAAACAACGTAAAACGTGAATAATTGCATTACACTCGCGAATGTTTCCTAAAAATTGATTTCCTAAACCTTCTCCTTTACTTGCTCCTTTTACTAAACCTGCAATATCAACAATCTCTACAACTGCTGGCACAACACGCTCTGGATTTACAATTTCTTCTAATTGATTAAGACGAGTATCTGGTACAGAAACAGTTCCTACATTAGGCTCAATTGTACAGAAAGGATAGTTTGCCGATTGTGCTTTTGCATTTGACAAACAGTTAAATAAAGTAGATTTACCTACGTTTGGTAATCCAACAATTCCACATTTCATATATGATGTATCTTATTTTTAAACAATTGAATAATAGAACTTCTGTCCTAAAATTTGGGGCAAAGATAATCATTTCATTTTTTAATCTACTAACGTGCAGAAACTCTGTTCAATTTTATATTGAGAATATTACCCGAAAATGATTGCATTTCGCCTAAAAAACAATCGCAATTTACGTGATAAGTCAAATCATAATAATTAGAAGATTGATCTAAATTCGTTTTCTTAAAGGTTAATTTCGGAAAATTAAAAACAATAGAATCTGTTTTATCATTCTCGTAACCATCATTAAAATCAAATTCAATCTGAATTTTCTTTTTTGATTTTGAAATTACAATTATGGTTTTATCATTTGTTTTTGGCACAATTGTATTCTGAGTTTTATAGCTCAAAAAATCTTGTTGCCAATTTCCTTCAATTGTTTTGAAATGATTTGTTGCACAACTTGTCAAAATAAAACATAAAAAAATTCCGAATAAAGCTTTCATATTATGTGAATTAATGAATTGAAAATAACAATATTTTTTTACATTTACTTAAATACTTAAAACAATGAAATCAAAATTATTAATATTCAGCTTTCTTCTTGCTGTAGGATTTGCAAATGCGCAAACTGCAACAGAAATTTTAGCAAAAGCACAAAATCAAGCTAAAATCGAGAATAAAAATGTTTTTGTTATTTTCCATGCTTCTTGGTGTGGTTGGTGTAAAAAAATGGAGAAAAATATGGACGATCCAAAAGTTAAAGCCTATTTTGATTCTAACTACATAAAAACATTTATTACGGTACAAGAACGTGCAGAAAAAAAGAATTTAGAAACGCCAGGCGGCGATCTTATCAACGAAAAATTTGGTGGTAAAAACCAAGGTTTGCCTTTTTGGGTGATTTTAGATGCGAACGGAAATGTTTTGGAAGATTCTAAAGTAAATGGAGAAAATATTGGCGGACCAGCTTCTGAAGATGAAGTTGTAAACCTAATTTCTAAATTAGAAAAAACTACGAAAAACGAAAAAGTAAATTCAGAAAACATTAAGGAAGTGTTTATTCTGAAGAAAAAATAAAATCCAAAAAAAAATAAAAATCCGCAATTAGCGGATTTTTTTATTTTGTCAAAATATGAAAAGCTTCTTCTAAACTTTTATATTGTCCTTTAAATTCTTCTATAGATTGATCGGCAATTATTTTTCCTTTATTTAGTAAAATTACTCGCGAACAAAGCGCTTCCACTTCTTGCATAATATGCGTCGAAAGAATTACCGTTTTTTCTCGTCCAATTTCTTTAATAACTTCTCTAATTTCGATAATTTGATTTGGATCCAAACCATTTGTTGGTTCGTCTAAAATCAAGATTTCTGGGCTCGAAATTATTGCTTGCGCCAACCCAACACGTTGTTTATATCCTTTTGATAATTGATGAATTTTCTTATGTTTTTCGGGTAATAAACCTACTCGTTCTATAACTTCATCAATCTTCGATTTTTTAACATCGCGCATATTTGTCACAAATTCCAAATACTCTTTTACATACATATCCATATAAAGTGGATTGTTTTCTTGTAAAAAACCGATTAACTTTTTGGTTTCAATTGGTTGTGTCGAAACATTAAAATCATTTACAGAAATTTCTCCAGCATCAGGATTAATTGCATTCGTTATACTTTTCATCAAAGTAGATTTTCCTGCGCCATTTGGTCCTAATAAACCAACAACTTCTCCATTTTTTATCGAAAATGAAACTTTATCCAAAGCCAGTTGTTCTCCGTATTTCTTTGTTAAATCTTTAATAACAATTCCCATCTGATAAAAAATTTTGATAAATTTAGTAAAAAATAGTTGTTCATTTAAAAAATAAATTTCTAAGTTTGTAACTCAATTTATATAGAAACCAAGAATGACAACATTCAATCATTTTAACACATTTTTCTTTTACTTTTTTGGATATTATCCAGGAGAGCAGGGACTGTGTTGTCATAATTGATTTGTTAGAATTATATTAAGATAAATAAAAGTCCCACGTTTGTGGGACTTTTTTTTTGCGCAAAACACATGAAAACAAAAGTTGCAATACAAGGAGTAAAAGGATCATATCATCATGAAGCGACTGATAATTACCTGAAAAATGAATTCGAATTACTTGAATGTGACACATTTAAGCAATTAGCAAAAGCTTTAGCAAAAGGAAAAGTAGATAAAGCTGTAATGGCAATAGAAAACACAATTGCCGGAGCAATTTTACCAAACTATGCATTAATCACGAAATATGGTTTAAAAGTAGTTGGCGAAATTTATTTATCAATTCAACATCAATTGATGGTAAAAAAAGGACAGAATTTAGAAGATATTACAGAAGTTCGTTCGCATCAAATGGCGCTTTTACAATGTGATAAATATTTAGAAAAATTTCCGAATTGGAAAGTTGTAAATGATGTAGATACCGCTTTAACAGCGAAAGATATTGTTGATCAAGATTTAAATCACGTAGCGGCAATAGCATCAAGAAAGGCGGCAGAAGTTTATGGTTTAGACATTTTAGCATCAAGCATACAAACGTATCAAGATAATTTTACACGTTTTTTTGTCTTGCAACGCGAACATAACGATTACGAAGATTTTAATAAAGTATCAATGCGATTTTCGGTTCCGCATAAATCTGGCGCTTTGGTAGATGTTTTAAATCAAATTGCAGAATGTGGAATTAATATGGATAAAATTCAATCTGTTCCGATTATTGACAAACCTTGGGAATATTCGTTTCACATTGATATTACATTCGAAAATAAAGAACAATATTATACTTTGCTAGGAAAAATAGCACGAAAATTAACTGATTTAGAAATATTAGGCGAATACAAAAAAGGGAAAGAATGATAACAGAAGCCCAACGATTACAAAGTGTTCAGGAATACTATTTCTCAAAAAAATTACAAGAAATAGCGAACATGCAAACGGATATTCCAATCATTTCATTAGGAATTGGAAGTCCAGATTTACAACCTCATCCTGCCGTGATTGAGGAATTGATTAAAAACGCACAAAACGGAATCAATGGTTATCAAAGTTATCGTGGAATTCCTGAAATGAGAGAAGCGATGGCAACTTTCTACAAATCTAAATTTAATGTAGACGCCAATCCGTCTACAGAAATTTTGCCATTAATGGGGTCTAAAGAAGGAATTATGCATATTTCTATGGCTTTTTTGAATGAAGGTGATAAAGTTTTAATTCCGAATCCAGGTTATCCAACTTATTCATCGGTAACAGAATTAGTGCAAGCGGAACCTTTGTTTTATGATTTGACAAATGAAAATGATTGGTTACCAGATTTTGATCAATTGGAAAAATTGGCCAAGCAAAAACCAAAAATTATGTGGATTAATTACCCACATATGCCAACTGGAGCAAAAGCACCAAAAGACGTTCTTAGAAAATTAGTAGAATTTGCAACACGCCATCAAATTTTAATTGTAAATGACAATCCTTACAGTTTTATTTTAAATGATGAGCCAACAAGTATTTTAGAAATTGAAGGAGCAAAAGATGTTTGTATTGAGCTGAATTCGTTAAGCAAAACATTTAACATTGCGGGTTGGCGAATAGGAATGGTGATTGGAAAAGAAACATTTATCAACTCTATTCTAAAAGTAAAATCTAATATGGATTCGGGAATGAATTTTGCAATTCAGAAAGCGGCTGCAAAAGCGCTTTTGGTAGATGATTCGTGGTACGATGAGTTGACAACTATTTATGCCGAACGCCGAAAAGCGATTTGGGAAATTGCAGATTTATTAGATGTAAAGTACAATCCTGATACTGCAGGCATGTTTATTTGGGCAAAATTACCCGAAGACGTTGATGATAAAGAGTTTATTGATGAAATTTTATACACTAAAAAAATCTTTATCACGCCAGGAAGTATATTTGGAAGTAATGGAAAAGGATTTATTCGATTTTCACTTTGCGCACCAATTGAGAAGTTAATTGAAGTTAAAAAACGATTAGAAGCATGAAAACAATTTCAGTAATTGGATTAGGACTAATCGGAGGTTCGTTTGCATTAGCTCTAAAAAGAGTTGGTGTTGCAGAAAAAATAATTGGTGTTGATCAAAACGAAATTCATCAAAAAGAAGCGTTAGAATTGGGAATTGTTGATGAAATAATGAATTTAGATTTAGCGCTAAAACAATCAGATTTAGTGGTAATTGCAGTTCCAATCAATTCTATTCAAAATGTTTTACCCGAGATTTTAGACAAAATCAACGACAAAACAATTGTGATGGATATGGGTTCTACAAAAGCTGGTATTTGTAAAAAAGCTCTAAATCATCCCAAAAGAAAGCAATTTGTTGCAACGCATCCAATTGCTGGAACAGAAAATTCTGGCCCAAAAGCAGCTTTTCCTGAGTTATTTCTTAATAAAGTTGCCATTTTATGTGATGTTGAAGAAAGTGATAAAGAAGCGGTAAAAAAAGTTAGAAAAATCTATCAATCGCTTTGGATGAATGTAATTACAATGACCTCGGAAGCGCATGACGCGCACATTGCATACGTTTCTCATCTTTCGCATATTACGTCTTTTGCTTTGGGACAGACAGTTTTAGAACAAGAAAAAAACGAAGAAGCAATTTTTGATATGGCTGGTTCTGGTTTTGAATCGACTGTTCGTTTAGCAAAAAGTTCGCCTGATATGTGGACGCCGATTTTGATTCAGAACCGAGAAAATTTATTGAATGCAATTGATGCTTATCAAACACAAATTTCTAAAATCAGAAAAATGATTGAAGAAAAAGACATCGAAAACATTCATAAATACTTAAAAAACACAAACGACATACGTCGAATTTTAAATAAATAATTTACTACCAAATAAATAATTAATAAACTTAAATTTGTAAAACATTATGGAAAATAATAATTGGATTAAGGAATACGATAAACCGATGATCATTGCTGGACCTTGTAGTGCAGAAAGTGAAAAACAAATGATGACAATTGCAGAAGATCTTGACAAAGATTATGTGCAAGTTTTTCGTGCCGGAATCTGGAAACCTCGTACTAAACCTAATTGTTTTGAAGGTGTTGGAGCAATCGGATTAAACTGGTTGAAGAAAGTAAAAGACGAATTCGGAATGAAAATTGCGACTGAAATTGCTAATGCAAATCACGCAAAATTAGCTTTAGAATATGATGTTGATGTCCTTTGGATTGGTGCTCGTTCTACAGTAAATCCGTTTACAGTTCAGGAAATTGCTGAGGCTTTACGCGGAACTGATAAAATTGTTTTAGTTAAAAATCCTGTAAATCCAGATTTAGATTTATGGATTGGAGCTTTAGAGCGTTTAGAAGCACAAGGAATTAAAAACTTAGGGGCAATTCACCGTGGTTTTTCTACCTACAAAAAGACAAAATACCGCAATAATCCACAATGGCAAATTGCGTTAGATTTCAAGAATAAATTACCTAATGTGCCTATTATTTGTGATCCATCACACATTTGTGGAAACAGAACTGGCTTATTTGATGTTGCACAACAAGCATTCAATTTTGAGTACAACGGATTAATGATTGAAACTCATAATAATCCTGACGAAGCTTGGTCTGATGCATCTCAACAAATTACACCAGCGCGTTTATTAGAAATTTTGAAAGACTTAGAAATTCGTCAATCAGATGATCCAGATGCGATTTACAAAACTGGAATAGAGAATTTACGTCATCAAATTGATGAATTAGATAACTCTATTTTAGATACTATTTCTCAACGAATGAAAGTTGCAAATTCTATCGGAGAATTGAAAAAAGATCATAACGTTGCGGTTTTTCAGCCAGATCGTTGGAAACAAATCAAAGATAACTCTATAAAAGCAGGTGTTTCTTTAGGTTTGTCTGAGGATTTTGTTGATAAATTATTACAAGCAATTCACCAAGAATCTGTAGCGCAACAAAACCAAATAATGGTTAAAAAAGACGAAAAAATATAATACATATTGAAAGGAATTGTAATAAAATCTACTGGTAGCTGGTACCATCTTCTTACCGAAGATGGTGCGACTTACCAAGCAAGAATAAGAGGAAAATTTAGAATTGCAAACATCAAACACACTAATCCTATTGCGGTTGGTGATGAAGTTGATTTTGAAATTGACAAAGATGATATTGCCGTAATAACGCATATTCACGAACGCAAAAATTATATCATCCGAAAATCGGTAAATCTCTCTAAAAAAACACACATTATTGCCTCAAACATTGATGTGGCTTTTTTAGTTGTAACGCTTTCTAATCCTAAGACTTCTTTTGGTTTTATTGATCGTTTTTTAATTACTGCCGAAGCTTATCAAATTCCGACCGTTATTTTATTCAATAAAATGGATTGTTACACGGAAAGTGAGATGGCTGATTTAGAAATTTATAAATCGATTTACAATTCTATCGGTTATGAAAGTATGGATATTTCTGCGGAAACTGGTCTAAATTTAGATTTGGTAAGAGCGCGCATGAAAGATAAAGTAAGTTTAGTTTCGGGACATTCTGGTGTCGGAAAATCTACTTTATTAAATGCTTTAAACCCAGATTTGAATATCAAAACACATCAAGTTTCTGATTTTAATAGTAAAGGACAACATACCACAACTTTTGCACAAATGTATAAATGGCCTTTTGGCGGATTTATTATTGACACGCCTGGAATAAAGGAATTTGGATTAGTACACATTGACAAATCTGAATTACAAGGTTATTTTCCAGAAATTTTGGAACTAAAATATGCATGTAAATTTGATAATTGCATACATGTTAACGAGCCAAAATGTGCTGTACAAGATGCTGTAGAAAGTGGTAAAATTGCACCTTCGCGCTACGAAAATTATCTTACTTTTTTACAAGAAGATATTTACAGAGAATAACAGAATTCACATTATAATAAAACAAAAGTCATTCTTAATTTTTAAGAATGACTTTTTTATTTACCTCGATTACGGTTTCCCGTAAAATATATCAATTTGCAGCATTTACCTTTGTCAAAATTGATGAAGATGAATAATTTACACATACAAGTTGCGTTGGATTTTGTAGAATGTACAACAGAACAAAAAAAGCAAAATTCACAAACCATTTAGAATCGATTAACTGGCAGTCAGTCAATCCAAATAAATTATGGAATGTTGCTTGTCATAATCAAAATGATCATCTAGAAATCATTCATAAAATCGAAAGAGAATTATTAATCGCGAAAGAAATTTCTAATCTTTATGAATTGGATTATGCTATAATTTCTCCAGAAGATATCTATTTCAATCAACTGAATTAATATATAAAATAACTTTTACCTATTTTTATAACGCTATAACTTTATCCTAACAGAGTTGTAGCGTTTTTTAATGCCTCTAATTCTCTTAAAATTAATTTAATAAAATCATAAAAAATTACTAAATTTCTACTCAAATTATCTAATAATAAAAAATAATATATGCGAACGATCTTACAACGTGTTCAACATGCGTCTGTAACTGTAGAAGGAGAAATATCGGGGAAAATAAATCACGGAATTTTAGCTTTAGTAGGTTTTGAACCTGAAGATACAAATGAAGATTTTGAATGGATTACGAAGAAAATCATACAATTAAGAATTTTTAATGATGAAAACCACGTAATGAATTTAGATATACAACAAACAGAAGGAGAAATTTTAGTAGTTTCGCAATTCACATTGCATGCAGCAACTAAAAAAGGTAATCGACCGTCGTATATAAAAGCTTCGAAACCTGATTTGGCAAATGAGCAATATGAAAAATTTTTACAGATTTTAGAGAATAATTTCAAAGCTGTTCAAAAAGGAATTTTTGGTGCAGATATGAAAGTTGAATTGTTAAACGATGGTCCAGTTACCATTTTCATCGATTCTAAAAATAAAGAATAAACAACTAACACTAAATTGATAATGAAGAAAACTCTACTTTTTTCCACATTTATGTGTTCTTTTATTTATGCACAAAATTATGCTGTAGATCAAATTCCGGCAGATTTGGTAAAAGACGCTTATGTGGTTATTCGTCAAAATGATGAAAAAATTGAATTACTAAAAGTTGATGAACTAAAATATACAGAAGATGTTGTAGTAACTGTACTAAGCAAAGCGGGCGATAATTATGTTGGTGCGCAAGCTTATTACAATCCAAATACAAAAATTGATTTGTTTGAAGCTACGCTTTATGATGCTTTTGGTAAAGAAGTTAAAAAATTTAAATCAAAAGATTTATTGGATCAAAGTGCTGTTTCTAACGGACAAATGTACACAGATGACCGCATAAAATATTTAAACTTTACGCCAACATCTTATCCGTATACCATTCATTATAAAATTACAACAACTACAAAAAATACAATTGGAATTCCGAAATGGTATCCAGTAAAAGCGCCAAATCTTTCGGTAGAAAAATCGAGTTATCAATTTTCAAATAAAACGAATGCTACTATTCGTCTAAAAGAAAATAATTTTAATGGATTTAACATTCAAAAAACGGGCGATCAAAATAATTTAAACTATACATTTAATCATATTCCTGCTTTTAACGAAGAAGACAAAATGATTAGTATTCGCAACATTTTTCCGAATGCAATTTTAGCGTCAAATCAAATCAATATTGATGGTGTAAAAGGAACTTTTGACAATTGGAACGAATACGGAAAATGGACATATACTTATCTTGTAAATGGAAAACAGGATTTTACAGCACCTCAAAAAGATTATTTTAAAGGATTGGTAAAAGAGGCAAAATCTGACAAAGAAAAAGTCGAAATTTTATACAAACATTTACAGAAAAAAGTTCGTTATATTGGCGTACAATTGGGTATTGGTGGGCTTTCGCCTTACCCTGCATCGTATGTGGAAAGCAAAAGTTATGGCGATTGTAAGGCTTTAACAAACTATATGTTATCTATGTTAGATGCTGTTGGTATAAAATCTTATTACACCGAAGTACATTCTGGCGCGACACCAAAAGACATGACCGAAGATATGATGTATTTGCAAGGCGATCATGTTATTTTATATGTTCCATTAAAAGACGAAGATATTTGGTTAGAAACAACAAGTCAAACTTCTGCATTTAATTATTTAGGTGATTTTACAGCGAATCGTAAAGTTTTTATTTTAGATGAAACTGGCGGAAAAATAATTCCTTCACAACAATTTAAGCCCGAAACAAATCAATTATTGGTTAACGGAACGGCGAATATTTCTATTGACGGAACGCTTAATACAAAACTTTCTGAAGTTTCTAAAGGTTTGATTTACGAAAACCTTGCGCGATATGCACAATTAACAGAAAAGGATTTGGATTTGAGATTAAAAAATCGTTTTTCTAATTTACAAGGAATCAAGTTTAACAAAACTGAATTTAATGATAATTGGAATGATGCAATTTTTACATCAAATTTTGATTTTTCTGTTCCAAATTATGCTAAAATTCAAGGAAATAATATCATTATCAACATCATTCCTATTAATCGCGAAGAAACTTCTTTGAAAAAAGCAAAGGACAGAAAGTTTGATTTTAAGGTAGAATCGGGTTATGTAGACGAAGTTTCTTATGTATTAACTATTCCGAATGGATATAAAATGCCTCAAAGTTTTGAAGCTATAAAAGTAAAATCTGCTTTTGGAGAATATAGTTTAGAAATTCATCCAAAAGATCAAAATAACTTAGAAATAAAACGAGTTTATAAACAATTACCTGGTTCTTTCTCAAAAGAAAAATACAACGAATATGTCGAATTTAGACGACAAATTGCAGGTTATGACAACACGAAACTATTACTAGAAAAACTATAAAAACACTTATGAAGACATTAATAACACTTGTAGCTTCTATTGCTACGTTATCAAGTTTTGCACAAGATGTGAAATTTGGAAAAGTAACAAAACAAGATTTTGAGAAAACAAAAAGTACCATTCAAGTTGATGCGCCTGCGGAAGTTCTTTATGCTGATGGTAATTATAAAATTAGTTTTAATACAAATCAAGGTGGTGTAGAACAAATAAAAAAAGTTTTTTATCGCATTGTTGTATTTGATAAAGATAAAACGCCAGACGATGTACTAAAGATTGATATTCCTTTATACAAAGGAAATTCATCTAGTGATACAGATAAAATTTTATCACTTAAAGCTGTAACATACAACCTTGAAAATGGAAAAATTGTAGAACAAAAAGTTGAGAAAAAAGATATTTTTACAGAAAAAGTTCATCGTTTTTTAGATAAACAGACCTTTACATTTCCAAATGTTAAAAATGGCTCTATTTTAGAGTATACGTACGAAATTCTTTCTCCATTTTACAGCAATACAGATACATGGTATTTTCAACAATCAATACCAGTTGTAAATAGTAATTTTACTTTAGAAGCTCACGAATTTCTTAATTATCAACATGATTTAAGAGGTGGATTTGTTCCAAAAGTTGGTAAAGATTCAAAACAAGATATTTATACTTTAAATGAATTTGTGAGAGGTAGAAATGCAAACGCAAATGTAACTGAACAAAAATTAACTATAAATACAACTAAATATACGCTAACAAACTTACCAACCTATGCAAAAGAAGCTTATGTATTAAATTCTCGTAATTTATTAGCAAGTATACGTTTCGAATTATCATCTTACATAGTTCCTGGTAGAACTACTGAAAATTTTTCGACAACTTGGGAACGTATCGGGAAAGATTTAATGGATCATGAAAATTTTGGACGTCAATTAAACGGAAATAATTTTTTAGATGAAACTGTTAATACACTTATCGCCAACAAAACATCTAATCTAGAAAAGACACAAGCAATATTTGATTATATAAAAACAAATATGACTTGGAATGATTATTTAGGTGAATATACAGACAATGGTATTCGTAAAACTTTTAACGAAAAAACAGGAAATTCTGCAGATATCAATCTAATGTTAATTGCAATGTTACGAAAAGCAGGTATTGATACAAATCCGATTGTTTTAAGCACTGTTCAAAATGGTGTAATCAACTATGCGTTTCCATCTCGTAGTAAATTAAATTATGTGATTGCAGGCGCAACTGTAGATAATAATTTATACTTAATGGATGCTACCGATAAAAATGCTCAAATAAATTTATTGCCAATTCGTGCAATTAATGACCGTGGATTTATGGTAACTGACAAAGGAATGAAAGAAATTACGCTTCGAAATTCTATCATGTCTGCAGATAAAAAAACAATTACAGCTGATTTAAAACCAGATGGAAATCTTTCTGGTATATATTCTAGTGTTCGCGATAACTATTTTTATATGGCTGATCAATCGGAAATTACAGCTGATCCAAAAGCATTTGAAAAAGAGTATACAGAAGATTATAATTTCGAAATTTCTGACTTTAAAACACAAGACAATAAGCAAAATTTAATTCGTCATCAATTCAAATTTGATGATGTAAAAGTCGACGTTGCAGGAAATAAAATCCTTTTCAATCCATTCTTATTTTTAGCAAATACAAAGCATAATCTAAATTTAGAACAACGTAATTATAATATAGAGTTTGGTGCGCCAACAACCAATACAAACACTATTAAAATTAAAATCCCAGAAGGTTACAAAGTAGAATCTTTACCTACGGAAAAACAATTTACAATGCCAGATAAAGCTGGTGGATATGCTTATAAAGTTATTGAGAAAGATGGGTTTATCATTGCGCAGGCGCAAAAAATAATACCTTACAGCGTTTTGCCTCCTCAATATTATAAACCATTAAAAGAGTTTTTAACAAATATTATTAGCGCAGAAGGTCAGCAAGTAATTTTGGTAAAACAATAATTAAAAAACTTCAATTCTATATTAAAACCACTCATTGAGTGGTTTTTTATTTTGTACTTTTATCTTTTCAAACAAAAAATCAAAAATCATGAGTCTTAAACAAGCACAATTAGATGTCGATAATTGGATAAAAGAACATGGCGTTCGTTACTTTAACGAACTAACAAATATGGCTCAACTAACAGAAGAAGTTGGTGAAGTTGCACGTATTATTGCACGTCGATATGGCGAACAATCCGAAAAAGAATCAGATAAGAATAAAGATTTAGGCGAAGAATTGGCCGATGTAATTTTTGTAGCAATTTGTTTAGCCAATCAAACTGGTGTTGATTTAGAATCTGCTTTTTATAAAAAGTTAGATTACAAAACAAAACGCGACCACGATCGTCATCAAAATAATGATAAATTAAAATAAAATGATTGAAATTTCAGCTCATCAATCCCCAATAAATAATCAATTGGCCGTTACAGGTTCTAAAAGCGAAAGCAATCGTTTGTTGTTATTAAACCAATTATTTGAGAATGTTTTGAAACTAGAAAATGTTTCAAATTCAGAAGATTCTCAATTAATGCAAAAAGCATTGGCAAACAAAACCGATTTAATCGATATTCATCATGCCGGAACTGCAATGCGTTTTCTAACTGCTTATTATTCGATTCAAGCAGACAGAGAAGTTACATTAACGGGCTCTGAACGCATGAAACAACGTCCGATAAAAGTTTTGGTTGATGCATTAAATAATTTGGGAGCAGAAATTTCGTATCAAGAAAATGAAGGTTTTCCACCATTACAGATAAAAGGAAAAAAATTAACACAAGATTCAATCACAATTCCATCAAATATCAGCTCGCAATACATTACAGCTTTATGTTTGGTTGGAACAAAATTACCAACTGGATTAACGATTAATTTGGACGGAAAAATCATCTCGATTCCGTACATTCAAATGACTATTCAATTGTTAAATAAAGTTGGAATTAATGCTGTTTTTGAAGGAAATACGATTACAATCCCTTTTACAGCAGCTATTCAACCTCAAACATTACAAGTTGAATCTGACTGGAGTTCTGCTTCTTATTATTACAGTTTGATTGCATTATCTAAAAATTCTGAAATTAAAATTTCTACTTATTTCGAAGATTCTTTGCAAGGAGATTCGGATTTGCAGAAAATTTATGCAGAAAATTTTGGAATTGATTCTAATTTCGAAAATGGAGTTTTAACGTTAAAAAATAATCCAGAATTTCAATTCAAAGAATTAATCGAATTAAACTTAATCAACACACCAGATATTGCACAAACTATTGCTGCAACTTGTGTTGGATTAAAATTGAAATGCCATTTAACTGGACTTGAAACATTAAAAATTAAAGAAACTGATCGTTTAGTTGCTTTAAAAAATGAATTAGAAAAATTTGGTGCACAAATTTCTATTACAGATGATGCTTTAACTATAGAAAATTATACTTCTTACACAGAAATTCCGACGATCGAAACGTACAACGATCATCGTATGGCGATGTGTATGGCGCCGTTGGCACAGCTTTTTACAATTCGAATAAAAGATGAAATGGTGGTAGAAAAATCATATCCAACTTTTTGGGAAGATTGGAAACAATTAGGTTTCGAAATCAAATCAATATAATTAAAAAAGCTTCAGATAAATCTGAAGCTTTTTTAATTATTCTATTTTTTTCTAATCAAAATTCTGCATGTTTACAAGGTTTGCATAAACTCCATCTTTTTCAATAAGTGAAGAATGATTTCCTTGTTCTATAATTTTACCTGCATCCATAACTACAATTTTATCTGCACTCTGAATTGTTGATAAACGGTGCGCAATAACCAAAGAAGTTCGGTTTTGCATCATATTATTCAATGCAACTTGCACCAATTTTTCCGATTTTGTATCCAAAGCCGAAGTTGCCTCATCCAAAACCATAATTGGTGGATTTTTATAAACGGCACGCGCAATACTCAAACGCTGTTTTTGACCTCCAGAAAGCTTTCCTCCTCCTTCTCCAACAGATTCTTGGTACTTCTCTGGCATTTTTACAATAAACTCTTCTGCATTCGCAATTTGAGCCGCATGTTCTACTTTTTCTTGGCTTGGATTTTTATCTCCTAAAGCAATATTATTAAAAATTGTATCATTAAATAAGATTGAATCTTGCGTAACTAATCCAAATAATGTACGATAATCATTTAATTTTATGTGTCGAATATCAATTCCATCAATCAAAATTTCGCCCGATTTTACGTCCCAAAAACGTGTAATTAAATTGGCTAAAGTTGATTTTCCAGAACCAGATTGCCCAACTAAAGCAACAGATTCTCCTTTATTTATCGTTAAATTAAAATCTTTGATGACATCATGTTTTCCATAACCAAAGGTTACATTTCTAAACTCTATTTTATCCTCAAAAGCCTCAATTCCTTTTGCATTTGGCAAATCTTTTATCGAAACATCAGCATCTAAAACATCAAAAATACGTTTGGCAGAAACTTCTCCTTTTTGAACATCTGATAACGCTTTCGAAAAACGTTTGATTGGATCTAATAAAGTGTAAAAAGTTGCGATGTAAAAAATAAATTCTGAACCTGATAAACCATTTCCTTCCAAAGATAATTTTCCTCCAAAAAATACAATTAAACCAATTGTTATTGCACCTAAAAATTCACTTGTTGGTGAAGCCAACGCACGTTTTTTCATTACTTTTTGCAAGTATTTTCGGTACAAATTTATTGACGTATCAAAACGACCTTTTACTTGATCTTCTGCATTAAAAATCTTAATAATCTTAAGTGATGTCAGTGTTTCATCAACATATGTAATAATGTTAGACAACTCTTCTTGCGCATGTTCAGCAGCTTTTTTAAGACTTTTACCAATCAACGAAATGATAGTTCCCATAATTGGAAAAACTAAAATCGCAAAAATTGTTAATTGCGCACTAATCACAAACAAAGTCGTTACACAAACAATAATCATAATTGGCGAACGAACAATTTCTACAATCGAATTTAGAATATTAGATTCTACTTCGTTAACATCGCTCGAAATACGATTAATCATATCACCTTTGCGTTTTTCGGTAAAATAGGCAACAGGCAAATCGATGATTTTGTTGTGTATATCCACGCGCAAATCACGTGTAACGCCCGAACGCAAATCGACCAAACAAACTTCTGATAAAAAGCTAAAAATATTGCGAAACAAAAACATCACAATAAACACAATACACGAAATTGCCAAAACATAAATTGGTCCTTCTGTATTCGAAATATTGTTCATAAAATAGGCAGAATAATCAGAAAAAAACTGTTTTAAATCGCCTAAATTGCCAGAATAAACTGGTTTAGAAAGTATTAAATTCTTTTTTTCATCGAAAAGCACACCTAAAATCGGCATTAAAAATGCCAACGAAACGACATTAAAAATCGCGTATAATAAATTAAAAATAATCGCTGTTACAAACGATGATCGGTATGGTTTTACGTATGAAAGTGATCTTTTATATAAACTCATTGATTTATTTTAAAACGTTCAAAAGAAACTTTTGAAGCTACAAATTTAAGCAAAAAAAATAATGACTACTTTAAATATAAAATAGTCATTATAGAGTAAAAATTTTGTGGGTTTGATTACTCAGAGTAACCTTTTTTTCGTTTTGATTTTATTTAACTCGTTGCCAAGTTTGTGTTCTTCCCATTAATGAAATTCCAATGTAACCTCTTACATCCAATTTATCAACTCCATTTAGGGTCATTTTTGCTTTGTATTCTTTTCCGTTTGTAGGATCAATAATCTTTCCTCCAGACCATTCTTTTCCTTCTTTTTTAAGACCCGAAAGAATCTGAAGTCCTAAAATTGGTTTATTTTTTAGTGCTCCTGTACATTCTGTACATTTTGCATTTTCTTTTCCTTTTGTTAAAATCTTAGAGACTTTACCGTAAAGTTTACCATCTTTTTCGAAAATCTCTACGTAAGACTTCGCCTGTTTCGTTTCGTCATCAATTGTTTTCCATGTTCCAATCGGTGATTGTGCGTACATTAAAGATGTCAACATAAAGAATAATCCGAATAAAATTGATTTTTTCATATTTTTATCCTTTAAAATTTATTTCACTAAAGTAATTAAATTTTAGTGTAATCAAAACACTAAAGCTAAAATTTTATAAAAATTTATCATATTTTATGATTAAAAACGAATAAAACACTTATTAACAAGGAAATATTAAATAAATAAATTATTGATAAATATTATTATTTTTACTCATTAAAGACAATTTAGTGTAAACTATGCTAACATAATAATTATTTTTTTGAATTCTATTTTTTGAAAATTCATGATTTATCACTTCTTCTATCGTATAAATAAAAAAAATTAATACATTTGTCTACTATTTTTATAGAGTTTATAGATAAATAGAGAATGCAGAAATTAAATAAATACAGTTTACCGTTTAATAAACATGAATTAGAACCTCTGATTGAATCAATTATATATGATGAAATATTTCAGCAGCCTAATCCAACTTATTCAAAACAAGAACTTTTAAATAAATTAAATGAAATTTTAATTAAAATTGTTCCGATAGAAAAAGCCGAAAAAATTAGCTTATTCTTTTTTGATCAATTCGAAACAATTCGTCGCGAATTAGAACATTTAATCTTCACGTTTTACGCAAATGATCCTGCTTCAAAATCAGAAATCGAAATCATTTTGGCTTATCCAGGTTTTTTTGCCATCGCAATTCATCGTTTGGCTCACGTTTTATATCAATTAGACGCGCCAATTTTACCACGATTTTTTTCTGAATATGCACATTCTAAAACTGGAATTGATATTCATCCTGGCGCTACAATTGGTAAAAACTTTTACATCGATCACGGAACGGGAATTGTAATTGGTGAAACAACAACAATTGGTGATAATGTCAAAATTTATCAAGGCGTTACGCTTGGCGCATTTTATGTTTCGAAAAATTTAGCGGATAAAAAACGTCATCCAACTATCGAAGATAATGTTACAATTTACGCTGGTGCTACAATTTTAGGCGGAACAACGATTATCGGAAAAAATTCTACCATTGGTGGAAATGTGTGGATTACCGAAAGTATCGAAGAAAATTCGGTTGTTTATTTGGAGCAGCAACCACAAATTAGAAAACAAAAAACAGAACATCATAACGATTACACAATCTAAAAACTTAAACAATGATTTATAATAATGTATTAGAAACAATTGGAAATACGCCAATTATTAAACTAAATAAACTATTTCCGAACCATCAAGTTTATATAAAAGTAGAAAAACAAAATCCAGGCGGATCTATCAAAGATCGTATTGCTTTGGCAATGATTGAAGATGCTGAAAAAGCTGGAATTCTAAAACCTGGTGGAACTATTATTGAGCCTACTTCTGGTAATACAGGAATTGGTTTATCGTTTGTTGCGGCTGTAAAAGGTTATAAAATGATTATTACAATGCCCGAATCAATGTCTATTGAGCGTCGTAAAATAATGGAAGCTTATGGTGCTGAATTTGTTTTGACACCAAAAGAATTGGGTATGAAAGGCGCAATTGCAAAGGCACAAGAATTAGCCGAAACGATAGATGGCGCTTGGGTTCCGCAACAATTCGAGAATAGCTCAAATCCAACAGTTCATTATAATACAACTGCAAAAGAAATTATTGCAGATTTTCCTCAAGGTGTAGATTATCTAATTTCTGGTGTAGGAACTGGCGGGCATTTATCTGGTGTAGGAAAAGCTTTGAAAGAACTAAATTCTGCAACAAAAGTTTTAGCAGTAGAACCATCAGATTCTCCCGTAATTTCTGGAGGGCAATCTGGTCCGCATGCTTTGCAAGGAATTGGTGCAGGTTTTATTCCAGGTAATTTAGATACTTCTATTTTAGACGGTTCTATACAAATCACGAAAGAAGAAGCCTACGATTTTACAAAAATAATTGCGAAAGAAGAAGGTTTATTTGTTGGTATTTCAACTGGAGCATCATTAGCTGCAGTATCAAAAAAATTAGAAGAAATAGGAACTGAAGCAAAAATACTGACATTTAATTATGATACAGGAGAACGCTATTTATCAATAGAAGGATTGTTTTAAAATCAAAATTTAAAAATGCGAAAAGGAGATGTTGTCAAAATGTCTCCTTTTTTTATGTAACAACGTCAAAAAGTCAGTTTTATCCGATTAAAATTAGTTTGGAGTTTTTTTTGATGAATACTAAACACAATCAAACATAAAAAACTAAAAAACAATGGATTTTAATCAATTTACTATAAAAGGACGAGAAGCAATTCAGTCCGCTCAACAAATTGCTGTTGAGCATAAAAATCAAGCAATAGAACCTGCTCATATTTTTGGAGGAATGTTGGATGTTGATGAAAATGTAATTTCATTAATATTAGAAAAACAAGGTGTAAAAGTGGATATTCTAAAACCAGAATTAGACCTTGAAATTAGCAAATATCCAAGAATTGAAGGGCAACAAGGAAATCATCTTTCTAATTCATCTAACCAAATTTTGCAAGTTGCGAAAGAAATTGCAAAAGAGATGAACGATGATTTTATTACGTTAGAACATTTATTATTAGGTTTAATCAAAAATGTTTCGCCTGTTAGTCAATTACTAAAAAACAAAGGTGTAACATTTGATAACACAAAAAAATTAGTAACAGAATTGAGAAACGGAGAAAGAGTAACTTCTGAAAATGCAGAAGGCACATATAATTCATTAAATAAATTTGCTAAAAACTTAACAGATTTAGCAAAAGAAGGAAAGTTGGATCCTGTAATTGGACGTGACGAAGAAATTCGCCGTGTATTACAAATCCTATCGCGTCGTACCAAAAACAATCCAATCTTAATTGGTGAGCCAGGTGTTGGTAAAACTGCTATTGCAGAAGGTTTAGCACACCGAATTATCAATGGAGATGTTCCTGAAAACTTGTTGAATAAACAAATTTTCTCGTTGGATATGGGTGCTTTGGTTGCGGGTGCGAAATACAAAGGAGAATTTGAGGAGCGTTTAAAAGCAGTTGTCAAAGAAGTAACTTCATCTAATGGAGAAATCATCTTATTTATAGATGAAATTCACACATTGGTTGGTGCTGGTGGTGGCGGAGAAGGCGCTATGGATGCGGCAAATATCCTAAAACCTGCTTTGGCTCGTGGAGAATTACGTTCGATTGGTGCAACAACACTTAATGAATATCAAAAATATTTCGAAAAAGATAAAGCATTAGAGCGTCGTTTTCAGAAAGTAATGGTGGAAGAGCCAGATGAAGAATCTGCAATTTCTATCTTACGTGGAATTAAAGATAAATACGAACAACATCATAAAATAGGAATTAAAGACGAAGCAATTATAGCGGCTGTTAAATTATCAACACGTTATATTACAGATCGTTTTTTACCGGATAAAGCCATTGATTTAATGGACGAAGCTGCGTCTAAATTAAGAATGGAAATGAATTCTAAACCTGAAGATTTAGATAAATTAGATCGTCGAATTATTCAGTTAGAAATCGAAATTGAAGCGATAAAACGTGAAGATGATGAGAAAAAATTGAATCTTTTGAAAGAAGAATTATCAAATCTTCAAGACGAAAGAAGTCAATTAAACTCGAAATGGCAAGCAGAAAAAAATCGTGCGGACGAAGTGCAAGATTTACGTAAAAATATCGAAAATATAAAATTTGATATCGAACGTGCAAAACGTGATTATGATTACGCAACAGCTTCTAAATTAGAATTTGAAGATTTGGTAAATGCCAAAAAAGATTTGCAAGATGCTGAAGAAATTCTTGAAAAAAATTCGCAAAACAAATTGGTAAAAGAATTTGTTGATTCGGATGATATTGCAGAAGTTGTATCAAAATGGACAGGTGTTCCTGCTCAAAAAATGATGCAATCTGACCGCGAAAAATTATTGAATTTAGAAGAAGAATTGCATCAACGTGTATTAGGACAAGAAGAAGCAATTACAGCAGTTTCGGACGCTATTCGCCGTTCTAGAGCTGGATTAAGTGACGAAGGAAAACCAATTGGTTCGTTCTTATTCTTAGGATCTACAGGTGTTGGTAAAACCGAATTAGCGAAAGCTTTGGCTGAGTTTTTATTTGATGATGAAAATGCAATGACGCGTATCGATATGTCAGAATATCAAGAACGTCATGCCGTTTCGCGCTTGGTTGGGGCACCTCCGGGCTATGTTGGTTATGATGAAGGTGGACAATTAACAGAGGCTGTTCGTCGTCGTCCATATTCGGTAATTTTGTTAGATGAGATAGAGAAAGCGCATCCAGATGTTTTCAATATTTTATTACAAGTTTTAGATGATGGTCGATTAACAGACAATAAAGGACGTGTTGTTAACTTCAAAAACACCATAATCATTATGACGTCTAACTTTGGTTCGCATACTATTTTAGAGAAATTTGCGGATATTGATAACAATAATGTTGCACAAGTTTATAACGAAACAAAAGAGGTTGTTTTTGACGAATTAAAACAAAATTTCCGTCCAGAGTTTTTAAACCGTATCGACGAAATTATATTATTCCGTCCGTTAAGCGAAAATCAAATTTCTGGAATTGTAAAAATCTATTTAAATGCCGTGGCTAAAAAATTAGCACTTCGCGATATTACATTAGATATTACGCCAGAAGCGATAGATTATTTAGCGAAAAAAGGATACGATCCACAATTTGGAGCGCGACCATTGAAAAGAGTTATTCAACAAGATGTGTTGAATGAACTTTCTAAAGAAATTTTAAAAGGAACAATTAATGATAATGACGCTGTTTTAGTTGATTATTTTGACGAAAAACAAGGCGACAATAAATTAGTTTTCAGAACAAATAACTAAGAATAGACAGTTTTTTATTAATGTGAATATTTAGCTTAAAACCTGCTTTTAATTAAGCAGGTTTTTTTATTTTAGCTCATCAACCTCACAACTATGAAAAAAATATTAAAGTTTATCCTTAAAACATTGGGCGTTTTAGTCGGATTAATTATCATTTATCTACTTGCAGTTCTCATTCTTCCTTTAATTTCGGTTAATAAAACACCAGAAAAACCAATTGATCAAGTCGAAGTTTATATCAAAACAAACGGCGTACATACGGACATTGTGATGCCTGTAGTTACAGATCAAATTGATTGGTCAACTTATATTCCTTTCAGCGATACAAAATCTAAACAACAGTATAAATATCTTGCGGTTGGTTGGGGCGACAAAGGTTTTTATTTGGATACACCCGAATGGAAAGATTTAAAATTCTCAACCGCTTTTAAAGCTGCTTTTTGGTTAGGAGAATCTGCGATGCACACAACTTTTTACAACGAAATGAAAGTAGATGAAGATTGTAAGCGCGTCTACATGAGCAAAGAAGAATATACAGAATTGATAAACTATATAAAACAATCTTTTGATTTGGATGAACAAAATAAAATCCAACTGATAAAAACGGATGCTGTTTACGGTAATAATGATGCTTTTTACGAAGCAAAAGGTAGTTATAGCTTATTTTTTACGTGTAATACGTGGGCAAGCAATGCATTAAAAGCGGCAAATAAAGAAGCGCCTTTATGGACGGCTACACAACAAGGAATCTTTTATCATTACAAATAAATTTCAAATTAAGATTTAAGATGAATATTTTTCAAAAAAAATAAAATTTTTTATCATTCATTTTCAAAGAGTTGCCTGTTTTAGGGCATTCAACGCATCATTTTTTTTAATTTTAGATTTGGAAGTAATAAAATTTGCTCTATATTTGCAACACAATATCGATAACGATACTCCTCCTTAGCTCAGTTGGTTAGAGCATCTGACTGTTAATCAGAGGGTCCTTGGTTCGAGCCCAAGAGGAGGAGCAAAAAAGACAATCATTTGATTGTCTTTTTTTATTTGTGATATTTTTAACACTTCATCACACAACCTTTTCCCACTTCTAGACATCTTACTTATAGAAAAACAAATTCTAAACAAGTATGAAAATGACAAGAATATTTAGCATTGTAGCATTGATCTTAACAACATTATCATTTGCTCAAAAAAGTAAAATTGATTATTCTATGTATCCAAAAGCAAAAAGTGGATACGAACAAAAAGTGATTACTTTAAAAACTTTACCAAACGAAGATAATTATAGTGTAGAGCTATTTGTTGGTAAAAAAACATTGGTTGATACATGTAATAATTTCTTTTTGGCTGGTACTTTTGAAGAAAAAACAGTAGATGGTTGGGGATATAACTTTTATCAATTCGAGTCGAATGGTAATGTAGCAGGCTCTTTAATGGGATGTATGAATAATAAATCGATTGAAAAAGTAGTTCATGCAAAAAGTTTACAAACACGCTATAACAGCAAATTACCAATTGTAGTTTATGTACCAAAAGGCTATGTGTTAGAATATAGAATTTGGAAGGCGGATGAAAAACTGACTACAGTAAAATAATTTTATAATTGTTGATAGAAAAAGCGCGAGATAAATCTCGCGCTTTTTTATTTTAATGAAACACCAATTGTGTTATTGTATAAATGATTAAACCTACTAAACCTCCAACCAAAGTCCCATTGATTCGTATAAATTGCAAATCTTTACCAACTTCTAGTTCTAGTTTTTCACTCAATTGTTTTCCTTCCCAATCGCCAACGGTTTTACTAATCAAATCTTCTACTTCGCCTACATTTCGTAAAATCATGCGGTAAATAAAATGACGAACCCAACCGTTTATTTTAGTAATCATTTCTTGATTATCCGTTAAATTTTCGGCAAGCTTCTTTATATTTTTCTGAATATAAACTTGTAAAGCTGAATCTTTATCATCAAAGCTTTCGGTTAAATTTTGTCGAATCGCCGTCCATAAATCAAGGGCATAATCATGAAAACGTTCGGGCGTAATAAAATCATCGCGCAAACTTTCTAGCTTAATTCTCCATTCAGGCGATTCTTTTATATTCAAAATATTATCTCGAATAATCTGCTCTATATTTTGACGAACCGGATGTTCTCGATCTTCTTCTACTTCATCCAGAAAACTAATCACGCCTTCCACTACTCCTTTCGAGATTTTTTTACCTGCAAAAAAAGAAATTACGGGATGTTTTTCATTCAATTTATCCTTGATAATTAAATCACTTTGCAAAATATATTCTTTTGCTTTTGGAATAATTGATTCTAAAATTTCATCATGCTTTTCTTTCTCTAAAATATATTCTAAACTAGACGAAACAAGTTCTGGTAAATCAAATTGTTTTAAAATTTCATCACCTTTTAACGAAATAAAATCAACAACATCTTTATCATCTAAATCATTGACAATCTTTTTAGAAAAATTGATTAATTCTTCTTGCAATCCTTTTTGATTAGACGGTTTATTTAACCAATCTGCCGCAAATTTTACAACTTCTAGCTTTTCTATATATGGACGAATTGTTTTGGGCGTCAAAAAATTATCGGTTACAAATTGTCCTAAATTATCACCAATTGCATTTTTACTGTTCTCTATTAAATTTGTGTGTGGAATTTTAATTCCCAACGGATAACGAAACAAAGCTGTAACCGCAAACCAATCGGCAAGCGCACCAACCATCGCGGCTTCGGCAAAAGCTTCTACATAACCAATCCATTTGGCATCGGAATGTTGCGCCAAATAAACCATCAAAAAATAGACAATCATCATTACAACAAATAGTCCTGTCGCAATTGCTTTGTGCTTTTTTAGATTATTTTTCTTTTCTTGTTCGGTCATATTCGTTAATTTATAAAAAAAGAGCAAAAATTTAGCCAATCAAAAAAAGCGATGAAATACATCGCTTTAGTATTTATTTATACTTATTTAGATTCTTGAAAAACCAATAAAGCTACACTTGCATTTGACAACAAGCGTTGGCTGTGATTGATTGTAAATAAACGTTCGAAAGATGATAATTCACGGTGAACAACTCCTAAAACATCTACTTTATTTGATGTACAATAGCTAAATAATCCGCCTTCTACATCATCATTATTCACGATTTCTATTTTAGCTTTTGGATATTTTTCTTCCCATTCTCCTTTTACACGAAGCATTTCTGTTGTCACAACTTTTGTTTCTACGTGTACTAATTTTAATTGTTTGTTGTAACGATTTACAACTTCGTCCATTTGCGCTAATGCTTTATTTTCTGTCTCATTAAATAAAGTTGCAAAAGCAAAATTTCTTTCTTTTTTAAACTTTACTTTATTTGGCACAATCATTACCGGAACGGTTGCATTATTAAGCACATTTAGTGTATTAGAACCAAAAAACTTTTTACCCAAACTATTTTGTCCATTGGTTCCCATTACGATATAACTAATATCTTGTTTGTTTACAATATCTAAAATCATCATCAATAAATCTCCAATAACAAGCGAACTTTCAATATTAATATCTTCTAAACCGTTTGCAGTTGCAATGTCTTTTAGTTGATTTATATAGCTTTCGAAATCATCTTCTGTTACATCAAGATAATTTTTAACACTAGATTGAACAGAAATTAATCGGATTTCGGCATTTAAAACTTTCGCAAGATTTAAGGCATATAAAAAAGCATTATTTGCAGTATCAGAAAAATCTGTTGGGAATAATATTTTAGTCATAATTATTTGATTATAAAGATTTATATCTCTTCAAATTTACAATTATTCTTTCAGTTAAAGACACAAAAAAAGCGTTGATTTCTCAACGCTTTGCTATTTTTAATTCGTTTTTAATAACCAAAACGACGTAAATCATTTTCTTTACTTCGCCAGTCTTTACGCACTTTTACAAAAAGTTTTAAGAACACTTTTTTGTCAAAAAACTTCTCTAACTCTTCTCTTGCTTCTTTCCCAACTTTTGATAAAGATTCGCCTTTATGTCCAATGATAATTCCTTTTTGAGAATCACGTTCTACATAAATTTCTGCTTCTATTGAGATTAAATGTAAATCTTCTTTAAAACGTTCTGTTACAACCTCAACCGAATATGGAATTTCTTTTTGATAGTTTAATAAAATCTTTTCGCGAATAACCTCGTTTACAATAAAACGCTCCGAACGATCTGTTAATTGATCATCTGGATAATATTGTGGTCCTTCGGGTATAATTGCTTTAATTTTATTGACTAACAAATCTACATTTACGTTTTCTTTTGCAGAAATTGGTAAAATTTCGGCGTTTGGTAAAAGTTCATGCCAATAATCAACTGCATCATTCAAACGATCTGGTGTAGCGGTATCTATCTTATTTAATAATAAAATAATTGGTGTAGATGTTTTTTGTAGACGTGCAAAAACTTCTTCGTTTTTCAGACTTTTTTCTCCAATTTCTACAACATAAAGAATCACATCAGCATCAACCAACGACTCTTTTACAGCATCCATCATTTTAGTTTGCAATTCGTAAGCTGGGTCTAAAACACCTGGTGTATCCGAAAAAACAATTTGATAATCTTCTCCTGTCAAAATTCCTTTGATACGATGACGTGTGGTTTGCGCCTTGTGAGTTGCAATTACTAAACGTTCTTTCATCATTATATTCATCAAAGTAGATTTTCCAACATTTGGATTTCCTATGATGTTTACAAAACCGGATTTAAATATCTTTTCGTCTGACATTGTGCAAATTTAGTGATTTCTTAGAAAATGATTGAGTTATTATTTTGTTAGATTTCATGAATCCTCAATTTTAAAATATTTCGTAGCTAAAAAACTGATTTGGTCTGTGTTTTGAATATGCGTATTTACACTAAAAAAATAGTCAGAATTTTATTGTTTATTGAAAAATATGACTAATTTCATATTGTGTTATGGAAAATTAAATAATCCAAAATTTAAAAAAATGATGAAAGCAGAATTAATTGAAAAAGAAGAAATATTTAACTATAAATTTTTAGACGCACCAAAAGACGAGGTAACAGTAGAAGCAAGCAAATTGAATGGTGCTGTACGTTTAGGAAACGAATTTAAATCAAAAGCATATATTACTTTTCAAACTGATCAAGGTCCAAAGAAAATCGAAACGACAGTTTGGTCGGTAACAGAAAAATATTTACAAATTAAAAATGGTGTTTTAATTCCATTAAAATCATTAATTGATATTCAGTATTAATTGATTTTTACAATTTTTAAATTAATAATGGGATACTCAAAAAGTATCCCATTATTTTGTTTTAATCTTTTTTATTTGATTCTTTTAATAATCTTTTTAAATCTGCGCGAATTGCAGATTTATCTTGACTTTTCGGGAATTCTCCGATAAAAAATGTTTGTTGCGGAACTTCTCTTTCCTCTAATTCGTTATTCGGAATATTAATTTCTGTAGAAAATCTACTTTCTATAACCAAAGTAATTACTTCTTTTCCGGTCTCTTTTTGTGGAAAATCAATCACAACATAATTTAAATCGATGTATGGTTTTAGCTTTTCTTCAATCTGTTCTAAATTTATAATTTCTCCATTATTACCTAATCGACATTCGTTTTTAGATAAAAATCTGAATTTCTTATCATCTATAATCACAACTTGACGATGTGTGTTTAAAGACTCTTCTTCATAAGGCGAATTTAAAATCAAGCTTCCTTTTTCATCTTCAGAAATATCAATTTTATCTAAAACAGAAAATTCTACATCATTATTCTTTTTTATCGCAACTGGATATCCATTTGCCGTATAAACTTTATAAAATGATGTTTTATCTATTTTATTTAACTGTTTTGATAAATCATTATTTAAACTATCAACCTCTATTGCAACTTTATTTATTCGGACCAAATTACTCATTGAGTTTTCTGCTTGTACTTTTGTAACATAAGCATAATCAATCGCAAACCCAATTTCGTCTTGATGTTCGCCTGTGTACGGAATTTTTATCTCATCAGAATCTTCATTACAATACAAATCCAATCCTCCTTCTATTGCTTGTAGAATAACAATTTCGCCTTCATTTTCTAATACCGAAGAACTTAACAAAGCTGTATCACCTTTTTTTAATCCCAAATAATCATTCAAAGACTTAAAAGTATTGCTTACAAACTCTCTGTTAAAAACAGATGTATAAACATTGTCTTCTAAAGCATAATGAAATTTAACAGCAGACGAGCTTTCATCATGTTTTCTTAAAAAATTAAAAATATCATTCTGCCAATCAAACGTTTTTTTATCTTCAAATTCTGCTAAAATCTCAGAAATTGATTTTGTACTAAATTCTAATTTCATAATCTCATGTTTTTTGTGGTTTGTTATTGTACTGATTATCAAAATCAAATCAATAATTTTACCAAAAATAACAACATTGCTTTATTTAGAATAATTTGTTCACAAATCGTTCAAAAAACTCAAATCAAAAAAAGGTTATTTTATATAATCTTTTAGATTATTATTTATCTTAGCGCTATGAATCACAAAACAGATTTTTCGAATTTACGATTTAAAAGAAATCTAAATTCTAATCCAACACATATAGAATCGTTTGAATTAGATAGTTTACAAGTAAAAAGTGATTATAACTATGACGATGTAAAAGATTTAAAACAAATTAATTTTTTACCAGGTATTGCACCTTATTTACGAGGTCCGTACACAACAATGTATGTTCGTCAGCCTTGGACAATTCGTCAATATGCAGGTTTTTCTACGGCAGAAGAGTCAAATGCATTTTACAAAAGAAACTTAGCTGCAGGGCAAAAAGGTCTTTCTGTTGCTTTTGATTTGGCAACGCACCGCGGTTATGATTCGGATCACGAACGTGTTGTAGGAGACGTTGGTAAAGCTGGTGTTGCGATAGATTCTGTAGAGGATATGAAAATTTTATTTGATGAAATTCCATTAGATAAAATCTCTGTTTCGATGACGATGAATGGAGCAGTTCTTCCGATTTTGGCATTTTATATTGTTGCCGCAGAAGAGCAAGGTGTTTCGCAAGATCAACTTTCGGGTACGATACAAAATGATATCTTGAAAGAGTTTATGGTGCGTAATACTTACATTTATCCACCAACACCATCAATGAAAATTATTGCGGATATTTTTGAATATACGTCACAAAAAATTCCTCGTTTCAACTCAATTTCTATTTCGGGCTATCACATGCAAGAAGCTGGTGCAACGCCAGTTTTAGAAATGGCTTATACTTTGGCTGATGGTTACGAATATGTAAAAACAGGTTTAGATGCAGGTTTAAAAGTAGATGATTTTGCTCCTCGTTTATCTTTCTTTTGGGCCATTGGAATGAATTTTCCTCAAGAAATTGCAAAATTGCGTGCTGCACGTATGCTTTGGGCAAAATTGATGCAAGAATTTGAACCTCAAAATAAAAAATCGTTAATGTTAAGAACTCACTGCCAAACTTCTGGTTGGAGCTTAACAGAACAAGAACCATATAACAACATTGGACGTACGGCAATTGAAGCTTTGGCTGCGGCACTTGGCGGAACACAATCTTTACACACCAATGCACTGGACGAAGCAATTGCTTTACCAACAGACTTTTCTGCACGAATTGCACGTAATACGCAAATTATTTTGCAAGAAGAAACTCAAATTTGTAGAACTGCTGATCCTTTTGGAGGAAGTTTTATGATTGAGTCTTTAACCAATGATATGGCGAATCAAGCGTGGGAATATATTCAGGAAGTGCGCGAATTAGGCGGAATGACGCAAGCCATAGAAGCTGGTATTCCGAAAATGCGTATTGAGGAAGCTGCTGCAAAAAAACAAGCGAATATTGATTCTGGCGATGTTGCCATAGTTGGTGTTAACGCTTATCGTTCTAAATTAAAACAACAAGAATTTGATATTCTTGATATTGACAATACAACAGTTCGTCAAAAACAAATTGATCGTTTAAATCAAATCAAAGCAGATCGTGATAATGAGGCTGTAAAAGATATTTTAGCACAATTAACAAAAGCCGCAGAAACTGGCGAAGGTAATTTATTAGAATTATCAATAGAAGCCGCTCGTCGTCGAGTAACTTTAGGTGAAATTTCTGATGCATTAGAAACAATTTTTGGTCGACACAAAGCAATAACAAGAGGAATTCAAGGTATTTACGCAATGGGAGCAGGAAAAATGGATAAGTTTGAAGAAGCGCGTAAATTGGCAGATCAATTTGCGGAAGAAGACGGACGTCGTCCACGTATTATGGTTGCCAAAATGGGACAAGATGGTCACGATAGAGGTGCTAAAGTAGTGGCTACATCTTTTGCCGATATGGGCTTCGATGTTGATATTTCGCCATTGTTCCAAACACCAGCCGAAGTTGCGAAACAAGCGATAGAAAATGATGTTCATATTCTAGGAATTTCTTCTTTAGCGGCAGGTCACAAAACATTAGTTCCGGAAGTTGTAAAACAATTGAAAGAGTTAGGTCGCGATGATGTTTATATTGTTGTAGGAGGCGTTATTCCTCGTCAAGATTACGATTATCTGTATCAAAATGGTGCTGATGCAATTTTTGGTCCTGGAACCAATTTAGCTGAAAGTGCTTGCGAAATTCTAGAAAATTTATTAAAATCATCTAAATAAGTCTATTTTAATACAAGTATTCCTGTCTATTGACAGGAATATTTTTATATTTATACCACGCAAACCTAAAAACAAGATGAATAAAACCTTACGATATATTATCTTAACAAGCTGTATAATTTTTATACTATGGTTTATTGGATACTTTCTGATAGGTGATTTTATAAGTCTAGAATTCTCAAATTATCAGGTCTCAAAAATATTTCCAAAAGTTTTAACCTTTCTAGCAGCAGTAAGTATTTATGTGTTATTTTTACTTTCTATCAAAAAGAATGAAGGTTGGAGTTTTTCGAATGTCATGAAATTTGTATTGGGAATTATCATTGGTTTGATTCCTTTATTTACTTTCGAATATTACAGTATTAATGATTGTGCAGATTGGAAAATTGATAAAACAACCAAAAAAGTTTTATTTCAATCCAAAACATCTGCTTCAGAAACAATTAAATTAATCGAAATTAATTGTCCAGAATCTAAATCAAAAACCTTAAAAGTAAAACGTGTTGTTGCTATAACACCATTGTTTAATACTTCTTCGACAATAGATACAGCAAAGATTTCTACAAATAGTTGGAAAAAACTTTAGTTTCACATTAAACTTTGCACTGATTTTGATGTCTAACAGATGAAAATCTATTCTCTATGTCAAAACACATTCTTGCATTATTTTTTACTTGCCTTACATTTTTTGCTTTCGGACAAGAAAAAATTACCATAACAGGTAAAGTTACAGATGCTTTAAATTTTCCGTTAACGGATGCTGAAGTTATTGTTGGTAACAAAGCCGATTCTACTAAAATCTCCTCTACAATTACAGACGATAATGGAAGTTTTAAATTCGAAGTTTCAATTCAAGATCATCCCGTTTATTTAATTATTGATGATGCTTTAGAAGGTGTTTTTAAACAAAGTTTTGAATCTATAAAAAATAACATTGATTTGGGCACAGTTGTCATCAATCCTATGGTTTATGATTTACAAGAAGTTGTCGTAAAAAATGTAGAAGCAATGGTTGTAAAGCAGGATACGATTGAATATAATGCAGATTCGTACAAAGTAAAACCTAATGCAAATTTAGAAGCTTTATTGCGCGAATTACCAGGTTTTGAGATGGATGATGCTGGTGCAATTACGGTAAACGGAAAGCAAATTAATGAGATTTTGATTGATGGAGAAACTTTTTTTGGAACGGATGGAAAAGTTGCTTTAGAAAATTTACCTGCGGATATTATCAGCAAAATTCAGGTTTCGGACTTCAAAACAAAGAATGAAAAATTTTCTGGTGAAAAATCTAAATCAGATAAATCTTCTTTAAATATCACTTTAAAAGAAGACAAAAAGCAAGGTTATATGCTAAAAGCGACAGGCGGTTATGGTACAGATAATCACTACGAAGCTAATTTGATGGCGAACTATTTTAAGGGAAAACGCAAGTTAAGTTTAATTGGTTCTTCTACAGATATTGCGGCTTCGGGTATGGTTAGCGGCGAAGGTTCTCGTGGTCGTGGTGGTATGGGAAGAAGAAATTCGGACGGTATTTCAACCAACACTTCGGTTGGATTAAATTACAACGATCAGCTAAATGATAATTTAAAAATTGGCGCTGATTATCGTTTAAATCATTCATTTTCTAAAAATGAACAATACAAACATGTCGAAAATTTTGCTCCAAAAAACATTTATACTTCTGACGCTAATTCAAATACAAAAAATGAAACGTATGGTCATAATTTTGGAACAAATTTAGAATGGACAAAAAACAACACCAAAATATATTTCTATCCATCTTTTAGCAATTCATCTTCTACAAACTCTGCGCAGACAGAAAGTAAAACATTTTCTGATTTAGGCGATTTGAGAAATGAAATGAATCAAACTTCAAATGGAAAATCAACGTCAAATACATTTAAAACGAACTTATCTCTTAATCAGAAATTTAAAAATAATTCGTATTTCGATTTAAATTCAGACATTTCGATTGGTAAAACAGACCGAGATTCACGAATCAATTCGACAACTTTATACACAAATGATCCAATTTCGGATATTTACAGAAACATCAACGAAAGCAATATTTCTAAAAATAATTTGTACATTTTTGATGCAAAATACACGTATCCAATCGCCGATTCTGCAAAAATAACAATTGGTACTGCATACGATTTTAATGATACTGAAACAAATAATAGAACGTGGAATTACAACGATATTACGGGAGAATATGACCAAATGAACAATGATTTGACGCGATTTTATTCAACAAAACAGCATCAAATTACGCCTTACGCACAATTTTTATTAAACAAATCAAAATTATCTGCGGCGGTAAAAGTTGGTGCTAATATTTATAATCAAGACAATTTCGGAATATTTAAATCAACAGATTATAGCTCTGTTCAAAATAAAACATTGCCTAATTTAGAAGGAAATATTCGTTATCAAAACGGAAATAATTCGCTTTCGTTGCAATATAATTATCAAACAAGTTTAGCTTCGTCATCGCAAGTTTTACCGATTTTAGATGAAACCGATCCATTAGATGTTTATAAAGGTAATCCTGATCTTGATCCGAATAAAGCACATAATATTAACTTGATGTTTAGCAATTTTGATCGCAAAACAAGACAAGGCGTTAATGCATTTCTTAATTATACGTACAACGAATCGAGTATTGTAAATTTTACGGATGTGGATTATACGAGCTATAAACGAACAACTACTTACGAAAATGTAAAAGGAAATTATAGATTATCTGGAAATTTTTCTTTCAATAAACAATATCAAAAAGGAATAAATAAATTTAGATTAAATGTTGGTATTTCGGCTAATTATGGCTTGACACAAGGTTTTCGTGATGGAGAAAAATTTGAACAATTCAGCACTAATTTAGCTCCAAATATTCGTTTGAATTGGGATTATGGTGACTATTTAACTATTTCGCCATCGTACCGATTAAATTTCTCAAATTCTAGATTTGAAAATTATACGATTGATAATCAAAATAATATCACACATAATTTTGGAATAAAAACGATTGCAACTTTTCCTAAGAATTTAACATGGACAAATGATTTTAGCTACAATTACAATTCTAGAATGGCTGCAGGTTTCAAACGCGATTTCTTTTTATGGAACACAAGTTTGATGTACAGATTTTTTGATGATAAGCTAGAAGCTGGTGTAAAAGTTTATGATTTATTAAACCAAAATAATAGTTTTACAAGAACTATTAACGCAGATTCTACAGTTGATACACGAAATAATATTTTATCGCAATTCGTAATGTTTTCGTTAACATTCAACTTAAATCAATTTGGAGGAAAATCTACAAAAGGTGATATGGGCGACAGATCTTCAAATTCGCAAAGAAGCGAAAGAATGATGACAAGACCGTAAACAATAAACTATATTGAAATAAAAAAATCGCTCAAATTGAGCGATTTTTTTATTTCTTCTTTTTATACAAAGGCACTGTACTACAAGCCTCGCCAAACATCAACGAATTTACAATTGGTTGCAAACGCTCTATCAACTGTATGTATGCCGAATCTGGAACAGGTTTATGCGAACATCCTTTTACAATAATTTTTCCGTCTTGATATTCTTCATAAGGCAAATGATCTATAATTTCTGTGTACAAAATCATATCCAAATCCTGCAAACTTCCATGCACAACACGCTTTGCAATTGGGTTTAGATACGTTGTAACCAACATATATGCCCACGATGGTACAATTGCATCAGCCGTACACGTTAATACTACATATTTATCTTGGTATTGCGTCCAATCATGCTCTTTTAGGTTTTGACGAAAATCTTTTTCTCTCAAAATTAATTCTTCGTATAACCAATCCTTCAAATCAAATACAACACGCTCTCCATCTGGATAATAATCTTGTAAATCGATTGTAATTAAGCCACTATTGGCAATTTTATTTACTATTTCGTCTGACATTATCATTCTATTTTGAAGAGTAAAATTACGCAATAAAAAATTAGTGGAATCTGTTCGGCTTATAGATTTCTCCTATCTTTGTGTGAAGAAAAACTATTTCCATTGAAATATTATATCATTGCAGGTGAAGCTTCGGGCGATTTACACGCTTCGAACTTAATGAAAGAATTAAAAAAGAAAGATCCTCAAGCCGAATTTCGTTTTTGGGGTGGAGATTTGATGCAAGCGCAAGGCGGAACTTTGGTAAAACATTACCGAGATTTAGCTTTTATGGGTTTTGCAGAAGTTTTAATGAATTTGAAAACAATTTTAGGAAACATTTCTGTTGCTAAAAAAGATATCGAAGCCTATCAACCAGACGCAGTGATTTTGGTCGATTATCCTGGTTTTAATTTACGAATTGCAGAGTTTGTAAAGAAACTTGGTATAAAAGTTTACTATTATATTTCGCCTCAAATTTGGGCTTGGAAAACTGGTCGTGTTCATAAAATAAAAAAGGTAGTTGATAAAATGTTTGTTATTCTTCCATTTGAAGAAGAGTTTTATCAACGCTATGATTATAAAGTTGATTTTGTAGGAAATCCACTACTAGATTCGCTAAATAATCTTCCCGAAATAGATGAAGCAAAGTTCAGGAAAGATAATAATTTGGATGATCGTCCTATAATTGCACTTTTACCAGGAAGTCGTACACAAGAAATTAAAGTAAAATTACCTTTGATGCTTTCGGTACAAAAAGATTTTCCTGATTATCAATTTGTGGTTGCAGGTGCACCTTCTCAACCTATAAAAAACTACAAAGAAATTGCAGGAGATGACTTGAAAATTGTCGAAAATAGAACGTACGATTTATTAAGAATTTCTTATGCAGCCTTGGTTACATCTGGTACAGCAACTTTAGAAACTGCATTATTAAAAGTACCCGAAGTTGTTTGTTACAAAGGAAATCGTATTTCGTACGAAATAGGAAAACGTGTGGTTAAAAATATTCGTTTTATCTCGCTTGTTAATTTAATTATGGATAAAGAAGTGGTAAAAGAACTTATACAACACGAGTTAACATATACGAATATCAAACACGAATTAAATTTAATTCTGAATACACCAAAGCGTGCACAAATATTAAGTGATTACAAAGAATTGTATCATAAACTTGGTGGCGTTGGCGCTTCGGAGCGTACTGCGAATTTAATTGTTGATGATTTAAAAAAATAATTAATACGTAGACGCAACCTTTTTAAAAAATATATCTCTTACAAAAAGAGAGAGCCAAAATATTATTAGGTAATTTCTAGACAAGGTTAACCTAACTTAAAAGTTAACAAACTTTTCTAACACAAAAAATCCTTTTAGCATTTGCTTAAAAGGATTTTTTAATTTCGCTAAATGTTAAAATTTATAATTCTTTTTTTATTATAACGCAACCATTTACAAAATCTAACTCTTACTTTTATAGAACAATAAAATACATACCATGAAATTAGTAAAAAGATTAAGCGCTTTAGCTTTTGTAGGCTTTTTAGGATTAGCAACAACAAGCTGTTTAAATAATGATGATGACAATGATTATTCTACTTTTGGATTTTTTCCAACAACTAAGATTGAAGTTAATCAGGATTCAATAATGCCAGCTGGTAAAACAACAAATGTGCATGTAACTTATCAAAAAACTAATTCTTGTCAAGATTTTATTCAATTTAGTTTATTACAAGGTAGTACTGCTTTTAAACATAACATTGGTGTATATGGGAAACAATCTAATAGTACAAGTTGTACAGAAGGTATCACTTTAGAAACAAAAACATTAAAGTTTACTCCTAAAGATGCTGGTGAATATACATTAAAATTCTGGACAGGTAATAAAGAAGGTAGTACATCTCCAAAATACGATTCTATCGTTTTAGATATCAAAGCACAATAATAGACAAATTAAATTTTGAATGACTCTCTTGAAAATGTAATCAAAAGCTGTCAAGAAAAAAATAGAAAGGCACAAGAAGAAATTTATCTTCAGTTTTCATCTATTTTATTCTCGATATGTCTTCGTTATGCAGAAAATTACGAAGACGCGCAAGATACTTTTCAAGAGGGTTTTGTTATTATTTTTAATAAAATAGACCAATTTAAATTTCAAGGTTCTTTTGAAGGATGGATGAAACGAATTATGATTAATTTGTCCTTAGAAAAAATCAAGAAAAAGAAAACTATTTCATTTGACGATTACGAAAATCATCTTCAATTAACTACTGATAATGAAGTAGATGACTTACCGCAAGATTATGATTATCAACAACTATTAGAAACTATACAACATCTTCCACCACAATATAGGCAAGTTTTTAACCTCTACATTTTTGAAGAATATTCGCACCAAGAAATTGCAGAATTACTCCAAATTTCAGTCGGAACCTCCAAATCAAATCTCTCTAGAGCAAAAAATTTATTAAAACAAAAACTTACCCTTTTAAAACCTATCGCAGATGAAAAAGTTTGATCAATATATAAAAGATAATCTATCGCAACCACAAACTCCGCCTTTGGATGCTTGGAAAAATATCCAAGAAAAATTAGATGAAAAGGAGAAAAAGAAGCGAATTATTCCACTATTTTATTGGATTGGTTCTACTGCTGCGTGCTTAGTTTTGGGCGTTGGTGTTTATTATTTTTATCAAAATGACACGATAAATTCTTCAATTAAAACTCCAGAAATTGTACATTCTAAAAAGAAAAATCAGCAAGAAACTGATTCTAACACTGAAAAAGATTTCAATCAAATAAAATCGATTGAGAATAAAATTAATGCAGATAAAAATATTGAAAAATCTAGTTCAAATTCTGTAAATCAATTTGCTTTTGGAAAAGAAAATAATCTAGAATATCAATCAAAAAATTTTGAAAATATAAATCTGAAGAATGATCATTTATTATCAAATGATGCTATTTTTTCGAATGTTTTCGCAACAAAAAATCCTTCTAATTTTACTGAAAAAATCTTTCCAGAATCGCTTCATACTAATGTAAAAAAAGAAGAAATTACAAAAAATGAGGAAAATACTTTAAAAGAAAACGAACTAGAATTAGCTATTGCAGAACAAAATAAAAAGCAAGAAAATAAAATAGAAATTAAACAAACCGCTCCAAAATTTGCAGTTTCTTCTTTTGTAAATCCATCCGTTTTATTAGATTCTAAATCTATTTTATCTGATGAATTTAATCAAAATGATATCGAAAACGCTGTAACAATGGCTTATGGTGCAAAAGTTTCGTTCAAAATAAATGATAAATTAAACATTCGTTCTGGTATTGCAAAAGTTAATTTAGAACAACAAACAAATCAAGTAAACACTGGGCTAAATACTGCAATTGTAGCTTTATCTACACACGAAAATGCGTCTCCTCAAAACACAAATAACATCAATTATAATAGTAATATTCGTGTAAATTCTTCCGCAGCTAATTCGCAAGCAATTATGGCGATTACTACGGAAGCAAGTAAAATGGAGCAAAAAATACAGTACATCGAAGTTCCTTTGGAGCTCGAGTATAAATTATTGACTTTTGATAAATTTAACGTGTTGGCAACAGCTGGTGGAAGTTATTATGTAGTTACAAAAAATACAATTTCTGTAAATTCTTCGGGTACAGATTTCAAAATTGGAAAAGCAACTAACTTAAACAATACAAGTTATAGTGCAAATGCAGGTTTGAAATTGGAGTATATGATTTCGAATAAAACGAGTCTTAATTTTGAACCAAATTATCGTTATATGCTAAATCCTTTAAAAAATGTAGATGCCAAAAATCCATCATTATTAGGTGCAAATCTTGGCTTTTCAATAAAATTTTAAGTAAAAAGACGGATTATTCTCCGCCTTTATTATTGTTCAATTTTATTGCAATTGTATTATTTTCTTCGGTCATTTCAACTTTCGCTTCTTCAAAAGTTGGTTCTCTAAGAATTGGATCTGCATTTGTCGAAAAACCATAAGGCTCTTTACGAACACCAAAAAAACTTTTGTCCAATTGCTTGTTATTATTCACATCTAAATACACTTTTACAGCGTAAAAAGTAGGTTCAATATTCTTAAAAACTGTTTCATATTTGTCAATATTCTCTATCGGAACATACAGTTTTTTAAACGCATTTTGACCCTTTGTATAATTTTCTACATTTCGATAAAATTCAATCGCTAAATTTCCTTTCATCTTCTTAATATTTGTAATCGATAATTTTACATCGATTTGAGCCATCGCAAATTGTGCTAAAAATAACACAACGATCATTAGAATTTTCTTCATTGTTTGAAATTCTTTTTTAATTATTTCATTTACAAATACTTAAAAATCAATATCTGTAAATTTTAGTTTAAATTATAGGTATGAAAAAGTATCTCTTTTTTATACTAACAATTTGTTTCTCAATTGGAATAATCATTTCTGAATTATTAATTCCTGCTACAAATTTACGAATTATATTTTTTCTGATAATCGCCTTACTTTTTATAAGTGTGTTAAAAAATAAAAATAGACAAAATATCTATCCTTATTTGGGCATTTCGATAATTTTAGGTGTCTATATTCATCAAAATTATAATCGAGATCGAAATAAAGAAATTGAGCAAACATCAAAGATATTCCTCTTAAAAGTCGTTAATCAGGCTAATAAATCAGAAAAATATCACAATTACGTTGTAAAAGATTTAGAAAATAATCAGCAACTAATTTTACATTTAAAGCATCAAAAGCATGAATATTATCCAAATGATGAATTGATTATTTATTCAAAATCAGTAGAAATTCAAGGTGTTTTAAATCCAAATCAGTTTGATTACAAGCAATTTTTAGCGAGAAAAAGAATTTATTCGCAATTATTTGTGGATACTATTATTGCAAAACATAAAGACGGAAGTGGTTGGAAAAATTGGTCTGTAAAATCAAAAGAATCTATTCGAGAAAAATTAAAACAACATGGTTATAATTTAGAAAGTAGAGCAATAATTTCGTCGATGCTTTTGGGCGATAGAACAGAACTTTCACCAGAACTTAACCAAAGTTATATTGCTACGGGAGTTGTGCATATTTTATCCATTTCTGGACTGCATGTCATGATGATTTACATGATTCTACAATTTGTTTTAAAACCGCTTATTCGGCTTAAAAACGGACGAAAAACTCGAATTATTCTCAGTCTTATTATCATTTGGTTTTTTGCTTTTTATGTAGAATTGCAACCACCCGTTTTTCGTTCTGCTTTGATGATTACAATTTATTATTGCAGCGAATTACTAAATCGTCCAAAAAACATTTACCATACTTTGTCGCTTTCGGCTTTTATCATTTTACTGTTTCAACCTAATTTTTTATTTGACGTTGGTTTTCAGTTAAGTTTTTCGGCTGTATTTTTTATTGTTTGGCTTAATCCGATTTTTGAACATTATTTTACTGTAAATAATGATTTTCTTAGACGAATTAAAGTGATGACGGAAACAAGTATTTCGGCTCAATTAGGAACTTTGCCAATTTCTGTATTTTATTTTAATCAGTTTTCTAGTTTATTTTTATTCGGAAATCTTGTTCTAATTCCAGCTTCATTTTTGATGATTTGTGGTGGAATTATTAGTATTCTTCTTGTTATTTTTGATCTCAATATTCCTGCTTATACTTGGCTTTATAATCAATTTATCTACGTTTCAAATTACTATATTTATTGGTTATCTAGCTTTGGAAATTTTGTAATTAAAGATGTTTACATTAGTATGTTTACTGCAATTTTACTGATTGTAATTCTGTATTGTTTAAAACCTATTTTTCTTAAAAAATCTAAATTAGCTTTATTAATTGCTTTTGGAAGTTTATTTTTAATAGAAACTGATCGATTTTTAGCTATTTATCATTTAAATAACAGCAATGAATTAATAGTTTTTAATCAATATAAAAATAGTGTAATCGGTATTAGAAATGGTCGAAATTTTTCAGTTTTGAGCGAGAATTTACTGGATGATAAAACTTATCAATACACTATAAAACCTTACAAAATAAAGAATAGAATTAAGCAAATTGACTTCTATTCGTATCAATCAAATTTTAAACATACTCACTTTATTAAACATCAAAATTCCATCGAAACCAAAACGTTTCAATTGTTATTGAATGAAGAAAATAAGACAGATTTACCTTATTATGTTTTAGTTCATCAATCTAAAATTTATCCTTTTGAAAAGTCTCCAAAACTAAAAAGGGTAATTGCCGATGCCAGCAACTACCCTTCTATTGTTACAGAATTAGAAACAAAATATAGTTTCGATTCTGTGTTATGGAAAACCTCTAAACAAGGTTATTTCTCAATTAAATTTTGATGTCTTGTATAAAATCGTTTGCTCCTCTAAAACCTAAAACAACTTTGTTTATGTTTCCTTTTCCGTCCATCAAAACGGTTGCAGGATAACTTAATTGTCCGTTTGTAAACGCATAAGCCATATAGTTTGCTTTAGCTGGCGCAATGTAAGTGTAATTAATTCCGTTAAATTTCACCATTTCTTTCGTCTCGGCGTCAAATTTTATGGCAATATAATTTTTGTTTACATAATCTGCAACCTTCGCATCTGTAAAAGTTTCTTTGTCTAAACGCTTACAGAATCCGCACCATGTTGTATAGAAATTCATCAATACTGGTTTTTCTGGATGTGCTTTTATTTCTTTTGTTGCTTCGTCTAATGTTAACCATTTAATTTCTTGTCCGAAAAGAAATGATGAAAAGATGAATACAACGATTGCTAAACTCGATTTCATAGCGATTTATTTTTATTTAACTCCGTGCATCAATTTCTTCAATACTGGGTTTAATGCCATTACTAATAATCCTGCAACAATTGGTACAATTGTAAAGATTAAGAAGAAAGTTGATAACGAATATTCTTTTGTTATATTTTCGATTTGACCACCTAAAATGGCTGCCAATTTGTTACCAATTGCAATAGCAAGGTACCACATTCCGAACATAAATGCAATCATACGAGCCGGAACTAATTTCGATACGTAAGAAAGACCTACTGGAGATAAACAAAGTTCTCCTAATGTGTGGAATAAGTAAGCTAATACTAACCAAATGATAGAAACACGAACGCCTTCTGCGATTCCGTAAGAACCAAAAGCTAAACATCCGAATCCGATTGCCATAATGATTAATCCTAAACCGTATTTTACAGCTGCAGATGGATTGTATTTAGAATCCCAAACACGAGAAACTAATGAAGCCAATGCAATAATAAAGAATGAGTTTAGAGTAGAGAACCAAGAAACTGTAATTTCTACTTGGCTGTCTTTAATCTCTGCAACTTTAGCTGGAATAATTTCTGATGGTTTACTTTCTTTTTTGTACTCAGCGTCTAATTTGATTAAATCTGCTGGCGTAACTAAAACAAATTTGTCTCCTTCTTTGTGAATATTAATCACAGCATCTTTTGTTAAAGCGTCTTGCGAAGCTAAATTAACGTTAGATGTTACAATTTTATCTGTAGCGTTTGCAACATAAGAAGCTGTAATTGGTGTTTCGTTAAAAACTGGTTTACCTTCTTCGTCTAAAACTTGTACATTTTTATCGTCTAATTTTGGTGTTTGGATTGATTGATAAGCAACATCGTAAGAGTGAGAACTCCAGTTGTAGTTTAACATCCAAAGTGCAGCAGCCCAAATTCCTAAGAAAGTAATTGCTAATACAATATTAGACCAAAATGCTTTTTTCATTGTTTGTTTAGCCAATAAAACTAAAACGTATGAAATTAAAATTAATGGAACAACAGTTAATAATGTGTTGAAAATATTAAATGTCATTGCAGCGCCTCCTGTTAAGTTACGTTCAGTAAAATCACGTGCGAAGATTACTAATGATGTAGCTCCTTGCTCGAAAGACATCCAGAAGAAGATAACGAAGAATGCGAAAATAATAACGGCAATCATTCTATCACGAACAATTTTCGTATAATTTGCTAAACGACGAATAACAACGATAAAGAATAAAACTAATGCAACAATAATTACAAAGTTTTGTCCTGATAGAGGTCCGATTGAGAATGGAAATAAGTTGATTCCTCCAATAGCACTTAAAGGATCATTAAATGCATATCCTAATCCTAAAACCGTCATTAAAACAATCAATATTTGATCGATTAATGTAAATGGATTTGCTTTTTCGCCTGGCTCGTATTTCGCTTCAACATCTTCTATTTTTTCGTTTAGATTTTGTTTAGAAGGTACTTCACCAACACGACCAAATAAAGGTTTTGCTAACCAAAATTGTAATGTTCCTAATAACATAAAGATTCCGGCTAAACCGAATCCCCAATGCCAACCAACTTTTTCTGCTAAGAAACCACACAACATCATTCCGAAGAATGCACCTGCGTTAACTCCCATGTAAAAAATAGTGTAAGCACCATCTTTTTTCTCAGGGAAATCTTTGTACATTTCTGATAAGATTGACGTCATATTTGGTTTAAAGAATCCTGTTCCAATTACCAAACACGCTAATCCTAAGTATAAGAAAAACGGTGTATCGAAAGCCATAAATGCGTGTCCGAATGTCATAATAATGGCACCCACCACGACGGCCCAACGATAACCTATGTATTTATCTGCGATAATCCCTCCAAAAATTGGTGTAATGTATAATAACATTGCGTAGGTCCCGTACAAAGCTGTTGCTTTTTCGATTGACCACTCCCAACCTGGATTTAATCCAATAACTGCAGCAGTTAAAAATTGAATTAATAAAACGCGCATTCCGTAGAAAGAAAAACGCTCCCACATCTCTGTAAAGAAAAGCACGAACAATCCTGACGGATGTCCTAATACTTTTGAATCAAAGAAATTTTCCGATTTTGAACTCATGTTTGTTTGTTATAATGTATCTTAAAAAATTATTTTACGTCTTGCATTAATTTGCGAACCAATGGAGAAATAAGGATTAAAACTACACCTGCAATCACAGCATACAATGCAATTTCTTTGTATCCATCTGCATAGGCATATAATCTATCTAAATTATCTCCTCCAACAACTGCTGATTTTGACATGTTTGCGCCAATTATACCAGCCACATATTGTCCGTAAGCTGAAGCTAAAAACCACATTCCCATCATCATTCCTTGTAAGTTACGAGTTGATAATTTTGTCATAATTGATAATCCAATTGGTGACAAGCATAACTCTCCGAAGGTAATAACCAATAAGGCTAATGTAAAGAAGTTTAATGATGTTACACCATCTGCATTTGCAAAGAATTTTGTTGCAAATAACACATAATATCCTAATCCTAAGAAGATAAATCCTAATCCGAATTTTATAACTGTATTTGGTTCAATTTTTCTTTTTGCTAACCAAATCCATAATAATCCTAATAATGGTGCAATTAAAATAATAAAAAATGCTCCACCTGAATTATTTACACCATTTGGATCTAAATTTAAACCTAATAAGTTTGAATCTAAATTTTTAGCTGCATAGATACTTAAAGATCCTCCTGCTTGCTCATAAATTCCCCAAAATAAAATAGAAAAGATAATGAAAACTAAAGCTGCATATAATTTTTTACGTTCTACTGCTGTAACTTTCGTCATTTCGTAAAACAAATAAAGTAGTGTTAATGGACCTACAGTGTACATAAAATAATCTGTATAATCTGTATTTTTTACCATTGCCATGATTAATGGAATTGATAAAATAGTACAAACGTAAACAGAAATTTCTTTCCACATAGGCATACGAACTGTTTCGCCTGATGGTAATAATTTGCGCGGTTGTAAACCAATTGGTCCTAAATGTCTTTCTGTAAAAAAGAAGTTAATTAAACTGATTAGCATTACAAAAGCTGCTAAACCAAAAGCAACATTCCAACGATGTGCAACGTCAATAATATCTGTTAACATGTGTCCTTTACCAATGGCAATACACACGTAACCTCCTAAAAATGCACCTAAATTGATACCTGCATAAAATAATGAAAATCCTGCATCGGTTCTATCATCACCTTTTTTATACAATTCTCCAACCATTGTAGAGATGTTTGGTTTAAAGAAACCCGTACCTACAACCGTAAAAGCCATTCCCAAAAAGAAAAAATTATGTGGATCTGTAGCCAATAAGATACTTCCCAAAATCATTAAAATTCCTCCCCAGAAAAGTGATTTCCTAAACCCTAAAATTTTATCTGCAAATAAACCTCCAACAAATGTAAATGCGCATACAAAAGCTTGTATTGCGGCGTATTGCAGTTGCGATTGTGCTTCTTCAAATTTCAGTTGGTCAATCATAAAAAACACCAACATTCCGCGCATTCCGTAGAAGCAAAATCTCTCCCACATTTCAGAAAAGAAAAGACTCCAAATTTGTTTTGGATATTTTCCTTTAAAATTCTGAATTTCTTCTAAAGTTAATTCTTTACTCATAATTTCTTTAACTAAACGCTAATATAACTTTTAGATTTTATTAGCAATCAACGAAAATAAAAAAAACCTCCGACAATGCGGAGGTTTTTTTTGATTTATGCATGATTTTTATCAAATCGATTGATTAATTCTGCTTTTGTTTGGCTAATTAAAATAAATAGCTAGTCAATTATAAATTCTTCTTCAAGAAAGTTGTCATTTTACGATAAAGCTGTACGCGTGTATTTCCACCATAAATCCCGTGATCTTTATCGGTATAAATCGCCATATCAAAATCTTTATTGGCTTGTACCAAAGCTTCTGACAACTCAAACGTATTTTGTGGATGTACATTATCATCAGCAGAACCGTGTATTAATAAGAAATTTCCTTTTAATTGATTCGCATAATTAATTGGCGAATTGTCATCATATCCAGCTGCATTTTCTTCTGGTGTACGCATAAAACGCTCTGTATAAACAGAATCGTAATAACGCCAATTGGTTACCGGCGCAACTGCAATTGCCGCTTTAAAAACATCGTTTCCTTTAAACAAAACATTAGACGCCATAAAACCACCGTAAGACCAACCCCAAATACCAATTCTAGCTTTGTCTACATACGGTAAATTACCAATTTCTTTAGCTGCTGCAATTTGATCTTCTACTTCGTATTTACCTAATTGTAAATATGTTTGTTTTTTAAATTCTTCTCCTTTGTAACCTGTTCCACGACCATCAACACAAAAAACAATATAACCTTCTTGCGCCAACATCATGTGCCAATAATCATTCGAATTAAAATATGTATTGTTTACATTTTGAGAACCTGGACCAGAATATTGATACATCAAAACTGGGTATTTTTTGTTTGGATCAAAATCTTTTGGTTTGATAACATAAGCGTTCAATTCGTTTCCTGCAGCTGTTTTCAATACAAATAATTCTTTTGTTCCGATATTATCTGCATTCAATTTTTCCTTCAAAGGTTGATTGTTTACAATAACACCTAAATCTTTTCCTGATTTAGATTCAACCAAACTAATTGTTTTTGGTGTTGTAACAGACGAAAAAGTATTGATAAAATACGTAAAATTCTTACTGAAAGCGGCAGAATTTGTTCCGTTATTTTTTGTTAACATCGTACTTTTTTTACCATCTAAACTAATTGCAGAAATTTGTCTTTCTGTCGAAATACGTTTTCCGTTATTAGCGTTTGATTGATAATAAAGTGTCTTATTTGTAGGATTGTAACCATAATAGTTTGTTACTTCCCAATCTCCTTTTGTTACTTGATTGATTAATTTACCGTTATCTGCATAATGATAAATGTGGTTATTTCCGTCGCGCTCCGAAGTCCATAAAAATGAATTATCCGCTAAAAATTCGACTGTTAAATTATCCGTCTCAATCCACGCTTTATTTGTTTCTGTAAATAATTTATTTACTTTTTTTGTATTGATATCATAAAAAGATACATCTACATTATTTTGATGACGATTTGACGTTACAACCGTTAATAAATTAGCTTTTGTAGAGAATTTAATTTTCGGAATATAATAATTCTGAACACCACCTAAATCAACATTTGTTGTTGCATTATTTTTTGTATCAAAAACATGTAAACTAACTTCAGAATTGTCTTGTCCAGCTTTTGGATATTTATAACGCAATTCCTCTGGATAAAGGTTATGGTAATAAATAGGAATGTTAATTTCTTTTACTTTAGACTCGTCGAAACGTACATAAGCCAAAGAAGTTCCATCTGCATTCCAATCAAAATTGCGTACAAAACCAAACTCTTCTTCGTAAACCCAATCGTTAATTCCGTTGATGATATTATTCTTTTTACCGTCTGTTGTAACCTGCGTTACTTTATTTGTTTTTAAATCTTGAATGTATAAATTATTATCAAAAGCAAAAGCTACTTTAGACGCATCTGGCGAAAACAAAGGTTCTTGAATTCCTTTACCATCAAATACCAATGTTTTGGCTTTTGTTTGCGTATCATACACTTCGAATTTCGCTGTAAATGAATGACGATAAATTTGATTAGCATTTGTTTGCAATAACACATAACGCTCATTATTACTAAATTCGTAACCTTCAAATTTTCCTGGAACTAAAACAACATCTGCAGCTTCACCTTTTTTTAAAGTTGATGCATACGAGCGTTTTACCAAACCTTCTTTTGTTAAAACAGTATAATTTTCACCATCATTTAAAGAATTTACACCGTACAAAGAATTCTCTCTATATTTTCCACCATAAATACCTTCAAGCGTAATTTGTTGCGAAAAAGAGCAAACGCTCAAGGCAAAAACAGCTAAACTTAAAATAATTTTTTTCATAATTGTATCCTAAACATGTGAGTTCAAACTCTCAAATATAATAAAAACTTGATTCACAGATTTAGTTTTGAGTAGAATTATTCCCTATAAATATGAGTCGTCCAAAACTTTTTAAGTATTTTTATACATTCTATCAGTAGAAACGTTTGTAATTTTGTAACTAAATAAAATATCCAATATGAAGCATCAAGCAGTTGAAGGATTTTCGAAATTATCGAAAGAAGGAAAAATTGAATGGGTAGTTAATGAGTATTTAAATGGCGACGAAAAAGCCATCCAAACATTAAAACAATATTGGAATGATGATGCAGATTTGCAAAAACTGCACGATGAATTTTCTGAAAACACAGTTTCTAATTTTTATATGCCATTTGGTTTAGCGCCAAATTTCTTAATTAACAACGAGTTATTCGCAATACCAATGGCTGTAGAGGAATCTTCGGTTGTTGCGGCGGCTTCTAAAGCGGCTAAATTTTGGCAAACACGTGGAGGATTTAAAACAACCGTTTTATCTACAACCAAATTAGGACATGTACATTTTATGTACGAAGGCGATTTTGAGAAATTGAAAAATGCATTTGACACTAAAATCAGTGCACAATTAATTGAAACAACTAATGACATTACCAAAAATATGCGCGCGCGCGGTGGTGGAATTTTAGCGTTAGAATTAATTGATAAAACATCCGAATTAGCAAATTATTACCAAATAAAAGCTTCTTTTGAAACAATGGATTCGATGGGTGCAAACTTTATCAATTCTTGTTTAGAGCAATTTGCAAAAACATTGCGCGCAGAAATTGAAGCTGACGATACTTTTACATCAGACGAAAAAGATTCAATTCAAATCGTAATGTGTATTTTGTCAAACTATACACCAGATTGTATTGTACGCGCAGAAGTTTCTTGCCCAATTGAGCAATTAGCGGAAGGAAATGTTACGGCAGAAGAATTTATAGAGAAATTTTCTCGTGCAGTTCGTATCGCCGAAATTGAGCCTTATCGCGCCACAACACATAACAAAGGAATTATGAACGGAATAGATTCTGTTGTAATTGCAACAGGAAATGATTTTCGTGCTGTAGAAGCTTGTGCACATACGTATGCATCAAAAGATGGTCATTATTCGTCGTTAACACATTGCGAAGTAAAAGATGGTATTTTCCGTTTTTGGATTGATTTACCAACTGCTTTAGGAACAATTGGCGGATTAACAAATTTGCATCCGTTGGTTAAATTGGCGTTGGCAGTTTTAGGAAAACCAAATGCAAAAGAATTGATGGGATTTGTTGCTGTTGCAGGTTTAGCACAGAATTTTGCTGCTCTGCGTTCTTTGGTTACAACCGGAATTCAGAAAGGTCATATGAAAATGCACTTAATGAATATCCTTAATCAATTAGAAGCAACGGAAAACGAAAAAAACTATTTTGTCAATTATTTTAAAGACAAAACAGTTACACATCATACTGTAATCGAAGAATTTTGTAAACTACGTGGTGTTAAAAACGTAGAAGAAATCAAAAAAGATAAATAGGTGGATTTAGAAGAATATTTTGCCGAAGCGAAGCTAAAACAAAAAGAACATAAAAAGTTTTTAGAAAGGCTAAAGAGAAAACTACCAAAAAATTTAGACCAAAAAATGGAAGAAATTCACGATGATGTTTTCAGTCGTGTGGATTGTCTTTCGTGTGCCAATTGTTGCAAAACAACTGGACCACTTTTTACGCAAAAAGATATTGAACGTTTATCGCATGTTTTTCGTTTAAAACCAAGTCAATTTATTGAAAAATATTTACGAATTGACGAAGATGATGATTATGTTTTACAACAAACTCCTTGTCCATTTTTGGCGAGTGATAATTATTGTTTGGTTTACGAAGATCGCCCAAAAGCGTGCAGAGAATATCCACATACTAATCGTAAAAAGTTTCATCAAATTAATGATTTAACGATTAAAAATACCTTGATTTGTCCTGCGGCTTACGAAGTTGTAGAGCAAATGCAGAAAGAAATAAAAGTGTAATGGACACCATTTTAAAAATAATTGCTTTTGTGATGTTACTTGTTCCGACAATTTATCAGGCAATTGCAGGTTTTAGAACTAAAGATAAAGAAGTTGTCAAAAAAATTGCGTGGCAAACTGTCATTATGCAAGTAATTGGAACATTATTGGCTTATTTTATTTTTATAAAAATTGGTCAAGATAAACAAGTTGCGATTTATGCAGGTTTCGTGTTTTTTTTATCGCTCGTTTTATTAATATTTATTCAAAATATTTTAATTTTCTTGCGAAATAACAACAATCAATAACAATGTAAAATCCCTCAAATTGAGGGATTTTTTTACGCTAATAAATTAACATATTGCTGCGCTTTATCTATAATTTCTGTTTTTACATTATCATAATTAGAATCATAAAAACTGCGTAATTTAAATTTAGATTTTTTGGTTTGAATGGTCAATATTTGATGTCCATTTATTCTCAAAACATCTTCTTCTTCGTACAAATAATAGATTGCACGATATGGAATTTCATCTTTCTTGAAAATTGTTCTGATTTCGAAAGTATCTTCTTTCAATTTAAATAAAGTTAGATTGTAAGTCAAATCATATAAAATTGACATCGAAACTAACAACGAAATCATAAAAATACCAATATTAAGAAATGGATCTTCAAAAAAAAGTTCGCCTCCAAAAAGAAAAGATTTTACAAAAGAAAAAATCACAATCATCATCAAAAAAAATAGAATGATTGGTATGATAACTTGCCAACTTAGCTTAGATTTTATCATAATTTTTTGCTTTGCACTAATTTACAACATTTTGGGATTAAATTTTAGAAAATTATCCATTTAAAAATAAAAAAACCTCGATTATCTCGAGGTTTTAATATGTTATAAAAATGTTATTTGAGGAAAATATCAAATTATATAAAATAATTGATGTTTACTATATTCCAAGATTTATGCCAAACTGAATCATTTTACGATTATCGAATGTATTATCTTTAAAATAATTATTAAAATCTTTGCGAACAAATAGGTTTACAATTCCTAAACCAACTGTAATTTCGGCTCCGTAAACAAAATTGTTTACATTGTAATTTCCTTTATTTTTATTTCGGATTCCATCTCCTTTTACAATATTGTTCGACGATAATAACGTTCCGCCATAGCCGTAAGCCGCAATATAATGTTTAGATTGTGGACGATATGTAAAATCATCTGTTACACGTTTAATCTTAGAAAAATTGTATTTAAAACCAACTGGAACCATAAAATAAGCCGAACGAAGTTTTGATTTATCTAACGATTTTTCGCTTTTTACAAGACCTACATTTCCGTCGCCATCGCGGTTAAACATCATATCATCATCCAAACGATAAGTGCGCCAAGAAAGTAAACCTCCAGCCAAAAAGTTGATTGGACTTGTAATTGACAATTGGCGTTCGTAGACTAAACCAAGTGTTAAATTGCTCGAAAATTTTTCGTGTTTATCCAACTCATCATTATTTTTCCCTGTAAACGCCATATAACCATATGATCCGTAACCGTTGATTGTATTATTAATTTTGTATTTTTTTATGGCTTCTTGCTGCGTTTTCGGAGTTATTGGATCTTCACCATTCATGATAGAAAAAGCAACTTGTTGTTTGATAATATCATCTAAATTGAAATTAACTTCCTGAATACGCTCATTTATTGAGCCAGAATATACATTTGCCAACGCTTCTTTTTTTGCAGTTGCTTCGCTCGAATTTAGCTTACCATCAGCCAAATCTTTGTCTACTTCAGCAATTTTTTTCTCCATTGCTTTTTTTTCTTCTTGTACTATTTGACGAATAACTAATGTAAATTCGCTAATCTGATCGCGGACAATTGGGCTTATTTTATCGTTAGATTTTTCGTTTAAATCAAATGTAAATTTCTGAGCATATAGTGATGTAGCCGACAAACATAGTAATCCTGCTACGATAAGTTTTTTTATCATAATCGTGTTATTTTAACAGTAAAATGGTTAATTAATTGAAGCCAATAGAAACTACGCGCGATTGATTTGACTCTTTTAAATTTTCTTTATTCTCTATTGAATACAACAACATATTTGGATCAACAAAATTCTTTTTCTTCTTTAGTTTTTTGATAGAATCTAAACTGTTATTGGCAACAAATGATTTCTTCGGAATTAAATCTTCTTTGATTATCTCTTTTTTCTCTGTAACAGACGCTGCTTTCGGAATTGATAATTCAACTTGATTCATTTCTTTGTTTACAGCAATTTGTACTTTTCCTTTTTGTACAACTTGTTTTTCTGCTTTTGGTTGTATTTCTTCTACTTTTCTCGCCGAATCAATTTTCTCGTTATTCGCCAACTCATCTGTATGCTTATCTACAATTTCATCTTGTTTTTCGATTGATGAATCTGTATTATTTTGCGTTGGTTGATGAACAACTTCTACATTTGTATCTGTTTGATTGATATATAAAAACACCGACGCAGAAACCGTAAACATGGCTACAACAGCGGCAGACAACCACCATTTGAAATTGGATTGCGGTTGCTGAATTGGCGCCACATCCATACGAGCTTGTATTCTGTCCCATGCATCATGCGACGGATTTAGCTCTCGCTGCTCCAATTCATTAAAAATATGTTTTGATATATTATCCTTCTTTTTCATTTCTTTTTTTCTTTTGCGATAAAACAATTTCTTTCAGTTTCGCCTTTGCTCTAAACAATTGTGTTTTACTTGTTGATACCGAAATATTCAGCATCTCTGCAATTTCTTGGTGCGAATAATCTTCGAGTATATGAAGATTAAAAACCAATCTGTACGGCTCCGAAAGTTGATCTAACACTTCTTGTACATTAAAATCTAACCACTCGTTATCTACTTCATCGTCCACCTCATCATAATCAGCAATTCTATTATCATCCACATAAATCAATGTTTTATTTGAGCGTAAAAATGTTAAACATTCGTTCACCATAATACGTCGTACCCAACCTTCAAAACTTCCTTTATTTTGAAATTTCTGAATATGATTAAATACTTTACAAAAACCGTTAATCATACAATCTTCTGCATAATGCATGTCTTCTATATAACTTCTACAAACACTTAGCATCTTTTTGGACGATTGTTGATAGAGTTCTTTTTGCGCCAAAGCATCGTTCTTTTTTAGTCGATCGACCAAAAGTTCTTCTTTGCTTTTTCTATTTAGGACAAATAAATTCACGTGTGTTAATTGCTTTCTTATTTAATAGACTCAGGTAGTTTGAAAAGGTTACAAAAATTAAGAAAAATATTTCAGATTAAATGACTTTCTATAAAAAAAGCCCGCATTTAGCGAGCTTTTAAATTATTATTTTATTGAATCTTTATTCAACTCATAAAGTATTTTAAGACCTTTTATGGTGTGTAAACGATCATCTGCATCAATTTTTGTTGTTAAAGGCTTATAAACGCCGCCAACACCACCAGTCGAAATAACAAAACATTTTTCACCAGCTTCTTCATTAATACGATCAATCATTCCTTCTACCATACTCAAAAATCCATAAACCATACCTGATTGCATACACGATTCGGTATCGGTACCAAGAACAGATTTTGGTTCTTTCAATTCGATATTTGGTAATTGCGCCGTTTCGCCAACCAAAGAATTAAGCGCGGTAATAATTCCTGGCGCTATAACTACGCCACCAACTGTACCATCATCATTAATTCCTAAAAAGGTTAAAGCTGTACCAAAATCAATCACAATTTTTTTACCATGATAATCTTGATAATGCGCCGCAACTGCATTTGCATACAAATCTGTTCCCATTTGGTTAGATGTATGTACAATTGCTGAAGGCGTGTTACGATCGACAATCATTGGTGTAAAATGATGTATTTTACGCAACGCTTTTTTAACATTTAAAGTTAACGGAGGAACAACCGAACCAATTACAATATCTGTAATATCATCTTTCGAAATTCCGAAAGGCTCGTACATATTCGAGAATTTAGCAAAAAATTCGGATTCTGTACGCGGAGGTTTTGAGTTGATTGTCCAAGTAATAATATCCGTTTCGCTTCTAAATGCCGCGAAACGAATATTTGTATTTCCTATGTTTACTGCTAATAACATTATTTTGTGAATACGTTATTATCAAAGTTTACATCTGCCAAACGTTTTGTTGGATCGATTGTAACTTGTTTTACTTCTTTCGAAACTTTAACATCGTACAAAGGTTTTGTCCAGAACCAATCTTCTAAAATTGTTCTTTTTGCACCTTTATATTCTACTAAGTTTTCTGCTGGTTTTTCGCCACGCATTTCACGTAATGGGATATAAAATAATTCTTTTGAACCATCTGTATATTCAACTAATAAATCAATTGGCATTGCAAAATCAGACTTATTTGCTAACGTAATTGTTTTTCCATTTACACCATCAATTGCATAATCAATTTTACGTGTTGTGTTTAAGAATAAATTGAAATACCATTTTAAATTTACGCCTGAAACTTCTTCTGCAACACGTTTGAAATCGTTACCAGAAGGATGTTTAAATTTCCATTCGTCATAAAATCTTAAGAATGTTTTATTCAAATTATCTTGACCAATAATATAACCTAATTGTATGGCTAAAACTTGACCTTTATAATATGCTTCTAACGAATAAGCGTAATTTGTGTTGTAATAATCTGCCAATAAACTTGCTGGTTCTTCTTTACCAGATAACGCCAAATTGATGTATCCTTTGTAAGCATCTGGATTTGGATTAGATGGAATAACTTTTACTTTTTCGTACACATTAAGATGCGCCATTTGCTCTACATAAGATGTAAAACCTTCGTCAAACCATTCATTATACGTTTCATTAATTCCGAATAATTGTTGGTACCAAGAGTGCGCTGCTTCGTGAAAAATTGTTCCGATTAAGCTATCTAAGTTTTTACCACCAGCAATTAAAGTTGCTGTTCCGTATTCCATTCCACCATCACCACCTTGGATAATTGAGTATGTTTTCCATGGATATTCTCCAAAATGTTCTGAATTATAATCAAAGAAACCTAATGCATAAGGCATTGCTTTGCGCCAAGCTGGCGAAGAATCGTTGTCTTGATAAATTAAGTAAATATCTACACCATGTTTAGATTTTGCATGTTCTACGATAAATTCTTTATCGGCTGCCCAAACAAAATCATGAATATTTTCTGCTTTAAAATTCCATGTTGCTTTCCCGTTTTTCTCTTTAATCACAGGATTTTTTACATAACCTTTTACCTCTTTTGGATTTTGTAATTCTCCCGAAGCACCAACTATATAGTCTTTACCGATATTAATTGTTACATCAAAATTACCAAAAGGTGCAAAAAATTCGCGACCAATATATTCGTCTAAATGCCATCCTTCTGGATCAAACTCTGCCATTTTAGGATACCATTGCGCCATAGAAAAATCTACGCCATCTTTTGAATTTCTTCCTGTACGACGAATTTGTTCTGGAATTTGAGCATTCCAAACCATATCAAAAGTAGCAGTTTGACCTTCTGCAATTGGTTTTGCCAAGGTTACTTCTAAAATTGTACCATCAACTTTATATGTAACAGCTTGTCCATTTTGTGTTAATGAAGTTACTTTTTGATACCCGATTTGGTCTGGTGTTAAAGTAGAAATTCTACTTTGATATTTAGGATTTTCTTTTGTTCCGATATTATTTGTCATTCGCTTATCTGGATCGACAATGTTTTGTAAACGATTATCCATCATGCTTCCTGGTTGAAAAGCATTGTAATACAAATGAAAATAAACTTTGTTTAGGTTTTGACCTGAATTATTCGTGTATTTCAATTGCATTTTTCCGTCGAATTGATATGCATTTTCTTTCATATCAACCGTCATTTTGTAATCTACTTTTTGTTGCCAATAACCTTTGCGTTGCGCAAATGCAAATTGTACTAAACATAAACAGATTAATAGTGTAAATTTTCTCATTTCAAACTAATTCATTAAACTTTAATCTCTCAAAAATACAAAAAAGCTTTAAACAGACAGGTTTTGTTTCAAGCTTTTAAAATAGTAATCATTTTTCCTGCCTTATAATTATACAAAAAGCTCGTGTTAAACAAATTAACACGAGCTTTTTCAAAATAATAAATAATAATAAACTATACCTATTTTACAATTACCACATTGGTGTTTGTAAAAATGTTGATAAAATTCCTGGGAAAATTCCCATTACAATTAAGATAACCATTCCTACAATTAGTAAGAAATTAGTTAATCCGTCTTGAGATTTTACTTTATTTTTTCCTTTCTTAAAGTACATATAGTTGATGACTTTAAAGTAATAATACATACTTAAAACTGCCATTACTAATGCGATAACAATTAAGAAAAGGTTTTTATCATTTGTTCCTCCAATACTCAAAGCCATAAATTTTGCGAAGAAACCTCCCGTTAAAGGAATTCCTGCCAATGAAATTAATGAGATTGTAACTGATGCTGCTAATATTGGATTTGCTTTTCCTAAACCTGTGAAACTATCAAATTTTGGATTTTTGAATTGGTCTATCGCATAAAAAATAATAAAGTTAGCAACAGAATAAGCAATCGTATAAAACATTAATGCTTCTTTAGATGCTGAGTTTATTGTGAACAATACAAATAACATGAAACCTGCTTGTGCGATTGATGAATAAGCCATCAAACGTTTTACAGATTTTTGCGAAACAGCGCCAAAGTTTCCGATGAACAATGTTAAGATGATAATTGATGCCAATAACAAACGATAATATTCGCCATATTCTACATTTGTTGGGAATGATTTTAAAACCATTATAAATCCTAAAAATGATCCTCCTTTGATGATTGTCGACATAAATGATGTAAACACGGTTGGTGTTCCGTCATACACATCGGGCGTCCATGCGTGGAAAGGCGCAGCTGATACTTTAAAACAAAATGCGAAGATGATTAAACACCATCCGGCATAATAAATATTTTCGAATACGGGATTATAGTTTACCAATTGGTCAACCATAAATGTGCCTGTTGCACCGTATAAAAGTGTAACACCTAACATTAAAATTCCTGTAGAAAATGCTCCCATCAAGAAATATTTAACCGATGCTTCTGTACTTTTAACACTTTCTTTGTTTGTACCTGCAATAATGTACATTGGGATCGACATTAATTCGATTCCTAAAAACATCATTACTAAGTTATGAAATTGTGCTAAGACAGCGATTCCTGTAAATGCGAAAAAGATAAGTGCATAATATTCTGCGACATGTTTTCCGACTTTACCAAAAGCGTCTTTGTTTAATAATAAGTAAAAAATTGCCAATGCAGCTAATGCGATAAAAAAGGAAACGCCGTAAAGCGATTGTCCAATCATATTGTCAAATTTACCTGCGAACATTGAGCAACCTCTCAACTCGAAAATTCCTCCTATAATCATTCCGAAAAACAAAACAACAGAAAGAATATTTAAGGCACGATTATTTTTGATGTAGAATCCACTAAACATCAAAATAATTCCTGAAAGTGCTGATAAAATAATAGTATTCATATTCTATTTCTTCAAAATGATTTAATGAGCTAATAAATTAAAAATTGGTGCTGGATAAATCCCTAAAATGATAATCAAAATAGCGATAACAGATAAAACTGCGATTGGTCCAAAACCTCCTTTTTTAGAATCTTTTTCTTTGATATTTTTTACTTCTCCGAAAAGTATTTCACTTGACAATCTTAATGTATAAACTGCTGATAAGATTACACCTAAACATGCCACAACACATAAAACTGGATTGAATGTAAACAATGCCGAAAGCATCATAAACTCTCCAATAAACGAGCTTGTAAGTGGTAATGCAATATTTGCTAAACCAAATATCATAAACAAGATAGACAATGTTGGATCTACTTTTGCTAATCCTCCAATTGATTTGATGTCTGTTAAATGATATTTTCTTTCCATAATATCCACACAAATCCATAATCCTAAAACGACTAAACCGTGCGAAAACATTTGGAAATAAGCACCTGTAATACCATTTGCTAATTCAGAAAATAACGATACAAAAATTAATGCTAAGTGAGCAATAGAGCTATATGCAATAATTTTCTTAACGTTTTTAGAGCTTAAAGCAATTAACGATGCGTAAACCAATCCGAAAATTGCAATGTACATAATGTACTTAAACAATCCCGAAACGGTTGGAAACATACCTAAATACCAGTTTACAACGGCAAACAATCCCATCTTCGCCATCAAAGCTGAAAGTACAACTGTAAGTGGTGTTGGTGATGTTTTGTAAATTGTTGGTTGCCATGTATGAAATGGGAAAATTGGAATTTTGATTACAAAAGCAATTAAAAATAACAAAGCCAATGTTGTGTTTGTTGAATAAACTGCTGAGGTTACTTGTTGCACATCTGCTAATAAAAACGATGTTGGTTTTAAGTAAAATCCGATGTAAACAATTCCACCTAACATAAACATTGATCCTAAAATTGTGTAAAGGAAAAACGTCATATTTGCGCGAAGTTTGTCTTTTCCTTTTCCGAATAATCCAATTAAGAAATAAACCGGAATAAGAACAACTTCCCAGAAAAAGTAGAATAAAATTAAGTCTTCTGCTAAGAAAACACCATTTAACCCTGCTAAAGTGATTAATAATAATCCGTAAAAAGTATTTGAATAATTTTGTTTAGATGTTGACAAATAAACAAATAAAGCCAAATAAGTAAAATTGGATAAAAGCAACATTAAGCCACCTAATCCTTGAGCATTTAACGCAAAATAAGTTTTAACGCTATTGAAGTTAAACCAAGGCGCATGATATACTAATTCATTTGTACCACCTTTGCAAGTGATGAAAAAATACAATGCAACCAAAGCTCCACCTACGAATGCTCCTAACCATCTTTGTGGTTTTTGATCTTTCATTAATAGCATAAAAACTCCTACTATTAATGGTAATATGATAAATAAAGATAAAAGCATTTGTGACTTATTTTGAAATTAAATATCCCATAAAAAAGATTGCTATACCTGCAACGATTCCGACAACCATTAACATAATATAGAATCCGACATTTCCGTTTTGTAGCGTACGTACATTTTTAGATGCGCGTTCCGAAACAGTACCAACTCCTAAAACAAAAGCTGCAATACCTGCTTTTTCTACATATTTTTTCAAGACATCTGCTAACTCATACAATGGTTTTACAATTGCATTGTCATAAAGTTCGTCGATGTACCATTTGTTTTGGAAGAATTTTGCAACACCTGTTGCTTCTTCGTCAACATGATTTGTATATTTTTTGATTGCAAATAAAATTGCTCCAACAACACAAATTAATAAAGCACCCATCATTAACCATTCTGTAGAATGTGCAACATGATGTACTTCGCCAATATTTACAACTCCACTTAAGAAAGTTTGTAATTGATGACCATCTTTCATAAACAATGCTGGAATTCCGATATAACCCGCTACAACAGATAAAACTGCTAAGATGATTAATGGAATTGTCATTGCTGCTGGACTTTCGTGTGGATGAGCGTCTTTGTCTCTTAAATCTCCCAAGAAAGTCATCGCATATAAACGGAACATATAGAAAGCCGTTAATACAGAAACAATGAAACCTAAAACGTAAATAATTGGGTTAGAAATAAACATTCCTAATAACATTTCGTCTTTAGAAAAGAAACCAGATAAACCAGGAATACCTGCAATTGCCAAACATCCAATTAAAAATGTGATGTGTGTAATTTTCATGTATTTCTTAAGTCCTCCCATTTTACGCATATCTTGTTCGTGGTGCATTCCGTGAATAACAGAACCCGCTCCTAAGAATAATAATGCTTTGAAAAATGCATGCGTCATTACATGGAAAACGGCAGCGATATAAGCGCCAGAACCAATTGCAGCAAACATTAAACCTAATTGTGATACAGTAGAATAAGCCAATACTTTTTTGATATCGTTTTGACGCATTGCAATAGTTGCAGTAATAAACGCTGTTGCGATACCTACGTATTGTATAATTTCTAATGTAAATGGTGCAGCTGTAAACAAAACGTTGCAACGTGCTATCATAAAGATACCAGCCGTAACCATTGTTGCAGCATGTATTAATGCAGAAACCGGTGTTGGACCAGCCATTGCGTCTGGTAACCATGTAAATAATGGTAATTGTGCCGATTTACCTGTTGCTGCTAAAAATAACAACAATGTAATTCCTGTTAATACAAAACCTGTAAATGCAGAAGGATCGATTGCTAATTGGTTAAATACTTTTACATATTCTAATGTTCCAAATTCTTTAAAAATCCAAAACATTGCCAATAAGAAACCTACGTCTCCAATACGGTTCATGATAAAAGCTTTTTTTGCTGCTTTTACATATTCTGGATTTGTAAACCAAAATCCAATTAATAAGAAAGAACATAATCCTACACCTTCCCAACCAATAAACATCATTACAAAGTTATTTCCCATTACAAGAATCAACATAAAAAAGATGAATAAATTTAGGTAAGCAAAGAATTTTGCAAATCCTTTGTCCTCGCTCATATAAGCAGAACTATATACATGTATCAAAAATCCTACTCCAGTAATAATTAACAAGAATAAACTTGTTAATGCATCAATTTGAAAGGCAAAAGGCACTTGCAAAGTTGGAATATTGATTAAATCAAATGCTTTAAAAATTAATGGTTGTGCGCCTGCGCCCGAAGGAACTGCGATAAAAACCATGATTGATAAAATGAAACTTGCCAAAACTGCTCCGCTACCGATAAACGTAACTAAGCTGTTAGAAAGTACATTTCGTCCTAAACCGTTTATTAAAAATCCGATGAATGGAATCAAAGGAATTAACCATATATACTGCTCCATTCTTATCCTTTTAATCGATTTAACACATTAATATCTACCGAATAAACTTTTCGGAACAATAGTATTATTACTGATAAGCCAACCGCAACTTCAGCCGCAGCAACTACCATAATAAAAAAGACTAACAACTGTGCGTCTGTTCCTTTTTCTAATGCTGGATTTGTGTGATAGTGCATCTTAGAGAATGCAACTAGCAACAAGTTAACAGCGTTTAACATCAATTCTATACACATAAAAATGACGATTGCATTACGACGAATCATAACACCAGTCATTCCTATTCCGAATAGGATTAATGATAAAGTAATATAATAACTGATTGGTAACATCTTTTACTTTTTATATTTAATCCAATAATTCTTCGTCCTTTTTTGATAACATGACCGCGCCAATCATTGCAGAAATAAACAAGATACTGCTTAACTCAAATGGTAAAACATATTCTGAATATAACAATGATCCTAGGTTGTGTATCAATCCTAAATCTCCTGTTCCCATTTCTACTGGTGTTACTGCGGCAGTTTTATTTCCGAAGAAAATACCAACTGTTAATGCAATAAATAACAACGAGATTAAACTTGCTGCTAGTAGTTTTGCGGGACGACCAAACGAATGTTTTTCGTTGTTCAAATTCATTAACATCACCACAAAAAGGAATAATACCATAATGGCACCTGCATAAACAATTACATTTACGATTGCCAAAAATTGTGCATTTAATAAAACGTAATGTCCACTTATACAGAAAAATGTGACGATTAAATATAAGATAGAGTAAACAGGGTTTTTACTAAACACCATCAGTAACGCGCTTAACACCGTTAAGCTCGATAAAACGTAGAATAAAATTTGTGTAATTTCCATTAGTTCGCAGCTTTTTTGTTCGGTATTAATAAATCTTCTTTTGTGTAGATAAAGTTTTTACGATCAAAACTTGCTGGCGGAACTGTTTGCGATAAATAAACAGCATCTTTTGGACAAGCTTCTTCACAAAAACCACAGAAAATACAACGCAACATGTTAATTTCATATTTTGCGGCATATTTTTCTTCTCTATACAAATGTTCTTCACCAGGAAGTCTTTCTGCGGCTTCCATTGTAATGGCTTCTGCCGGACATGCTAATGCACAAAGTCCACAAGCTGTACAGTTTTCGCGATCTTCTTCGTCTTTATTTAAAACATGTAATCCTCTAAATACAGGACTAAATGGTCGTGTTTTTTCTGGATAACTAATTGTCGCTTTTTTCGAAAAAAAGTGCTTCAATGTAATCATCAATCCTTTTGCGATAGAAATCAAATAGATGCTTTCCCAAAATGTTAAGGGTTTGCGTTCTACTTGTTTTGATCTATTTGTAATTGGTTCCATACTTTTAATGATTTTGATGATTCTATTTGTTTAATAATAAAATCACTAAGCCTGTAATTAACATATTGATTAATGCTAAAGGCAATAATTTTTTCCATCCTAAATTCATCAATTGGTCGTATCTGAAACGAGGAATCGTCCAACGTACCCACATGTAGAAGAAAATAAAGAAACATGATTTTCCGAATAATGAAAGGAAATTAAGTACAGAAACCCAATTCATTCCAATAGATTCTGCCAATTTTGCTTCGTCTACAAATGGTATATCATAACCACCAAAATATAAAGTTGAAATAACCACAGAACTAATAAACATGTTGATGTATTCTGCAAATAAGAAGAATCCCATCTTCATCGAAGAATATTCTGAGTGATAACCTCCAACTAATTCATTTTCTGCTTCTGGTAAATCAAAAGGTGTACGGTTTGTTTCGGCAAACGAACAAACTAGGAAAATGATAAATCCGACTGGTTGTAAAATAATAAACCAAGCATGATCTTGTTGATAATGCACAATATCACTTAATCTTAATGAACCTGTCATCATCAATACAGTGATTAATACAATTCCCATTGGTAACTCGTACGAGATAATTTGAGATGCGGCACGCAAACCTCCCATTAAAGAGTATTTGTTGTTCGACGCCCAAGCTCCAATCATAATTCCGTAAACACCTAAACTTAATACACCTAAAATGTATAAAAATCCGATGTTAACATCTGCAATTTGTGGAACTACAACGCGATCTCCAATCTCGAAAGCTGTTGACCAAGGAATTACTGCACCTGTCATACATGCTACAATCATAGCCAATGATGGTCCTAAGATGAATAAAAATTTATTCGAATCTTTTGGTGTAATTTCCTCTTTAGAGAATAGTTTTAAACCATCGGCAAGTGGTTGCAATAACCCAAAAATACCTGCACGGTTTGGTCCGATACGATCTTGTAAAAATGCTGCAACTTTACGTTCAGCCCAAGTAGAATACATTGCAACAACTAATGCAAAGCCAATCATTACGCCTACTAAAGCTAACTTTTCTAATGCATCAGCAATAAATTCTTCTGTCATTTTGTTAATTTTATTTTACGAATGATTAATCTTTATAGTCGTTACTGGTTGCTGGTCCGTCAATTTTAGACAAATCACGGTCTGGCTCGTTTACCTGACTTACGGTGTGTATGTCTAAAAGAATTTTTGGCTCTCTTTTGATTACTTTTGGTAAAGTTTCTTTTGGCTCTACTTTGTCCTCAAAATAATGTCCTTGACGAATTACAGAATCTTTAGAAATTTCTGATGGTTTTTCTAATGTCCAATCGTTAATCTCTTTTTTATCAAAACGACATGTATTACAAATCCAATCTTCTACTTCGTTGTATTCATCTTTACGTGCTGTTACACGAAAAACCTCATCTCCACGAAACCACACTTGTGCTTTACCCGAACATGTTGGGCAATCGCGGTGCGCATCTACTGGTTTTAAGAACCAAACACGGTTTTTGAAACGGAATGTTTTATCTGTTAAAGCACCTACTGGGCAAACATCAATAATATTTCCGATAAACTCGTTGTCTAAATTCTTGTGAATATGTGTTGAAATTTCTGCGTGATCACCACGATTCATTACACCATGCTCACGACAACCCGTAATTTGATCAGCCGTTTTTACACAACGATAACATAAAATGCATCGGTTCATGTTCAACTGAATATTTGGTCCTAAATCTTCTTTTGGAAAAGTTCTACGATCAAATTCATAACGTGTAGCTTCAGCGCCATGTTCGTAACTCAAATCTTGTAATTTACATTCACCTGCTTGGTCACAAACCGGACAGTCTAAAGGATGGTTGATTAATAATAATTCAACAATACCTTTACGTGCTTCTACTGTACGTTCTGATGTTTTATTGCCAACAACCATTCCGTCCATAACCGTTGTTCGGCAAGATGGAACTAATTTTGGCATTGGACGAGGATCTGCTTCACTACCTTTTGATACTTCTACCAAACAAGTTCTACAGTTACCTCCTGTATTTTCTAATTTACCGTAGTAACACATTGCTGGAGGTGCTACTTCTTTACCAATCATACGCGCAGCCTGAAGGATTGTTGTTCCCGCAGGTACTTCAATCGTTTCGTTATCGATGGTAACTTTAAATAATGGTGTTTCTTCTGCCATCTTCGTATTAATTTGCGGTTTCTTTAATGACTAATGGATCAGCATAATGTGCTAAACCAAAATTACGCGTCAAACATTCTTCTGGATTGTTAATATGCCATTCAAATTCATCACGGAAATGACGAATTGCTGCTGCAACTGGCCAAGCCGCTGCATCTCCTAATGGACAAATTGTATTTCCTTCTATCTTACGTTGTACATCCCATAACAATTCAATGTCAGACATTTTTCCTTGTCCTTCATCTATTCGTTTCAAGATTTTTTCCATCCAACCTGTTCCTTCGCGACATGGTGAACATTGTCCACATGATTCGTGGCGATAAAAACGAGCTAATGTATAGGTATGATAAACAACATCTTGATCTTCATCTAACACAATAAATCCTCCAGAACCCATCATTGTTCCTGTTTGGAATCCTCCTTCTGATAAACTTTCATAGTTCATGTAACGAGGTTTTCCTTCTGCAGTTGTTAACAATAAATTTGCTGGAACAATTGGAACAGAGCTTCCTCCTGGAATACATGCTTTTAAACGTTTTCCGTTCGGAATTCCACCACAATATTCATCCGAATAAATAAATTCTTCGACTGTAATTGTCATATCAATTTCGTAAACTCCTGGTTTATTGATATTACCACAAGCCGAAATTAATTTAGTTCCTGTAGAACGTCCTACTCCAATTTTGGCATATTCTGCTCCTGTAATCTCGATAATTGGAACAATTGCTGCAATTGTTTCTACATTATTTACAACCGTTGGTCTTCCCCATAAACCTTTAACAGCTGGAAAAGGTGGTTTTAAACGTGGATTTCCGCGTTTACCTTCTAACGATTCTAATAATGCAGTTTCTTCTCCACAGATATATGCTCCACCACCGCGTTGAACAACGATTTCTAAATCATAACCTGTTCCTTGAATATTTTTACCTAACCAACCCGCAGCTTTTGCTTCTTCTATTGCTTCTTCTAAAATTTCTGCAACCCAAGCATATTCTCCACGGATATAGATAAATGATGTGTTAGATCCTAAACAAAAAGATGAAATTAAGATTCCTTCAATCAATAAATGAGGAATATATTCCATCAAATAACGGTCTTTGAACGTTCCTGGTTCAGACTCATCTGCATTTACAACTAAATGTCTTGCCACACCTTCTGGCTTTGCCAAAAAGCTCCATTTCATTCCTGTTGGGAAACCTGCACCACCACGACCACGTAATCCCGAAGCTTTTACTTCTTCTAAGATTGCGTCTGTTGTCATTGCAAATGCTTTTTCTGCGTTTGCGTAACCACCGTTTTCGCGGTAAGCTTGGTAATGACGGATTCCTGGAACATCAATATTTTTTAATAATAATTTTTGTCCCATTATGCTAATTTTTTCAATTCTTCTAACAACTCGTCAACTTTCTCGATTGTTAAATGCTCGCGATAAGTTTTTCCTAACTGTAACATTGGTGCATAACCACATGCGCCTAAACATTCAACCGGTTTAAGTGTAAATAAACCGTCTGTTGAAGTTCCTCCAGCTTCTATATTTAATTTTGTTTTGATGTGGTTGATAATTTTATCAGAACCATTTAACATACAAGGTCCTGTTTGACAAACTTCTAAAACAAATTTCCCAACAGGATTTAAATTAAACATCGAATAAAATGAAGCTACTTCGTAAACTTCTACTGGTAAAATTTGCAATACTTCTGCAACATAATCTAAATGAGGTGTGTCTAACCAACCACCAAACTCAGCTTGTGCCACGTGAAGTAAAGGAATCAAGGCACTTTGTTTTTTATCTTCTGGATAACGTGCAATGATTGTATCTACTTTTTTTTGTGTTTCTTCTGAAAATTGAACTGCCATTTTTAATAATTTTTATTAAGCATCTAATTCTCCAGCAATCAAATTAAGACTACTCATTGTAATAATGGCGTCAGAGATCATTGATCCTTCGATTAATTCTGGATAAGCTTGATAATAAATGAAACAAGGTCTACGGAAATGTAAACGATAAGGCGAACGCCCACCATCAGAAATAAAATAATAACCTAATTCGCCATTTGCAGCTTCTATAGAATTATAAATTTCTCCTTTTGGTATATCTACCTCTCCCATAATAATTTTGAAGTGATAGATTAACGCTTCCATTTTTGTATAAACGTCTTTCTTTAGTGGCAAATAGAAATCTGGTGCATCGGCATGATATTGTGTTGCTTCTTCACCTTCTAATGCATTAATTTTTTCGATTGCTTGTTTGATAATGTTCATACTTTGCCACATTTCTTGGTTACGAACCAAGAATCTGTCATAACAATCTCCTGTTGTACCAACTGGAATTTCGAAATCAAATTCTTCGTAACGAGAATATGGTTTTGCTACACGCACATCATAATCTACTCCTGCTGCACGTAAATTAGGTCCTGTAAAACCATAATTTAAGGCGCGTTCTGCAGAAATTCCTCCAACTCCTTGTGTACGATCCATAAAAATACGGTTTCGTAAAAATAGGTTATTGAATTCTGTTAAAACATCTGGGAATTCGGTTACAAAACGATTAATTTTTTCCCAAGCTACGTCAGAAAAATCACGTTCAAAACCACCAATACGACCGATATTTGTTGTAAGACGAGAACCACAAATTTCTTCGTAAATCTCATATACCAACTCACGGTATTTCATCATATATAGGAATCCTGTAAATGCTCCTGTATCAACTCCCATAATCGAATTACACACGATATGATCTGCTACACGAGCCAATTCCATAATAATAACACGCAAATAAGAAACACGTTTTGGAACTTCAATTCCAACAAATTTCTCAACCGTCATGTGCCAACCTAAGTTGTTTAACGGTGCCGAACAATAGTTTAATCGATCGGTAAGTGGTGTTATTTGGTACAATGGTTTGCGTTCGGCAATTTTTTCGAAAGCACGGTGAATGTAACCAACTGTAGGAACAGCAGATTTGATGATTTCACCATCAATCTCTAAAATATTTTGAAAAACTCCATGCGTCGCAGGGTGTGTTGGTCCTAAGTTTAAGGTAATTGTACTTTTTTCTAAAGAACCATCTGGAAGATCAAGATGTTTTTTCTTTTTTGTTTTTTCTTTTCCCATGGTTAATTTGCTTTTACATTAAACCCTCCGAAATTGAAATCTCCTCCACGACCAAACATATCGTCGTCTTTGTCTTTACGCGTTTGATCCTCTAAAGGATATTCTTTGCGTAAAGGGTGATAATCCATTTCTTCTACATTCATCACGCGAATTAAATTTGGGTGACCAATAAAATTAACTCCAAAAAAATCATACGCTTCACGCTCTAACCAATTAGATGTTGCAAATAATTTTGTTGCAGTAAATATTGATGGATTTTCAATTGGTAAACCAAAGTTTAAGCGCACTTCCACATTTGTGTACATGTTATAAACTAAGTAAGTTACGACCAATTCTTCGCCAACACGCGTTGGATAATGTACTGCAGTCAAATCTTTCATAAACTTGAAAGATAATTGTGCATCATCATATAAATATTGAAGAATTTTTAAATTGAAATCTTTATTGGCGTTAATTGTAAGAACACCATAATGTTCTTCGTATCCGTATATATTTTCTTGAAACTTCTGAACCAAACGGTCTTTTATAAATGAGTTGTCCATTATTTCAATTATTTAATTCCATAACTTGTTAAAAGTTGTTGATATTCATCGCTACCTCTACGACGAACGCTTTCGGTTTCTACCAACTCCTGAATACGCATTACGCCATCGATAATAGCTTCTGGACGTGGTGGGCAACCTGGTACATAAACGTCTACTGGAATAACTTCGTCAATTCCTTGTAAAACTGAATATGTATCAAAAATACCGCCCGAACTTGCACAAGCACCAACTGCAATTACCCAACGAGGTTCTGCCATTTGGATGTAAACTTGTTTTAGAACTGGTGCCATTTTTTTAGAAATTGTTCCCATTACCATCAATAAATCACATTGACGAGGTGTAAAGGCTAAACGCTCAGAACCAAAACGAGCTAAATCGTAAGTTGATCCCATTGTTGCCATAAACTCAATACCACAACAACTTGTAGCAAAAGGTAAAGGCCAAATCGAGTTTTTACGTGCTAATCCAACTACTTTTGATAGTTGCATTGCCATAAAACCTTCTCCTTCAAAACCACCAGGAGATTCTACAATCTTTACGTTGGTGTTATGCGTTACTGGTCTTTTATTATGAATCATTTTCCCTAAATTTTTTAATAATAAATTGGTCCTAAATTATTTCTCCCAATTAAGAGCTCCTTTTTTGCGCACATAGATGTACATCACAAAAAATAACCCGACAAATGTTGCTACTGCAGCAAAACCTTCCCAACCTAATTCTTTAAAATTTGCTGCATAAGGATAAAAGAATATCACCTCCACATCAAACAACACAAAAAGAATAGCAACTAAAAAATACTTAATTGCAAATGGTTGTCTTGCATTCCCAACTTTCTCTATTCCTGACTCAAAATTCTCCAATTTTTCGTCTGTTTTTCTCGATGGACCTAACAAATGTGTTGCAACAATTGTTCCTGCCACAAATGCGAAAGCCACGACAAAAAGTATCAAAATCGGAATATAACTTGACGCTGTTTCCATAATCACTTTATAATATTTTCAACATTAATTTTATCGATAAAATTAATAATAAATCTTTACATTAATTATTAAAATTAACAATCAGGTAGTTGCAATGCTTTATATGATAAATTTAATAGTTTTTATTAATTTAAGATATGTGTTCTATTGCAAACAAAAAGGAGAAATAACAATTTAGTCATTTCTCCTCTTATATATTATTAGATTGTTAATTTTAACTTAAAAAATCTAGTGAATTAACAAATTTTGTAGATTATCTAAGGCTTCTTTCACTGTTTTTATATGTTCAAAGCGAAGGAATAACGAAGGAAACTCTTCTCCTTTTTTAGGTGATTTTTCCTTAAAACTGATGTTTTTAGCGTTATTTTGGACGTAATTTAAAATTAATCTAAATTCCTCCGATTGATAAAACTCGGATTGTGGTTTGTTAACAAAATAAGCCAAAAGGATTCCTTTTTTCATTACAATGCGTTCTAAACCTAATTTTTTACTGATCCATTTTAATTGAATCGACATTAATAAATTCTCGGCTTCTTCGGGCATTTTACCAAAACGATCAATCAAATTGTTTTTAAACGTTTGTAAATCTGTTTCAGTTTCAATGTCAGCTAATTCTTTATAAAGCAATAAACGTTCTTCAGAACTCTCAATGTACTCATCTGGAATCTGAATCTGTAAATCCGAATCAATTTGAACATCAGAAACATAACTTTTTGTTTTATCGGTTTGTTGATCTTCAAACAAATCTTTAAAGTCAGTTTCTTTTAACTCTTCAATCGCTTCATTCAAGATTTTTTGATACGTTTCGAAACCAATATCCATCATAAATCCAGTTTGTTCTGCACCCAATAAATTTCCTGCGCCACGAATTTCTAAATCTTTCATAGCAATGTTAAATCCAGAACCTAAATCCGAAAATTGTTCGATTGCTTGCAAGCGTTTACGCGCTTCATCCGTTAAAACAGAAAGCGGCGGCGCCACCAAATAACAAAATGCTTTGCGGTTACTACGACCAACACGCCCACGCATTTGATGCAAATCTGCAAGACCAAAATTCTGCGCATCGTTAATTAAAATCGTATTCGCATTTGGCACATCTAAACCAGATTCGATAATTGTAGTAGAAACAAAAACATCGTAACGACCATCAATAAAATCGAGTAAAACAGCTTCTAAAGCTTTTCCTTCCATTTGTCCGTGACCTGTTGCTACGCGTGCATCTGGAACCAAACGTTGCACCATACCTGCAATATCTTTTAGCGATTGTACACGATTATGAACGATATAAACTTGACCACCACGCTGCATTTCGTACATTATAGCGTCTCGAAAAACTTCTTCGTTAAAACCAACCAAATTTGTATCAACCGGTTGACGATTTGGTGGCGGTGTTTTAATAACTGATAAATCTCGCGCAGCCATTAATGAAAATTGTAACGTACGCGGAATTGGTGTCGCCGTTAATGTTAATGTATCGATATTCTCGCGAAGAGTTTTTAATTTATCTTTTACTCCAACACCAAATTTATGCTCTTCATCAACAATTAATAAACCCAAATCTTTGTACTCAATTTTAGGATTTACCAATTGATGTGTTCCAATTAAAATATCAACTTGACCAGATTTTAATCCCGCTAAAATTTCGGATTTTCGTTTACCCGTCACAAAACGATTGATGTAAGCAACCTTAACAGGCAAATCTCTCAAACGTTCAGAAAAAGTCTTAAAATGTTGAAAAGCCAAAATAGTTGTCGGAACCAAAACAGCAACTTGTTTGCCATCTACAGCGGCTTTCATCGCAGCGCGAATCGCAACTTCTGTTTTTCCAAAACCTACATCACCACAAACCAAACGATCCATTGGACGATCAGATTCCATATCAGCTTTTACGTCTTGCGTCGCTTTAAATTGATCTGGCGTATCTTCATAAATAAAAGAAGCCTCTAATTCATTCTGTAAATAAGTGTCTGGCGAATACGCGAAACCTTTTCTGGTACGACGTTTTGCATATAATTTTATCAAATCGAAAGCAATTTCTTTGACTTTCGCTTTGGTTTTATTTTTTAAATTTTTCCAAGCTGGCGAACCAATTTTACTCACTTTTGGCTCAACTCCATCTTTTCCTCTAAACTTTGCAATTTTATGAAGCGAATGAATGTTAACATAAAGAATATCATTATTTTGATAAATCAATTTGATAGATTCTTGCATTACGCCATTGTTATTTAAACGTACTAAACCCGCAAATTTTCCGATACCATAATCGATATGCGTTACATAATCACCTACTTGCAACGAATTGATTTCCTTTAACGTTATCGCTTCTTTTTTGGTAAAAGAATTGCGAACATTAAACTTATGATAACGTCCAAAAATCTGATGATCCGTGTAACACGCTAATTTAATTTCGTCATCAATAAAACCTTGATAAATAGAACCAAGTACAGGAATATAGGAAACTTCTTTCCCAATATCTTCAAAAATCTCTTCGAAACGACGAATTTGATTTTCGTTAGAACAGATTAATGCATTTTTGAAACCATCATTTTTAAGCTCATTCAAATCATCAATTAATAATTCGAATTGTTTGTTAAATGTTGGCTGCGGTTTAAAAGGAGATTCGATAACTTCTACCGTTTCAAAATACGGGATCGGTGCTAATTCTATCAAACCAAATTCGGAAACCTGATGAAGAAAAGCATTTTGATTCAGAAATAGTTTCTCTGGTTCAGCTTGTTTTATTTCTCCAGTTAATTGTGAAAAAGCTTCTTCGGCTTGCTCAAAATTACGGTTGATTTGCTTTGCTAAAACCGAAATATTTTTTGCAATAATTAAACTATCTTTTGGAATATATTGTAAAAAACTTTCGCGTTTTTCGTCAATTGATTTATTTTCTAAATTCGGAATAATTGTAATTTCCTTTGTCGTCGCAATCGAAAGTTGATTCTCAATATCAAACGTACGAATGGTTTCGACCTCATCGCCAAAAAGAGAAATACGATATGGATGCTCATTCGAAAACGAAAAAACATCTATAATTCCTCCACGAATCGAGAATTCTCCTGGTTCGGAAACAAAATCAACACGATGAAAATGATAGGACGTTAAAACTTCCGTTAAGAAATCAATTCCTAAATCATTTCCAACTTTTACTTTTAATGTATTTGATGAAAGTGCTTTTTTTGTCACAACTTTTTCCAGCAAAGCTTCTGCGTAAGTGACAACTATTTTTGGTCGTTTAGAATGCGAAAGTGCGTTTAAAACCTCTGTTCTGACCACAACATTTGCATTATTTACATCCTCTACAACATAAGGTCTTTTGTAAGATGATGGAAAAAAGAGTACTTGTTCTCTATCAAACAATGTTTCTAAATCGTTCAAAAAATAAGCAGCTTCTTCTTTATCATCAAAAATAAGGACGGTTGGACGCGCAACACGATCGTAGAGATGACCCGCTAAAATGCTTAATCCAGAACCTAAAAATCCTTTTATGTTAACCTTTGTTTGTGGATTATTTTTAAAATTGACAATAAGCTTCTGTACGAAATCTGATGAATCGTATAAGCTAAAAACGTTTTTAATAGTTTTCTGTTCCAAAGTTTAACAAAGATAATCAATTGATAAAAACAAAAAAGAGGATAGACAAATCTATCCTCAATTGTAAACTTTAAACAGTGTTAAAAACTTACTTTTTAATCACTTTATAGGTTCTAGTATTTGCATTAGAATTTACCTCGATAATGTAAACACCTGCTTTATAAGCCGACATATCTACGGTTGAAGTTTTCGTATTCATTGTTTTTGTAAAGATTTGTTGACCAGTCAAATTATACACCGAAATACTTGTAATTTGTTCTTTTGCATCAATATTTAGAATATTATTTACAGGATTTGGGTATAATGTTGCGTCTACAGTTGTTTTTACTTCGTCTGTTGCTAAATTTGGCATTTGAATACGGAAAGTTTTTATTTTTCCTGTTAAAACTGGAGGAAAAGTCCATCCTATAATGTATTTACCGTTTGATGAAATCTGCGTTGGCACATAAATTACATCTCCTTGCATATCAAATTTTAAAACGTTTTTTACGTATTCATTTAAATCTTTCATTCCATCTTTTTTAGTCCAAATCCAAGGGCGATAAATTGGCGATGAATATGGATCTGCTTTTGTTATAGAATATCCTAAAACAGTGCTACCATCATAAGTAAACGATGTAACCCAAGCTGTAGTTCCGGCATCTGTTGTTAATGCTCCTAAATCTATAACGCCAGATTCTTCGCTCCAAATCCATGCATTTGGAAAAGCAAAATCACTTTTTCCACCAATCCATTTTCCATCACCAGAAACAGCTCTTGCTTCTGCTAATACATTGTATTGATCTGTTTCACTACCTTTTGGATCTATTAGGATAAATTTATTTTCTTGATATTTACCATCTGCACCTTTTCTCCAAACTGCTGATTTCCATGGCCCGCCATAATCTCTGTATCCTACAATCACAGAGCCATCTTCGCTTGTTGCATTTGCACGTGCATTTCTATTTACATCTGCAGTAGGTAAATCTTGCATTCCGGTTTGTTCATTCCAAGAAAATCCTACAGCACGTTTAGCAGTATTGTATGCTAATCCAACAACTGTTTTTCCATCACCAGAAATATAATATCCAGAACTTAAACTTGGTCCAGAACCTAGGTTTAAACCACCTAAAGTTTGCCATTGTTTGGTTTGCGTATTATAACGCGACATTTCTGCTAATGGATTGTTTTGATCATTATTCATACTTGAGCCTGAAATATATTTTCCGTCATAAGATAAAGGTGCAACTCCACCAAAACCGTTACCTGGCGCTACACCACCAATATTTTCTACATTTCCCGTTTCTGGATTCCAAATAAAATATGGTCCAGATTGTTCATTGTAACCAGTAACTTGTCCGTTATTAGAAACAGAATGTGGATTTGGAAAAACGTCTGTGTTTAAGTATTGTGCAGAAGCTTGGTTTGCGCCCGCTGCAAAAATTGTTGATAACAATAGTACTTTTAATTTCATAATTTTTTGTGTTAATTGATTGTTTAGCAAATATCTTTTTTTACTAAACTGAGCAACAAAAAACTAGACTACAATTACAGTACATTCTCTAAATTGATTATTACATTTTCAATACAAAACAACTTAAATTATTGATAATTATTCGATTACAAATTCATCAAGAAATTGATTAAATTTATATCTTCTCCTTGAATGTTTAACTTTTTACGAAGACGAGAACGCGAAACCGTAATACTATTTATGGATTGATAAGTGATTGCCGAAATGTCTTTGGTAGACATATTTAAACGAAGAAAAGCACACAGTTTCTTCTCATTTGGTGTAAGATTTGGGAATAATTGGTTTAGTTTAGAATAAAATTCGGGATGTACTTTTGTAAAATACGTTTCAAATTCATTCCAAATATCATCATCCTTTTTCTGGCGCATTTCTACAATCATATCCTGAATTGCTTTTTGATTTGCTGTAGTTGTTGCATTCTTTTTGAGTTCAATTAATTTTTCTGAAACTGAATTTATTAACTCATTTTTCTTTAATAAATACATCATTTTTGTGGTCATTTCACGACTCTGAAATGCCAATTCTTCTTGTAATTTATCTTTTTCTAAAGAAATATTTTTATTGGATAATGTTAACTTTTCTTTCGAAAGTTCTATGTTTTTAATCTTCGTTTTTTGCAAATAAATCCACAAAACAGCAATCGCTAAAAGCGAAAATAAACCTGCACTAATGGTATAATAAAGTAATTTATCTTTTTGTTTTTCGGCTTCTTTACGTTTCAAATCAAGCTCAAAAATTTGCTTTTGTTGATCTAGTTTATAATTCATTTCCAAATCAGCAATTCGTTTCACAGTTTGAGCATTAAACAAACTATCTTTTAACGTTGTTAATTCTTCGAAAGTAAAATAAGCTTTTTCGTAATTTTTGGTTTCTTTAAACAAATATGTTAACGACTCTAACGAATATATTATTGATTCTGAATTCCCTATTTTTTGACCAATTTGCAAAGCTTCATCAAAATATTTCTGCGCTTTTGCATACTCTTTTCGTAAACCATAAGCTTTTCCTAAATTGTTGTAACATTGCGAAATTCCTCGTTGATCGTTTGTTTTTAAGCGAATTTTTAGAGCTTCTTCAAAATAATAAATTGCCGAAACAGATTCCTTTTTTTCTAAATAACAAATTCCAAGATTATTAAAAAGATTCGCTTCTAAAGCAACATCGTTTATGGTTTCGTTTATTTTACTTGCTTTCTCGAAATAACTTAATGCTTTGTCAAAATTTTTCTTTTTCAAGTAAATTCCACCACTATTATTTAGAATTTTAAGCTCTAAAATCAACTTCTTTTTGGTGTCTTTTAATTTTGCATGATCTAATTCTACAAGTGCTTTATCATAAAATTTTAAAGCTTCTCCAAAATTATGTTGCAATTGATAAACGTTTCCTAAGTGGATAAATAACTCTACTTTATATTCTAAGTATTTTTGATTTGTAGGCGATGACAAAAGCTTTGTTTCGATAATTTTTGCAGCTTTCAGATAATATTCGAGCGAAGTCACATAATTTCCACGAGCTAAATAGATATTACCTAAAAGTCGGTAAACATCTACTTTATCTGTGTCATCGGATAAATTATCAATTAGTTGATTTGCCTTTTTGCTGTAAAACAATGCAGAATCTAAATTTACATTTATAAGTTCGTCCGATTTTTTTAGATACTTCTCTATCTTATCTTTTGCAGAAGGTTTTGAGGTAATTTTATCTTGTGCATTTAGGTTGGTAAAAAGAAAAATGATTAAAAAAAATAACTTACAATTCATCTGTGTTTCCGCTTAATTTTCCGAGAATATTTTTTTGCTAATAGTTCAAATATACTACGAAAAAAAGCATCTTCGCTTTACAACGAAGATGCTTTTTTATATTAATTTACTATATTTTTATTGTTTACTTAACAACAGTATCTTTTTTAACTACTGTAGAATCTTCAACTGGTGCGGCTATAGGTTTTACATCGCTAGAATATCCAACAACAATTCCGTCTAACTTATCAACTTTTTTTACTTTAAACGTTTCGGTACCTGATGCGCCTTTAAAAGAAACTTTATAAACAGCTTCATAAACAGTTTTATCACCATCCTCTAAAGGTGTTACCTTTTCGATATTATAAACATCTACTGGTCCAAATGCTTTAATCGGAGCCATTAAATCTTCTACATTTACACCTTCTACTTTTGAAGAAAGCGAATCTGGTTTTTCTGCTCTATATTTATACACGTCCAAAACAGCTTCTTCCACTTTATATTGTGGTAAATCCGTATTTTTATTACATGCTGTTAAGGCTAACATACCTCCTACCATAAGTACAATACTTGCTTTCATAATTCTATATTTTGTGTTAATTCATTATAACTAATATAGTAATTATTTGAATTATAAATAAGTATTTTTTTAAAATTCAATTAGATAGATAATAAAAAAGTGAATTTTTCACAAAATTCACTTTTTATCTTTTCTCTAAAAATCTTTTAAACATCAAGTTTCACATAAAAACCTTCGTGCCCTCTGACGTTAAAAACGCTGTTATCCTCAAAGATTAAATATTGTGCTTTTATACCTTTCAAAACGCCTTCTATTTCGGGTGTTTTTTTAAGGTTTAATGATTTTACTTTTTCTGGATAAGAAATAACCGGATAATCTAATTGATAAACAGTTGGCTCTTCAACCAAAAATTGCTGAAAATCTGTTCCAATTACATTTTTTATTTCTTGGTATTTTTCAAATAAATTAACTTTAGGCACTTCGTTTTTCAACATACGTTGCCAATTGGTTTTATCTGCAATTACATCTTTCAATGCAACCTCTATCATTCCTGCTTCGTAACGATTAGCTGTTCGTGCAATAACAATAGCTTCGGATGCGCCTTGATCTATCCAACGTGTCGGAATTTGTGTTTCGCGTGTTACACCAACTTTTACACCCGACGAATTTGCTAAATAAACAATATGCGGTTGCAACTCAAACTTCTGTTCCCATTCCAAATCACGTTGCGCAATTCCTAAATGAGCCGTAGAAAGTTCTGGACTAATAATACTTGGATTAGCTTCTGGCAATGTAAAAAAACAGTTTTTACAATATCCCATACTATAAACTTCTTTATCCAAATGACAACCCAAACACTCGTAGTGATCAAACGAAATTTTAATCTTTTTACCCAATAATTGGTTCATGACAATAAAATCATTCTTGAAATTCCAATAATACTTTATCGGATTTCCATTTTCTGTCATCATTTTACGAATTTGTCCTTCAAACTGCATCTTACTATCTAAAGTTTAATTATTTTTGTGTAAATCTACAAAACTTTTAGCGGATGGGAATAGTCAATAAGATTATGGAAATTATGATGCGTAGCAAAATGAATGTTATCGAAGAAAGCATCAAAAATCCGATTGGTACACAAGAACGTGTATTGTTTGACAACATAAAAAAAGCTAAATCTACTATTTATGGAAAAGAGTTTGGTTTTGATGAAATAAAGAAAATTCATCAATTTCAACAACAAGTTCCAGCTGTTCATTACGAAGATTTTGAGCCTTATATTGAGCTTGCTCGTAAAGGCGAAAAAGATGTAGCTTGGCATGGTAAAATCAAATGGTTTGCAAAATCATCTGGAACAACGAATGCCAAAAGTAAATTTATTCCGATTAGTGACGAATCTCTCGAAGATTGCCATTATGCGGCAGGAAAAACAATGTTCGCGTTGTATTTAAACGCTTATCCCGAGACGGATATTTTTATGCACAAAAACCTACGAATTGGTGGTAGTAGCGAGTTATATCAAAAATATGACACACGTTTTGGCGATTTATCAGCAATTTTGATTGATAATCTTCCTTTTTATGCAGAAATGAAAAATATTCCGAATCGTGAAATTTCGTTGATGCCAGATTGGGCAACTAAAATGCAAGCAATTATTAATGCAACAAAAAACGAAGATGTTGGCTCTTTAACAGGCGTACCTTCGTGGATGATGGTTGTTTTACAAAGACTTTTAGCCGAAACGGGTAAAAATTATTTGGATGAATTATGGCCTAATTTAGAAGTATTTTTTCATGGTGGAATTAGTTTTAAACCTTACCAAGAAAACTACAACTCTATAACGCAAAAAAAATTAAATTACTTCGAACTTTATAATGCTTCCGAAGGTTTTTTTGGAATTCAAGATCAATTAAATAACAAAGATTTATTGTTGCTTTTGGATAACGGAATCTTTTACGAATTTATTCCGATGGAAGAATTTGGCTCATCAGATCAACGTTATTTAACAATTGCCGATGTAGAAGTTGATAAAAATTACGCCATGGTTATTACGACAAATGGTGGTTTGTGGCGCTATATAATTGGCGACACCGTTCGTTTTACGTCAACCAATCCGCATAGAATTGTGGTTTCTGGTCGAACAAAACATTATATCAATGCGTTTGGTGAAGAATTAATGATAGAAAATGCCGAAGAAGCTTTGAAACGCGCTTGTGACAAAACAAATGCAATTGTTTCTGAATATAGTGCTGGCCCTATTTTTATGAAAGATAAAGAAAAAGGCGCACATGAATGGGTGATAGAATTTGATAAAGAACCTACCGATTTTGATACTTTTATTGATGCATTAGATAAAAATTTACAAGAAGTAAATTCGGATTACGAAGCAAAACGTTACAACAATATGACGCTTAATCGCCCTATTGTACATAAGGCAAGAAAAAAATTGTTTATCGAATGGATGGCTTCTCGAGGAAAACTCGGCGGACAAAATAAAGTTCCTCGTTTGGCAAATACAAGAGAATATATAGAACCACTTATTGCATTAAATAATCAAGGTTAACAAAAAAGAGAATCAAAATTGATTCTCTTTTTTTATTGGTAAATAACGATTTAGGAAATTAAAAAAAACTAAATTTACTAAAGAGAAAAAATACCTATTAATGCTAAATAAAAATTTATTAGAACTTAAATTTCATCAAATTGTTGAAAATAAGTTTCAAATCTACAACAGTCTTTTCATGAGTTTGCCTTATGAAAAGATGTTGAACATCGGTTCGCTAATTCCTTTTTTGTACGATGAAAGTCAAAAAGGATTACCCGAAGGTAAATCGCCAACAGAGATTATTACTAACTTTTTTGAGAAATACACCGATTTAAAAACAGAAAAGGAACAAATTGATTTGATGTTTCGAATGATACAATACATCGAGCGCCAAGTAGTTTTGTTTGATAGTATAGAAGATGCTGCATTTCCTTCGTTGCATTCTGAAAACGAAAAAGGAAGTTTAGAAAGCATTTACCATATTGCGCAATCGCAAGGAAAACTGAAACAAGTTAGAGAGCGTATCGAAGATTTTACGACAAGAGTTGTCTTTACAGCGCATCCAACACAGTTTTATCCGACAAATGTTCAGCAAATTATTCAAGATTTGCGCGATGCAATTCAGCAAGATTCGGTGAGTAAAATTGATATGTTGTTGCAACAATTAGGAAAAACTCCTTTTATAAACGAGGAAAAACCAACACCTTACGACGAAGCTGTTTCGATTATTTATTACCTACAAAACGTTTATTATCAAACTATTGGCAGACTATACAATGAAGTAAATCAATTGTTTTTTACAGAAAAACATCCGCTTAAATCGCCGATTATACAATTAGGTTTTTGGCCTGGTGGAGATCGTGACGGAAATCCATTTGTTACAGCAGAAATCACTTGGAAAGTTGCAAGTTTACTGCGAACAAGTATTTTAAAAGTCTATTATAAACATTTAAAAATAGTTCAGCGTCGTTTAACATTCAAGCATGTTTCTCAACCGTTGAAAGAATTAAATGATTTGATTTATAAAAATATGTTCGATGAAAATGGAACGATTTATTTGGATGACATCAAATCAAGATTACAACGAATTCGCACAATTTTGATTGAAGAACATAATAGCACTTTTCTGAATATTTTAGATGATTTTATTATGCGCGTCGAGATTTTCGGGTTGCATTTTGCATCGTTAGATATTCGTCAAGATTCGCGTATTCATCAAAAAGTAATCAATCAAATTGTCGAAAAATATACTGGAATTAATTTGGACAATGCTACAGAAGATGAAAAGATAGAAATCTTAACAAATCCTTCATTTGTTGCAAATCCAGCCGATTTTGAAGAAGAAATTGTAGTTGATACCATCAAAAATGTCTATCAATTAAAAGATATTCAAAAACGAAACGGTGAAACAGGCGTTAATCGTTACATAATCTCCAATTCTGAAACAATTTTTGATGTCTTAAATGTTTATGCTTTATTCAAATTTTGTGGTTATAAAGATGAAGATATTAAGTTTGATATTATGCCACTTTTCGAGACTATTCATGGTTTAGATGGTGCAGAAACAACAATGAATAAACTGTATAATTTACCCGTTTATCAAGCTCATTTAGAAAGACGTAATAAAAAACAATCTATTATGTTAGGGTTTTCTGATGGAACAAAAGATGGTGGATATATAAAAGCGAATTGGGAAATTTATCGTACAAAAGAAATCTTATCAAGCATTTCTGAGAAAAATCAAATCGAAGTTATTTTCTTTGATGGTCGTGGTGGACCACCTGCTCGAGGCGGTGGAAAAACGCACGAGTTTTATGCTTCGCAAGGAAAAACAATTGCAAATCACGAAATTCAAATTACGATACAAGGACAAACAATTACATCAAATTATGGAACTTTGCCTCAAGCAAAATACAATTTTGAACAATTGTATACGGCGGGTATTATTTCGGATGTTTTTTCATCAAATACAAGTCAAATTTCTCCTGATGAACGTGTTTTGATTGATAAATTGGCTACAATTAGTTATCAGAAATACGAAGATTTAAAAGCTCATCCTGCGTTTTTACCATATTTAGAAAACATGAGTACGCTAAATTATTACGGAAAAACAAATATCGGAAGTCGACCAAGTAAACGTGGTGGAGATAAAAAATTAGCGTTTGAAGATTTACGCGCCATTCCTTTTGTAGGTTCTTGGAGCCAATTAAAACAAAACATTCCGGGTTATTTTGGTGTTGGAACGGCTATTAATGAACTTAAAAAACAAGGACATTTAGACGAAGTTAAAGATTTATTTAAAAACTCAGGCTTCTTTAAAACCTTAATTCAAAACAGTATGATGTCGATGGAAAAAACATATTTTCCGCTAACATCTTACATGAAAGATGATGCAGAATATGGCGAATTTTGGACGATTTTATTTGATGAATATAATCTTTCTAAAGAATTATGTTTAGAGATTTCTGGCTATTCTAGCTTGATGCAAGACGAACCGTTAAACAAATCGTCGGTACAATTGCGCGAAAAAATTGTATTGCCTTTGTTAACAATTCAGCAATTTGCATTAAACAAAATTCATCACGATAGTCCATTAAAAGAAACCTACGAACAAATGGTGATGCGTTCGTTATTTGGAAACATCAATGCAAGTAGAAATTCGGCTTAATTCTAAAAATATCTTAATACCTTCGCATTGATGGAGAAAATTATTTTAGGAATAGATCCTGGAACAATGGTGATGGGTTATGGTTTGATTGAAGTAAAAAACAACAAAGTTCGACTGATTACTTTGGACGAATTGTTGTTGCATAAACTTCCGAATCAGGAAATGAAATTGAAAAAGATTTTCGAAAAAACATTGGCCATTATCGATCAATATCATCCTGACGAATTAGCTATCGAAGCGCAATTTTTTGGTGTAAATGTACAATCAATGTTAAAACTTGGTCGTGCGCAAGGCGTTTGCATTGCTGCGTGTTTGTACCGCGACATTCCGATTGTAGAATATGCGCCAAAAAAGATTAAAATGGCGATTACAGGAAACGGAAATGCATCAAAAGAGCAAGTTGCTGGGATGTTGCAACATTTACTTGGTTTGAAAGAAATTCCGAAACGTTTGGATGCCACCGATGGATTAGCGGTTGCGGTTTGTCATTATCTAAATTCGGGAAAAGCATCGTCTAGTTCTACTGGTACAACAAAATCGAGCTCGAGCTGGGAATCATTTGTAAAAAATAATCCTAAACGAGCAAAATAAAAATATATTTGTAGTTGAATAGGTTAAACCAATTCATATAAAAATTAAAACGTCAAATGAAAAAATATGTAATCGTTGCCTCTGTTTGTGCAACACTTGGAAGTTCGTTCATCTTTTCTTGTAAAGACAATAATGCCAAAAATAACACGGCAATTACCGAAATTGTTTCTAAAATAGAACAGAATAAATATAAAATTGGGGATAAAATAATTATTCCGATTAATGATTTAGAAGGCGTTACAAAAGTTGTTGTTTCGGTTGACGAACGCGAAGTTCCAGCTGATTTTACAATTGATGGAAAAACAGTTGGTTTAGGAAATCATACCGTAAATTTAAAATTTTACAAAGGCGAGGAAGAAACTAATTCGCGCGATTTTACCTTTGTTGTTTATGCAAGCGAGCCTGCTAAGCAAATGACCTACGAGGTTGTAAATACATATCCACATAATCCGGATTATTTTACGCAAGGTTTCTATTTCAAGAACGGAAATATTTTTGAAGGAACTGGTTTACGCGAAGGTAAAACACGTTTGATTGAGTATAAATTAGGTGCAACAGAACCTACAAAATTATACCAAATAAAAGATGATGTTTTTGGTGAAGGAATTACAGAACTTAATGGATTTATTTATCAATTAACTTGGCAAGATCGTGCAATTTATAAGTATGATTTAAACTTTAATCAAATTGAAAAATACGATATGCCAGGACAAATTATCGAAGGTTGGGGAATTACAACTGTTGGTAACGAATTGGCGATAACAGAAGGTACGCAACGTATTCACTTTTTTGATGCAAATCTAAAATATCTAAGAACAATACAGGCTTTTGATAACGAACAACCGTATAGTTATTTAAATGAAATTGAATTTCACGATGGTTTAATTTATGCAAATGTTTACCTAAAAAGTGGACATTCTAACAATGATAACATTGTAGCAATTGATCCTGCAACTGGTGCTGTAAAAGGTGTTTTTAATTTTGCTGAACTAAAAGGAAAACAAGGAAATCCGCAAGCGAATGAGCTGAATGGAATTGCATTTAAAGACAACGGAAACATGTTGTTAACCGGTAAAAACTGGGATAAGATTTTCGAAATAAAAATCAATAAATAGAATTTTAAAAAAGGTTTGCTGTAAACAGCAAACCTTTTTTAATGAGAAAAGCTCGACCTGCAAAATCGAGCTTTTCTTAAACAAAAATCATCTAAAAAATTATAAGTAATATATTGATTGTGGAAAATTATATCCAAAATTGATCTTTCCAATCTGAGTTGGTTAACAGTAAATTAAAATGTTCTTTAATTACTTTTAACTTAGATTGTGTACTATTTTTTTCGAATTCTGGAAACATTTGTTTTTCCTCGAAACGAATATGCAAATCCAATTCTTCTTCTATATAAATCAAGCTTTTCATTGGATTTTTAACATCGATTTTGAATAATCTTTTCAATCGACGATGTTCTTTTAAAGCTCTTTTTACCAAATAATGTTCTTCATCTAGCAAAGCAAAAAGATAGTTTTCTTCTATCTCAAATTTCTTGAATAATATATTTTCTCCGTACCAATTTACATAATCTACCATGCGCTGCATTTCTACACCTTTATCAATTCCTGCACGGATATTCCAACAAAAAAACAATGTTTTGTGGTGTCTTTCACAAGCTTCATTCAGTTTCAATCCAACTTTATAGGTTGAATTAGAAAGATTGACTTGTGGCACATCGATAGTTAATTTCATGGTATGATTATTTATATTATTTTTTTAAATCGGATATTCGGATACGTTTATCTTATTTTATAAGAAACTTTTTTAATGTTTTAAGAATGCTAAGCCATTCTCGATATCATCAATCAAATTAAACATGGATGTTTGCTCAAGCATTTTTCTTAAATCATTACGAATTTCAAAAACACGACTATGCAAAGCACATGGTTTTTTGGCATCACATTCTACCAAACCTAAAATACAGCTGTGGTACAAACCGTCGCCATCTATTGCCTTGATGATATGAACTAGTTTTACTTCGTTTAAATGATCTGGATCCATCTCAAAACCTCCCATTTTTCCTTTTACAGATGCGATTACATTGGATCTTACCAATTGTTGCAAAATTTTTGCAGTGTATGCTTCTGGAGAATTAATGGATTTTGAGATTTGCTTTAGATTTACACGTTTTCCTGCAACAGATTCTTGTGCAATAAATACACAAGCCTTAATACCATATTCGCACGCTTTTGAAAACATCTATTTAACTTTCTTAATTATGGTTCAAATATACGTTTTATTTTAAATCGGACAAATTTATCTTTATTAAATTTTAAGAAATAAAAAAACCACTCAAAAATTTGAGTGGTTTAATTGTTATGATGTTAAATCAGAAATTAATCTTCATCTTCGTCTTGAGCATCTTTAACAGCATTACGAGAAGTACGGATAGCCACTACTACTGCGTTGTCTGGATGTGCGAATGTATAGTTTTCATTTTTCAATGATTCTACATACATTTTGTGACCAATTCTCATTGGTGTGATATCGATAACGATTTCATCAGGTAAGTTTGCAGGAATAGCACGAACTTTTAATTTACGCATGTTGAAACGTAAAACCCCTCCAACTACTAAACCACGAGCACGACCTACTAAACGAACTGGAACTTCCATTGTTACTGGTTTGTCGTCGCTTAATTGATAAAAATCTACGTGTAAGATTTTATCATTAACTGGGTGAAATTGGATATCTTGTAAGATAGCTTGAATTTTAGTTCCATCAGCTAACTCGATAGAAGCTGTATGAGCATCTGGTGTATAAACTAAACCTTTGAATGCTTTTTCTTCAGCTGAAAAGTGGATAGGATCTCCTGAACCATAAACCACACAAGGTACTTGTTCAGCATTACGTAGGTTACGTGTCGCCACTTTACCTAAGTCTTCTCTTTTTACACCTTGAATTGTAATTGACTTCATAATATAATATTTAATAAAAATTTATTAATTTTAATGTAACCTATTAAATAACAAAACGTTGACTAATAGATTTGTTGCTATGTACTAAATGCATAACATCAGCAAAAAGCGGAGCGCAAGATAATACTTTTATTTTAGAAACTGAATTATTTTTTAATGGAATACTATCAGTTACAGCAATTTCGTCTAACATAGAGTTTTCTAAACGCTCGTAAGCTGGTCCAGAAAGTACAGCATGTGTCGCAATAGCACGAACAGATTTTGCTCCTTTAGACATAATCAATTCAGCCGCTTTAGCTAACGTACCTGCAGTATCAATCATATCATCAACCAAAATAACGTTTTTACCTGTTACATCTCCAATCAACATCATACTGTCTACTTGGTTGGCAACTTTACGTTCTTTGTGACAAATAACAATATCTGCACTTAGATATTTTGCATAAGTATTTGCACGTTTTGCACCACCCATATCTGGAGAAGCAATACAAATATTATCTAAACCTAATCCTTTAATGTACTCAACAAAAATTGTTGATGCAAAAATATGATCTACTGGTATTTCAAAAAATCCTTGAATTTGATCAGCATGTAAATCCATTGTCATTACACGAGTTGCACCTGCTGTCATTAACATTTTTGCGACCAATTTTGCTCCAATTGGAACACGAGGTGCATCTTTACGATCTTGACGAGCAAATCCAAAATAAGGAATAACTGCTGTAATGCTTCTTGCTGATGCACGTTTTGCAGCATCACACATTAATAACAATTCCATTAAATTATCATTTGGTTGCATAGTAGAACCAATTAAGAAAACGCGCGCGCCACGAATTGGTTGTTCGAAAGCTGGTACGAATTCGCCATCGCTAAACTCGACGATTTTAGATTTACCAAGTTCTTGACCATATTGTTCAGCAATTTTAGTTGCCAATTCTATTGATCCTCTAGTTGTGAAAAGAAATGCAGATTGTTCCATTGTTTTGTTTGGGAATTAATTATGCAAAATTAATTGAAATGAATCAAAAAATAAAGAAAATTTATGAAATTTAATTTTAGGCACGATGTTTGAAAATTATACGGCATAATGTTTGTGAAGCAATATATGACATTTGTTATGTTTAGGCGTTTTTTAACACTTATTACAAGCATTTTAACAGTAAAGTGTATAATTTTGTATTTAAATATATCCTCATGAAAAAGATTTCATACCTATTAAGTATAATTGGATTAGGAGTTTTAGCTCACGCACAAGAAGTTGAAGTTTCTGAACCGGTTAGTAATGATTACAACAAATGGTCTATCGAGGCCAATGGTGGTGCTGTAAAAGCTAGAAAAGCATTTGCGCCAGGTTACTATTCTGAAACACCTAGTTTTTTCCACGCTGATTTTGGTGTACGTTATATGTTCAACCCAAAGTTTGGTTTAAAATTAGATGGTGGTTACGACCGTATTAAAGAAGGTGAAGGTGTTAAAAACTTCAAATCTAATTACTATAGAGTAGATTTACAAGGGGTTGTTAACGTAGGTCGTGTTTTAAATTTTGAAACATGGACTAACAGACTTGGATTATTAGCACACGGTGGTGCTGGTATCTCTATGATGAATAATGATGCAACTGATGGTGCTGATGGTAAATTATTCAAAGACAACGATAACATGGCAAATGTTATGGTTGGTTTAACACCACAATTAAGATTAACTGATCGTGTAGTTTTAACAGGAGATTTATCTTATATCAGAAACATTCGTCAAAATGTAACTTTTGATGGAACATCTGAAACTTCAGGTTCAGGATTTGGAGGTGAGATTTGGAATGCAACAGTAGGTTTAACATTTTACTTAGGTAAAAACCAAAAACATGCAGACTGGGTTTACGAACCAACAAGATCTGACTTAGAAGATAGAATCTCTAACATCGAACAAATGTTAAAAGATACTGATGGTGATGGTGTTGCTGATTACTTAGATCAAGAACCAGATTCAGCTCCAGGAGCAGTTGTAGATACTAAAGGTGTTACAATTGACCATAACGGAAACGGAATTCCAGATAATATCGAAGAATATATCAAACAAAATACTGGTGGAAATACAACTATCGTTAACGATGCTGATTTCTTAGAGCAAATGATTAACAGTGGTATTATCAACGTATATTTCGATTACAATTCTGATAAACCATACCAACAATCAGTTGGAGGTATCAAATTTGTATCTGAATTCTTAAAAGCTAAACCAAATGCTCAAATCGACATCTTAGGTTTTGCTGATCCAGTTGGAGGAGACGCTTTCAATAAAGATTTATCTCGTAGAAGAGCAGAAAACGTAAAAGCAATTTTAGTTAGTCAAGGTGCTAATGCATCTCAATTAAATACAGTTGCAGAAGGTGAAGACAAAGAATTTAAAAATTCTCAAGTTTCTTCTCATCAATTAGCAAGAAGAGTTGTTTTCAGAGTAAAATAATTCATACTTAATATAAAATATTAATCAGGAATAGATTTACCCTATAAAAGGAGGTCTATTTCTGATTTTTTTTTATCTTTACCTTTACTTAAAATTACTATAAATTTGAATCCCTTTAACCAACATTTTAACGCGCCTAGATGGGTCGTGTTAATAATTGATATACTAATAGTTTTTATTAGTTATATCGCGAGTAACTTTATTCTTAATAGTTTTTTGAACACATTTAGTTTAGAAAAATTATTGTTTAAGTTACCTATTGTTGTTATTCTATATTTTATATGTTTCTTATACTTTAAAACATATAAAGGAATTGTTAAAAAAACAGGATTAAAAGATGCTGAAAATGTATTTATATCAAATATTTCTGCATTTCTTATACTTTTACTTATCTCATTTGTCTTTCGAAAATTTATCGAAAGTGGAAGTCAAGAAACAAATATATTTTCACTTCTATTTAGAATGTCCTATTCTGTAATCTTCGTACACTTATTCATCACAACAGTTATAATGGTTGTAGCAAGATTATACTACAAATGGATTTATGATTATTTTTTTAGTAAAAACATAGGTATTGAAAAAGTATTAATTTACGGAGCTGGAGATTCAGGATATATCACAAGAGATATACTTCAAAACGACACACAATACAATATAAAGGTTATTGGATTTATTGATGATAATCCAAGTAAAATCGGGAAAATTGTAGATGGAGTTAAAATTTATTCAATAAATGATATAACGAATCAATTTGTTGAAAAACATAACATTTCTGAGATTATTATCTCAATACAAAATGTAAAAACGAATCAATTACTAAATTTATCTAAATCTTTAGAAGAACTTCCTGTTAAGATTAAAATAATTCCTCCAATATCTAAATGGATTGATGGAACTTATAAATCAAAACAAATCAAGGAATTAAAAATTGAAGATTTATTAGGTAGAGAATCTATAAAACTCGATAATCCAATTATTAATCAAAATTTACAAGGTAAAAAAGTATTAATTACAGGAGCTGCAGGTTCTATCGGAAGTGAGATTGCGAGACAAATAGCTGTTATGGATATCGAACAATTAATTTTGATAGATCAAGCGGAATCAGCATTATACGATATACAACAAACTTTAAAAAATAAGATCAGCGAAGAAAAACAAGACAAAATACATTATATTGTTTCGAGCGTTAGAGATCAAAAAAGGATGTCTAGCCTTTTTAACAAGTATAGACCACAGGTTGTTTTTCATGCAGCAGCGTACAAACATGTACCGTTAATGGAAAAATTTCCTTACGAAGCAATTAATACAAATATATACGGAACCAAAATTATTGCTGATTTAGCAAATGAATTTGAAGCTGAAAAATTTGTTATGGTTTCTACAGATAAGGCCGTAAACCCCACTAACGTTATGGGCGCGACAAAAAGAGTTGCCGAAATATATGTTAATTGTATAAGCAGAATTTCGAAAACAAATTATATTGTAACACGATTTGGTAATGTTTTAGGCTCAAACGGATCGGTTATACCATTGTTTAAAAGACAATTAGATTACGGCGGACCATTAACTGTAACACACCCAGATATCACTCGATTTTTCATGACAATTCCAGAAGCTTGTCAATTAGTACTAGAAGCTGCAATTATGGGAAAAGGTGGCGAGATATTTGTATTTGACATGGGCGAATCGATGAAAATAATTGATTTAGCAAAAAGAATGATTAGACTAAGCGGCTATAAATATCCTGAAGAAATTGATATTAAAATTGTAGGTTTACGACCAGGAGAAAAAATATACGAAGAATTACTAGCTACCGATGAAAATACGGTTAAGACACATCACGAGAAAATAATGATCGCAAAAGTAAACACAGATAAATGCGATAAAAATAAAATTTTAATTGAAGAATTGTGCCTAATGTCTTCGCAAATTGATAAACATGAGCACGTTGTTAATTTGGTTGCTAGAATAAAAGAAATTGTACCCGAATTTAAATCTAAAAATTCAGAGTTTGAAAAACTTGATAATTTAACTTATGAAAAATAATATTTCTAAAATTTTAATTGTACTAATCACACTGATTATCTCTTCTTGTGCATCTAAAAAAGATTTGGTCTATTTTCAAGGCGAACAAGAATCACATACAAAATACGAGGATTATATTCCTAGAATACAATCTTCAGATATGTTAGCAATATCAATAACTGCAGCTGATATAAAAGCAACTGAGCCTTTTAATCAACAAAGTGTTTATCAACTAAATTCTGCTGTACAAAATAATCCTTATGCTAAAGTTTATACGGTAGATGAGCAAGGCAATATTAACTATCCTATTATTGGACAAATAAAAGTTGGTGGATTAACACGTACAGAAGCTGAAAACGAATTAAAATCAAAATTATCAAAATACATAGTTAATCCAGGAGTTAATATCAATTTCACTAATTTTAGAATTAGTGTTTTAGGAGAGGTAGCAAAACCAGGTAACTTTACAGTTCCTAATGAACGAGTTTCTATACTTGATGCAATTGGAATGGCTGGAGATTTAACTATAAACGGTGTTCGTAGCAATATAATGGTCATTAGAGAACAAAATGGTCAGAAACAAACATATAATGTTGATTTAACATCTAAAGATGTTTTAAACTCTCCTGTTTACTACTTAGCTCAAAATGATGTTGTATACGTAGAGCCAAATAGTGCCAAAATTTCGGCTTCAAAGTTTACGCCTAATTATTCATTATGGATTTCTGTAGCTGGTGTTATTATTTCTGTTATTTCTGTTATAGCTAAATAAAAAAATGAGTAAGAATCAAAATAATTTCGAAGATAACTTCGAAAAATCTGAAGAAGATATTAATATTAGACAAATTCTTGAACAATATTTATATTATTGGAAATGGTTTGTTATTGGTATAGTTGTATCCTTAATATTTGCTTTTTTGTATGTTAAGTATACACAAAAACAGTATCAAGTTTCTGCAAAAATATTGTTGAATGAAAAAGAATCATCAACTGGAGAATTAGCAGGGTTGATGGATCAAGCTATGCTTGGAGGAGGTTCAACAAATTCTGAAGTTGGTGATCAAATTGATGTTTTAACATCAAAACGTCTATTAACTAAAGTTATTGAGAAAAATAATTTAAATATTCAATATTTCAGTGTTGGTAGAGTTTCTGAAATAGAATTGACTCATGAAAATTCTCCTATTAGATTTATTTTTCTTAACGAAGAAAGTAAAAATAGTGATAAACTAAATGATCAATATTTGATTACTATTTTATCAACTACAAAATTTAAGTTAGAAAATAAAGCATCTGGAAAAACAAATGAATATGCTTTTGGACAAAAAATTTCTGATAAATTCGGAAACTTCATCATAAGTCCAAATAAAGACATAAAAAAACATATTGATAGTGAATATTTAGTTTCAGTAAAATCAATTGACCAAACTGTTAACAATCTTCAAAAAAGATTAAATATTTCGCCTAATAGTGAGAAAACATCTAAGATTATTAATTTTTCTTTAATTGGTCCTGTTCCTGATGTTTCAAAGAAAATAATTGATGACTTAATACTAATCTATAACTCAGATTTAGTTAATGATAATCATAAATTGACTGAAGCAACATCTAAATTCATCAACTCTCGATTAGAAATTGTAACAAATGATTTACATGGTGTTGATAAAAACTTAGAGCAATATAAAGTTAGTAACAACATTACTGATGTAACTTCTGAAGCAAATATATTTTTAGAAAGTGCTGCTGATAATGATAAAAAATTATTAGAATCATCTACACAATTACAGCTTGTAGATTATATGAATTCTACATTAAATTCTACAAAAACAGATTTACTACCTTCTAATATTGGATTAGAAGATAAATCTATTTCATCAGAAATTGCTTCGTATAACGAATTGGTTTTAGCAAAAGAAGATATGTTAAAATCTGTTACAAACGAGCATCCAAATGTTATTAAGTTACAAGAGCAGATAAATGATATAAAACGAAACTTAAAAAGTAGTTTACGTTTATACAAGAATAATACACAAACAACTTTAAATTCTATACAAAATAAGCAAAATCAAATTGCAAGTAGAATTCAAAAAGTACCTAGCCAAGAGCGTGGTTTTAGAGATATTTCTCGTCAACAACAAATTGTAGAAGCTTTATATCTTTTCTTATTACAAAAACGTGAAGAAAATGAGATAAAATCTGCTGCGACACCAGAAAATATAAAAGTTATAGATTTTGCTTATGATTCTAAAATTCCAGTATCCCCTAAAAAAAGTATAATATTTTTAGGCGCTTTGGTGTTAGGATTTATTATTCCTTTTGTATTAATCTATATTTATAAATTATTAAATAACAACGTAAACTCTAAAGAAGATGTAGAGGATGCTGTAGGAGCACCAATCGCCGGTCAAGTACCTAAAAGTGAAACTTCTATTATCGAACATAATGATAATTCGAGTGTTGCCGAAGCATTTAGAATCTTGAGAACAAATGTTAATTTCTTAATGAAAAATAGCAAAGAATCTCAATGTATCTACATTACCTCTACAACAAGTGGAGAAGGAAAAACATTTATCTCAACCAACTTAGCACAAATTTTAACCATGTCTGGTAAATCTGTTCTTTTAATTGGTGCTGATATTCGTAGTCCAAAAGTATTAGATTATCTAAATATTGCAGACCAATACAGACATCGTTATGGTGTTACTGAGTATTTGATTTCAGAGGATATAAAATTGGAAGAAATTATCATTAAAAATCCTGCTAACTATAAATTTGATGTAATCTATTCAGGTCAAATTGCACCAAATCCTTCAGAATTATTAATGAATGGTCGTTTTAATGATATTGTAAATTATGGTAAACAACATTACGATTATGTTTTAGTAGATACTGCGCCAGTAAGTTTGGTTACAGATACATTATTAATTGCTGATGATGCAGATTTAACAATGTACGTTGTACGTGCAAATTATTTAGACAAACGTATGTTGGCTATTCCACATGATTTATACAAAGAAAATCGTCTTAAAAACATGGCGATGGTTGTTAATGATGTCGACTTTACCAAAGGATATGGTTATGGTTACGGTTATGGTTATGGAGAAAATCATAACACTGACTCTTGGTTTAAAAACCTATTTAAGAAAAAATAGTATAAAAACTACATAATAAAAAAACCACTTCGTTACGAAGTGGTTTTTTTGTATAATTATATATAAATAATAATTTATTGTCTTTGTCTTACTGCTTCGTAAACGCAAATTGCTGCTGCATTACTTACGTTTAAAGAATCTACAAAACCTAACATCGGAATTTTGATTAATGCAGCAGAATTATCTGCCCAAAAATCTGATAAACCAGTTGCTTCTGTTCCTAAAATAATGGCCGAACCTGATGTAAAATCAGCGTCATATAAACTAATTGTTTCATCTCTCAAAAAAGTAGAAATAACTTGTACTTTATTTTCTTTCAAAAAGTTTAAAACTTCTTCTTTAGATGCTGATGCAATTTTATTGGTAAATAATGTACCAACCGAAGAGCGAATAACGTTTGGATTAAAAAAATCGACTGTTTCATCACAAACAATTACAGCATCTACTTTTGCTCCATCTCCAGTTCTTAAAACTGCACCTAAATTTCCTGGTTTTTCTACAGCTTCTAAAACGATAACCAACGGATTTTCGGGTAATTTTAATGTTGATAAATTAGATGATTTTGTTTTATAAACACCAATAATTCCACCAGTTGATTTACGATAAGCTAATTTCTCGAAAACTATGCGAGTAATTTCGAACATTTTTGCGCGACCAAAATCAATAGTTGATTCATAAATATCTTCACAAACATATATTTCAACTGCTTCGTAACCGCCTTTTACAGCCAATTCATTTTCTTGTTTACCTTCAACAATAAATAAACCTTGGGTTTTACGTTCTCTTGATTTTTCTTGCAGTTTAAGCAAGTTTTTAATCTTTGGATTCTGAAGACTTTCTATTTGCATGCTGCAAAATTACTTCTTTTTCGTGCAATATTTTGCACAAATTTAGTTTACAATTATTATCAGTTAAAAAACTCATTATCAACAACCTTCAATTTATATTCAGTATAAACTTATATTTTTTGTACCTTTGCCCCTTAAAATCAGAATTTTCGTATGACCAAAGATGGAAAAATAGAATTGATGGCTCCCGCTGGGAACTTCGAATCGTTACAGGCTGCTTTAGATAATGGTGCTGATTCTGTATACTTCGGAGTAGATCAGTTGAACATGCGTGCGAGAGCATCAATCAATTTTACAATGGGTGATTTACCAGAAATCGTAAATCGTTGTGAAGAGAAAGGTGTGCGTTCTTACCTTACATTAAATACAATTATATATGATCACGATTTATCGTTAATCAAAACCCTTTTAGATCAAGCAAAAGAAGCTAAAATTACGGCTGTTATTGCGATGGATCAATCGGTTATTGCTTATGCAAGACAAATCGGGATGGAAATCCACATTTCGACTCAAATTAATGTGACGAATATTGAAACCGTAAAGTTTTATGCAATGTTTGCAGATACTATGGTTTTGTCTCGTGAATTGAGTTTGAAACAAGTAAAAAAGATCGCAGAAAGTATTATCAAAGACGATGTTCGTGGACCAAGTGGAAACTTAGTAGAAGTAGAGATTTTTGGACACGGTGCATTGTGTATGGCTGTTTCGGGAAAATGTTACTTAAGCTTACACTCGCACAATTCATCTGCAAATCGTGGTGCTTGTAAACAAAATTGCCGTAAAAAATATACGGTTATTGACCAAGAATCTGGTTTCGAGATTGAGTTGGATAACGAGTATATGATGTCGCCTAAAGATTTATGTACGATGGAATTTTTGGATCAGGTTGCTGATGCAGGAATCAAAGTATTAAAAATTGAAGGTCGTGGTCGTTCTCCAGAATATGTTGCAACAGTTATTCGTTGTTACCGCGAAGCAATAGACTCTATTGTTGATGGAACTTATTCGGCAGAAAAAGTTGATTATTGGATGGGATTATTACAAACCGTATACAATCGTGGTTTTTGGTCGGGTTATTACTTAGGTCAAAAATTAGGAGAATGGTCTGCAATTCCAGGATCTATGGCAACTCAGAAAAAAGTTTACATTGGTAAAGGACAACATTATTTTCCAAAATCAAGTATCGGACAATTTACAATTGATGCGTATGATTTAAAAGTTGGTGATTTAATTTTAGTTACTGGTCCAACAACAGGTGCGCAAGAAATGGTTGTAGAATCGATGATGATTGATGATGTTTCGGGCGAATTAGCAACGAAAGGAGATAATATCACCATACCAATGAAGTTTAGAATTCGTCCTTCAGACAAATTATACAAATTGGTAAAAGAGGAACAAACCGGAGCGAAAGAAGATAATGTTGAAGAGGAAACTTATTCTCATTAATCAAAAAACAATAACATGGTTATAATAACGCTTCAGCGCGATAAATGTATTGGTTGTAACTATTGTTATGAGTTAGCACCAGAACGTTTCCGAATGTCAAAAAAAGACGGAAAATCTGTCCTTTTAAAATCAATAGATAAAAAAGGATTTCATACTCTGAAAGATCCAGATCATTCTGTTGCCGATAATTGCGATCGTGCGGCAAAAGCTTGCCCCGTAAACATTATTTCGGTTAAAGAGATTTAGAATAAAAAATATATTAATCATAAAAAGTCATCAAGCAATTGATGGCTTTTTTTGTGATTAAATCTTTAAAAGTTTTAATCTTTGATACATATCATTTTATCATTTTTAAAAACTATCTTATCTTAGTCGAGAATTAACACATCTTTGATACAATAATACATATACATTATGAGTTCGTACGAATATTATAACTTCCCGATTCAGCTAGTGAACGGTTTTTTAGACAATTCTAAGAAAGTATTAATTGATATCTCACATTATTGCATTTATAGAGTTTTTGTCGATAATTTCGAAAAATATTCAGGCTCTTTTACAGGTTACCAAAAAGCATGTGAAGATTTTGGAATAGAATTTAAAAATGTTGCAGAAGCCTATCAAAACGGAAAAACTTGGTACGAAGAAACAATTGATAAAAGTCCGATGGTTGGTATGACTTCTGAAATGTACTGGGATTATATGAACAATGATAAAACCGAATTTGAGAAAGTTTGCTTGCTAGGAGATTTAGCTTTTAAGAGTATTTTGGGCGCAAAATCGTATATTAAATTAGACAATAAATATTGGTTTAGTCGTATGGATGGTGCTGTAAAATCTATTCTGAAAGAAGATATTTCGCCAAAATTACAACGTTATTTAAATGAATATCAGACCAAAAAAATTAAAAATCAATTAATCGCAAATTGGGGATTAGCTTCATATTCTCGCTACAACAGAGGTTTTTATGTAAGTTATAAAATGACTTTAGAAGATTTGGCTTATCATGCAGAAAAAATCAGAAAATCTACACAAGATAAAAAGATAAAAAATGATGTTAAATCTGCGCACGAAAAAGCGATGGAACGTTTGGCAAAAGAAAATGAAATAAATTAGATTTATCAATTTTGAAAAAATAAAAATCCCTCATTCAATCAGAATGAGGGATTTTTTTGTTTCTGTGGAGCTGGCGGGATTCGAACCCGCGTCCAAACAAGCAACAAATAAGCTTTCTACATGCTTAGTTTATTTTTAATTTTCGACGATATCCTGAGAATAAACACTCTGTCAACCGCTTATCATCTTAGATCTCGAAATCCATCCGATGCACTAGGATTTCTATTCTTACTTTCCCGTGTCCCTATATCAAACGCCGTAAGTCAAGGCTTTTGAGGGACATTCAGCTTCTATACCTTGTATAGACGTGGCAAATTCTTACTTAATTCAGAATTATGCAGCTAAAGCGTACTCTTCGTTGCCAGTTAAAAGGTTGAAGTGCCTGATTAAAGTGAGTACACAACATATCACTGCATGCTTACTTACCCATTGGCCCTGCTGTCAAAACCAGTCAGCCCCGTAAGTATCCGTCAATTATATAATCAACGGATGGCAAATATACAAAATTGATACCAAACTTTATTAACTTTTTCTAAACATAATATTTCAATCAAAATAATTAATTTAGAGAAAATTAAATAACAAAAAATATAAATTATGGGAAATCCAGTTAATATTCCAACGTTTAAAGATCATTATGACAATTACATTAATGGTCAATTTACACCTCCTACCGAAGGCAAATATTTTGATGTTATTACACCTATTACGGGTAAAGTTTTTACACAAGCAGCACATTCTTCTGAAGCAGATTTAACAAAAGCAGTAGATGCAGCACACGAAGCATTTAAAAGCTGGAGTGTTACTTCGGCAACAGAAAGAAGTATTTTATTGAATAAAATTGCGGATCGAATGGAGCAACATCTACAAGAAATTGCGGCTGTTGAAACTTACGATAACGGAAAACCAGTTCGTGAAACCCTAAATGCAGATATTCCTTTAGCAATTGATCATTTCAGATATTTTGCATCAGTTATTCGTGCAGAAGAAGGTTCTATTAATGAGTTAGATAAAGATACAGTTTCGATAATTATTCACGAACCAATCGGTGTTGTGGCTCAAATTATTCCATGGAATTTCCCAATTTTGATGGCTATTTGGAAATTAGCGCCAGCATTAGCTGCAGGAAATTGTGTGGTTTTAAAACCCGCAGAATCTACTCCTATTTCTATTCTATATTTATTCGAAATTATTGGTGATCTTTTACCTCCAGGTGTTGTAAATATTGTGAATGGTTTTGGTGGAGAATTAGGACGCGCATTGGTTACAAATCCTAAAGTAAACAAAGCTGCTTTTACAGGTTCTACTGCTACAGGTCGTTTCGTAATGCAATATGCTACAGAAAATATTATTCCAGTAACGTTAGAATTGGGCGGGAAATCTCCAAATGTTTTCTTCGAATCTGTGATGGATCATGATGATGATTTCTTAGATAAAGCCATAGAAGGTGCCGTATTATTTGCACTTAATCAAGGTGAAATTTGTACTTGTCCTTCTCGATTATTAATTCAAGAATCTATCTATGATAAATTTATTGAACGAGTTGTAGCGCGTGTAAATGCAATAAAAGCAGGAAATCCACTTGATCCAGAAACAATGATTGGTGCACAAGCTTCGCAAATTCAGTACGATAAAATTTTAGGTTATATCAAATTAGGAAAAGAAGAAGGTGCAGAAGTTTTGACTGGTGGTGATGCCAATCATTTACAAGGCGAATGCGAAAGCGGTTATTATATCAAACCTACATTATTAAAAGGAAACAATAAAATGCGTGTGTTTCAAGAAGAAATTTTTGGACCTGTTTTAGCCGTTACAACTTTTAAAGATGAAGCCGAAGCAATAGAACTTGCAAACGATACAATTTATGGTTTAGGAGCAGGTGTTTGGACGCGTGATGCGCATCAATTGTACCAAGTTCCGCGTGCAATACAAGCTGGTCGTGTTTGGGTTAATCAATACCATAGTTATCCTGCTGGTGCGCCTTTCGGAGGTTATAAACAATCTGGTATTGGTCGTGAAAATCATAAAATGATGTTAGATCATTACCGTCAAACCAAAAATATGTTGGTTTCGTACAGCAAAAAGAAACTTGGTTTCTTTTAGTCAAAATTAATAGTCAAATCATCAAAATTAATCCGTTATGAAAAGAGTTGATGCAACCGATAAAGCTAAAAATCTTATTCAGCAGTTAAAAGAAAAACATGGTGATTTGATGTTTTATCAAGCTGGTGGATGCTGCGAAGGCACGCAACCACAATGTTTCAGGAAAGGAGAATTTTATCTTCGTTACAAAGATGTTTGCATCGGAACAATTGAGGATATTGAGTTTTGGGTAGATAAAGATTTGTTTGAATATTGGAAACATGCACATTTCGAATTAGATGTAATTGATGCAATTGGCGCGGGCGGTTTTTCGTTAGAAGTTCCGCTTGGCAAAACATTTAAAGTCAATTATAGAATTTTTACACAAGACGAAATAAATCTATTGGACGAAGTAAAATTGAATACATAAAAAGAAAAGCCATTTGCAATGCAAATGGCTTTTTTATCATTTTAAATCTTAGGATTAACCTAAAATTTCTATTGCTTTATTAATACGTGCAACTGTTTCTTCTTTTCCTAATGTTGCCATAATCAACGGAACATCTGGACCTTGTAATGCGCCAACTAAACTTAAACGTAAAGGCATTCCAATTTTTCCGAAACCAATTTCTTGTGCAGTTACAAAATCTGCCATTGCATCGTGTAAAACTTCTGGTGTAAATTCTGAAGCATTTAAAACTTCGATAAATTTAGTTAAAATCTCTTTTGAATCTTCTTTCCAAGCTTTTTTTGCTGCTTTTTCATCGTAAATAGAAGGAGCTATATAAAATAATTTACCTTGTTCAAAAATATCTTTCACAAAGTTGGCACGTTCTTTTAATAATTCAATCACTTTTGAATCTAAAGTTACATTTGCTTCGATTCCGTTTTCTTTTAAAACTTCTTCAAAAGCAGGTAATAATTCTTCTGTCGATTTTAATTGTACATATTGATGATTAAACCAAGTTGCTTTTTCTGGAGAAAAACGTGCACCCGATTTCGAAACTTTTTCTAAACTAAACGCTTGTATTAATTCGTCCATCGTAAAAATTTCTTGATCTGTACCAGGATTCCAACCCAATAAAGCTAACATATTAAGCACTGCATCTGGTAAATAACCTTCTTGTTTATATCCTTTCGCAATTCCTTCTTCTGTTTTCCATTCCATCGGAAACACAGGAAAACCATGTTTATCACCATCACGTTTACTCAATTTTCCTTTACCTTCTGGTTTTAGGATTAATGGTAAATGTGCAAATCTTGGCGCTTCCCATCCAAAACCATCATACAATAATTCGTGTAATGGCATTGATGGTAACCATTCTTCTCCACGAATTACATGCGTAATTCCCATCAAATGATCGTCTACAATATTCGCTAAATGGTATGTTGGCATTCCGTCAGATTTAAACAAAACTTTATCGTCTAAAGTTTTTGCATCGATAGAAATTTTACCACGAATCATGTCATCTAATAAAACCGTGCGTTCGTCATCAATTTTGAAACGTACAACATAAGGTGTTTCATTGTCAAGTAAATTCTTCGTTTCAGCTTCTGTTAATGAAAGCGAATTTTTTAATTGTCCACGAGTTGACCAATTGTAGATAAATGTTTCTTTATTTTCTTCTGCTTTTGCACGTGCTGCGTCTAATTCTTCAGCTGTATCAAATGCATAATATGCTTTTCCGTTTGCTAATAATTCTTCTACATAACCTTTGTAGATTTCTTTACGTTCTGATTGACGGTATGGACCTAAATCTCCTCCAAAACCAACACCTTCATCAGGAACTAAGCCTAACCATTTTAACGAATCGATTATATATTGCTCAGCACCTTCCACATAACGTGTTTGGTCTGTATCCTCAATTCTTAATAAGAATTTTCCGTTATTATGTTTTGCGAAAAGATAATTGTATAACGCTGTACGTACTCCTCCGATGTGTAATGCACCTGTTGGACTGGGCGCAAATCTTACACGAACTTCTTTTGCCATTGTATCAAAATTTTTGCAAATTTAAGATGTTCAATTCTATAATAGATAGTTATTTTAAAATATTCTATTTTTTTATCTTCGTAAAAGATTAAATGATCCTATTATTTAGTTCTTAAAAATCACAAAAAATGAAATTATATTCAATAGAAACCGGAAATTTTAAATTAGACGGTGGCGCAATGTTCGGAATTGTACCAAAATCAATTTGGCAAAAAACAAATCCAGCCGACGAAAAAAACTTAATTGATTTGGCAATGAGATGCCTTTTGATTGAAGATGGCGAACGATTAATATTAATTGATACCGGAATTGGAAACAAACAAAACGAGAAGTTTTTTGGCTTTTATTATTTATGGGGCGATTTTTCTTTAGACGCTTCTCTTGCAAAACATGGTTTTAATCGCGAAGATATTACAGATGTTTTTTTAACACATTTGCATTTTGATCATTGTGGTGGCGCAATACAATATAACAAGGAGAAAGATTATTTAGAAGCATCGTTTAAAAATGCAAAATTTTGGTCGAATGAAAGTCATTGGGATTGGGCAATAAATCCTAATCAACGCGAAAAAGCATCTTTTTTACAAGAAAATATTTTACCGCTAAAAGAAAGTGGACAATTAAATATGATTGATTTACCAACAAATGGATCAGTTTTAGAAAATTCGCCACTTGGTTTTGATATTCTTTTTGTAGACGGACATACCGAAAAACAAATGTTGCCAATAATCACATACAAAGGCAAAAAAATCGTTTACATTGCCGATTTAATCCCAACTGTAGGGCATATTCCACCAATCTATGTAATTGGTTTTGATACGCGACCTTTAATTACACTTGACGAAAAAAATGACTTTTTACAAAAAGCAGTCGAAAATGATTATATTTTGTTTTTTGAGCATGATCATATCAATGAATTGGCTACCTTAAAGTTAACAGAAAAAGGTGTGAGATTAGATCAAACCTATTCATTTTCAGAGGTTTTCGATTCAATCTAAACCCATAATCATATCGCAAATGATTTCACAAATTCAGAAAAATATTTTCATACCTTTGTGTTGTCATTTTTAAAAAATTAGAACAATGGGATGTGGATCTTGTGGTACTTCTAATAGTGGCCTTCCGAAAGGATGTAACAATAATGGTGCTTGTGGCACTGATGGTTGTGGAAAATTATCAGTTTTCGATTGGTTATCAAACATGAAACTACCTAATGGACAAGAAAGGTTCAATTTTGTAGAAGTTCGTTTCAAGAATGATCGAAAGTTTTATTATAAAAACGAAAACAACATATCTTTAAATATAGGCGAAGTTGTCGCTGTTGAAGGAACGCCCGGTCATGATATCGGGGTTGTTACACTTACCGGAGAGCTGGTTAGAATCCAAATGAAAAAAAAGAATCTTACCTGGGAAGGGGAAGATATCAAAAAAGTATACCGTAAAGCGAATCAAAAAGACATCGAAACTTGGCATGAGTTTCGTGAAAGAGAAAAACAAACAATGATAGATTCTCGTATCATGGCTAAAAACCATGGTTTAGAGATGAAAATTTGTGATGTTGAATATCAAGGTGATGGCGCAAAAGTTACGTTTTATTATACGGCCGAAGGTCGTGTCGATTTCCGACAATTAATCAAAGATTACGCAAGTAAATTTGCTGTAAGAATTGAGATGAAACAAATCGGCTATCGTCAAGAAGCAGCTAAAATTGGTGGAATTGGATCTTGTGGACGCGAATTATGTTGTTCTACTTGGTTAACAGATTTCCGTTCGGTTAGTACAGCTGCTGCACGTTATCAACAATTGTCAATAAACTCGCAAAAACTTGCAGGACAATGTGGTAAATTAAAATGTTGTTTAAATTTTGAGTTAGATTCTTATTTAGATGCATTAAATACTTTTCCGTCAATGGAAAGCCGCTTTGAAACAGAAAAAGGTTGGACACACTGTGTAAAAATAGATGTTTTCAAAAAAGAAATGTGGTTTGCCTACGAAAGAGGTGGAGTTGTTTGGTATAAATTTTCGGTAGAAGATATTCAAGAATTTTTAGCAATGAGTGCTAAAGGTCTAAAAACAGAACCTTTAGAAGAATTAGCGAAAAATGTAGAAGAAGTTAAACCAGATTTTACAGATGTTATTGGTGAAGATTCTTTAGAGCGTTTTGAGCGTAAAGAGAAACAAAAAAGTAAACGCAAAAAAATCAAGAAACCAACAAATCCTACTGCTGAAAAAGCAAACGCGAATACAAACGCTATAAAACCTCAACCTGCGAAACAAAAGCAGCCAAATGAGGCGAAAGATGCGCCAAATCGTGTTGAAAATAAACCTGGTAAAAATCCGAATCAGTCTAAAAAGAATAATCAAAATAGACCGCAAAAAAATTCGAATCCAAACCAAAACCCAAATCAGCAGAAACAAAATCCGCCAAAAGAAAAGCAACAGCCAACTCAAAACGGAGATCAAAAACAAGTACAACAAAATCCTGATCAGCCAAAGGAACAAGGAGCAAATCGCAATCGTAATCAACAGAAACGAAAACCGAATACTCCGAATCCGAACAGTCAAAATAATCCAGCGAATCAGGAAAATCAACAGCCTAAAAAGCTTCCTCAGCAAAATAATCAAACTGCTGAACCAAAAAAGACGAATGTTTCGGGAGAAAATCAGAATAACGATACAGAACCGAATCCTAATAAATCGAAGAATCGAAATAAAAAAAGATTTAATCGTGGGCCAAAACCAGATAATACGCAACAGTAGTTTGCTTTTTATTTTTATCTTTTTATTGTTTAGCTGCGAAGCAAAACATTACTATCAAGATACAAAAGATGTTAAAGATCAATGGAAAAACAATCAACCTCAGACGTTTACGTTTGAGGTTAAAGATGATAAACCTGCGGCTGTAAACATTGGATTTGTCTTAAGAAATAATACGTCGTATGAATATAGTAACTTATATTTGTTCACGAAATTTATTGATCCTAAAGGAAATGAGATGGTTGATACGTTGCAGTATTACATCGCAAATCCCGACGGAAGTTGGATTGGTAAAGGAATGACAACAAAAGAAATGATGTTAGTTTATCGCGAAAAATTACCAATTAAAGACACAGGACGCTACCAACTGAAAGTTTGGCAAGGTATGCGTACAAAAAATTTAAAAGGAATTGAAGACATTAGTTTGATTGTTGATAAAGCTGAATAATACAGAATGAAAAACAATAATACCCCTAAAACAAGCACAGTTTCTAAAGCAAAAAAGAAATTTGGTGGCTATTCATTTACCAAAAAAATAATTGTTACCATTTGGGTCTTATTTTTTGGTGCAGTATTGGGCGTTTTCGGAATTTTTTGGGCAGCATCTAACGGATGGTTAGGTGAAATACCAAACGTTCGAGATTTAGAAAATCCTGATATTTATGTTTCATCAGAAATTATTTCTTCTGATGGCGTTTTACTTGATCGTTTTGAAGCAGAACGTAGAACACCAGTTGATTACAAAGAATTACCACCTCATTTAGTTGATGCATTATTAGCAAAAGAGGATGTTAGATTTTTTGAACATTCGGGTGTAGATATAAAAGCAGCATTTCGTGCAATTTCGTCTGCTGGTGAATCTGGTGGAGGTTCTACCATTACACAACAGTTGGCAAAACAATTGTACACAAAAGATCCTGCATCTAACAAAATAACACGTGTTTTACAAAAACTAAAAGAATGGGTTACATCTGTTCAATTAGAAAAATTATACACAAAAGAGGAAATCATCGCAATGTATTTCAATAAGTTTGACTTTATTTATGGAGCCAAAGGAATTGAATCTGCATCAAAAGTTTATTTTAATAAATCGACAAAAGATTTAACTTTAGACGAAGCTGCTACATTGGTTTCGATGTTCCAAAATCCAGTTGCATTTAATCCTGTTAAACATCCCGAAGTTTCTAAAGAAAAAAGAAATCTTGTATTAGATCAGATGATGAAATACAACAAGATTTCGCAAGCAGAAGGTGAAGAAGCGAAAGCTGCGCCTTTGGTAACGGATAAGCAAGACATTATGAAACATGATGACTCGCATTCTGCATACTTTAAAACTGCCTTGAGAAAAGAGATTAGTGATTGGATGGTTGAGTACGAAAAGGAAACTGGAAAATCCTATAATCTTGAAAAAGATGGTCTTAAAATCTATGTTACTTTAGATTCGAGAATGCAAGCAATTGCAGAAGAAGCAGTACAAAAACAATTAAAAGTTTTACAAGATCAATTTTTTGGAGAGCAACGTGGACGTAGTTTAGCGCCGTTTTATAACGTAACAAGCGACAAAAGACAACGCATTTTTAAACAAGCAATGCAACGTACAGATTTGTTTAAAAAGATGAAAGCTGAAGGTAAATCTGATGCCGAAATTGAAACTGTATTTACAACGCCTCGCGATTCTGTTCAATTCTTTACTTGGAATGGAATTCAATACAAAAAAGGAAAAACTTTGATGGATTCTATCGAATACCACAAACATATTTTACAAGCTGGTTTAATGTCTATGGATCCTACAGACGGAACTATAAAAGCTTGGGTTGGAGGTATTGATTGGAATTATTTCAAATTTGACCACGTAAAACAAGCACGTCGTCAGGTTGGTTCTACTTTCAAACCATTTGTTTATGCAACTGCAATTAATCAATTAGGTTTAACACCATGTCATACTGTTTCTAATGAGCGTATTCCTGGTAAATGGTCGCCGCGTAATGCGAATGGTCGTTATGGAGGTTCGCAAGATTTAAGAACTGCTTTGGCATATTCTACCAATGTTGTTGCTGCACGTTTGATTATGCAAACAGGCGTAGAACCTGTTATTCAAATGGCACGCGATTTAGGTGTAGAATCTCCAATTATTAAAGATCCTACAATTGCATTAGGTTCTGCCGATTTATCATTATACGAAATGGTTGGGGCAATGAGTGCTTTTGCAAATGGAGGAATTTATATTAAGCCTCAATTAATTTTAAGAATAGAAGATAAACAAGGAAAAGTTATCCGCGATTATACACCAAAAACAAGAGAAGTTGTTAATGAGTATGTTGCTTATACAATGATTGATTTGATGAAAGGTGTTGTAGACAGAGGTTCTGGTGCGCGTCTTAGAAATCGTTATAACATAACAGCAGAAGTTGCTGGTAAAACAGGTACAACAAACGAAAACTCGGATGGTTGGTTTATGGGATTAACGCCAAACTTGGTAACAGGTGTTTGGGTTGGAGCAGAAGACCGATTTGCCCATTTCGAAAGTACCGCAACCGGTCAAGGTGCAAATACGGCCTTACCAGTTTGGGCATATTACATGCAAGGAGTTTATAAAGAAGGTGGCAAATTTGGCGTAACAGCTAGTGATAAATTTGAGAAACCAAAAGACATAGAAAAACGTTGGGATTGTTCTAATACATACGGATTCCATCAGTATGATGAAATCTACGATCCAGGGCCTATTATAGAAGGTAGTGGTGGAGAAAGTGTAGGAGAAAACTACGAAGTTCCAGATCCTGAAGAAGGTCAATAAAAAATATTATATCGATAAAAAAACCACTCGTAATGAGTGGTTTTTTTATCGATATAATTTCTAGTTAATTTCGTTTTGTTCTTTTTCTTTCTTGGCTTTCTGTTTTTTCAGAAAATCACGAATCGTCATATAACTCAACAAGACAATTAATGCAGCAACTAAAATATAATTTGCATAAGTAAACATATTTGCAATTGTATCATCTACTACTTCGATTGGTGCAATTGGTTGATCTTTCATTTTTTATTTATGATGAATTAAGTTATTCCGTTTAATTCAAAGATACAAAATCTTAACTTATCAAATCTTTAAGGTGAACATTCAAAATTATTTCTTCTTTTTCTTTTTTCTTCCCCACCAAATCATAAATCCGGTAACAGGCATAGATGCAATCATTAAACTGATGATAAACGCAATAATTTTTGTAGGAAGACCTAAAATATCGCCAACATGAATATCGTAATTAGCACCAACGGCTTTTTCGCCAAAATTTTTGTCTTTATAATCTATTCTTTTTAGTAATTCGCCCGAATTTTCATCAAAAATTAAACTGCTGTACTTATGATATGAATAAGAAAGATGTTGTACATAAATCTCGAAATTCGGATGTTCGTGATCGTCCATGTGCGGATGTCCTAAATCTATACTAAATGCAAAAGTATCTGGAAATGTTTCTCTTGTTTTTTGGGCAACTTTGTCTAAAGTTGTATCATTTCGCATTTCAATTGGGGCTTTTGTGGTGTATTCAGAATAATCTGGCAGAGCTGTTTTTCCTCCAGAAAACACAAAATACATTGCGGCTTGTATCACAAAAAAAGCATAAAAAAGTCCCGTAATTGCAAATACTACTGCTAAAATAGAACTGTAAAAGCCAAAAATATTATGTAAATCATAATTTTTACGTTTCCAGTTTTTTATATTTTTCCAACGAAACCAAAAACGTTGTTTACGAGCTGCTTTATTTTTTGGCCACCAAAGAATGATCCCAGAAATAAGCATGATAACGAATATAATTACCGGAATTCCGACAACATAAGTTCCCCATGATTCTTTGAGTAAAAAACTCCAATGAATCATTTTTACAATTTGAAAAAAGCCGTTTTTTTCATCATAAACCTGCAATACTTTTCCTGTGTACGGATTTACATACGCAACTTGATAAATAGGATATTCGTCAAAATAATTCCAAGCTTTATTATTGTGTTCAAACCAATAAAAGCGATATGAGCGATTTTCATCCATTGGAATATTTACCCAATGAATAGGAAATTCTTCTTTTACTTGCTCGTTCACTTTATCTTCTAAAACTTTTAGAGGAAGAATATTTTTTTGCGCAATATTAGTTTCTCCATGATAAATGACTTCTTTTCTTTGATAATTTTCAATTTCATCTTTAAAAACATACAAAGCGCCAGTAATCGAAATAATAAAGATTAGAAGTCCAATTCCTAAGCCAAACCAAAGATGTAGCTTAGCTGCCCAAAGTTTCCAAATTGATTTTTTCTTTGCTATTTTCGTCATCTATTAAAATTTATACGTAATACTTCCTAAAGCATTTACCAATTGTTGCGGATTAGCTGTTGTAAAACCTACCCAATAATGTTGATTCGTAAAATTGTCAACTTTAACACCTATTCTAAATTTCTTTGTGTCGTAAAAAGCACTTGCGTTTAACACTAAATATTTTGGAAGAATAAATATACTTTCGCCAGTTACATTACCGTTTGCATCTATAATATTGTTATTAATTTCTCTATGATCGTTTGCATAATTTCCGCCAAGACCAAAACCAAGACCTTTTAAACTACCATCAAGAATTTGATAACTTGCATATAAACTTGCTAACCAAGGCGAACCTGCAGTTCCTGGTCTTCTACCTTTTGTTGTTGCATCGGCATCTAAATATTTTGAGTCATTATAACTTACTCCTCCAACCAGAGAAAGTCCTTTTAGCAAATAAGCATTTACTTCTAATTCTACACCTTTACTTCTAAGTTCACCAGCTTGTGTTTGTATTGCAAAAGCACCAGCATAACCAGTTGTAACTAAAGTATTTTTTACATTGATATTATAGTAACTCAATGTTGCGTTAACTTTTCCTCTGATTAAACTTGTTTTTAAACCACCTTCAAATTGATTGGCTCTTTCTGGATCTGATAAAAGAGAAGTTCCTGTAGCATCAGCAGTATAATATCCATTGCTTTTGAAACTGTTTTGGTAATTTCCGAAAACAGAAAATTTATCTTTTATAACTTCATAAACAACACCAAATTTTGGAGAAAAAGCAGATTGATTGTATGGTTTTACATCATTAATCCATAATTTACCACCTTCAAAATTATTGCTTTCATAGCGAAGTGCTGCCATAATATTAAGTCCAGAAATTGGTGTAAAAACATTGGCGATATATCCACTGTATGTATTTTGATCATCCGTTTGGTCGTATGTACTTACATTGTCAGGATTACTGTATAAGGCATCTAATACGTCTGAATTAAATGTACTTGCGTAATCGTAACCATTTGCAGGAACTGTATCAAAAAATCCTTTTGTAAGATATTTGTAACGTAATCTGTTTTTGATTTTCATATAATCAAATCCAACAACAGTTCTGTTGCGCATATCATTTCCAAATTTATAATCGAAATTGAAATTTTGTTGAAGTTGGAAATATGTTTTCTTACTATTATCAGTAGATTGATCTGCTCTACTTACATACAATTGATTATCTGATGGATTGATAGCTGCTGTAAAATAAGGATTGTATCCATCCGAAAAAGTATACGCTGTACTAATATTAGTAGAAGAACTAATGTTAGTATTGATTTTATAATTTGCTTGCCCAAAAATATTACGAACTTTTGCCTTTGTGTACATGCCGTCGCCGTAATAAGATTGTTTATAATTTAATCCTAATTTTTCTAAATCTTTGGCATTATCAACTCCTGTAGTTTCTTTTGATAAATAGAAAAAAGATTGTTCTGGCGTCGATTTCGTATCATACATTTCATACTCTAAACTCAGCGTCAATTTATCATTTACTTTATACAATAACGAAGGTGTAAAAGCAGTGTACGTATTTTTTGCATTAGCTTTCTGAAAAGTTCCAGAATTGGTATAAGCTGTATTTACACGAAACATAAGCTTATTATCTTTTGTAAGTGGTGCATTTACATCTGCCTGTGCTCTATAATAGTTATAACTACCACCTACCACAGAAATATTACCGCCAAAAGTTTCATACGGTTTTTTTGTAATTCGATTTACAGCTCCACCATAAGACGTTACATTACTACCATACAATGTTGCGGAAGGACCTTTTAAAACCTCTAATTTTTCAATATTTACGGCATCAATAGATGTTGTTACTGGTGCAACCATACCATCTCGTAATGAATTATTAGATACAAAACCTCTTAATGCAATATATGCTCCTCCATCTCCTGCTCTGTTAGTTGCACTCCACATTTTCTGAATTCCAGTTACATTTCGATAGGCATCATCAACTGAATAAATCATTTGATTTTCAAAAAATATTTTATCAACTGTAGAAAATAATTGTGGATTTTCTATTGCCTTTAAAGGCATTTTATTCACATATTCAGAATCTTTTTTTAGCGTTGCGTTTATAATTACACCTTCAAGTTCACTGATTTGTACTGAATCTTTTTTTTCTTCTTGTGCATAACTTGTCATTGCTGCAAGCATCGCTAAATTGAATATATATTTTTTCATTTGTTATTGATTTTTAAAATAATTATGGTCTAATTACTTATAAAGTTTTGCAAATTTATATGTAATTCTTATTTATTCTAAATTAATTTTAGTTAAATTTTTAAGATTCTTTCTGACAAGAATAAATTCCACTTTTACTTAACATTACCTATCTTTGTAACCATATAGATTTTAAGCAAATGTGTCAACCAAAAAGATATACTGTTACAGCGGCTTTACCTTATGCAAATGGACCAATTCATATTGGTCATATGGCTGGGGTTTATGTACCGTCTGATATTTACGCGCGTTTTTTAAGAAGAAAAGGAAAAGATGTAGCCTTTATTGGAGGTTCTGATGAGCATGGTATTCCAATTACAATTCGTGCTAAAAATGAAGGTGTTACACCACAAGATATCGTAGATCGTTACCACGAAAATATCAAAACAACATTAGAAAATTTCGGTGTTACATTTGATATTTATTCTCGTACAACATCTACAAAACACAAAGAAGTTTCGCAAGATTTTTTCAAAACATTATACGATAATGGGAAGTTTACAGAAGATGTAACCGAGCAATATTATGATGAAGAAGCACACGAATTTTTAGCAGATAGATACATTAGAGGAGAATGTCCTAAATGTGGAAATCCTGATGCTTATGGCGATCAATGCGAAAAATGTGGAACTACTTTAAGCCCAGAAGAATTAATAAATCCTCGTTCTGCATTAAGCGGAAATACGCCAATACGAAAAGAGACAAAAAACTGGTATTTACCTCTAGATCAATACGATTCGTTTTTAAAAGAATGGATTTTAGATGGTCATAAAAATGATTGGAAATCGAGTGTTTATGGTCAAGTAAAATCATGGTTAGACGATGGTTTAAAACCTCGTGCAATGACGCGTGATTTAAACTGGGGAATTCCAGTTCCTGTAGAAGGAGCGGAAGGAAAAGTAATGTATGTTTGGTTTGATGCGCCTATTGGTTATATCTCATTTACACAAGAATGGGCAGAGCAAAATGGGAAAAACTGGAAAGATTATTGGCAAAACGAAGAAACGAAATTAGTTCATTTCATCGGAAAAGATAATATCGTTTTCCATTGTATCATTTTTCCTGTAATGATGAAAGCGCACGGCGATTATATTATGCCAGATAATGTACCTGCAAACGAGTTTTTAAATTTAGAAGATGATAAAATTTCAACTTCTAGAAATTGGGCTGTTTGGGCGCACGAATATTTAGTAGATTTTCCAAATCAACAAGATACTTTACGTTATGTTTTGACGGCAAATATGCCCGAAAATAAAGACAATAATTTTACATGGAAAGATTTTCAAACCAAAAATAACTCAGAATTAGTAGGTATTTTAGGAAACTTTATTAACCGTGTAATGGTACTTTCTCACAAATATTACGAAGGAATTGTTCCTGAAAAAACAGTGGAATTTGAAGAAGTTACTTTAATCAAATATTTTGGACAGCGCATTGCAGCACATATCGAAAAATATGAATTTCGTGCAGCATTAACAGAATATATGAATTTAGCACGTTTAGGAAATCAATTTTTACAAGCACAAGAGCCTTGGAAAAAAGGAGATGACCCAGAAGTTGTAAAAGGAATTATGTATACGGCAACTCAAATTGCAGCAGCTTTAGCACAATTTGGAGAACCATTTATTCCATTTTCATCGGCTAAAATGCTAAAAATGATGAATCTTGAGCAATTGAATTGGGACGAATTAGAATCGACTGATGAATATATTGCAACAGGACATCAATTAGGAGAATCAGAATTAATTTTTGCAAAGATTGAAGATGAAGCAATCGAAGCACAAATCAATAAATTACAAGAAAGTAAAGTCAAAAATAATATGACAAACCCAAATGCAGAGCCTCAAAAAGAATTAATTTCTTTTGATGATTTTCAGAAAATGGATATTCGTATCGGAACAATTTTAGAAGCGAAAAAAGTAGAGAAAGCAGATAAATTATTCGAATTAAAAGTTGATACCGGAATGGATGTTCGTACAATTGTTTCTGGTATTGCAGAGCATTTTACGTTAGAAGAAATTGTTGGTAAACAAGCAATGGTTTTAGCAAATTTAGCGCCTCGTAAAATTCGTGGAATAGAATCTAATGGAATGTTATTATTTGCTGATAAAGCGGACGGTAAATTAACGTTTGTTAATCCTGAAGACGAAACACCAAACGGTGTACAAGTTGGATAATTAGATACATAAAAATATTATTATACAAAAAAACCACTTCGTAATGAAGTGGTTTTTTTTATTGTAAATTATCTTAAGGATTTGTTGGAAACGTAAACGAATCGTCTTTGTTTGGATTATTTCGTTTAGAATCCGTAGAATCTTCTTTCTTTATTTGGTGTTCATTCAATTCATGAGCCGCTGTAAATGATGTAACCATTGTGTTTAACATTTCTGAAGCTTGTGTTGGCGAATTTGGTAAAAGCACTAATTTGCTTCCTGATTTTTCTCCAATTGCTTGTAATGTATCATAATGTTGCGTTACAACAATCAAAGCAGAAGCTTCTTGCGATGTAATTCCTGCACCGTTCAAAACATCTACAGATTCTAATAAACCTTTTGCAATTTCGCGGCGTTGATCTGCAATACCTTGTCCTTGCAAACGTTTTGATTCTGCTTCGGCTCTGGCTTTTTCTACGATTAAAATTCGTGCAGCGTCACCTTCATATTGTGCGGCAATTTTTTCGCGTTCGGCAGCATTAATACGGTTCATGGCGTGTTTTACTTGCTCATCAGGATCAATATCGGTTACTAAAGTTTTGATAATATCATAACCATACGTATTCATAGCTTCTTGCAACTCGCCTTTTACAGCAATTGCGATATCGTCTTTTTTCTCGAAAACATCGTCTAAACGAAGTTTCGGAACCTCAGCACGAACAACATCAAATACATACGACGTAATCTGTGTATAAGGATTATCTAGTTTATAAAATGCATCGTAAACTTGATCTTTTATCACTTGATATTGAACAGATATTTTTAATCGAACAAAAACATCATCTTTTGTTTTAGTTTCGACAACAACATCTAATTGTTGAATTTTTAAGGATACTTTTCCTGCAATTTTGTCTACAATCGGAATTTTGAATTGTAAACCTGGCGTACGAACACTATGAAATTTACCAAATCGTTCTAACACAATTGCGGTTTGTTGTTTTACAGTAAAAAATAACAAAAAAAGAATAATTATACCTACAAAAATAGCTATACCAAAATATTGCATAAGTTGATGTTTTTTAATTTATTGAGTTAAGATATAAAAAAAATTAGGAATGTTACTATAACATTCCTAATTCAAATTTTGCTTCTTCGCTCATCATATCTTTTTCCCAAGGCGGTTCAAAAGTAATTTCTACGTAACATTTTGTTACATATTCTATTTCTTCTACGCGTTGTTCTACTTCTCTTGGAAGTGTTTCGGCAACTGGACAGTTTGGAGATGTAAGTGACATGGTTACTTTAACTTCTCCGTCTTCATTAACCTCAGCATCATATATTAAGCCTAATTCGTAAATATCAACAGGAATCTCTGGATCGTAGACAGATTTAAATTTCTCTACTAATCTTTCTCCTATCGAGTCTATTTGTTGTTCTGTTAATGCCATTGTTATCAACTCTAATTATTTACAAATGTACGAATAGTTTGTGTTAGGTGGAATTTTTCTAAATAACTATTTTTAATGATTTAAAATTAAAAATTTATAGGAAAAGAAAATCGCTTTGTCGGAGAGCCCGAAAAAGCGATTTTACAAACACGAAGAACTTTTTTATTAGAAAAGTTTTATCATTATATATTACAGTATTATAAACCTACTGTCCATCCTTTTGCCCAAGTTGGCGTATCTACACCAGAACCTGCACCTGTATTATTTGCTTTAGAATATGCTTTTGTAACGTCTGCTACTGCACCTCCCGATGTTTTACCTGTTGCCTCTACACCAACATTGATAAATTGTACATTTTTAAGAAATAAATCTGTCGGAATCCAGCTTAAAGTTGCGTCATGCTCTATATCAATACCTTTTGCCCAATTAGCTAATACAAAATTCTCAAATTTACCTTTTGTACCTACGCGTAATTTAAGTGCTTGGTTTTCTCCTTCTCCAACATAAGTTGATCCTAAACCAATTAATGTTGCATTTTTGATTGTTGGATTAGATATTGGCGTTAATAAATTGTTTGATGAATTATTATCTGCTTCTATACCTCTGTTTCCTTTGCTGCGACCTTCTTTACCGTACCAAAATTCGTTTGTACCATTCCAACCTTCAGTCCAGTCAAATTGATCATCTTCGTTTTCATTCGAAACAATGTATTTTGTATTTACTGTTCCTCCAAAAAACTCAATACCATCGTCAGAACCTGCATATAATTGTACATATTCTATTTTAGTACCGCTACCAACTCCGAATAATGAAAGTCCATTAAATTCTTTTTCGCTGTTATAAATTGCTCCAGCATACTCAATACGTGTATAAGTAATTGTTCCTGAATTATCATTTGAAACATCACCACCATAAGTTAATTGAGAAACCTCTGCTGTTGCAGATTTTGCTTTGTTAATTGGTGCTTTACCACATAAAACTACACCTCCCCAAGATCCTGGTGTTTTTTTATCAGAACTAAATACGACTGGTTTGTCAGCAGTACCGTTTGCAAAAATTTGACCTCCTTGTGCTACAGCAATATAAGAAGATGTACCACCGTTTGCGATAATTTGTGTTCCTGCAGGAATAGTTAAAACTGCACCTTCGTCAACTTGTAAACTTCCTGTTAAATAATATACTTTAGAAGCGTCTAATGTTACTTTATCTCCGCTTTTTAATTCTCCTTTAAAATCTTGTGGATTTGCAACAAACCCAGAAGGATTTGTATCTCCTCCTTTATTATCATCGTCATTATTACAGCTTACTAAAGCTAAAGATGAAATTGCACCTACTAAGAATAATCTTGAAATTGATTTTTTCATAATTGAAATGTTTTATTGTGTTTGTATGTTTTTAAAATTGATAGTTTACAGATAAATTAAAGTTTAATCCTTTTTTGTAGCTAAGTGTAATTGCATCTCCGTTTGAGTTTTCTTGAACACGATCTATTGTTGGATTTAAAAGGTTTTTAGCAGAAAAATTGATTCCTATATTTTTATTTAATCTAGAACGAAGAATAAAATCTAACGTACTAAAACCTTTGTCTACTTGATTTCCTCTTGTTTCTGTTCCCAATGCATAAATTCTGTCCGAGAAATAGTTGTAAGCAACCGTAGCCATTAAACTACCGCCTTGCTCCCATTTTTTAGAATATGAAATGTCTGCATTCGTTATTAAGTCTGATGCTCCTGTAAATGCATCTTCTTTGTTTGTGAAATTTGTATTAATACGTTGTCCATTAAACAATGTTTCTTCATAAACTTTATCATTGTTTAACTCTTGATTAGAATACATATAAGCCGCATTTAAACCAACTGTTATTTGCTCTGGATTAGATGTTTTGTTGTCATAAATCGCTTTACGAACTTCTAATTCTGCACCAACTGCATATCCCCAATCTCCTGAATTTACATAAGAAATATCGTTAGAAGATGATGCAATAGTTGTTGTATTGATTGGATCTTGAATGTATTTTCCAAAACCACCAAACGAAACTACTTCTCCATTTTTAGGAAACCATTCCCACTTAATATCTGCATTGTAATTTGTAGATGGATATAACATTGGATTTCCTCTAAATGTCTCTGTAACATCTTCGTAAACAAACATTGCTGTTTCTTTAAACTGAGGTAAAGTATATGTTTTTGACGTTGCAAAACGTAAGTTTTGTTTGTCTGTTAATTTATAACGTAAAGCTAAACTTGGTAAAAGTTCAAATTGGTCAAAAGAGTTTTTTCCTTTTGATAAAGCAGTGTACCAATCAATACTTTGTTTAAGATATTCTGCACGAACCCCTAAAAGTGCTGTTAAACGATCTGTAAAATTATATTCAATTTCTACAAAACCAACTTGTATATCTTTTTGTCCAGTATAAGTTTGCGAACGATAACCGCCTTTACCATCCATATCAAATGTTTCTATCGTATACAACTTATCATATCCAAAATTTGATTGGTTAAAAATCGCGTCTAAATTATTTGGATCAACAACAATTCCGCTTTGAGTCAATTTTAAGTTAAATTGATTTGCCTCAAAATCTCTTTCTTTGTGACGAGCTTGATATCCAACAGAAATTTTTGCTTTATAATCTTTTAAATCTCCGCCCAAAGTAAAGTTGTATTCTAAATTTGCAGAAATTTCATTTTCATTTAATTTTTGAAAATAACGGTTACTTAATGACGCATCTTGAGAAGCTAAAGTATATTGACCTGATTGTTTGTTTAGACGCATTGTATTTTGCAAACGATCTGGCATATCTTGATTTACTGCGTTATATGATAATCCCCAATGAAACTCCGAACGACTATTTAATTTGTGATCTCCTAACAATTGGTTGACAAAAACTTGATTCTTTTCGTATGTTGCTCTACGAATAAAACCATTGTCATCTTCGGCTAAATCTCTAATAAATCCTTTGTATTCTTGTAAACTTTGGGTTGTATTATTTATAAAAATACTGTTAGCTCTTAACTTGTTATTTGCATTAAAATCATAATACAAATTAACCATACCTGTTGTGTTTGTAGAATAGCTATTTTTTGTATAATCATTAAAACCTTTCAAGTTTTTACCTTCTGCATCTACAGTTCGTGCAATTCCGTTTTCTATACTTTGTGCTGAATTATCGAAAGAAGCTGATGCAAAAAAGCCAAATTTTGAGCCATTATCAAACTTGTAACTTTTTCCACCTTTTACATTAAAACCTCCTGCAACAGCAGATTTTGTTTGTGGATTGAAACTATTTTTGAAAAAATAGCCATTTGTTGCATTTGCCGGAATTTTTGTATTTTGAAATCCAAACCAATTTGGACCATCTTGTAATTTAAAATCTTTCTCAGAAATCGCATTCGAATTAAGATTCAAACCTGTACCAATTTCAAAAAAACCTTTTCCTTCGTATAATTTAGAGGCAATATCAATATTTGCACCTCCAAAATCAGCCATCATTCTAACGTTAAATGTTTTGCTTAACGAAATATATTCAATGATATCTGTCGGAAATAATTCTAATTTGATATTTTTATTACTCGGATTTTCTGACGGAAGTGGTAAACCGTTTAAAGATGTATAATTATAACGATCTCCTAAACCGCGTACAAAAACATCTCCAGAACCTTCTTGTTTAGTCACACCAGCCATTTTTGCAACAGCAGATGCCGCATCACTCACACCTTTTCTTTCTAATTCTGCAGAACCTATACTTTCTACAATTTTGATTGATTTTTTCTGTAAGTTCAACAAATTTGCTTCAGACGATTTACTTTTTGTTGCCGTTACAACAGCAGTTGATAAATCAATTTTACCATCTTTAAAATCTTCTGGTTGCAGATATAAATTAACCGCATCAGTATCAGTTAAACTTTTTGTGATAATTTGATAACCATCAACTTTCAATTCTATTTGATAAACATCATCCGGAACAGAAACTTCATAATGACCTTTCTCATCCGTTTTTGCTTGAATATTTAAACCTTCAATCGTGAAATTTTTTCCAGAAATTGGTTGATTTGATTTTTGATCAAATAGAGTTCCTTCTAACTTAATATTAGTTTGTGCAAACAATGCAGCCGAGCCTAATAATAAAAGTAAAGTTAAATTGCGTTTCATTTTGTGTTGTTATCTTCGTGTTTGTTGTTTGCAAAGTTGTTGATAACGAATCAAAAACATTTTTAGAAATTGTAAAGGTTTTGTTACTTAATTGTTATCAAATTGCCGTAATTTTAAATGAATGTTAAGAAATCGCATTGGTTGATTTACACTAAGATTTAAGCTTAATTTTACATCGATTATTTTTTTAGTCATTTACAAACAATTATGAAGAACATTAAAATTTTATTAGTTGACGACGAGCCAGATATTTTAGAATTTATTGGCTACAACTTAAAAAAAGAAGGTTTTGACGTAGAAACTGCGCAAAACGGAATGGAAGGTTTAAAACAAGCTAAAATTTTTCGACCAGATTTAATCTTATTAGATGTCATGATGCCACAAATGGACGGAATGGAAATGTGTGCGGAACTAAGAAAATTAGATTCTTTTAAAGATACATTAGTCGTTTTTCTTTCTGCTCGTGCCGAAGATTTTTCTCAATTAGCAGGTTACGACGCTGGTGCAAATGATTATATTTTAAAACCAATTAAACCAAAAGTTTTAATTAGCAAATTAAACGCACTTCTAAAGCTAAAACAACCAAATGAAGCGCCAAAAGAAGAACACATTCAATTAAATAATTTTGATATTAACCGCGAAACTTACAAAGTAACTTTTCAGGGAACTGAGTTTTTATTACCTAGAAAAGAGTTTGAATTAATCGCGCTTTTAGCTTCAAATCCAGAACGCGTTTTCAAAAGAGAAGAAATTCTTGAAAAAGTTTGGGGAAGCGAAGTTGTTGTTGGCGGACGTACAATTGACGTACACATGCGCAAACTACGCGAAAAATTTGGGAACGATCGTTTCTCAACAATCAAAGGAATTGGATATAAAATCAATGATTAAAAGCTAAATGGCTTCAAATTTCAAAGTACAAAACATATTTCTATATGCTTTATTAAGCACATTTATTTTAGCTATAGGATTTGTTTTGTTTTCTTATTTATGGTTCGGGAATATTGATTTTATTCTGCGAGAAAACTATTTTTTTATCAGTTTAATGGCGTTTTTACTTTGTGTATTAACTGCATTTTATTGGTTTTTCTTAAAAAATCAACGCCGTCGAGATTTTACCGAAATCTCGAAAAACATTCCACATTTTCAGACAAATCACATCGATTTCGAAGAACTTTCTCAAAAAATATCAACCATTACAGAAGATCAATCCAAAGAAATTGATCATTTAAATGAACGCGAAAATTATCGCCGCGATTTTTTAGGAAATATTTCGCACGAACTAAAAACACCTTTATTTTCGGTGCAAGGTTATTTATTAACTTTGATTGAAGGCGGAATGGATGACGAATCTATCCGTGATAAATACTTAAACCGAATCAATAAATCGGTGGATAGATTGATTTATTTGGTAAAAGATTTGGACATGATTTCGGAGTTAGAACGTGGACGAATTAATATCGAGTTTACAACCTTTAATTTAACTGCACTTGTGCAAGATGTAATTGATTTATTGGAAATAAAAGCAGAAAAAAATAACATCAGATTAACGCTAAATTATCCTATAAATCAGCCAATAAAAGTAGTTGGTGATATTCAGAAAATACAACAAGTGTTGATTAATTTAATTGTAAATGCAATCAATTATTCAAATCCAGATACCGAAGTTAAAATTGATTTTGATGATTTTGATGATAAAATTCAAGTCCTAATAAAAGACCAAGGTGTTGGAATAAAACAAGATGATTTGGATCGTATTTTTGAGCGTTTTTATCGTGTAGATAAATCTAGAAATCGTAACAATGGTGGTTCTGGACTAGGTTTAGCAATTGTAAAACATATTTTAGGTGCACACAATCAAAAAATATATGTAAACAGCAAAGTAGGAAAAGGATCTACTTTTTCTTTCTATTTACAAAAAGCTTAGTAGACCTCTTTTTTCTTAGTAAATTTTAATGTTATACTGTGTTTAAAAACCTTTAATGTATCATTATTTTGCTCTTTCCAAATATAATATGGCGGTTTAATATTCAGCACACATCCTTTGTTGTTTAAAGAATCGCTTAATAAATCTGCATACAAAACGGTATCATTTTTTATAAAAGATTGGTCTTTATAATTAATCAAATAATAATCTTTCTTCAAATAAAGCGGGTCTTTTACACGTAACGTAGAATCTTTATCATCCATATTCCATTTTATATGAATAGGATTAAAGCCATCTTCGTAACTCACAAAAATTCGTGTTGTATTAATGATATGTCTTACAGAAAAAATCAGGGCAACAAAAAATACGACTACACCGATATAATAAAATATCAATTCTTTTTTCATAATGGTTTGGTTTAGGTGTTGAGTATTAACGTACAAATATCGACAATCTTCCTTAAAAGATAAGTAAAAAATGTAAATTTGCGTATAATTTAATTTTAATATAATCTTCAGTAATGCAATATAATCCGAATGAAATCGAAGCAAAATGGCAAAAATTTTGGTTCGAAGACAAGACGTTCAAAGCTGATAATAAATCAGATAAACCCAAATTTTATGTATTAGATATGTTCCCTTACCCTTCTGGTGCCGGCTTGCACGTAGGTCATCCACTTGGATACATTGCGTCTGATATCTATTCGAGATACAAAAAACTGAAAGGTTTTAATGTCTTACATCCAATGGGATACGATTCTTTTGGTTTGCCTGCAGAGCAATATGCGATACAAACGGGGCAACATCCTGCAATTACGACAAAAGTAAATATTGAAGGTGGTGTAGATAAACAAGGAAATATTATCGCAGGGTACGAAAACCAAATGAAAAAAATTGGTTTAGGTTACGATTGGGATCGTGAAATTCGCACATCAAATCCTGATTATTATAAATGGACGCAATGGATTTTTAATCAATTATTTGATTCATATTATGATGTTAATTCGGATAAAGCAGAACCAATTTCTAAATTAGTCGAAACATTTTCTACAGAAGGAAATTCAACTATAAATGCAATTGCAGACGAAGACATCGAAATCTTTACAGCTGAGCAATGGAACGCTTACACAGAACAAGAACAACAAGCAATTTTATTAAAATATCGTTTAACATTTTTAGCTGAAGCAGAAGTAAACTGGTGTCCAGATTTAGGAACAGTTTTAGCAAATGACGAAGTAATTAACGGCTTATCAGAACGTGGTGGATTTCCAGTTGTGCGTAAAAAAATGACACAATGGATGATGCGTATCACGGCTTATGCAGACCGTTTATTAACTGGTTTAGATGGTTTAGATTGGCCAGACCCTATCAAAGAATCGCAACGCAATTGGATTGGAAAATCTCAAGGTGCGTCAATTTTCTTTGGAATTAATGGTCATAACGATAAAATAGAAGTTTTTACAACGCGTCCTGATACAGTTTTCGGCGTTTCTTATGTTACTTTGGCACCAGAGCATCCTTTGGTTTCTCAAATTACAACAGCAGAAAATAAAGCGAAAGTTGATGCGTATGTAGATTATACTTCAAAACGTTCGGAACGTGATCGTTTGGCTGATGCAAAAAACATTACAGGAGAATTTACAGGTGCTTACGCAATACATCCATTTACAGGAAAACAAGTTCCGATTTGGATTGGCGATTACGTTTTAGCATCTTACGGAACCGGAGCTGTAATGGCTGTTCCTGCTGGTGACGAGCGTGATTTTGCTTTTGCAAATCACTTCAATTTACCAATTATTAATATTTTTAAAGGACAAGATATTTCTGAAGCTGCTTTTGGAGAAAAAGGCGGATTCGAATTACAAGCTTCTGATTTCTTAAATGGTTTAGATTATAAAGAAGCCGTACAAAAAGCAATTGAAACTTTAGAAGAAAATGATTTTGGAAAAGGTAAAACAAACTTCCGTTTACGCGAAGCTGTTTTCTCTCGCCAACGTTATTGGGGAGAACCTGTTCCGGTTTATTTTAAAGAAGGAATGCCTTATACAATCCCTACAGAAGCTTTGCCAATCATCTTACCAGAAGTTGACGAATATTTACCAACCAAAGAAGGTGAGCCACCTTTGGGTCGCGCTACACAATGGGCTTTTGATACAACAACAAACCAAGTTGTAGACAATACTTTAATCGATAATAAAACAATTTTTGCTATCGAATTGAACACTATGCCAGGTTGGGCGGGTTCTTCTTGGTATTGGTTACGTTATATGGACGCAAAAAATGAGAACGAATTTGTTTCTCAAGATGCGGTTAATTATTGGGAAAATGTAGATTTATACATGGGTGGATCAGAGCATGCAACTGGTCACTTATTGTACTCTCGTTTTTGGCAAAAATTCTTATTCGATAAAGGATTAGTTCCGACAGATGAATATGCAAAAAAATTAATCAACCAAGGAATGATTCTTGGAATGAGCGCGTTTGCTTATAAAGTAGTACCAAAATATGAAATAGATGATAAATTATACATTTTAGAATTAAAAAACCCATTGTTCATCCCTTTTAATTATTATAAAAATACTCAAGCAAAACTTGATAAATATGATGACTCTTGGGGTACAATTATTAATGACAAAGATTTAATTTGGAATCAGTATCATTACGATATTTTAAAGAAAATAGAAAAAATACAGCCTGACATTTACAAGGGACAAGAACCTGATTTTACAATTCAAAAAATCCACGTAGACGTTAACATGTTAAAAGATGGTGGTGATGAATTAGATACAGACCAATTTAGAGCTTGGAGAGAAGATTATACGAATGCAGAATTTATTTTAGAAGACGGAAAATACATCACAGGTCGTGAAGTAGAAAAAATGTCGAAATCTAAATTCAATGTTATTTCTCCTGATACAATTTGTGACGAATATGGAGCAGATTCTTTGCGTTTGTACGAAATGTTTTTAGGTCCATTAGAACAAACAAAACCGTGGAATACACAAGGTTTATCTGGCGTTTATTCGTTCTTGAAAAAATTCTGGAGATTATTTCATTCAGGTTCAGAAGAAACATTTTTTGTATCAGATGACGAACCAACAAAAGAAGAAATGAAAGTGTTGCATCAAACCATCAAAAAAGTGGACGAAGATGTAAACAATTTCTCTTTCAATACATCGGTTTCAACATTTATGATTGCGGTTAACGAATTAGGAAAATTAAAATCGAACAAACGTTCAATTTTAGAGCCTTTAGCAATTGTTATTTCGCCTTATGCGCCACATATTGCAGAAGAATTATGGTCTAAATTAGGTAACGAAACATCTGTAGCAAAAGCTGATTTCCCAATTTTCGAAGAAAAATGGTTGGTTGCAGACGCAAAAGAATATCCAGTTTCTTTTAATGGTAAAATGAAATTCTTATTAGAATTACCTTTATCATTATCGAAAGATGAAATTCAAGAAATCGTGATGAACGACGAACGTACAATAAAACAATTAGGAGACAGAACGCCTAAAAATATTATTATCGTACCAGGAAAAATCATCAATATTGTAGGATAATTTTCAAATCAATATAAATTAAAAACGCTGAGCATTGCTCGGCGTTTTTTTATTTTAAATTATTTATATCTTTAAATTAAACTTATCACATGAAATATTTACCAATTCTAGAAACAGAGCGTTTAATTATTCGACCAATTTCTATGGACGATTTAGATGGTCTTTTTGAAATGGATTCTCAACCAGAAGTTCATATCTATTTAAAAAATGAACCAATAAAAACGATTGATCAAACAAAAAAAATAATTGAAGATCTGGTAATTCAATATGAAAAATTGGGGCATGGTCGACTTGCAGTAATCGAAAAAGAATCTGGTAATTTTATTGGTTGGACGGGTTTTAAATACATCGAAGAAAAAGATAAAATCAATAATAAAATCGATTTTTTAGACTTTGGTTATCGCTATAAAAAAGAAGTTTGGGGAAAAGGTTATGCGACTGAAGCAGCAAAGGCTTGCATTGATTTTTATAATCAGAACATGAAAGAGATAAAACTAAATGCACTTACGCATATCGACAATATAGCTTCGCGAAAAGTTTTAGAAAAAGTTGGTTTTCAGGTGACAGAAACATTTCATTTTGATTTGTGGAATCTGGATTGTTATTGGTATGAATTTAAATAAAACTGATTCATTTTCTGATTCATTTTTTCTTCAATTGATTATTTACGTAAATAATCAATTTTATGAAACGAAAAAAAATAATTGGGATGAAAATCATAATATTTATTATACCTATGATTTTGCCGATTATGACCGAAAAAAATATGGTTTAAACATAAATTATAGTCCAGTTTTTACGTTATTTAAAGGAGTTACATTAATGCCAAAAGCAGGAATTGGAATAAAACATCGTAACATAAACTATTCAAATAGTGTAAATTTACAAGAAGCTGAAAATGCTTCTTGGGGATGGATGTACCATTCTTTGTACAGATAATATTTATGAACAAAATGGCTCTGATACAAATTTAAATTTAAACCTTAACTTCAGAGTCGCTTATCAATTTTAAAAAAACATGAAAAATATACTTCTAACTGCAATTTGTACATTATCATTTCAAATGAGTTTTGCGCAAAAAATCTCAACAAATGAGTATGAAATTAAAACAAATTTAGACGATTTTAATCTAAAAGGAAAGGTTGAAAAAATTGTTTCTACCGCAACAGATGTGCAAGGAAATACAACCACTTTACCTTTTTTAGATAACGAATTTTTTAATCAAGTTGCATTAGAATTTAATAACAAAGGAAACCTTACAAAACGGTCTAATTATTTGGATTATCGAGGAAAACTAGCTGTTTATAACTATGTTAATTACAATTACAATAACTCAAATTTAATTGATAAACAGACGAATACAGTTATTAACAATGGTGAAGATCCTAAACGAATTGCTTCGGAAAAAACATTTGATTACGACAATCAAAATCGATTGATAAAATTAGATGAAAAGATTGAAGGAAAATCATCAAAATCTGTCTATGAAACTGTTTTTAATTACTCCAATAAATTAGATAAAATTACAACGAAAGTTGAAGGTTCTACGATTTCTGAAAACAACTTGACTTACAATAAAAATGGGTTTTTAGTTTTAGAAGAAACTAGTTCTTTTGACGGAAAAAAAGGAAGAAAATCATATTATATGTATGATGGAAAAATACCCGTTTTTCGAGAAGAAGTTGTTGGAAATACAAGTAAAATAAGCTTTTTTGAAAACGGAAATATTTCTAAAATTCAGGTTTTTGACGCCAATAAAAAGTTAGATTATCAAGCGGATTTAAATTCGAAAAATGAAATTGTAAACTTCAAAAAACAATCTTTCAAAAATGGTCAAAGTGTCTTATCAACTTATCAAGTTGAGTATAATTATGATACGAAAGGTAATTGGACAAAAGCAAATGTAACTTCCGACAATGGATTAAAATTTGTTGTGTCACGTGCAATTACTTATTATTAATAAAAAAACAAAAGGTTGAGCTAAGCTCAACCTTTTTCCACAAATAAATAACACACTACTTTTTAATAATTTTAAAAGTAGAATTGTTAACTTTTATGATGTAAACACCTTTTGGTAAATTAGAAACCTCTAATTGATTTTTTCCTTTTTGTAGTGTTTTCTCTGTAATTTTAGTTCCTGTAATGTTATAAATTTCTGCTTTATCAGCTTCTTTTACTTCTATAAATAAGACATTGTTCACAGGATTTGGATAAATATTAACCGCAGATTTAGTCAAATCATTTGTACCTAAAACAGCTGTAGAAATCGTCATTAATTGCTCCACAACTTTTCCGTTTGAATTGAATGAAACTTTAATTTTAGCTGTTCCATTTTTTAATGGATTAATTACTAATTCATCATTTTCATTAATCGAAACTTCTGCGATATCATCATTTTCAATAATTTCTAATTCTTTTACAATTGCTGAAGCAAGATTATCTGTATCCGAAACTTTATCTTTTAAATCAATTGTTGTAGCAGAATTGATGTGATAAGTCGCCTCTAAATCAGTGATTTTTGGCGCTGCATTATCCTGAAAAACAGGTAAAGCAGGAAACCAATAATATGCAGAAAGTTTTACTGTATTAATTAATTCTCCTTTGTTTGTAATGGTATGCGCCCAGTTTTGTTCAGAATTTGCACCCCAACCAGCACCAACTGTTGTTAAAATTAAATTATCCGAAGCAGGATCTATTCGTAAACCAGCCCCATAAATTGTTTGCTTTGGCGTTGTATCTTGCCCAGGAACTTTAGCAAAAGCTTCGTCAAACTTCTCTGTTGTTGCATCAAATTTTATGATATTAATTCCCGAAGCAAAGTAAATATCGTTAGATTGTGTGGCTGCGCAATAACTACCAGCATTCCAAAATCCCCACGTATTTGCAATTTTAGCCGTTGGTATACTAACTTCTGTTGTTTGTAAAGTTGTGGGATCTATTTTTACCAATTTCGTATCTAATGCACCCCAAATATTACCATCTTTAGTTTGTACTAGCGAAATAAATTTTCCTGCAACAGCTTGTTTGATTGTATTTTTAATTGGATCGATAACTAAAATTCCTCCATTTTGTGATGTCGCAAAAACATATTTAGACGTACGAACCATGACTGCAATTTGTCCAACTTTATCCGTTCCCTCTACCAAAGCGCCAATTTGTAACTTCTCGATATCAAACAAATAAATTCCTTTACTTGTCCCGATGTATCCTTTTTTTGCATCAACACCAACAAAAGTTCTTCCATCACCACCAATAGTTCCGAAAGTTGCTTTTTGCTCTAATGTTTTAGCATCTGCAACAACCAAACGATTTCCTTGTTTAGAAATAAGATAAAAGTTATCGCCATAAATTGTTCCGTATTGCGTTGTTACACCTAATTCTTCGGTAGGATTTGTTGTTTTATAAATGTTATAATCAACCGTATTGTCTTTATTTACGAAATTGACTGATCCATTTGAATGACCAAACCAATCTTCGTTCACAATAAAAAAACCATCTGTATATTGTTTTGTCTGTCCAAAAGCTGTTTGTATCGTTAAAAGTGATACGACTGAAAGTAGAATTTTTTTCATAATTATTTTTAAAATCATTAAAAAGTATTGCCTCAAAAAGAGACAATACTGTACACAAATAAATAACACACCACTTTTCTAAATCAGAAAAAATAGCCTTGTTAAGTTTTTTAAATTATTAGTTTGTAATTTTTTCGACTTTTAATTTATCCATTGTAAAATATAAAGCCGTATTCGCGCCCCATTGTCCTACATCAGTCGTTTCTAAGAAAAATAACAAGTATTTTACTTCGCCTAAAGCAGACAAATCAACATCTTGCCAATTTGTTGAAATAGTGTTAACACCGTTTCTAAAGTCTACGAAGTAATGAGTGACAGGTTTTTCTGTTGTTAATTGTTTAGCTGCTGTAACACCGTAGATATGAACGGCAAAATAATCACCTTTTTCAAATTTTCTTGCATAACTGTCTCCATTCAAAATACCATAATAAGGCCAAGGTGCAATTGCTAATTTTACGTTTTTAGCTTTGTATTTTGATGTTTCGTCAACAATTTCTACTACACTAGAAAATCTGTCTACGTTTACTTCTTTACCAAATTGTAATACGCTTTCTGCCGGTTTATGATCTGCAAAAGAAACTAAGAATGGTTTTCCTACACCATCTGCACCACCTTTTGCCATTGTTCCCCATTGGTTATCTAACCAACCTCCAGTTGCTATTTGGTCAGAGTTATCCGAACTGTTAGATACCGTGAAGCCCATCCATGTATAATATTCTGGCCAAGCTGTGTGTTTGAATTTGAAAATACCTGATGTTAATTCGGCGTCTTCTTTATATGTACCAGACCAAATTTTTCCTCCAGCAGTTGCTGTTCCGTCTGACAAATCAAATTTTGATAAATCAAGTGTTTCATATTTCAGTTGATCAACTAATTCGGTTGTATCGTCATCATTATTACAAGAGGATAAAAATAAAATTGATGAGGATATGAATAATAATTGAACGAATAATTTCTTTGAGAATTTAAAATTCATTTGATAGTTTTTATAATGTTTATAAATGTAAATCGTAAGCGCCTGTAACTTCTGTTGAAATTTCGCCTAACCAACCTGCTTCTTGATTGGTTGCTGTGTAAACTTTGATAAAATCAATTCCCATCAATTTTACTTTGTTTCCGTTTTTATCAACTGCCCAATCGATGTCAATATTTGAATCTTCCGAACTATTTTGTCCATTATCGGCATAACCGTACGCATATTGTTTACCTGTCCAAATTCCATTATTTTCTGTATAATTATTTGGTAAAAGCGAACCTGAAAATTTTAACTGATTATCACCAAACCACAATGGATAATAAGACTGTTTGTGGTAAACATTTTTCGTTTTGTATCCAGAATTTCCTTGATTATCTGTCCATTTTATATATTGAGGATTTGGAACAACATCTTCTACAGTTGGTTTTTGGAACTCAATCGAATAATTTTTGATTGTTTTTGGATTTGTATATTCGCTTCCTGCAATTTCGTACCATTCGTTATCGTCTGGCACACCATTTTTATTTTTGTCAAAGGCAACCATAATAATTCCAGGTTCAGAAGATCCAGCAAAACCATTTCCTAAAACTTTAAAATCGCGCTGATCTGTTTTATTGATAATTGTATGATCAAATCCGAAAACAACATAACCACCGTAACCTCCTAAAGAAATCATAGTTGATTTTTCTCCAATCAACGCTTTTCCGGCTTTTGTAACCATTGCAGCTTTTGTATCACCAGCTTCATACAAAGGCAATTTGTTTGTAAACTGACCTACAGAAGGTAAATAATCAAAAACTTGCGCAATATATTTGCTATACGTCGAAGTTTCTTGTTGCACTTTGACCGTTGTTTTTAGATTGGCTGATTTTGAAGCACTTTTAATTTCTAAAGTCAAATCGTAAGAACCTGCTTTGTCCGAAACAAATCCTAAAGTTTGTTCGTTTCCAACAACTTCATTTCCTAATTTCCATGTAAAAGTTGCGTTTTCGTAACCAGAAATTGTAGGTTCTACTGTTAAAGCTTTAAGACGAGTTACATCGTAAGAACTGTTTAATTTTGCATCATCTGTCGATACAAGCGTATCATCGTCGCTACAGCTTTGTAAAAAAGCAATGCTCAATGCTGTTAATAAAATTTTTGAGTATTTCATGTGTAAGATTTATTTATAAACAAAGGCAAAATGTGCTGGAATATTTCCGGTTGCGGTCTTCCATTTAAATGCACCATTTTTATCAAAACAATAGACGTAACCCATCGATACATAATTTCCAACATCTGTAATATAAATGTCTTTTGTAACTGGATTAACAGCGATTCCGTAAGGAGTTTCGATGTTTTTTATGACAGGATCATTCACCAAATTTGTGTTAATTATTTCTTCTGTTTTGGTGTCAATAATTCCGTAAGATTTGGTGTACTCAAACGTTGTGTAGTTAAATTCGTTTGAGTAATAATATAATTTATTGTCTACAATTGTAAAATTAGAAACGGGTAAATTAAACTTTTTCTTGATTTTACGCGTTTTCGAATCAATCACATATAAATTTGAAGGAATCGAATAATAATCTCCTCTAGAAGTTACATACAAATCACCATCGCTGTCTTTTTTAATACGGTGTAAATTAACTTCGACATCAATTTTTTCGGTTTCTTTAAATGTTTTTAAATCAATTACAGAAACTGTTTTATCATATTGCGGAACACGATATCCACCTGAATTAGCAACATAAAGATTATTATCAACAATTTCTAATTCATCTGGTTGATAACCTACCGTAACTTCTCGTGTAATTTTAAGCGTCAACGTATCTATTTCTACCACTTTTCCTAAAGGCGCTTTTGGGTCAATAGTTACTGGACCTGCGTAAGATGTTGCATAAGCTTTTCCGTTTGCAAAATTGATATATCGTCCATTTTCTAACGGAATAGTTGCAATGTGTTTTGCCGTTTTAAGCTCCATCACTTCAATAAAATTAGAAACATTAATTACTGCATATAGTTTATTCCCATATACTTTTATATCGTTCCCAACATCGCCCAATTCCTTTACCATAGTAGGATTGGCAGTTGCATATATATTACGATTATACACACCTTTTGTAAAATCCATATAATCTATCGTTGCCGTATTACTTCCCATATTACCTTCGTTCAGTAAATAAAATCCTGCAACTTCGGTTTTTTCTGGCGTTGTAATTTCATCTTCTTCCTTGTCTATCACATACACATCTTGTTGACAGCTATATAAAGTTATCAAAGCAAGAAAACAGCTTGTAATTACTTTTAAATTTCTCATAAGTTTACGCTTAGTATTAATTTGAATTGACGACCTGGCATTGGATAATTTGAGACAATATCATACTGTTGATTCAAAACATTATTTAATTCGAATGAAGTTTTAAATGAATATTGATTGATTTTAAATTCTTTATGAACTCCTAAATCATTTGTAAACCAAGGATTAAGTCGATTATATTTGTTATTATCTTGATGAACATTGTAGCGTTCGCCAACATAAATAAAGCTGTAGTTAAAATTCCATGTTTTGTAAGCTGTGCTCAACACAAAAGATCCGCTGTGTTTCGCAGTGAATGGAATTTGATTTTTGTAGTAACTTTTTTTAGAATCAGAATAATCCAGCGCTTCTAAAAAACTATAATTAAGCAAAGGAGAAATTTCGACTTCGCCTAACTGAAATGTGGAACGAATTTTAACATCCAAACCTTTCATTTTAGTCAAACCAATATTTAGCATCGTAAATCGAAATAAACTTCCCGACTCCGCAGCTGTAATTTTATCTTTCACTTCATTATAATACGCATCAACTTGAGCCGTAAAATTTTTGAAGAAATTAGAAGACGATTTAGCATACGTAAAGCCAATATTGTATTGTTTAGAGTACTCTGGTTTTAGATTCGCATAACCAACTTGGGTATAATACAAATCGTTAAAAGTTGGCATTCTAAATATATTCTTGTAAAATGCTCTTACAGTAAAATCTACGGAAGAAAATGGTTGATAATTCGCAATAATACTTGGCGTCCAAACATTTTTATCAGGCGATTTGGTATTCATTTCCACTTTTTCTTGCACAAAAGTTCCCAATAAACTTCCTTGTACATTTAATCTTCCAAATCGATAAGTGGACGCAAATGCAACAAGGTTTGTAAAGCGTTGTGGATAAGAGAAATTCTTTAAATCTGCATCTAAATTATTGTACTGAAAATCAGTTGAAGCACTAATATCCCATTTGTTATTAATCGAATATATATTTGCCCAAGACGCATAAAATTCGCGTTGTGTATATTTATTTTCTGTTTTAACAGTAGAAACTGTATCTGTAAAATGAGTAAAATCGTAAGCAAATTTGGCGCTTAACCTTGATTGAAATTTTTTAAATCGTTTTTCATACTGACCTTGTACAAAATAGTTTTTATCGACCAAGGTTTGTCCTCGTCCATCAAATCGACCACGAACAATTGCGGCAGGAATTCCTCTGTCAGATTCGTACAAATATCCTTTTACATTCCAATTCGAAAAATATCCTTTTCCAACCAATCCTAATTCGATGCGTTTTGCTTCAACTTGACCATCTCTTCTCGTTAATATGGTGTCATAAGCTGTAGAACCATCCAAATTTTTGCGCTGGTATCTAAATTTATACTTCCCGTTTGTTTTGAGATATTCTGCACTTAAAACTGCTGCCAAACGATTATTTATTTTTTGTTCAATTCGGGTTGATGGATTGATTAATTGTATAGATCCTAGCTTATATCGAAGTGTAATATTTGTTTTTTTATCGCCTATAAAACTAGGTCTTTTGGTTTGAAGATAAATGGCAGACGCCGACGCATAATCTTTTGCAGATTGAAAAATATTACTTTTTTGACCGTTGTAAAGACTGATAATTTCCATATCATCCAACGAAAATTTTCCTAAATCTACAATTCCATTTTGCGCATTTCCTAATTGTATTCCGTCATAAAAAACACCTACATGTTGCGTTCCCATTCCGCGAACATCAATTGTTTTTAAACCACCAACTCCACCATAATCTTTTAGTTGTACACCGGCAAAATAACGCACAGCATCGGCAACAGAATGACTATTTAAGGCACGCAATTGCTCTCCTTTTAATTCCTGAACCGGAATAATAGATTTTTCGTTAGTAGTTAAAATTTCGACTTGCTGTAACTGCAAAATACTATCCTGAACAATTTGTGCATGTGCAAAATTATTTCCAAGTAATATTAAACAACAACAAATTAAAGTATAAAGATTTCTCATTAGCGTTAATTAGCTGTTGCTAACGAGAGTATATGAAGTAAAATTTAGACAAGTTACACCTATCCAAAAATATGTTCTTCACGCTTTAGTCCCCGAAAGCATTCAAAAATTATCATTTTGGTAGGTCTTCTGACTTACTCCTTTTTAGAAAATCCTTCCCATTCTATGTGAACAGTGGATAAACAAGTTTCTAAAAATATGGAGCTTACAGCAGCGGGTCTGTTCAGGATTTTCACCTGATTCCCTGTTACGGAACGGTTAAGTTCGCACCAAATGTTTTTCAAAAATAGTTAATATATCTCTAATATTCTACACTTTTGATAAATTAACAGTCTGATTATTATAAACAAAAAAAGTTAACGAATTGTCAACTTTATATTATTCTTTTATTTTTTGAATTTCGATTAATTCTTTCGTTTCATCAACATAAACCGAAATATTTTCGTAATTCCACTTATCAAATTCTTTCTTTCCTTTGATCAAAGCTTTTCCAGTTCCTTTAGATCCTTTTATTGGTACCGAAATATCTGCAACACCTTTATCATTAGAAACAGCAATATTTCCACTAAAAATACCGTCAGTTTCTATATTAGTTCCTAATTGTTGTTCAACTTCTGGATTATGATTGATAATACTTATTGCATGGCTTGTAACATCATTATCATTAACAACCTTACTTATTCCCCAAAACGCACCACCAATCAATAAGACAATAAATAAACCAATAAAAGATAAACAACCTATTGGTACAGCCCATTTCCAATTACGTTTAAACCAATTTTCTTTTGGGATTAATTGATTATTAAATTCAGTTTCTTGCATATTAATTTAGATTATAAGCTAATATATTAAAAAGACGAATAACTTGAAGATTTAGTTTTGAGTGATGAATATTTAGAAGTAAGATATAAGACTTAAGTCCTAAGTTTATAAGAAAAGCAACCTGTCATTCAGAGCGCAGCGAAGAATCTACTCCGTCATCCTGAACTCGTTTCAGGAACGCACAAGTTAAGTTTAGAGTTCTAAGTAATAAGTCTTTAAATCTTAAGTCTTAGTACTCTTTTCCTTGACTTTACTCCATAAAAAAAGTCTCAAGAAATAAATCTTGAGACTCTTTATAAAAACTGGCGACGACCTACTCTCCCGCAATAG
>NZ_FOUZ01000032.1 GCF_900115015.1 Algoriella xinjiangensis | reverse complement strand
ATTCATAAAGTATTTGTTTTACCTATTATAAATCCATTAAATTATAGATTAAATTGTTAACGTGCTATTTTTTCCGTTTCGTCGACTGACCCCAATATAGACTATCAAAGAATTTATTACTTTAACAAAGTAATTACACGAAATACGGATATAGGGAATATTTCACGAAACTTTTCTATTATTTACTTCGTAAATTACTATGTTATGGGATAGTTTACCAAAAACCAAGACGTGAAGCGGAAAAAATCAAATATAAAATATTTCGACAGTTCGTAATTAATTACGAGAAAAACTCAATTTTTGACTTTGTAAAAAAACTCAAAAGAGATAATATTATTATATTAATTATGTCAAAAAAATAGAAAATAATACGCTAATGTGGAAAACCGTAAAATATTTCCAATTAGCAATTGTTTTTTTACAAAAATTAAAGTGGAGTTCAGAAACCACTAAAATAAACGAGGAGAATCTGAAAATCCTTAAGAGTAGGAAACTAATAATAAAAAAAATGACAAAATTTAAAAAAAGTTTGAAAATTCTTGCAGTTGCATTTCTTGCAGTATCACTAACAAACTGTAAAGGAAAAGAAAATGAAGATAACCTTGAAACCGTAGAAATGGAAACTCCAATGACTGACCCTACAGTTCCAGAAACGACAGATGCTGAATACGAAACTACTGAAATTATAGAGAGTGATAATTCAGGAAGTGAAGATTATGACAAAATGCTTGACGACTATGACGAATATGTAACAGAATATGTGAAATTCTATAAAAAAGCAATGAAAGGCGACAATAGTGCAATGGCTGAATATCCATCAATGATGGAAAAAGCAACTAAATTGCAAGAGAGTATGGAAAAAGCTCAAGGAAACGACCAATTAAGTGCTAAACAAATTGCTAGGATGATGAAAATTCAAGCAAAAATGGTAGAAGGAATGCAGTAAATAATGAATTGGTGTAAGGTTTAAAAAATTTTACACCAATTTTTATAAAAGCAAATATGAAAACACTTCTTATAATATTAGCAACATTTTCTTTCTTTATATCACATAGTCAAACAGAAAATGCAACTGATTATGAAAACATACAAGGAAAATGGATTTGTGTTACACCCAAATATAAAAATCACACTTTTTGGGTTAAAAAACTTTCATTTTTTCAAAAATATGACAGTGGAGTTTTAGAACAAGCATTACCATATCAAATTAATAAGCCAAATCGCGAAGAAATTGAAATAGTCGGATTATTTGTAAAGTGTAGTGGTTGTTATGACGATGTTTGAACAATTACAGAATTAACTCAAAAAGAATTAATTTTAGTAAACTTTGACACGGAAGAAACTGCAACTTACAAAAAAGTTTTAAGTACAAAATCGAAAAAAAAGTAATAAATTGAAAGTAGAGTTCAGAAACTACTAAAAAAACGAGGCGAAACCGAAAAGCCATACGTTTAGGAAAACATAAATAATAAAAATGAAAAAATCAATTACAATTTTTGGAGCAATAATTTTTGCAACTTTTACTTTAACAAGTTGTGGTAGTTCAGTGGAAAGTGATGCGAAAAAATTGGCTGAATTACAATGCAAATCTCAAAAGTTGAGCGAAAAAGTATTAAGTGGAGATATGTCTGTATCAGCAGAAAGTATGACATTAGCAACAGATGCCGCAAAACTTGCTCAAGAAATTGAAGGTAAATATACAACTGACGAAGAAAAACAGAAATTTGAAGAAGCCTTATTGAAAGAAATGGGTAAATGTGAATAAATTTACAGTAATAAAACTTCCTAAAACAGAAATGATTTAGGAAGTTTTTTTTAGTAGATAATGAGAAAACGCAAAAAACCATCCCATAACCGCCGTTTGGCAAGATTGCGAATTTTGTGGTAAATTCACGTTCTCGTTTCGCAAGATATTTTATCTTTAGCAGAAAATAAACGGTTACGAAGTTCGCAACCTCGCCAAGCGGCCAAACGTTAGCGGTCAGCTTAAAAGACCGCAGACAGGGAAAGCTGAAAACCTAATAGAGTAAGCAAAAAAATAAATTTCAAAAAAATGAAAAAATTAATTCTCTTATTCGTCATAACCTTGACGACAGTTGCTGTAAAAGCACAAACATCTCAAAAGTATAACAGTCTTTACCAACGGACGGAGTTTTTTGACTCACGAGGTAATATGATAGGTTATGCAAAAGAAAATACTCTTTACAACAGAATCGAATATTTTGACGCTAATGGAAATATGGTTAAGTATGAAAAACAAAATGACCTTTATAACAGAAAAGAAACATACGACCAAAATGGAAACCAACAAGGTTATGAAAAACAAAATAACCTTTACAACAGAACTGACAAATACAACTCTAACGGAAACCAAACGGGTTCTAAAAAATGGAATGATTTGTATAAGCGTTATGACGTATTTGATGCAAGAGGAAATAAAATAGGCCATTACAAGTATAATGACCTATACCAAAAATGGGAATATACAGAAAGTTCATATTAAATTTAAATATAGTTTTTAAACACAAAAAAAATAGGATGATGAAAAAATTACTTTTTTTACTTATTATAGTACTTCCAATTTTAAGTAATGCACAAGCACATTTAGGTAGCACAGAAAAAGAGATTAGAGATTTACATTCCGATAAAACTTTTGAAATTGGATATACAGATAATGGAGAGAAGTACATTAGTTCGTTTATGTATTTTGGAACTTTTGTCTACTATTTTGATAAAGAAACGAAACTTTCAAATTTTTGTATACAGATAGTAGATGAAATGCCGTATTTAAATGGACAAGTCGAAGCATATAATAAAAAGTATGTGATTGTTTCTGATTCAGAGTGGAAAGCATATCTTGAAGGTGGTAGTGTCTTAAAAATTAATTTATCTTATAATGAAGAACACAAATTTTATGTTTTTAAATACACTTTTTAATAGTACAAGATAAAAAGCCGAACCGCTAACATCGGTTTTGCAAAATGGCGGGATTAGTGCTTCTATGAAAGTTCAGTGCAAGGTTCAAGTTCAGTTTTTCAAATGAACATTTATGCTGAAAATCCGCCATCGCCAAGCGCCAAACCGTTGTACGCAACCTTACTAAAACTAAATTATTAAATGAGTTCACTCGGTACAAATCTTATTCAAGTCATAAAAGATAAGGAATTTCAAGCTGTT
>NZ_FOUZ01000011.1 GCF_900115015.1 Algoriella xinjiangensis | reverse complement strand
AGGGTGAGTTTTTGTTTTGCAACTCAAAGATAATTTGAGATACAAAATTCAACCCTCTTTTTTTGAACTTTTTTTAAACGTTTAGGACGCTATTGACTTTTTATTAAATGTTTTCTAACATTCTGAAGACTATTATCTTCTTTAGATTTACATTGAATCTTAAAATTAAGTTTATCCTTTAATATTTTATTAAAATTTAAACAATCATTAACTTGATACGTTTTACGATCTTGATTAAGTAAAATTATTGGAAAAACATCTTTATCTAGACTTTGAGTATTAATTGCAGAACCTATAACAGCGCCAATAGGTCCAAATAATAAAGCACCTACAATAGCGGCATCATTCGATTTTTTCTGATAAACTTCTGTATAATAATAGTCGTCATTATTATATTTTACACGAATATATCTGTTTATTGCCTCGGAGTTAGCATATAAAGCTTTCATTTCTTTTGACTCTATTTTATTTAATCCTTTTAGATTTAAATAAAGTTCATCCTCGTATACAATTGCAAATGGAGAACTTACTACTTTTTTTTCTGTTGTTTTAAATAACATCAAATCTTTTGGATAATTATAATTTTTCCCGCCATCTTCTCTTCCTATTATTTTTTCTGTAGAAGTTGGTATACCGCTATAAAAATCTTCAATTGCTTGATATAAACCATTTGGTTTAATGTGTACAGCTAAAGTTTCTTTAATTCTAGGTACGGTTTCAGTATAACTTATAGAATCAAATTTTAGTTCAGAAACTATATCTCTTGTAATTTCTTGATTTAAAAGTAAATTATCTAATGATTTAAACTCATAAACTTTATTTGCGTAAACAATATCACGAGCTTCTATTGTTGTTCCGTCTGTTAAAACAATTGTAGCTTTTTTTATATATTGTCCAAAAGAAAAACTTGAAATAAAAATAATCAGTGTTAATAATTTACTCATATAGAATCATTTCTATAAAAATAAAAAAATCCATTTGATTAATCAAATGGATTTTTAAGCAATATTAAAACTTAAATTATTTTAGTTTTTTGATTCCCATATTCCACAATGTGAATGCAAATTTATCTGCAGTTTCGTTAATTACAACTTCAGTAGAACGACCTGCACCGTGACCAGCTTTTGTTTCAATTCTGATTAAAACTGGATTTTCACAACCTTGTTTTGCTTGTAAATTTGCGGCAAATTTGTACGAATGCGCTGGTACAACACGATCATCATGATCACCAGTTGTAACCAAAGTCGCCGGATAACAAGTTCCCGCTTTTACATTGTGTACAGGCGAATATCCTTTCAGATATTCAAACATTTCTTTGCTATCATCGGCAGTTCCGTAATCGTAACCCCAACCTGCACCAGCAGTAAATGTGTGGTAACGCAACATATCTAAAACTCCTACAGCTGGCAATGCTACTTTCGCAATTTTAGGATTAATTGTTTCTGTTGCTCCAACTAATAATCCTCCATTAGATCCTCCTGACAAAGCAGTATAATCTGGCGAAGTAAAGTTATTTTTCTGAAGATATTCTGCAGCTGCTATAAAATCGTTGAAAACGTTTAATTTATTGAATTGACGACCACCATCGTGCCATTTTTTACCATATTCTCCTCCTCCACGTAAATTTGGAACAGCGTAAACTCCACCGTTTTCAATCCAAGCAGCAGTTGCTGGACTAAATCCTGGCGTTAAACTAATATTGAAACCTCCGTAACCATATACAATTGTTGGATTTTTACCATTTTTCTTTAATCCTTTTTTGTAAGTGATAATCATCGGAACTTTTGTTCCATCTTTTGATGTATAAAAAACTTGTTCTGAAACATAATCATCCGAATTAAATTTTACATTTGGTTTGATGTAAACATCCGACGAACCCGTTTCTACATTGTATTTGTAACTTGTAGATGGCGTAATGTAATTAGAGAATCCGAAATAGATTTCTTTCTCCGATTTTTTACCTCCAAAACCAGATGCAGAACCAACTCCTGGTAATGTAATTTGACGAACTTTTGATCCATCATATTTATATTGATCAACAACCGAAATTGCATCTTTTAGATACTTCGCAAATAAATATCCTCCTGCAGTAGAAACTGATAACACATTTTCTGTTTCAGGAATAATTGTTTTCCAAGCAGCTTCGCTTAAATCAGAAATTGTTGCTTTTACAACTTTATTATTTGGCGCTTTGTTATTTGTAAAAATGTAGAATGTTTCGCCATCATTATCAATAACAGAAGTGCTTGTATCAAAATTACCAACAATTGTTTTTATTGGACTTGCAGCTTGCGATAAATCTTGGTAATACAACTCATTACCAGTTGTTGTATTTGCAGCTGATATAATCAAGAAACGCTCGTCATCAGTTAAATATGCACCAACATAACGGCGTGGAGTTTCTTGTCCACCAAAAATCATTTGATCTTTTTTCTGAGCCGTTCCTAATTTGTGGTAATATAATTTGTGTTGATCTGTTTTTTCTGATAATTCTGATCCTTTTGGTTTATCGTAAGATGAATAATAAAAACCATCGTTTGCTTTCCAAGCAATTCCAGAGAATTTTACATCAACCAATGTTTCACCTACTTGTGTTTTATCTTTTGCATTAAGTATAATTACTTTTCTCCAATCCGAACCACCTTCAGAAATTGAATAAGCAACTAAACTTCCATCTTTCGAAAAACTTACGTCAGACAAAGAAACCGAACCGTCTTTTGAAAATTTATTTGGATCTAAAAAAACTTCTTCTGTTCCACTTTCTCCTAACTTACGGTATAAAATTGAGTGTTGTTGTAACCCATCATTTTTATAATAATACGTAAAATCACCTTCTTTGAATGGAGTCGAAATTTTTTCGTAATTCCAAATATCTGTTAACGATTTTTTTAATTGAGCACGCAACGGAATCTCATTCAAATAAGCATAAGTTGCTTTATTTTGCTCGATTACCCATTTTTTTGTATCCTCAGATAAATCATTTTCTAACCAACGATATGGATCCTGAACTTCTTCTCCAAAATAAGTATCTACGTGGTCTACCTTTTTTGTTTCAGGATATTTTTTTTTATAACTCTGTGCATTCACTCCTACCATAAGTGCTACATTTAATAAAATAAAAGCAGTTTTTTTCATTTTTGTATAATTGCTGTTTTTGTAAAGATAAGAAATCAAAAAGATAATTTGATATTCGCTAAAATGATTTACATTTGCCCCATAAATCCTCTCAGATTTTAGAATTGAATATGAACGATAAAACTTCGCGGCAGCTTAACGTTCAACTCATAACAATTATTATTTATTCGTATTAAAAAACTAAAATTATGACTGCAAATTCAAATTTTACAGCCAAAATTGCGTCTATTTTTTCGTTGATAAAACAATCATTTTCAAGCGAAAACTTAGATTTAACCGCGATCCCAATCAAAAAATCCGTGTTTTTATTGGCCATTCCAATGATGTTTGAAATGGCAATGGAATCCGTTTTTGCATTGGTAGATTTATACTTTGTTGGACACTTAAAAGAAAGTGCTTACGCCATACAAACTGTTGGTTTAACAGAATCTCTACTTACAATTGTTTATTCTATATCAATTGGAATAAGTATGGCGGCAACGGCAATTATTGCCCGACGAATTGGAGAAAAAAAACCAGAAAAAGCTTCTGAAAGTGCTTCACAAGCCATTTTATTATCCATTATTATTACCATAATTCTAAGCATATTTGGGTTTATATACGCCAAAGATTTATTGATTTGGATGGGTTCTAGTTTAGAATCTGCACAATATGGCGAACGTTTTACACAAATAATGATGGCAAGTTGTTTAAGCATTGTTTTGCTCTTCTTAATCAACGGAATTTTTAGAGGTGCTGGAAATGCAGCTATCGCCATGAAAAGTTTATGGCTTGCTAATATTATAAACATTATTCTTTGTCCGATACTAATTCGTGGTTGGGGATTTTTTCCCGAAATGGGATTAGAAGGTGCCGCGCTAGCAACTGCCATTGGTAGAAGTTGTGGAGTTTTGTATCAATTGTATTGTTTGACAAAAAGCAATTCATTAATCCAAATAAAGCTTTCTTATTTTAAGCCTAAAATTAACCTCATTATTAATATTGTAAAAATAGCCGTTCCTGCAATTGTACAATATGTTATTGCAAGTTGTAGTTGGATTATTTTGGCTAGAATTGTGGCACAAACTGGTGGAGAAATTGCTTCATCTGGTTATCAAACTGCCTTACGATTAATGATGTTTTTTATGTTGCCTGCTTGGGGTTTAAGCAATGCTGCTGCAACATTGGTTGGTCAAAACTTAGGAAATAAAAATCCTGAGAAAGCAGAAAAATCTGTTTTAATGACAATGAAATTCAATATCATTTACATGGTAATTGTAAGTGTTATTTTTTATGGAATGAGTAATTATTTGGTTTCTATTTTTACAACCGAAGAGCATATCAAAATCGTTGCAAAAGAAGGTATGTATATTTTGGCAAGCGGTTTTGTTTTGTATGCAATCGGAATGGTAATGATGAATGCATTTAACGGTGCTGGAGATACGATGACACCAACTTTAATAAACTTTGTTGGATTTTGGTTGTTCCAAATTCCGTTGGCTTATTTTTTATCTTATCATTTAAACCTGAAAGAAGAAGGCGTTTTTATCGCCATTCCTATTGCAGAAACATTTATTGCGATTATTGCATTTATCCTTTTCAAAAGAGGTAAATGGAAACTGAAACAAGTATAAAATAGTAAAAAAACCACTTCGCAATGAAGTGGTTTTTTTTATTATTAATTGATTTGATCATTAACCGTTGTAGGTATAATATCTTGCGCCTCTCAAATCCGGATTTTCCTTTTCTATTCTTGTCAAAGCAAAACCTTTTGTCGCATCAATAGATGTTGTTAATTTCTTATTGTGTAAATCTTGGTATTGACCAAATGTAATCGCTTCTCTTTTTTCTAAAGAATCAAACAAGTTAATTTTATCCATTACGCCACGCCAATTTTCACCAACATGTCCTTGAAATACTTTTGATTTTGAACCCGAACCATACGCAATAAAACCAATTGTTTTTCCTACTAACTCTTCACCTTCATCTGCACTTACTTGTAAAGCTGATAAAAATGCTGTAAAAATTGAAGCTGTATACATATTTCCAATTTCTGAAGAAGCACGTTGCGTTGGCTCTACTTTTTCGGCAATAACTTGTTTATATTCGGGAGATTTAGAAATTATTTTTACATTTTCATTCGAATTATCAAGGTTATTTTCTAGCGCAAAAACATCCGAAAACATTCGTTTTCCTTGAAAAGCATACGGTAAATGAAAAGCAATATATCGCCAATTTTCGTACAATTTATCTTTAAAATCAGCTTTCTCTTTAAAATCGTAATACGCTTCTCTCACACGATTTTTATAACATTCGTTAGAATATTGACCTTCGAAAACAGGTTCATCCGAAAAAAGCTCAATCTCACTTTTAGATGTTCCTAAAGCATTTAAAATTTCGGGTTGATTTGTAGTTTGATGCGGTTTAAAAAAGTCAAAAACAGATTCCATTCCAACTCCCCAAACATTATCAAAAGCAATTAAATTTGGTTGATTAGAAACCAACATCGCTACAGCACCCGCACCTTGCGTATATTCGCCCGTCGATTCTAATCCATATTTTGCATAATCCGCCGCAATTACAATCGCTTTACGAGTTGGATTAACGCGAACATAATCTATCGAATTATGCAACGCATCAACACCTCCAATACACGCAAATGTCATGTCCACAACGTCTGTATGCTTAAAAGGTCGATCTCCAAATTGATCTTTCAAAACAGATTCTACCAGCTGCACCGCATAAGTTGCCGTTGGTTTTGCACCATCTAATGCACTTTCTGTACCTAAATAAATACGTCCAATTTCTGAAGGATTAATCTTAAAATTTTCAATCAATTTTAATAACGCATTTGCGGCAATTGTCGCTGTATCTTCATGAACATCTAAAACAGCCATTTTTTTTAATCCCAATCCCAACTCTAACTTATCAGGGTCAATATTTCTTTGAATTGCTAAATCTTTTATTGGCAAATAAATATGTGGCACATAAATAGAAGCCGCTTCTATTCCGTATTTCATCTCTAAATTTTTTAAGCGAACATCAAAGTTAATGGTTATTTGATTTTTAAAACAATGAATAATCTTTGCTTTTAGATAAATCTTAATTCATTAAAAATTAACAAATAATGTGGCTATATTCTTATAAAATTCATAAATTTAGAATACTAATTTTAATTATTTAAAAACACTACACTATGGCAAGAACGTTCTACAAATCAATCAAAGAATCCATTAAATATTGGTGGATTTTATTATTAATTGGCTTATTATTTATCGGATTAGGGGTTTATTGTTTTGTAAATCCATTGGCTTCTTACGCCGCTTTATCATTAGTATTTAGTATTTCGTTCTTATTTTCAGGTATTTCTGAAATCATTTTTTCGATTGCGAACAAAGACGAAATTGATAGTTGGGGCTGGACTTTAGCTTACGGAATTGTAACAACAATTGTCGGATTTTTGTTAGTTGTAAATCCTGTACTTTCTTTAGAAGTTTTCGCCTATTATGTCGGATTTTTAATCTTATTCCGTTCAATTTCGGGAATTAGTCATTCTTTCGATTTAAAAAATTATGGTGTAAAAGATTGGGGCTTCTCTTTATTTATCTCTATAATCAGTTTAATTTTAGCAATAATATTACTTTGGACACCACAACTAGCAGGTTTAACAGCTGTTGTATGGCTAGGAATGGCGGTAATTACCTCTGGTTTATTCGCTGTGTTTTTATCATTTCAATTAAAACGAATTAAAGATTTACCAGATAATTTATCTGATGATTTGAAAAGACGATATGCTCAAATCAAACAAGAAATTGAAGATTTTAGAAATCAATAGAAAAATTAAAAACCACTCGTAATGAGTGGTTTTTTTGTGGATATATTATAAAATTGGTGCTAATAGTCTACAAATTGAAGCAAATGCACGTTTGTACCATGGTCTTTCTTCCCATTTTTTAACTGTCAAAATCTCTGAATTTTCTTTGTCTAATATAAATTGTTCCGCCATTTGTTTCAGTAATATTTTATCATGAATAACAGACGTAATTTCGAAATTAATAAAGAAACTTCTGTAATCTAAATTAACCGTTCCAATAAAAGCAAGTTCATCATCAATCGTAATTGTTTTTGCATGAATAAATCCTTTTTCGTACAAAAAGACCTTAATTCCACGTCTCATCAAAGGCTTTAGATACGACAAAGACGCTTGTTGCACAACAGTAGAATCTCCTTTTTTAGGAATAATTAACTCCACTTCAACACCGCCAGAAACTGCAATCATTAATGCCGTTTTAAATTCATCACTTGGAATAAAGTAAGGTGTACACAATTGTACTTTTTTCTTTGCAAGAGTAATTGCTAAAATCATAGCTTCCATAGCAGAATGTACGCTATCACCGGGCGAAGTAAGCCCAAAACTAACCGTTGCAGTATTTGTAAACTCAACATTTTCTGAATTAAAAAAATATTTTCTATTCGAAATTTTAAACTCTTTTCCGTCAGTCATCATCCAATTTAAGTAAAAATGCAATTGCAAACTATTGATAGCTTCGCCTTCAATCATAACAGATGTATCGCGCCAATACACTTCGTTATTTGGACTTTTCTCTCCGTTTTGATTGATATATTTATCGCTGATATTAATTCCGCCAACAAAGGCAATTTTTGCATCAACAATTAATATTTTGCGGTGATTACGGTAATTTGAATTGGCTAAAGATGAAAAATGAACGGGTAAAAATGTCTGAAATTGAATTCCTGCATCTTCAAATCGTTTATGATGTTTATTAATTTTTGGCGAACCAAAATCATCAACCGTAACACGAACTTCTACGCCTTTTTTTACTTTTTCTTTTAGAATTTCAATAACTTCATTTCCAATTTTATCTTCTTCAAAAATATAATACTCCAAATGAATATGGTCTTGAGCAGAACGTAAAGCTTCTAAAAACAGTGGGAATTTTTCTTCTCCATTAATCAAAAGTTTAACTTTATTTTTTGTGGATGGTGGAGCAATTCGACTATTATTTAAATACCTAAAAACTTGAGTTAATGAATTTATTTCGGTTTCTATTTGTGATAAATCATCTTGAATAAGACTTTCCATCTCGTCCCATTTTTGATTTATAATTAATTTTTGACGTTTATCTATTCGTTGAAAAAACCGTTCGCGGTTAAATTCTTGTCCAAAAAAGAAATAAATAACAATTCCGATTACCGGTAAAAAAATAATCACTAAAACCCATGCAATTGTTTTTGTTGGGTTCCTATTTTCTATTAAAATGGTGATAATAACCATGATGTATAGCAATGTAAGCGGAATCCAATACCATTGTTTTATAAAATTCCAACAATCTAAAAGTGTCGTTGTCCAATCCATTTATCTGTTTTTTTATACGTCTATCAAAAATCATTCTCGAAAATATCTTTCTAAAAATCAGTTGTTTAAAAAATAATTATAAAATTAATTAAAATATTTTTGGAAATAACAGAAATACTGCCTTATATTTGCAATCCAAAATGAATGGTGCCTTAGCTCAGTTGGTAGAGCAAAGGACTGAAAATCCTTGTGTCCCTGGTTCGATTCCTGGAGGCACCACATTTATAAAACCTCAAGCTTTTAGTTTGAGGTTTTTTTTTGGTAACAATTCATTCATTAAAAATTGTTAATAAGATAATAAAATATTCCGTAAATTGCATATAAATGGAAATAGGTAACAGACCTTGGGGTTCTTACTATGTTTTAGAAGACACCAATACATATAAAGTAAAAAGAATAGAAGTGAATATTGATGGACGTTTGTCTTATCAATATCACAATAAGCGCGCTGAAGTTTGGACAATAGTACAAGGAAAAGCTTTGGTAACGCTTAATGACAAGGATTACGAATACAATGCAGGAGAAGTTGTAATAATACCTTTACAGGCAAAACATCGAATAAAAAATATAGGTAAAGAGAAATTAATTTTTATCGAAGTACAACATGGTACATATTTTGGAGAAGATGATATTGTTCGTATTGAAGACGATTACAACCGATCGAGCGAAGATTAAGACAATATAACCCAAAACATACTATGAAAATCGGAATAACATTTAGTGCATTTGACCTTTTGCACGCAGGGCATATAAAAATGCTTGAAGATGCAAAACAGCAATGTGATTATTTGATAGTCGGCTTACAAACTGATCCAACATTGGATCGTCCAGAAAAAAACCGTCCTACGCAAACCGTTGTAGAACGCTATATTCAACTAAAAGGATGCAAGTTTGTAGACGAAATCGTTCCTTACGCAACCGAAGAAGATTTAGAAGACATTTTACGATCATTCAACATCAATGTTCGTATTTTAGGTATCGAATACCAAGATCAAGATTTTACTGGTCGTAAATACTGCGAAGAAAAAGGAATAGAATTTTATTACAACTCTAGAGATCACCGTTTCTCAAGTTCAGGACTAAGAAAAGTCGTGGCAGAGAAAGAGTTTTTGAAAATTGTAAAATAAAAAATGGACTGGTTAGATGAATTTCTAACCTTTTTTATTTACAATAGTTTATCTATCAAAAAATTAATGTAAAACTATTTACCAAAATATATACCTTTGCAAAATGTCAAATATAGTTGCAATTGTAGGAAGACCAAACGTTGGTAAATCTACTTTCTTCAATCGATTGATCCAAAAAAGACAAGCTATCGTTGATGACACTTCAGGTGTTACACGCGATCGTCACTACGGAAAATCAGATTGGAATGGAAAAGAATTTACTGTTATCGATACCGGTGGGTATGTCGTTGGGTCTGATGATACCTTTGAAGAAGAGATCCGTAAGCAAGTTGAATTAGCTATTGATGAAGCAAATGTAATTTTGTTCATGGTAGATAATCAAGTTGGATTAACGGATATGGATAAGGAAGTTGGCAACCTTTTAAGACGCACTAAGAAGCCTACATTCTTAGTTGTGAATAAGGTCGATACCAACAAAAATTTAGAGGATTCGTATGAGTTTTATAACTTAGGATTCGAGAATATGTTTACAATCGCTGCAATGAGCGGGAGTGGAACAGGTGAATTATTGGATGCTGTTGTGGATACTTTTTCGGAAGAAGTTCACGTAGATCCATTCGAAGGTTTACCAAAAATAACAATCGTAGGTCGTCCAAATGCTGGAAAATCTACTTTTATTAACGCATTATTAGGTGAAGAACGTAACATTGTAACAGACATAGCTGGTACAACACGTGATTCTATCGAAACATTGTACAACAAATTCGGACACGAGTTTGTTTTGGTAGATACTGCCGGAATGCGTAAAAAAGGAAAAGTTAGCGAAGATTTAGAATTCTATTCTGTAATGCGTGCTGTACGTGCTATAGAGGAATGTGATATTTGTGTTTTGATGATTGATGCCGAACGTGGTATCGAGGCACAAGATCTAAATATACTTTATTTAGCAGAACGTAACCGAAAAGGAGTTGTTATCTTAGTTAACAAATGGGATTTACTTGAAAAAGAAACAAATACCATGAAGGAATACAAAGATAAAATCCTAAAACGTATTGCGCCTTTTACAGACGTGCCAGTTTTGTTTATCTCTGCATTAACTAAACAACGTGTTTTAAAAGCTGTTGATACATTTATAGATGTACATGAGAACCGTAGTCGTCGTATTAAAACTAGTAAATTAAACGAAATTTTATTACCAATTATCGAGATTACACCTCCACCAGCAATCAAAGGAAAATACATCAAAATTAAGTATGTGACACAATTACCTACTAAAACGCCACAATTTGCGTTTTTCTGTAATTTACCACAATACGTAAAAGATCCTTACAAACGATTTATCGAAAATCAATTGAGAAAAGAGTTTGATTTTGAAGGAGTTCCGATCGAAGTTTACTTCAGAAAGAAATAATAAAAATCCAAAAAGTCCATTTACGATATGTAGATGGACTTTTTTATTGAATAACAATAGAATTTAATATTCATAAAAAAAGCTCAACGATTGACGCTGAGCAATTTGTGACCGAGACAGGATTCAAACCTGTAACCTCCTGAGCCGTAATCAGGTGCGCTATTCAGTTGCGCCACTCGGCCATTTAAAAGTAAAAACTATTGTTCTTATTTTCGACTGCAAATATAAGGTACTTTTATCAATAATTCCTATTAATTTGCTCAAAAATTTTTAACTTAAATTTAATCTTCAATAATTCAATTGCTTACAAAAATAATTTCGTTCATTTTTTTAGATTTCTTACCTTGCAAATTCTAAATTAAGTAAAAAATGATAAAAAAAATAGTTTTAAGCACACTTCTATTCATCACGATTAGCGCTTGTAAACAAACCAAAGAAATTGAAAAAAATACAACTACAGACACAACATTTCAATTCGCTAAAAATATCTCAATTCAAGAAACTGAAACTTCAATTACCATAAAATCTTCAGGAAACACAGTTACTTTTGATAAAAAAGAGTTGCCGATACAAACTGTAATGGTAGAAACTGCTTCTGCAATTACTTATTTAGACGATTTAAACGCCTTAAACACATTAAAAGGTGTAAGTGATGCAGATTTTGTTTATAATCCTAAAATAGCTTTAGGAATCGCAAATAAAACAATTTTGAACATTGGAAATAATAACGAATTATTTTCGGAAGTTATCTTAAAAAATAAGCCGCAACTTATTATCGCAAGTTCTAACCCTGTTTTGGCAAAATTTCATCAGCAATTGGAACAAAATGGAATAAAAATCTTGTATTTGGACGAATACAAAGAACAAAATCCGCTTGGACAAGTTGAATATTTAAAGATTTTCGGAAAATTATTTGGTAAAAATGATGTCGCTACAAAACATGTAGAAACTGTAAAAAACCGTTACGATTCGATAAAAAATATTATTCAAACACAAGGAAAAGGAACTGTTTCTACGCTTGCAAACACAATGTACGGCGATGTTTGGTATGCGCCAACAAAAGATTTGTTGCAAGCAAAATTAATAGAAGATGCGAAAGGAAATTATATTTTTAACGATAAATCGGGCGAAAATAGTTTGAGTTTAACCTTTGAAGAAGTCTATAAAAAAGGAAAAGCGGCAACGCATTGGATTAATGTAACCAACTTTGATAATCTGCAACAAATGAAAGCTTCTTACCCAAATTATGCTTGGTTCGATGCTTTTAAATCAGGAAATGTTTACGCATATTCGAACCGAATGAATGCTAAAGGTGCAAATGATTATTTTGAAAAAGGAATTATTCGTCCTGATTTTATTTTGAATGATTTAGGAAAGATTTTTTATCCAAATTTATTTCCAAAACATGAATTATATTTTTATAAACAATTAAAATAAAATACGTTTTGATTTTAAATATTTTTGAAGAAATCATTCTAAAACCACTTCATCTAAAAATTGATTCGTTAGAAAAAGATGTAGAATGTGACGATTATTTTGGATATAATTTACATGTCAATCAAACCAATATAAAGTTTAGAAAAGCGAAAATAACGCCCAAAAAAGTTGGTCAATTTGTAACATTATGGCAACGAAATAATGAGAATCAAACTGAACCATTTTCAGTAAATAATCAGTTCAAATTTTACATTATTGCAGTTGAAGATGCTGATAAAAGAGGATTTTTTATCTTTTCGAAAGAAATTTTAGCCGATAAAAATATTCTTTCTACAGAAAAAAAAGAAGGAAAAAGAGGTTTTAGAGTTTATCCAGATTGGGTAATTCCAACCAATAAACAAGCGGAGAAAACTCAAAATTGGCAAACGAAATATTTTATAGAAATTACAAAAAATAACCAAGTCGATTTCATCAAACTTGAAAAATTATTCAACTAAAAAAGGAACTCAATTGAGTTCCTTTTTCTATTTATTTTATCTTCAATTAGAATAATTCTGACTTAAATTGCTCTAAGAAACGTTTATCATTTTCTGTGTACAAACGGATATCTCCAATTTGATAAAGCAATAAAGCAATACGCTCAATTCCCATTCCGAAAGCATATCCAGAGAATTTCTCAGGATCAATATCTACATTTCTCAAAACATTAGGATCAACCATTCCGCAACCCATAATTTCTAACCAACCAGTACCTTTTGTCATACGATAATCGGTTTCAGTTTCTAATCCCCAATATACATCAACCTCCGCAGAAGGCTCTGTAAAAGGGAAATACGATGGTCGTAAACGAATTTCTGATTTACCAAATAACTCAGTTGTAAAATAGCTTAACGTTTGTTTTAAATCTGCAAAAGAAACACCTTTATCAATGTACAAACCTTCGATTTGGTGGAACATCATGTGCGAACGAGACGAAATAGCTTCGTTACGATAAACACGACCTGGCGCCAAGAAACGCATTGGCGGTTGATTGTTCTCCATGTGACGAATTTGAACAGATGAAGTGTGCGTGCGCAATACAATATCTGGATCTTTTTCGATGAAAAAAGTATCTTGCATATCGCGCGCTGGATGATAGGTTGGTAAATTTAATGCTGTAAAATTGTGCCAATCATCTTCGATTTCTGGACCTTCAGAAACACTAAATCCAATACGGTTAAAAATCTCAATAATACGATTCTTCGTAATGTTAATTGGATGACGAGAACCCAATGTAAATGGCTCTCCTGGACGAGTTAAATCTAAAGAAACGTCCGTTTTACCGTCGTTAGAAATTTCATTTTTAAGAACTGTTGATTTTTCTGTTGCAATGGTTTTTAATTCATTCACAACTTGACCAAATTCTTTTTTCAGTTCATTTGGCACAGCTTTAAATTGTGTAAATAAATCTGTTAAAATACCTTTTTTACCTAAAAACTTAATTCTGAATTCTTCGATTTCAGTAGCATTTGTTGAATGAAAGTTTTTTACTTCCTCAATATATTGTTTGATTTGGTCAATCATAATTTCTGAACAATTTGACTACAAATTTAACAGATTAAAGAGTTAAATCAAATTATTCGGTTACTTTTATCTTTGTTTGATTTATTTCTACAAAAAAAGAGCAAACAAATTGTTTACTCTTTTTAGATTATATTTTATTTTGAGAAAATTATTTTCCGAAAACTTCTTTTATTTTTTTAGAAATTCGTTCACGCTCTTCATCTGTTAAATTAGATCCTGAAGGTAAACACAATCCATTCTCAAACAATTCTTCCGAAACATTTGTTCCGTAATATGGCGAATTTGCAAAGATTGGTTGCATGTGCATAGGTTTCCATAATGGACGAGATTCGATATCATCTTCTAATAAAGCTAAACGCAATTCTTCGCGAGTTTTACCCGCTACTTTTGGATCAACCAAAATTGCAGATAACCAATGATTTGAATAATAGTCTGAATTTGGTTCTACAAAAACAGTTACACCATCAATGTCAGCAAATAAATCTTGGTAAAATTTATTCATTGCACGACGCGCTTCTACTCTACTTGCTAAAACTTCCATTTGACCACGACCAATACCAGCCGTAATGTTACTCATACGGTAGTTATAACCAATATGCGAATGTTGATAATGAGGTGCATTATCGCGCGCTTGTGTTGCTAAAAATACCGCTTTATCTTTATCTTCTTGTGTGTTACAAACTAATGCACCACCACCAGAAGTTGTAATAATTTTGTTCCCGTTAAAGCTTAAAACTCCGAAACGTCCGAACGTTCCACACGCTACATTTTTATATTTTGAACCTAAAGCTTCTGCTGCATCTTCTATTACTGGAATATCAAATTCTTTCGCAATTGCATTAATTTCGTCCATTTTTGCAGGCATTCCGTACAAATGAACAACAATAATTGCTTTTGGCTTATTACCTTTTGCTGTACGATCTACAATTGCTTCTCTCAAAGCTTTTGGACACATATTCCACGTGTCTTTTTCTGAATCGATAAAAACAGGAATTGCTCCACAATATGCAATTGGATTTGCAGATGCAGAGAATGTCATTGATTGACAAATAACCTCATCACCGTGTACAACTCCACACTCTATTAATGCTAAATGCAATGCCGCAGTTCCAGCAGAAAGTGCCGCAACTTTTACATTGGCATTCAAAAAATTTTCTAAATCTTCTTCAAAACCATTTACATTAGGTCCTAAAGGTGCTACCCAATTTGCGTCAAATGCTTCATGAATATATTTTAATTCATTTCCACCCATGTGTGGAGATGATAACCATATTTTATTGCTCATTTATAGTTGTTTTTGTTGTACAAATTTAAGAATCTTTTACAATATTTTTTTCAATTCGGACAACTTGTTTATTTTCAATTCGGGTAAAAAAACATCCTCAGATTCAAAATATTGTGAATGAATATTTTTCCCTTGATTTAGCAAACAAACACTTGTCCATCCTAAATTATTAGGTGTTATAAAATCTTTCTTTGGATTATCTGCAATATAAAAATAGGTATCAATTCCTTCTTCAATGAAAGTTTTAAAATTTCTTTCATCAGGTTTTGTTGAACCAAATTCTTCTGAAACTATTATTTTATCAAAAATATTTTCAATACCAAGTGCTTTTAACTTGTTTCGTTGTGTTACAGAGCGACCATCCGTAATTAATCCAATTTTATACTTCTTTTCTCTACAAAAGTCAAATATTTCCTTTGCTCCATCATTCAAACTTATATTTGGAAAATGATTTCTGTAGATTTCTAATAATTGACCTTTAGAAAAACTTGGAAATCTTTCAACTAAAATATCAAAAACATTTTTGCCGTTTTTATAAAGTTCAAACATTTTTTCAAATAATTCATCCTTATTTTTAGGGTCAATTATTTCAGCAAGTTCCTTATAAGCAGATTTTAAATAATCAACCTCATACATTAAAGTATCGTCTAGGTCGAAAATAATGTATTTAGTCTTCATAATTATGCACTAAAACTTCGTCATCATAGCGAAGCATTAATAAATTATTTTCCCAATCATTAAAATAATCAACTTCTTTTCCTAAAATATATTCATCGATGATATATTTTGGATAATTTGCTCCTGCCAAATAGCTCAATGGATACCCGCCACCAAAACGTGGATTTATTTCGATTCCAATAATTCTTTTGGTTTCTTGATTAAAAAAAAATTGCATTGTCAAACAACCTACCGCATTTTCAATAAAAGAAAGACGTTCTTTCACGTATTCTACGATTTCATTTTTATGGGTAATCCCTTTATTAACTTCACCTGCTCTTACAAAAATTCTTTTGCGTGGAACAACACATTTTAAAGCACCCGTTTTATCATAATAGGTATCCACTGTATATTCATCATGTTTTGCATGATCAATATATTCCATGAACATCAACTTCGGATTTTCAAAATGGTAATCTGTCAACTCCGATTCATTTTGAATAAGAAAGGTATCCTTGCTTAAAGAACCATCATAAGGCTTAATGAATAAAGGAAACGTTAAATTATTTTTATCTAAATCTTGTGGAATATCAATATTATTCTCTACAAAAAATTGATTTATGACGCGTTTATCTCGACAAGCTTTTACAAAATTCAATCCTGAAACAATTGGCACTACACCTACTTCTAAAAATAGTTGCTTATTTTCAGCTAAAATTAATAATTCTGTATCTATTGTCGGAATAATAATTTTGATTTCCAGCTCTTTACAAATCTGAAGCAAATCTGATATATAATCTTTCTCCGTTACTCGTTTAACCGTTCTATAGCCATCAGAAATATGACAAGCAGGCGCCAACATTGGATTCAGATCTACTGTATAAACTTTGTTATTTTCATTAAGCTTTTTGATTTCCTTTTGAAAAGCTTTAACCAAAGAAACTCTTTGCCCTGCTGATGTAACTAATATATTATTCATTTTAATTATTTCCGTTAAACATTTCCATTGTTGCTTGTCCGTCTTGCGAAATTCCTTCGCTTTTAAACACTTTCTTGAAAGTTGTAAAAAAGACTTTTACATCCGTTGAAAAAGAAACGTGATCAACATACCAAACATCTAATTCAAACTTTTTTGTCCAAGATATTGCATTACGTCCATTTACTTGCGCCCAACCAGTAATCCCTGGACGAACATTGTGACGGCGTTTTTGACTCTCACTATACAAAGGTAAATATTGAGGCAAAAGAGGGCGTGGTCCAATAATCGCCATATCTCCTTTTAAGACATTAATTAATTGTGGAATTTCGTCTAAACTGGTTTTACGTACAAATGCGCCAATAGGTGTTAATCGTTCTGCATCTGATAAAAGATTTCCATTCGCATCTTTTTTATCATTCATGGTTTTGAATTTGATGATGCTGAATATTTTTTCATTCTTACCTGGACGTTTCTGGAAAAAGAATGGTTTTCCTTGATTGGCAAAATATAATCCAATTGTTACAAAAATAAATATCGGTGATAACACAATGAAACCGATTAAGGCAATAATAAAATCGAAAAAACGTTTAAAAAAATGTTTATACATGTTTTAGTTTATTCATGATTAAATTATAAGATATATCTACCGTATAATTATTTAATAGTAATTTTTGACCATTTAAACCCATTTGTTTTAAATCAGAACTTAAAAGTTGATTAATTTTATTCTGTATTTCTACTTGATTTCCAGCTAAAATTTTATATCCGCAACCATTTTCTTCAATAATAGTACCAATATCCGTGTTTGGATCTGTTGCGGCTAAAATAGGAATATTCATTTCTAAATACGATAATAATCTTGATGGAAAATTTGGTATCAAAAAATTTTTATCTAAAAATATTAAACCGATATCACAAGCGACTAACAATTTATCATAATCTTCTTTTGGGAGACGTTGCAATAGTTTTGCATTTTTTGGTTGATTATTATCAAACCATTCCTTTATTCTTAGAAATTCTGTTCCGTCACCAACAATTAAGAAAAAAGCATTCTCGTTTTTAGTTACCAGAATAGTTTCTAATAAAAAATCTAATCCTTGTGGTTTTCCTAAATTTCCACCGTAAACAAAAACTTTTTTATCAACTGGCACCTTATATTTTTCTCTAATCGTTTTCTTTTCTTCAAAAGAATAATTAAATATAGCAGGTTCTATGGTATTTGGATTAACTTCTACTTTATTTGAATTTATCTCTGGATTGTGTTTCAAAACAAACTCAACATTTGCGGGAGACATACAACCAATCGTGTCCGAAATTTTGTATAATTTTTTCTCCTTCTTTACAAATTGTTTGTGAATAAAGCTTCCTTCTTTTAACATTTTCATATCCACTGCGTTTTGTGGAAAAATATCCTTTAACAGTAAATAGCTAGTTGCATTATCTCGTTTTTTAACAAATTCTATCACTTTCGCAAAGGTTATTGGAGGTGTTGAATATAAAACTAAATCAAACTTTTTATTTGCTAAATATTTTTTTATTGCAGAAAGATACTGAAACTCTATTGCGAGAGTTCCAATTCCTTTTTCTATAATATTTGTTTTTTGAATATTCAAGGTTTTTACTTGAAGTATAGAAACGCCTTCTTTTTCTTTAAAATTTGTAGTAATTCCTTTTCTTCTTTCAACTGGTGTCACTATAGTAATATCATGACCTTCATCACGGAATTTGCGTAATAAATCCTGATAAATTCCACGATCTTCTATAGAATTAATTTCAACTAACGTCAAAAAAATAATGTTCATTTTATCTTAAATTTCTTCAGACCAAACAGTCCTTTTAATATAATCAGTATAAGAAATAATAATTCTCATTACTTTCTCTGAAACATTCGGCATTGAGTAATCAGAAACTTGTCTGAAATTCCTTTCTGCTCCTACTTTTTGCTGTAAAACCTGCGTTAAACCTTGTAAAATACGTTGAGGTGAAAGTCCCACCATCATTACACTTGCTTCTTCCATTGCTTCAGGTCTTTCGTGAGCCTGACGAATATTTAACGCTCTGAAATTTAAAATTGATGATTCTTCAGAAATAGTTCCTGAATCTGAAAGCACAGCATATGCTCTTTTCTGCAATGCATTATAGTCATGGAAACCAAGTGGTTTTAAAAACTGAATTTCAGAACGCATTTCAATCTGCATCTTATCGATCATGTTTTGAGTACGTGGATGTGTAGAAACAATGATTGGATATTGATATTTTTCTGCAATCGCATTTAAAGAAGCCATCAATCCTCTGAAGTTTTTCTCAGAATTGATATTTTCTTCACGGTGAGAAGATACTACAAAGAATTTTCCTTCTTCTAAATTTAATTTATTTAAAACATCAGAAGCTTCAATCTGTGGTAAATAATGATTTAAAACCTCAAACATTGGCGAACCCGTTTTAATAATCCTGTCCGCAGGCAGTCCTTCTCTCAACAAATATTCTCTTGCAATATCTGAATACGTTAGGTTAATATCTGAAGTATGATCTACAATTTTACGGTTGGTTTCTTCCGGAACTCTTTGGTCAAAACATCTATTTCCTGCTTCCATGTGGAAAATAGGAATATGTCTTTTCTTCGCTGGAATTGCACACAAACAAGAATTAGTATCTCCCAGCACTAAAAAAGCATCAGGTTTTAATTCCTCTAATAAAGGATCTACTTTTATTAAAATATTACCTATCGTTTCAGTAGCCGTTTTCCCAGCCGCTTCTAAGAAATAATCAGGTTTACGAAGTCCTAAATCTTCGAAAAAGATTTGATTTAATTCGTAATCATAGTTTTGTCCGGTATGAACGATGATATGTTCTACGGCTTCAGAAGCATCTAATGCATCTAAAACTCTTGATAGTCTTATAATTTCCGGACGGGTTCCTACGACAGTAATTACTTTTAGTTTTTTCATTGTATGATTTTTATTAAGGCAAAAGTAAAAGGTAAAAAGGCAAATACTTATCCCTCTTTATTTCCTTTTAACAAAATTGCTCCAAATATATTTTTTAATTCTTTACTTTCTTGTAATAATGTTTGCAATTTATCTGATTTATAGTCTAAGGCACTAATAATTCTTAGCCAATAATTTGATTCACGTGCTTCTCTCAGTACAATTCTGATTTTATTATTAAAATCTGCTTTTGATGACGCTCCCTGTGATTCCTCATAGTTTGCACCTACAGATGTAGAAGATTTTATTAACTGATATTTAATAACTTTCAACTCATCGTTTAAAGGCAATGTCCTTAAGAACTTTAAGGTATCTACACTAAAATTAAAAATTCTGTCTAATAAATTATTTTCTTTCATAACTTAATATACTTATTTAATTTTTACGCTCCATTTTTACTTTTACCTTTTGCCTTTCCTCTTTAAACTTCCAGAAAATAAGTATCTGCATCTTCCGGGTTGAATGCTTCATTGATCCAGAAAATGGTATATAATTCTTCGTCTCCTATATTTTTGATGTTGTGTGTGTACCAAATCGGCATATCTACATACGCAGGTTCGTTTCCATCTAAATAAAAATCTAATACTTCATCGGTATCAATTTTTCTCAGTTGGATTAAAGCTTTTCCTTTAATCACCGCAAAACGCTCAATCTTTCTTGTGTGATAATGATTTCCTCTGGTAATTCCCGGCACTGTAGTTGAAAATGAACATTGACCGCCAATCCCTAAACGAATGACTTCAACAAAAGCTCCACGAGGGTCTTTATGTTGAATAAACTTTACAGGATAATGCGTTTTGTAATCGATGTATGAACGATAAGTGTTGAATAAATTATGTTCAAAAGAATCATTGATCGCAGGAATTTCTCCGCCGTCGAAATATTTTGTTTTATAGTCATTCAATAATGATAAAACTTCTGAAACCTTTTTGGTAGCAGTAGGTTCGATAAAGAATTCTGCTTTACTGTTACCTTCTTTGATTTCATTAATAATAGTATCAACCAATTCCTGAACGTAAATCAATTTCACTTCACCATCATTAGCAATCGTTGGAGTTTCGCCATGTGTTAACTGATGGCAAAATGTAGCAATAAATGAATTGTAGAAAGGCCTCCCAAATACTCCAAATACATTCGGAATAATCAATCCTGTCATTTTACCTCCATTTTCTTCTGCCCAATTGGCTAAAGCTTGTCTTCCTTCTCTTTTTGACCTTCCATACAGATTATCTCTTTCTTCCTGAGTCGAAGAGGAAATCATCACATGAGTTTTTGAATTAGTTCTTTTCAGAGAATCGACTAATTTTTGGGCTAAGCCTACATTCGTTTCATAGATAAATTGTTCATTCTCATGACGATTCATTGCTGCTAAATGGATGATAACATCACATTCAACAACAAATTGGTCTAATTGGTTTTCGTTTTCAAAATATTCTTTCTTAAAATCAACTCTTTGAAATTCCTCAGGAAATAATCCTAAAGTGTTATACAAATGTTTTCCAACAAAACCATTCTGACCGGTAATTCCGATTTTTTTCATTTAATATGTGATTTTTATAGTCGGTTTAATAAACTTTCTATTGACCAACTTTTAAATTTTTTATTTAGTTAAAATAATCCAGACTGTATCTGTATTCATCATCAATCTCTCCCAATCCGTAATCGGCAAGAACTAATAATTTGCTTCCTTCTTCTTTCGCCTGAATTGCTGTAATACAACCCGACGGAATATGGAGGTAAGTTAAAATATCATCTGTTAAAAGATATTTCTGAATTATTAAATCTTTTGAAGGATTTGTGAAATTATCTACCACAATCACAGAAATATCAAAAGACCCTTTCATACAAGCAAACCATCTTTGCTCAACTTTATGTCCCTGCCAACCGCGGATAAAATCCGTTGAATGATTTTCAATGGTATACATTCTTTTGATCTGCGAAGCATCAAAATCATTATTATAAGTAATGATTCCTCTTTCATCCTGATGTTTCTTTCCTACTAGTAACATACAATTAGTTTTTACCTCTTTTACCTTCAACTTAGTTCTTTTTACTTTTGCCTTCTAATAAGGATATTGCGTTACATCTTCCCCGAAAACTTCTTTACGGATAAGGGGTAAAGTAGAGATCAGTTTTTTCAAGCCTTCTACTCCTTGTTGTTCAGTATTATGCGAATGGTAATCTTCAATTTTTGAAACATCTTCTTCTCCTTCTGAGAAGTATTTTGCATAGTTCAAATCACGGTTATCTGCAGGAACACGAAAGAAATCTCCCATATCCTCTGCTTTGATCATTTCTTCTCGGGTACATAATGTTTCATACAATTTTTCTCCGTGACGGGTTCCTATTACTTTCACAGGCACTTCTTTACCCGTCAGTTCAATTAAAGCTTGCGCTAAATCACCTATGCTTCCCGCAGGAGCTTTGTTCACAAATAAATCTCCTGGATTTGCATTTTCAAACGCGAATAATACCAAATCTACCGCATCATCCAATGACATGAAAAATCTTGACATATTGGGGTCAGTTATTGTAATCGGTTCTCCTTTTTGAATCTGATTTAAAAACAATGGAATAACAGACCCTCTGGAAGCCATTACATTTCCGTAACGCGTAAGACAAACTACAGTATCTGTAAGATTTCTTGCTTCAGCAACCGCTACTTTTTCCATCATTGCTTTGGAGATTCCCATTGCATTGATTGGATATGCTGCTTTATCTGTAGACAAACAAATAACTTTTTGTACTTTATTGACTGCCGCTGCACGGATAACATTCTGTGTTCCTTCAACATTGGTTTTCACTGCCTGCATTGGGAAAAACTCGCATGACGGAACCTGTTTTAAAGCTGCTGCATGAAAGATATAATCGACCCCTCTCGTTGCCGGTTCTACACTTGAAAAATCTCTTACATCTCCGATATAGTATTTGATTTTATCATTTTTATAAAGATTTCTCATGTCATCCTGCTTTTTCTCATCACGAGAAAAAATACGGATTTCTTTGAAGTGATCAGTTTGTAAAAAACGGTTGAGAACAGCTGTTCCGAAAGAGCCTGTTCCACCTGTTATTAAAAGGGTTTTATTTTGAATTTTCATAAGTCCAAATAAATTCTAATTTTTTAACGATATTTTCAATTGTATAGTTTTCGAGTGCATATGATTCAGCATTTAAGCTAATCTCTGTTCTAATAGATTCATTCAATAATAGATTCTGAATTGCTTCTCTTAATTGATCTACATTTCGAGGTTCAATTACGACTCCCCTATCTCCACCCAACATATCTGGAATAGCTCCTACATCTGTTGCAATAATACTACAACCCAAAGCCATTCCTTCAATAATTACATTTGGAAACCCTTCTGTATATGAAGGAAGAATCAAAAGTTTTGAATTAATCATTTTTTCATACACAATTTCTTTTGATAAAGGACCACAAAAAACTAATTCTTCATGCCCAAACATTTCCAATAAATCTTGTTTTACATTTTCCTCATAAGGACCAACAATTTCAAGCTTATATTTACTGTCTAAATTCTTTGTCGCTTCAAAAAGTTCATAAATTCCTTTTTGTTTAGTAACATGACCAACAAAAACGATTGAATTCTCTTCTCGCTTTTCCGCTCCTTTCTTAAATTCAATTAATTGAGGTGCAACAGGATTCTCAATTAAAAAAACATATTTATGATATTTATTGAGAATATCTAAACTTTTTTGATCCAGTACAATAACAAATGTGCTGATTTTATTCACAAATATTAAAAGTTTCCATTCCCAATTTTTGCTCTCATAAAGTTCGGGTATGCGTCCAAATCTATAATGAATTATTGTTTCTATATTAAAAAGTCTGCATGTCAATATGAAAAAAATATCCTTAAATAATCCTAACGAAGCACTTGAAGTGAAATGGCATAAATCTGGTTTATGTAAAATTTTTTTAAACAACTTTACGTAAAAAAATAGAAAATTAATTATACCAAAATATACACGCAATAGTTTTGAGGTAGAAGTTATATTTCTTAATTGCATTGCATTATTAAGATGTTCTAATATATAGTTTTTATTAGAATAATTTTTAAAATAGTCAAGCATATTTACCGTCCAACTCGCTATTCCTCCCACAGGAGGTGGTAATGGAGAAACCAATAATATCTTTTTCATAATAAATGTATTCTATTTTTCATATGTTCTCACTCTTTTATTATCATACATAAAATCAAGTAGCTTTATAAGATTCGTTGATCTCCTCTCAAAATTTATTAATTTTTCGAATTAATAGGATTAAATTTGAAATTAATTTCATTCCGGAAATATTTAACTAATATATATGTAACTAATAAACTAAAATAGCAAATAAAACTAATCCAGAAAGTACATTGTAGATTAATAATGATAAAAAACAATGTCATAACAAGTGCTTCTCCAATTAGGTTATATTTATTCATTTTTAAAAATCTATATAACATAATTTCACTTAATATTGAACGTAAAACAATAATAATGACAAGTGTGTATATGGAAAATATAATGCTATCAAACCAAAATAATGCCGTATATGTTAGAGCAATAGAAATTACAAGACTCAGCAAATTAAGTATAAATATTGTTTTCTGTTTTTTCAATACTTTATACATTGTATTATATAAAATCTGAAACTTACCTTCAAATATACATATTGGTAACATCAAGCTTAAATATCTGGTACTTTCATAATAGTTAGGCACAAAATATTTTACAAACTCTACCAATGGGTAATAAAAAAGCATGCAGAAAATAAACAGTAATGTAAGATTATTGTTTATCCAATAAAAAACTAATTTTCGATTTTCATTATTCATTCGTCGAAGTAAAGGAAACAATACAATACCAAGCTGAGAAACAAAAACAATAAATAAAAAAACTAAAGAAATAGAGAAGGAGAGTTTACTAAAAGCAATAATTCCATATTTATTCTCAGTCAACAATCTATTACTCCCTATCAGAAGAGTACTCAGAATATTTGAAAACATTAAAGGTATCCCTATTAGGGCATATTTCCAAAGCATTCTTAAGTTTATTACCCGATAGTTTAAAAATCCTTTCGATTCTACAACAGAGCGGATTTGAAAGACCAGATATAGAATCGAAAAGGTTTTTGCTAATAAATAAACATAAATCAAGACATTAACTTCTATTTTTTTTAGAAAAAATAGAAGAATTAATATTACAATAATAAATATCTTTTCTATAAAAACAGATTTAGAATATACTTCTATTTTATTAGTTGCTAAAAGCACATATGATAGATAAGTCTGTACATTGGCAATAATAATATAGGGAACAATAAATAGCAGAAGATGAAATTTAATAGGATCAGCTGTAGTGACGAATAATCCTAATAAAAATAAAATAGAAACAAGAATCTCGAAAATTAAAAAAAATGAAAGCTGATTGGTAAAATTAAATTGATTAATACGTTCCAATTTTCGCCCTCCCAGCTTCAAATACAATCCATCACAAATACCAAGATGAAAAAAACCGGCATAATTGGAGTATAAAATAAATAATTGCCAATATCCGTAGTTTTCAACATCAAGTACTTTTGTAATTCCCAAAGAAAATATTAAACTTACGATAACTGATAAAATCTGAGCAACAAAAGAAAAAGATAAATTATTTAAAATCGATTTATTCATTATTTACATTAAAATTAAGCAGCCAACTAGATATAGTATATTCATTTATAATATCGCAACTTACAGGATGATAACTTTCAGCCATAAATTGTTGAAGATTTTCAATAGAATCTACATCCAATATGAAAATATTTTTGGGGTCATAAAAATTGTACCGAACAATTTCTTTATTATTCGTAATAATTTTTTTTCCAAAGAATAAGCCTTCCATTATTCTTTGGGTTAAGCCTGTCTGGCCTTCCTGCACAATATCTAATAAAACACGACTTGATTGAATTAAGTCTAAAATTGTTTGATAACTTATTTTTTCTTTATAATCATATTTCACTTTTGAAGTTTGATCTTTTACAATATGAAAATAATATGAAAGCTGGTATTGTTTAAATTCCTTTGACAGATTAATTAATGTCCCTAATCTATCTTTATCCTGCCCTACAAATAAAATATCCTGTTTTAGTACTGATTTTAGTGCTGGTTGTACAAATTCATTAAAATAATAGGTATTATTATAACACAAATTATAACGTTCACAGTCTTTCTTATCAAATGCCCAAACTTCCCAGTTTTTAGAAATTGTTTTGGGTAAAGCAATTTTATCAACGGGGTTCCAGTACCAAAAAATAAACCGTTTATCTTTAAAATGATAAGTATCTATTATTTTAGAAACTCTTTGATTATACTGTGTTGCAGAAAGAATAATTGTTTTATGATTTTGAATATCATTATAAAGATTCTTATTTACCCAAATACTTTTAAAAGGTAAATTGAAATCAAAAAAGATTTTTCGAATTGGTTTTAATATTTTAGGTATAGGCTTATATAAATTATTAACATCTACGTATTTTATATGCTGGTCTACAAATTGTGTTACTCCTAAGAATAAAATTTCTTTCATTAGTTATCAATATTCATAGAGTTATAAAATATTTTTTCCCGTATAGGGTCTTTCTTTTCATCTAAAATTGAATGATATGGAGTATATATATTAAAAAAAACACTGTTTACCTGCGAAAATTTAGTCATATCCCTAGTAAAATATTGTAATTGCATCAGAATAAGTATACATAAACTACCTGCTATTTTATAATAGCTAAATATATATTTATGTTTTCTACGTAATAAAAAATAAAACAAATCAACAGCAAAAATAAGAATCGGAATTGTCAAATAGTTAAGAAACCGATAAACACCAGGAATAAAAGCTGAAAGAATACCTAAAACCAAATATGGCATGACAAATATAGCAAACTCATGGTTTAGTTTTTTTCTCTTATAAATAATGTATATGAATAGTATCGGTATAATTTTTAGAATTTGAGCTAAAATACCTATAAAGTTTATTTCTAGATTTAAATAATTCCTTGATGCAACTTGAGTTATGGATAAAAAACCTAAGTAGTTACTTATTAAATCTCCTATTGGTATGAAATTTATTAACAAAGTAAGTAAAACAAGTATACTAATTTGATATTTCATTTTCATTTCAATTGCAAATAAAGGTAAAACAAAAAGAATAAGTGCAGAACTATGAAATGAATATGCTAGAATGCACAATAAATAATATGCTAACCATTTTTTATTTAATAAATAAGGTATTGAAAGTAAAAAAAAAGAAACTGCCAAAGATTCTCTTAAAACTTCCATGTTAAAATATAGAAAATTAAAAAACAGATAAAAAATAATAGTTAAGAATTTATTAATTGCATATTTCTTTATAAAATAAAAAATCGTTGTATTAATTATTAAAGCGTGGACAAATTGAAAGAAATAAAAACTATCACAAATAGATTTTATAACTGCATTAAAGATAATCCAACCAAAATTATATTGTGAATTTTTAAAATCGTATGAAGATAATTCAGAAAAGTAGGGATAACTATCAAAAATATCGTGATAATGCAATGAATCTCCACCTACTCTATATCTGAATGTACAAACTAACACTAAAAAAACCATGAAGAGATAATAAAAGTATTTCCCTTCATTTTTTTTGGCAGAGTTCATATACTTTAGAAAAAGTAATATAGAAACAATAAATATTATAAAATAAATCACACTAAGCTTGTTAAATAATTTCTAAATTAGTCATATTGGTAAATTTTTTATGTTGTACTTATTTTCTTGTGATGCATTCGGATGATTTATAATTATAGCCAAATAAAAAACTACTATTTATTTACGTTATTTTTACAATCTATTATCGCATTCTTCTAAAATACCTTTTACATCATAGATAACACCACTATCTTTAAGATAGTTGTTCAAATCTATTCCTATAAAATCATTGTGTGCTACAGTTAAAATAATTGCATCATATTTTTGTTCTGGAATTTCATTCACAATATTCATTCCATACTCATGCATCACTTCTACTGGATTTGCCCAAGGATCATATGTAGTTACTTCTAAAGAATAATCTTGTAAAGCTTGAATGACATCAACTGCTTTTGTATTACGAACATCGGGACAGTTTTCTTTGAATGTAATTCCTAAGTTCAACACTTTAGCGCCGTTAACTTTGATATTTTTCTTAATCATTGTTTTCACGACTTGCGAAGCAACATATTCACCCATAGAATCATTCAAACGACGACCAGCTAAAATAATTTCTGGATGATAGCCGTGCTCTTGTGCTTTTTGTGCTAAATAATATGGATCTACACCAATACAGTGTCCTCCTACTAAACCTGGTTTGAAGGGTAAGAAATTCCATTTTGTACCTGCTGCTTCTAAAACAGCATGCGTATCAATCTCTAATAAATTGAAAATTTTTGCTAACTCATTGACAAATGCAATGTTGATGTCTCGTTGTGAATTCTCAATAACTTTAGCCGCTTCTGCCACTTTAATCGTTGGCGCTAAATGTGTTCCAGCAGTAATAACAGATCTATAAATGTCATTTACAATTACGCCAATTTCTGGCGTAGAACCAGAAGTTACTTTTAGTATTTTTTCTACCGTATGTTCTTTATCTCCTGGGTTGATACGCTCTGGTGAATACCCCGCAAAGAAATCTACGTTAAATTTCAACCCTGATACTTTTTCTAATACAGGAATACACTCTTCTTCCGTAACTCCTGGATAAACTGTTGATTCATAAATAACAATATCTCCTTTTGATAAGACTTTCCCTACTGTTTCAGAAGATTTATATAAGGGTGTTAAATCTGGACGATTATGTTTGTCCACTGGTGTTGGCACAGTAACAATATAAATATTCGCTTCTTTTATATCATCTAAATTTGACGAATTATACAATCCTAATGTAGGTGTAGTAAAAGGATTATCTTGTACCAAAACAGCTTGTAAAATATCGTCTTCAACTTCTAAAGTGTGATCCTTACCTTGATTTAGTTCTTCAATTCGTTGTTGATTGATATCAAATCCTACTACAGGATATTTAGTTGCAAATAACCGTGCTAAAGGCAATCCTACATACCCTAAGCCTATAATTGCTATTTTATGCGATGTACTCATTGAGTTTTATTTGTTAGTTTATTTTTTAATTATTTTAAGTTTTCCCAATACCATTTTACCGCTTCTTTCAACCCTTTATCAATCGTATGAGTAGGTTCATAACCTAATAATGTTTTTGCTTTTTCTATAGATGCTAGCGAGTGTGGAATGTCTCCTACACGATTTGGTCCATGAATTGCTTCTACATTTGCAATTTCAGGATCATATTCGCTTAAATATTCACGTAAATAGTTTACTAAATCATTTAAAGTTGTACGATCTCCAACAGCTGTATTATAAACTGTATTAACCGCATTTTCATCTTCTGTGAGCATCGCGCGTTCGTTCATCTGAATCACATTATCAATGTAGGTAAAATCACGTGAGTAATCTCCTGTTCCGTTAATCTTTGGAGATTCGTGATTCATAAATTGTTTTACAAACAATGGAATAACTGCTGCGTACGCTCCATTTGGATCTTGACGACGACCGAACACATTAAAATAACGTAAGCCTATACAAGACAAACCATATGTTTTACTGAAAATATCTGCATATAATTCATTCACATATTTTGTAATTGCATAAGGAGAAAGTGGTTTCCCGATAATATCTTCTACTTTCGGTAAGTTTTCTGAATCTCCATACGTTGATGAAGAGGCTGCATAAACAAAGCGTTTAACACCTGTATCACGAGCAGCAACTAACATATTCAAAAAACCTGAAACGTTCACTTCATTAGAAGTAATTGGATCATTAATAGAACGAGGTACTGATCCTAAAGCTGCCTGATGCAACACATAATCTACATCTTTTACTGCCTTGTGGCAAGTTTCTAAATCACGTATATCACCTTCTATTAATTTATAATTCTGATTTGCAAAAAAAGGTTCTACATTATGACGATGCCCAGTTGCAAAGTTATCTAAACAAGTCACTTTATAGTCTTTACCTAAAAAGTATTCAGTTAAATTAGATCCGATGAACCCTGCACCTCCTGTGATTAATATGTGCTTCATTATGATTTTTTTTATTTTATAATTTTCATCAAATATTCGCCATAGCCACTTTTTTTCAAGGGTTCTGCAATTTTGATTAGTTGTTCTTTATTAATATAGCCCATGCGGTAAGCAACTTCTTCAATTGCTCCAATTTTCATTCCTTGGCGTTCTTCAATTACCTGTACAAACTGACCTGCTTGCATCAACGAATTAATAGTTCCTGTATCTAACCAAGCTGTTCCACGGTTAAAAACACCTACTTTTAATTTACCTTTTTTTAGGTATTCAGCATTAATATCTGTAATTTCTAATTCTCCTCGTGGTGATGGTTTTATATTTTTTGCAATTTCTACCACATCATTATCATAGAAATAAAGACCTGGAACTGCAAAATTTGATTTTGGATTAGTTGGTTTTTCTTCGATAGAAACCACTTCGTTCTTCTCATTAAATTCAACCACACCGTATCGTTCTGGATCATTCACTTGGTAAGCAAAAACTATGCCACCATTTGGATCTGAAGAATCTTGCAACAATTTAGACATACCACTTGCGTAGAAAATATTATCTCCTAAAATTAAGGCAACTTTATCATTACCAATAAATTCTTCCCCTAAAATAAATGCTTGCGCTAAACCGTCTGGGCTTGGTTGTTCTTTATAAGAAAATTTACATCCAATAGTTGAACCATCTCCTAATAATTTTTCGAAATGAGGCAAATCATGTGGAGTAGATATAATCAAAATTTCATTAATCCCTGCTAACATCAATGTCGACAATGGATAATAAATCATTGGTTTATCATACACTGGCATTAACTGTTTGCTAACGGCTAAAGTCAATGGATGCAATCTAGTTCCTGATCCTCCTGCTAATATTATTCCTTTCATTTTTATAGTTTATAGGTGAGATTATTTATTTTTAAATATTTCAAATGATTGTGCTTCTTGATCTTTCTCTGAGATAATCATTTTATCTACAGGAATTCCCCAATCAATATTTAATTCTTTATCCAATGGATTTATACCATCTTCTGAAGCTTTGTTATAGCCATTATCACACTTATAAAAAAACGTTGCTTTTTCTGAAATAACAGAAAATCCATGTAAAAATCCACGAGGAATAAACAATTGTCTTTTATTATCAGCTGATAATTCTACCGCTACAGATTGTCCAAAAGTAGGCGAATCTACACGTGCATCAACAGCAACATCTATAACAGCACCTTCTACAACACGAACTAATTTGGCTTGTGAATGTTCACCAGCTTGCATGTGCAAACCTCTAATTACACCATAAGATGAATTAGATTGATTGTCCTGAACAAAGTTTGGTTTGTATCCTAAAATACCTTCCATTTTGTTTTCGTTATAAGATTCGAAAAAGTAACCTCTTTCATCTTCAAAAACAGTTGGTTCAAGAATAAAACATCCTTTTAATTTTGTTTCTATTGCTTTCATTTTTAGTCGTTATATTGTGTATTGTAGTATTTTTGATAATCACCAGACGTTACATTATCCAACCATTCTTGGTTTTCTAAAAACCAATCGATGGTTTTTGATAAACCTTGTTCAAAAGTTACAGATGGTTTCCAACCTAATTCGTGGTTAATTTTTGTTGCATCAATGGCGTAACGTAAATCATGACCTGGACGATCTTTTACAAAAGTGATTAATTGCTCAGAAGTTCCTACTTCTTTACCCAATTTTTCGTCCATTTGTTTGCATAATTCTTTAACCAAATCAATATTTTTCCATTCGTTGAAGCCTCCTACATTGTAAGATTCTCCATTTTTACCTTCATGAAAAACTAAATCAATCGCTTTCGCATGATCAATTACAAACAACCAATCGCGCGTATATTTTCCATCTCCATAAATCGGAAGTGGATTATTGTTTAAGATATTATGAATACATAACGGAATCAATTTCTCTGGAAAATGATTTGGTCCATAATTATTTGAACAGTTTGTCAAAACAATCGGTAAGCCGTATGTATCGTGGTATGCGCGCACAAAATGATCCGAAGATGCTTTGGATGCCGAATAAGGTGAATGTGGATCGTAAGAAGTTTCTTCAGTAAAAAACCCTTCGTCGCCTAATGCACCAAAAACCTCATCTGTAGAAACATGATGAAAACGTTTTCCTTCGAAATTATCTTTCCAGATTTCTTTCGCAGCATTCAAAAGATTAACCGTTCCGATTACATTTGTCATTACAAATTCTAATGGATTTGTAATCGATCGATCCACGTGAGATTCGGCTGCTAAATGAATAACACCATCTGGTTGATGCTTCTCAAAAACATCAAGTATATGTTTTGCATCAGTAATATCTGCTTTTACAAACTCGTAATTAGAATGACCTTCGATATCTTTTAGGTTTTCTAAATTACCAGCATACGTTAAGGCATCTAAATTGATGATTTTTATTGCAGGGTAGTTGAGCACAAATTCTCTTACAACGTGCGAACCAATAAAACCGGCTCCTCCAGTAATTAAGATTGTTTTCATATTTTTTTAAGTCTCTTTTTATAATCTTTTATTCACAATTTCTTTAGGCAAAACACCTTTTACATCATAAATAACGCCATTCTCTTTCAAAAATTTAGAAAAATTTAAATCTAAAAATTCAGTATGAGAAACGGTTAATACAATAGCATCATATTTTTCGTTCGGAATTTCATTTACAATTGATATATTATACTCATGTTGTACTTCTGATAAATTAGCCCAAGGATCATAAGTTGTCACCTCTAAACCATATTCTTCTAAACCTAGAATAACATCAATCGTTTTTGAGTTTCTTATATCTGGACAATTTTCTTTGAAAGTGATACCCAAATTAAGAACTTTTGCTCCTTTTATTTTGATGTCTTTTTTTATCATCAATTTAATGACTTGTGAAGCAACAAATGCGCCCATCGAGTCATTTAAACGTCTTGCAGCTAAAATCAATTCAGAATAATAACCAATTTCTTGTGCTTTTTGGGCCAAATAAAAAGGATTTACTCCTATGCAATGTCCACCAACTAAACCTGGTTTGAAAGGTAAGAAATTCCACTTTGTACCTGCAGCTTCTAAAACATCATTTGTATCAATATCCATCAGCGAAAAAATCTTTGACAACTCATTAATAAAAGCAATATTAATATCACGTTGAGAATTTTCAATCACTTTAGATGCTTCAGCTACTTTTATACTTGGCGCTAAATGCGTTCCTGCCGTAATTACAGATTTATATAAATCATTAACCAACTCTCCAATTTCTGGCGTAGAACCCGAAGTTACCTTTAATATTTTTTCTACTGTATGCTCCTTATCTCCTGGATTAATACGCTCTGGCGAATATCCTGCAAAAAAATCTACATTAAATTTTAACCCAGATACTTTTTCTAAAACAGGAATACATTCCTCTTCTGTTACTCCTGGATATACTGTAGATTCGTAAATTACAATATCTCCTTTAGACAAAACTTTACCTACCGTTTCTGAAGATTTTCTCAAAGGAGTTAAATCTGGTCTATTATTTTTATCAACCGGCGTTGGTACAGTAACTATATAAATATTAGCTTCTTTTAAATCTTCTAAATTAGATGAACAAAAAAGCGCATTTTCAGAAGTTAAAAGTGGATTTGTGTTAGTTAATACTTCTTTCAAAACCTCATCTTCTACTTCCAAAGTACTATCATTACCTTGATTTAATTCATCAATTCTTATTTGATTGATATCAAAACCAAGTACGGGATATTTTGTTGCAAATAATCGGGCTAAAGGCAAACCTACGTAACCTAATCCTATTATTGTTATTTTTAATTGTTGATTCATTTTTGATAATATTCTTTATACCATTTTACAAAATTAGCAACACCTATTTCTACCGGATAATTTGGTTGATAATCAAATTTATCTTTCAAATCATCAACATTTGCCCAAGTTTGGTTTACATCGCCAGCTTGCATCGGCATCATTTCTAATTGTGCAGTTAAACCAGTCGATTTTTCAATTTCATTGATAAATTTCATCAGTTGTACAGGTTCACTATTTCCTATATTGTATAATTGGTATATTCCTTTTTGGTTTTGATTTTCTATGATTCGCTCTATTCCTTGAATTATATCGTCAATGTACGTAAAATCGCGCGACAAATCGCCGTTATTAAACACTTTTAATGGTTGATTATTCAAGATTGCATCTGTAAACAAAAACATTGCCATATCTGGTCTTCCCCAAGGTCCGTAAACTGTAAAAAAGCGTAAACCGATGGTTTGTATTTGATACAAATGACTGTAAGCATGCGCCATTAATTCGTTTGCTTTTTTGGTTGCTGCATACAAACTAATTGGATTATCTACATTTTGAATTGTTGAAAATGGAACATCAGACGAATTTCCGTAAACACTAGAGCTACTCGCGTATAATAAACGATTAACTTTGGTGTGACGGCAACATTCAAGCAAATTAAGGAATCCCATTAAATTACTTTGTCCGTAAGCCATCGGATTTTCGATACTATAACGCACACCAGCTTGCGCAGCTAAATTAACAACTGTCGAAAATGAATATTGATTGAATAATTGAGGCAATTGTTCTTGATCTTCTAAATTCATGCGATAAAAAATCATTTTATCTTGATGAATCTTCGAGTCTACTTTTTGATTAAACTGTTCGGCATCTTCACGATTAATTCCTAACTCATTTAATCGACCATATTTTAGATCAACCGCATAATAATCATTGATATTGTCTATTCCAACTACACAATATCCTTTTTTTATTAAGCTTTCTGCGAGATGATAACCTATAAAACCCGCTACACCAGTTATAAGTATCTTTTCTATTTGATTAGATTGTGGCAATTTCTATTTATCGTTTTCAGAAGTTGCAACTACTTTTCTTAATCCAGAACTCGAAAAACGATGTGTTCGCTTATTGTAGTAAATCTGGATGTTATTATCCAGACAATATTGCTTCCCATTAAAGTTTTTGTCGCGGTATTCTTCTCCAATTATCCTTACATTAACGGGTAATGCACTCAACAAATCAAACAAATCTTGTTCTGTTTCGTACGGAATAATTTCGTCTACATAACGACAACCTTCTAGTTGTATATAACGCTCGACGATGGATTGAGTTGGATGATTTTTACTTGGATCGACCAATGTAGGGTCGGTATTTAGACCTACGATTAAGTAATCGCATTGTCTTTTTGCTTCTTCAAGCATCATAATATGACCTGCATGCAGCAAATCAAATATACCAAAAGTAATACCTGTAGTCATTTTTATAATTGTAGTTGGAATTGCAAATTTAAGGAATAATATCTTATCAACTCGTGAATATCAAATAAAAAAAGCACTCAAAATATTTGAGTGCTTTTCGTTATATTAATTCTGAGTTTCTTTTTTCTAAATGAGTATAAACGTTTTTTACCTCTTGCGAATATTCTTTTTGCAAAATTAAATTTGCTGTTGGCGTATTTACAAAAATGGTATTTTGTAAACCGACAAAAGATGTATAAATATCTGTCCCAATTACCATGTTTCCATTTCTATCCACATAATGTCCATTCATTACGAAATAATCATACAAAGACTCGAAAGAACCCAAATCATTCCAAACAAATTTTGCAGGAACAACTTTTATCTTTTTACTACGCTCCATTACCGCATAATCAATACTGTTTGAAGGAATTTCTAATGAAAGTGCTTCATCTAATTCTCCATTATTTGAAACTTCCCAAGCAATTTTTGATTGCTCATAAATCTCTTTCTCAAACTTCTTCAACTCTTTCAGTAAAACCTTTGCTTTAAAACAAAACATTCCACTATTCCATAAAAAATTTCCTTGTTCGATAAAGTCTTGAGCAGTGATATGATTAGGTTTTTCGCGAAACGAAAGTACTTTATCTCCTTTATGTTCGATGTATCCATAACCCGTTTCTGGGCGCGTTGGATGAATACCAAATGTTACAATAAAATCATTCTGAGCCAAATCAATTGCATTTTTCATTGCAATTTGATAAGCTTCCATATCTTCAATCAAATGATCTGATGGTGTAACAATTAAAATATCATCATCATCAACAGCTAAGGCAGCAAATGCAATTGCAGCAGCGGTATTTCTTGGTACTGCCTCTACAATTTTCAGATATTCTACATCCAATTTATCTAAAACCTCTTGACTTAAATGATCGTTATCTCTATTTCCAATCACCATTAATTTATCAGCAATTGGGCGATTACGTTGAATTGTTAATTCAAATAAAGATTTATTATCAAACAATGGTAGATATTGTTTTGGATGACTTTTGCGTGACAAAGGCCATAAACGACTTCCTACTCCTCCTGATAATATCACGTTATATATACTCATAAATACTGTAATTCGAACTTGTAAAGTTATTAATTCTATTTTTAATAGCTAACGCTAAAGTTATATTTTTATTTAAGCATAAAAAAATCCCTTCAATTACTTGAAGGGATTTGATTTATTTTATTTTTATGATCTTAAATCATCGAAATACGTAATGTATTTGTAATACCTTTTTCAAAAGCTGGCATTGCATTTAAATTGATGATATAATCACCATAATCTACATAACCTGCATTCTTAGCTAAAATATTAACCTCTGTAACAGTTTGATCTGTAGACGTATCGCGAGGATCATAATTAATCGCTTTTACTCCCCATAATAAATTCACCATACGGTTAATTCGTTTGCTTGGATTGAAAACCAAAATAAATGAATTTGGACGATGAGATGAAATTTGGAACGCTGTATAACCAGAATATGTAAGTGTAGCAATTGCTTGTGCACCTGTGTCTTCTGCCATTTTAGCTGCATTATAACAAACCATATCTGTAACAAAACGTTCGTTTTTTACTTGTGGTTTGTGTTCTGGTACATGTACGTGCTCGTCATCTTCTACAGTTTGAAGAATTTTAGTCATTTTCTCAATAACCTGAATTGGGTACATACCTACAGAAGTTTCTCCAGATAACATTACCGCATCAGCACCATCAAAAACTGCATTCGCAACATCAGAAACCTCTGCACGAGTTGGTGTTAAACTCGAAATCATTGTTTCCATCATTTGTGTTGCAACAATAACTGGTTTACGTGCTAATTTAGCTTTATCAATTAATTGTTTTTGAGCTTTTGGTACGATTTCAAACGGAACCTCAACTCCTAAATCTCCACGAGCAACCATTAATCCGTCAGAAAATTCTAAAATATCATCAATATTTTCTAATGCTTCTGGTTTCTCTATTTTAGAAATAATTGGAATTTTTAATGTTCCATGTTCTTTAATAAATTCTGCTAAATCTCTCACATCTTGTCCAGAACGTACAAAAGATAAAGCAAACCAATCTACTCTATTTTCGATTGCAAAAATTGCATCTTCTTTGTCTTTTTCTGTTAATGCTGGTAAAGAAATATTTGTATTTGGTAAGTTTACTCCTTTTTTAGAACGCAATGGTCCACCTTGTATTGTTTCTGCTTTTACAGTATCAGTACCATTTGTTTCGATAACTTTGAAAATTAATTTTCCGTCATCAATCAAAATGTTTTCGCCAACTTGCACATCTTGCGCAAATCTTTTGTACGTCATAAATACTTTTTCTTTTGTACCTACAACGTCTTCGTTTGTAAAAGTTAAAATATCGCCTTGGTTAATCACGAAATCTTCGTGCTCCATTTTACCAATACGCAATTTTGGTCCTTGTAAATCTGCTAAAATCGCAGTATTGTAACCGTGATCGTTATTTAATTGATGAATTGTATCAATCTTACGTTTCACATCCGGATAATCGGCGTGCGAAAAGTTGATACGGAACACATCGGTTCCTTTTTGCATCATTTCTAATAAAATCTCAGGACTATCAGTTGCAGGTCCTAATGTCGCTACAATCTTTGTCTTTTTAAGATATTGTTTATCGTAAATCATAATTTTTTCCCTTTTTTTTATGCACAATATTTTGTTAGAATACTAATCTATCAGCGGTACTGATTAGGTCAATATCTATTTTTTTTATCACTTTTATAAATTCATTTTCAACAAATGGAAGTTGAAGATTGTGAATATCATCTTCCCAACCTGCTACTTTTACAATGTAATTGCAGTCTTTGTAATTAGGCACAAGTAGTATACTTTCCTTGAAAAGATTTGATAAATCTACTTCATTTTTTTCAGAATCAGATTGATTTGGAGTATTTTTAATGATATGATAATCTAATTTATTCGCTTCATCTATCCATTCGTAAGTTTCGAAATAGTAGGTATGATCGTCTAACCAGATATCCAAATCTTTGATTCGTGTAAAATGAGTAGCATTGGTAGAATTGAGGTGGAAAACAAATTGTGTAGAAGTATCAAAGCTAGAATTTACGCCTATTAGATGAAAATCTATCCAATCTTCGAATAATAGTAATTCTGCCATGTAATTATACTTTTTCTATTTTCTTTTGTAAGGAATAATAAGCGCGTTTAGCGGCGCTTTCTTCTGCTTTCTTTTTAGAAGTTCCTCTTCCTTTGGAAATTACTTTGTCGTTAAGACGAATAACGGATACAAAAACTTGTAAATCTTCAGCATTCTGCTCTTCAAAAGTATTGAATCTTATCGTATTTCTCGATTTTTGACTCCATTCTAATATCAACGATTTGTGACTAGTAATGGTGTGCTCCAAACGATCTAAATCCGCGTAAGGGTCAATAATTTTATCTTGAATAAATTTTTCTACCGCTTTTATTCCTCCATCTACATAAATAGCTCCAACCAAAGCTTCTAACATATCACCATTTACATCTTCGCCCAGATTAGCGTGATTGTTTAATGGCTCTAAATAATCTAAAAGACCAAGTTGTTTTGACACAGCATTTAGCTGCTTGCGTGAGACGATTTTTGATCGCATTTTAGTTAAATAACCTTCTTGCTGATCTGGTGCTTTATAATACAAATGCGTTGCAGCAGAAGCACCAAGTAATGCATCTCCTAAAAACTCTAATCTTTCAAAATTGATACTATTTCCGTTTTCATCTTTTTTTTGGGCCGATCGATGGGTAAATGCTTCTTTAAACACCTCAATATTTCGAGGGTTATAACCCAAAATCGGCTTTAAAAATTTTAAAAACGGATCAGACGATTTTGAATCATCGTTTTGATTTTTAAAAGAAAATAATTTTTTTAAGAAAGACATTACTTATACTTCTTAAATATCACACAAGCATTGTGACCACCAAAACCAAATGTGTTGCTTAATGCATATTCTACATTACGCTCTTTTGGTTTATTAAATGTATAATCAATTTTTGGATCTAGATTTTCATCATCCGTGAAATGATTAATTGTTGGCGGAACAATACTGTTATTCATCGCTCCAATAGTCGAAATTGCTTCAATAATACCCGCAGATCCTAATAAATGACCTGTCATAGATTTTGTTGAATTAATTTGAATATTGTAGGCGTGTTCTCCAAATAATTTTTGAATCGCTTTTGATTCTGCAATATCTCCTAATCCTGTCGAAGTACCGTGCATATTAATATGATCGATATCTTTGATAGTGATATTTGCATCTTCTAAAGCATTTCTCATCACATTAAATGCGCCTAATCCTTCTGGATGTGGTGCCGTTAAATGATGTGCGTCTGCGGACATACCAGTACCTACAAGCTCTCCATAAATGTTAGCTCCTCTTGCAATTGCATGTTCGTATTCTTCAAGAATCATACATCCTCCACCTTCTCCCATTACAAAACCGTCGCGGTCTTTGTCAAATGGTCGAGATGCTGTTTTTGGATCATCGTTTCTTGTAGAAAGTGCATGCATTGAATTGAAACCTCCAATACTTGAAGCTGTAACTGCGGCTTCTGAACCTCCAGCAACAATTGCATCTGCTTTGCCAAGTCTTAACAACATATACGCGTCAATTAACGCATTAGTTGATGAAGCACATGCCGAAACAGTTGTATAATTAGGTCCCATAAGACCAAATTCCATCGAAATATGACCAGGTGTGATATCTGCTATCATCTTAGGGATAAAGAATGGATTGAAACGTGGTATTCCATTTCCTGTAGCAAAATTAGAAACTTCTTCTTCAAAAGTTTTAATTCCACCAATACCAGATCCCCATATAACACCGATACGCTCCTTGTTTACATTTGCATCTTCTAAGATTCCACTGTGTTTAATTGCTTCTCTTGCAGCAATAATTCCCAATTGGGCACAACGGTCAATTTTTCTTGCTTCTTTACGATCAAAGTGGTCTTCAATATTGAAGTTCTTAATCTCACAAGCAAATTGTGTCTTAAAAAGAGTTGCGTCAAAAAGCGTAATAGGCGCAGCGCCACTTACACCATTCATTAATCCGTCCCAAAATTCTTGGTAAGTATTTCCGATTGGTGTTAGCGCGCCTAAACCTGTTACTACTACTCTTTTTAATTCCATATTAATTATAAGGAACTATTACTTGTTTAAGTCTTCGATGTATTTAACAGCTTGACCTACTGTAGAAATTTTCTCAGCTTGATCGTCTGGAATTTGAATATCAAATTCTTTTTCGAATTCCATGATTAATTCTACTGTGTCTAATGAATCAGCTCCTAAATCGTTAGTGAAGCTTGCTTCTAGAGTTACTTCACTCTCATCAACTCCTAATTTATCTACGATAATTGCTTTCACTCTTGATGTAATGTCAGACATAATTTTCTAATTTTAATTGTTGTAAACTAGTGCAAAAATATAAAACTTATATGAAATACAAGCTTTTTTTTATATGCTTGCATAGCAATGGCTAAATATGAGGGTGTTATTTGTTCACGAAAACGTTTAAGTTAATGATATAAGTCAAATTTTTAGCAAATGTTTTTATTGTAATTTTGTGCAAAATTTTTACCTTTAATATTTCATATTTACTATAAAATCACAAAAATGAGTATAGAATTGGCATCTTACGGAATAAAAAATTCCAAAATTAACTATCAATTATCTTCGGAAGAGTTAACCCAAAAGATGGTTGAACTTGGACAAGGAGAAATTACTTCTTCGGGCGCAGTTAACATGTTAACTGGAGAGTTTACAGGTCGTTCGCCTCAAGATCGTTTCATTGTTATGGACGAAATCACTGAAAACAACGTTTGGTGGGACGGAAAAACGAATATTCCTTTCGATTCTGACAAATTTGACGCTTTATACGATAAAGTAGTAGAGCATTTAAGCAACCGCGAAATTTATGTTCGTGATGCTTTTGCTTGTGCTGATGAAGCATACAAAACAAAAATTAGAGCAATTACAGAAACACCTGCTGCTAATTTATTTATTTACAATATGTTTATTCGTCCAACAGAAGAAGAAATTAAAAACTTCGGAGATTCTGAATGGACAATTATAAATGCACCAACTTTTACTGCCGATGCAGATTTAGATGGTACAAGACAACATAATTTCTCAATCTTAAACTTTAAACGTAAAATCGTTTTAAACGGAGGAACTGGTTATACAGGAGAAATGAAAAAAGGTATTTTTTCGGCATTAAACTTTATTATGCCAGTCTTTAAAAATACTTTACCAATGCATTGTTCTGCAAATTCTGGAGAAAACGGAGATACAGCAATGTTTTTCGGATTATCTGGAACAGGTAAAACAACATTATCTGCTGATAAAAACAGACGTTTAATTGGTGATGATGAGCATGGTTGGACTGCAGATGATACTGTTTTTAATTTTGAAGGTGGTTGTTATGCAAAAGTAATTAACTTATCTGCAGAAGGAGAACCAGAAATTTTCGCAGCAATCAAAGATGGTGCGTTATTAGAAAACTGTACTTTAAAACCAGGTACAAACGAAGTTGATTACACTGACGGATCTATAACAGAAAACACACGTGTTTCTTATCCGATTGATTATATCGAAAATATCGCTGTGCCATCTGTAGGAAAAAATCCTAAAAACATTTTCTTCTTATCATTTGATGCGTATGGTGTTTTTCCTCCAATCGCAAAATTAAACCCAGACCAAGCTGCGTATTTATTTATTTCTGGATATACATCAAAAGTTGCTGGTACAGAAGCTGGTGTTACAGAACCACAAACAACATTTTCTACATGTTTCGGTGCGCCATTTATGCCGTTACATCCAACAAAATATGCTGAAATGTTAAGCGAAAAAGTTGAAAAAACTGGTGTTAACGTTTGGTTGATTAATACAGGATGGAATGGTCAGAAAAAACGTATGTCTTTAAAAGATACTCGTGCCGTTATTAATGCTGCATTAAACGGAGATTTAAATAATGTAGAATTCAGAAAAGACCCATTTTTTGGATTCGAAGTTCCGGTTGCAATCGAAAGTGTTGAAACAGACAAATTAAATCCTGCAACTTCTTTTGCTTCACAAGAAGCTTACGAAGAAAATGCAAATGTATTGGCTATAAAATTTAAAGAAAACTTTAAAAAATTCGAAGAATTTGCAACTGCTGATTTATTAGCTGGAGGACCAACTATCTAATTTTTATTAGATTTATAGATACAAAAAACGTCGAACATTGTTCGACGTTTTTTTATTTTGAATATTTTAAAGTAATAAATGGTGCTAAATAAATTCCGAAAGTTTTATTACATACCATAAAATTATTTATCTGTTCAACAAGTATTTTTTTTACAGATTTCTTATCCAAGGAATTAAAAAATCCATTTTTAATTTCTAAGTTATAATCATATTTTTTTCCTAAATCTATATAATCTTCTAAAGGTAGAATTCTTTCCATCCATGACCCAAATTCGGGTTCACAACAGTTATAGGCATCAATTTCTATTTTTTTGAAAGATCTATTTTCTTCATAAAATTTCACATATTCAGGAAGGTCAACATATCTTAATCCTCTCGAATTATTTGCTAAATCATTTAACTCTTCGTCTGTTAAATCATGGTATATTTCAGCTAAATATTTTCTTCTATTTGGTATATTTTCTTCAATTTCATCTTTATTCATCAATTTTCGCAACTGTTTTGCTTTGATAAAATTTTTAGGATTTGATGCTGTTGTAAAAAGCATATTCAAAGAAGAATTTATTAAATGAAAATTGTAAAACATTTCTTCCAGATCAAAAATATGTTCTATTGTATCTGTAGAAATTAGATAATCTATATTCAGATCTTTTTCTTTTATAAATGCTAAAACATCACTAGACGAGCCATGTACATAATAATCAGGTCCAAAACCAATATGTTCTGCAATTTTTTTAATTGTTTGAACTGAATTAATATTGAAATCACAATAAATAACTCGAAATCCTTTCAATTTCAAAAATAAACTTAAAAAACCATGTCCACCTCCAAAATCAATAATCCATTTATTATCAATATCATCATCTTTGATTAAAGTATTGATAGCATAATCAAACATTTGGATATAATAAAAAAAGTTAGGCTTCATCTTCTCGATATAATCTAAATTATGCTCTTCCAAATTCAATGATTTAAAATCTATCGAATCTAGTATTCCAACTAATTGATGAGAAGTTTCTGATGTAAATGTTTGTTTATAAAAAGTGTGCGAATTCATTACATTTTTAGATAAAAATCTTTTGTCAAATTGACATAATCATTTGTATAACGATGACGTTCGATTTCTATTGTAAGTGTATTTTCTTCGATTTCTTTTTGCTCGAGGCTAAATTCTAGCAAAACTCTTTTGATTGGCGAAGTTTCATTCCCCTTAATTAATGTTGTTTTTGATACTTTTAAAGCGTTTTCAGCTGCTATTGCACAAAACTCTAACATTCGATCGTGCGGAATAATAAAACTCGCTAAACCGTCTTTGTTCAATAATTGAGCAGTTTTCTCTAATAAATCAGAAAATGTAAGTGTTTCTTCTTGTCTTGCTTGCTTACGCGCGTCAAATTCATTCAAATCATTTACCGTAAAAAATGGTGGATTACTTACAATCAAATCATATTTTTTATCGGTTTTATAGTCTTGTAAAGAAGTTAAATAAATGGATAAACGATTGTAAAATGGTGTATTTTCGAAATTTTCTTTGGCTTGATAATATGCATTTTCATCAATTTCGATTGCATCGATTTGTGATTCAGGAAATCGTTGCGCCAACATCATTGATATTAATCCAGTTCCAGTTCCAATATCTAAAATCGTATTACCCGAATTGTTAGTTGTCCAAGCGCCAAGTAGAACACCGTCGGTACCAACTTTCATGGCTGTTTTATCTTGAAAAATGGAGAATTGTTTAAACTTAAAAGGTTTTCTATTCATGATATGGAATCAAGATATAAAATGTTGTTCCTACACCAACCTTAGATTCAAAGCGGATTGTACCGTCATAATCATCAATAATTTTTTTGACCATTGGTAAGCCAATTCCCATTCCGCTATTTTTGGTTGTAAATTTTGGAACAAAAATAGAATCTTGCGCCTCTACTGGAATTCCAGAACCGTTATCATTTATTGTGATATGTAGAAAACCATCTGTCAAAACAACATCTACTTTAACTTTTGCAGCATGATCTTTTGGAATAGATTGAAATGCATTTTTGGTAATATTTGTGATAACTCTGTTTAGATATTGTTTATCAAAATGCATTAAAATTACTTCGGGCGAATAATTAAATTCGATATATTCCATCGGGAAAACGTAAAGTGCATTTTTAACAACTTCTATAATATCTACTTTTTCATCATTACGAGTAGGCATTTTTGCAAAGTCAGAAAAAGCCTCGGCAATTGCAGCAATCGTTTCAATTTGTTGCAACAAAATATTTCCGGTACGCATTGTTTTTTCCGTTAAATGCTCGTCATTTGGATCAAACTTTCGCATGTAATTCTGAATCATTAACTTCATTGGTGTTAATGGATTTTTTACTTCGTGCGCTACTTGTCTAGCAAAATCTCGCCAAGCTTCTTCTCTTTCTTGCTTCACAATTAACTCAGATTGTTTTTTTAATTTGAAAAGCATATCGTTATAAGAATCAACTAAAACCTTAATTTCATCGTTTCCATCATAACGAATAGGCATATTGTTTACGATAACTTCGGTTTCGCGAATGCGATCTGCAAACGACCAAATCTGGTTAAGCGTTCGCTTTGTTACAAAATAAACAGCCAACGTTCCAAACAATAAAATAACGCCAAATGCAAGTCCGTAACTACCGATAAGCGTAAACATATCTTCTTGCATAAAATCATCATTAGATTGATATGGAAGGCAGATTACAGCTACGTTTTCGTTATAATAATTTTTGATATAACTGTACGAAGAATACATGGTTCCTTGGTCGCCATTTTCTTTGTGCGTGATGACCAATTCATTAGATGTTCGCAATTTATTTAGAATATCTTGCGGCAAAACATTAAACGTTGATGTTTTAGCTTCGGTTGTTAAAATTTTATTTCCACGCAAATCGTACACCACAATATTAAGCTTGTTGATGTCTGCAATTTGCATTATTTTATCTTCTAATATTATGTGTATATTATCCTTTGTTGCAATACCAGGATAATTATCCATTTCATAATCAATTGCGCTAAGAACAGATTTTTCTTTGCGACGAAGAATATCTTCGTGGTATCGTTTTGTTTGATTATTGAAATGACTTGCAGTAATAACCAATATCGAACCTACCGTAAACAGAAGAATCGTTACCATATAAATGATAATACGAACTGGAAGCGATAAGTTATTTTTTCTTCTAATCATTATTTTTGAAATAATCTTTTGACGTATTTCCCGATTATATCAAATTCAAGGTTCATGGTATCGCCAACTTTTACGCGACTAAGATTTGTAAATTCCCATGTATACGGAATAATTGCGACAGAAAATTGTCCTACTTTACTGTCTACAACTGTTAAACTAATTCCATTTAAACAAATAGAACCTTTTTCTACAGTTACATTTCCTGTCGAAGCTTCGTCATAAGCAACTGTTACTAAAAAACTACCATCTTGGTTATCTATAGAAACTACTTTTCCGGTTTGATCCACGTGTCCTTGAACGATATGACCGTCAATACGACCATTCATAATCAAACATCGTTCTAAATTGATTAAATCATCTTCTTTTAAAGTGTTAAAGTTTGTTTTCAACAAGGTTTCGTCTATTGCAGTAACTTTGTAAAGATCATCTTTAAAATCGACCACAGTTAAGCAAACACCATTGTGCGCCACGCTTTGATCTACTCTTAATTCGTTTACAAAATCAGCTTCAATCCATAAATTTAAGTTAGATTGATCTTTCTCTAACTTAATAATTTTTCCTACCCCTTCTACTATTCCTGTAAACATGATGATATTTTTTGTGAAATTAATGATAAAATTATTTTTATAAAAACGAAAAAGGGATGATTTTGAAATCATCCCTTAAAAAACTCGTTTATAGAGCAAATATTATTCTACTGTAACCGACTTAGCCAAGTTACGTGGTTGATCTACATTTTTATTTAATTTAACAGCCACCCAATACGAGAATAATTGTAATGGAATTGCCGCTAAAATTGGAGAAAATTCTTCTGCCGTTTCTGGAATTACAACAAAATCATCTGCCAAAGCAGTAACTTGCTCATCACCTTCGTTTACAATTGCAATAACTTTGGCACTACGCGATTTAATTTCTTGTACATTAGAAACTACTTTTTCGTAATAACCTTTTTTAGTTGCAATAACGATAACTGGCATATTTTCGTCTAACAATGCAATTGGTCCGTGCTTCATTTCTGCTGCTGGATACCCTTCTGCATGGATATAAGAAATTTCTTTCAATTTTAATGCGCCTTCTAAAGCAGATGGATAATTGTATCCACGTCCTAAATAAATTGCATTTTTATTGTCTTTATATTTTTCTGCAATACGATCAATTACACCTTCACAGTTTTGTAAGATTTTCTCTACTAATTCTGGAATATGGTCTAATTCTCTTGTTAAGTAATGGAATTTTTCTGTTGATAATTCTCCATTATGTTTTCCTAACTTCATTGCAATTAAAGCCAAAATTGTTAATTGAGCTGTAAAAGCTTTAGTTGAAGCAACACCAATTTCTGGACCTGCGTGTGTATAAGCACCAGCATCAGTCATACGTGCGATAGACGAACCTACAACGTTATTAATTCCGAAAATAAATGCTCCTTTTTCTTTTGCTAATTTAAGCGCTGCTAAAGTATCTGCTGTTTCTCCTGATTGAGAAATTGCAATTACAACATCACCTTTTTTGATAATTGGATTACGGTAACGGAACTCAGATGCATACTCAACTTCAACAGGAATACGTGCAAAATCCTCAATCATATATTCTCCAACTAAACCTGCATGGTAAGATGTACCACACGCAACGATAATGATACGTTTAGCGTTTAAGAATTTTTCTTGATGATCCCAAATACCAGCCATTTTGATAACGCCTTCTTCTACTAAAAGACGACCACGCATAGTATCACGAATTGATCTTGGTTGTTCGTTGATTTCTTTTAACATGAAATGCTCGTAACCACCTTTTTCAATCGCTTCGATATTTAATTGTAACTCTTGAATGTCTGGAATTACAGATACATTATCTTGAATTTTACGAACATCAACTTCTTTTCCTAAAGAAATAGTTGCCATTTCGCCATCATCTAAATAAACTGCATCTTTTGTAAACTCAATGAATGGTGAAGCATCAGAAGCAATAAAAAATTCGTTATCACCGATACCAATTGCTAATGGGCTACCTAAGCGACCTACAACAATATGATCTGGATCTTTTTTATCTAAAACTGCGATTGCATAAGCACCGATAACTTCGTTTAAAGCAACACGAACAGCATCCGTTAAGCTTAAATTATTTTCAGATTGAATATACTGTATAAAATTTACTAAAACTTCTGTATCTGTATCACTATAAAATACAAATCCTTTTCCGATTAATAATTGTTTGATAGATTCATAATTTTCGATAATTCCATTATGAACTAAAACAATTTCGTTATTGTTTGACATATGTGGATGCGAATTTACATCGTTTGGCACACCATGTGTTGCCCAACGCGTATGTCCAATTCCAATATGTGGTGTTTTATCTAATGATGCAGATTTTTCTTCTAAATCTGAAACTTTTCCTTTTGTTTTTACTAATTCAAATTCAGAACCAGTTGATAGGACTAAACCAGCACTATCATATCCACGATATTCTAGTCTTTTAAGTCCATTTATAATAATTGGATACGCTTCGCGTGGCCCAATATATCCTACAATTCCACACATATATTTATAGTAATTAAGTTTATTTTATTTTACAGAGTAATATACTAAAAGTTTTAATTTTTTAGCATCAACTTCCGATTTATTTCCGTGTAAAACAATTCGGTAAGGATTATATGCTCTATTATTTTGATATGGATTTGTGCTATTAATTGTTGTAGCGTCAGAAACAGATGTAATAAAATTACCCATTGTAATAATCATCGATTGATTTTCGAATGTATTTCCTTTTTCTACCATACTTTTTAAATGCTTTGTAACATCAATTGTATAAAAATCTGTATCGCCTTTTACCATTGGATTAAAGTGAACAGAATTTGGATAAGCATTATAAAATTCTAATACATCAGAGTATAATTCATTAATAACTTTATTATCTTTCGTATAATTATTCCAAGCAACTATATAAGGTGGTTTCGGAAATTTATGAACATCATTATCAAGGAAAAACTTCAGTTTAGCTCCAATAATAACCATTCCTTTATTTTTTACATCGTTTTTAATTGAATCTAATTGGGCCTGATTAAATTTTAAATTAACCTGACTTCCACTCATTCCGTTTAGGTATAAACGAGCATCACCTTCTATTTTATTAGGACTAGCAACAGCATTACCAAAAGGAGTACCAGCAAAATCATTTTTGATTTGATTAACCAAAGTATTTGAACTATTCACAGCTCCCGTACTCCATTGATTTGTAAAATCAAAGCCATAAGTTGCACTTAAACGTTCTTTATAATCTTTTTCTCCATCTTTTTTATCAGTCGGATTCTTATATGAATAATACATATTAAGACTGATATTACTTGGTTTAAAGTTTACGATAAATCCATTATCTTCATCAACAGAAAATTCAAAACCTTTGATGTTTTCACGAATAAAAGTTGCATAATCTCCTAATAAGCCTGTTTTAGCATTCTTGATTATCTTCTCATTAAAATAATCTTTATCCAATAAAACTTTGTAACCAACAGTTTCTGTATAAATTGAAGTCGTTGCACTTTTAACTTTAACAACTTTGTTCTCTACAGTTGAACCAATTGTAACTGTTCCAATTACAGCTGAATTAGTTGTGATTGGTGACTGTGAACCATCTAATTTTGAAAAATATTTTGTATCTCTAAATAAAGGTGTATTAATATCACGAACTTTAAGTGTCATTTTAAGATCTTTATTACCATATAAAGAATCTACAGCATATTTTGTAGTGATTAAGATTGTATCTTTTTCTTCTGATTTTTTTCCTGGATTACTAAGGTTAATTGTATCTCTAGAAAGCGGATCTTTTGTTGTATTATAAAAAACTGGAACAACTAAATTTACAGAATCAATTTTTGTCTCTTTACCAAAATCTTGGTCACCAATAGAACTTGGTCTAAATTGTGCATAAAATTTAGATGATGTTGAGCCAAATACATTTTCTTTATAAACACCAAATGTACCATTTTGCAAAACAAATCGATCAGATCTAATTGTATCTACAGTGTCATTATAAGCAATTACGTCTAATGATTTTACATTACCATCAGCTTCTCCACCAATTACATTATTACCTAATCCTAAAGCTTCATCTTCACACGAAACAACTGCTCCCATTGCAATTACCATTGCAATAGATACAGACAGAACATTCAAAAAATTTTTCATTAATCTCAACAGATTTTAATTAGAGTTCATTACTTCCTCTAGATAAAAGTTATTGTAAACTTCTTTTGCTTCTTCTTTAGAGCAATAATCTAACAAAGGAATATTTTGTTGGTTGATATAGTTTTTAACATCTTCAGGAATAATATCTTCTCCTTTTGCTACTGCATCTGCATATTGCAAAGAAGCTTGTATCATACCTAAATGTGTTGGGTTTTCTAAAAATTGTTTTACATCAGCTTCAATATTATCAAAAGCCAATTTATTTACTAATTCTGTATCTAATTCTCCTTCAAAAGCATTGTCAAATAAAGACACGACAACTTTTGCATCTTGAAAAAATGGATCATCAGAATAGTATTTTTTTAGATACAATGGCACTAAACTAGACATCCAGCCCATAACGTGAACGACGTCTGGTTTCCAATTTAATTTTTTAACTGTTTCTAAAACACCTTTCGCGAAAAAGATTGAACGTTCGTCATTATCAGAGAATTGTTTATTGTCTTCTCCGTAAACTTCTTTACGTTTAAAATACTCTTCGTTATCAATAAAATACACTTGTAATCTTTCCCCTGGAACAGACGCCACTTTAATGATTAAGGGTTGATCCAAATCATTAATTATCATGTTCATACCTGAAAGTCTTATTACTTCATGTAATTGGTGTCTTCTTTCGTTGATTGCCCCAAAACGCGGCATAAAGATGCGAACATCCGCACCATTGCTCTGCATAAGTTTAGGCAAATCTAATGCTTGAGAAGACATCGGATTTTCAGGAAAGTAAGGTACCATTTCTGTTGTTACATACAATATGCGCTTTCCTTCCATAATTTTATACTCTATTTTCCTAAATAATAATAAGGCACAAAATTACAAAAAAATGTTGATATATTGTTTGCTTATAGTAGCTTTGCGCCTATATTAGTTTTTTTTTAACAATCAGCGTTATGGTTATATTTAACGAAAAGGAAAAATTAACTCCCGCAATCGTCGAGTTAAAAAACCAAAACAAAACCATTGGCTTTATCCCTACAATGGGCGCTTTACACGAAGGTCACATGTCTTTGGTTAAAGCTTCTAAAGCTCAAAATGACTACACAATTGTGAGCATTTTTGTCAATCCGACACAATTTAATAACCCCGAAGATTTAGAAAAATATCCGCGTACAGAAGAAAAAGATATCGAATTGTTAACAAAAAATGGTTGCGATTTTGTCTATTTACCTACTGTAAACGATCTTTATGCAACAAATGAAGTTGCAAAAAAGTATGATTTTGGCACAATAGACAAGGTAATGGAAGGTGCTTCTCGCCCCGGACATTTTGACGGTGTTGCAACAATTGTATCTAAGTTATTTAGAGCGGTCAAGCCGACAAGGGCTTATTTTGGCGAAAAGGATTTTCAGCAAATTCGTATCATTCAAGAAATGGTTAAACAAGAAGGCTTAGACGTCTTAATTATGCCGATGCCAATTTATCGTGCAGAAACAGGTTTAGCATTCAGTTCAAGAAATGCACGTTTATCGACACAACAAACGGATGATGCACCTCAAATTTATTCAATTTTATCAAAAGCAGTAGCGCTTAAAAATGATGGAAAAGATGTGGCTGAAATCACGAAATTTGTCGAAAATGAATTTGCAAATTCTCCATTTAAGTTAGAATATTTCGAAATAACAGATGAAAATTCTTTAGAAACAATTCAACATTTTTCGGATGCAAAAAATATTCGTGGCTTTGTAGTGGCTTATGCAGGCGAAGTTCGGTTAATAGATAATATAAAATTTTAAACATTAAAACTTAACAAAACCTTGAAATCCTTTTAAAATAATTGGAACAGGTTTTGAAATTATTAAGTTCAGCGTAACTTTGTAAAATTATGATGATAGAAGTATTTCACTCTAAAATACATAGAGTTAAGGTAACAGACGCAAAATTAAACTATATTGGTAGTATTACTATTGATGAAGATTTGATAGATGCAGCAAATATGGTTGTTGGTCAAAAGGTGCAAATCGTGGTTCAAGAAAATGGAGAACGTTTTGAGACATATATCATTAAAGGAAAACGTGGTAGTGGCGAAATTTGTTTAAATGGACCCGCAGCACGTAAAGTACAAGTTGGTGATACCGTAATTTTGATTACGTATGCAATGATGGATTTTGAAGAAGCAAAAACATACGAACCTACTATTGTATTTCCTAACGACAACAATCGTTTAGATTAATAAATTGCTTTAAAATATTACAGTTATTTTATGAAAACATATATAGCGGAAATAATTCCAAAAATTCAAAAGTTTTCACAAAAACTTGATAATTTATCTATGTTAACTAACCAACATTGGGTAGTACTAGATGAATTAACACAAGTAAAAACTGTTTATATTTTTAGAGATAATGGAGAACTCTTAATTGCAGTTAATGGAAAAGTAGATAAAGCTAAATGGGAATATTTAGGAAATAGTTCTATATTGATTGATTTAAAAGAAAATTCATACCTATTTAGACATGGCTTTTTTGATGAAAATATTTTAGCCCTTAAAATAGATAATAAAAATGAATATGCAATCTTGATAAATGAAAGTAAATATCAGAAAGAATTAAACTCTATCTCTGCTATAATTCGTTTTTTAAGTCAGAATTATATAGAAAATCCTTTAATAATTAATAAACAAGGTTTAGGAAAACAAGACATATTTATTACTAATATAGTCTTTAAAAGAAATGGTTATACCTTCAAGATGGGTTCGTATAAAGAATTCAGTGCTAAACTTTCTAATGGGAAATTCATTGATTTTTATCAAAAAAAATCTAATGAAAAATATTTTATTTATAATAAAAATGAAATAATTATATTCCCTGACAAAGATACTTGTGTTAAATTTATTGAAGAGAAAAACTTATGAAGAGTCAGATTAAACAATCACTCTTCTTAATCATTGCTTCATTGTTAGCACTATTTTTTGTTGTAATAACAGTGAAGCAAATTGATTTTGAACGAGTTGCAAACACCTTAAAAGAAACCAATTACTTTTGGATTTTTGCATCTATGGCAATCAGTATTTTAACCTACTGGATTCGTGCCGCTCGTTGGAATCTTTTACTACATCCGATGGGATATCAAACCAAAACATCCTCTGGATTTTGGGCAATTTCTTTCGCATATTTTATGAATCTTACCATTCCGAGAAGTGGCGAAGTTGCACGCGCAACAAGTTTGTATAAAATGGAAAAAGTACCGTTTGAAAAATCATTCGGAACAATTGTTTTAGAACGTGTAATTGATCTTTTATTTTTGGGATTATTTTTCGGTTTAACACTTATTTTCAATTATGATACATTGATGCGTTTTATTGAATTAGGAAACAAAGAAAAAACACATCAAACCGCTTCAGAATCACCTTTTCTAAACTATTACATTGCACTTGCAGTCATCACTTTAGGTATTGTTATAGTTGGTATTTTCTGGAAAAAAATCACACAATCTAAGTTAATAGAGAAACTAAAAACATTTCTTTTAGGAATTTTGGAAGGAATAAAATCCATCTCTAAATTACAAAAAAGAGGATTATTTGTGTTCTACTCTTTTGCTTTGTGGATTTGTTATTTTTTGATGACTTACCTTGTTTTTTTCGCCTTTCCTGATACCGAAAACTTTGGTATTCCCGAAGGTTTATTTTTATTAATTGCAGGTTCTTTGGGCATGATTTTACCCGTTTCGGGTGGTTTAGCTTATCCGTATATTATGTCAATCGCATTTTCTGCCGTTTACTTAGCAAAAGGCGGTAATCAAGGTGAAGGTCGAGCAATTGGCGATTATTTTGGATTAATTCTTTATATAGCTCAAGTTATTTCAATGATATTATTTGGTTTAATTGCGATTTATAAAATTGCTAGAATTAGACGAGATTCAACTAAAAAAATTAATTAACTTTAGTTATCATTTTAATATATTTCGGAGCTTCGTTCTCAAAAATTTCAGTGATTTTATCGTATTTATTTTGTTTAACTAATTTCTCAATCTCAAAATTACTGTAACAATAATTTACAAAATCATTTACTTTATTTTCAGGAATGTTTAAACTTTCAATAAAGTAATTGGTTGTAAAATAATTTTCTACATCTTTTATTTTATCAACTTTCTTAAAATATTGATCTTGTCTTTTTGCCTTTTTCTTTTGTCCAGAAATTGAAGAAATCCATTGCGATGGATCTAAAATACCATTACCATTTAACACAGACGACGCATTTGGATTTACTTTGTAATACTGCATATTTGGGTCTAAACCCAAACTATTGTACATTTTTGTTTGACTAGTTTCTTCTATTTTAATATTCTGTTTCCAATCTTTATTCAATGTATTTATCTTTGCCTCAGACAACTCGATAACATCAATATTTAAATGAATTGTAACAAAACCTTTGGCTAGCATTTCATCGGAAATTTTGATATTACGTTCTTTATAAAAATCGTGTCGAAAACTTAATTCGTCGCCCGCAGAAACTTTTATAGAGAACATTCCGTTATCATTTGTAAAGGTTTTTGCATTTGTATTAAGGTTTAAAACATACACATTATTTACCACATCTTGCCCAAAAACACCATCATCAATTACAATTTTACCCGTAATTAAAGTAGTTTGAGCAAATGTAAAAATGCTAATACAACTAAGTAATAATGTAAATATAAACTTATTCATTGGATGTTATTTTTGAGAGATAAATTGGTGCTTCGTTCTCTAAAATTTCAGTGATTTTATCGTATTTATTTTGTTTGACTAATTTCTCAATTTCGAAATTACTATAACAATAACTCACAAAATCATTTATTTTATTTTCTGGAATATTTAAACTTTCAACAAAATAAATGGTTGTAAAATAGTTTTCTATATATTTTATTTTATCTGTTTTTTTGAAATATTCTTGTTGTTTTTTTTCCTTTTTCTTTTGGCCAGATATTACCGAAATCCAAGCCGCAGGATTTAAAATACCCACACTACCCATCATCGAAGATGCGTATGGATCAATTTTTCTGAAACGTAAATTAGGATCTATTCCTAAATTTAAATTCTTATACAATTCATCAACATTATCATATTTGAGTTTAATATTGCGTTTATAATCCTTGTTCAACGTATTTATTTTTGCTTCGGACAACTCGATAACATCAATATTTAAGTGAATTGTAACAAAACCTTTGGCTAGCATTTCATCGGAAATTTTGATATTACGTTCTTTATAAAAATCGTGTCGAAAACTTAATTCATCACCCGCAGAAACTTTTATAGAGAACATTCCGTTATCATTTGTAAAGGTTTTTGCATTTGTATTAAGGTTTAAAACATACACATTATTTACCACATCTTGCCCAAAAACACCATCATCAATTATAATTTTACCCGTAATTAAAGTAGTTTGTGCAAATGTAAAAATGCTGATACAACTAAGCAATAATGTAAATAAAAATTTATTCATTGGATGTTATTTTTGAGAGATAAATTGGTGCTTGTTCGTTCAATGTATACAGAATTTCTTCTGTATTATTGTTTTTCAACAATTGTTTGAAATTGAAATTCATATAACAATAATCTAAAAATTCTAAAATTCTTCCTTCGGGAATTTTTAAATCATTTACAAAATAATAGGTTGTAAAAAAGTCTTTTAAAAATTCAATTTGTACATATTTCTCTTTCGATTTTTCTTTATAATTATTCTTATGATTTGTTGCATCATTTGTAAATTGATCAAGTAATCCGATAATATTTTCATAACGAACACTTCCTACTCCTCCATATTTTTTTAAATAAGCGGATGCATAAAAAGCTTTAATTACATCAAGTTTAAATTCCTCATTTATACCTAAACTTTTATTTATTTTTTCAGAATCCGATTCATCTTTTTTTATATTATCTTTTAAATTCTTTTTGAGCGGATTTATTGTTGCTTCGGCTAACTCAATTACTTCAACATTAAGATGAACAGTTACAAAACCTTTCGAAATCATATTTTCCGAAATTTTTAACACTCTTTCTTCAATACCTTCATTTTTAAACAATAATTCATCGTTCAAATTTATTTTTATAGAAAATATTCCGTCCGAATTCGCCGTTGTTTTTGCATTGGTATTCAAATTAATTATTGAAAATTTATCTAAATCTACATGATAATCAATATCATCAATCACCACTTTTCCTGAGATTAATGTAGATTGAGCCGTTGTATTTTGCAATGCAAAAAAGCTTAATAAAAGAAATAAAAATTTATTCATTTGAAGAAGAAATTGAGTTAGATCTTAATTGATTATATTCTTCAACCTTTGATTTTAAAATTGTTTTGATTTTTTCAAATTGTTTTCTCTTAATCAATTTTTTAAAATTATTTGATTCATAATATTTTCCCATAAAATCAATAATTTCTTCTCTAGGAATTTTTAACTCTTGAATAAAAAAAGTTTCGCCAATTATGCTTTTCAATTGATTTAATTGTTCAAAAACAGAGATTTTATTCGAATTAAGTAATCCACTTTCTTTTCCTTTTTTAAACAATGTAAAGATTTCAAGAATATTACCTTCGTATGGATTTTTTTTTCGCAATATTTTCGCATTATCATACCTTTCTTGTAAAAGCTTTTGAAACTCGGGAGAATTAAACCCCATCTCATCATTCAACTTTTCTCCAAAAGATTTATTTTTACCCAAGTTTTTCAATTTATCCTGACTTAAACTCAAAATACTTGCTTCTTCCAATTCAATCACCATCTCATTAAGATGAACAGTTATAAAACCTTTCGAAATGATATTTTCCGAAATTTTTAACACTCTTTCTTCAATACCTTCATTTTTAAACAATAATTCGTCGTTCAAATTTACTTTTATAGAAAATATTCCGTCTGAATTCGCCGTTGTTTTTGCATTGGTATTCAAATTAATTATTGAAAAATTATCTAAATCTACATGATAATCAATATCATCAATCACCACTTTTCCTGAGATTAATGTAGATTGAGCCACTGTATTTTGCAATGCAAAAAAGCTTAAAAAAAGAAATAGAATTTTATTCATTCGCTTTTATTATTTCGTTTAAAAATAGATTAGAAATGAATTGAAATTCAATATTTAACTCAACTTTATCGTTCAGGTTTTATTTGTTAAAATGTAAATTAATTTATTAACTTTTTAAGGTTATTGCTTAAAATATTTCACATTTACAACACCACATTTTGTCGCTTTAAAACCTTATTTTTGTTTCAAATTTCAAACTATGGCTAAAACAAAAACATCTTATTTCTGTCAAAATTGCGGCACACAAACCGCACAATGGATGGGACAATGCAAAAGTTGTGGTGAATGGAATACCATTGCAGAAGAAATTATAGACAAAGGCGACGATAAAAAAACGTGGAAAGACAAATCGGATAAAAACGAAAAAACGTTTGCTTTAAATATTCGAGAAATCAATCCACTTGGAGAAACGCGTATTTCTACAAAAAACCAAGAATTAGACCGTGTTTTGGGTGGCGGAATTGTACCTGGTTCAGTTATTTTAGTTGGTGGAGAACCTGGTGTCGGGAAATCTACATTGATGCTTCAAGTTGCATTACGATTAGATAATATCAAAATTTTATATGTTTCGGGCGAAGAATCTGTTTCGCAAGTAAAATTACGTGCCGAACGAATTGGAATTGAATCTGATCAATGTTTTGTTTTACCAGAAACCAATACACAGAAAATTTTTGCGCATGCAAAAGAAATTCATCCTCAATTAATTGTTGTCGATTCAGTTCAAACGCTTCAAACCTCGTATGTAGAATCTTCTCCAGGAAGTATTGCGCAAATTAGAGAAACTACTTTTGAGCTAATTCAGTATGCGAAAGAAACCAATACACCGATTATTTTAATTGGTCATATTACCAAAGAAGGCGTAATTGCTGGACCTAAAATTTTGGAACACATGGTTGATGTCGTACTTCAATTTGAGGGCGATCGTAATCATGTTTATCGAATTTTACGCGCCAATAAAAACCGCTTTGGATCGACTGCCGAAATCGGAATTTATGAAATGCAAGGTGCAGGTTTACGAGAAGTAACAAATCCATCCGAAGTATTAATTACAAAGAAAGATGAATTGTTAAGCGGAAATGCAATTGCGGCAACTTTAGAGGGCGTTCGTCCGATGTTAATCGAAATACAAGCCTTGGTTTCTACCGCTGTTTATGGTACGCCACAACGTACTGCAACTGGTTTTGATGCGAAACGACTTAACATGCTTTTAGCTGTTTTAGAAAAACGTGCAGGCTTTAGATTGAACATGAAAGATGTTTTTTTAAACGTTACGGGCGGAATCCGAGTAGATGATCCTGCAATTGATTTAGCTGTAATTGCGGCAATATTATCTTCGAGCGAAGATTCTGCTGTTCCAGATAATTGTTGTTTTTCTGGCGAAGTTGGTTTAAGTGGAGAAATACGTGCGGTAAATAGAATTGAACAACGTATTACAGAAGCCGAAAAATTAGGTTTTGATGCGATATTTGTCTCAAAATACAACAAAATAAAAGACACTGATTTTGGAATTAAAATTGTTCGAATTTCAAAAGTAGAAGATTTATATCGTATGTTATTTCAGTAAGTTGATTTAATTTTATCCGCTAAAATCAACAAAAAAAATAGTGTGAATTTTAAATAATTCTTTATTTTTAAGCATTAAAAAAAACACACTTTATGGATTCACTAAACCAACCAATTCAAGAATTTAATCAAAGTACAGATTCAACTTTCGATAATATTCCGCAAAAACCAGAGAATAATTTAGTCATCGCAATTGTTAGTACAGTTTTAGGACTGTGTTCACCTTGTTGTATTGGACTTATTTTGGGTGTTATTGCAATAGTTTTTGCCAATCAAGTTAATTCTAAATTTAATTTAGGTGACTATTCTGGCGCTTTACAAGCTGCTAAAAATTCTAAATTATTAAGTTATATCGCCTTAGGAATTACGGCTTTATATTTAGTTTATATTGTTTTTATAGTTGTTACTCAAGGTACAGACGCATTTTTAGAACAATATCAAGGTATTTTAGACAATTCAGGGAATCTTGATGACTAAAATGCTTTTAAAACGAATTTTGGTTTACGGAATTGCTTTAATAATTCCCATTGTTGTAATTGTATATTTTTATAGTTTTTACCAAAACCAAAATTCGTTTTCTATCAAATGTTTTTTTCATACAACAACCGGCTTGTGGTGTCCAGGTTGTGGTGGTCAAAGAGCTTTTAATTTTTTATTGCATGGTCATTTTCTAAAATCTTTACGATACAACATCATATTACCGTTTGCACTTTTTATAGTTGGATATTTATATTATATTGTAATTGAAGGATGGATTTTAGGTAATAAAACTGCAAATTCTAAACTTCATCTTCCAGCAAGTTTTGCAATAAATTTCTTGATTTTTTTAGTAGTTTATACGGTCATTAGAAATATACCTTCTCCGCCTTTTATTTATTTAGCACCTATAAATTAACATAAAAAAAGTAGAAGATTATTCTCCTACTTTTTTATTATTTCCTTTTTCAGAAGACGATCGCGTCTCGCCTTCTTTCAATTGTCCTTTTCGTATTCTATTTTTATCCGAATCTGCATTATCATTAGGCAAAGCAACGGGTTGATTGGCTTCTCCTAAAACCCATGTTTCAGCAGCTTCCCACATTGCCCTCACTTTTATTGGCTCTGGATACAAATAAATTGGTTCTGGCTGTACTCCTGTTAAGAAATCGCCCGTGTCCCATTTTCCGTTCTGGTTTTCATCAACCAATAATCTAAAAAGATATTCGCCTGGCTCTATAAAATTAAATTCGAAATAGTTTTTTCCTGCCTGATTATAAGTTTCATCAAGAATCGTAAAATCTTTATCTGCTTTCAAAAATTGCAAGATAAATGGTTTTGTTGGCGTATTTTGAAGTGTTAATTTTAAGTGTCCAAAATCTCCTCGCGTTCCCATTTTTATTGGATAAGCCAATGTATCATTTTTCTCGCCCAACACATCTGTCAAAGCTTTTGGATAGATATTAACTTCAAAATTTTGATCCAATGCTTTCTCAAAAGTAAACAATACATTTTGACGATTAAGTGTATCAATAGAAGCTTTGAATGGAATTTCTATCGAATCTTTAAAAACGTGAATTTTTGTTGGATCTATTGCAACAATTGGCGCAGTTCCTTGAATTTTAAACAATTGATTTGGCGCTAATTTTTTATCATTCAAAGGTTTAAACTCTAATTTATATTCTTCTGCTGACTTTGTGTATAAAGCAGTTATAGTATCTTTTTTGTCTTTGTGCTGAACAAGAAAATTAAGACGCGCAGATTTGGCTGCAATTGTATCTACTTTTGGATTAAACCAAAAATTGATTGAATCTTTCCTTGGAAATTTCTCAATTGTTGACGTTTTAAAATCTTTAGAAAGTGATGTAATTGTGATATCATCTGTTGCGCCAGTTGTTTTAAAAACAATCAATCCATTTCCTTTAAAACTTGCTTCGGGCTTGCGATACGCAGGTTTTTGATTAAATAAATTTAAATTTTCTTGTTGATTTTCTTTCAACTCAATTGGATCATTTTTAAATGCAAAACGTTCTTTTCCAAAATCAAATTGTACGTTTTCTACTTTATCTTCAAATGCAATCAATTTATATTTACCAGCTGCTAAATAATTTAATTGATACTCGCCTTTTGCATTAACACGCGCTATGTAATACGGTTTTTTTTGTAAAACAAGACTGTCTTTATATTCTTCATTTACTTTGTATAAACCGACTAAAACCTTTTCGGGCAGATTAAAATCGTACGATGAATTTACTCGTCCAGAAATTTTTAATGAATCAATAAAAGTTCCTGTCGAAAAAACATATTGAAAGTTTGATAATTTATTATTTTCATTAAAATCTTGTACCGCATCACCAAAATTGAAACTATAGGTTGTATTTGGCAACAATTCTTCTTGAAATTTTATCGAAATAAATTTCTTTGCCATAGCCTGCGGCGTAACAATTGGCGGTATTTGAAATGATGGCGAAACAACTACATTTTTACTGTATTCTTTTAGCACCACATATTCATCAAAATTGATAATCGCTTCTTTTATATTAACATCAACATTGGTTGCCAATGTATCTGGATCTGCATTTATAAAAACCGGAGGCGTTTCATCTTTTGGTCCACCAGTTGGCGAACCTTGTCTGGCACAAGATAAAACCGTAATTAAGGTTATCATTAAAAGCGAAAAACGTGTCGTCTTATTCATGTGTGCAAGTTAATAAAAAGCTTGTTATTAAGCACAAGCAATGGTGATTACACTTATCTTAAAATTTGAATTTTTATTAAACTGATGTACAGCCGAAGCAATTGTAGCACCAGTTGTTAAAACATCATCAACCAAAATATAATGTCCAGCTTTTAGATTTGGATTGATTTCGAAAGTATTTTTTAGGTTTTCTAAACGATGCGCTTTGTCTTCGCGAACTTGAGACGAATGATATTTTATTCGGCTTAAACCATCTCCAAAATAATTAATTTGATTGATTCCTGCGAGCGTTCGTGCAAAATCTTCAACTTGGTTATATCCTCTTATTTTTAATCGTTTTGGATGCAATGGTATGCTTATTATTCCATCATAATCACTTAAATCTAATTGAATTAAATACGCTAAATCAATTCCAATTTCTGGTCGATTTTTATATTTCATTTCATGCAAAATAGTTTGCGTAACATTATGATGTTTAAAATGCAACAACGAAAATGCATTTTCTATCTCGCATAAATTTCTTAATTGAGAAAAAGCAAGATTGTTTTGGTCAAATTTCCAATGTGTTAGAGGCAATTGAGTAGAACACGAAACACAAAGGTTTTGCGAAGGTTGTATAACATCTTGACAGCTTATACAACGCATCGGGAAAAATAAATCAACCAAAGAATTTACGATTGTTTTGATTTCCATTACCTTTGCAAATTAAAGTTTATTTATAAATTTAATGAAAATCATACGACTTACAAAAGCTTTTACGTTTGAAACTGCACACGCATTGCATGGTTACGACGGAAAATGTAAAAACATACATGGACACTCTTACAAATTATTTGTAACAGTAAAAGGTAAACCATCTGAAGATTTAGATGATGTGAAATTGGGAATGGTAATGGATTTTGGTGATTTAAAGAAAATAGTGAACAAAGAAATTGTCCACATTTTTGATCATGCCATTTTATTGAACGAAAACTCACCTCATAAAATATTAGGCGAAAAATTATTGGCAGAAGGACATACTGTTGTTTTTACAGATTATCAGCCATCTGCAGAAAATATGATTTTGTGGATTGTAGAAAAAATTAAACCTTTATTACCAGAAAATATCGAATTAGTTGCGCTTAAATTGCACGAAACAGAAAACTCTTATGCAGAATGGTTAGCGGAGGACAACCAATAACAATTGAATTAGCTGAAGGAAAAAAAGCCTATTTTTCGTCGGATCATCATTTTGGTGCTCCGAACGAAAAAGATAGTCTTGTACGCGAAAAATTATTTGTAAAATGGTTGGACGAAGTAAAAGACGATTGTGGCGTTTTATTTTTGATTGGCGATTTATTTGATTTTTGGTTTGAATATAAACATGTTGTTCCCAAAGGTTTTGTTCGTGTTTTAGGAAAATTAGCTGAAATATCTGATCGTGGAATTCCGATTTATTTTTTTGTCGGTAATCATGATTTATGGATGAAAGATTATTTGGAAGAGCAAATCAACGCGATTGTTTTTCGAGATAAGCAAGATTTTATCATCAATGGTAAAGAGTTTTTCATTGTTCATGGCGATGGAAAAGGACCTGGAGATGATGGCTACAAACGCATGAAAAAGGTATTTACAAACAAATTTTGTCAATTCTTATTCTATCTTCTTCATCCAGATTTTGCAATGTGGCTTGGCATTACAGCTTCGCGCAAAAATAAAATGATTTCGGGCGACGAAGATGTTCACTTTCTTGGTGTAGAAAATGAATGGTTAATTACTTATAGTAAAAAACAATTGGCTCGTAAACAATACGATTATTTGGTTTATGGACATCGCCATTTACCAATGGAAATTTCCATTGATAAAGCGCGTCATATAAACTTAGGTGATTGGATTAATTATTTTACCTACGGTATTTTTGATGGTGAAAATTTCGAATTAAAAACTTACCTCCGTAATCAAGGAGAAGAATCGAGGGATTCTATCATAAAAATTATAAAATAACAAGCAAATCAAATATATCCAAAGAATGGCTTCTTTTACCCATTCTATTTTTGGTTTGCTTTCGCTTAAATATCTTGACATCATAATCATGATACTAAAGCCTAAAAAGGCAAGATAAGTATCGTTATTTCCCCCAAACAAGACATTTGTTACAACCATTGCATAAAACATGAAATGCACCAAAAGAAAAACTCTCTTTTTTTGCGCTGTAAGCTTATTTACATTTTTGATATGACTAATTACCGATAAGATTAAAATAACTACAATCGGAATTAAAAACAGTTGTTTCCATTCAAAATGCACCATTGTTAACATTAATTGTTCGCGGTAAAAATCTAATAGAAAATGATAATCTAACAAGAAACTTATCTGAGCGACAATTAATATTGGTACGAGAAATCCTAAGATTCCTAAAATCGGAATTTTTGGTTCTACAGAACGTAAGGTTAGAAAATAGAAAAATACAACTCCAGCCAAAATAATTAATGGTGGACTTAATAATACTGCAAAACTTAGAAAAAGTCCGATGTCAAAAGCATTATAAACATCATTTTTTTCGGATTCGAAATACAAAAGTTGTGCTGTTATATAGGTTATTAACAACAAACTACCTGCAATACGATAGTCTGATAGCCCAGCAATAAAGGGCATTATCCATAAAATATAGAAAAAAGTTGGGTAGGACGTTGTACTTATCAAATCGTTTGAACGATCAATATAACCTACAAAACTAATTGTAAGCAGAGTAAGAAATACGCCTATTTTTTCTAAATCACTCAGATTTATACTGTTAAAATTTGTTGCTCCAAGCGCAAAAAATAGTACAATGATAAAAATCTGTATAAAAAAATTTCGTTTGTCAAGTAGATTAACCAACATTTTATTAACTTTGATGCAAATTAAGCAATAAACTAGGATATGGGAATTATAACTGATTTATTTTTTGCAATTGGTGATATTTGTAAATGGACTTTTGAACATTTATTATCTCCTCTTGGTGTAATATTCGGATGGACATTTACATTCATCGGAATTGGATTATTAGGATGGTGGCTAAAAAATTTAGCTAGCTTTGGTAATGATAATGAGAAAAAATATGATGGAATTTAATTCCTGATTAAATAAAATATATTTTCGAATTATTTTTCGGAAAACCCTAAACTATGTTGTTTGGGGTTTTTTTTGTGGTTAAATGAAATAAAAACAGCAAAACAACGTTTGGTTATCATAAATATAATTTGTTTTTTGATTAAATTTTAACATATGAATTCTCAATCCTCTGAAATTGAAATAGGAACCATTTTTAAAAATACTTTAATGAAATTAAATTTTTTTTTTAAAAAAAATTTTTCCATTCTTTTAATACTAATCATATTAGGAATTGGTGTTGGCTACTCACTAAATCCTTTATTTAAAAGTTATGAGAGTAAGGTTATTATTGCTCCTAATTATAGTAGTGTAGATTACATTTATAATGAAATTGACCTAATAAATTCAAGAATTGCTGATCGTGATAGCATCTTTTTAAATAAAATTGGAATTACAAAGGATATAAAAAAGATAGAAATAAAACCAATTAATAATATTTATCAATTTGTACAAGAAAGTGATAGTAATTTCGAATTATTAAAATTATTTGCAGAAGATGGAGATATAAATAAAGTTGCAGAAGATGAAACTACTAGTAAAAATTATAAAACACATCAAATAATATTAAGTACAAATCTCCCTAGATTAAACTCTAATGATATTAATAAGTTGTTAGCTTACCTTAATAATAACAACTATTATAAAAAGATAAAAGATATATCTATCAAAAATGAAAAAGTACGATTAAATTTAAATGAAAAAACGATAGATCAGATTAATTCTGTTTTTTCAAAATTTGATGCCCCTGAAAAAGAATCTAATAAAAATTTAGTTTATGTAAATGAAAATAATCAAATTAATGATTTATTAGTTACAAAACGAGATTTAATGAAAGAAAATGAATACATAAAATTAAATGAAGTTTTAACAACTAATATTGTCACAGATATTAGTCAATCACTTAATATTCAAACAAAATCAAAAAACTCTTTCCTAGCAATCCTATTTCCTATTTTATTTATTGGAATATTTTTAAGTTATAAATTATTATTTACTAAACAAAAAAACTCATGAAAAATTTAATTTTATTATTAGCTACTTTTATTACACTTCAAAGTTGTGGGGAAGACAAGAAAGTAAGAACAAAAGATAGTTCTGAAGAAAGTACGACTACTGATAATGTGCAAAATACAAATAGTACAAGTAATGAATTAATCATTACTCTAAATGCTGATTTTAATAAAAATGATGAATTGATTATTTTTTGGAAAGATAAGAACATTGGATGGTTTACAGATGAAAAAACAATTTATGGAGGAGCTTCAGATATTGATGGTCACCAAACTATTGTTTTTAAATTTCCAAATGGAGCAATTCCAAATGATTTACGATTTGATATTAGTAACAATAAGGAACAAAAAGAGATAAAAGTCAACTTTATAAAGCTACAACAAGGCCCACGAGAATTTTACATATTTGGTGATGAATTAACAAAATACTTTAAACCAAATGAGTTTATTTCTTATAATGCAGAAAAGCATAAATTAATATTGAGTGAAAATAAAAGTCAATATGACCCTTATTTAAACACAACTCATGATTTTATATTAGAATTACAAAAAGTTTTAAACACAACTTTTTAATTTAAAAAATAATAGTTTTAAAACTATTATACTACATTTTTAAAAGTGCTAAAAATTATTCAAAAATATAAACAATACGATAAATTATTATATAATTTTTTATTTCTTTCTATTATTCAAATAGTAGAGATGTTTGTCCCTTTGATTATTTTTAGAATATTGATTGATGTAGTTGGTGTTGAAAAATTTGGATTATTAAATCTTGTAATTGCATTTGTTGTTTATTTTCAAATATTAATCGATTACGGATTTAATAATTCTGCAACAAGACAAATCTCCCTCAATAAAGGTAGAGAAGTAAGATTAAATATTATAATAAACAAAGTAATATCAGCTAAAATTTATTTACTTATTTTTAGTTTTATTATTTTCTCATTAATAGTCTTCTCACTACCAAGTTTTAAAGAAAATTGGGGTATATATTTTTTATATTTTGGTGTTACAATTGGTTATACGTTCTCACCATCTTGGTACTATCAAGGTATCCAAAATATGAAAAGCTATATGTTTACTAATATCATTGTAAAAATTTCTTCTTTAGTTATTATTATTTTAATAATAAAAGAAGAAAATGATTTTTGGTTAGTCCCTTTAGTACTAAGCTTAAGTCAAATCATTATTGCTATTGTAACATTTTCTTTATTATTTTTAAATACCTCGTACCGATTTAAATTATTATCTCCTAATAAAATATATAAAGAACTGAATGAAGGTAAATATTTTTTTTTATCTGAATTACAAGCTACTTTATTTACAAATACTAATATTTTAATTCTAGGCTTTTTCTCATCACTAACAAATGTTGCCTATTTTACTTCCGCAGATAAACTATCGCGTTGTATTAGGAACATACAGATACCTTTATCAAATGCTTTGTATCCACATCTATCTATCGAAATTAATAAAGATCCTATAAAAGGATTAAAACAAATTAATAAAATAACATTAGTTGGTCTTAGTATATTAATATCATCTTCTATAATTATAGGATATTTTGGAGAAAAAATAATTATTTTAATTTTTAGCAAAGATATGATTGAGGCAACAAGAGTCTTTCAAATTTTATTATTAATTCCAATATTTTCATTTGTAGATAGTATGTATGGTAAACAGATTTTATTGAACTTAAAAAAAGATAAAATATTCTTTAATATATTTTTATTCAGTTCAATATTTTGTCTTTTATTAAGCTGTATTTTATCTTATAAATATAATATAATAGGAACAGCAATAGCAGTAGTTATCGGACAAGGTATTTTAGCTATTCTAATGTTTTTTTATGCTCAAAAAATTGTATATGGAAAAAGTTAAAGTTAGCATTATAATTCCTGTTTATAAACCTGGGAATTTAATTCATGATTGTATTAAATCATTAATTAATCAGAGTTTTAAATCAGCTGAATTCATTTTTGTTAATGATGGATCTCCTGATAATGTTCAAGAGATTTTAAATGAATATCAAAAAAAAGATGAAAGAATAAAACTATTAGAACAAAAAAATCAAGGAATTAGTATAGCTAGAAATCAAGGCATAAAAATGGCTAAAGGTGACTATATTGGTTTTCTAGATAATGACGATTATTATAAAGTTAACTTTATAGAAGAGTTATATTCAAAAGCATTAAAACACAATCTTGATATTATAATTTCACGAACTATTGAAAGTAGGGACAATAAAAAAATTGTTAAAGCGCCTATCTTTCAGATTAATAAAATTTATAATCAAGATTTTTCAAGTGATAAAATTATAAAAAATTTATTAATTGAAGAATCACTTTTTCCTGTTTGGAATAAGCTTTATAAGAAAGAATTAATAAATAAATATGATATTCTATTTCCTTCAAATAGAGAGATAGAAGAAGACTGTATGTTTAATTTACAAGCTTTTAAAAATGCTGAAAAAATAATGTTTATTGACTATTTTGGCTATTACTATCGTGACGTTTCTACAAGTGAATCAAGAAGATTTATTGAAAGAGATTTATTTGCAAAAGCTATAGAAAAATATAAGTTTGATTACAATTCTGCTTATAATTTGGACCTTGATAAAAAGGAAATAGAACGCTTAAAAAGTATTAGATTAATTAATAGAGCAACATATTTAAGCTTTATTTGCTCTAAGGATAATAATAATTTTAATATTAATTATTCCTATGTAAAATCTATTATCTCTAATCCTATTTTAATTGAAATTTTAAACAAATATAAAAACGATCCATTATTGAGAGTAGGTAAATATGATCGAATATTACAAAATATTATTTTGAAGCAAAATTATTTTAAATTAAAAATAATATGCTTTTCTATTTATAAATTATATACACAATCGGTTTCAGAGTTTTTAAGAAATTTAAATGGAACCAATAAAAATATTGATCTGATTTTAGATGAAAATTAATTATAAAGATATTTTAAACTACTTATTTATAATAGGCCTATTCTTTTTCTCATTTAATCATGTAGAAGTAATGCCCTTTATGGGAGAATATATAAAAGAATCTGGTGCTATATTTTTCTTTTTAGGTTTTTTTTTACTTTGTATTGAAGTTATAAAAACAGGAAAAATATACCTCCCTATTCATAACAAATTATATATCTTACTTGTTTTATTTTATGCATTATGCATAATTTGTACTTTGATGAATTATAGCTCTGTCTCCGAGAACTATTTTAAAAGAACAAGTGGTATCTCTCGTTTTATTAGACAAATGATTTCTTTATCAATACCAATTTTTATATTTATTCCTTTTTTTTGGAAAATATTAAAAGACCTATCTGCAGAAGAGATTTTTAATAAAATAAGAACAATTTTATTATACACTTTATATTTTGCCTCTTTTTATGGTTTTTTTGAAATATTATACTCGTATTTTGGTATATATCCTGCACGATATATAACTGACTTTATAGGAGAAATTGTTCCTTTTATTAAGCCAATCTATCATCATGGAGGAAGAATATCGGCTTTTGCTTATGAACCTCCTTTTTTCGCAATCTTTTTAATCACAATATCTGGTTGGATGTTTAGTTATATTATTACTGGAAAAAACTTAATTACAAAATTAAGTCCTACAATACTAATATTAATATTAACTTTTTTTTCTGGTTCTAGAACAGGTTTATTAGTCGTATTTTTTACTTTAATACTATTTACGTTATACTTATATAAAAAAAATATATACCGCAAACAGCTAAATTTTTTATTTATAGGATTAATAATTACATCATTTTCAATAGTAACAATAAGTGCTGAAAAATTTAAAAACTCTATTGAAGAAAAAATAGAAAGTTTAAATTTTACAGGAAATCTAAAAACAAGTATTTCCAACAAATCAAGATTTGGAATGCAGTTCGCTTCTATAGAAGTTTTTAAAGAAAATCCTATTTTTGGAGTTGGCTATGGCCAACAAACATATCAGGCACAATACCATTATCCTAGATGGGCTACAAAAGATAATTATGAATTTGATTTATTCTATAAAAATAAAAAAGAACTCTCTTTTCCTCCTGGATATAATATTTATACAAGAATTTTAGCAGAATTAGGAATTGTTGGATTTATCTCTTGGCTTTCTATATTAATCTATAGTTTATATTTATGTTATAAATTTTTATATTCATCAGATTATTATATCCGAATACTAACATTATCAATAACAATTTCTTTAATAGGACTTTACATAAACTGGTTGCAAATTGATACTTTCAGAATGTATGGTGTTTGGATTAACTTTGTTATTTTAATGCGTTTAAGCTATTTAATAAAATCAGTTAAGAATGAATAAAAATTTATTAATAATTCCACATTACAACAATCCTACTGGTTTAATTAATTCAATTTCATCAATTGGAGAAAATGAAAAATTAGATGTAATCATAATTGATGATGGTAGTATTATTCATAAAATAAATGAAGGAGATATTCTAGATAATAAAGTATTTGAAGGAGATATAATTTTTAAATACTGCAAAGTAAATAGAGGGATTGAATTTGTTTTAAATGAAGCATTAGATTATGGTTTGAATAGGGAATATGTTTATTTTTCCCGATTAGACTGTGGCGATATATGTCATAATAATAGGTTCGAAATACAAGAACTTTTTTTTGAACAAAATCAAGATATTTATTTATTAGGAAGTAATGTAGATGCTATAAATGAAAACGGTAAATTTCTATACTCTATAAAAGTTCCTTCAATTGATAAAGATATTAGAAAAGGGATGCTATTAAACTGTATGTTTATACATCCTAGTGTAATGTTTAGATCGGAAGTAGTTAAACAGCTTGGTAAATATCCTACGAATTATAAAGCTGCTGAAGATTTTGCTTTTTTTACAAATATATTAAAACAATATAAAGGTGCTAACATTAACAAATCATTAGTTACAATAGAGTTAAATACAAAAGGTATTAGCGCTACAAATAGAAAAAAACAAGCAAAAAGTAGAATTAATATTCTTAAAAAAAATTACAAATTTGGAATTACCTCTAGTTATGGTCTTATCAGGAGTTATGCTCTATATTATGCTCCATATTCATTAATCCAAAATTTAAAAAAAAATATTTATAAATGAAGTATTCAATAAACATATTTAGAGATATTTTTTTAGTACTTTTTATATTAATATTACCATTTTCTGTTGCTATTAGCAATATCTTTTTCGGTATTTATTCTGCCATTATATTAATAGATTATTTTTATTACAAAGAAAAGATAGACGTAAATAGATTGACAATTTATTTTATTATAATTTTATGTTACCTTTCCATAAATGGTCTTTTTCAAGGATCATATAATGCAAATAAAACGTTATGGAAATTTATTCCTATCTTATTATTTGGTAGTTTACTTATGTATTCTACTAAAAAATTACCCTTAGCTATTATAAAAAAGGCATCAGTGTTTACGTGTCTTATTTTAGTGATTAGTTGTTTAATAAGAACTGTTATTTTTTATTCAGAAAATCATTTTATCCCTTTTGCAAATGATGCTGAGATGGTAAATATTCTAAAGATTCACCGTCCTTATCTAGGCTTTTATATTCTAATAAATAGTATTTTTTCATTTGATCTTTTTATCAAATCAAGTCAAAAAATATACAAATATCTTTACAGTTTTATTTTTATTATTTTCTTTGCATTTATTGTTCTAATAGCTGCAAGATTATCTATTATTAGCTTTATAGTTATCGCATTAATTTACATTTTATTCTATTTAAATTATAGTTTAATAAAAAAAATTATTTTGGGTGTTTCCTTACTTGTCTTAAGTGGCTTTATATATTCAAATCCTAAAATACAAGAAAGAGTCAATCACAATAACATAGATATGATGATTGACCATGAGCCTAGATTTGTTATTTGGGAAAGTGTAAATAACATCAAGAATAATGATGATTTTAATTCTTTAATAGGTTATGGTAATTATCAATTAATTGAAGATTATTTAATTATTAATTATGAAAAAATAATTAACAAAAAAGAGAAAAGAGATTATTTTGTTAAAGAACAGTTTAACACACACTCGCAATTCTTTGATTATTTATTATTTGGTGGTTATATAGCTTTTACTTTATTTATTTCTTTTTGTCTATTCTCTTTATGGTATACAAAACAGAATTTTACATCTTTTGCTATAATAAGTGCATTTATTCTCTTTTTTTTAGTAGAAAATGTATTTCATAGACAACTTGGTTGCTATTTATTTATTTTATATTATATGTTAGCATTACGTAATACTAAATTACCAGAAGATTAATCAAAATCTTCTGATGCTATATTTTTCCAATGGCGAAGAGATTCTTCTAATCCATAATTAAAAACAAATCCTTTTTCAATCAAATAATTAGGTTTTATATTCGTTGGAAATGCTGCTTTTCTTACCCTCACTGGGTGAATATCAGATTTTTTACCAATTAGCTTAAATCCTACTTGCAGAATACCCGCAACAATTACTAAAAAATTAACAGGAACATTAAAAGTAGGTTTACTAAAATTAAATTCTTTTTTTATTACATGTGTCATTTCTTTCAAATTAAGAATAGGATTCTCAGCATAATTATATATTATTAGTTTATCGCTCTGCTCCATCGTAAACAACATACTTTCTATTAATCCAAAAACATAACCATAGGCTTTAACAATATTACCTCCATTAGGCAACATAAACACACCTTTTTTTAGAGCTTTTATAGTTCTGTAAATATTTCCTGGATCATGAGGACCATAAATTACACTTGGACGAACAATTACTAACCTCCTATCTTTTGATTTAGATAACCAAATTTGGTGTATTTTTTCTGCTAATCCTTTAGAAATACCATAAGGTGTTTCTGCATAAATCATTGATTTTTCTGTACATTCATCTTTTGATTTTCCGTATGGAGCAATACTACTTGTAAAAAATATATTTTTAATACCTATTTTCTCTGCATATTCATTTATATTTTCAGCACCATTTAAATTTGTATCAAAATATTCTTTTTTTTCATGCCCTGGCTCTCTATGAATTGCTGCAAAATTATATAACCAAGATTCCTCTAAATTTAACTCAAAGTCAAATAGATAATCTATTTGATTTCTTACATCACAAAAAACATATTCTATATGTGATGGTAAATTTTTAAAATATTTAGGCTTTCGAATATCAAGTAAAATAATTTTATCAAATTTCTCTTCTTCAATTAATTTATTAACTAAAAAATAGGCTATATAACCTGATCCTCCAAATATAAAAGCTGTTTTCATTTATTAAGTTTATTGTCAAAATTACTATATATTTGTCTTATGGAAAAAATTAAATTGGTACATATTTCTGAAACATTTGTAAGTGGAGTTTATACTTATATAAAACAAATATGCAACTATTTAGATAATGATGATCGTTTTGAAGTTCATGTAATATATAGCGGAAATCGAGAAGAAACAAAATTTGATCATTTTTCTCAAGATTTTTCTCCTAAAACTTATCTTCATCAAATTTCTATGAAAAGAGAAATTTCTCCTAAAAAGGACTTAATGTCTATAATTGAAATCAGAAAGAAGATAAAAGACATAAATCCTAATTTGATTCATTTACACTCTTCTAAGGCAGGTATTTTAGGTAGAGTTGCTTCTTTTGGTCTTAATACAAAGGTTTTCTACACACCACATGGATACTCATTTTTACGAGAAGATATTTCTAATTTTAAACAAAAAATTTTCTTTGAAATTGAAAAATATGCTCAAGTATTTTTTCCTATTCAAACAATCGCATCGGGTGATGCCGAAAATAGACTAGCCTTAAAAATCGATAAAAAGACGATTATGGTTAGAAATGGAATAAATATTGAAAAAATTAAATCCTTTAATATCCCGTACAATAATACAAAAACTGTAATAGGTACATCTGGCCGTATTTCTGCTCAAAAAAACCCTAAATTATTTAATGAAATAGCTGATAGACATCCAAATATTGATTTTATTTGGATAGGTGATGGAGAATTAATAGATGAATTAAAATCTCAAAATATAAAGATTCTCAAATGGTTGCAATATGATGAATATTTAAATGCCACAAACTCTTTTGATATCTTTTTATCTACTTCTTTATGGGAAGGTTTACCTTTTAATATACTTGAAGCAATGGGTTTAAAAAAACCAATTATTACAAATAATATTGAAAGTAATCTAATTACTGTCGATCAAGGGGTCAATGGATTTGTTTGTTCTACTATTGAAGATTTTGACAATGCCATTTTAAAAACTATTCAAAATAAAAAAGCTATGGGCGAGGCATCTTACCTAAGAATTCTTAATTTATTTAGCCAAGAAAAAAACTTAAAAAGATTAATTGAAGTCTATATAGATAAAGTTAATGATTAAATTGCATTATCATCTCCTTTAATCATTAATAGAAATGTTTGTAAAATAATTTTTATATCAAGAGCTATAGACCAATTTCGAACATAGAAAACATCTGCTGAAATTCTCTTTTCCATATCTTCATTAGAATCGATAGCTCCTCGATAGCCTCTGACTTGTGCCAATCCAGTTATTCCTGGTTTTACATAATGTCTTAAATAATATTTCTCTATTACTTCTTTATAATAAATGTCCTGAACAATCATATGCGGTCTAGGTCCAACTACAGACATTTCTCCTTTTAAAACATTTATAAATTGAGGTATTTCATCTAAACTTGTTTTTCTAAGAAATTTACCAATTTTAGTTACACGACTGTCATTACGTTTTGTTTCAATAATAGAATTGGTAGAAGAAGTATTCATGGTTCTAAATTTATAACAATCAAACTCTTTTCCATTTAAACCGTTCCGTTTCTGTTTAAATATAACAGAACCTCTCGAATCTATCAAAATAAGAAAGCTTATGATTGGAAATAACCAACTTAAAAAAAACAAACAAAACAAGAACGAAAATATTTTATCCAAAATGTTTTTCATGAATTGACTATTTGATAAATCTAACGGAAACATACGAATCTTAAGTATTGGAAAAGTATCTAAGTATTGTATTTCTAATTTTGTTACATCTCCATATTTTGAATTCGGTATTAAAAAAAATTCAATATGCTTTTTTTGGCAAAATATAACAAGTTGCTCAATCATTTTGTCACCCAAATCGGACATTTGAGAAAGATAAATTTTATCGATCTTATTTTTTTTTATGAAATCATTTAAATCAATTGAATTTATTTGGAAAACTGGATACAAATTTTTTAATGAAATATCTTTGGCTATTAGTCCTTTAAAATTATTTCCCAAAACACATTTAGAATTCAACGTATTTATAATGGTTTCTGTATTTTTATTAATCCCTATAACACAAACATTAGAAGTTGCATAGCCACTTTTTAAGAGATAATTATAAAAATATAAAGCAAACAATCTAATAAAAAATGAACAGCAAAAGAAAGACAGTAAAAATTTTAACGTAATATCATTAGAAAATAATGGTTCTTCTTTTATTCCCGAGATTGCATACACTGCAATAGAAAAATATAGGACTTGATTGATATATCTTTTTATTTTTCCAAAATTTTTGTATACTAATACATTATAGTATTTATTCTTACTAGATATAAGAGTCCAAATCAATAAAATTAAGATAAATACTTTATAGTGTGTATAAATTAAATCTTCAAATTTCCATGTTTCTATTTTTAATGTAACATTATCTAAATACCTATACTTTATTCTTAAAAAGAAGAAGAAAAAGAAGCTTATAAACAAATAATCAATAATGTTTAATAGTTTATAAATTTTTTTTAATAGCATATTTTTCATAATAAAAAGATAGAGGATACTCTAGAAACAAATTCAATATTTATAGCCGTAAAAATAGGACTTATTTATATAATCTTTTAATTTCTTTAACAAAATCAGCGAAATATAAATTATTTTACTATTTACCATTATATAATAAATAAAGATTTTCTTATAAAAACATCTTAACATATTTTATCTTGCTCAACTAATTTATTCCTTAAATTTGCTTTTATATTTTAAACTAAATTATTTGAATTATGTTCCTCGAAAATACCTTTAATCAACATCAAAAAAGTGGATGGATAGAAGTCATCTGTGGCTCTATGTTTTCTGGTAAAACTGAAGAACTTATACGCCGCCTAAAACGTGCCGAATTTGCAAAACAACGCGTCGAAATCTTCAAACCAACTGTAGATACACGCTATGCAGAACGCGAAGTAGTTTCGCATAATCAAAACTCAATCAGCTCTACACCTGTCGAATATTCTTCTGCAATACTATTATTGGCAGATGATTGCGATGTTGTCGGAATAGACGAAGCGCAATTTTTTGATGATGGTATTGTAGATGTTGCAAATGCCTTGGCAAATCAAGGAAAACGGGTAATTGTTGCTGGTTTAGATATGGATTTTAAAGGTCGCCCATTCGGACCAATGCCAAATCTATTAGCAACCGCAGAATACATCACAAAAGTACATGCAATTTGTGTTCGTACAGGAAATTTAGCCAATTATTCACACCGAAAAATTGACAGCGAACGCCTTGTCGAACTTGGAGAAACTTCAGAATACGAACCATTAAGCCGATCTGCTTTCTGGGAAGAATATAATAAACAAAAAGTTGAAAAGTTATAATCTAAATCAATTAGCTCGTATCATAAATGGTACATTAATTGGCAAAGGAGACGAAATTATCAATCAAATTTTCTTTGATTCGAGAATGATTATCAACCCAATTCATGGTATTTTTTTTGCTTTTCATGGCAATCAAAAAGATGGTCATCATTATTTGCAAGATGCCTATCAAAAAGGAATTCGAAATTTTGTAGTCGAAAAAGCACCAACTAATTTTGTTGATGCAAATTTTATCGAAGTCAAAAATCCATTGAATGCCTTGCAAGTTTGGGCAAAATATCACCGCAAACAATTTACTTTTCCCGTTATTGGAATTACAGGTTCTAACGGAAAAACAATTGTAAAAGAATGGTTGAATCAATTGTTATGGAAAAAATTCTCGATTGTTCGTAGTCCAAAAAGTTATAATTCTCAATTTGGCGCTGCGCTTTCTATTTTACAAATGGAAGACAAAAATGATTTAGGAATTTTTGAAGCAGGAATTTCGATGCCAAACGAAATGCAAAATCTCGAAGAAATTATACAACCAACTATTGGTGTGTTGACAAAAATTGGAGAAGCGCATTTAGAGAATTTCGAAAATCAAGAAGAAATAATTTTTGAAAAACTAAAATTATTTACGCATGTTGATAAACTTGTTTACAACATCGAGAATGAGAAATTACATCAAATAATTCTTGAAGACGAACATTTGTCTAAAATTGATAAAATTACTTATGGATATACAGATTTTGCCACAGTAAAAATCAATCAGATTCTAAGTAATCAAACAAATACGCAGATTTCTATTTTACATAATCAAGAAGAATTCACTTATACAATTCCATTTATAGATGATGCTTCTATCAAAAATAGCTTAATTTGCTTAACGACATTAATCAGTTTAAATATTGATTATAAACTATTTAAAGAAGAATTTAATCAGCTTTTACCAATCGAAATGCGATTGGAAATAAAAGAAGCGATTAACAATTCAATTTTAATTAACGATACATTCAATTCTGACCTAAATTCATTAAAAATTGGGCTGAATGTTCTAAATCAACAACCAAAAGAAAAAAAATCATTGGTTTTGACCGATATTCTACAAAGTAATTTATCGGATGAAGAATTGTATCAACAAACTGCCGATTTGGTAAATCCGTATCATTTTGATGAAATAGTTTTGATTGGAGAAAAAATTTCTCAATTCAAACATTTATTTCAATCTTATGTGCGTTCGTATAATTCGACCGAAGAATTTTTAGAGCAATTTAAACATCAAAATGTAGACAACGAAGCTATTTTATTAAAAGGTTCTCGTCCATTTAAATTAGAAAAAATTTCGAACGAATTAGAAACGCGTTCCAATGATTCTGTTCTCGAAATTAATTTACAATATCTCATCGAAAATATAAACGTTTATCGCTCGTTGCTAAAACCTACCACAAAATTAATGTGTATGGTAAAAGCAAATAGTTACGGAACGGGAAGTTTTGAAGTGGCAAATATGTTGCAAAATAACGGTATTGATTTTTTAGGTGTTGCAATTGCAGATGAGGGAAAAGAGTTGCGCGAAGCTGGAATAACAGTTCCGATTATTGTAATGAATCCTGAACAAAGTAGTTATTCGACTTTAATCGATTATCAATTAGAACCCGAAATTTATAGTTTGCGTGTGCTGAAATTATTTATTCAGAAACTACAAGAAAAACAAATTTCGACGGCTTATCCAATTCATTTGAAAATGGAAACTGGTATGAATCGTTTAGGTTTTCATGAAGATGATTTTGATGAATTAATTGCTATTCTAAAAAATAATTCGCAAGTAGAAGTTCGTTCAATTTTCACTCATTTAGCAACTGCAGATATGCCCGAAGAAGCAGATTACGTCAATTATCAGTTAAATCGTTTTGACAAAAGTTACGCAACTATTTCGGAAGCTTTGGATATAAAGCCAATCAAACATGCCTTAAATTCTCCTGGAATTGTTGCTTATTCGGATCGTCAATACGATATGGTTCGCTTAGGAATTGGGATGTATGGTTATTCTGAATATACCGATTTTATGCAAAAATACTTGAAACCAGTAGTTCGTTTTAAGACCGTAATTTCACAAATTTCTGAAATTGAAATTGGCGAAACTGTAAGTTATGGACGTCGTTTTACAGCAGAAAAACATACAAAAATTGCAACTTTACCCGTTGGTTATGCAGATGGTATTAGACGATCTTTGGGTTACGGAAAAGGAAAAGTAGGTATTAATGGACAATTAGCAACCATAACCGGAACTATTTGTATGGATATGATGATGGTTGATGTAACCGATATTCCATGTAAGGAAGGTGATGAAGTAACTATTTTTGGAGATTCGCCTACAATTGCAGATGTTACAAAATGGTTAGAAACTATTCCGTACGAAGTTTTAACTTCGGTCTCACATCGAATAAAAAGAGTTTATTACAAAGAATAATAAGATAAGAAAGCTACTCAACAGTAGCTTTTTTTGTATCTTGTATGTATGAAAAGTCTGCTAACATTATTTCTTTTTATCTCATTAATACCTGTAATATTTTTAGGTATTGTGTATGCAATGGCTTTCATTTCTTCTACTTTTTCAACAGACTCAACAACTAGTTTTATAATTTTGTTCATCATAATTTTAATTCTAGCCGCAAACTATTTACTTAAACCTCTAAAAAAATAAAAGCTTAACGTAAATTCAAATTAGTACTACCAAGTAAAATCCTTATCTTTATTCCTCACTAGATTAAAGATTATGCGCACGTTTTTTGCTTTTATCGTTTTACTTTCAACGATTACATTCGCTCAAGAAAAAAAACAAGATTCAACTCGATTAAAAGTTGGTGTTGTTTTGAGTGGTGGTGGCGCAAAAGGCTACGCACATGTTGGTGCTTTAAAAAGAATTGAAGAAGCTGGAATCAAAATTGATTATATCGGTGGTACAAGTATGGGCGCAATAATTGGTGGTTTATATGCGGCTGGATATACGCCCGATGAGCTCGAAAAAATAATGCATCAATTGGATATTTCGTCTTTAATTACCCAGAATAAAGATCGTGCGGAAATTCCATTTTTTGAGAAAGCTTACAAGGAAAAATATATCTTAGAATTACCTTTTAATAACTTTAAATTATCCATTCCAAATGCAATTTCGAAAGGTCAAGGACCATTAGATTTGTTAACTTATTTATTTCGTCCGGTACATGATATCGATGATTTTAATAAATTACCGACACCTTTTGTTTGTATCGGAACTGATATAGAAACTGGTGAAGAAAAAGTGTTTCGTTCGGGTTTTTTACCTCGTGTTGTGTTGGCTTCGGGCGCTTATCCAACCATGCTAGATCCTGTTACAATAGACGGCCGCATGTATGTAGATGGTGGTGTTGTAAATAATTTTCCGGTAAAAGAGGTAAAAGATATGGGCGCTGATATTATTATTGGTGTTGAGTTGGGCGATGGTTTACAAAAAAGAGACGAACTAAATTCTGCTATTGATATTTTGAGTCAAATTATGACAATGAGTATTGTTAAAAAGACAGATGAACAAAAAAAATTAGTTGATTTATTAATTAAACCAGAGCTAAAACAATATGCTGTTACAAGCTTTGACGAAGTTGATGCCATATACAAAAAAGGACTTGAAGCTGCGGATAAAGTAGATGCTCAATTAAAAGAAATTGCGAAGAAACAAAATGCTTCGAACACTACTCGAAACGAGATAAAATTGGATGATTATGTTTTGGTAAAAGACATAAAAGTTGAAGGATTGAAGAGTTTTAATGAAAATTATATCGAAGGTCAACTTGGTATTCGTACGCCAGAATTAATCAAATATGATGATTTAAAATCCGGAATTTCTAAATTATATGCCTCGGGAAACTTTAATAATATCACGTATAAAATTTCTGAATTAGACGAAAACGAGAATCTTTTAACCCTAAATGTACAAGAAAATAAGACCAAACAATCCATTCGATTTGGTTTGCATTATGATGATTTATTTAAGACAGGATTACTTTTAAACTTTACTTCAAAAAGTCTTTTTATTAAAAACTCCATCATTTCTGCCGACGTTGTTGTTGGTGATTATGCGCGTTACAATGTCAATTTTTTTATTGATAATGGGTATTATCCAAGCATTGGTTTCAACTCATTTTCGCATTATTTTGACAAAGAAATTGATCTTCGAAACATTTATAATGAAGATATGATTTACAAGAAAGTAAATTTTAACTTTCGCGAATACATCAATCAATTGTATTTTCAATCTACACTTAAAGAGAAATATGCCATTGGTATTGGTTTAGAACATCAATACACAAAAATATTTACCAATAATTTTATTGACGATAACAACACAAATTTTCCTTCTAAAACCGAAGGTTTTTATTGGAAAGGTTATGGATATGTAAAAGCCGATAATCGTAACAATGCCAATTACGCGAGAAGTGGTGTAAAATTTGATGCTAGTTTTAAGTATCTTTTTGATTCGAATGTAGATGGATTTGAAAATAACTACTTATTAGAAGGAAGTTTAGAGGCAAATTTTCCGTTAAATAATTTCCTAAGTTACAGATTTACTGCTAACTTTGGAACCTTTTTTAACGATAACGTAACCATGCCTCAGAAATTTTATTTAGGAGGATATGTTGAACAAGATTTTTTCAATTATACAAAGTTTTATGGCTTACCATTTGGTACAGCAATTGGCGATAATCAATTGGTTTTTGGTTCGTATTTACAAGCAAAAATATTGAAAAACCACTATGCAAGTTTGTTTATGAACATTGCAAATTTAGAAAACAGATTTGAGCAATTGAGTTTAACAGATTACAAATATCTTGGATACGGTATGACATACGGATATGATAGTCCTTTGGGACCAATAAATTTTATCTGGAGTTATTCGCCATACACAAAAAAAGGATTATTTAATTTAAGTTTAGGTTACTGGTTTTAGAACAATGATAGAGTTATTTTACGAAACAGAATTTGAGATAAAAGATGCTCAAATTTGGATAGATTGGATCGTAGAAAGTATGAAGAATGAAGGGAAAACAATAGAAGAATTAAACTATATTTTCTGTGATGATGAATACTTACTTCAAATTAATCGTCAATATTTAGATCACGATTATTATACAGATGTTATCGGTTTTGATAATTCTGAAGATGATCAATTAATGGGCGATATTTTTATTAGCGTCGAAAGAATTAAAGATAATTCAACTCAAAATAATGTTTCTTTTGAAAACGAATTAGCGCGTGTTATCATTCATGGTACTTTACATTTCGCTGGTTATTTAGATAAAGAACCCGAAGAGAAAGAATTAATGACTTCGAAAGAAGATTACTATTTAGGAACATTTAGTTTACTAAATTCATAATGTTCCACGTGGAACATTTATTATTTTAAATCAAATATAAGTTTAAAATCAAATGATATTTCAATCAGAATATGATGTAATTGTAGTTGGTGGCGGACATGCTGGTGCAGAAGCAACAGCCGCAGCAGCCAATTTAGGAGCAAAAACGCTTCTTGTTACAATGAACTTACAAAGCATCGGACAAATGTCTTGTAATCCTGCCATGGGTGGAATTGCAAAAGGACAAATTGTTCGAGAAATAGATGCATTAGGTGGATACTCAGGTATCATCACAGATAAAACAATGATTCAATTTAAGATGTTGAATCAATCAAAAGGTCCTGCAATGTGGTCGCCACGTGCACAATCAGACCGCATGCGTTTTGCAGAAGAATGGCGTTTATCATTAGAAAGAACAGAGAATGTTGATTTCTTTCAAGACATGGTAAAAAGCTTAATCATCGAAAACGGGAAAGCGTGTGGAGTTGTTACAGCAATGGGAATGAGAATTCGTTCTAAAGCTGTTATCTTAACAAATGGTACTTTTCTGAATGGTTTAATCCATATCGGAGAAAAACAATTTGGTGGTGGACGTATGGGCGAAGGTGCTGCATTTGGAATAACGGAACAATTAGTTGATTTAGGTTTTGAAGCAGGACGAATGAAAACTGGAACGCCTCCACGAGTTGATGGAAGATCTATCGATTATTCGAAAATGATTGAACAACCAGGAGATGAAAATCCATCAAAATTCTCGTATACAAATACGCCAAAATTAACAAAACAACGCTCTTGTTGGATTACTTATACTAACCAAGAAGTACACGATTTGTTACGCGAAGGTTTTGATCGTTCGCCAATGTTTAATGGAACAATTCAATCAACTGGTCCAAGATATTGTCCTTCTATCGAAGATAAAATTAATCGTTTTGCAGACAAAGAACGTCACCAAATTTTTGCTGAACCCGAAGGTTGGGATACTGTAGAATATTACATTAATGGTTTCTCTACATCTTTGCCAGATGATGTTCAAGCAAAAGCTTTACGCTCAATTCCTGGATTTGAACATGCTAAAATATTCCGTCCTGGATATGCCATCGAATATGATTATTTTCCACCAACACAATTAAAACATACGTTGGAAACTAAAATGGTTGAAAACTTATATTGTGCAGGACAAATTAATGGAACAACAGGTTATGAAGAAGCTGCTTCGCAAGGATTAATGGCAGGTATAAATGCTGCCTTAAAAATTCAAGAAAAAGAACCTTTAATCTTAAATCGTAACGAAGCATACATTGGTGTTTTAATTGATGATTTAATTACAAAAGGAACCGAAGAACCTTATCGTATGTTTACGTCTCGCGCAGAATACCGTATCTTATTAAGACAAGATAATGCGGACGAACGATTAACAAGAAAAGGATTTGATATCGGTTTAGCTTCGGAAGAGCGTTTGAGAAGAATGGAAGAAAAATTTGATAAAGCTGAAAAACTTGTCAATTATTTTGAAGAAAATTCTGTTCAACCAAAAGAGATAAATGAGATAATTGAAGCACGTGAAGGTACACCGCTAAAGCAAGCCAATAAAATGATTTCTGTTATTACTCGACCTGAATTAAAATTAGCTGATTTCACAAAAATAGATCGTGTAAACGAATTTATTACGGAGAACAATTATGACGTTGAGGAATTAGAGCAAACAGAAATTCAAATAAAATATAAAGGATACATCAAGAAAGAACAGCAAAACGCAGACAAATTACATCGATTAGAAAACTTAAAAATACCAACAAATATTGATTTCAATTTGTTAGTTTCTATGTCGATTGAAGCACGTCAAAAAATGACAAAATTAAGACCTGCTACTGTTGCGCAAGCTTCAAGAATTAGTGGTGTATCTCCAGCAGATATTAGTGTATTATTAATTTACATGGGAAGATAAAATGGAAAATGTTCCACGTGAAACATTATTAGAAAATCCTTCAATTGAAGGATTTTCTGGTATAAAGAAATTAGAGTTAAAAGATTATTTTTTAACGGGAGAAAAATTTGAATTATACGAAGATTCTAAAACCAAGGTTTTGTATACTCTCCCCCAGCCTATCCAAAATTTAGGAAAGTATTACGAAAGCAAAAATTACATTTCGCACACAGATGGTAAAAAATCTCTTTTTGAGCGTTTTTATCAAATAGCGAAACACATCAATTTAAATGAAAAATTAAAGTTGATGAATAAAATTGCTTCGGGAAAAACAATTTTAGATTACGGTTGTGGTGTTGGAGATTATTTAGAGTTTATGCAAAAAAACGGTTACAACGTTTTGGGTATGGAACCAAATGAATCTGCTCGTAAAATTGCACAATCAAAAATTGGAGAACAAAAAGTTGTTTCGACAGAATTAAATGAAATCAACCAAAAATTTGATGTCATTACTCTTTGGCATGTTTTAGAACATATTCCAAATCTGAATGAAATAATAGAACAGTTAAAAAATCATTTGACAGAAAATGGAACATTAGTTATTGCGGTTCCAAATCACAAATCTTATGATGCCGAATATTACGGACAATATTGGGCGGCTTATGATGTGCCACGTCATCTTTGGCATTTTTCTGCAGATAGTATGCACAAGCTTTTTAACAACTTTGGTATGAAAATTGAAACTATCAACCCGATGAAATTGGATTCGTTTTATGTGAGTCTACTTTCAGAGAAATACAAGGGTAATAAATTAGGTTTTTTAAACGCCATACGAGTTGGAATACAATCAAACGTGAAAGCGAAAAAAACAGGAGAATATTCTTCGTTAATTTACACAATCAAGGTCAAAAAGTAATATAAAGCGTTTTAAGCTTATATATAAAACATAAATAAGCTTTGCTATTGATTTTTTGAGATTATTGCTTAAAATTAATTTATGAAACCCAATTTTTAAACTAAAAATGTAATAAATAAGATAGAAAGCTATGAAAAAAAGTATTTTATTATTTGGTATTTGCGCAACTGCTTTATTAAGTTCTTGTGCATCGACAACAGTTGCGAAACAAGAAATTAATACAGGAAAAGAAGTTCGTGGTGCATGGACTTTAACTAATGTAGATTATCAAGGTTTAGCAAATAATCAAGTTGAAGGAAATGTTCGTGTAAACGAAAAAGTAGCGCGTGTATTTGATATGGCTTCTCCAGAATGTTATGAAGGTTCTTCTTGGAACTTAGTTCAGAACAACAAAAAGGGAACGTATACTTTTAACAGTGCTGGTGCAGATTGTCCACAAGGTACTGCAAATATTATCTGGAATTTAACACAAGAAGGTTCGGATACATATTTTACATTTAAAGATGTAACAGGTATCAAAGCAAAACAAAATACGGCTGGATACAAATTAAGAGTAGATCAAGTTGATGCAAGTTCTATGCGTTTGGTACAAGATGTAAATGCAAATGGTAAAATCATTCAAGTTGTTTATTCTTTTCAACGTTAATCAAATTAAACTATAAACTCAGAAATTATGAAAAAAATAAATACTAAAGTCGCTGCAATTATCTTAGGAGGTTCATTTATTATGTCTTCTTGTACTGCAGTTCAAAACGCAAATAATACACAAAAAGGTGCTGGTCTTGGTGCTGTTGCTGGTGGTGTTATTGGTGGTATCTTAGGAAACAATATCGGTAAAGGTGGTAATACTGCTTTAGGTGCTGTTATTGGTGCTGCTGTTGGTGGTGCTGCTGGTGGAGTTATTGGAAATAAAATGGACAAACAAGCTCAAAAAATCGAGCAAGTTTTACCAGGTGCAGAAGTTGTTCGTACAGAAGAAGGTATTAACTTAATTTTAGATGAAAACTCTCGTGTAACTTTTGAATACAACAAAGCAAGTTTAACAGCTACTGCAAAAACTAACTTAGACAAATTAGTAGAAGTTTTTAACGAATACCCAGATACTAACTTATTAATTGTTGGTCATACAGATAACAAAGGTTCGCAAGCATATAACTTACCGTTATCTCAAAAACGTGCACAATCTGTAAAAGACTATTTAGTTTCTAAAGGTATTTCAGCTTCTCGTTTAACATCAGAAGGAAGAGGTTTAGAAGAACCAATTGCTGACAATACAACTGAAGCAGGACGTGCTCAAAACCGTCGTGTAGAGATTGCAATTACTGCAAACGAAAAAATGAAAGCAGACGCAGCAAAAGAAGCTGGTCAATAATCATTTTACTAGATAAATACAAAAAGGAGTTCTAAAATTTAGAACTCCTTTTTTATTATATGAATTTTATAAAACTTATTTAAAATTAACGACAAACCATTTATTATTAATTTTTTCTAAAGTTACTTGATATGATTTAGAAGATTGATCTTTCAAACTAACATTTACTTCAACCAAAGCAACTTTTTCATCTGCATCTAAAACTTTAGAATCATTGATTGACGCTTGTTCTAAAACTTTGATTGCATCATCTCCAGAAAATTTTTGATACGTTGACCATTCTCCACTTCGCGTTAAAGCAAAAGCTCCCGAATAATTTTTCTTCGAAATATTTGTCAAAAAACGATTAGATAAAGACTTAACCATTCCCGCTTCTTTACTTACAATTGCAGGCGTAGCAACCGCTGTAGAATCTGCAACTTCAGAAGCTCCACCAATCAATTCAACCGGAACTTTAATTGCTTTTCTGTTGGTTAAATAACGTTCAGAATTCGGAATACGTATCAAAACATCTAATCGATCATTCTTAATTTTAGAAGCATCTAACGAAGAATATTTAAAATTAATTGAATTTTTACGGTACAAATCATCCATCGAATTTGGATCGATTGTAGAACGAAAACTGTACACAATATTACCCGAATTAAAAACTTCAATAGTTGCAGTAACCGGTTCTTCTAACTGAATTTCTTGACCTTGTGCATTGTAAAAAAACGGAGAAATCGCAACGCCAGTTTCGTCTTGTTTTATACTAAAATCAAAACGTTGCACATTAGTTGTTGGCTCTAAAGGTGTTTCTTCAACAGGTGCAATAGAACCCACTTTTGGAATTCCATTTGCCAAAGGAACTTGATTTCTGTTCCATGTAAATTTACTTTCTAAAGCAACTTTTTCAGCTAAATCAAATATTTCTCCAACGTTTTTACCATCTAACATTGTACGAACTGCAGCCCAACGCGAATCGTTATCACTTGTTTGACTTGTTTTGTATTCGTAAATGATTTGCAATGCTTCTTTAAATTTATCTTGCTGCAAAACGGGTAACGATTTCGAAATCTTATCCACAGTTTCGCTAAATGTTTGTGCAGAACTCGAATCTATTTCGGTGTTATCATTTTTACAACTAAAAATCATAAAAGCTATTGAAGCAATGATTAATAAACGTTTCATATTCTATTGATTAAGCGGTTTATGTTCGTGATTTTACAAGCAGTAAATATACTAAATACTTATATTGAATTGGTATTATTTTGAGGATTATTTGGATTTAATTCTTTGACAATCACTTCCGAAGTTTTCTCATAAAATGATTTAGGATCGATTAATGTCGCAATCAAATTAGAACCCCAAGCGGCAACTAATAAATAAAAAATAACCGAATGACGATCAGTCATTTCCAGAACCAAAATAGCGCATGTAAAAGGCGAACGCGTAAAAGCTGTTAAAAAAGCAACCATTCCAATCATCACCAACATATTGGTTTGTTTAGGCTCTAAGATAAAAAACTCTCCAAATAATGCGCCAATAGAACCTCCAAAACTTAACGCTGGAGCAAAAATTCCGCCCGCTCCGCCATTTGTAAACGAAATAATTCCGTTAAATAATCGAGCCGGAACAGTGTACCAATCGACAGTTTTATCTGACTCAAATAACAATCTATCCAATAATAAATTCCCCGCTCCTACACTATCTTTATTCGTATAAAAAACAATTGTTGCAAATAACATTACCAAGACAAATCCTAATCCGAATTGTTGTTTCGGTTTTAAACTCTTTTTGAAACGATTTACAGCAAATGCAATTTTACCAAAATAAGCGCCAAATATTCCGCACAAAAAAGTAACCAATAACAAAATCATAAAAAAATGAAATCCATCTGCGTCTACTTGTGGAAAGCCAAAAACCAGATAAGGTCCTAACAAAGTTTGAGCGGTAAAACCTGCAATAATTACGGATGAAAAAACAGTTGTACGAAGATATTTTAAGTGATTCTTGGTTAATTCTTCTATCGCAAAAACAATTCCGCCAAGTGGTGTATTAAAAGCTGCTGCAAGACCTGCTGCGCCTCCCGTAATAATCATTAATTTATCTGAAATTTGTGGCCACGATTTTGGAAGAATTCGGTTGGTAACATGTAAAATAGAAGCTGCAATTTGTATTGTTGGTCCTTCTCTACCCACAACACCGCCACCAAGTGACATAAAAAAACTGCTGATAATTTTTACGATAATAATACGAACACTTAGTAATTCATTTATAATAACTCGAGCTCGTTTTTTTGGTAAAACTAAGGCTGCCATTACTTGCGGAATTCCACTTGCGTTAGAATATTTTGCAAAATAACGAACAGATATAAAGGATAAAAAGAAAAAAACAGGCGCAAGAATAAAAACCCACGCCTTGTTATTTTTATAGAATAATAAAAAAACTTCTTCTCCGAAATGTAGAATTTGTGCATATAAAACCGCAATGCATCCTACAACGCAAGATGCAATCCATAGCGGAATACTTTGCAATAAAAATTCGGCTGCTTTAGGATTCTTTAAAAATTCTAAGCGAGAAAATAATAATCGAATAAAGCTTTGTCCGAACTTCTTCATATTTAGGTTGATTGTTTCCCAAATTTAGAAATTCATTGGGACTTCAATCAACATTAAACGTGAATTTTTAGAAACTTTAAAAGAAAACTCATTTGTATTTGTGATTTCAATTACATCACGGCGATCTAATTTATTTCCTTCAAACTCAACTTCTCCTTCTACAACCATAAAGAAAACACCGTTTCCTTCTTTCTGTACTTTATATGTTTCTTCTTTATCTTCAGTATAATTTCCTAAGAAAATCCATGCATCTTGATAAACCCAAACACCTTGATCATCAGGATTTGGAGAAAGTACTTGATACAATTCATTTTCTTTCGCTACTTCGCGTACAGAAATTTGTTGATAACGAGGTTCTACATTTTGTTTATTCGGAATAATCCAAATCTGAAAAAAATGTCCTTCCTGATTTTCATACGCATTCATTTCGCTATGAAAAACGCCCGTACCAGCACTCATCATTTGCACATCGCCAGACTCAATAATAGAACCATTTCCAATTGAATCTTGATGGCTAATTCCACCTTTCATCGGAATTGTAATAATCTCCATATTATCGTGTGGATGTTTTCCAAAACCCATTCCACCCGTAATAATATCATCATTAACAACACGTAAAGCGCCAAAATGAATACGATTTGGATCGTAATAATTTGCAAAACTATATGAATGACGCGTGTTTAACCAACCATGATTAGCTCCACCTCTTGAATCTGATTTAAATATTTGATAATCCATTGTTTAATATTTTATTCAAAGGTAATAAGCTTGATTAAAATTTCTATTGATTTGTGTTAAGTAATCACATTTGGAAAAAGGATCAGAAAAAAATATTGGTTTTATTAATAAAATGTTAAATTTATTTTATAATTTAGTATTCTATTAACACATGAGTGATATTTATGCTATCAGATTCGGGCGGTTCGACATTTAGTTTAATTTTATGGATTATAGTTCAAATCGTATTAGTAATTATGATAGCGGTTATTTTGTATAAACTCTACAAAAAACTTACAAAATAAAAAAAGGTTCCATTAATTGGAACCTTTTTAGTTGTATTATATTTCTAATTAGCTTTTGACCAAACAATTATTTTATCTTTAATAAATTCTGCAAGTTTAATTTTACTTTGATGTGTCCAACCTGCAATATGAGGCGCTAAAACAACATTATCTGCTTGAATTAAATATTGAAATTCATCGGGTAATTCTGAAACAATTAGTTTCTCAAAACTAGATTTTTCGAACTCTAAAACATCCAAAGCAGCTCCCAAAATTTTACCAGATTTCATGGCTTCTACCAAATCTTTTGTTACAACAGATTTTCCACGAGCCGTATTTACAAAATAAAAAGAATGTTGAAAATTAGCAATAAATTCCGCATTAATCATTTTTGAAGTTTCGGGCGTTTGCGGCGTATGTAAACTTACAACTTCTGCACGTTGAAAAAACTCTGTTAACGAAACTTGCGTCGCATATTGATTGCTTTTATTTGGTAAAATATCATAACAAATTACATCTACATCAAAACCTTGCAAACGTTTTGCAAACGCATTTCCCATATTTCCGTAACCAATAATTCCGACCGTTTTACCTTTCAATTCGTCGCCACGATTTTCTTCGCGTTTCCAAATTCCATTACGAACTTCGTTATCTGCACGTCGCAAATGATGCATCAATATCAACAACATACCAATTGCATGTTCGCCAACCGAATCACGATTACCTTCGGGAGAATTAAATAAAATTATACCACGATTTGCAGCAAAATCTTCGTCAATATTTTCAAGTCCCGCTCCTACTCTACCAATAAATTTTAAATTTGTCGCCTTTGTTAAAAAATCTTTATCAATCGGAAAACGACTTCTAACAATCATTCCATCATAATCTGCAATTTTTTGTTCAATAATTTCTTTTGACGAAGTATAATCTTCATCAACAATAAAACCAGCATCACGCAAACCAGTGTTTAGACATTCGTGATTAGAATCTATTGCTAAGATTTTATAAGGCATATTCATTCTTCTAAATTTTAATCAAAGTTACAACGAAACACAATTAAAGTGTACTAAAAATAGGTAGAAAAGACAATTAACAAAAGGTTTATAACATAGTTAATAACCTTTTAATTAGCTGATATAAAGAAAAATAAATTGTTAATTAATAGATGATTTTTAATGCATTTGGAACAACTTCAACTTTTACTTTAAGTAAATTTGTTGTCTGAAATTCGCCATCAAGTTGATACGAAATTGGTTCGTTATCTAAACTTTCTAACGAAAATTTCTTCACTTTTCTGTAACGCGCTTTCTCCATTATATCAATCTTTTTAGCCAAAACAAGCACCGAAAAATAAAATTGTTCAAAAACATCAAGATCCTCAATCATTAATAAATCTAATTCGCCGTCAGCTAAATCAGCATTTGGCGTAAAAGAAATCCCATAGCCCGCTATATTTGAGTTTGAGCAAAATAAATAGTAGAAATTTTTCTCGATTATAGCACCATCTATATAAATGCGAAACAATTTTGACTTATAATTCAACAATGTTTTTACAGACGCATCCATATATCCCGTAAACGTACGCTTCTGCTTTTCCTCGTACGCTTGTATAACCGAAGCATCAATCCCAAAACCAAGGTTGCTAAAAAAATAGTTATCCTCTACTCGACCAGCATCTATCGTTTTAATTTCTTTTGTTCGGATAATTTCTATGGCTTTATCAATATCTTTTGGAATAGCAAGATTTGACGCCAAACCGTTTCCAGAACCAGCAGGAATTATACCCAATGGAATTTTAGTGTTTACCAAAGCACTCGCAACTTCGTTTATCGTACCATCTCCACCGCAAGCCACAACAATATCTGCATGTTCTAAAATTGCTTCTTTCACCAATTCTTTTGCATGAAATTGATACTTTGTTTCTTTCAAAACAATTTCATCCGTTGGTTCAAATTTTGACTGTAAAAAATCTAAAGTAATCTCGTGTTTTGCGTTTCCAGAATTCGGATTAACAATGAAAATATATTTCATTTTAGTTGAATTGATTTTATTAATGAACAAAAATAAGAAATCTAAAAGTATTGAGCAGTTTAACGACTATTTTTAAGGTTTAACTTTCAAAATCTTTCTAACTTTGTTGCATGACAATTAAAGAAATTCAAAACGAAATAGTAGACGAATTCTCATTTTTTGATGATTGGGAACAACGTTACGAATATTTAATAGAATTAGGTAAAAGTTTAGAAGCTTTACCCGAAGAAGAAAAAACAGATGACAAAATTATAAAAGGTTGTCAATCTTCGGTTTGGTTAGATGCAGAATTAAACGATGGTGTAATCGAATTTAAAGCAGATTCTAATGCAATTTTACCAAAAGGTATTGCAGCATTGTTGATCAGAATGTACAATCATCAAACGCCAAAAGATATTTTAGAATCGGATACAAATTTTATCAACGAAATTGGTTTAGCCGAATTTTTATCGCCAACTCGTGCAAACGGATTGTTAGCAATGGTAAAACAATTTAAATTTTATGCGATTGCTTTTCAATCAAAACAAAACAATTCATAAAGTTTTTAGTTAACTTTATCAATCAACCTAAAACAAAATGAACGACTTTTTAGGACAAGCCTTTATCTTTTTATTTTCTGCCGTAGTTTGTGTACCTATTTCTAAAAAATTAGGAATGGGTTCCGTCTTAGGTTACCTTATTGCGGGTGTTTTAATTGGTCCTTATGTGCTAAAATTTGTTGGTAACGATGGTACCGATATCATGCACGCAACCGAATTTGGTGTTGTAATGATGCTTTTTTTAGTTGGATTAGAACTTGATCCGAAGGAATTCTGGAAGATGAAAAGTAAAATCATCAACCTTGGCGGAATGCAAGTTCTCGGAACAATTTTAATTGCAACTTTAGTTGGCGTATTTGCGTTGGAAATGAATTTTCCGCGCGCACTTTCTATCGCTTTTGCAATTACAATGTCGTCTACCGCAATCATCATGCAAACGCTAAACGAAAAAGGATTAACCAAAACTGGTATCGGAAAATCGACGTTTTCGGTCTTACTTTTCCAAGATATTATGGTTATTCCAATTTTAGCAATTATTCCTTTATTGGTTGGAGATTCTTTAATTCAATCCATTGGCGACGATTCTAAAAGCCTTTTAGTTGGCGGACCAGCTTTCATGAAAACCTTGGTAATTGTTGGCGCAATTACACTTATTTACTTTATTGCGCGATATATTATTACGCCTTATTTTAAATATGTAGGACAATTACAAGTTCGAGAAATATTTACAGCATCTGCATTACTTTTAGTTATTGGTGTTTCAATTTTAATGCAAAAAGTAGGAATTTCACCTGCTTTGGGTGCATTTATTGCAGGAGTTGTTTTGGCAAATAACGAATATAAACATCAATTAGAAAGTGATATAGAACCTTTTAAATCGCTTTTATTAGGTATATTTTTTATTGCAGTAGGTTCTACAATTAACTTCAAATTAATTGGCGATAAACCATTGATGATTCTTGGATTAACATTCGGAATTATGTTGATAAAATCGTTGGTTTTATTACTTATTGGAATCAAACATAAGTTCAATTTTGACCAAAAAATGCTCTTTATTCTGTTGCTTTCTCAAGTCGGAGAATTTGCATTTGTGATTTTATCTTTGACTAAAAACTTAGATATTTTAAACAAAGAATGGTACGATTTGATGCTTGCTACAACAGCGCTTACAATGGTTATTACGCCTTTGCTTTTGGTATTGAATGAGAAGTTAATTTTAAAATATTTTGGTGTTAAAAGAAAAGTAGAACAAGTTGTCGAAAATGATAAAATCAATCCAAATTCTGCAGATGGACAAATTATAATTGCAGGTTTTGGAGATTTTGGAAATACAATAAGCCGTGTTTTAAAAAGCTCAGGCATCAAATCAATTGTTTTAGATAATGATAGCGAGCGTGTGGAAAAAATGCGCAAGCAAGGTTTTAATGTTTTTTACGGCGATGCAACCAATGTAAACTTACTAAAATCGGCAGGTGCAGAGAAAGCAAAGTATTTTGTTGCAGCCTTAGATCCGCCCGAAATCAATCAGAAATTAGTGACTATTCTTCGCAAAAATTTTCCTCATTTAGAGATTTTTGTGCGCGCAAAAAATAGAAGTTATGCCTACAATTATTTAAAAGATGGGTTGAATGAAGTTTACCGCGAAAACTTTTTCTCATCTGTTTATGTTGGCCGTCAAATCTTATTAAAATATGGTTTTTCGTATGAAGATGCTTCTAAAATAGGTGAAATTTTTATCAAAAGTGATCGAAAATCATTGCGAAAAATTGCTAAACTTGCCGAAAATTCTGATCAATATTTTGAAGCTTCGAAGCAAGAATTTGAGAAGCAAATGAAAATGGTTGCAAAAGAAATTAAGATTCAAAACGATGCCGACTCCGAATAAAAAAAGACTGTTAGTTTTACGTTTCTCTGCATTGGGCGACGTTACTATGATTGCGCCTGTTTTGCAGGAATTTATTGAGCAAAATCCAACTGTTGATGTTTATGTTGCTTCGCGACCATTTATGGAAACTATTTTTCTTCAATTTCCAGAAATTAACTTTATTCCAATTGATTTAAACAATGATTATAAAGGCGTTTTTGGTTTATATCGTCTATACAAAACTTTAAAAAAGTATAATTTTGACTATGTTGCAGATTTACACAATGTAATTAGAACCAAAGTTGTAACTGCTTTTTTTAAATTAAACGGAACTAAAACCGCTACTTTAGATAAAGGTCGAGCGGAGAAAAAAGCATTGGTTAATCAGCAAAATAGAGTGTTTAAACAATTAAAATTAACCACCGAACGCTATGCTGATGTCTTGCGCGAATTGGGCTTTAAATTGAATTTATCACACAAATTACAACCAAAAGCAATAAAGGAAGAAAACGCAATAGGAATAGCTCCTTTTGCAGCATTTACAAGTAAAATGTATCCGTTAGATAAAATGAAAATTGTCGCAAGCAAATTAGCAAAAGATGGTTACAAAATTTATTTATTTGGCGGAGGAAAAGCTGAAACAGAAGAATTAAAAAATTGGGAAAATCTTGATTCTAACATAAAATCATTGGCTGGAACAATGAAATTTGAAGAAGAATTAGAAGCAATTTCTAAACTTCAAGTTATGATTTCCATGGACAGTGCAAACATGCATTTGGCATCGTTAATGGGAACAAGAACCATTTCTATTTGGGGTGGAACACATCCGTTTGCAGGTTTTTTAGGTTATGGACAATCTATAAATGATGTGATTCAGGATGAAGAAATGGAATGTCGACCGACTTCTATCTTCGGAAAAGATCCAAAAGGTTTTGAGAATTATGATTATTTTCAAAATTTGAGCGCTGAAAATGTTTATCAACAAATTAAGAATCGATTATAAAATATAACTACAAAAAGAAACCCTCAAAATACATTTATTTTGAGGGTTTTATATTTAACTTGTTTGTTCTTGATTGATAAGTTGTTTTTCTATTTTTTGGTCAATTTCTTTAAAAAATCCGAAACCTTTTAAGATAATAATCAGTCCAAAAATTAAGAGACAAACTCCAACTCCTTTCCGTACTAAAAATACTTTTTGATCTGTAAATCGTTTTTGAAGCTTACCTGCTAAAAAGATTTTAATTAAATCTATTGCAAAATAAGTTCCTAAGACAACGCCCATATATAGTAAGAAATCGCTTGGTTTTGGATATTGTATAACGACTGAAGATACAATGACAAACCAAAAAACAATAACGCCAATATTCAATAAATTCATAATAAATCCATTGATAAACGTTCGCAAATAATTGTTACTCACAAAACCTGCTTCGTTCTCTATATGTAGCTTTGGTTTAGAGAAATACATAAAAATTCCGTAAATCAAAACAAAGAAACCACCGATGATATAAATGCGATAAAATTTTGGATGATTGGTCACATAATCTGTGAAATCTTTACTTCCAAAATACGCCGCAGCTATACATAAAATATCAGCTGCAATAACACCTAAATCTAGCACTACAGCAGTTTTCCAACTTCTGCGTAAACTGGTTTCTATCAACAAAAAAAATACAGGTCCAATTAGTATTGTACTTAATAAGAAACCTATTAGTATGGCCGAAAAAATTATATCCATAACTTAAATAAGGTCTGCAAGATAAGTCTAAATTATGAAAAATTAGGCATCAACTAATTCAAAATCTAATTGCTTCTTAATCAAATCTGCATTTAAAACTTTGATTTTAACCGGACTACCCAATTGGTATTTAATTCCAGTTCGTTTTCCTACTAATGCATGATTTTTATCGTCAAAATAGTAATGATCGCCCGTCATAGCACGAGATCTAATTAATCCTTCGCAACGAGTTTCTGGTATTTCAACAAAAATTCCATAATCTTGTACACCTGTAATAAATGCATCAAACGTTTGTCCAACAAACTGTTCCATGTATTTAACTTGCATGTATTTAATCGATTCGCGTTCGGCTTCAGCAGCAATTTTTTCACGAGAAGAACAATGTTTTGCTTTGTCTTCGTAAATAGATGAATCCGGAGATTTTTTACCGTCTAAATAATCTTGCAACAAACGATGCGCAATCATATCTGGATAACGACGAATTGGCGATGTAAAATGCGTGTAATAATCAAATGCTAAACCATAATGACCAATATTATCAGTTGTATATTTTGCTTTTGCCATTGTTCGCATAGACAAAGTTTCGACCATATTTTCTTCTGGTTTTCCTTTTACATCTGCCAATAATTTATTCATTGATTGAATAGTTGTTTTTCTATCTCCAACCTGTAATTCATATCCAAATTGACGAATAAAGTTTTTAAGATCTATTAATTTATCTGGATTTGGATCATCATGTACACGATAAATGTACGTGTTGTCATTATCTTTTCCATGTTTATCTAAACTGATAAATTCTGATACTTTTTTGTTACAAAGCAACATAAATTCTTCAATCAATTTATTTGAATCTTTTCCAATTTTGAAATAAATTCCGGTTGGATTATGTGCGTCATCTAAATTGAATTTTACTTCAACTTTATCAAAATTAACCGCACCAACATTCATACGTTCTGCGCGCATCAATTTTGCTAAACGATCTAATGTTAAGATTTCTTCTTTAAAATCACCATCTTCTCCTTCGATAATCGCTTGCGCTTCTTCGTATGTAAAACGACGATCCGAATGCGTAGCAGTTCTACCAAACCATGTATTTACAATTTTGGCATTATCATCTAATTCAAAAACACCCGAAAAAGTATATTTATCTTCATTTGGGCGCAAAGAACATGCGACATTCGACAAAACTTCGGGTAACATTGGCACCACTCTATCCACTAAATAAACAGAAGTTGCACGTTTATAGGCTTCTTGCTCTATCAAAGTTCCTGGACGTACATAGTGCGTTACATCTGCAATATGAACACCGATTTCCCAATTTCCGTTTTCTAATTTTTGAATAGATAAAGCATCATCAAAATCTTTTGCATCTTTTGGATCAATTGTAAAAGTGGTTACTTTTCGCATATCGCGACGTTTTCCTACTTCGTATTCAGAAATTGAAGTATCCAAATTATTTGCTTCTTCTTCTACTTCATCAGGAAATTTTACTGGAAGATCGTAGGCTAATAAAATTGAATGAATTTCGACATCTGTATCTTCTGGATTTCCTAAAACTTTTGTAATTTCTCCGAATGGAGAGTTAGAACCTTCGGGCCAATTTGTTAATCGAACAACAACTTTTTCGCCTGTTTTTGCATCATTGAATTTTTCTTTTGGAACAAAGAAATCATGGTTACCATTTTGCATGGTTACAAAACCGAAATTTCCATTTTTACCTAATTCGAAAATACCAATAAATTCAGTTTTATTGCGTTCGATAATTTCTACAATTTCACCTTCTACTTTTGATGAATTTTTACTCTTTTTTGGATAAACATACACACGTACTGTGTCACCTTTTAAAGTATTTTTTGTTTTTCCTTTTTGCACATAAATATCTTGCTCTAATCCGTCAACAATAATATAAGCACTTCCAGAAGAAGTTAAATCGGCAACTCCAATCATATAATCGTTTGTTGCGTTTATTTTATATTTTCCTCTTTCTACTTCGGTAATTTTTTTGTCGACTAACAGAACGTTAATGTTTTTGATTAACAATTCGGTATCTATTCGGTTAGTAAGATTTAATGCTGAAGCAATTTGCTTATAATTTAAAGGTTTATTTGGATTTTGAAATAAAACTTCGATTATAGACTTTGTAAACTTCGATATATTTTGGTCTTTTTTAGCCTTTGTATTCTTAAAATTTTTTCTTGGCATAATTTAATTTGTGTAAAATCTCAATCATTTATTTTTGAGATTTATTTTAATAATAGTTAATAAGTAAACATCTTAATTACTTATAAATCAAGCTATATTTAATAACTTTTGATAAGATGTTAATAATAATCATAACCACTGCAAAGGTACTATTTCCTTTTCCTAAAATAACAATATACAGCCAATTATATGTTATGTAAAAGATAAGATTATCTATAACGTTAGGATTATTGCGAAAATTAAGCCAAAAATAATCTAATTTTGCAGCGATAATTATAATTGAATGAATATAAAACCTTTATACCAAACTTACTTGATTAATCTTGATCGAGCAGTTGATCGTTTAGAACTTATGAAAAATGAGTTTGCGAAATGTGATTTGACTTTTAAACGAATCAGCGCTGTTGATGCAAAAAACCTAGATCATACAACATACAAAATCAATAATAAATATGATAGAGATTTAGTTCCTGGCGAAATTGGTTGTTATTTAAGTCACGTAAATACGCTTGAAGAATTTTTATCTTCTGATAATCAGTTTGCTGTAATTATAGAAGACGATGCGATTTTGGTACAAGATTTTAAAACAATTATAGAAAAAACATTGTCTATTTATGACGAATTATCAGTTAAAGATCAATGGGATGTCTTGAAATTATTTAACGGAAAACGAAAACATATTAAAATAAAAGATGTAGACAATACTCATTTTATAGCGGCATGTGGAACTAGTATTCCGATTACAACTATTGCTGCAATTTGGACAAGAAAAGCGGCTGAAAAATTTCTAAATAAAATTAAAAAACCATTACCAACAATACAAAGACCTATTGATTGCGATTTGCAACATGCTTGGGAATTTGATCTTAGAATTTATAATCTTTTACCATCTCTTGTAAAACCTGCGCCGGTAGAAACTCAAATTCAAATAGATGAGCGATTAAAAAAAGCTAAATTATTTAAACAAATTAGCTACGAAGTAAACCGTGTATTTCCGAAATATAACTACTTAATTAGTCATCATGGTTTCAAGAAATTCTATGATAGTTTTATAGCTAAAAAGAACAAACGTATTTCGTAATCAACAAATACAAATCATTTTAAATTATTGAAATTAAATGAATTAACAACCATTATCAACAGTTATAAACATTGTTAATTATCTTATAAAAACAACAAAAGCCTCAAGAATCTTGAGGCTTTTGTCTATTATATCATTCCGAAAATCTTATCCTTTATAAAAGATATGATTAGCTTCTTATTTTGGCTGTATTCATTCTCAACAATATAATGTGATTTACCTAACTATTTTTTTTCTTAACTTAATTTATCCAAAACGACACTCGCTTTAATTCAATTACTTAATACAAATAAAAAAGTATATAAAATGATTATGTTTAGTAAAATATATACCTTATCTTATTATTGTAATTTTGTTAATACATCCATATTGAGATTTGGTATAACAGAAACAAAAGACATAAGGCTCTGGTTTACAGAACTATTTTTGAGTTTAATAGCAATTTAAAATTTGTAGCTAAATCTACACTATAAATTTCTGAGAGACAACCATCCTTTGCACCAGAGAATGGCAAAAATGGAGTAAATCCATTAATGTAAAAAATAATTGAATTTGATGGAATGGATAAAATTCACAAAAAAACAAATAGTATGAAAATAAAGCAATTAACAATTATTTTAACTATTCTAATAGGCCCTTTTTTAATAGCTCAAGAACAATTAAGAATAGAATATGAATTAACCGAACCAGAAGAAAATTTTAAATATTCTGACTTGCCTAATGCATTAGATATTAAAGTTCCCAAACGTTATTATGAATTAATTTTAAATAAAGATGAGTCTATCTGGAAAAGTTTTGAGAAAGTTGACAATAATCAAAATGATGGTACGGTAGGTAGAGTAACGTTTTTTTCCCCTTACGGAGATATCTATAAAAATGTGAAAGAAAAAGTAAAAATGTTCGAGGCTAATCTTAATTCAAAAAAATATATAGTAAAAGACAGTTTGCAGGAGATAAATTGGAAAATCATGCAAGAATCAAAGGAAATACTTAATATACAGGTAAATAAAGCTATTTATATAAATAAGGAGAAAGGAATTGAATTAATAGCATGGTATGCTCCAAAGTTAAATTTCAAAAATGGTCCAGATGAGTATTGGAACTTGCCAGGTTTAATTTTGGAAATAGAAAACTTAACTTATTTTGATGACAATAGCAAAATGTACCAAACCTACACGGCAACAAAAATTGAAACTTTACCACAAAATAAAAAAATTATAAAACCTACAAAAGGGACTATTATTACCCAAAAAGAACTTGACAAAATTCTTGAAGAAAACTTTGATAAAATGAAAGAAATGGAAGGAGAAGGAGTAGATAAAGATTAAAAAAGTGATAAGGAGAATCTAAAATATTTATCTATAACAGATCTTATAAAAACAACAAAAGCCTCAAGAATCTTGAGGCATTTGTCTATTATATCATTCCGAAAATCTTATCCTTTATAAGAACATGCGATTTTATCTACACGCCCTTGGTGGCGACCACCTTCAAATTCCGTCGACAAAAATGCATCAACTATTTCTTCTGCATATTCATACGCTATAAAACGAGCAGGCAAAGTCAAAACATTTGCATTGTTATGCTGGCGTGCTAAACGCGCAATATCCGTCATCCAACATAGTGCTGCACGAATACCTTGGTGTTTATTTGCAGTCATTGTTACACCTTGTGCACTTCCGCAAATTAAAATTCCGAAGTCAGCTTTTCCATCTTCCACAGCTTGTGCCGTTGGATGTGCAAAATCAGGGTAATCAACACTTGCTGTTGAAAACGCTCCAAAATCCTCAACTTCAATACCTTTACTTGTTAAAAAGGGTACTAATTTCTCCTTATATTCGAACCCAGCATGGTCCGATCCGATTGCAATTTTCATATTATTAACAGATGTTTTTGATGTTTTTGTTTAAATAATTGTAAATCAATGGTTAAATAATTGTAACAAATTGTTAAAAGGTTAATGATTAAAACTCATAACTTTTTGGTTCAAAAATTAGGAAAATTGAAAGCAATTTTCCATTAGAAATAAATCAATACAAGTCAAGCGAAAGTTTTCATTTTGGCATAAAAGATTTGCACACCGTTATGAATAGTTTTCACAAAACTACTTTTTAACAAAAGCTGTTTATCAACCAAATTAACAAAATGTTGATAGCCTATCTAACTGTTTCATTACAAAACAAAATTACAAATAATAGGTTGTTAATTGTTACGAAATAAAATTTATCTCACTTTAGTTATCCACATATTAACAGTGCTAATAGTAATAGTATATTTTCTTTTTTTTAAAATTTAAAAATAAATTAATCTATTCTAATTATTATAAATTGTTAATAGTTGAAAATTGAATGAAAGTAAATTCGCCTCGAAAATGAAACTTTGTTACTTTTGTGTAGTTCAAATTTCAAACAAAAAATGAAAACAATCAACGACTACAACTTCGAAAACAAAAAAGCATTAATTCGTGTTGATTTCAATGTTCCGCAAGATGAAAATCTAAATGTAACAGACGACACCAGAATTAGAGCAGCTAAACCAACAATTGATAAAATCCTACAACAAGGTGGTGCAGTAATCTTAATGAGCCATTTAGGACGTCCAAAAGGAGAGTTTAACGACAAATATTCTTTAAAACACATTGCATCTTCAGTTTCTGAGATTTTAGGCTTAGAAGTGATTGTTGCAAATGATGTAATTGGCGATGATGCAAAACAAAAAGTAAATAATCTAAAACCAGGCCAAGTTTTACTGTTAGAAAATGTACGTTTTCATGCAGAAGAAGAAAAAGGCGATAAAGACTTTGCAAAAGCTTTGGCTGCATTTGGTGATATTTATGTGAATGATGCTTTCGGAACTGCACATCGTGCGCACGCTTCGACAGCTGTTATTGCAGAATTTTTTCCAGAAAATAAATGTTTTGGCTTGTTAATGGAACAAGAATTAACAGCTATTAACAAAGTGTTAGCTGATGGTGAAAAGCCTGTAACAGCAATACTTGGAGGTGCAAAAGTATCATCTAAAATTACAATTATCAACAATATTTTACCTGTTATTGATAACCTAATTATTGGTGGAGGAATGACGTATACTTTTGTAAAAGCAAAAGGTGGTAAAATTGGAAACTCGTTGGTAGAAGATGATAAACTAGAGTTGGCAAAAGAAATTTTGATTGAATGTGAAAAACATAACGTAAAAGTTTATTTACCAATTGACAATGTTATTGCAGATAATTTTAGCAATGATGCAAACAGAGAAGTAACAAATGTTGGCGAAATTCCTGACGGATGGATGGGAATGGATGTTGCAGATGAAACGATCAAACAAAATGCAGAAGTGATTAAAAATTCGAAAACTATTTTGTGGAATGGTCCATTAGGTGTTTTCGAAATGTCAAATTTTGCGAAAGGAACTGTTACTTTAGGTGATGCAATTGCAGAAGCTACAAAAAATGGTGCTTTTTCTTTAGTTGGTGGTGGAGATTCTGTTGCATTTGTAAAACAATTTGGATACGACGACAAAGTTAGCTACGTATCTACAGGTGGTGGCGCAATGTTAGAATCTTTAGAAGGTAAAGAATTACCAGGTGTTGCAGCAATTTTAAACTAACAAAAAATTACTCAATTATAGATTAAAAGTCGAGCATTTGCTCGGCTTTTTTTATGGAAATTAGTTAAGTTAAGAGATACTAAATTTATATAATTGTTAATAAGATAGATTTGTAAATCAGTAAATTAACGTGTTATAAACATCTAATCTGAGTAAGTTTGTGAATAGAATGACTCAATTAAAACTATTTTCATTCAAAATCTAAATTGTTGATAGTAATAGATTGTAATAGAGTGAATTAAGAAGTTATGAAACAGACTTATTAAAAGTTGTTAATTACATGTTTTTAATCCAATATTTGTAAAAATGTTAATAGTAAAATAGTGTATTTTAGTAAATTAAAAGGTTATTAACCGTAGTTGTTAAGAATTATGAATGATAAAATTGGCTATAAATAGCGACTTTTATCTTTTGAAACCTTTTTATATTAGTAAAGATTTTAAAACCAATCAAAAATTATGAACGAATTTGAACAACGTTTAACCGAAGTTGAAAATCATTTTCAACACAATGATATCGATTTGGGTTATCGACGATTAATTGATTGTGTGTTAGATTTAGCAGATAAATCATTTTATCAGGAAATAATCGCGTATTCGGATATTTATTATAACGAGAATTCGTCTAACGAAACAAAAATTGCAAAAGCAATTCAATTAGTAGAAAAACTAAAACAAGCTACTCCTCCGCCCTATCATACAGAAGATATTTTACTTTCTACAAAGAATGTTGAAAAAGCATATAACCGCAGAAAATTTAAATTACATCCGATAACATTCAATCTAAAATCGAGAGAAGTTGTTGGTTTAGTTGGCGAAAACGGAAACGGAAAAACAACTTTATTGCGTTTAATTTGTGGAGAATTAAAACCAACAGCTGGCGAAATAGATTATCAATTTACAACTGCAAAACCATTTAGTTACGAGCTAAAAACAAAATTGGTTTATGTGCCGCAACGCATTGAGGTTTTGTATGGTAATTTGATGGACAATTTGCAATTTACATTAACGTGTTATGGAATAGACAGCAGCGAAAATAAATTGTTGGCAAAAGTTATGTTGGCGCGTTTAGGTCTTTGGCCGTACAAAGATTTGGAATGGCGACAACTTTCGTCTGGTTACAAAATGCGTTTCGAGTTGGCACGAACTTTATTGCGTCGCCCAAAAGTATTGTTGTTAGACGAACCTTTGGCTAATTTAGATATTTTGGCGCAGCAAATTATTTTAGAAGATTTGCGTTATTTATCGCAATCTATGCGAAATCCATTTGGTGTAATTTTGAGTTCTCAACAATTGTACGAAGTAGAAAAAGTATCTACAGAAGTTATCTTTTTAGAACAAGGAAAGCTTAAGCTTCAGGGAAATAAGCAAGAAGAAAAAGCAGATTTCACAATTATAGAAGTTGATGTAAACAACACAAAAGAGGAGTTATTAACAGCTTTCTCATCATTAGATTTAAAAGAAATAAAATTTAACGGAGGTTCGTATATCGCCTATTTTGATGCATCAATTTCGATGAACCAAATTTTTGCTGCAATCGGAAATTCGACATTGCAAGTAAAATACATTCGAGATATTTCGAAATCAAGTCGCCGCTTTTTTGTTAATTAATTCGCCTCACTATGTTCAAAAAAATAAATCAAACCTTAATCACAAAATATCCGTTAATCTGGAATCTAAAATTAATTTGGATTTTATTTGCCGCAATCAGTCTAAATTTGATTGCTTTTATCAACGGTTTTCTATATTTTAATCAGAAATCTCAGTTACAAGAAAGTCAACTTTTCAGAGGATTTTTAGACCAAGGAATTATAATTTACTACGTTTTGGTGGCAATTATTATTCTAATTATTTGGTTGTATTTCTATATCAAAAATAACCGATTCAAATCATTTTTTCCGACATCAAGAAATTATTTATTCAAAGAATTTTTAGCTGTTTTTCTTATCTTTTTTCTCTTTTCTTATTTGCCAAATTCGTTTAAATCTGGTGTAAAACTTCGTGTTGCAAATTATATAAGCAATGATCAATTTGAAAAAGATATAGACATTATCAATCGTGCGCAGCCGTTTACATTGCAATATAATTTTGGATATTCTAATTATTCGAGAAATTTACCTGTTCCTGTTTTTGATTCGTTAGTTTCAGAAAAAGAAACAAAAACGTTGTATTTTCAAAATAAAAAGGAATATGAAAAAATGAATAAGCGTTCATATAATCCTTTTTTAACACCTTATTTTAGAAATGATGAATTTGAACAACTTCTAAAAAATCATTTTGATGATAGAAAAAGTTATCAATTAATTTCTTTTTCAACTTCTTATGTTCCGCTTAATCGTGTAAAGAAAACGGATGGCTATTTACCTGATATTCAAGAAGCCATGCTTGCTGAACAATCTGCAACAGATAATGTTACAATGGCTGCAGAGTCTATTGTATCTAGCAATAACAATGATGAACCTGAAGTTTATTATAATTTATCGAGTTTATATAATTACAGTGATTTGGCTTTTCAGAATGTGAAAGATTCTACGCTTAATCATAAATATTACGACGAACAATTAATTGCATTGTTACAGAAAAATGACCGAAAAGCAATAGAAAGTTTATTGAATAATTATACAGATTTATTAAATAATAATGAAATCGGCTATCAGTTCAAACATAAAAAATGGATTGATTATTTGCCTCACTATCCCTATTATTTTATTGATACAAATTTAAATTATCTTGAAGATAAACAAGCACCAAATAATAAGTTGAAAGATTATATCAACCAAAGTTCTTTGAACCAAGTTTACACAAATATTTATGAAGCAAAATACGAATCGAGTTGGTTAGAAGGCATTCAATATTGCTTGATGCTTGCCCTATCTTTTACCATGTTAATTATTACGTTTCGTTTCAGTTCATTCAAAGTTTGGTTAATTGCATTGGTTGGTGCAGGAATTTTAATGATTTTAGGAAGCGCTTTGGGTATGGGTATTGGGTCTATATTTTACGAGCAAAGCAATTTTATTTCGTATAGCATACTTTTCCTATTTTACATTGCTTTTATCGTTTTGATGAGTTATGGCTTGCGCACAAAAAAATACAAAGTATTAACAGGCGTTTGTTTAAATTGGTTTGTTGCAACTAACATTTTTATCGGAATTGTGCTAATTTCTTTTTACACAGAAATTAGAAATGAAATGTTATATAATGGACAAGATGGAGATTTATACGATTTTAGAAACACAAATGCAGAATTACAAATGTTGCAGAAAATGGCAGAAATTTTCTTTTACGTTAATCCATTTCTCTACATAATTAGTTTTTACTTTATCATTAATTTATACAAAAAATGGCAAGCAATGCCAGAAGAATAGTAAATAGAAAAGCGAACCAATTGGTTCGCTTTTCACATGATAATTGAATGAAAATGAATTTTAAAAACTACTTTAAAAAAAAACTTACTTATGAATATTGATAGCAATTAACTATCATAAATAATTTTTAAATTCTGAAGTAAAAGTCAACATATATTTTTGATTTGTCAACAAATAGAGGTTAACCCGCAAAATTTGTAGGTAAACAAAAAATGGAGCTATTTCTAGCTCCATTTTTTTGTTATTGTTTTTAATTAAACTGTTTTTCTTGATTTTTTAACATCTTTAGAATCTGAGTTTTTACGTGTACTAAACTTTTTAGATTTAGCTTCACGATCTTGCTGATATTGTGAATATTGTTTTTTATCCATTATTTTTTCTAATTTTTTATCAAAGTCAGCACGTTTATTTTCAAACTCTTTTTTTCTATCTTCTTTAACTTTTGACAATTCGTTTTTGCTATTTGTACGTTCTATTTTCATATCAGCATCACGTTTTTCTAACAAAGATTTTACTTGTTGTTTTTGATTTGCAGATAAATTGTAACTATCATAACGTTTCATTTGTTCATCAATACTTGGACGCTCTTTTCGTTGTTTTTTAACATCTTTAGAATTATCCATTCTATTTTCTTTTTGAGCTCTTGTTCCTTCTGTTCTTTCTTGTGCAGTAACTGATAATACAACCAATAAACTTGCTAATGCGAATAATTTTTTCATTTTGTTTCTGTTTTTAAATTGTTTTTATATTTCATTCAGATAAATAAATCATCTTGTTTATTTTCTTATATCAAAGGTCAGAAACAAATAAATCCTGCAAAAAATATTGAGGTAAACAAACTTTAATTGTCGGTAAAACAAGTAGTTTCTTAATGTATTTAACAAAAATGTCAAATTTTAAAGCATAAAAAATCCTCGCATTTACGAGGATTTAGTAGTATAAATATATAGTTTAATTAATTACAGTTTTCTAAGATAATCGCATAACCTTGCCCAACGCCAATACACATGGCAGCCAAAGCGTATTTTTTACCTGTTTTTTGCAATTCTAATGCTGCAGAATATGTAATTCGTGTTCCAGACATTCCAAGTGGATGACCAATTGCTATTGCGCCACCATTGATGTTTACACGCGCATCGTCATCTGCTAAACCTAAGTTACGTGTACAAGCCAAAGCTTGCGCTGCGAAAGCTTCGTTAAACTCGATAACATCCATTTGATCTAATGTTAAACCAGCTTTAGCTAATGCTTTTTTAGTTGCAGGAACTGGTCCAATTCCCATGATTCTAGGTTCAACACCAACAACTGCAGAGGCAATTACTTTTGCAATTGGTTTTAAATTATATTTTTCAACTGCTTCTTTTGATGCTAAAATTACAGCAGCAGCTCCGTCGTTCAAACCAGAAGCATTTCCAGCAGTTACCGTTCCATCTTTTTTGAAAGCTGGACGTAATTTTGCTAAACCTTCGATTGTAGAATTTGCACGAATAAATTCATCTTGACTAAAAAGAATTGGATCTCCTTTGCGTTGTGGAATTTCAACCGTCATTATTTCTTCACCTAAACGACCAGATTGTTGCGCTTTTGCAGCTTTTAATTGAGATGCTAAAGCAAATTTATCTTGATCTTCACGCGAAATATCATACATATCCACCAAATTTTCAGCGGTAATTCCCATTGGATCGGTTCCGTAAGTTTCCTTCATTTTAGGATTAACAAAACGCCATCCGAAAGAAGAATCTTCCATTTTAGAATCTGTTCCAAATGCTTTTGAAGGTTTAGAAATCACAAGTGGTCCACGTGTCATATGTTCTACACCACCAGCAATAAAAACATCGCCATCGCCAGCAATAATTGCTCTTGAAGCATTAACAATTGCCGACATTCCTGATGCACATAAACGATTGACAGTTTCTCCAGGAACAGTAACGGGTAAACCCGCTAATAATGAAGCCATACGTGCAACATTACGATTATCTTCGCCCGCTTGATTGTGACATCCTAAAATTACGTCATCATATGATTCTAAAGGAATAGATGGATTACGGTTCGTAACTTCTTTTACAACCATTGCAGCTAAATCATCTGCGCGAAAAGGACCTAACGAGCCACCAAAATTTCCAACTGGTGTACGAATTCCGTCAATAATATATACTTCTTTCATCTTAATCTAATTTTTCAACAAAACTTGCTGTAGTTGTCGCTCTAACTTCTTCTAATGTAGTGCCAGGCATAACTTCTGTTAAGGTTAATTGTCCGTCAATGAATTCAAAAACGGCTTTATCTGTAATAATCATATCAACAGCATTTAATGCCGTTAATGGTAAATCGCAGATATTTACAACTTTTGGATCACCATTTTTTTCTGTATGCATCATTGTAATGATTAATTTTTTTGCACCAGAAGCTAAATCCATTGCACCACCAACACCTAATAATGGTTGACCAGGAACGGCCCAGTTCGCCAAATTTGCAGCGTTATCCACTTGTAAACCACCCATAATTGCAATATCAACATGTTTTCCACGAATCATTGCAAATGAATCTGCAGAATCAAAGTAAGAAGAACCATCTAACGCAGTAACTGGAATTTTACCCGCATTTACAGGATAATCCATTGCGCCACCGCCATCAGTTGGAGCTGGACCAACACCTAACATTCCATTTTCGGTATGTAAAATGATACCGTCTTCTTCAGAAATTAAATCCGCAACCAAGGTTGGAATTCCAATTCCTAAGTTAACAACATCTCCTTTTTTCAATTCTTTTAATGCTCTTTTCGCCATATTCATGCGTGATTCAGAAACTTTTTTGCTTGAAGAAACAGAAGCAGAACTTCCTAAATCTTCTACTGTTAAAGTTGCTTGAACCAAATAATCAACATAAGAACCCGGTGTATGTACAAATTCGGGTAAAATTTCTCCAACCGGAACAATTTCTTCTACTTCAACAATTACCAAATCAGCAGCAGTTGCCATTGCTCGATTAAAGTTTTGTTCTGTCATTCGGTATTGTAAATTACCCGCTGTATCGGCTTTCCATGCGCGAATGAAAGCTACATTACCACGAATACCCGGAATAAAAACTTGTTCTACTCCGTTTAAAATTTTTGTTTCGCGACCTTCAGCTAAAGCTGTTCCAGCAGAAGTTGGCGTAAAAAAACCTCCAATTCCTGCACCACCAGCACGTATCGCTTCAGCTAACGTTCCTTGTGGTAATAATTCATATTCTACAACACCATCTTGCGCCGCTTTTACAGCTTCTGCATTTGATGTAAAGAACGAACCAATCATCTTTTTTAATTGACCGTTACGCAATAAACGTCCACCACCAATACCAGCTTCGCCAACATTGTTACCGATGAATGTTAAATTTTTTGTTCCAGTTTCAGCTAAAGCATGCATTAAATGAACTGGATTTCCTGTCATTCCAAATCCACCTTGTAATAATACATCTCCGTCCTTTACCATGGCTACTGCTTCTTGTAAAGAAATTTGAGGAACTTGTTTCATATGAATTGTTGTTTTTTGTTAATGTTGAATAAAATGAATGATATGTTTTGCAAACTCTCTTGGATGCTCCATATTTGATAAATGTGCGGCATCTAACGTGATAAGATGTGTTAAACCTGCTGATTTTTGAATAAATTTTCCGTCTTCAACAGTTGTAACTTCATCTTGAGAACCTGCAACAATTAAAAGCGGAATAGTTAATTTATCCAATTGATTTCTAAAATCTGCGTTTGCAACGGCGTAACAACAAGCGGTATAACCTTGTAAAGAATTTGCTTGAAAATCTGCAAGAATTTGTTGCACTTTTTCTGGATTATTTGCTCTATATGCTGGTGTAAACCATCTATCGGCAGTTCCTTCTAAAATACTACTTAAACCAAATTCAGTTACTTGTTTTACACGCGCTTCCCAACCTTCAACAGTTCCAATTTTAGCTGCTGTGTTGCAAATAATTATTTTTTTGAATCTGTCGGGATGATTAATTCCAAGCCATTGACCCGTTAAACCACCAATAGAAATTCCACAGAAATAAACATGGTCTAATTTTAATGTATCAATAAGTTCGATGACATCTTCTCCAAGCTCATCAATAGAAACTTTATCTTGATTGATTGTACTTTGTCCGTGTCCTCTTTTGTCGTAGCGAAGAATATTAAAATGATGACTTAATTCGTCAATATTATCTTCCCACATCGATAAATTGGTACCTAATGAATTTGATAAAACAATTGTTTTATCGTGGCCAAAATTTTCATATAAATAATGACAAGTGAAATTTTTTAATTCAATTTTAGGCATTCTTTATTGTTTTTAAGTTCATTTTTACTGTTATCTAAAAGTACAAAAACCATCTATAAATAATTATAGATAGTTTTTTAATCTTATCCTAAATCGCCACCAGAAACAGGAATTGTAACTCCTGTTATGTATTTGGCTTCGTCGGAAGCAGCAAATAGAATTGCATTTACTTGGTCTTCTATTTGTCCGTATTTTTTTTGCAGCGTAGATTCTCTTGTTTGATCGACAATTTCTTGGTACCAAATTTTTTCCTCTGCTGACATTGGTTTTTCGTTTCTCGGAATAATTCTCGCAGGAGCTTCTGTTCCGCCAGTTGCAATGGCAACCACACGAATATTATTCGCAGCTTGTTCAAAAGCCAAAGAAGCAGTTATTGCATTTACACCACCTTTTGCAGCAGCGTAAGGAACTCTGTTTATAGAACGAGTTGCGATGGATGAAACATTGATGATTACACCACCTTTATTGTCAATCATTGGTTGAAGTACGCTTTGGCAGCCCCACAATGTTGGAAATAAAGAACGGTTTATTTCTTTTATAATTTCGTCTTCTTTGTAATGTTGAAATGGTTTTGCCCAAATTGTTCCACCAACATTGTTGATTAGAATATCAATTTTTTGATACGCTTTTAAGGTTTCTGCTACTACTTTTTCGAACCCAGCAAAAGTTTCTAAATCTGCTTGAATCGCAAGTGCATCAAAACCTTCCGTTTTTAACTCTTCGGTTACTTGTAAAACGATATCCGCACGATCTACTAAAATAACTTTTGCACCTTCTTTTGCTAAGCGTTCTGCAACACCTTTTCCTATTCCTTGTGCTGCACCAGTTACGATGGCAACTTTGTCTTTAAATCTATCTTGAAAAATCATATTTAACGATTAAGCTGTTACTGATCCTGTTGGAACAAATTTTTCTGTATAGAAATTATCAACATTAATTTGATTAGTTTCAATTGCTTGTTTTACAGCATCTACCATTACATTTGGACCACAGATATAAACATCATACGTTGATGAAGTTAAATATTCGTTATTGATCCATTGTGTTGCATAACCTTTTGTAAAAGAAGAATCTTCTTGGTTAGAAACACATAATTCTAATGTTATATTTTGAGTTGAAGTAAAAGCTTTTATGCGTTCTATTTCAACTAAATTTTCGTCTGTAGTTGCTCCGTAAATTACCGTGATTGGTTGTTTATTGTCTGAAATAGAAATGCCTTCTAACATAGAAATAATTGGCGCGATTCCTGTTCCTCCAGCAATTAATAAAGTCGGATTTTCTAATGTTCTTACATAAAAAGAGCCAATTGGAGCTGTGATGTTAAGTGTTTCTCCTACTTTCGCAACATCACGTAAAAAATTACTCATTAATCCATCTGGAATTAAGCGAATTAAAAATTCTAATTCTAATTCGTTTGATTTGTTTGTGAAAGAATACGAGCGAGTTTCTCCGCTTCCTGGCACTTCGATATTTGCATATTGCCCTGCTAAAAATTCGATTTGTTTAGCTTCTGGCAATTGTACTTTTAATTGTACAATTTCTGCTGATAAATAATTTACAGCAGTTATAGTTGACGCATACGTTTCTGCAACAACTTTACAAGCGGCAGAACTTGCTAAAATTTCAACAATAATATCTGTTTCTGGAACAATTTGACAAGCTAAACCAAATCCTTCTGCAGCTTCTTCTTCAGATAAAGCTTCATCAATATAATCACCTGGATCAAATTCTCCGGCTTTTACTTTGCATTTGCATGTTCCACAAGCACCATCAGCACAATCTAAAGGAATGTTTATTCCTTCTCTGTAAGCGGCATCTGATACTTTTTCGTAAGGTAACGCATTAATAATTTTCGTTACTCCATCTTCAAAATTTAACGCAATTTTTGGCATAATTTATTAGGGATTATATGTGATAGATATCTAAAACTTGGCGAATAAAATCGTTCTTAAGCACAATTTTTTTATCTGTAATTAAGAAGTCATTTTCTGTCTTTTTTAAAGTATAAAAAGACGTTCCAAAATAAGTATCTGTTGTTTTATAGCGATATGATAACGTGTGCCAATTAAATCTAATTTTCACTTCGTTATCGTTTTCTTCCAAGATTTCTACATTATTAATGTTATGAGTAGTTCTTGGTTCTGGCATTGATGCTGAAGATCTTTCGGTTTTTATACGAAAAACACGGTCTTCTAAACCACCTTTATTTGTGTAATAAATTAAAGAAATTTCGGTTTGAGGATTTGTTGTTAACTCATCTTCATCAGTCCAACTTGGCATCCAAAATGTACAATCTTCATCGTAAAATTTTAACCATTCGTCCCATTCTTTGTCATCTAAATGACGTGCTTCTTTGTAAAGAAAATTGATGATATTTTGATAATTTTCCATGACTTAAATAGTTACTTCTTTCGATTCGTTTTGTGTAATTCCTTTTATTAAAGAGTCTTTCCAGAATTCATGTTGCGTTATGAATAAACCTTCATCTTCCGATTTAATTCCACTAACTAATGGATTAATTCCCATGTTTTCTGCTTGTTCGTCTGCACCATAAATCCAGTGTTTAGCACCACGACTCATATCATTATGCTTTAATTCTGTTGATTTATAAGCAACTTGACAAGAACGAAATTCTTCTAAATCATCTGGAGTTCCCATACCTGTTACGTTGAAAAAATCTTCGTATTGACGGATTCTTGTTGCACGATCTTCTGCAGGTTCGTTAATTGGAGCAAAACAATAAATAATTATTTCTGTTTCGTTTACAGAAATTGGACGAATAATTCGAATTTGAGTCGAAAATTGATCCATAATATATAGATTTGGATAGATTGCCAAGTTACGCGTCATGTTCACCATGAAACTAGCTTTATCTTCTCCAAATTCTTGTTCTAATCGTTCTTTTTGTTTGAAAATAGGACTTACTTCTGGATTGATTTTGTTGGTCCATAATAACATATGTCCGTTTTCAAAACCATAAACTCCAGCAACAGATTTAGACCATCCGTTTGCGTCAACAGCTTTTGTAGAATCTTTTTCGTAATTTCTACGTCCCATTGTTGCAACATAATTCCAGTGAACAGATGAAACGTGGTAACCATCGGCACCATTTTCCATTTGTAATTTCCAGTTTCCTTTATAGATGTAAGAAGAACTTCCGTTCAAAATTTCTAATCCATCAGGAGCTTGATCTACAATGTGGTCTATAATTGTTTTGGTGTCGCCTAAATAATCTTCTAAAGAAGATACATCTGGATTTAAAGATCCGAAAAGAAAACCTCGGTAGTTTTCGAAACGGGCTACTTTAACTAAATCGTGTGATCCTTCACAATTAAATTGATCAGGATATCCACCCGTTTTAGCATCTTTTACTTTTAATAATTTTCCTGAGTTGTTGAATGTCCAACCATGAAAAGGACAAGTAAATGATGATTTGTTTCCTTTTTTATGACGACAAAGTTGAGCGCCTTTGTGCGTACAAGAGTTGATTAAGGCTGTTAAAATACCTTCTTTATTTTTGGTTATTACAACCGATTGTTTACCAATAGTAGTTGTAAAATAATCATTAATATTAGGTATTTGACTTTCGTGCGCTAAGAAAACCCAATTTCCTTCGAAAATGTATTTCATTTCAAGATCAAAGATTTCTTGATTGGTAAAAGATGCACGATTATGTTGATAAATACCATTCTCTTTGTCGTGAATTAGCATTTGTTCGATATATTCTTTTGTGATACTCATAATTAATTTTTGATATAAAAGATCCTGTTCAAGTCTAAAATGGACTTAAATAGTTGTAAAATTTATAAATGTGTTGATAAGAAACAATCAAAGATTAATTTGACTGTTTTGGTATTTTATGAATTAACTTCGGCTCTTGTTCTGTGGTTTTCACCTTCGGGAGCACCAGTAGCTTCTTTTACCATATTAAAATCGAATTCGATTTTAGCAAAAGCTCCATCTTTACCGTAATTTTCAGCTTCTTCAGCAGAAATTCTAACAATTGGTGGAACTAATTCTGGACGAGTTGCGAATGCAAAATCATCAAAAGTTAATGGATCACCTTCGATATTAATTTGAGTTGTTAATTTTCTGAATTCTGGTGCTGTTGCAAAGAAATGAATATGTGCTGGACGAGCGCCGTGACGACCTAATGCAGTCATTAAATTTTCTGTTGTTCCGTTTGGAGGACATGCGTAACCAACTGGCACAAACGATTTAAATTCATATTTACCTTCGGCATCTGTAATAATTGCACGACGTAAGTTAAATTCTGGTTGTGATGAATCGAAATGCGAATACATTCCTCTTAAATTACAATGCCAAACTTCTACTTTTGCACCTGGTATTGGGTTTCCGTTTTCGTCGCGAACATAACCACTCATGTACAAACGTTCGCTGTTTTCTTCTGCAACAGTTTCTGGTTCTGCGTAACCTAATGATTCTGGAGAACCTGCAACGTATAATGGACCTTCGATTGTACGTGGAGTTAGGTTGTGAATACCTGCCTGTTCGTCTTCCCAATCCATTTTTACATCCATGAATTTCTCGATTCCTAAACCTGCGAAAACTAATCCCCATTCGTTATTTTGTCCTGCTTGAGTTAACCAATCGCATGCTTTCCACAATTCTTCAGAAGTAATGTCTAAATCAGCCATTGCGTTAAATAAATCTTTTAATAAACGATTTACGACTTCTTTAATTCTTTCGTCACCTTGTCCTTCTTTTTCTTGCGATTTGATTAATTCTAAGGTTGCGTCGATTAATTTTTGATCCATTCTTGCCATAATGTAATATTTTTTAAAGTGGAATTTTAATTGTATAAATTCTACATTTTGTTTGTAGTTATTTTTTTAAATTTTCTCTTTGTTTTTTCTTAAATCATTGCTTCTCTAAGTGCATTTGGATGTTTACATAGACTTTTTACATTAATTGTCATGTAAGGAAATAATGGTAATGAACTGATTATTTTGTGCAATTCATCTGGACTTTCTACTTCTAAAACAGATACATTAGAGTATTGTCCAGCTACGCGCCATAAATAAACCCACTTACCAGATTTTTGCCATCCTTGAGAACATTCTTTTTCTCTTGTAACATAATCAGCAATTTTTTCTTCGCTCCATGATTCTGGGATGTTTACATCCATCTCTACTAAAAATACCATGATTGTTGTTTTTATGTGTTGTTTATTTTCTACGATATTGTTCTATTTTATCATCATCTAATTCTATTCCTAAACCAGCTCCAGTTGGCAGTTCTAGTGCGCAATTTTTATAGGTTAAAGGTTTTTTTACGATATCATCTGTTAGTAATAATGGACCAAATAATTCTGTTCCCCAACTCATGTTTGTAGCTGTACTAAAAACGTGGGCAGATGCAACAGTACCAATTGTACCTTCTAACATTGTACCACCATAAAGCGCTATGTCGCAAGCTTCTGTCATACCAGCAATTTTATATGCATCGTATAAACCGCCTGTTTTCATAATTTTTACGGCGAAAACACTTCCTCCTCTAATTTTGCATAATTTCATCGCGTCAGAAATTGTAGCACAAGCTTCGTCTGCCATAATTGGAACTTCGAAATATTGAGTTAAACGAGCTAATCCTTCAAAGTTTGTTTTAACAATGGGTTGTTCAATCAAATCGATTCCGTTTTCTTGTAAAACTTTTACCCATTTTTTTGCAATATATTCATCCCAAGCTTGGTTAATATCTACTGTAATTTTAATATCGTCTCCTAAGGCTTTTTTGATTGCAGAAACATGTGCAACATCTATTTTAGGATCATTACGACCAATTTTTAGTTTAAAAGTATTGTGACGATTTTCTGCGATTAGCTGCTTTGCTTCTTCTATATCTTTTTGTGTATCACCACTTGCAAGTGTCCATAAAACACTAAGTTTAGTGTTTACTGCGCCACCTAATAGAGTTGAAACTGATACGTTAAGTCGTTTTCCTTGTGCATCAAGTAAAGCTGTTTCTATACCAGCTTTTGCAAAAGTATTGTGTTGGATATTTTTGTTAATGACTTTACGAAGTAAGTGAATATTTGTAGCGTCTTGACCAATTAATAAAGGTGCAATATATTGATCAATAGTAAGTTTCATGCCTTCTGGCGATTCTGCACCATAAGATAAACCACCAATTGTTGTAGACTCACCAAATCCACATATACCATCGTCAGAATAAATACGTGTTAAGACAATCGTTTGGTTCATCATTACCGTCATAGATAAATGATGAGGACGTATTGTAGGAAGGTCTATAATAGTAGTTTCTACTTTCGTTATTCTTGGAATCGACATTTCAATGTATTTAGTTGTGTAAATTATACACTACAAAAATGGAGAAATAGAATGGTAAATTTTAGTAAAAATCAGTTAAAAATAGGATAAAACATACACGAATGTCTTTCTATAACGTTTTCTTAATCTTAAATTAGGATTTATTTAAAGTCCTACTTTTTTTCGAAAACTTCTTGGTGTATAGTTGGTCGTTTGTTTAAATAGGCGTGTAAAGTAAGAAGGATCATCAAAACCTAATTTGAATGCGACATCAGAAATTGAGTAATCTACTTTTGTAAGAAGTACTTTTGCTTCATTAATAAAATAAAGAGCAATTATTTTTTTTGGAGTTTCGTTTGCAACTTTTCTACAAATACGAGTTAGATGACTTGGAGAGATGGAAAGTTGTTTGGCATAAAATTCGACCGAATGTTTAAAACTATTATTTTCTTTGATTAAGGTTTTAAAACGACGATAAATAATTTTATAAATACTGTTTTCTTTTAAAATTAAAGTATCATCATTATTATGAATTCGGAATAAGCGAATCAATAACATACCAGTCAAATATTCTAAAGCTAATTCGCGCGCATGTAAATTATCATTGTACTCTTTTATACATTTATAATATGTTTGATAAAAATTAACGTACAAAGGATTTTCAAAATCAATAGTTGCAATGTGTATTTCTTCAATATTAAAAAAAATATCAGCATCTAGTTTCAATGTTTTTTCTAATCCAAAATCGGTGATAGAAAGTACCCAACCGTTGATATTTTTTTCGGAGGTAATTCCATGCACTATATTTTTTGGAATTGTAAAATAAGTTTGCGCTCCAATATCTATAATTTGATTATTGTAATGCAATTGAATTTGACCTTCTTCGATATAAAAAATCTGAAACAAATTTTTATGAAAATGAGGCATAACTTCTAAATTATTCTTCTCTAAAATAAGTTGAATAGGTTCTATATGAATTGTTCCTCTAACCAAAGAAATTTCATTTTCACCGTATAAACCATCAAATGTTAAATTTTTGTTTCCCATAACAAAGAAATTCTCTCGTAAATTTAATTAAAATGTCAAACTTTTTACAATAAAAAAAGCCATACTAATTTTGTATGGCTTTGCTTGATTAAGTCTATTTTCTATATCTTTTTCACAAGTAATTGACCAGTTTTTTCATACGCAGAAGCAATTCGTCCATATTCCATTTTAAAATCGTTTTTACCAGCCGTTCCAGCTACTTTATCTGTTTTATAAATTAATAAAGTATTGGATGGATTTGCAGTTTCAACAAAACTTAAAGTTGTGCTTAATTTTGCAGGCTCAATTACAATACCAGCATGATAACCTGGATAAATCCATTCTGTTTTTATGATTAATGTATATTTTGCAGCCGAATTTTGTGTAAATTTTAGTTCTTTTGTTTTTTTAGTTCCTCTTATAAAAGTGTCTAAAAAAGTCTTATCTCTATTTTCTTGCCATGCAGCAATCCACTCTTTCCAATAAACTTCGCCTCTTTTCGGATTCTCTAAAACATCTTTTTTTCGATTTTCTAAATATTGAGTTTCTGTTTTATTATCATCATAAAATTTTGCATCATCAAAATCTAATTTCACATTTATTTCTTTCTGATCTTTCAAAAAATCTGTATTTCCAGAAACAAGTTGCAGTTTTTGTCCAAAAACAAACGCACTTAATGTAAGTAAAATAACAAGTAAATAATTTTTCATAGTCTATAAATATTTAGAGTAAAAATAACTAGAAAAGCCAGTTGTTCTTATATTGTGAATAACTTTTAGCATTATTTTTTAAAAAATATGTTGCAAATTGTTTCATATACTACATTTGTCTTAACAAAGTTTAACAATATTGTATGAAAGTTTTAAACTCTAAATTAATTGTAATGCTTAATTTTAGAGGAAATTTGAACCGAAAATATAAACACTAATTTCAACGAAATTTTGGATATACAACAATTAAATCAACAGATTGAGGCGAAGAGCGAAAGTATTTCGCGTTTAACTTCGGAAATAAATAAGGCGATTATTGGACAAGAAAAAATGATTGAAAGTCTTTTAATTGGATTGTTAGGTAACGGACACGTTTTACTAGAAGGTGTACCAGGATTAGCCAAAACATTAGCCATAAAAACTCTTTCTGATGCCGTAGATGGCTCTTTTTCTCGTATTCAGTTTACACCAGATTTGTTGCCTGCCGATGTGGTTGGGACACTAATTTACAATGTAAAAGAAAACGATTTTCGAATTAAAAAAGGACCAATTTTCGCCAACTTTGTTTTAGCAGATGAGATAAATCGTTCGCCTGCAAAGGTACAGTCTGCTTTGTTAGAGGCTATGCAAGAGCGTCAAGTAACAATTGGCGATGAAACGTATCCTTTGCAAAAACCCTTTTTGGTTTTGGCAACTCAAAATCCTGTGGAACAAGAAGGAACCTATCCTTTACCAGAAGCACAAGTTGACCGTTTTATGTTGAAAACTGTGATTACTTATCCAGATTTCGAATCAGAACGTTTAATCTTAAGAAATTCTATCAATCAAACTTTTCCTAAAGTAGAAAAAGTAATTACGATTACTGAATTGTTAGAAGCGCGCGAAATGGTGAAACAAGTTTATATGGACGAAAAAATTGAGAAATATATCTTAGATATTATTTTCGCAACTCGTTTTCCAGATAAAATTGGTTTAGAAAAATTGGTTCCGATGATTTCATTTGGTTCATCACCGCGTGGATCAATCAATCTAGCACAAGCTTCAAAAGTATATGCGTTTTTACGCAAACGCGCCTATGTTATTCCAGACGATGTACGTGCAATGGCAAAAGATGTTTTGCGTCATCGTATCGGAATTAGTTACGAAGCCGAAGCAGAAAATGTAACGCCAGAAGAAATTATCGATAACATTCTTAATGTTGTTCCAGTTCCTTAAATTAACAGCTAAAATCAGTTAAAATCTTGGATGCAAAAGAAATCATCAAACGTGTAAAACGTATTGAACTAAAAAGTAAGCGCAAAGCGAGCAACCTTTTTATGGGTGAATATCAAAGTTCATTCAAAGGAAGAGGAATGATTTTTAGTGAAATTCGTCCGTATCAATATGGTGATGATGTTCGTAATATCGATTGGAATAAAACTGCGCGATACAGCGAACCTTATGTAAAAGTTTTTGAAGAAGAACGCGAATTGACCATGTATTTATTGGTTGATGTTTCTAATTCTGAAAATTTTGGAACAAGAAAACAAATTAAGATGGAAACGATTGCTGAATTGAGTGCTACTTTGGCATTTTCGGCAACAACGTATAACGACAAAGTTGGATTGATTTTATATTCTGATCATATCGAAAAATTTATTCCGCCTAAAAAAGGAAAACAACATGTTTTACGACTTGTTCGCGAAATTGTTTCGTTTGAACCAACAAGTAAAAAAACAGATTTAGCCGCAACTTTGGCTACTTTTATGAATTTGGCGCGTAGAAAATCCAATGTTTTTATTTTATCTGATTTTATTGATTCTTCGGATTATGAAAAAGCATTGCGAATTGTTGCCAAAAAGCATGATGTTACCGGAATTAGAGTTTACGATGAAAAGGAACAAAGTTTTCCCGATATTGGTTTGGTGCATGTACAAGATAATGAATCCGGAGAAATTAGATTAATTAATACTTCGTCTAAAAAACTTCGTCAACAATATGCACAATATTACCGCGATTTGGATCAACGTTATCAATCAATTTTTAATAAAAATAATTCGGGCGCATTAAGTATTCGTACCGATGAAGATTATATTCGCCCATTGTTAAATTACTTTAAAAGTCATAAAGCCTAATGAAGAATTTATTGCTTTTGGTAAGTTTATTCATTTTTCAATTTTCGTTTGCGCAAGAAATTGTGCCAAAATTGGATCGTTCGACAATCAAAATTGGAGAACCAATTCAATACACGGTAAAAGTTGATTATAAAGAAGGAGATAAAATTATTTTTCCTTCGATTACAGATTCTTTAAATCATCATATCGAGGTTTTAGATCATAAATTAGATACCGTAAATACAGACGGAAAATCAGAAATTGTTCAACATCTTGAATTAACGGGATATGATGCTGGAAAGTTTACAATTCCATCATTATCTATTCAAAAAAATGGACAAGATTTTAAGACAAAACAACTTGAAATTGACATTCAAGATATTGCTGTTGACACAACTAAAAATGCAATATTCCCGATAAAACCTGTGATGGAAGAGGAATATACGATGCATGATTATTGGAACAAATACTGGATTTACGGAGTTGTTGCATTGGTTTTATTTCTTCTTGCAATTGTTTTGATCGTTTTATTTATTAGAGGAAAATCTAAATTTTCTAATAAAAATGCATACAAAACACCTTATGACGAAGCCAAAGCAAGTTTGAAAACGTTGGATGCAAAAAAATATTTAAAACGTGGCGAACAAAAAGAATATTACACACAATTATCATTTATTGTAAGACGTTATTTAGGTCGAGTTTACCATTTTTCTGCATTAGAAATTTTGTCAGATGATTTAGTGAAATTCGTCGCCTTAAAACCAGATATTTTACCAGAAGATGTTCAGAAATTTAAACAATTTTTGTTTGATGCAGATTTGGTAAAATTTGCAAAACAACAATTTGATGATTCTACAAACGAAGCACACCGAAAATGGGTTGATGAATTTGTAGAGCATGTAAAACCATTAGAAATTCCCGAAAACGAAGATTTAAAAACAGATCAAGTGACGGGAGAAAAATATAAACAGTTTAATAATAATTAGAAATGCTAAATTTTGAGTTTCAAAATCCTTGGGTTTTACTATTATTACTTGCTTTGCCTTTTTTCATTTTTAGAGAAATTCGTAAAACAAGTCAAAAAAAAGCATCTCTAAAATTACCTTCGTTAAATGCTTTTGGAGGTGCTAAAAGTTCGTTAGCATCGTACAAACCAATTTTATTTTTAATGCGAATAATCGCCATGTCGTTGTGCATTGTTGCGCTTGCGCGTCCGCGTTATGTAGACGTTACAACAAAAGTAAAATCGGACGAAGGTGTTGATATTTTATTAACTGTAGATACATCGTTGAGTATGTTGGCGCGCGATTTAAAACCAGATCGTTTAACAGCTTTAAAAGATGTTGCAAAAGATTTTGCATTAAATAGAAAAACAGACCGTGTAGGTTTGGTCGAATATTCGGGCGAAGCATTAACACGAGTTCCATTAACAACAGATAGAGATGTATTAACACAAGAAATTGAGTTGTTACATTCTGGTGGTTTAGAAGATGGAACAGCGATTGGCGTAGGTTTAGCAACTGCAGTTAATCATCTAAAAAATAGTAAAGCAAAATCTAAAGTAATTATTTTGATTACGGATGGTGTAGAAAGTGTAAATCCGTCTGGCGATTTAATGTACGTTTCACCAAGACAAGCCGCTGATATTGCAGCAGAAAAAGGTATAAAAGTTTACACAATTGGTATCGGAACTAACGGAATGGCGCCTATGCCGGTTGGTTACGATATGTTGGGCGATTATATGTTTGATATGCGTCCGGTAGAAATTGATGAAAAATTATTGAGCGAAATTGCCGATAAAACCGGAGGTTTATATTTTAGAGCAACAAGTAATCAAAGTTTAAAAGATATTTATCAAGAAATTGATAAGCTAGAAAAGTCAGAAATTAACGAAGTCAAATATTATAATTATACCGAATTGTTTGCACGCTTTTTATTACCAGCATTTATTTTATTAGTACTTGAAGCGATTTTGCGTCGAACAATTTTTAAAGAATTAATCTAATGCAGTGGGGAGAATTACATAATATTTGGCTAATCATATTGTTGGTAATTGTTATTTATTTATCGATAACGGTTTTCCAATGGCGCGAACGTGTAAAGAAAACATTTGCAGATAAAGAATTGTTTCCATTTGTTTTTCCAATCACTTCGTCCAAACGTTACGGCTTCAAGATAGTCGCATTTTGTGTTGCACTCTTTTTTATAGTTCTTGCATTAATGGACCCTTTATACGGCGAAAGAGATATACAAGTAAAACGAGAAGGCATTGATATGGTTTTTTTATTAGACCTTTCATCAAGCATGAATACACAAGATGTAGCACCTTCGCGATTAGAAAAAGCAACAAAATTAATCTCGGAAACATTAAATCAATTAGGCGGAGATCGTGCATCTTTGGTTGCCTTTGCAGCTAATGCATATACAATTTCTCCACTTACAAATGATTATGCTGCGATTGATAGTTATTTGCAAAATGTTAATACTGAGTTAATTTCGAGTCAAGGAACAAATTACCTAAATGCAGTTCAAGAAGCTTCAAAATCATTCAAAGGATCTGCAAATACAAGTAAATTAATTGTCTTAATTTCGGATGGAGAAGACAATGAAAACACGGTTTCTCAGGCAGCAAAAATTGCAAAAGACAACGGAATTCATATTGTAACAGTAGGTGTTGGAACTGAAAAAGGAGGTCCAATTCCGGTTTTTTACAATGGTTATGCAGAAGATTATAAGAAAGATGAAACGGGTAGTACTGTGATTTCGCACTTAGAAGATAAAAATCTGCGCGAGTTAGCAAAAGATACAAACGGAACTTATATACAATTAGATAATACACAAGATGCTTTATCTGCAATTTCTATGTACAAAGCAAAGCTTGATAAAAATCAAATTGCAAACTCGACAACAAGAGATATGAATCATATCTATCAGTGGTTTTTAGCCATTGCGGTATGTTTACTTTTTGTGGAATTATTAACATCTGAATATAAGATTTTTAACAAAAAGAAATAGTAAGTTTGTATGGTAAAATGATGTACTTTTTAAAACAAATAGGATTTTTAGCTATAATGCTTTTATCTGTTTTTGGTTTCGGACAATCAAAAGCAAAAAGCTACATTATAGAAGGTAACGAACAATATCAAAAAGGTAAATTTGATAATGCCGAATATGCCTACAAAAAAGCGGCGATAGAAGATCCAACTTCTGTAAAGGCCAACTACAATTTAGGAAATGCTTTGTTTCAGCAAAAACGATTCAAAGAAAGCATCACTCATTACAAACGTTCTGCCGATATTTCGAAAACGAAAGATGATAAACATTTGGCTTATCATAATTTAGGAAATGCTTTTATGCAAGAAAAGGATTATGGAAAAGCGGTTGATAATTACAGATTAGCGTTAAAAAATGATCCAAAAGACGATGCAACTCGTTACAATTATGCGCTTGCCAAAAAATTATTAGAAAAAGAGCAAGAAAAGCAGAAAGATCAAAATGGGAAGGATAATAAGAAAGACCAAAACGATCAGAGTCAGCAAAATCAAAAGGATCAACAAAATAAACAGCAGAATCAACAAAACCAAAATAACCAACAGCAGCAAAATCAGTCTCAAAATCAAAAGTCTGATCAGCAAAAAGAACAAAATCAAGGAGGAAATCCGAAAGCTGGTGGTCAAAACGGAAATAATAAAGGTCAAGGAAATAACCAAAATCCAGCAATACAACAAGGTAATAATGGAGATGGTAACGAACAAAATAATGCACCGAATAATTTGGGCGATGGTTTGCTAAAAGCTTTACAAGATCAGGAAGCCAAAACACAACGAAAAATTATTCAGCAAAAATCAGAAAAACAACGAACAACAACTTCTAAGGATTGGTGATGATTACGGAAAGAGTCTTTAATAGCTTTTTATTGTTAGCCTTAACGTCGATAACAGCGTTGGCACAACAAATATCTTTTAAATCTGATGCAGACAAAAAGCAAGTCAGTTTAGGAGAAGCATTTACTGTTGGATTTTTTATAGAATCTAACACAGACAGCTATTCGATTGATCAACCAATGAAATATCCAAGTCATAGCGGTTTACAAATTGTTGGTGAACAACGTTCTCAAAACGTTTCTTATGTTAATGGAAAAGGTGTTATTGAGGATGGAATTGTCTTGGCTTTTGTTGCAGAAAAAGAAGGAAAATACCGTGTAGGTGCAGCTAAAATTGTAGTTAATGGTAAAACATATACGTCGAAACCAGTAGATATCGAGGTAAAAGGAACAGGTTTATCGCATTCTAATTTTAAAAATAATTCGACACAACCCGTTTTTTTACAAAGTAATGTTTCCAAATCTAATCCGTATGTTAACGAACAAGTTAGTTTGTCGGTAAAACTTTATGTAAAAGATTTATCTTATCTTAATCGTAAACGTAATTTTCGTCAAGGAAAATTAGACGGATTAAGTCCTAAAATTGTTAAAAGTTCGCCCGAAAATATTAAGCAAGAATTGGTTGGAGGAAAACAATATTTTTCTGAAGAAGTTGCCCGTTATTATGTTTTTCCACAGAAACCTGGACGCATAGAAATTGACCCTTTTTCGGTAGATGTTATTATGCCGACGACATTTGGTGGAGAGGCAGTAGAAGTGCGTAGTAATGCGGTTGTAATTAATGCGAAAGCTTTGCCAGAAGAAGGTCGACCAAAGAATTTTAGTGGAGCTGTAGGGCAATTTAAAATGAATGCTTCTGTTGATAAAAAAGAAATTGACGCCAACGAAAGTGTCAATTTTGATGTCGAAATTAGTGGCGCAGGAAATTTTAATGCAATCAATCTTCCTCAAGTTAAAACATCCAAAAATTTAGAAAAATTTGCACCTAAAAAGCGTGATGCTTTTAAGACATACGACTCAGGAATGAAAGGTAAAATTGCTGAACAAACAGTACTTGTACCTAATTTTGGAGGAGAATATACAATTTCGCCTGTCGAGTTTAGTTATTTTGATCCTGTAAAAGAAAAGTATATTACCTTAAAATCAGATTCAATAAATTTAGCTGTTTCGGGTTCTAAAGCACCAAAAAGCGATGTAGAATTGGCTTCGGATGATTCAGAAAAATCATCGGATTCTATCATTACAGATAAAATAGAAGAAATTACCAACGATGTAAAAGAAGGTAAAAGTGCTTGGCTTTGGGTAACGGGAAGTGTAATTGCGATGAGTGCTGCGGGATTATTTTTTATGAAAAAGAAAAATAATTCTTCAGATAAAGAAGAAGTTATTGTACCAAAAGTTAAACCAATTAACGAGCAAAATAATTTTGAAAATTATCAACCAAAAACAGAAAAACAAAAATTTGTTTTGGTTGAGAAAACAGAAATATCACCAAATAGTATAAAAACAGATTTGGACGAATTGAAGTTGAAGATTTTTGCAACGGATCAAAAAGAATTTTATCAATTGCAAGAAACAATTTTGTGCAATGTTGCAATGAAATCTACGAATACAGATTTAGCCAATTTTTCGGATGCGAATATGCCTGATAAAATGATTGCCGCAGGTATTTCGGAGCCCGTTGTAGAACAATGGAAATTATTAATGAACACAGCGCGCCAATCAAAATATGCATTTGGTGGATTAAGTGAAAATTTAGAAGAAGTTTACGAAGCAACAGTTAATGTGGCGGAAGAATTAATAAAATAAGTTTAATTTAGAGTTTAATAATGATAAAAGGGATAATCAAATTTTTGGTTATCCCTTTTATTTTTTAGTCTTTTCTACCAAGATATTGTATTCCAGAAAGTAGTTTTTTAGAATCTACTTTTATATCAGATCCGTTTATTTCTACACCTTCGGTACTGATTTTACCATTTGTACCAACTTTTGTTTTTCCTACTTTTACACCATCTTTTCCGACCGAAATATTTTCGTTATCAGATTGGCTAATTCCTTTACAATCTACAGGATTATTTGCCGAAATCGTAACATTTCCTTCATCATACAACACACAACCTACATTTATTTGATAATTCCCAACCAATTGTTTCGGAATCGTATAAATAGATTTTCCTTCATTTGCAAAGAAAGAAATGGCATATATTTTTTTGTTAGGAATTAAATTTTCAATCCAAATTTTCTTCGAAGATTGTTTGTCTTTCACAATCAAAACATCGTTTTGACTATCGCGATATTCGTCTGGTGCACTTAGTGCAATCTGGTTGTATCGCCCAGTTACTTGCGCATTTGAAAGTGTAGAAACGCAAATAACAAATAGAGTTGTAAGAATTGATTTTTTCATATTTTATTGATTTTGTTTGTGTTAGTTCTAAAACAAAAATTTAACCAAATTACAGTTCATCCATCAAATTTGACAATTCAGTAACATATAATTCTTTTTAGGTTGCAAGTTGTAGAACTTTGTTTCAACAAATTAAAACAACACAATTATGAAAACATTCTTATTAACAATCGCAACTTTAATCTCAGTTTCTACATTCGCACAAAAAAACTTTGATACAGAAATGTCAAAGTCATTAACAGAATGGAAACAAACGAATTCATCAGCCAATTTTGAGCAATTATCTAAAAATTTTCCGAATGAATGGTTACCAAAATATTATTTGGCTTTTTCGGAAGTTTTATCAACTTTTGAGAATAAAAATGCAGAAGAAAATTATAAAAACTTAGACGAAGCAAAAACTATTATCGAGGCTTTACAAGCTGATAATTTAATGAATTCAGAGATTTTAAATTTGAAAGCGTTGTATTTAACAGCAGAAATTGTTCAGAATCCTATGCAAAAAGGTGCAGAAAACACGCCGATTATTCAGCAACTTTATGCAAAATCGTTGATGTTAAATCCTTCAAATCCGCGTTCGGTTTTAGGTTTGGCAGAATTCAATATTAATTTAGCAAATTATTCTGGCGCAGATATTACACAAGATTGTAAAAATGTAAAAAAATCTTTAGCTTTATTTGATGCAGATCAACCAAAGAAAAACGAACCAAAGTGGGGAAAAGATCGTGCAGAAAGTTTACTGAATAATCAATGTAAAACAATTTTGTAATGATTGCTTTTGTATTAATACTCGTAAATAATATCATTTGTTGGTTGATAAATTTAATTGCGTGATATGAACACAAAACTGAGAAAAATAATCATACTCGTAACGATAATTATAACTGTACAAATAGCTTTTTTTATGAATTTATCTAATTTTATTACGCTTGTGCAATCACCATTAAAGGATTTCACGTTTATCACAAAACAAGTTTTTGATTATGCCATTTTAGCGTTTGTACTATTTAAATTGGTTGAAGGAATTATAACTGCCCAAAAAAAATCGATTATCAGAAATTTATTGGTTTTGATTGGTGTAAATATTATCATCTACTCAGTTATATTTTTTACGTCACCAAATCTTAAAATAGAGCAATTTTTTCAGTCAGATGCAATAGTTTACTTTTTTGGTTATTCATTATTCAGTTTTTGCGCTTCATTTATTAATACTGGAATTTTTCAACGTTATAAAAATGATCTTAAAGCAACTGAGGAACCAGATAAAACAATTTTTAAATACTTTTTACGAGCTATTTTTTACACCTTGCTTTTGTATTATGTATTTGTAAATTTCGTGAATTTATTATTTGTAAAACCAATATTTTATGACAACGAAACCAATTATATTTTGGTTGGTTTTATCACAGTTTGCTGTTTAATATTCTTCTATTTTATTGAAAAAAGAAGATATCGTTTAGAGAAAAAAATTACTATAGAATCTACAAAAGCCGAAACTGCGACGGCAAAGTTCGAATCTTTAAAAAATCAATTAGATCCACACTTTTTATTTAATAGTCTTAATGTTTTAACTGGTTTGATAGAAGAAAATCCAGAAAATGCAATAGATTTTACAACATCACTTTCTAAAATTTACCGTTATGTTTTAGAGCAAAAAGACAAAGAAGTTGTACCAATTCAAGAAGAATTAATTTTTGCGAAAACCTATATTAATCTTCTAAAATTACGCTTCGAAAATAGTATTGATTTTGAGTTGGATCAATCATTAATCAATGATGGCGAATTTATAGTGCCGTTATCGCTTCAGATTTTATTAGAAAATACAATAAAACACAATATTGTTTCGGAGCAAAAACCACTAAAAATTAAGATTTATAAACAAGACAATAATTTGATTGTCGAAAATACTTTACAACCAAAAGATTCGATAAAAGATTCGACTGGCGTTGGTTTAAACAATATTATTAATCGTTATCAACTTATCTCGAACAGAGAAGTTGTGATTGCGAAAGAGAATAATCTTTTTCAAGTCAAAATTCCAATATTAACCCAAAAAACGACAACCATGCAAATTATAGAAAATCAAAACGAGCAACAAGCGTATCAACGCGCAATTGAAAGAGCAAAAGAATTGAAAAGATATTACACAAGTTTAGGTACTTATGTTATTTTTTGTATCTTTTTCTTCGTCCTAAATTACTTCACAAGCTACGGTAATTGGTGGTTTTATTGGCCTATGATTGGTTGGGGATTGAGTATTGCTTTAAAAACAATAAAGGTTTATAATTTTGGAAGTGATTGGGAAGAAAATAAAGCAAAAGAAATTTACGAAAAAGAACAAAATAAGAAATGGCAATAAATAATGATGATTAGTAAGGATTTAAAAACTCAATTAGAACAAATTAACTGGAAGAGAATATTAGTATTTTATTCATTAATATTATTAGGAACATTTTTCGTTCGCAAACTTCCAAACTTACTACAATTAACGCTAGGAAAATATGTCGATTTTATTTTGCCTTGGAATCTAAATCATGGAATAATTGTTTTTATAATTGCTCTAATTTTTTATAAATTTTCGGAAGTAAAAAAAGAAATTTCTTTTTTGGGAATTGCTAAAATAAAGACAATTATTTTTCCTTTAATTTTAATTGTAGGCTATTCGATAATTGGAATAAATAATGATTTTGGTGTCAACAAACATTTATGGGGATGCATTTTTATAACTGTGACTTTTATTTATGATATAATGGAAGAATACGCTTGGAGAGGTTATTTGAATGATGCATTAGGAAAACTATTTTGGGTATTTAAAAGTATTGTAACAGGATTATTCTGGGCGATTTGGCATTTACTAATATTTGATAATTTTAATCAATTTGGAGGATTTTGGATATTTGCTTTACTATGTATTGTGTTTTCTTTTATTCTAACATTCTCTACAATAAAAACTAAGTCAATTATTGTACCCGCAGCAATGCATGCATTGTTTTCAAAAACAAATATTACAACTCTAATAATCTTTTCAATTTTCCTGGTATTATTATTCACTTGGAATAAATTTTTTGTAAAAGAAGGCATTAAAAATTAATTTAACTACCAATGAAAATTATAATTATTGAAGACGAAAAACCAGCCGCACGTTTATTAAAACGTCGTGTAGAGAAATTAGGTTATCAAATTTCGGAAATGTTACATTCTATAGAAGAAAGTGTAAATTATCTGAAAACAAATTCAAATCCTGATTTAATTTTTCTGGATATTCAACTTTCTGATGGTTTATCGTTTGAGATTTTTAATCAAGTTGACGTTTCTTCTGCCATTATTTTTACAACAGCTTATGACGAATATGTGTTAAAAGCATTTAAACTAAATAGTGTTGATTATTTATTAAAACCCGTTGATGAAGAGGAATTGAGGTTTGCTTTAGAAAAATTTGAGAAGCAACATCAAGCCAAATCTAACTTTGATTTAACGGAAATTAAAAAATTATTTTCGAGCAATCAACAAGAAAAATTTAAAGAACGTTTTTCGATAAAAATCGGGACAAGTATAAAAATTATTGAAACTGAGAATATCGAATGTTTTTTTAGCGAAAACAAAGCCACTTATATTCATACAAAAGAAAACAGAAATTATTTGATTGATTTTTCGTTGGATAAAGTGGAAGAACAATTGGATCAGAATAAATTTTTCAGAATAAATAGAAGTCAAATTATACAAATTGATTCGATAAAAGAAATTACAATTTATTCTAATTCAAGATTAAAGATAATTTTAAACACTTACAAAGACGTAGATATGATTGTTAGCCGCGAAAAAGTAACTGATTTTAAAAATTGGTTAGAACAATAAGGCATAAATCTATTGATTATTAAACGTTTTGTGAAAAAAGATGTGATTAGTTACAACAAAAACATTTAATTTTGTGGAACCAATTAATTATCACTAAAAAACGACATGAATAGTATTATTACTTTTTTTGAAAAGTTCTCTATCAACCAAATCGGAACAACTTTCGCTGTTCTTTTTGCCGTAATCGACATTTTAGGAAGTATTCCTATCATTGTTGGAATTAGAAGTAAAGTAGGTCATATCCAATCCGAAAAAGCATCAATTGCAGCAGGTATTTTAATGATTTCTTTTTTGTTTTTCGGAACAAAAATCTTGAAACTTGTAGGTGTCGATGTACAATCATTTGCCGTAGCTGGTGCATTTGTGATTTTTGTCATCGCTTTGGAAATGATCTTAGGAATTGAAATTCAAAAAGGAGTCGAATCAAACTCTGCATCCATCGTTCCTATTGCGTTTCCGCTAGTTGCAGGTGCAGGATCTTTAACAACTGTACTTTCGCTTCGTTCGCAATATGCAGACATTAACATTGTAATAGCCATTATATTAAATATGTTAATCGTATATTTGGTGCTGAAATTTGCAGGTAAACTAGAAAAATGGTTAGGCCCAGCAGTTTTATCAGTGCTGAAAAAAGTATTTGGAGTAATTTTGTTATCAATAGCAATCAAATTATTTACATCAAATATTGGTGCATTGTTTATGAATGAGATTAAAATTTAAAAATTCATTATCAAATGAAAACATATATTTATATCGCGACAATCGTTTTGTTGGTAGGATTAGGTTACAACCTATATGAGATGGATTATAAAGCTGGTTTTTTAGCTGAAGACAACTTTCGTAGCGTTTTAGGAATCGGAGCTTCTATTTGTGGATTAATTTTAGTATCCGTTTATTTTAGTTTTTTCCGTTTACAAGCAAACTTAAAAAAACAAACTGCTTAATAGTAATAAGTAGTAAATAAATTAAAAAAAAGATTAACCTTATTGGGGTTAATCTTTTTTTGTTTGTATTGCTTCGTTCAATTTCGGAAGTAAAATTTTTATAGCTTCTTCTATCTTTTCAAATGGTTGATGTTTAGATGATGTATAAATCATTATTAAATCAACAGAATAGTTTGGCGACGGTTCTACTATTAATTTGTTTAATCGATAAGCCTCTTTACATCGGCGTTTCAATAAATTTCGATCAACGGCGTGTTTAAATTTTTTCTTTCCAACACTCACTCCTACTCGAATATCATAATCCTCTTTTGGCTTAATTCTATAAACGAATCTGACTGGATGAGAAACAAATGTTTTTCCGCCAGAAAACAATTCGTCGAATGCTTTTCTGCTTTTAAGTTTCTCATTCTTACCAAAAGTCAATCTCATATTGCTAAATTCTAACTAAATTTGTAACTACAAAAGTAAGTATTCTAAAAGTTTTAGATTATACGTAACTTTGAAAATAATTTAATTTTTAAAAACAAAAAAAGAATAATATGTATCCAGCAGAAATAGTAATGCCAATGAAGGCACAGTTAACTTCTAATGGTTTTGAAGATTTAACGACAGCAGAACAAGTAGAAAATGCAATAAAACAAGATGGTGTTACACTGGTAATGGTAAATAGCGTTTGTGGTTGTGCTGCAGGTGCAGCAAGACCAGGTGTTGTAATGTCTTTGGACAATGATAAAGTACCGGCACATTTAACAACTGTATTCGCAGGATTTGATGTAGATGCTGTAAAAAAAGCGCGTGAGTTTTTTGCACCATTTCCTCCAAGTTCTCCAGCAGTAGCAATCTTTAAAGATGGCGAATTAGTACATATGTTAGAGCGTCACCACATCGAAGGACATTCTGCACAAGCAATCGCAGAAAACTTGAAAGCTGCTTATAACGAGTTAGTTTAAGAAATTAATTTTTTATTTATAATTTATTTAACCCATAATAATTGCTATTATGGGTTTTTTAGTTTTTTATGTTAAAAATATTGTGATTAAAAAAATATTCAGTAGTTTTATTGAATAAACATTAATATTTAACTCTAAAAATTAAAATTATGAAGAAAATTTTTACTCTTTTATCAATTGCAGCATTAACGTCTGCTACGTTTGCTCAAGAATTTAATGAAATAAAAGTTTTAAAGGCTCAAGGTTTAAACGAAACTACTGTTATTGCATCTGATAATAATGCTACAGCTCAAGACTATTCATTAATCCAATATAAAGATGGAACAACATTTGAAAATAGCCTTATCTCTTGTAGTGGAGCAGGACAAACAGTGCAAAATACTTGGTCTAGATTTTTTGATTTAAAAGCAGAGTTTGGAATTGATTCTGAATTTACAGTTAAATCTGTTACTGTAGGTGGTCGTGCTATGAGTACAAATAATACAATAGAAGTTGCTTTTTCTCAATTTGCAGGCGCTTATACTTTTGCTAATATTACGGCTGGTATGGGTAGTGGTTATGCTTCTCATGCTTTTCCAACAGCTTTTGAATTAGCAGAAATACAATTAGAAGATCCACAAGAGGCAATTAAAGTAGGAAATAAATTAGCTGTGGCTATTTCTTCTGAACTAGAAAGTGATGGTACATATTTAACAGGAGGGGTAATGGTTGGTAATAATAAAAAAGGAGAAACTAAACCATCTTATCTTGGTTGGCCAGGTAGCCAATGTGTTTCTGGTGGTACTAGTACAGCTCCAACAAATTTAACTAGTTATGGTAGTGCTTATGTTTTTCATGTAACAGGATCAACAGCATCTTTAGGTACAGTAGAATTAGGTTCTAATAAATTAGCTGTATATCCAAATCCAGCAACAACAGAAGTTAATGTACAATTAAAAGATACTAAAGTTGCAAATGTAGAAGTAGCTGATGTTACAGGAAGAGTTATTCCTGTAAAATTCTCTAAAGAAGGTAAAGTTGATACATCAAAATTATCTGCAGGAGTTTATTTCTTAAGAGTTAAAGATGACAAAGGAGTTACACGTATCCAAAAATTCATCAAAAAATAATTGATTAAATAAAATTTATTCAAAATATAAAAAAGTGGAGCAAGTTGTTCCACTTTTTTTATTGTTAAAATTGAGATGAAATAACAACTTTATTCTTCAAATCAATTGTTTTAGATATTATAATTCAACAGAAATATTATTTAGCCGAATTAACATCATAACATTATAAAAATCATATCAATAAAATTCTTAATCCTATGAATGAGAGAAAAATGTATTGAATAATTAACTAAATTTGTAATTCAATTTATAACAATATTTTTTAATCAAATGAGAATAGCAGTCGTAGGCGCTACCGGAATGGTCGGCAGAGTTATACTCCAAATTTTGGAAGAGAGAAACTTTCCAATCACTGAAATTATACCAGTAGCATCAGAAAGATCAATAGGTAAAACTATTGAGTATAAAGGAGAAAAGTATACAATCGTATCAATGCAAGATGCAATAGAAAAGCGACCAGATATCGCTTTGTTTTCAGCAGGTGGAGAAACTTCCAAACAGTGGGCGCCAAAGTTTGCGGAAGTAGGAACAACTGTTATTGACAACTCATCTGCTTGGAGAATGGATCCAGATCGTCCATTAATTGTTCCAGAAATTAATGCAGACATCTTAACAACAGAAGATAAAATCATCGCAAATCCTAATTGTTCTACAATTCAATTAGTAATGGTTTTAAATCCGTTACACAAAAAATATGGAATAAAACGTGTGGTTGTTTCAACATATCAATCGGTTACAGGAACTGGTAAAGATGCTGTTGAGCAATTAAACGGAGAAATTGAAGGCAGAAATGTACCAAAAGTTTATCCATACCAAATTTTCAAAAATGCATTGCCACATTGCGATGTTTTTGATGAAGAAACGGGTTACACAAAAGAAGAATTAAAGTTAACACGTGAGCCAAAGAAAATTATGCGTGTTGATGAAATGAATATTACAGCAACCGCTGTTCGTGTTCCTGTGCAAGGAGGGCATTCGGAATCTGTAAATATTGAATTCGAAAAAGATTTTGATTTAGCAGAAGTTCGCAAACTTTTGGCTGATCAAGATGGTGTTACTTTACAAGATAATCCAGATACAAATACATATCCAATGGCTTTTTATTCAGAAGGTAAAGATGATGTTTTTGTAGGACGTATTCGCCGCGATTTATCTCAACCAAATACATTAAATTGTTGGATTGTTGCAGATAATTTACGCAAAGGTGCAGCGACTAATGCAATTCAAATTGCAGAGTATTTAGTAAAAAATAAATTAGTAGGATAGTATATATTAGTGCTATAGATCTAAAATAGATATAAAAAAGTCGCTTTAATAGCGGCTTTTTTTATGTTTAATGAATATGTTTTCAGAACTTTAACAAAAGTTTTACGTAAACAAAGCAACCATAAGCGTAATTTTCGCATCTAAAGTATAAGAAAGAAAAGTAATTGGACGAAAAAGAACTGATAAAAGCTTGTATCAAAAATGATTCGAAAGCACAGCGTGTGCTTTACGAAAAATACGATTCGCGTTTTTTTGCGGTTTGTAAACGATATTTTACAGATATACAACAAGCTGAAGATGCATTGGTTAAAGGTTTTTTAAAAATTTTTCAGAACCTAACTAATTATTCGTTCGAAGGAAGTTTTGAAGGGTGGATGCGAAGGATTATGATTAATGAATGTTTGATGGAATTACGAAAAAATAAAATTTTTCACTTAAATGTAGACGATTATTCTGCTACAATTTCATCTAACCAAGAAGCTTCGCAGCAAATTGAAGAAGATGATATCATGAAACTTCTTACTTATTTGCCCGATGGCTGCCGATTGGTGTTTACACTTTTTGTAATCGAAGGATATAAACACAAAGAAATTGCCGAAAATTTGGGCATAACTGAAGGAACATCTAAATCGCAATTAAATTTAGCGAAGACGAAATTGAAAGAAATGTTGAGTAAAAATGATAATCTAAAATCAAATTTATCGTGAATATAAATGATCCAATAGAAGATTTATTTCGTGAAAGAAGTAACGAAACTGTAGGTGAAAAACCGAGAGATTTGGTTTGGAAACGTATAGAAACCGGTCTAAAAGATGATAAGAAAAAGCAAAAACCAATACGAGAATTTGTTACAAGTGTTTGGTTTTCGGCTGCTGTTTTTGCGTTGATTGCTATTCCGTACTTTGTACTTTTTATAGAAAATTTAAATACTTCAAATAATAAAGAAGATTCTGTAGAATTTGTAAAAACAAGTTCATCTGAAATCGAAGTTGATAAAGCTGTTCAACTTGATTCAATTCAAGCAGATTTACCACAAATAGAAGAATTAGAACAAGCGACACAAGTTGCAAAAAATGATGTAATTCTTAAAAATAAAACACCTGAAAAATTTTCTGTGCAACCAGAAAACAAAACAATGGATATCAGTTTGTTTGAGGATTCACCAGTAATGGCTTCTAGCATTCGTCGCTCTCAAATGTTAGATTCTATTGTAGAGCAAGATCAATATGTTGTTTTAGACAAAGCAAATATTGGTAAAACGGATTCAGTTTCTACAAAGTTAAAAAGTTCTGTTTCGGGAATTAATATGGAGAAGGAGAACAATGACACTTCAAGCCGAATGAAAATGGCTGTTGTCGCATCTAATCGTACTTTGCCTCCATCTTCTCAAATCCCAATGGCAGCTTCGGCTCCAATGTTTGAAGTTGAAGTAAAAAAATCGGATGTAAAAGAAGCTACGATTGATTATAAACCATTAAAATTTACGATAAAAACAGATATTTTACGCACAAATTTTAAGTTATTAAAAAAGACAAAGAGTAAAATTTCTTTTAAAAATAACTCGATTGTAATCAATTTTGAAAAAGTAAACGGAAATATTTTCTTAACAACCAACGAACCAAAAATGGATGCAAAACTTTTGGGATTGTTAGAAAAAAATAAGAAAGAAATATTTACTTATTATCAAAATAATAAATAATAAAAGTGTTAAATTCATCATTCAAAATGATTTAACACAATATGAAAAAAATATTTATCCTTTTTGCCTTACTTTTCGGTTCGATTATTTCTTATGCTCAAGATTTGTATTTGGTTAAATTAAAAACGAAAGAAAATACTGCTAATTATTTTTCGAATCCTTTGCAGATGCTTTCGCAAAGAGCATTAGATAGACGTGCAAAGTATAATATTCAGCTAGACGAAAAAGATATTCCGATATCAACTACTCGTATTCAGCAAATAAAAAATCTTGATTTAGCTTATATAGGGCAAACAAAATGGTTAAATACAATAATGGTCGAAATTACAGATCCGTTAATTGTAACTGCTTTAACTAATTTATCTTTTGTAGAATCTGTGAAAACGATGGTGAGAAATTCTTCAGGAACACCTTCTCATAAAAAAGAACCAAAATGGATTGATTTAAATGTTAATAAAACAGAATTTAATTACGGTTATGCGGCTGAATTTATCAATCAAATTAATTTAAAATCACTTCATCAAGCAGGTTTTATGGGAAATGGAGTTTTTGTAGGCGTTATTGATGCAGGTTTTCCGAATGTAAATACAATTTCTGCGTTTGCAAAACTTCGATCAGAAAATAGAATTTTTGACACCTATGATTTTGTTGAGAATAAGAAAGACGTTTATGGAGCAGATAATCATGGGACGATGGTTTTGTCTACAATGGCAGCCGAAGTTGATGGCGATTATGTAGGAAGCGCGCCAAAAGCAACATATTCTCTTTATCGTTCGGAAGATAATAATTCGGAAACGCCAAAAGAATTAATTTATTGGATACAGGCTGCAGAACGTGCTGATAGCGTTGGTGTAGATGTGATAAATACATCGTTGGGTTATACAGAATTTGATGATTCGCGATACAATTATACGTATGCAGATATGGATGGAAAAACGACATTGATTTCGCAAGGAGCTGAAGTTGGTGCTTCGCGTGGAATTTTATTGGTTAATGCAGCAGGAAATGAAGGAAATAATCCATGGAAAATGATTTCTGCGCCAGCAGATGTAAAAGATGTTTTTACAATTGGCGCAAATACTTCGTCTAAAAATCCTGCAAGTTTTACATCTTTTGGACCGAATTCGGCAAATGTTTTAAAGCCAAATGTTTCGGCATTGGGACAAAATATTGTGGTGTACAATCCAACTGGAGATTTATCTTATTCTAACGGAACTTCTTTTGCATCGCCAGTTACCGCAGGTGCAATGGCTGTTATGTTGCAGAAATTTCCGAAAGTTTCTTTAGATATTTTGAAAGATAATGTACAGAAATCGGCACATTTATCTGTGAATCCAAGCTATCAATTGGGATATGGAATTCCAGATTATGAAAAAGCTAACCAAGAGTTATTAGCTATAAATGAAGTTTTTATTCAAAATCAGGTAAAAATTTATCCAAATCCGTTTATAGAAATTTTAAATATTCAATCTAAGAATGAAATTAAAGCAATTGAAATTTATAATTTGGTTGGACAAAAATTAATAAGTTCTAGTAATCAAAAAACAATTTCTACTTCGCAGTTAAAATCGGGTATTTATCTGATAAAAGTACTAGATAATAAAGCGAATGTTTTTACAGAAAAAGTAATTAAGAAATAAAATAAGCTATAAAATAAAAGTTCGAAACCATGGTTTCGAACTTTTACTATTTTTATCCAAAACGAGTAATTGCGTTTTCTTTATCTTGATTCATTGCTGAAATTAATTCGTCTAAAGAATTAAACTTTTTTTCGTCGCGTAATCTTCCTAAAAACTCTAGTTTGATTGTTTTACCATAAATATCTTGGTCAAAATTCAAAATATTAACTTCTACTCTATGTTCGCGCGAGTTGGTTACAGTTTCTCGAAATCCGATACTCAATAAGCCTAAATGTTTAGTGTCATCTACAAAAACATCAACCGCATAAACGCCATCTTTCGGAATTAATTTATTTGGATCAACCTCTAAATTAGCTGTCGGAAAACCTAACGTTCGTCCAATTTTATCGCCATGTACAACTTTGCCCGAAAGTGGATAATTGTAATTCAACGCCTTGTTTGCGTACTCAATATTGCCTTCGTTTAGTGCATTTCGGATTTTTGTAGAACTTACAGCAACATCATTTTCTTCTATCGCTTCTAGTTGAATTAGATTAAAACCAAACTCTTTTGATAAAACTTGTAATTGCTCAAAATTACCTTCTCTATTTTTTCCGAAATGATGATCATAACCAATAACCAATGTATCAATCTTGATTTTATCAACCAATAAATTTTTCACAAACTCGACAGAAGTTACTTGAGAAAAATCTTTTGTAAATTCTTGAATTATCAAATGTTCTAGCTCAAATTGACGAAGAATTTCTTCTTTTTCTTGTAAAGTATTCAAGAATTTTAAATCACAATTTGGTTGCAAAACCATGCGAGGATGAGGGTTGAAAGTAATTAAAACACTTTCTCCATCAATATTTTGTGCAATTGTATTAAGTTGTTTTAAAATGCTTTGATGTCCGATATGCGCACCGTCAAACATACCCAAAGTGACAACAGGGCGTTTGATTGGTTTGATATCTTGGATGGATTGATAGACTTTCACTAAATATGAATTTGCACAAATTTAAGGCTTTCATATCGAACTACAATTTTCTTTTTTCGAATGATTCTTGCCGAAATTCTGATTAATAATCAAAATATTATGATAAAAATCTTGAAAACTATATTAATAATACAATCATTTTAACCTACCTTTGCACCCAAATAAAATAAACTAAATCATTTCATATAATGGCAAATCAAAAGAAAGGTAAAATTGCACAGGTTATTGGACCTGTAATTGATGTTATTTTTGATAACGCAAATGGCCTTCCAAATATTTATGATGCATTAGAAGTTCCTCGTCCTGGAAAAGAAACATTAATTCTTGAAGTTGAGCAACATATCGGTGAAGATACTGTACGTTGTATCGCAATGGATAGTTCTGATGGTCTACAAAGAGGACAAGAAGTTTTTGCAGGAGAAGGACCAATTATGGTTCCAATCGGTGAAAACGTAAAAGGACGTGTATTCAATGTAATTGGTGATGCTATTGATGGTTTAGAGAATTTAGACAAGCAAAACGGTTTACCTATTCACCGTCCAGCACCAAAATTTGAGGATTTATCTACTGCATCTGAAATATTATTTACAGGGATTAAAGTAATCGACTTAATTGCACCTTACGCAAAAGGAGGTAAAATTGGTTTATTTGGTGGTGCCGGAGTTGGTAAAACAGTATTGATCCAAGAGTTAATGAACAACATCGCAAAAGGACACGGAGGTTTATCTGTATTCGCAGGTGTTGGTGAGCGTACTCGTGAAGGTAACGATTTAATGCGTGAGATGATCGAGGCAGGATTAATTCAATATGGTCCAGAATTCGTACATTCTATGGAAGAAGGTGGATGGGATTTATCTAAAGTTGACAGAAAGTTAATGTTAGATTCTAAAGCTACATTCGTTTTTGGACAAATGAACGAACCTCCTGGAGCACGTGCTCGTGTTGCCTTAACAGGTTTAACATTAGCTGAATATTTCCGTGATGGTGATGGACAAGGTCAAGGAAAAGATGTACTTTTCTTCGTAGATAACATTTTCCGTTTTACACAAGCAGGTTCTGAGGTTTCTGCCTTATTAGGACGTATGCCTTCTGCGGTAGGTTATCAACCAACATTAGCAACAGAAATGGGTGCTATGCAAGAGCGTATTACATCTACTAAAAACGGATCTATTACATCTGTACAAGCAGTTTATGTACCTGCCGATGATTTAACTGACCCTGCGCCAGCTACAACATTTGCGCATTTAGATGCAACAACTGTATTAGATCGTAAAATTGCTTCGTTAGGAATTTATCCAGCAGTAGATCCATTAAACTCTACTTCTCGTATCTTAACTCCATCAATTATTGGAAAAGATCATTACGAAACAGCACAACGCGTAAAAGAAATTTTACAACGTTACAATGCTTTACAAGATATTATTGCAATTTTAGGTATGGAAGAATTATCTGAAGAAGATAAATTAGTTGTACACCGCGCACGTCGTATTCAACGTTTCTTATCTCAACCATTCCACGTTGCAGAACAATTTACAGGTATCGTAGGTGTTTTAGTAGACATTAAAGATACTATCAAAGGATTCAACATGATCTTAAACGGAGAAGTTGATCAATATCCAGAAGCAGCATTCAATTTACGTGGTACAATCGAAGAAGCGATTGAAGCAGGTGAAAAAATGTTAGCAGAAGTTAAATAATATAATTATATAACAATATAAAACGAGTGCTTACGTTTCTTTTTACACTAAAAGTTACTAAGCACTCTTTTTTTTAAAAACAATAGGATTATGCACTTACAAATTATCACTCCAGAACATGTAGTTTTTGATTCGGAAGTTGACTCAGTTACTTTACCAGGAAAGGACGGAGAGTTTCAGTTATTAAACAACCACGCTCCTATCGTTGCAACTTTAGGTGAAGGAACAGTTAAAATCAAAGTTCACACACAAACTTTTGAAGATTTTGATAATCAATCTGGCAAAGTTTATCAATCTCCATCTAACGAGTCTACATTATTATTAGACATCAAAGGCGGAACAATTGAAATGAGTAATAATAAAGTAATCGTTTTAGCGAACTAATTACTTTTTATAAAATATTTTTTGAAGGAGATCAGTACTGATCTCCTTTTTTTGTGCCCATATTTTTCGATAACCTCCAATTTCTTCATAAAATAAAATCTAGCAATTCAGTTTCTCAAAGGATTTTAAACGGATTAAGAACATGATTTAGTTTTTTATTCTCAAATATGAATTAAAATAGATTTCTTTTCTGAAAATAGATTAAATAAAATTATATTTAGAAAATTATTCTAAATTTGAAATATAATTAATCAAAATTTATTATTCTTTAAGAAATATAATTATTCCGAAAAATTTTATTTTCAATGAAAAAGTACAATTATCAAAAAACTAATCAAAGACAGCTTGTCTTTACTTCACCCATTTATAATTGTATAAATAGTAAAATGCGAATGCGTTGTTGTTTCTAAACCCAAACCAACCTAAACTATTTTTAGAAATATTCAATCACAACAAATTCATTTTATTATGTCAACAGAAAACAACTTACATTTCGATACATTACAAATTCATGCAGGTCAAGTAGCCGATCCAACAACAGGTTCGCGCGCTGTTCCTATTTATCAAACATCTTCTTACGTTTTTAATGATGCCGAACATGGAGCGAATTTATTTGCACTAAAAGAATTCGGAAATATTTATACACGTATTCAAAATCCAACAACAGATGTTTTCGAAAAAAGAATCGCAGCTTTAGAAGGCGGCGTTGCGGCTTTGGCTGTAGCTTCTGGTCAGGCGGCGCAGTTTATCGCCTTAAATAATATTTTACAAGCGGGCGATAATTTTGTTTCTGCTTCTAATTTATATGGCGGAACGTATAATCAATTTAAAGTTGGTTTTAAACGTTTCGGAATTGAAGCTCGTTTTGCAGATAATGTCGATCCAAAATCTATCGAAGCTTTGATTGATGAAAATACAAAAGCTATTTATGCAGAAACAATCGGTAATCCGAGTTTTAATATTCCAGATTTCGAAGCAATTTCTGCAATCGCAAAAAAATATAATATTCCATTTATCGTAGACAATACATTTGGTGCGGGCGGTTTTATTTTTAAACCACTAGAACATGGTGCTAATGTTGTCGTAGAATCTGCAACAAAATGGATTGGCGGTCACGGAACTTCTATTGGAGGTGTAATTGTTGATGGCGGAAATTACGATTGGGGCAACGGAAAATTTCCACAGTTTTCTGAACCATCTGAAGGTTATCACGGTTTAGTTTTCTCAAAAGTTTTTGGCGTTGGCGGACCTTTTGGTAATATTCAGTTTATTATTCGTGCGCGTGTCGAAGGTTTGCGCGATTTTGGTCCAGCAATTTCTCCATTCAATTCATTTTTATTGTTGCAAGGTTTAGAAACATTGTCATTGCGTGTTCAAAAACATTTGGACAATACGTTGACAATTGCAAAATGGTTAGAAAATCATCCGCAAGTAGAAAAAGTAAATTATCCTGGATTAGAAAGTTCTCCAAGTCATCAATTGGCTAAAAAATATTTGAAAAATGGTTACGGCGCAGTTTTATCTTTTGTTTTGAAAGGTGACGCAAGCAGAGCGAATCAATTTATTGATCATTTAGAATTAATTAGTCATTTGGCAAATGTTGGTGATGCAAAAACCTTGATTATTCATCCATCAGCTACAACTCATCAACAATTAAGCGACGAAGCACAAAAATCTGCGGGAGTTTTTCCTGGATTATTAAGACTTTCGGTCGGAATTGAATATATTGATGATATTAAAAATGATTTGGAGCAAGCTTTTCAAAAAATTAAATAATAATTTTGAGTAAACATTATAGATATTAATGAATTTACAACATTATCAACATGATTTGCCTTTTGAGTTTGAAAATGGTGAAATCATAGAGAATTTAACAATCGCATATCACACAGCTGGAAAAATTAATCCAGAAAAAAATAACATCATTTGGGTTTGCCATGCATTAACGGCGAACTCAAATGTTTTTGAATGGTGGGAAGGTTTATTTGGAGAAAATGATTTGTTTAATCCAAACGATCATTTTATTATTTGTGCAAATGTTATTGGTTCGCATTACGGCACCACGAATCCTTTGTCTGCAAATCCTAAAACAAATCAACCATATTACAGAGATTTTCCAACTTTTACGATTAAAGATTTTGCGAAAGCACATCAACTTTTGGCAGATTATTTAAATATTAAAGAGATTGATGTTTTAATTGGAGGTTCTTTGGGCGGACAACAAGCGCTGGAATTTACCTTGTTGGATAAAGTGAAAGTTAATAACCTTGTTTTGTTAGCGACAAATGCGGCACATTCTCCTTGGGGAATTGCTTTTAACGAAAGTCAGCGTTTAGCAATTGAAGCGGATTCTACTTTTAATGAGAAAAAAGATGATGGCGGAAATAATGGATTGATAACCGCGCGTACAATTGCAATGTTGTCTTATCGTACGTATCAGATTTATGAGGAGAAGCAAAAAGATGAAAATCATATTTCAGATTTTTTTAGAGCTTCATCTTATCAAAAGTACCAAGGGCAAAAATTAGCCGATCGTTTTAATGCGTATTCATATTGGTATTTGTCAAAAGCGATGGATTCTCAAAATTTAGCCCGAGATAGAAAAACTTTAGAAGAAGCGCTTCATACTATAAAAGCGAAAACTTATGTCATCGGAATTTCTTCGGATATATTATTTCCTGTTTCTGAGCAAAAGTATATTGCAGATAATATTCCAAATGCAACCTATTTCGAAATTGATTCGATTTATGGACACGATGGATTCTTAATCGAAATTAAAGCACTCAATAAAATATTAAAAGAATTAGCTTAACATGAAATCAGTATTCATAATTTATATGAATACTGATTTTTTAATATTTAGTATACTATATATAAGAACACTTATTTCTTTTCGTACTTGTAAACCCATTTCAGAACCTATCATATATAATAAGAACAAAAAAATCTCCACTGTCATTCAGAACGCAGTGAAGAATCTCTCACTAATAATTTTTCTATTCATTATATATAGAATAAATTATTCTTTTTGTCCACCTGAACTCGTTTCAGGATCACAATATCTATATAGTAGTCTCCCTTTTTCCCCCAATTCACCGCCTCAAACGACCAAAACCCCACCCAAACCACAACTATCCAAACTTTTTTTTAAAAAATATTTTGTTTTGGTTCAGTGAGTTAAGGTTTAAATGTAAAATAATTGTAAAAAGTGTTTGGTAAAATGAGAAAAGGGTGCGTATATTTGCAATCCCAATACGAAAGACGAGTAGTATGAAAATGGGATTGAAATGGTAGTTTAGGAGAGAGACTTAAAAAAATAAAAACTTTTAAAATTTTTGAAAAAAGATTTGGTAGTTTAAAATTTAATCTTACCTTTGCAACCGCTTACAGACACAGAGA
>NZ_FOUZ01000028.1 GCF_900115015.1 Algoriella xinjiangensis | reverse complement strand
AAAAGGGTTAATCGGATTTCAATTCGTTTGGTTTTATTCATCTTTAAAAACTTAAAAAAATCGTTCGACCATCGGGAGAATGCGAGAGTAGTGTTGACGTGAAAAATAGGGCTATTTTAGCCCATTTTGTACGGACAAACACACATCTCGACCTATTCTATTTTTTTACTTTCTCTAATTTACCCAATTTTCCGAAATTCTAAAACTTTTTTTCATTTCCAACTCCTTAAACCAAAATTTCCTACTTTAATTAAATCATACGCTACCAAAAAATCAACCACAACAAAAGAAGATAACACCGTCACAGATACATTAAATTTAATACTTGACGCCCTTAAACAACAATTGCAATACTTTATACGTAAAATCAAAAAAAATCGCTTAAAACGTAAAAAAACGACCTCAAAAAAAGATCGTTTCTAATCGTTTCGCTTTCAAATCAAACGTTATACATTAAATTTTAAGTACAAAAATACATTAATATTCTTAAAATCAACTAATTATATAATTTAATTAAAAATAAATCGCCCGCCCCCTGGTGCGACCTGCGGTCAGCTCATTTTTTTTCTTTTTGTTTTGTTTTTTTCATTCAAAACGAAAACAGGCAATTTCAAGAAAACTCTTAAAATCGAATTTTTCTTTGAAAAATTGACGCTTATAAACCAAAAAAATCACAATGTTTTTATATTTAATTAACATAGCTTATATAACATAACTTATCGGGAAGTGATAAAAATCAGATATAACGCTTATATATAACTTATTACAAGGATTAAAAAATATCTAAATAGGAGTTTTTGAATACTTAACTAGGAGTTTTTGAATACTAATAATATGGTCAACTAGGAGTTTTTGAATACTTACTAGGAGTTTGTTTTTATAACTCCTTTTTAGTTATATTTGTATTCCATAACTCCTAATAAAACTATAAATGAGCATAACTATTAAAAACAAAGAGGTATTACAATCGTATATTCTTACAACTGCGAAGTATGATTTTAGTGTTTATGAAAAGCGTATTCTTTATCGCATAATAGAACTCAATCAAAATTTATTAGAAGGTAAAAAACTTAATGATCGTTACCAGGTCAATAATACATTATTCAAATCAAAAGAATATGTTATGCCCATATCTGCATTTTTAACTACAGAAGATAGTAAAACAGATAAAAATCATTCAAGAATTAAAAAGGCTTTAAAGGGATTGCAACAAAAAATTATTGAGTATGAAGATGATGAAGCTTATCGTAGTGCAGGTATAATTTTTAATGTTGAAATAAATAAAACTAGAGCAGATAATGTTACCTTTTATGTCGCTGATTTTATTTATCAAACTTTAATGGATTTTTCTAAAGGATATCGTAAATACGAATTAAAAGTAGCGATGCAATTCGAAAGCATATATGCTATGCGTTTTTACGAGTTATTCTCATCTCAAAAAACACCTATTAATTATTCTATTGATAGACTTAAAGAAATGTTTGGTATAACCGATAAATATAAAGAAACAAAAGATTTTATAAAATATGTTATAGTTTCAGCAAAGAAAGAACTTGATAAATGTTCTCCTTACACTTTCCACTATGAAACAATGAAAACAGGAAGGAAAATTACTTCCATTCATTTTGTTCCAATTTATCAACCTCAATTTGAAGACGAGAATATCAAGAAAAATAATTTGAATAAGCAAATGTCAAATCGTTGGTTTATATCTAAAAACATAGAAGAATATTTAGTACATAATTTTGATTTTAATGAGCGAGAACTCAACAATAATTTAAATTTATTTGAGTCTATATACAAACATTTTTCTGAAGAGGAAACTTTAGATTTCTTAGCGGAAATTAGAGAGCCATCCGCATATGCCGAAAATAGAAAAGGATTTATTATCGGAGCTTTGAAGAAAAAAGTTGAGAAAAAATTTGAAGAACTTTACTTAAAGTAAATACATATATAGGTATATACTTTAATCGTTAATTAAAACAAAAATTTAAATCCAAGTCCTTTATTTGGTTTAATTATTTTTTCAAAATTTTCAATTTCTGCTTTCAGATGAGATGAATATTCTTGTTTCATGAAATTTCTGAAAATAGATATATCATTTTTTTCTCTAGTTTCAATCAAAGCTTCAATATAATCTACTTTAGATTCAGAATTAACGATTGCTAAAGGAAGGTTGTAATATTGCTGAATATAATTCATTAATAGCCTAGAGCTTCTTCCATTTCCATCATAAAAAGGATGAATTGATACCATATTAAAATGAGCATCAAAAGATAAATTTAATTGATCTTCTATGGTTTGAATTGTATTCATTTTATTCTGAATATTAATAACTAAATCATTCATCAATCTTTCTACTTTATCATAATTAGGAAAATATGTATTTCCAGCCATTACATTTCCTTTTCTAAATTCTCCTTTAGTAGCATCAACAGTTCCGAGCATAGTTTCGTAGACTGATCCAGTATTTTTTAAAACAAATGCTTCAATGTTTTTAATTAATTCTACAGAAATAGGCATTTTTTTATTTGCTTGTTCAATTACAAAAACTAGAGCTTTATAATGATCTGTTACCATTAAGGAATGTTCTAAAGGTTTTCCTTTAGGTGTTAAACCATCATTAATCAAAACCGATGCTTCAATTTCTGTTAAAGTAGAACCTTCCAATACAGTTGAATGATGAACAACCGAAATCAGATTAAACTTATCGTGATCGATGGTTTTATCTATTCCAAGTTCTTTATATTTTTTTATTAAGGATTCCATAGCTGTATTATTTAAATACATATATACGTATTTATGTATTTATTTTATTATTTAAGATATTGTATCAAAGCCTTTTCTATTATTTCTTTCATATTAGAATCTTCTTCAATAGCTCTCTTCTTCAAATCTTTAAGCAATTCTTTATTTAACCAAAGCATATAACTTTTCTCATTATCTCTTTTGCTTTCCTTAACCTGTACAATTTTTTGTTTAGGCGAAGTTGATTTTTGAATCTCTTTTAATTTATCAAAAGCATTTCCCATTATAATAAATTTAGAATTTCATTAGACAATTTTTCAATTTCATCTTTAGCTTGTTTATCATTTGAACTAATCACTCCTCCATTTAGAAATGAACTTCCATAAGATATACGATCATGAATAGATGATAAAATCGGTAAATCATATTTCTTCAATTGTTCAATAGCCTGTTCTTTGATTTTAACATTAGGTTTAAGCATATTCAAAACAATAGCTGCTTTCAAATTTTTATTCTTTTTTTGAGCTTTCTTAATTAAATCAATTGTTGTAGAAATTGCCATAATATCTGGTACTCCAACTTTAGTTGGAACTAAAACAAAATCAGACTCTTCAAATATTGGCTGAATAGTCTCTATAATATAAGGTGGACTATCTATAAAGACTACATCGTATTCTGACTTTTTTAGTTTCTTCACATTATCAAAATTGATGATATCAAAATCTTCAACTAATCCTTTTAAATTCATTATAGTTCCCTGCGGGTCTACATCAGTTAATGCTATTTTAACATCATGACTAAATCTATAAGAAAGATTAAGCGCTAATGTACTCTTTCCTACACCTCCTTTCTGATGCGCAATTGTAATAATTTTACTCATAAATATGTATATACATTTATAACTATATACAAATATACGTATTTATTTTATAGAAGGTTCTAAATGATATTATTGTTCATTATCTTTTCTCTGAAAATATTCCCAAATTGGTAAAATTTTGTATATTTGTGTATGAGAATTATTGCTGTTAAAACTTTAAAGTTTTATATGAATGAGTTTCCTCAATCTGAACAGGCGCTTTTATCATGGTACGATGAAGTTACAAATGCAGAATGGAACACACCAAATGAACTTAAAGAACATTATAAAAATTCTTCAATAATTAACAGTAAAAGAGTTGTATTTAATATTCATGGCAATACTTTTCGTTTGATTGTTGATATTGAATATCGATTAAAAATTGTTTTTATTGTGTGGTTTGGAACACACAAAGAATATGATAAAATTAATGCAGAAACTATTAGTTATGTTAAAACCGATTAAAACAGAAGAACAGTACGAAATCAGTTTAGAAAGGGTTTTTGAATTGATGCAAAAAGACATTAAACCAAATTCTATTCAATCCGATGAATTAGAAATATTGAGCATTTTGATTAAAAATTACGAAGATGAAAAATACCCAATAGAAAAGCCTAACCCTATAGAAGCTATTAAATTCAGATTAGACCAAATGGGGGTTAAGGAATCTTATTTGAGTAAATTGATAGGTAGTAGCAGAAAAACTGAGATTTTTTCTGGAGTAAGAAAACTTAATCTTCCTCAAATTAGAATGATTAGTAAAGAATTACATATATCCGCAGACGTTTTAGTTCAAGAATATTAAAAAAATAAAGCCTTCGTTTTTATAAAAACGAAGGCTTTATTTCTTGACCGTTTTGGATATACTCATTCAACGCAAAAATGCGCCTTTCAGAGTAATTTTAAATACAACTTCACTTATCTAAAACGGCACTCTCACAATTTCAGTCATTTAACCTAAATTATTTAGGTATATAATTTCAATTATGTTTAGTAGGTGATTCTCATTGAAAAATATTATTTCATTTTTAATAATTCTTCTTTAAAATCCTTATACAAAATGTTATATGTTTTTAATAATTGTTGATCTTGTGTTGTCGATGATGTTGAATATTCATATGATATTTTTATTCTAGACATTGACTCTTTAGTGGATATACTAACTTAGTTGGGAGTAAAAGTTAAGCATAAAACCTTAATTTTAATATATGAAAAGAATCCGTAAAATTTATCCAAGCGATTTTA
>NZ_FOUZ01000020.1 GCF_900115015.1 Algoriella xinjiangensis | reverse complement strand
ACTACTCGTCTTTCGTATTGGGATTGCAAATATACGCACCCTTTTCTCATTTTACCAAACACTTTTTACAATTATTTTACATTTAATCCTTAACTCACTGAACCAAAACAAAATATTTTTTTAAAAAAGTTTAGAGGATGTTAGTTTGGATGGAGTTTTGGGCGTTTGGGGTGATAAATTGGAGGGAAAAGTGAGACTATTATATAAATGATGTGTTCCTGAAACGAGTTCAGGTGGACAAAAAGAATAATTATTCTATATATAAAAGATATATTAATATTTGAGATTCTTCACTGCGTTCTGAATGACAATGGATGCTGTAGGGTTAAAAAAATCGGTCATGAATTTCTTCATGACCGATTTGTGTTCTATCTATATTAAATGTTAATCTTGGTTTTCGCCTTTTTTATCTGTTTTATTAAGATCTGTATTCCAAATTTTAATTTTATCTGCTTTATTCAAACCAGATTTTACTTGTACATTAACTCCATCTGTAATTCCTAATGTAATGTACTTTTTTTCGTATTTAGCATCTTGACCTGTTCCCGATTTTAATAACTCTACATAAGGTTTCGAGTTTTCATCATAACGAACGTGCGCCGATTTTACTAACAATACATTTTTAGCTTCTTGCGTTACAACCTCAGCATTTGCAGAATAACCTGCACGAATAAAATTATCAGAATCTAACTGAACTGGGGCTTTTATCTCAAACTGCACTACTCCATTGCTTGCAACACCTTGTGGCGAAATAAAATCTAGAATTGCAACAAATGTTTTATTAGGTATTGCACCTATCGAAACATTAATTTTCATTCCTTCTTTTAGCTTTCCAACTTCGGCTTCGTCAACTTTTCCTTCAAAAATCATTTTCTTTACATCGGCCATTGTAGCAATGGTTGTTCCTGTAGAAAAGTTATTAATCTCTTGCACCATATTACCAACTTCTACTGGAATATCTAAAATCATACCCGATGTTGTTGCTAAAATACGCGTTGTTGCAAAAGCTTCTAAACCTGGCGCTACACCAGTTTGCGCAACTTTATAATCATTTTGAGCAGCTTTTAATTGTTGCTGAGCAGATTTATATGTTGCATTTGCATTATCATAATCAGCTTTTGGCAATACACCTTGATGATACAATGTACTTGTACGATTAAAATTACGTTGTTCTTGATCTACTGTAATTTTTGCTGCATTAATTGCTTGTTGTGCAGCATTTAATGACTGTACATTTGGCACAACTTTTAACTCGACAATTAATTGTCCTTTTTCTACATATTGTCCTTCCGAAACGTTAATCGATTTTATAACACCTGAAATATTTGGCTTAATCTCAATTGTTTCCAAAGGTTTTACTTCTCCCGTCGCAACCGCTTTTACCTCAATATTTCCCATAAAAGGCGATGTTGTGTCGTAAGTTTCGTTTGTTTGACTATTTTTTTTACCGAAGTAAAATATGATACCGATAACAGCCGCTATAAAAACAACAATCAATAAAATTTTTAGAACTTTTTTCATTCTATTCGTATTAGTTTAGTTTTAGTTATTCTTCTCTAAGTGCATCAATCGGTTTTATTTGAATGGCGCGTTGTGCGGGAATCAATCCTGCTAAAGTTGCCATTACCACCATTATTACCAAAGCTGAAAATAAGGTAAATAAATCAATAGATGCGTTATATAAAGGTATATTTTTATTTCCTGGAATAATAATTTCATTGAGAACCATTAAAAGTAATCCTGCAAAAACAATTCCGCCCAAACCAGCAATTAAAGTCAATACAACAGATTCTAATAAAATTTGTCCTCGAATTTGAGCAGGAACCGCGCCTAAAGCACGTCGAATTCCAAATTCTTTTGTTCGTTCGGAAACCGTAATCAATAAAATACTTGCAATTGCAATTACACCCGAAAATAGTGTCATTGCTCCTACTACAACTGCCAGAAATTGCATTCCTTTTACAAACTTCATTATTTTACCTAACATTTCGCCAAGATTAAATCCACCAATGGCTTGATCGTCATCGGGCGCAATATTCTTAAGTTGTTTGATGTATGTTTTTAACTCTTTTTCGAAATCAGAAATATTGTATTGATTTGGTAAACTCAAACATAAATATTGAATGATTTCGCCTTGATTATATACTTTTTGAAATGTTGTAAATGGAATAAAAACTTGATCTTTACTTTCTACAGGTGACGAAGGCGTATCGTAAACACCGACAATTGTGTAATAACTATCGCTGATTCGGATTTGTTTACCAAGCGGATGCGGATTACTTCCAAAATATTGTTCGGCGACTTCAATACCAATCACACAAACTTTTGTTTCGTCTTTTATATCATCTTCATTAATAAAACGTCCTTGCACAATATCTTTTCCAAACATTCGGTTTTGATCTGGATAATCACCATTAACCGAATAAAAATTATATTTTGATCCGTATGCTATAATTGAATTTGGTTTAGAGTTTCGAGGCGCCATCAATGATATTTGAGGAAAGCGCGCTTTTATTTGTCGAACATCACTCATTTTTAATTCAATTGTGCGCCCTTTCTGAAAACCTTCGTAAGGCACAGATGTTGTTCCGCCCCAAACAAAAAGTGAATTGGTTGCTGCGTCTGCCAAATTACGATCGAAACCATTTTGCAAACCACGCGTTACACCCAATAAAAGCACAAATAAAAACATACCCCAAGCCACACCAATCATCGTCAAAACAGTACGTAACTTATTTTTACGAATTGCGGAGTAAACTTCGCTCCAAGCGTCGGGGTCAAATATAAATTTTACAAGGTTCATTATTCGTCTCTTAAAGCGTCAATAGGTTTTATTCGGGCTGCATTTAGTGCGGGTATAAATCCAGAAACTGTGCCGGCTACAAATAATATAACGCAAGCTGTAATTAATGAATTGGTTTCTACACCTGGATTATAAATAAAATAATCTTCTAAACTATCACCAATATTTTCTACAACCAATGCAGCTAATGCAATACCAACTGCGCCAAAAATTATGGTAATTAGAATAGATTCTTGTAAAATAAGACTCAAAACACTCCACGGTGTTGCGCCCAAAGCTTTTCTAATTCCAATTTCTTTGGTACGTTCTTTTACACTAAACACCATAATATTACCGATACTTACGATCCCAGCAATTAAACTTCCTCCACCAATTATAAAAACTATAATTGTCAAGATCAAGAAAAATTGATTGGTATCTTCCATTGCTTCGGCTGCATTACGTACGTACAACCCACCATAATCATCAGGCGAAACATTGTGTCGGCCTTTCATATTAACATCTATTGCATCGGCTAATTTCGAAATATCAGGCAAACTAATTCCATCTTTTGGTGTAATAATAATTGACGAAACTTTATCTGTTGCATAAACGGTTCTGAATGTAGAAAATGGTGCATACAATGCTCTATCTGCATTATCGCCACCATCTGCACTTTCAAAAACACCTACAATTTGATACATACTTTTACCAATTTGCAAATATTTACCAATCGCAACTTGATTTGGAAAAAAATCTTGCGCCACCAATCGTCCTACAACAACAGATTTTGCTTGATTATCCATATCTTTTTTATTAATAAATCGTCCCAAAGAGATTTCTTCATTAATCATACTTTCATATTCTGGATAAACTCCGGTTATCGAATAACTTCCAGAATTTGATGCATTTCTTATTGTATCTGATTTTGCAATTGTAGCAATTACATATTTTATTTGATCTGGAAAACTATTTTTGATAAAGTTATAGTCTTTTACATCTAACTCAATTGTTCGTCCTTGCTTAAAACCTTTATAAGGCTCTGTTGTTGTACCGCCACTTACAGAAATATTAAGTGAATTTGATTTGAAAAACTGTTTCTGAAAACCATTTTGCAAACCATTTCCCAATCCATATAATGTAATAAATACAAAAAGCGCCAAAGCAATCGTCAATCCCGAAAGCGATGTTCTTAATTTATTACTCGAAATGGACGACCAAATTTCTCGCCAACGATCTACATCAAACATATTATTAATTACGATTATTCAATTACGAAATACAAAATTGACTTCTATTTATTTTTAAACTCTTACTTGTTCTACCTTTTCATCACTCACAATAACACCATCTTTTAAACGAATAATTCGTTTACACATTTTGGCAATATCATCTTCGTGCGTTACCATTACAATTGTTTTGCCTTCGTCATTAATTTCCTGAATCAAATGCATTACTTCTTGCGATGTTGTTGTATCCAAGGCTCCCGTAGGTTCATCGGCCAATAATAATTTTGGTTTTGCGGCCAACGCGCGCGCAATTGCAACACGTTGTTTTTGTCCACCAGAAAGTTCATTCGGCATATGCGTAGCCCAAGGCTCCAACCCTACTCGTTCCAGATAACTTAATGCAATTTTATTTCGGTCAGATCGTTTTACTTTTTGATAATACAAAGGCAAAGCAACATTTTCTAACACATTTTTAAAACCAATTAAATTGTACGACTGAAAAATAAATCCTAAAAATTTATTACGGTAATTCGCCGCTTTTGTTTCGTTTAGTTTCTCAATTCTTACATTATCTAATTCATAAACACCCGTATCGTGTTCATCTAACATTCCAATAATATTCAATAACGTTGATTTTCCCGAACCCGAAGATCCCATAATCGCAACAAATTCGCCTTCTGCTATTTCAAGGTTAATTCCTTTCAAAACATGAAGTTTGTTTTTACCCATTGTATACGATTTATTTAAATCTCGAATTGATATCATTTCTTGTCAAAATTTTACTAAAGATAATAATAAGTAGAAACTTTTAGAAAAATGTTACAAATAAACTTTTAAACGTCTAAAATTCATGATTTATTCAAAACTTCTCCCATCATATTCTGAATTATTATTAAATCATTTTCAGTAGTGAGCCAATTTACAAATGCAGCTCTAATTCCTTTTTTATTATTGTAAACAGTAGCCGTCATAAAAACTTTTCCTGTAGCGTTTAACTTTTGCAAAAAATCACCCACTTTCTCTTGATTTACTTCGCCTGATAAAGTGAAACAAACTGTGTTCAAGCAAACAGGGGCTAAAAGCTCAAAATTTTGATTTTTCTCGATAAATTTACCAAAATCAGCAGCTAATTGAATAGAGTTTTCTACAATATCTTGGTACCCTATTTTACCATAAGCTTTTAAAGTAAACCAAACCGGAAGAGCTTTAAGTCGTCTTGAGTTTTCAGGTAAAAAATTCAGGTAATTAAACGCTTCAAGGGGATCGCCCAAGTATGGTGCATTCGAATTTTGAAACGTTTCTATTTGCTCTAATTTATATTTTTTATCAATAAAGAAAAATGCATTCTCATAAGGAACATTTAACCATTTATGACCATCAATTGTAATGCTATCTGCATGTTCCCAACCATTCAAGACATCTTTATGACGTGGTGAACATGCTGCAAAAGCCCCAAAAGCAGCATCAATATGCCACCAAAAATTATACTTCTTCTTTAGCTCATTAATAAATATAAAATCATCGAAATCTACAGTATTTACAGTCCCTGCACTAGAAATTAGAATAAAGGGTTCACCATTTAATTGATCAATTTCTTCTTGCAATGACTTAGGATCAAGAGCTTCTCTATTCGTTTTTGTTTTTATTTTTATTAGATTTCTGCTACCTAAACCAAGCATGGAAAGAGATTTTAAACTTGAAGAATGAGGAGTTGCACTTAAAATATTGATAGCTGACTGCACACCTTCTTTCGCTATATCATATCCTTTTAACTTACCAATCCATTGGCGAGCAACTGCTAAACACGTAAAATTTGACATAGTTGCTCCAGTCACAAATCCTCCTAAAAAATTGGATGGTAAATTAAACAAATCAAGTAATAATTGAATCGTTTCAAGCTCTATATTTGCGGATAAATCTCCTTGCCCCTTTACAGCTTGTGTATTCTGATCGTAAACCGTAGCCAACCAATCTCCCATAATAGATGCGGGAGTTGCACCACCAGTCACATACCCTAAATAACGTGGTCCTGTTGAGCTATTAATCATATTTCCAAATCGTTCTTTGAAGAGCTTTAACGCTTCTTTTCCACTAATTCCTTCAGCGTTTAATTTTGCTTTTTCACAATTTTCAAAAACTGGTGTTGTCGGAATCTCATTAATTTTAGCTAAAAACGCTAAGGCTTCTTGCTGAGTTAAATTCAATAATTCTTCAATTTGAATTAAATCATGTTGTAGTGTAGAATTCATTTTAAAAATATTTTAGTTTATAATAAATTTATTTCTTTTTTCTAATTGGGATGATTAATTTTTACAAGTCAAACCAGCTACAACCAATAATAAAGCAATTGATACTATAATCACTAATCCATATGCAGTTGATAAATTTTGGAGTACATAAAATGGCAAATGATTTGATTGGAAATAAATTCCAACGACAATTGCTATCCCCAAACAAATTGAGATTTGTTGAACTGTAAGATATATTGCCGAACCAACGCCTATTAAATTTTTCGGGATGTCTTTTAGTGCAGATGTCATTAACAAAGGCAATACTGTTCCGCATCCTAAACCGTAAAAGAAAAATAGTACATGTATGTAATACAAGTTTAAATGATCATGATTAAGCAATAAAAGATGAAAAAATAATCCTATAATCATGATTGAGAGTCCGATTAACAAGACATTCTTAGCATGATTCTGAACATATTTACCGACAATTAAACTAGCTAAAACATAGCCAATACCTTGATAAAAGAATGCAATACCAGTAGTGGTTGGACTTAAATGTTTGAAATTTTGCAGATAATTGGCATTTACAATAAAATAGGCATCTTGAACCATATAATAAGCTAATGCTGCGAATAAACCGAAATTGAATACCTTATTTTTAAACAATTTAAAATTAATTAAAGCAGATTGAGTCTTATCACTTTGTTCCTTCTCATTTTTTAAGAATAGAATAATTAAAATTACAAATACAATTAATAAACCAATACACCAAAACGGCAAATCTAATTCTGGTCCAATAATTAACGGATAAATCAAACCAATTAGCAAAATAAAAACCTGAATCATTGGTAAAAAAGACAATTTCACTTTCTCTACAATTTCACTTTTCGAAATTTTTAGTTGAGCAATCAAGACTGCTACACAACCTAAGGGAATATTAATCAGAAATATTAATCGCCAGCTTTCATTTAATAGCGTTATATCAGGTAATAATCCACCCAAAAGTTGTCCTAAAACAGAGGCTACTCCAGCAATACTTCCATAAATTCCCAAGGCTACAGCTTTTTTTTCTTCTTTTTCAAAAAGTTGAATAATCAAGGTCAATCCTTGCGGAACCATGAATCCTGAACTAATCCCTTGTAAAAATCTTCCAATCAATAAAATATAGAAATTAGTAGACAATCCACAAACTAAAGATGCAAATGTAAAACCCAATATCCCCATGACATACAATTTTTTATAACCAAAAAAAGCACCTGCTTTACCTGCATTAATCAACACACTTGTGTAACCAATAATATATAAAATGATGATCCATTGCGATTGATGGTTATTTAGTGATAGTGTTTTCTGAATTGTAGGTAGCGAAACATTGATGATAAATAAATCAATAACAAATAAAAAAATCCCAATAGATAAAATAAAAACGGTAAAAATCTCTTTTATTTTTAAGCTCATAATTAATAGTTTAGTACATTTAACATGTGAAATTAGGTGAATGAGAAACACCGAACAAGTAGTTAAAAATTAAATACTTAGTATCTAATTCTGTACTATTAGTGATAATTAGAGCGTTATGAGTGAAAAAAAAATAAAAAAATATGAAAGTTGTTGTGATGTAAATGGAATATTCAAAATTATTGGTGGAAAATGGAAAGTTTTAATCATCAAATCAATTGCGAATGAATGTCCAAAAAGGTTCGGTGAATTAAAGCGTGAAATGGACGAAATAGCACAAACAACATTAACTATACAACTTCGTGAATTAGAAAATGATGGAATTATCTGCAGAAAAATTTATGCTGAATCTCCTCCGCGTGTGGAATATAAACTAAGTGATATTGGTAAAACCTTATTACCTATCATTGAGCTTTTAGATGATTGGTGGATAGATTATAAGTATAAAAGTATTGAAATGAAAAAATAATTATAATTTTAAACAGGATCTACATCAATATCGATGCGAACCGAGCGAAAAGCAGAAATTGTATGCAATTGCTCTATTTTTTGACGAATTAAATCTTTTACTTTTTGAGGCGATTGATTTGGTCTAATTTTTATCATTACATCTGCAATGTATAAATTATTAATTCGACCAATTGACGGCGCTTCTGGACCTAAAAGACAACGCGACTCAAAACTCGCTTTTAATAAAGTAACCAATTGTTCGGCAGTTTTATCTAAACGTTCTTTATTTTTATGTTTAAATCGAAGGTTGATTAAACGCGTAAATGGCGGATAAAGAAATTCTTTGCGCTCGTACAAAATATCTTTCATCGTTGGCGCGTAACTATATGTTGTTACATTTTGCAAAATTTGATGCTCTGCCTGAAAAGATTGAATCAATACTTTTCCTTGTTCTTGGCGGCGACCTGCTCTACCAGAAACTTGCGTTAACAATTGAAATGCTTTTTCGTGTGCACGAAAATCAGGAAAATTAAGCAATGAATCTGCTCGAATAACACCGACAAAATTTACATTTCCAAAATCAAAACCTTTGGTTATCATTTGCGTACCAATTAAAATATCAATTTCATGGTTTTCAAAATCCTCAATCAATTTTTCATAAGCAAATTTACCGCGCATCGCGTCAACATCCATTCTTCGGACTTTTGCTTCAGGAAAAATAGCTTGTACTTGATGTTCTATTTGTTCCGTTCCAATTCCTTTTGTATTCAATTCATGTGAACCACAACTAGGGCAACGTATAGGTTTTGCTTGCACATAACCACAGTAGTGACATTTTAATTGATTCGAAAATTTATGATACGTTAAACTGACATCGCAATTTGGACATTCGGGTGTATGACCGCATGTATTACATTCCATAATTGGCGCATAACCGCGACGATTCTGAAATAAAATAACTTGTTTTTTATCTTTTAATTGCTCTACGATTTCATCACGAAGAATGTGCGAAATATCGTCTGTAATTTCTTTTTCTTTTTGCGCTTTCTTTAAATCAACAATCTTAATTTCCGGTAATTTTATATTTCCAAAACGCTCATTTAATTCAACATAACCGTATTTCTGATTAATTGCATTGTAATAACTTTCGGCAGATGGCGTCGCAGAACCTAACAAAACCTTAGCATTCATCAAGCCTCCCAACAACATTGCCATATCGCGTGCATGGAAAAACGGTTTTACATCCATCTGTTTATAAGACGATTCGTGTTCTTCGTCAACGATAATCATTCCCAAATTATCAAACGGAAGATATAACGCCGTGCGCGGACCAATAATTATATCAAAATCACCATTTAAAGTTTTTTGCCACAATTCTACGCGCTCATTTTGGTTAAATTTTGAATGATAAACTCCAACTTTATCTCCAAAATGTTTTTTAATTCGATGAACAATTTGAGTTGTTACCGAAATTTCTGGCAACAAATACAACACTTTATTTCCTTTCGCGATAACTTGTTCCATCAATTTTAGATAAATTTCTGTTTTTCCACTTGATGTTACACCATGCAAAAGAACGGTTGATTTATCGACAAATTGAGTTTTAATCTGCGTTAAAGCTTCATTTTGTTTTAAGGTTAATTGAGAAATCTCTGAAGTTTCTTCTTCTTTGCCTTCGACACGAGAAGTTTGAAATTGATAAATTTCTACAGCTCCTTTTTCTGCCAACGATTTTAGCACTGCATTTGTTGCGCCTTGTTTTACAAAATCAGCCACTTTTAAGGGTTTTCCTTGTAACTGAGTTTCCAAAGTAATCAATTGCAATAATGTTTCGCGCTGTTTTGGTGCTTTATTTAATTGATCTAAAATTGCAATAAAAGCTTGATCGTTTCCTTTTAAATCTGGATGAATTTTGACATAATTATCAATTTTTGGGGTATATTTTTCGCTTAGTTTTTCATCTAAACAAATAATTCCTTTATCAATTAATAATTTAAGTGTCGGAATTGCAGATTTTTCATCTACAATTAAAGCAGCTTCTTCTACCGAAATAATTTGGCGCAGTTTTAAAGCTTCAAAAACCAAAAATTCGTAATCATTTAATTCATCAATCGCAGAAAATTCTGCATTAATTAATCGTACAAATGTTTGAGATTCTAATTTTAAAGCGGATGGAAAAGCATTTCTGAAAACATCGCCCAATGAACACATGTAGTAATTTGACATCCATTCCCAAAATTTAATTTGAGTTTGCGTAACCAAAGGTTCATTATCCAAAAAAGCGTGAATTGCTTTTGTTTTGTATAATTCTGGTTTATTTTGATGAATAGAATGGACAACGCCCGTGTATAATTTTTGCGTCCCAAACGGAACCGCCACACGTTGACCAACCTTAATTTGCTGTAAATCTTCTTCGTACAAATGATATGTAAAAGTGCCATCTAAAGAAAGCGGTAAAATAATTTCAGCAAAATAAGTTGTGTTCATTTTCTTGTAATCTGATGGCAAGTTAAGAAAAGTTTTTCACTAAAATAAAGCTTCAAAATGTGATAAATTTTATTCTATTATCTAAGAGATTCTTCATTTCATTTCGCTTCGCTCTATTCTGAATGACAAATGCTGATATTTTAAAAACAAAAAAACTCCTTCAATAATTGAAGGAGTTTTTTTTTATATGATTTGTAAAAATCTACTTATTTTGATTTTTTACGACGTTCTAATTCTTTTTCTATCAACATCAATTCGCGACCAGTTTGTCCTGCAACAGATGTATTTTCTTGTGCACGACGAATTAAATAAGGCATTACTTCTTTAATTGGTCCGTAAGGTAAATATTTTGCAATATTGTAACCTAAATGTGCCAAATTGAATGAAATATTATCACTCATTCCAAATAATTGACCAAACCAAAAGTTAGGATTTCCTTTCTCAATTCCGTTTTCGTCCATTAATTTGATTAACAATTCGCAACTTTCTTCGTTATGCGAACCTGCGAATAAACCAAAACGCTCGTGATGAGCTGCAATAAATTCTATCGCTAAATTATAATCTTTGTCCGAAGACTCTTTATTTGGTTGTATTGGCGATGGATAACCTTCTGCCTGCGCACGCGCACGTTCTTTTTCCATGTAAGCACCACGCACAATTTTGAAACCTAAATGGTAACCTTCGCGTTCTGCTTTTGCATACATTTCTTTTAAATACGCTAAACGATCGTGGCGATACATTTGCAAAGTATTCCAAACCAATGCACGTTTTGTATTGTATTTTGCCATCATTTCATCAGTCAAATCATCAGCAGAACCTTGCATCCAAGTTTCTTCTGCATCAATCATAATGTTGACATCTAAATCGTATCCTTTTTGACAAACTGCTTCAAAACGTTGGCGAACATTTGCCCAAGATGTTTTTTCGGCAGCTGTTAATTCTTGATTTTTTCCAACTTTCTCAAATAATTCAATTCGACCAAAAGCTGTTGGTTTAAATACTACGAATGGAATTGATGGATTTGCTTTTGCTAAATCAACCAAATGCAACATAACATCGCGAACTTCATCAAATTGTTTTTCTTCTGTCAAACCTTCAATCGAATAATCTAAGATTGAACTTACATGATATTTATACAATTGATTTGCGACAACAACACCTTGTTCGGCAGTTTCTCCTCCTACAAATTGTTTGTAAATTGTTTCTCGAATAATTGGTTTTACAAATGGTAAATCTACCATAAAAGGTATATTAAACATTTTTACACCTAATTTAGTTAATGCGGGGCTTCCGATTAATTTGTATAAGTAATATGCTTTCTTTAAATCTTTATCAGATTTTGATTCGAAAGCAAACTGAGTATTGTCGAATAATGACATGTGAGTTAATTTATTTTTTTGTGTTACAAAACGCTACAAATTTAAGACTAAAAGCTTATTAAATGAAAAAAACCTACAAGAAATTCTTGTAGGTTTTTAATATATTGCGATGCAATAATAGAATTTAAATTAAACTTAAAAAGTATAATTCTTGGTTTTCTATTATTATCCTCTTTTTGCGTATTTTGTTTTAAATTTATCGATACGACCTGCTGTATCAACTAATTTAGTTTTTCCTGTGTAAAAAGGGTGAGATGTAGAAGAAATCTCCATTTTGATTAATGGGAACTCTACTCCGTCAATTACTAATGTGTCTTTTGTATCAGCACAAGATTTAGTAATAAAAACGTCTTCGTTAGACATATCTTTAAATGCTACTAAACGATAATTTGTTGGGTGGATATCTTTTTTCATTTTTTTAAAATCTTCTTTGTTAACTTTATTGGTGTGCAAAGATAATATTATTTGAGAATGTTACAATACTTTTTTATAAAAATTGTTGTTCTAAATAACACGTTAAGTAAATCTAATTTCGAGTGTAATGGACTTCTTAAAATTAAATCTACATTTCTTATACACGATTTTCGAGTGCAAATATAATCAATTTAGTAATTTGCGCAACTATTTTAAATAAATTCTATCCATAAATTTATAACCTCTTATCTTTATTATATGAACAATAAAATCTTTCTTTTTTAGTTTTCTTTAATATAATGAATGATTATTTTATGAATGTAAAAATATTTATCGTTGGATTAGGAATCGCCTCATTAATTGGTTTTCAGTCATGTCGCGAAGATTTTGACTACGATCCGATTTCATCCGATTTAAATTATAGTAAAGATACCGTTTCTCTTGATACGGTATATAATTTCTCAAAATCAGAAACTTACGTTTTAAAAGTATATAATCCGGATAATGACGATCGCGTTATTCCAAAAATATATTTAACACGTGGCGAATCTTCATTTTTTAAGATTAATGTAGACGGAAAAGCTGGTTCTACTTTTGAAAATGTGCCCATTCGTAAAAAAGATAGTTTATTTATTTTTGTAGAAGTTAGTGCAAAAGATGCGCCTATTAATCCGTTATACGATGACGAAATTAATTTTGAAACAACAAATTCTACAAAGAAAATTAAATTAATTTCTTGGATAGAAAAAGCTAAAATACATGCAAAAGATGCTACAATTTCGTCTGAAAATTGGAATGTAAATGAAGCGCAAGTAATTGATGGAAACTTGACAGTTACTAACGATTTAACGATTGAAAAAGGAACGAAAGTTTATTTTAAGAAAGGTGCGAGTTTAACCATTGCGAATAATGCAAAACTAACAGTAAACGGCGCATTAAATGAGGAAGTTAAATTTCGTTCGGCTCGTCATGACAACAAATATGACTCGATTCCTGATCAGTGGAATAAGATAGAATTAGCGCCAAATAGTACATCAAAAATTAATTATGCGAAAATTATTGGAGCAAATACTGGTTTACATGTCAATAATGCTAAATTAGAAATTAGTAATGCGAAAATTGTCAACAATCAATCGTATGGTATTTTGGCTACAAATGCCCAAATAAAAGGATATAACTTGGTAATGAACAACAGTAATTTGGCTAGTTTAGCGATAGAATTGGGTGGTAGTTACGAATTTTATCACTCTACATTTGCCAATTATTTTAATTTCTCGACGTCAGTTGGTCCTGCTTATTCTTTATATTTAAGTAATTTGGATAACGATAAAAATACGGCAGCTTTAACAAAAGCAACTTTCGGAAACTGTATTTTTTATAACGAACGTACACCAAATGCAATTGTTTTTGATAAAAATGATGCTGTACAATTCAATTATTTATTTGATACAAATATTATTCACAACGCAGATACATCAAAATTAAATGTAACTTCTGCAACAGGTTTCTTAAATAACATTACGCTAGATCCTTTGTTTGAGAATACAAATTACGATGCAAATAAACTTTGGGTAAAAGAAACATCGCCAGCAAAAAAAGCCGGTAAATTGACTTTTGCTCAACAATATCCGTTAGATTATAACGGCGTTCAACGCGGAACAATGCCTACAATTGGAGCTTTTCAATAAAAATATTTAAATACAAGATAAATAAAAAAGGTGCGAAATATTTCGCACCTTTTTTTAGTTTATTATACGTTGAGTTAAAAAAACACCTAAATCCGATTACATTTTTCTCGTACCAAAACGGCTACAACACCTAAAATTAATACATCGTCATCTTCTTTTATTTGTACACAATCGTTGTATTTTGGGTTTAGTGCAACTAATTTATTATTTAATTTATCAAATCGTTTCAGTGTATAATCTGTTTTATTTACTGACACAATAATATCATCATTATGCATCGGCGTTAAATCTGTTCGAATGATTAATACATCATTTTTTTGATAATACGGATGCATCGAATCTCCTCCTACTACAATCAAAAAAGTAGATTCGGGATGCGGAAATACTTGAGTTTTGTTTTGAAGTCTTCGAAATGGGTTAGAAAAAAATAATTCTGTCCCAATCTCTCTCGTATTGGGTTCTAGTATAATCTTGTGCATTATGCATTCCAAATCTCTTTGGAGAAAAACAATTATTCCAGGTTATTTTCTTATTTTATGTTTTTTTATAATGAGATACAACATTTATCGACTTAGCAAAAGTGACGATTTTTAACACAAATGTTGATGCAAATAATCAACTTTGATAAACTACAAATGTGTCTACAAAGAACTGAACTCCTACTTTTACCAACCAGCGGTTTTCTGTTCCTACTCTTCCCATTTGTTTGGTTTTCTAAAATCAGTCGGTTTAAAGTTTCGGTCAATAAAATTATATTTTAAATCATAAGTTACTGATTGATTGTCCTTAAATTCAAACCTAAAGAATTGTCCGTCTGTTTCTACAGATTTTATTTCATATTTATGATTTCTTCCTTTATTTAGATCGGGTCCCCAGTATGTATTATTAGCGCTAAAAATGACCTTGTATTTTGATTTGAAGTTCTCGTCTGTTTGTTTTGATTTTTTAAGCTCTGTCCATAAATAAAAACTTTCAGACTTTTCAAGAGGTAATATCAGACTGCCCTTTTTAAATGTAAAATAATGAAGCTTTGGATAAAAGGGTTCATCTAACGGTAAACTGTCAAGTTTAATAGTGTTATGAATATTTGAGATTGGATCATAAGCCCATAGCAACTCATTTGTGCCTGCCATTCCATAATCGTGAATTGTCTTGACTATTTTTCCATTCTGAATATATGTCGTTGTCAACGATTGGTCATCAGAATAACTAACAGAATAATTGTCTTGAAGTTTTAAAGGGTTTGCTCGTCTGAATTTATTGAAGATGTAATTTATTCTCTTGTTCTCAAGATTACCTGAATAAAAGCCAAGCGATTCAACAAAGCCTTCTCCTTGAAATAAAACACTTCCTTCTTTTGAAATTGAAATATCAATTATTTGGCAAGTACCATAACACCCAGAACTTGAATATATAATTTGATCAAAGTCAGGTAAGGTATCAAGATTGTAGTTAAGTTTCTTATATTGAACAGTTATTGTATCGTTAATTGCAAGTTTTAACGTATCATTTTTTATGCTTACAAATCTCCATTTAAACTCCCAGTTATCGGTTATAGGGTTTTTGATAATGATATTGTCTTTTTCTGTTTTATAAGGAACAAGATTTCCTAAATACAAAATTGTTCTTTTACCTGTTATATCATCTCTATCTTCTTTGTAAAAACCTTTAGAAAACTCAATGCTATCGGCAAAAATTGTCATTTCTTCAGGCATATAAAATAAGGGTATTGAGAGAATTTCATTTGTTGAGTCATTTTCAATGATCATAACCCATTCACCAGAAATATTTTCCCTTAACAGCTTGTCCTCCTTTATTCGGTCAGCTCTTGAATTGCAACCTAATAGTAAGGTTGTCAAAATTGAAAGTAGTATAATGGTTTGTGTCGTCATTAAAATAGATGGTCACGTTAAAACTATTAGCGAATAATGAACTAAAATGACTAAAAATTCAATTTAGGACATAATTGAATCAATATTTTTATAATGTAACTAATTTATAAAAAATATGTGAAGTTGAAAAAATAAAAAAAGTACACTCATTTCTAATTTTCAGATTGTTTCTTTGTAAAATTACAGATAATGTTTCGCAGATTTGAGATGTATTGAGTTTCGAATCCAAATATTTCAACTAAAATACAAGTTTTAATCGAAGTACAAAACGTGAATTAAAAACTTTCTGCCCACTATTGCAAAACCCATGTTATGCCTAGTGCTATTTAAGGTACGCAAATGATTGTGGTGCTTTTATTCCATATTTTTCACTTATATCAATACTAGTTTTATACTTTTTTACATTTTTTATTGCAATAGCATAACCTTTTTGTTTAGTTTCAAAATATTCGTCAAAAAAATCTTTATCAACTTCCGCTTTTTCTTTTACAGTTTTCCATAGCTCATCTAATTCTAAATGAATTATGTTGTCAATTTGAAATTCTCCAATTATTTTTGAAATTGGAGCTGAAGCATAAATTAAAACCGTCTTAATTTCTGAGTTTTTGAATATGGTTTTTCTTAATTCGTAAGTTTTCTTTCCTTCTAAAATTTTAAGTGCGTACTTTGGTTTAATCGACAATATAACTTTCATTTGCTCTAGCTTCTCTCATTAATTCAACAAATTTACTATTTTCAATTGGTTCAAAACCTCTTGGTGCTGAATTTATAATATTTAGTTCTCTAAGTCTATTTAAATTTACTTTTGGGGTTGGAAAAGAATCTACATATAAGAAATTGACAATAAAAGGTCTGTTATTTGGTGTCCAATTCCAATACTTTTTTAACTCCGCATCACTAAAGACACTTCTTTTTCTGCATAAATCAATGAATTTTTCTTCTGATGGAATATTATCAATTATACTTTCTACAATTCCTATTGTAGAAACAACACCTTGATAATTTCCACCAGTTCTATAAAATATGATTAAATCACCAGGATTTAAATTTCTATTAAAAGATCTAGAAATGTAAACTTTTTTTAAAGCATTTCTGTGTGGTTCATTTTCTATAAAATTTCTTGGTGATTCATTATTTAAAATTGAATCTGGAAATAATTCGGTATGATATTCAGGATAAATTGGAACAATAAATTTATTCACATTTCTATAAACGAATGGAAACGATTTTTGAGGGTTTGCATTAACACTTTTATTAAAGTCTCTCACAAACACTTGTTCAATAGCATTTTTAGTTTCTTTAGTTCCCCAATGAACAAATCCCCATTCCTCTAATAATGAAATTAAACGTTGCTGTTCTTCTCTTTTATCAAAAATAGTAACATATAATTCTTCAACATTATTTCGTAATGCATTATCAAAAATAATTTTAAGAAATCGTTCTCCAAGTTTGTAGCCTGTAGATTCAACTTTGAATGTTCCGATTTTCAATCTTTTTTTTGGTTGAAAAACAGGAGTTATATCATTGTAATTTTCTGAATTTGAATCTTCTACTTTTAAATAAAGAAATGCTTTAACTTCTCCGTTAGTTTCGCAGATGTAAGATATATTGTCTGATTTTTTATTGAACCACCATTCAAACTCTTGATAATCTTCTAAAAATGAAGAAAAGAAATTATCTTTTAGATTTATGTTACCAAAAAAATCTTTTTTAACAGATAGAACTTTATAATCGGATAACTCAGGATTTTCAAAAGATACTTTTTCAATAAATGAATCAATTTTAAATACTTTTTCACTTATCCCTAAAAATTTTGCTTTTCTATGAATTCCTTTATCTTCTGTTATTAGATAATCAACCCGATTATTTAATAATTCTTTTAAGATTGCAGTATCATTAAAATCATTTTGAATTTTATCTAATGAATTTAAATGTAATATTTGAGAAGTATCTTGTGAAAGTGTTCGCAATACATTGTAATTTACTATCTTAATTTTCATAGTATTCACAACTTCTTCATCTTGATATGAATTAATTTCTTCAACTGTAGCAGGATGAATACATTTTTCATAATGAAGTTTGTCAAGCCAATGAAAAAGTAAGCCAATATCTTGATTATAAACTTTACTTGCTTCTCTATGGATAATTATATTAGTGTCTAGTAGTATTCTCATCAATAAATTCAATTAATGTTTCTTGGTTATAGTCAGAACTTTGAATTTCCAATAATGGCAAATTTAATTTTCGGCTAATTTCTTTGGCATATTCTACTTCCATGTTTTGAAAGTATTTTATTTGTTCCAAATCATAATCTTTACCATCACGAATTTCAAGTCTTTGTTTTATAATTTTAGTATCTTCAAAAACAATTAGTATTTTAGATAGATTTAAATCTTCAAAAGTTTTAAACGGAACTCTTTCACTTTCTCCATTTTTATTTAATAAGCAATAATGACCATCTAATAAATATCGTTTGTCTTTATCAACAATCTTTTTAAGATTTACAATTAATAAATCTTGTGTTTCGTTAATGTCTTGTACAAGCTTATTGTCAATTGCACTTATATCTTTCCATTTCAAAACATCACTTGCAGTTAAATGAACAATATTTATATTAGATTTTATTATTTGACAAATATGACCTTTTCCAACTCCATGAACTCCCCCAATGAATATAATGTTTTTCACGTTGTTTGTTTTAGCATTAGGCATAACGTTTTGGGGCTTTGCGATGGTGGGCGTTTCGAAGCCGAAACTTTCAACTAAAATACAATTTTCTACCGAAGTACAAAACGTGAATTTAAAACTTTCTGCCCACTATTGCAAAACCCATGTTAGCGGCAGTACTTACTTTCTTTTTGATATTATTCGTCTGCTACTTGGTTCGATTTCTTTGGTTAAGATTTCTTTTATATCTTCTTTCAATTTTATATAATCTATGTCTTTTTTGTAGGTGTATTGATAATATGAACCGCTTACTGTTGCTTCGTCAGTTTCAATTTGTCTTTCTAACAAATAATCAAATTTTGTGTCTTTGTTATCTTGATGATACATTAAAACGTGAAACCTGAATAATTGGTCTTTGTCAGTTCCATCTTCATTTGTACTATATACATAATAAACAACTTTCGTAAAACTGCCCGAGAATCTATCGTCTGGTAATTCTGGATACCATTCATATCCCCAAATATTTTTATCTTTTAGTTTGAAAAAGTCATAATTAAAATATCCGTCAATTCCTTTTGGTAATGTTTTGTCTTTATAACCTTGATATAATTTTTCCTTGTACTTTTTAGCATTTTCAATTTGTCCTAACCCAAAATAGGAAACAATAATATTTTTATTCATCCATGGTTCTTTTTCTGAGAATTTTTCATCAAAATATTGTTTGTTTTCTTGGATAGTTTGTAATGCTTCTAAGCCATATTTAAGAGAATTCGAGTAATCTTCTTTTTTACGATATTCACTTTCTATTTCGGATGCTGTAGCCACATAATACCAAACAACATAATTATAAAGACTATCTTTTGTAGCGACTTGAGGTTTTAATTCTTTGAGTAAACTATAAGCCCCTTTAATATCGTCAGCTTTTAATAATTTTTGGGCTTGAATATATTTTTCATTGACATTTGTTTGCCCAAAAGTCAATATTGAGATTGTAAGGCTAATAAATAATATAAATATTTTCTTCATTAATAGTCTATTTAGTACGGTCTTGTTGTATTGCCGCTAACGTTTCGGGGCTTTGCGATGGTGGGCATTTTGAAGCCGAAACTTTCAACTAAAATATAAATTTTATTCGAAGCATAAAACGTGAATTGAAAACTTTCTGCCCACTATTGCAAAACCCTTGTTAGTGGCTGGCTTTTTGTTCATCTAAATCAAATTTTATTATTTCAATACTTTCTTTTTTCTTAATTATAAGCGTTGCAACTTTCCAATTATCACTTTCTCCATTGCTAAATTTCATTTTCTCAATTCCTTTCTCTCCAAATATAAAGTACCCTTTTTCATCAAGTTCTTTTAATAATTCATTGAGTTGAAAACCCATTTGCACTTTGTCGTAAGCTTCAACCATTCCGCTTATATCGCCGTAATCAGATAGCTCTTGGAAAACACTTCCAATATATTTTGCGTCTTCTTCATTTTCAATTTCATCATAGTCATTTCTATAACCGTGGCAATCAGAAATAATATTCAATAATTCTTTCCCCGATGTTATTCGTGTTAAAAATTTAGGCTTATTTTCTTTCTCTTTATTTATTGCATTATTGATAGTTGTTTTAACCCAATTTTCGTGGTTTAACTTCATATAACGAAGTAAATCTTCTGTATAAGTTTCAGTTAATTCGTCAATTTCTTTATGGTGATTTCTACAAAGCAGAATTAAATTTCCAAAATCATCGTAATCTTTAAGATTTTCTTTATATCGTGGTCCATTTAATTTACCACTAATTATGTGACATTCTTCTCCAATATTAAATTCATCTTTATTTTTCTCATTGTTAAATAATTCTATTTTACAGATAGAACATCTATTGCCTGATTTTGCCCAAAGATTTTTTCTTGTTTTGTCTGTAATTGCCATTCTTTCAGGGTTTTCGGTAAGCTTGCCACTAACGGTTCGAGGCTTGGCGTTAGTGACGGAAATTGAAGCAACAAGTTTCAATTTAGCGACACAGTAAGCAAAAGCCAATTTATTGAATAAATTTAAGAAAAAAGTCAATATAATTGGCTTTTTGCGGAATAGAAAGCCGAAACTTTATTTTTAGCCTTAATCCGCCATTGCGCCAAACCTTTGTTAACTGCTGTTTTATTTTTTGTCTTTTGGTGTTTTTCTTAATTCCAATAATTCTGATTTTTCATATGCCATTCTCATGGTTCTTCTATTACTAATGAAACCGTAATCAGTCCACATAATTTCTGCGCCATCTTCAATATCTTCGTAAATTGGTAACAAATCCCCAACGCCAACAAAAATCCATTGCATTTCAACCTTGTCTGTGTTAGTAAATATATATTCACCTTCTTTACCAATTTTTACAGCTTTATCATAAGCTTCTTCTAATGAATTAGCTTTAATAATAACGTTGTTCCCCCATGTTGTAACTCTTCTTAAATCATTTGTTTCATCACGATTTACTGGTTCCAATTTTTCAATGATTTCTGCAATAAACCAATTGTTTTTATTTGATATTATTTCTTTTAAACTCATCTTATTTATTTATGCAGATTTTAAAAATAGCAGTTAACGTTCCTAGGCTTGGCGATGGCGGGCAAACCGAAGCCAAAACCTTCAACTAAAATACAAATTTCAACCGAAGCACAAAACGTGAACTGATAACTTTCTGCCCGCTATTGCCAAACCTATGTTGAACTAAACCTCCGGTAGCTTTTCCGTTATAAACCATATATTTAGGATATTTAAAATTCAAAATTATGGTAACTAAAAAAAATCTCCGGAG
>NZ_FOUZ01000001.1 GCF_900115015.1 Algoriella xinjiangensis | reverse complement strand
CCTTAAATTATAAAACGATTGAAGAATTTAATCAACAAAAAATTAGTTATAAAAATGTAGCTTAACTAATACTCCTATTTTTGTTTGCATATCCACATCTATTTTAAGATTTTCTACACACGGTATATTTTTTTGAGATTTTACATTACCATTTATATCGTGTATTTGATAATTGCAAATACCATGATTAGAAGTAATGTTTAAAAAATGTGTAGTAGGTACAGGAAATATTGTTATATTATTTATACTTTTTTGACCACTACTTGTATTATCTTTTCTAGAGCCAAGAACTGTGGTGTCTCCATCTAAAAGATTATTGTTATTATGAGTGATAGGTTTTATAATGATTTTGAAATTATTTTTAGGAATTATTCTAACACCACCATCATTTGTTAAAAATTGTATTACTCCACTAAATTCAGTATCATAATTTTCGTTAGTTAGTATAACATTTTCATTATAATAAGAGAAAAACATATTTTGCTTTTGACCACTTATAGCATTATCAATAGGTATTTGTGCAATTGCTTTTATAGAGAATATAATGAAAAGAAGGAATAAAAATTTCTGCATTTTTTTTAAGCAAATATATAAGATGCTTTATCCTCTTGAAATACCATAAATATGGTATTTTTGAGCAAAAATTTTATGTCTATTAAATTTTATATACTTTTTATTTTCTCAACTTTTGTTTTTGGACAAAATCAACTAGCTGAGGTTAAAGAAGTAGAATATTATAAAATATATAAACGTTATTCTGATTCTGATTTAGATAAAGCTTATAAAGCAATAGAGATTTCTTACAACCTCAGTAAAAAAAATAAGAATACAAAGTTATTGGCTAAAGCAACTTATGGATTAGGTTATTGCTATTATTTATATGAAAAAGATTCGTTAAGCGAAGTTTATATGGATGAAGCAAGTAATTACGCAAAAAAGGTAAATGATATAGAGACATTGTCTAAAGCATTAAATATAAAAGGAAGTCTTTATAATTATAAAAATCAAAAAAAGAAAGCATTAAAATATTTCCACGAATCTGTAAAATATTCTTCAAAAGACGTTAAGTTATCTAACAATACAGCTGATGTATTAAGCAATATAGCAAATATATATGTAACCGAAAATGATACGATAAATGCCTTGAGGTATTATCATGATGCGATAAAAATTCAGAAAAAAAATAAATTAGAAAATTCATTAAGTAATACCTACAACAGTTTAGGTGTATTGTATATGAATGGTAATCAAGATAGTGCATTGTATTATATAAATAATGCATTGGTATTAGGAAAAAAAAATAAATTAGATTATCAATTGATTAGTCAGTATTTAAATATAGGGATTATTTACCTCAATTTTTTGGATACAAAACATTATGATAAAGCTAAACTAAATCTTATTGAAGGATTAAGATTAGCAAATAAATTTAATGTAAGTCGATACCAATTTCAAGGAAATTTGTATTTGGGAATATACTATATGAAGGCTGAGAAAAATAATGTAAAAGCTAAAAAATATTTAGATAATGCTTTAAAACTCTTAAAAGAGAATAAAGATCACGATTATAATATAGAATTGTACAAAGCACTTTCTACTGTATATTTTAATTTATCAGTTTATAAAAAAGCATTTTTTTATAAAAATTTAGAAAACAGCTTAAAAGACAGCATTTTTAGCTTAGAGAAAAACAAACAAATACATGAAATTCAGACTAAATTTGATGTAGAGCGAAAAGACTTTCAAATAAATTTATTAAAACTTGAAAAAAGAAATAAAGAAACCGAAAATTTATGGATTCGTTTTACAACTGTCGTAGGAATTTTAGGATTATTAACAATAGGACTTATCTATAAATCTAAACAAAAAAAGAAAAATCTATTATTATTACAAGAACATGAAGTAAAAAGAATGCAAGATGTGGTAAAAAGCCAAGATGATGAGAGAAATAGAATTGCAAAAGATTTACACGATGGCGTTGGAAATAAGCTATCTGTTTTAAAACATATACTTCATCAACAAACAATATCAAATGAAGATGTAGAGTTTCTAAAAAATGGGACCAAAAGCTTGATGAAAGAAGTTCGAGAAATTTCGCATGATCTTAGTATTTCTTTAATTAATCAAAAACCAATTTTAGAATTGTTTGTAGATTTATTAGATACTTTTCAAAATAAAACAAATATAAAAATAGAGTTTAATATTTATCCAAATAATGCTTTAGATTCGTTAAAAACAGTAAAAAAAATACATCTTTATCGTATTTTACAAGAAGTTTTAACCAATATAGAAAAACATGCAGTTGCTAAACAAGTAGTGATAACTGTAACAAAAAATCAAAATAAACTTACCTTAATAATAGAAGATGATGGCAAAGGTTTTAATTTAAAAGAAGCAGGAGCTGGAATAGGAATATCTAATATAAAAGAAAGAGTAGAACTTATAAAAGGTCAATTAACAATTGATACTAATATAGGAAACGGAACAACAATAATAATAGAATTAGATGAAGACGGAGATAAAAATAGCGTTGGTAGATGATCATCAGATTTTTTTAGAAGGATTAAAAAATTTACTTCAACAAGAGAACGATTTTAAAATTGTTTACACAGCAAATAAAGCAATAGATTTTATAAAATCTATTGACAATCTTATAATTGACATATTAATTGTAGATGTTTCTATGCCTGATATGAATGGTTTAGAACTTATAAATGAGATTAAGAAAAAACAATTTTCTGGTCGTATTATTGTTCTCAGTTCTTATGCCAATAATATTGATGATAAACTTGTAGATGCAGCAGTGTTAAAAGAAGTTTCTAATAAAGAGTTAATTGCTGTTGTACGAGCAGTGTTTAAAGGAACATATAAAAAAGAAAATGATCATAAAACAACAAAAATTATTAATCCCGCTCTCCTTAGTTCTAGAGAAAAAGAAATCGTTAATTTAATTGCGGATGGATTAACAGTTATCGAAATTGCAGAAAAAATAGCGTTGAGTAAATACACCGTAGAAACACATAAAAAAAATATATTCCTAAAGCTTAATGTTACAAATAATGCCGAACTTATAAAAAAAGCAATAATATTAGGACAAATTCAGTTTTAATATTCAAAAAACGTACGCAATTTTATCTTTTCATTCATGTTGTTTTTAGTGATTATTTTCATGATGAAATTTCTGAAAAAGACAAAAGGCTAATATTAGTTTTCATGCATGAAATACAAACAACAAAAAAATTAGGTAAAGCAACCAAATTTGCTTTACCCAATTTTATAATTTAAGCACAGATATTTTTTAATCTTTGATGTGTGATACCCATTCTTTAAATTTACCAAATTGTTCTACAAAAAATGATTCTTTTTCATGATCTTCTTGATGGTCTGCATTCGGAGGAAGAATATGTTCAAAGTAACTTCCTTTCAAAACTTTTCTTAGTAATGCTTCGCCCAAAAATGGTTGATCATCATTCAATGTTTTTGTCGCTTTTAACAAATGGCGAATATCATATTGTAATGGATTAATATCTGGTACTTGTTTATTTAAATTAAGTAATTCATAAACTGCAATACGTGCCGTTCTTACAGAGCTTTCCATTGTAAAAACAACATCATTATTTGTTTCAACAAACTGCCCTACTAAACCTAAATTCGTATAACCTTCGGGTACAACAGTTGGACGATCTCCTTTTGCTCTTGGCATAAACATAGAGGTAATATAAGGCATAAATGCTGTACGAACAATGGTATTTTCAATCACATTATCCAATTGTTCTTCTATACCTAGATGATAACATAATTCCGCAAGAATTTCATTTCCTGTACACATTGGCATCGTTTTTTTAGTGTAATTACCTTCTTTATCCATAAATAAGGAATAAACCCAAATAACCAAAATATCATCTGGTTGAGTAGGGAAGTGAGGTTGACGATTACATGTAAAACTCATTAACCAATTAGAATCGGTAATCGTAATGATTCCTCCTGTAACAGTTTTTCCCGAATAAGGATCGTTAACCGCATATTCTTTTAATTTTTCTACAAAAGCAGATGGTTTACAAGTAAGCGTAACAGATTCCCATGAAGATTGATTTATATTAGAACAAAATTTTTCTGGTTTTCCGAAAATTGGAGATTTTGCCGCCAAGTTTTTCCACAATTGCCATCCCGGACTTTTACCGCTATTACTATTGTCTATTGTTAAAACGGGTGCAGTTGTGTTTGTTCCGTAAGAAGTATCCTCTGTCATAGAACCAGTGGTTACAATAACATAATCATCATCTTTTATAGGAATAATAATATCTTGACCGTTTTGTGTGGCTTTAATTCCTGTTACACTTTTATTTTCGTTACTTGTATCCAATATCAAATCTTCAACCAACGTATTAAGTTGTATTGTAACGCCTTTTTCTTTTAACCATCTACCCAAAGGAGTAACAAATGTGTCGAATTGATTGTATTTAGGAAAAACGAGAGAAGATAAATCATTTAAACCATCAATTGCATGTAAAAAACGGTGCATATATAATTTAAATTCAAGTAAACTATGCCAATTTTCAAATGCAAACATTGTACGCCAGAAAGTCCAAAAGTTACTGGCTAAAAATGCTTCGCTAAAATAATCTTCAATCTTAATATCATCTAATTCTTCTTTTTTCTTTAAAAGTAATTTGATGATTGCTAATTGATCTTTTTTCTTTAAACCAAATTTACTAAAATCCTGTACGGTTCCTTTATTATGAATTAATCGAGCGATTGAATAGTTAGAATCGTTGTCGTTTACAAGACGATATTCGTCCAAAACACTATAAGGCGCAGGAAGTTCTAATGCAGGAATATCCTGAAACATATCCCAAAGATTTTCGTAAGTACAATCCATTTCTCGTCCACCACGAATTATATAACCGTCTTTTGCATTTCCGGCACCATCCAAAGAACCGCCTTCTACAGCCAATTGTTCAATAAAATGAATGTTTTCTGGTGTAAAATGCCCATCTCGAATAAAATAATAAGCCGCTGATAAACCTGCAATTCCACTTCCTATAATGTAGACTTTATTGTCTTTATAAGATTTTGTCGGAATACCTTTGTTACGTTGATAATTTCCTATTTGATCTGAAAAAGGATATGATTTTTCTGGTGTATTTCGAGGAGTTTCTTTGCTAGAATCTGGTTGATGATTGATGTTTTTAGAAACCGATGAGGCAGCTAAAAATTTGTCAAATTTTTTAGGAATTGTAGACATAGTTCTTTTTATTTTAGATTAATACTATAAAGTTAGATAAACCTAAAATGATTGGTGTGTCCTTAAATTCTTGAAATGTATACTAAGTTTCCTCTTTTACGAAATAAATTGTTTTCTATAGTCCAAAGGACAAAGCGTGGTGTGTTTTTTGAAAAATCGACCAAAAGCAGACAAAGAATTAAAACCAGTAATAAATGCGATTTCCGAAATATTATTTTCCGAATCAGAAAGCAGAATGTAAATTTCTTTCAAAAGAATTTCATCTATAATTTGATGAGGTGTTTTACCAGATGTTTTCTTAATTACACTAATCAAATATTTATGGCTAATGCATAATTTATCAGCATAAAAATTTACTTTTTTCTGATACAAAATATTCGTTTGCACTAATTCAATAAATCGATAATATAATTGATTGTCTTGTTTTTGAATGTGATTTTCTTTTTTATGATTATTGATGAGATTGGCAATTTCTAAAAGAATATTCATGATAATTGTTCTAGAAATATCTTCTGTAAACCGCTGCTTGTTTTTCGTTTTACTTTCTAAATATCCAATTAACATCAATAGATGTAAAGTAGTTTCTTTGGTTGATTTTTCGATAGTAAAAGACGAATTTTTAAAAAGATCAAGTCTTTCAATAGAAAAAGCATTTACAGTATTTTTTAGCAAATAATTCTTATGAAAAAAAATAATTTTCATTCTGAAATCTCTACTTGTTTTAACAAATTGAACAATTGTAGTTGGTGCAGAAATAAGAAAACTATTTTCAGTAATTTTATATTCATTCTGATCAATTTTTAACTCGATTTCTCCTGAAATACAAATACAAAATGCGTAAAAATCCATTCGAAAAGGTGATTCAGGAAATTTCAGAATTAGATTGCCCGAAGAAATATAATATGGTTGATGAGTATTAACACCATAAAATAATAAAGTCTCTTGGAGATTTTCGTATGCTCTTATTTTATCCACCTTTTCACTTTTTGGTTAATATTTGGAAAAAGAGTTTTACAAATCGAGAAATATAATAACAATGAAATGTTAATCATTGATTACCTAAAATAGTTCGTTTTTTTAGGTAAAATAATCATTCTGACATTATAAAACTTGTGTAGTAAGAGCGTTTTATATGTTTTTAATATAAACAAAAATAGTGATTATAATATAGTTTAAGGCAAGACAAATGTTATAAAAATAATATTTTAATCTATTTTTAATGTAAGACTTAATTCGTTGATAATAAGTGTTTATTTTATAGATTAATCACAAGATCCTTCGGCTAAAATTGTAATTTTAAATGTTCTACCGCGATCATCTGTAAACGAAGTTTTTTGATTAATAAATTCAGGTTCTTTAAAATGAGAATCATCTAACCATCCACCATTATTCCAATTAATTTTAGTCAAATAATTACTTTCTATAACAACGGGTAGGGTGTAAGTACTATTTTTTTGGGTTTTAGAATTACTGTATTTTATTTCGGCGCAGTAAGTACCATTTAGTTGATTCCCGATAGTTTCTGAAGTATTTGTTTGGCAAGCGATAAGTGTAATAAAGCTAATGAAAAGTGTAAACAGTTTATTCATGTTTTCTTAAAAATATAAAAGGCAATTATTAATAATTATTTTGGATAAAAATACATCAACAAGCAATTTATTTATTACGGTTTCCCGTAAAATGAAAGAATTATCATTCAGAGTAAAACAAGAATTTTTCATTCACAAAAAAATCCCGACCGATAAATCAGCCGAGATTCTAACAATATAATATGGATTGGTTTTTAGTTTAATCCCGCAACAATTTCTCGCCATTGTTCCAATTCAGGAATTCCTGGTTTTCTTTTGCCAAAGAATTGAACGATAATTTCACCTTTGTCATTAAAAACTTCAATTGCAGTAACAATACCATCTTCAGTAGGTTTTCTTACAATCCAAGCTTCGGTAATTTTGCTCATATCCAAATGCATATTAAAATCTGGATCTAAAATATTAAACCAGTTTTCATGCCACATTGTGCGTTTTATTTCGCCCGTATGTATTTGTATATTTCCTTTGTTTCCCGTAAAAACCATGATTGGTGTTTGTGTTTCAGACGCTTGTTCTAACATCGTTACAATTGCATCTTTCTCTATTTTTTTTGCATGATAATCCGTCGGAGCCAAACGTAAAGCTTGTGTACGAGTTACGCCAAATTTACGCAACATCATAAAGAAATCATGTGTATCTTTTAAGTCAATCCACGATTGACGGAAAGCTTCTACATCAATTTCAGTATCTGGTTTTTCGATTGTGTTATTTACAATTTTCTCAGTTTCTGCAACCGTTTTTTGATCAGCATCTTTGTATTTTTCGACTAAAGTATCAAATGCTTCGGTATTACTTTGCGGAACCAAATAGATTTTATGAATTGCTTCTCCATCTTTTCCGAAAAATTGTAAACTCTTGCGTTCGCCATGTTCAGAAGCTTCAACTACAGCGAAAGCAGATTTCCAATGTGTTAAAAAAATACGCATATCAATATCTTCTCCTACAAATAATTGCGCATGTGGAGAAGAAAAATCAGGGTTTAAATAAATACCTTTACGCTCGTGTACACACTCGTTGTTGCGCGTTAAAGCCATTACTTTTCCTAAAGATTCTATTTCTGGTAAAATTGCAGCAAATTCGGGTTTCAATTTTGTTACATTTTCACCTAATTGTGTTGCTAACAATTCCATTTCGCTAACACCAAGATCTTTGGCAGCATTACGAATTCTTATTTTTGGTTGATTTGCTTTCAAATCATTCCATTGTGTTTTTAAATCTGTTGTTGTATTCATTTTGATTGTTTTTTGTCCAAATAAAATAAGCGGTTTTTGGTCGATTGGATTTTGACAAATTGTACAAGGAAACTTGTATATTTTAGAAATTATTTCAGGTTTAAATACTTTTTCTGGTGATGCTTGTAGTACAATTTTCCCTTTATCCATCAAAATAACTTCATCTGCAAATTGCGAAGCCAAATTAAGATCGTGCATCACCAAAATAACCAAATCACCTTTTGCAGTAAATTCTTTTAATATTTCTAACAAATTAAATTGATGTGAAATATCTAAATTATTAAGTGGTTCATCCAATAAAATTAATTTTTGAGGATGATTATTATCCAATTGTGTAAAAACTCGCGCCAAATGAACGCGTTGTTTTTCTCCACCAGATAAATGTTGGTAATCTCTATTTTTTAAATGATTAATATCGGTTTTGTTTAACCAAAAATCAACCGAATTTTTATCTTTTTGTTGTGGTGTATTGCTAAAATAAGGATAACGTCCCATCAGCACAACTTCTTCTACAGTTAGTGGAATATCAGCTGGTTGATGTTGCGAAAATTTTGCTTTGTGTTGAGGTAAATCTTCTTTTTTCCAATTTTTTAGCGCAATATTTTTTAATTGAATTGTATTCTTTTTCGGATCAATTTCATTGGCAATATAACTTAATAGCGACGATTTTCCTGCGCCATTTGGTCCTACAATTGCAATCATTTTTCCGGCATCAGAATCAAACGAAATGTTTTCTAAAATCTTGAATGATTTGTGTTGATAATTTACGTTGTCTACAATTAGCATTACAATGATTTTTTATAATTCATTAATATTGAAATAAAAACTGGCGCGCCCATTAATGACGTTAAAATACCAATCGGAATTTCTGATGGAGCAACCAATGTTCGGCTAATTGTGTCGGCTACAATAACTAATATTGCGCCTAAAAAAGCGGATAATGGTAAAATAATTACATAATTTGATTTGAAAATTAAGCGTAAAATATAAGGAACAATTAGCCCTACAAATCCGATAGTTCCTGTAAAAGAAACAATTGTACCAACTAATAAAGCTGAAAATACAATGATTTGTCTTTTGGTATTTTCTACGTTAATTCCCAAATGTTCGGCATCTTTTTCGCCCAACATCATTGCGTTTAATATTTTTCCTTTTCCAAGTAAAAAATAGAAACTAACAATAATAACAATGCTTAAAATTAAAATTTTGTCCCAGTTAGCACTTGCAATGCTTCCTAATGTCCAAAAAGTTAGGTTACGCAATTCTTCTTCTGTCGATAGATAGGTTAATAATCCTGTGGCGGCGCCGCATAGCGCACTAATGGCTACGCCGGCTAGTAATAAAATTGTAATGTTTGTTTTACTTTGATGAGAAGAAATTTTGTACACAAAAACGGTTGAACACATGGCACCAACAAAGGCCATTAAACTAAGTAATGAATAATGAATAATTGCTGGGACAAAATCTTTAATATATCCTCCTAAAACAATTGTAACAGCAGCAAATAAGATACTTCCAGAGGTTATTCCAATTAAATCTGGTGATGCCAATGGGTTTTTAAAAATTCCTTGTAAACAAGTTCCTGCAACCGCCAAGCCAGCGCCAACTAAAATTGACATTAAAATTCGTGGAATTCTTAATTCAAATAAAACATAAAAATCACTATCATTTATGGCACTTCTATTTGTAAATACGTTATTGATAATTGATAAAATTGAATCATTAAATTGATAAACACCCAAAAATAATGCAACTAAAGCAAAAGCTACGATGGTTAAAGTTAATAAGGAAAGATGTATTCTGATTTGCGGATACATTGTTTTTTATTTTTGTAATAATTGATTTAATTGTGCTGCAGCTTGCCCAACTCTTGGTCCAAAACCAGAAAGTAATGCACCGTCCATTGCAATAATTTTTTTGTTTTTTCCGGCATTTGTAGTGGCTACACCTTCTAATTTTAAAACGCCGTCTACACCACCAATACTTTCTAAACCTTTGTCAAACATCAAGATATAATCAGGATTTCCTTTAACCACAGCTTCTGGTGTTAATGGTTTAAAATCTTCAAATTCTGAAATAGCATTTTCTCCACCAGCAATTGCAATTATTTTTTCCATTGGCGTATTTTTTCCCGCAACCATCAAGTTTCCTGCACCACGCGCATAAATAAACAAGACTTTTGGTTTTGTAGCCAATGGTTTTAGAGCTTTAAGATCAGTATCAATTTTAGTATTGATTGCTTCGTAATCTGTTTTGTGTAATGAAGTCGCAATTGTTTTTACCAATTCTTTCGTTCCTTCTACAGAAAAATCTTGCTTAACGATTTCCACAGAAATTCCTGCATTTTTTAATTGAGCAATTTGTTCTGGGGTTAAATCTTTATCTGTTGCAAAAACTTTTGTTGGTTTCAAAGCCAATAATGCTTCAATAGATAAGCTTCTTACATGTCCTAAATCTTTCGCTTTTTCTTTTACAGACGTAGGATAAGTACTTGTAACATCTACACCAACCAAGTTGTTTTCTTCGCCTAAATCAGCTAAAATCTCAGTAATAGCTCCATTTAGAGAAACAATTTTTTCGTTAGAAATAGCAACTTCAGTTTTATCTGTTGCAACAGTTTCAGCATCTTTATTGTTGCAACTTGCAAGCAAGGCTAAGATTGCTGTAGAGATAAATAATTTTTTCATTTTGTTATTTGTATTAAGTCTAAATTAAAACACAAAGATTAAGAAAAACATTTTCATACGCAACATTATTTAGAATAATTTTAAATAAAATTTTATTGCACATTTTTTACTGAATAATTTCTTGTTCGTTATTATTCTAAAGAAATTTGTAGCGCAACAATTCTTAAGGTTTTAAAAAGGCTTGAACGAATTAATAGTTTAGAAAAAAATGATTTATTTAATAAGTGTAATTATTATATTGATTTTAAGTTTTTTAGGATTTAGTTTTCTGTCTAAAAAGCAAAAGTCAAAACAAGTAATTGTTAAGCGTAATGATGAACAACATATTTCGTATTCTGAAATTGTAGATAATTTGGAAAGACAAGAAGTAGAGAAAGATTTGTCTTCGCTCTATGATTTTGAGATTTCATCTATTACTCAAAATAAAGCAGTTTTGGATATTTTGATTACGTTTATCAATCATTCGGACAAAACGACGCGAGTAGATTTAGTGAAAATGAATTACTTTTCTCAGGCAACAAATCAAAAAATGGAAGCGAATGTTACATTTTATGGTGAACTGAACATGGGGACAAATGATATTTTATTGAAGAACACAATTTTACCTCATTCAACATTAATTCGTAACATATTTTTCTTTAATTCAGCGATTAAAACATATTCAATGCAAGATTTTGTTGAGATAGAAGTAAAGTTTAATGAAGAACTTTTTGTCTTGAAAAAATATCTTTATCAAGCAGATTTAAAGCAAGTTAAAATTGTTTTGTAAGATAATATTTTAGATTTTATCATTCATAAAATAATTCTCTTCCACTAAAATTCGTCTTTTTTAATAGTTCTTCCTAATTTTGCAAACGAGAATTTAAAGAATATGAGAAATATAAAATTATTGATAGGAGGTATGATGCTTGTAGGTTTTTCTGCTTGTCAAACTCAACAAGTCGTAAAAGCGCCACAAGAGAACGTTACGCCGTATCAAAATTTACAAGTTAGAGGAAAGATTTATGCAGCTTTTTACCAGCAACATGCGGCAGAATACCAAGCATTGTCTTTGCAAGCTTACAATATTGCAAAATTACGTTTAGATGAAGCAATTGCAACAAAAGGAAATAAACCTTTGGCGATTGTAACAGATATTGACGAAACTTTTTTAGATAACTCGTATTATGCAGTAGAAATGGCGAAAAAAGGAAAGGTTTGGACACAAGATTCTTGGGCAAATTGGACTGAAAAAGGTGTAGCAACGCCATTATCTGGTGCGTTAGATTTCTTTAATTACGCAGCAAGTAAAGGAGTTACAATTTTTTACATCACAAATAGAAACGAAGTTGAAAGAAAAGGAACAGTTGCTAATTTAGAAAAGTATAATTTTCCGATTCAAAATTCGAATAATATTATTTTTAGAACAGCAGAAAGTAGCAAAGAAAATCGTCGATTGAATGTTTCAAAAGACTATGAAATTGCATTGCTTTTGGGTGATAGTTTAACTGATTTTTCTTCTGCTTTTGATAATCATAAATCAGAAAAAGAAAGAGCTGAAGCTGTAAAAAAATTGGGAACTGAGTTTGGTAAAAAGTTTATTATTTTACCTAATGTTGGTTACGGAGATTGGGAATCTGCAGTGTTTGATTATAAATATGATTTGACGCAAGAACAGCGCGATTCTATTTTATACGAAGTAACAAAAGAAATGCCTACAATAAAATAATATAACTGAAAGCCAAAATATTAGAAGATATTTTGGCTTTTTTTTAACCTCTTTTCTAGCTTAATTAATGAAATTATAGATTCTTAAGTTTTGCTTAAATTATCTCGTTTGCCAAACTAATTTTATAAGTAGAACTTACCTTTACATTGTATAGTTTAATAAAAATATAATGGTAATCAATATTTTTCTTTTATTTATTGGCGCAATTTTAGCTTTTTGGATTAGTGCAATTTGTGGTGGTGGAGCAAGTTTGATTTTAATTCCGATTTTAAACTTAATTATTCCAACTTCTCTTGTTCCATTTTCGTTAACAGTCGGAACACTTACAAGTTCGGCTTCAAGAATTGTTGCTTTTCGAAAATCAGTACATTGGAAAATCTTTTTTTGGTTCGTTCCATTTTCTATTCCAGCCGTATTATTAGGCGCTTATTTAATAAAATATATCAATCCAATTTATCTGCAATTAATTGTTGCTGTTTTATTGGTTTCAAATGTTCCGCAGTTATTTTTGAATAAAAAAGAGCAAGATAAAGAAGAGAAACCTTCGCCAAAATATGTTTTGGCAATTATTGGTTTTTTAGCTGGATTTGTTTCTGGAATTACAGGAGCAATTGGTTTATTGTTTAATCGATTTTACTTAAAATATGGGTTAACAAAAGAAGAAATTATTGCTACGCGCGCAGCCAACGAAATTATTTTACATTTAATCAAACTTATTATCTATATTATTTTAGGATTATATTCTAAAAATGCCTTGTTGTTAGGTATAACAATTGCAGTGGCTTCCGTGGTTTCGGCATATACAGTGAAGTATATTTTACCATTTATGAGCGATTTTTTATTCCGAAAAATAGGGTATGGTGCAATGGTAATTTCTGGCGTTGTTTTATTGATAAGTAGTTCCGAAAAAATTATTAATCAAGATAAAGTACAATTGTATACGGTTGCAAAAGGTGATAAAAATGAAACAACTTTAAAATGGCGAAATAGCGATTTGGTTTTAGAATATGCTTTGGATGATGGTTTAGAGATAGAACGACCAATTAATCCATCTGAATTACCTAAAAATTTAGCACAAAAATACAATCAACTTTTACCAAAATACGATGACATTCATTTAGAAAAAGTATTTAAAATTGGCGAAGAAGGTTATGAGTTTTATTGTATTAAAGATAAAAAACTAACCAAATTCGAGTTTTAATCAATGATTCTAAATTGTTTCATTAAGAAAATAGCATTCATCATTTTGGTTGTGCCTTTACGCAATTTATAATCAGATAAATAGTTGTCATCTATATTTTTAAGCTCAAAACAATAGTTAATAATATGAGCAGGAAACTCGTTTTCTAACTTTGTTAATTCTAAATCGTGTGTTGCTATAAAACCAACCAATTGAGTTGGCATATTCATTAATTTTACCAAAAATTTTTGCGAACCAATTAATTTATCTTCTGAATTTGTTCCTTTTAAAATTTCATCTAAAATAATATAATGTGGAATTTCTGTTTCTAAACGATCAATCAAAATCTTTAATTTATTGATTTCATTTTTGAAATATGAATCACCAGACGACAAATTATCGACCGTTCTAATACTCGTAAAAAGATTCATTGGATAGAAAAACATTTCGTCCGCACTTACATTTGCACCATTCATCGCCAAAACTAAATTCGTACCAACAGTGCGCAAAAATGTACTTTTTCCAGCCATATTTGCACCAGTAATAATGGCAATATTATTTGGTCTATTGGTCTCAAAATTATTTTTTACAGCAATAGATTCCTCTAATAATGGATGGTATGAGTTTTTGAGATTTAATTGATATGGTTCATCAGAAATTAATGGCGTAGTAAAACTTGAAAATTTATCATTAAAAATCGCAAATGATACAAACGCCTCTAACGTTGCAAATTGTTGCAACCAAGGTTCTATTTTATGAACAGTTTTTTGAACTTCATTTTCAAATTGAATCGAATAATACAAACGCCATAAAAATAAATTATTCAAGACAAAACCTATAATCGGAAAACTAAAAGCATCTAAAGTTTCTTTGCTCGATGAAATTGTTTTTATTAAGTGTGATGCTTTTTTATTGTCCGTTATAAATGCTTTTTTAATGGTTTGATTAAGTTCCGCTTGAAAATCTTCTTCTTCAATATGATGAAAAATTTCGTTCAAATTACCTAATTCATCTGCTTTCATATTTGTATAAGCCGAAACTTTAGCCAATTGATTTCTGAAAATAAAATTGACAATACTTGCTAAAGCAACAGCGCTAACCAGCCAATAAAAAACATCTTGTTTTGGGAAACCATTAAACGCTAAATAAATAAAAATCCCGATATTTATAACTGTAAAAATGATTGGAATAAACCGAATCGATTGATTCTCAAAAACTCTATTTTCGTATTTAAAAATAGCTGATTGATTCATGTTTAATCGTTTAGAAAACGTTAAAAACTTTACAATCCATTCATGTTTTAGACTTAATTCTTTAAAAGCTTCTTGTCTTTTTATGATTTCATTTTTGGATAAAAGTAAATTTGATAAATATGTTTTTAACTGATTATTTCCTAATCGGGTTTGTGTTTTATTGATGCGATTAAACAACGAATTTCCTTCGAGTATATCTAAATCTTTGTTGTAAACATTGTCAAATTCCGTGTTATCAGCTTCATAATCATCATTTCGATCATTTATGTATAATTGCGAAATTATGGTCAACGCTTGTTTTGTATAATCAAATTCTGAAGATGTTTTAGAAGAAATAACGACTAAAATAATTAAAGCAATAAAAAATATACCAGCGATTGCTAAAGATAAAAAATGATCTTTTGTTGCATAAATTACAAAGAAAATAACGGCAATTACAAAGCACACTAAACGTATGTTGCTTAATTTGTTTTTCTTGTTTTTTAAAATGGCTAATTCTTGTTGTAATCTGGCTTCAATTTGATTATAATTTTTCATCTAAAAAATCTTTATGAAGCGTAAATGTAAGTATTTATGTTTTGTTGTAAAAAAACAAAAGAGAGCTTTTAAAAACTCTCTTGTGTTAAAATAACCTAACCTAACTAACTATATGTGATGAGTTATAAAGTAATAACTCATTTTTTATCTTATTAATGGTACAAATTTACAACTAGATTTTTTGTTTTAAATTGATGTATATCAATTAATAAAACTTTAACATTTAGTCTTTTTTCACGAAATTAAAGGTTCTTTTATTTTGAATCATTTGCATTGTTTTTCCATCTTCAGAAAAAGTTATTTCGATTTTGGCAGGTGCAAATGTAAAATTTGTTTGATTATTAGCCGTCAACGGAAAGGGTTGTTGTCCGTCTCCTTGCGCCATCAACGTATTATTTTCTACAAAAAACTTAAGCCCAATCGGAATATCGTTAGACGAATATGTATTGGTATATTTTGCAAGTGTTTTTGCATCAATTTCCGCTGAAATTACTTTCTTCGGATAATTTATTTTTAGATTATGTGTTGCATTAAACAAATTATTTTTGATAACAGGAAGATGTGTTTCATTAGAATTTTGCGTCACAGCATAACAAAATTTTGTAGCTTCAAAACAAAAAGCATACGACATAAAAGCATCAATTGCACCATTATGACCAATTCCAATTTCGTTATTAATTTTATCATTAAACAAACCAAATCCATGTGTTTCTTTTATCGTTTTCATTTGCGAAACTGTTGTTGGTTTTAAAATTTTACCGTTTAATAATGCATTCATAAACGTATTTAAATCTGTTGGCGTCGAAACAAGAAATCCTGCTCCTAACGGAATCGTCATAGATGTTTCTGGTTGTAGAATGTATTTATTATTTAGATATTCGTATGATTTTGCTTCATTATTTGTGTCAGAAATTTTGCCTCCAATTTTTGTATTTGTAAGTTTTAATGGATTGATAATATATTTCTGAAGTAAATCTTCGTATTTCGTTTTGCTAGCATCTTCCAAAATAAATGTCAATAAAATATAATTGGTATTAGAATATGCTTCTTTTGTATTTGGTTCAAAATCTGATGATAAAGCCTTAATTTTTTCTAACATTTCTGGCTTTGAAATGTCTTTTAAATACCATTCTAAATATGAAGGTGTTGCTGTGATATTCTGAATTCCACTGCTATGTTGCAATAAATTTTGGATAGTTATTTTATCCGAATTTGCAATATTTGGGTAAAATTTAGCAAGTTTTGTATTTAATGTAAGTTTACCATCTTCAATCAATTTCATAATTAAAGTTGCGGTAAAAGTTTTGGAAATAGAACCGATACGAAACTTAGTTTGTGCATTGTTTGGTAAATTGTTTTCATAATCGCGATTGCCGTAACTATTAACATATATTTCTTTTCCATCTTTAAAAATAGAAACGCTTCCTGCACCAATTTTTTCTTTGTTCATGTAAGTAAATAAACTATCCAAAGCAGGTTTATTCAATTCTTGCGCAAATAGGAGTGAACCAACTGTACAAAATGTTGTCAATAATAATTTTCTCATATAGTTTGTGGTATTAATAGTGTTAAAATTGTGGTTGATATAATTATAAATAAAATGGTTGCGATAAATGCAAAAGTTTGTGGAATGGTCTTGAGATTTGTTACAGTTTTGAAGCCTATGTAGAGGTAATAAAACATCAAACAAATAAAAAATATGGCTATAAATGCAACAATTACGATGACAATCATAGTTGATGATTCTTGTAAAACAGCCAAATTATTTGACATAACGCCTGCAGTAACTTTGTCTAATTTATTGTTGATGATAGGAATAAAATTGGTTATAAAGACGATATAATAAGCGATTCTCGAAATTAAAACGACATTTACAATATCAATAAAACGTGTTCGTTTATTAATGATTTTTCCCAAAATAAATAAACACAGAATTGCAATTGCAATGTTTCGTGTATTTTGATACAATAAATCTAAAAAAGTAAAATTTATTCCGCCTTTTTTTATGCTCAAAAAATCAGGAAAGTTAGAATTTGTAAGTTTTGCAATATATGTAAAAAAGATGTGAGCTAAAATTCCGATAATTAACAAGATCTTGTCATTAAAATAAGCAAATGGATTGAGTAATTTTTTAATCATTTTTTAGCGTATTTATAGTGTTAATTAATTCGTTTGGCTCGTTGCAACTAATCAGATATTTTGCATTTTCTAGTTCTATTGCAACAAGTTTTGTACGATCTTTTATATTGCATCTATAATTATCCATCGATATTCCGATAAGTCCATAAATGCCTCTTGCGCCAATAATCATCAAGTTATTTTGTGATTTTCTCGAAATACTTTTAATCTTATTTATAGGAATAGTAGTTGTATTTATTTTTGAAACGATATAAATATTATTCAAGTCTACTTTAACTTTGTTCAAAGAGAAAAGATAACAACCAACAATTACAGAAATTACTGTTCCCCAATAAATAAGTAAAGTTCTATTTAAATTAGGTTCATTATACGTCATATATAATCCAACGCTAATCAATAAAAATATTAATAGGATTGTAGTTATTTTAAAAAATAGCGACATCGAAACTAGAAATTCTTTATTCATCAGAAATAGTTTTTATTTTAGTAATTAAATCATCTACTTTATTTCGCATCGTTGGATAGCTAACATCCATTTGTTTCGCCATATCTTTCAGACTTCCACTGCTTAAGAAAAATTGCATAATAAATTCTTGTTCTTCTGCAGATAGTTTTAAAAACAATGGCAATTGATAATTTCCGACAACTTGTGTTTCGCAATTGTTGCAAATTAATTTTTCTACAGCCAATTCATTTTCACAACTTGGACAAGAAACGGGTAATTTTTTAATCATTTTTAAATTAAGTTAAACTATTATTTAATATAAGTTAAAAATATTTTTAATTAAATCAAATATAAAATTCTAATTTTTTCAATTTTATTTTTATTGATACATTTGCAACCTAACATTTTAGACAAATGAATTTAAAGAAATTAGCCCTTGCTGCGCTTGCAATTGGGACAACTGCATATATTGTTAATCATAATAAGAAGAATGTAAAGTACAAGCCTGCTCAAAATTTTGATTTAGGAGGATTTTTAGGACGTTGGTACGAAATTGCGCGTTTAGAGAATAAAGTGCAAAAAAATCAAACGAATGTTACGCATCGTTTTAGTTTGAATGAAGAAAAAGGTACGTTAGAAATTATTGTACGTGGTTTTGATGCAAAGAAAAAAGGTTGGGATAAAACAGAAGGAATAGGGAAGCAGGAAATAGAAAATGTAGGAAAATTGTCGACAACATTTTTGCCAATTTTTGCGAAACAATTGTATATTATTGATTTTGATAAAGACTATAATAATGCATTGGTTGCGAGTGAAGATTATAAATTTTTGTGGATATTATCGCGCAAAAAAGAAATTTCAGAGAAAGTAAAAGCTCGTTTTTTAGACTCAGCAAAAAAAGTAGGCTTTGATACAAATAAGTTAATTTGGCCTTCTCAAGTTACAATCGGAAAATAGAAAAAGTAATATAAAGACATAAAAAAAGCTCGAGAATTTCTCGAGCTTTTTTGTTATAATAAGATTTTTATTTTACTTGTTTTTTCTCCCAATCAATAGGAAAATCACAGTTTTTGTATGCATCTCCAATTTTTATAAACGCATCACCAACTTGACGTTTTACCCAATCAAGTAATAATGTACGCTCTTTGTCTTGCACTGCAAATTTCTGAATACGGTAATAATCGTCTTCGTAATTAATTTTGTGTGCAGGATAAAATTTGTCAACTTTTAAAAGACGTAATGCTTTTCTGTTTTCAAAATCATCTTCAAAAACACTAGATAAATCACCTTCATTTAAACCAGAAACAGCTGTAAACATTCCTAATGGTAAAGCCATTTTTTCGAAACGATCTTCTCCTGAATTAGGATTTGTTAAGTTACCTGAATTAAATTTTGTGTATTTATCATCAGAAAATCTAAGCGCTGCATCTTTAAAAGTCATTTTATTATCACCAATTAAAACACGAATAGAATCTAATTTATTAGTTGCCGCTTTTATCTCTTCTTCTGTTGGTTTCAACGAAATTAAGATGTGACGTAAATCTAATTCTTGTCCTCTACGTTTTTCTAATTTAACGATATGATAACCAAAATCTGTTTTAAATGGCTCAGAAATTTCACCTTCTTGTAAGTTAAATGCAACTGCATCAAACTCTTTTACCATTTTTCCACGACTTACTTTTTTGTATTCACCACCGTTATTAGACGAACCTGGATCTTCTGAATATAAAATTGCTTTTGTTGCAAATGATGCACCTTCTTCAATTTCTTTTTTGATCTCTTTTAATTGATCAATAATTTTTTGTTGATTTTCTTGCGAAACTTCAGGATAAAGAACAATATGACTTAAAGATAATTCGTCTTTTACATCAGGTAATTCACCTTGGTGTTTTTCAAAAAACAAACGAACTTCTTCTGGTGTAGCATCAGCTCCTTTCACAACCATTGTACGTTTTTCACGCGCATAGATGTTATCTTCTACTAAATAACGTGTTTCGTTTTTCATTTCCGCCATTGTACGGAAACCAAAAAAGTCTAAAATTTGCTTTTCACTACCAGCTTGTGCAATCCATCCATCAACTTGAGAATTTAATTGACGTGTTACTTCATCTTGCGTTACTTTAATTAAAGTATCTTGTCTTGCACGATCCACTAACATTTTGTCAAGCATCATATCATTTAAAAAATCACATTTATCTTCTGTCTTAATACCTTGTTGTTTAGACATTAAAAAATCACGATCAACATCCGATTCTAAAACAATTTGATCACCAATTACAGCAGCAATACCATCTACCTTTGCAAGACGTGTTGGTTTTGTTTGTGCAGTTTGCGCAAAAGTATTTACAGTAAATAATGTTGCAATTAACAACACCAAACTCGTTTTAAATTTCATATACTTTAATTTCATTTTTGATATTCTAAGCATCGATTTTTTTATTACCGATGAGCAAATTTAACTTTTTTTGTTAAAGTCTGCGATATTTTAATTTCCTTTAACAAAAGAATTGATTTTTTAGTTTATTGTTAAGACTAAATTAAACCAAATGTTCTTAGCGAAACATTCCAAGCAGATTCAAAATCAAATAAATTTAAACCATGCTTTTCTTTGTGTTCGTTTGCAAAACTAATTAATTTTTCGGTAGGCATATTACCAACCATTTCACTTTTTGCCATAGGACAACCGCCTAAACCTTTTATCGCACCGTCAAAACGTCTACAACCATTGTCATAAGCCGCTTTTACTTTTGTATGCCAATCCGAATAAACGGTATGAAAATGCGCGCCAAACTCGATTTCTGGATAATGAGGAATTAGATTTTGAAACAAATCAACAATTGTTTTTTCGTCTGCAACACCTATTGTATCAGATAAATTGATTGATGTAATACCAATATCCGCAAATCGTTGTGACCATTCTTTCACAATTTCTTCATTCCATTCTTCACCATACGGATTTCCAAACGCCATTGATAGATAAATTAACATATGTTTACCACTATCATTGGTAATTTGATTAATTTCTTTAACCAATTCAAAAGCTTCTTCTCGGCTTTTGTTTGTGTTATATTGTTGAAAATTTTCTGAAATAGAGAAAGGAAAACCTACAATATCTACTTTTTCGTGCTCAGTTGCTTTTATAGCACCGCTACGATTTGCAACAACAACAGATAATTTTGATTTAGATGTACTTTTATCAATATTATCCAACACTTCTTGGGTATCCGCCATTTGCGGAATGGCTTTAGGTGATACAAAGCTTCCACAGTCAATTGCCTCAAATCCTACTGTTAACAAACGATTTAAATAATCTATTTTAGCATCAGTTGGTATAAAATCTTTACGACCTTGCATGGCATCACGCGGACATTCAATGATCTTAAAAGTTACTTCACTCATTTTTTTGGTTTAATTTGCGCTTTAAAGGTAGATAATTTACTAATTTTGACAAAAATTAAAACGCAATGCAAACAGAATGGAGAGAAAAGTTGGTTAACCGCTTTTTAAAATATGTTAGTGTTTACACAGAAAGTGAAGCTTTTTTAGATAAATTTCCAAGTACAGATCGTCAATGGGATTTAGCAAATTATTTGGTTGAAGAATTAAAACAAATTGGTTTAGAAGATGTTTCTATTGACGAAAACGGATATGTTTTTGGATATGTACCGTCTACTGTAGCGCACGAAGTACCTACAATTGGGTTCGTTTCGCACATGGATACATCGCCAGATTATACAGCAGAAAATGTAAAACCTCAAATTTGGGAAAATTATGATGGTGGAGATATCAAGTTAAACGAAAGCATGATTTTATCGCCTTCAGAATTTCCAGAATTAGCTCAATATAAAGGTCAAACGATCATCACAACTGATGGTACAACTTTATTAGGTGCTGATGATAAAGCGGGTGTTGCAGAAATTGTAACAGCAGCAGAATATTTAATCGCACATCCAGAAATTAAACATGGTCGTATTGCAATTGGATTTACTCCAGATGAAGAAGTAGGTCGTGGAGCAGATTTCTTTAATGTAGAGAAATTTGGAGCAGAATGGGCGTATACAATGGATGGTTCTGAGATTGGAGAATTAGAGTACGAAAACTTTAATGCTGCATCTGGAATTGTTACTTTTAAAGGTAAATCTGTGCATCCAGGTTATGCAAAAAATAAAATGATTAACGCTGCTAATTTAGCGATGGAATTTGCTGCACAATTTCCAAGTGATGAAGTACCTGAATTAACGGACAACCGCGAAGGTTTTTTTCATTTAGCAAAAATGTCAGGTTCTGTAAGCGAAGCAAAATTAGTTTACATTATTCGTGATCATGATATGGAGCAATATGAAGCGCGTAAAGCTTTATTTTTACAAATTGCAGAAGATATACAAGAGCGTTTTGATCACGAAGTAGTTACGGCTACGGTTACGGATCAGTATTTTAACATGATTGAAAAAGTTCAAGAAAAATTTCAATCAGTAGAAATCGCAGAACAAGCACTTAAAGATTGTGGTGTTACACCAAACATCAAACCAATTCGTGGTGGTACAGACGGTGCACGTTTATCTTTTATGGGATTACCTTGTCCAAATATCTTTGCTGGTGGACATAATTTCCACGGACCATATGAGTATGTTCCTGTAGAATCTATGTTAAAAGCAACAGAAGTTATTGTACGTATTGCTGAATTAACAGCTCAAAAATAAGAGAGAATAGTTTTATAAGAACTGTTTTTTAAAGGAGAGTTTTTTTTTTGGTTTGAATTTTGTGTAACTTAATCAAATCAATTAAGAAAACTTTTTTTATGAAAAATATTGTATTAACAGCTATTGCGTTATTTGGAACTCAATTCGCATTTGCCCAAACAGAAAGAAATGTAGGTGATTTTAATTCATTAAAAGTATATGATAAAATCCCAGTTGAATTAGTTGCTTCAAACAAAAACTTGGTTGAAGTAGATGGTGTAAATGCAGCAGATGTTCAGGTTGAGAATAACAATGGCGAGTTAAAAATAAAATTATCAGGAACAAAATTAATGCAAGGTGATGGCGCAACAGTAAAAGTATTTTACAAAAACTTATACGATATACAAGCCAGCCAAGGTTCTAAGATTTTTTCGGATGATGAAGTCGAATCTCAAGCCTTAAACTTAACGTCTAATGAAGGTTCATCAATTAAATTACCAGTTGACACAAAAAAATTAGATGTAAAGATAAATTCGGGTGGTGAAGTTATTTTAACAGGAAAAACAGAATCTCAAACTGTGGTTGCTAATTCGGGTGGAAAATATTATTCTAAAACTTTAAAAGCAGAATATTCTACACTAACTACAAATGCTGGCGGATTTATAGAAGCGACTTCTACATCGTCTGTAGATGCAAAAACAAGAGCAGGTGGAACAATAGATATTTATGGAAATCCAAAACAACGCAATCAGAAAAAAGTTGCTGGTGGACGAATAAATTTTAAATAAAATATAAATCTATAAAAAAAAAACTCAACCAATTGGTTGAGTTTTTTTTATGCTTTACGATAAGCCAATATTTTATCAATACGATTACCGTCTTTGTCAATAATTTCTAAGGTTAAATCGTCTACCGTAATTTTATCGCCAACATTTGGCATAGTGTCTAAATAATGATAAAATAAACCCGAAACGGTTACAAATAAATTCTCAATTTCTTCCTCAATATCAATTCCGAAATATTTTTCGAACTCATAAATAGAAAATTGACCATCTATTAACCACGAACCATCTTCGCGTTCTACAATTTCAAAATCTTCGTTTTGGTTTTCGGGCATTTCGCCAATCAACTCATCCATTATATCGTTTACGGTCACAATACCAGCCGTTGTACCATATTCGTCAATCATTACTGCAACGTGCGAATGCGAGTTTTGCAACTGCTCTAACAACGGATAACAGAACGAATTTTCGTTAACAAAAATTGCTTTTCGTAGAAATTTCTTTAACTGAAAATCTTCTCTACTTGTTCCAAATAAATCTTTTAGGTTGATAAAACCTACAATTTGGTCTAAATTATCTGCCTTACAAACGGGATAAGCCGAATGTTTGTCTTTCTTTATTTTTGAACGAACGGTGTCGTAATCATCCGTCAAGGTTAAATAAACAATCTCAGAACGATGCGTTGCCAACGTATTTACGCGACGATCGCCAAGCTCAAAAACACGTTCTAAAATTTCGTGTTCTTTTTCCTGAATTTCGCCACCTTCGGTACTTTCTTTTATAATATTTTTAATTTCTTCTTCGCTTACCACTTCGCCAGAATTGTCTTTAATTCCGAAAAGTTTCAAAAATGTATCGTTTGTAACCGTCAATAACCAAACAAATGGCGAGGTAATTACAGACAATAATTTCATAGGTTTTGCAACAATTGTAGAAACGGCTTCGGGAAAGCGCATACCCAATCTTTTTGGTAATAATTCGCCAAAAACAATCGAAAAATAAGTAATGATAACCACCATTACAATAGCTGCGGCAGTTTTGGCGTAAGGTGCTATAAATGGTATGTTAGAGAGAAAGTTGGTTAAATCTGTCGTTAATTTATCGCCCGAAAAAACTCCCAATAAAATTCCGATTAGAGTAATTCCGATTTGTACGGTTGATAAAAATCTGTTGGGGTTTTCTGCTAATTCTAATGCTGTTTTTGCACCAGAACTTCCTTTTTTCATTTCATTTTCTAGCTTAAATTTTCTTGACGAAACAAGTGCCATTTCTGACATCGAAAAAATTCCGTTCAACAAAATCAAGACAATTATTATGAGTATCTCCACTTTTATTTTATAATTTTGATAAAAATAAACCAAAATCTAATACCTAGCTTAATGTCTCAATTTAATATTATGAAATTTTCTTATTTAATTATCCTCGCATTTTTTGTCAACATAAGTTGCGCGTTTGGAAATAGCGAACAAATACAAACCGATTCGGATACTATTTATTCTAGTTTTACAACCGCAGAGCTTATTGGTAAAGGAAACCCTGCGGTTGTTGGGAAAGAGTATAAGCTTTTGCCAGAGGTTGCAAAGCAATTTGAGTTGATGAAAACGGAAGCACAAAAAGCAGGTTTTAAAATACATGTGGTGTCTAGTTATCGTAGTTATGCGTATCAAAATGGTATTTGGGAGCGTAAGTATAAATCAAATCAAGCCAAAAAAATTGCGCCAAAACAAAATATAGAAAAGATTATAGAATATTCTACAATTCCGGGAACGTCGCGCCATCATTGGGGAACAGATTTGGATATTATTGATGCAACAAAAGGAATTCCTGGAGATCCGTTAAACGAAAAACATTTTAATGAAGGCGGATCGATGCATAAATTTAAACTTTGGTTAGATGAAAATGCCTCGAAATATGGTTTTTATTTGGTGTATACAAACAATCCGAACCGAAAAGGTTTTAAATATGAACCTTGGCATTTTAGTTACAAACCAATTGCAGAACCAATGTTGCAAGCCTATAAAAAGCTAGATATAAAGAAGGTTTTACAAGAAAATAAATTGTTGGGAAGCGATAATTTTACCGATGATTTTATAGAAAAATACAAGAAAGAAAATATATTGGATATTAATCCAGAAATTAAATAGTTAAAGCTCCTTTTTGGAGCTTTTTTTGTGGTACCTTTAGAATATCAATTTCTAATTTAGACTTATTTAAATATTATTCATGAAGTTACATTTTTTCATAGCCTTATTTTTTAGCATTAATTCTATAATTTTTGCAAAAGATATGATTGTGAAAGATTTTGACGGCGATGGTAAATTTGATAAGATTATGATTGACCATGAAACAAAGAAAATTGTTTTTCTTTTATCTTCTTTAGATTATAAAAAACAGACAAGTTTAGCTTTTTCTGAATTGCCAAAAAGTGCTATTTTAGAGGAAACTAAGAATGGTTTTAAGTTTGAGAATAAAATAGATAATATTGTATTTACAACTTATTTTAGATACAATCGCCAAACAAAAACGATTGATTTAACTGCCCTGAAACGTAAAATTGTTTCGGACGATTATTCGATAGAAAATGGTGAATCTAGCTTTATCACTGCGACACAAGAGTTTATTGGGAAATGGCTTAGTTTAGACAAAAACTCAAATAAAGTTATTTCACTTCCAACGCTAAAAACAAAATTAGATTTGCAACCAATTCTTTTGAATGATTTTAACGATGATTATTTGAAAAAATTCGATCAACAAAGTATGGCTTTTTACAAAGCTGAAATCTCTAAACAGAAATAATTTATTGGTCTAAATCAATTGTTCTAAAGGTTAAATTAACCCGAGGATTTCCAACTTTTTTAGTCGGAGGTAGGCGATGTAGCCAATTATCTTGCGTTGTACCTTTCATCACCAATAAACTTCCGCTGGCTAAATTTAAAGCAACAACTTCTTTTGTTTGCTTGTGTTTAAAAGCAAATTTACGTTCGGCACCAAAACTTAATGACGCAATTGCACCATGACGTTTCAACTGTTTTTCGCCATCGCTGTGCCAAGCCATTCCTTCGGAACCATCGTGATAGAGATTTAACAAACACGAATTGTAAGTTTCTCCAGTTTTTAATTCGGCTAATTGTTTTAATTGCATCAATGTTTTTGTCCAAGGCAACGCCGTTTTTGTGACCTTAGAATAGGTATATGCAAAAGGAATATCGCCGTACCAAGCTATTTTTCGTTTGGTTTCGATTAATTTTCCAAAAATTACGGCTTGATCATTTTTCCAATCAATTTCATTTAAAAGCAACTTATAATACTGATTAGCTTCTTCATGTGTCATAATTTGTCCAAAATAATTGACGATTCCTTCTTTTGGCAAAAGGTTTTCTGTACAATCGTATAAATCATTAAATAAATCCATCTGCTATTTGTTTACTTTTTCTAAAATTTTCTTCCAATCGTTACTTTCGGCAACTTGCTTAATGGTTTGATTTCGTTTAATTAAAAAGTTTTTCATGTACTTTTCTAGAAACAAATTTTCTGCAATTTTACCGAGAAATCCCAAAGGAGCTTCAAATGTAAAAATATCAATCATTTTTGTACCATTTTCTATTTCTTCAAAATGATGTTCGTGTTTCATGCTTTTAAAAGCGCCATTTATCATTTCATCAATAAACAAATAAGGTTGTTGAAATTTGATAATTTTAACTGTTAATGTTTGATAAAACCCAAGATGTTTGGCGCGCCAAGTAACAAATTCATCCAATTCAATCAAACCAGAAACACGTCCTGCAATTGCTTGTTCATTTGTTTCTTTTGTTGATAATTTATGCAAGTCTATACTTCGCGATAAATCAAAAACACGATGAATTGGTGCATTAATATTTGTTTGGAGTTGAATTGATTTCATAACATTAATAATGATAGTTTAAAGATATCTTAAAAATTAGTTAAAATAATTGTGAGAATAATTTGTTACTTTAAAAAAACTTTATATTTTAGTAATGAGTAATTAACACACAAAAAATGGAAAAACTAAATTTTAAACACCCAATTTTCTTCTACCTAATCAGTTTTATTTTAGTTTCAGTTTCAGGATTTCTTAAAATTATGAAGGTAGAATTGGCTGATTCGTTATTAGATGTAACTTTTGCATTATCTGTATTTACATTGGTTATTGTATTAATAAATTATGTAAAGAAAAATGCAAAAAAGAAAGTAGAGTATAAAGTGAATGATTTAGATTTTTAAATAAAATGATGAAACATATTTATTCTATATAAAAAAAGCAACGAATTATTTCGTTGCTTTTTCTGTTAAATACGTTTCGAATTTTAAATTGCTTATTTCGTATGGATCAAATCCTTGGTATAAATTTATTAATAATTGCTTCACCTGAAAATAAGTAAAAAGCGTAGAATAGGACGCTTGTTCCTCATAAACAGGGATTTCTACCAAAAATAAAAAACGATCATATTTTGAAATCTGAACAGTATTTCCATCTTGATTTACCAAACCTATATAACTGCCGTCATAATCGGGTAGGTTATGAAAAATCTCAATAGCTTGCTGCAGGCTACCTTCTAAAGGTATTTCTGTTTCGACGATTAAGTCATCTGCATAATTTTCAAAGAATATTTTCACAGTGCAAAAATAAGAAATTTTAATCTATTTTACAGAATCGCTTTTATTTCATTCAATAATTATTAAATTTACATTCAAATTATGGAAAAAATGAGTTACGACATTATAGTTATTGGAAGTGGTCCTGGTGGATACGTAGCTGCAATTAGAGCAGCACAATTAGGTAAAAAAGTAGCAATCGTAGAAAAAGCTGAGTTAGGAGGAATCTGCCTAAATTGGGGATGTATACCAACAAAAGCTTTGTTAAAATCTGCACAAGTATTTAAATATTTAAATCATGCAGAAGATTTTGGAATAAACTTACCTTCAGATATTTCATTTGAATTCGGAAATGTAGTTTCTCGTAGTAGAGGAGTTGCAGATCGTATGAGCAAAGGTGTTCAGTTCTTAATGAAAAAAAATAAGATTGAAGTTATTCAAGGTGAAGCGAAAGTTTTACCTGGAAAAAAAGTAAAAGTTACTGCTGCAGATGGATCAGTAAACGAATTAGCTTCAGAAAATATTATTATTGCAACAGGAGCTCGCTCTCGCGATTTACCAGCTTTACCACAAGATGGTAAAAAAGTAATTGGTTACCGCGGAGCATTAGCAATGGAAAAACGACCAAAATCTATGATTGTAGTTGGTTCTGGAGCGATTGGAGTAGAGTTTGCACATTTTTATAATACATTAGGAACAGATGTAACTATTGTAGAATATTTACCAAGAGTTGTACCTGTAGAAGACGAAGATATTTCGAAACAATTACAATTATCACTTAAAAAATCGGGTATCAAGATTTTAACAAATGCAGAAGTTACAGGTGTTGATACAACTGGAGACTTAGTAAAAGCAACAATAAAAACAGCAAAAGGAGAAGAAGTTCTTGAAGCTGAAGTTGTTTTATCTGCTGCAGGAGTTGTTCCAAATACAGAAAATATCGGTTTAGAAGAAGTTGGTATTGCAACAGAAAGAGGAAAAATTGTAATTAATGATTTTTGTGAAACTTCTGTAAAAGGTTATTTTGCTATTGGTGATGTTGTAAAAGGTGCTGATTTAGCGCATTTAGCTTCTGCACAAGGAATTTTATGTGTAGAGCATATTGCTGGTGAAAAAGTAGAACCAATTGATTACGGAAATATCCCAGGTTGTACATACTGTTCTCCAGAAATTGCATCTGTAGGTTTAACAGAAGCAAAAGCAAAAGAAGCAGGTTACGAAGTAAAAGTTGGTAAATTTCCTTTCTCTGCAAACGGTAAAGCTGTTGCAAACGGAGCTGCTGATGGATTTGTAAAAGTTGTATTTGATGCTAAATATGGTGAATGGTTAGGTTGTCACATGATTGGTGATGGTGTTACAGAAATGATTGCAGAAGCAGTTGTAGCACGTAAATTAGAAACGACAGGACACGAAATTATGAAATCTGTACATGCACACCCAACAATGGCAGAAGCTATTATGGAGGCTGTAGAAGATGCTTATGGTCATGCAATTCATATTTAAGAAATAGAATTAATTATAAAGAATAACAAAAAAAGCGATTCAATTTTGAATCGCTTTTTTTGTGAATAATGTATATCTATTATTGTGTTTGTGTTTTTTAGCAGTTATGTCCAAGATTAATAAATGGTTAAATAATTTTGCGGAGTTTAAAATGTTTTATAAAATTAAATTTTAATCCTATATTTGTTATTAATAAATTTAAAAATATAAATATGAAAAAATTCTATTCTTTAGTAGCTGTTGCTGCTTTTTCAACTTTATCTTTTGCACAAGGTTCTGAATCTTTTGAAAAACAATCAGTTTTAACTACTAGTTATGCAGATGGTTCTTTTGCAGGAGAAACAGCTGGTGTTAATGTAAGTTTTGTACAATCGAGAAATGAAGGTTTAGGAACTCCTGATGATTCTTCTATTCAAAATTCAAAAGGAATTATGCTAAGAAGATCAGATGAACCAAGTTCAGTTGAATTTACTATTCCTAATGGAGTTGGTGAATTTACATTTTCTTATAGAAAAGCATTTACAGGAGGTAGCATAAGAACTATTGCTGTTTATGTAGATGGTGTACAAGTAAATGCAATTGCTCCATTTGGAGAAGGATCAGGAGCACAAACAACAGTATTTACTTCAACAACTTCAGTTAAAAAGGCTGGTGCAGTAAAAGTTAAAATTTCTTATGCAGGTGGAACTGTAGCTGGTAATAAACAATTTACAGTAGATAATGTAATTTGGACTGCAAATTCATTAGGTTTAGATGATTTAAATGCTTCTAAAGCTGTATTCAGTACAATTTGGAATAACGATGCATTATTTTCTGTTAAAGAAAAATCAACTGTAGAAGTTTATAACATGAACGGACAATTGGTAAAATCTTTTGAAGTTAATGGAGTTCAAAACGTAAATGTTTCTTCTTTAACTAAAGGAACTTATGTAGTTAAAACAACTACAAACGGTAAAACTGCAACTCAAAAAGTAGTTAAGAAATAATTTTAATATTCTTAATAATAACAAAAAAGCGATTCAATTTTGAATCGCTTTTTTTATTAATTATCTAATTTCTGAATTTTAAATCCAGCATCAGTAACCGCTTCTACAACATCATCTTCATCTTCAGTCGTTGTTACAGTTAAAATCTTTTTCTCGTCACTTGTATCAACCTTCCAGTTATCTTCACCAACAACTTCGTCCAAAAATGGTTTAACAGATTTGATACAACTATCACAATTTATATTTGTTTTGAATTTTAATTCTGACATAATTTTACAATTTAGACTCAAATTTATAAAGATTTCATAAGATTTAGACAATGTTTAAGTAATATTTGATACCGAAATTTAAATAAAAATCAATGAGACGTAATCTTGATGTTGTAATTATTTCGGATGTTCACTTAGGAACTTATGGTTGTAAAGCACAAGAATTGTTGGCTTATCTACAATCTATCAATCCCAAAAAAATTATTTTGAATGGTGATATTGTTGATATTTGGAATTTTAAGAAAAGTTATTTTCCAGAAGCACATCTTCAGGTAATTAGTTATTTATTAAATCTTTCGGAGCAAGGAATTCCAATTATTTATATTACAGGAAATCATGACGAATTACTACGAAAATTCAAAACAATGAGTTTTGGAAACATTTTGTTGACAGACAAATATATGTTGAAACAAGTTGATAAAGTAGCGTGGATTTTTCATGGAGATGTGTTTGATGCTTCTATACAACATTCCAAATGGGTTGCGAAACTTGGCGGTTGGGGATACGATCGTTTAATTCAATTCAATCATATTATTAATTTAGGATTAGAATTTTTTGGAAAAGAGAAGTATTCGCTTTCAAAAAAGATTAAAAATTCAGTTAAAAAAGCAGTTAAACATATTAATGATTTCGAACAAACTGCTGCCGAATTAGCCATAGAAAATCAGTACGATTATGTTGTTTGCGGACATATTCATCAACCACAATTGCGAAAAGTAAAGACAGAAAAAGGAAATTGTATTTATATGAATTCGGGCGATTGGATAGAAAATCTTTCGGCTTTAGAATTTGAGAATAATCAATGGACAATTTTTTATTTTGAAGATCATAAAAAAGAATTAATGCAGAATTTAGAGGAAGTTGAGTTTAATTATTCACTTGATGAATTGATTATTTCAATTTTAAATAATAAGTAAATGAAGATTTTATACGCTTTGCAAGGAACGGGTAATGGGCATTTGGCTCGTGCGCAAAAAATGTTGCCAATTCTTGAAAATTATGGTGAATTAGATGTGTTTATGAGTGGATCTAACTCACAATTAAAACTAGATAATTATGATGTAAAACAAAGGCAAGGTTTGTCTTTATTTTATAATCAACTCGGTAAAATTTCTTATAAAAAGATTATTAAACACAATAGTTTTAAATCTTTTCTGAATGAAGTTAACCATTTTCCGATTGATGATTATGATGTAATTATCAATGATTTTGAGCCAATAACTGCGCATTCAGCTAAAAAAAAGAAGAAAAAAATTATTGGTTTAAGTCATCAAGCATCACTTTTATTTGATGAAACTCCCAAAGTGAAAAATAAAATTGGAGAGAAAATAATTAAATATTATGCGCCAACAACAACTCATTATGGTTTTCATTTTGAAACATATAATGATTCAATTTTTTTACCAATTATTCGTGATAAAATTCGTGAATTAGATACAAAACAAGAAGAATTTTATTTGGTTTATTTACCAAGTTTTCATCCAAACGAAATTATAGAATGTTTATCATCTGTAAAAGAATCAAATTGGAAAGTTTTTTCTCCTTTTGTAAAAACAAAAACAACTCAGTTTAATGTAGAAATTTTTCCTATAGACGAAGATTTATTTACACAAACTTTAGCAAATTGCAAAGGCGTTTTATGTGGTGCAGGTTTTGAATTGCCTGCTGAATCTATTTATTTAGAGAAAAAGTTATTTGTGATTCCAATAAAAGGGCAATACGAGCAAATGTGTAATTGCGAGGCTTTAAAGAATATTGGTGTTGATTATTCGTACGATTTGAGTCGTGAAAAAATTCAAAAATGGGTTGATTCGAGCAAGATAATTCACAAATATTTTCCTGATCAAGCAGAAGAAATAATATCACATTTGATGACTCAACATAGTGTTTAAGTATTTTTCCAGAAAGCTGGTGTAAATAAAATTAAGATTGTAAATAATTCTAATCTACCCAAAATCATTAAAAAACAACACAATAATTTTGCGCCATCTGATAAGGAATTCATTGACGATCCTGGTCCGTATTCTCCGATTCCTGGTCCAACATTTCCTAGTGTAGATGCGGTTATAGTAAGCGATGTCAAGATGTTTTGAAAACTCATAGTTATCCCATAATTCAACATTGCGAATAAAATAGAACTGGCAATCCACGTAAACATAAACATGACAAAAAATGCCATGACATGGAATACAATAGATTGATTGAGTGAACGATTGTTATAACGAACTGGGATTATTGCATTTGGATGTAAAATACGTTTAAACTCAACCCAACTATTTTTTAATAAAATGACATGGCGAATTACGGTAATTCCTCCAGATGTAGAACCAGCCGAACCTCCGATGAAAAATAAGGAGAAAAAGATGAGTGTTGTAATACTTAACCAACTTGTATAATCTTCCATTGCTAAAGCTGTTGTAGAAGCGATTGAAACAACGTGAAATAGTGAACTTCGGAATGAATGTTCGAAGTTAAACCACGAATATGTTTCGGTAGAATATGTTGGATAAACAATGTAAAATAGTGCGAAAAAAACAATAATTGTGGTTACTGCAATTAAGCCAACCCACCATCTAAATTCTTCGTTTTTCCATATTTTTTTGAACTGACCTTTAATCATTAAATAAATTAAAGCAAAGTTTGTTCCGCCCAAAAACATCATCACAATTAGTACATATTGAATAAAAACATTGTTATTCCAATACATAATTCCCTCATTTTTAGTAGAAAAACCTGCCGTTGCAATAACACTCATAGAATGGTTTGCAGCATCAAAAAGATTCATTCCTCCAAAATATAAAAGAGCGGCAAAAAAAGCAGTCAAACCAAGGTAAACCAACCAAAGATTTTTTGCAGTTTCTGTGATTCTAGGATGTATTTTATCGGTATAAATTCCGGGCGCTTCGGCCATAAAAAGTTGTCGTCCACCAATTCCTAAAAACGGTAAAATAGCAATTGTCAAAACGATAATTCCCATACCACCAATCCAATTGGTTGTACTTCGCCAAAACAAAATACTTTTTGGCAGACTTTCTACATCATCATAAATAGACGTTCCCGTGGCTGTATAACCCGAAACGGTTTCATAAATAATGTTGACGACACTAAAATTTTCTGCAATTATATGATCATTTGGTAGAAAAAAAAGTGAAGTTACATAAGGCAAACATCCAGACAAAATCAAGAAGAGCCAACCTACACAAACAACGATATAACCTTCGCGTTTGTTGATATCTTTGCGTCTGTCACGTGTTAAAAACATCATTGCAAAACCTCCAAATCCCACCAAAAATCCTGAAAGCAGAAAAGGGTAGGTTAGGTGATCATCAAAATAAATGCTAACGCATGTTGCGATAAACATGAACAGCGCATTTAGTAATAATAAAACACCCGAAAGGTTAAGAATTACTTTGATGTTTAATGATTTCATTATTTAAAATATTTTGTCACTTTTGGAATTAAATTGGCTTGACTGAAAACCACAACATGGTCATTTGGTTCGATAACAAAATCTTTAGTTGGTATAAAACCATCATTTCTACGAACAATTCCTGCGATAATTGCTCCATTTTTGAACGGAAAATCATGAACATTTTTGTAGGCAATTTCTGAATCTTCGTGAATTTTGAACTCTAAAACTTCGGCGTCTAAATCAGAAATTCCAGTTACATCAATCACAGAGCCTTGACGAATATATCGGAAAATACTATCTGCAGTTAACAATTTTTTATTGATAAAAGCATTAATTCCAACTTCGTGGCTTAGATGAATATAGTCGATATTTTCGACTAAAGCAATCGTTTTTTTAACACCTTTTGATTTTGCCAAAAGACATGACATAATGTTGGTTTCCGAACTTCCTGTAACGGCAATAAATGCGTCAGAATCAGAAATACCTTCTTCTGTTAATAGCTCACCATCACGCCCGTCACCGTTAATAATCAATATGTTATTTAATTCGTCTGCTAAATCAAATGCTTTATTTCGATTGATTTCTAACAGTTTTACATTGTGTTTATTTTCTTTAAGAAGTTTAGACGTTTTTACACCAATACTTCCTCCGCCCAAAACAATTACATTTTTAAAATACTCTTGTTTTTTACCTAAAATTTTATAAATTTCTAAGATTCCAGATTTTTTTACGATAAAATAAACGTGATCATCTATTCTAAAATCAGTATCAGGTTCGGGAATAATTGTTTTGTATTCGCCACGCTCATTACTTCGAATAATCGCAATTGGAATCAAAAGATTTTCGTCGCCACCTTTTGCTGTAATGTACATGTCTTTGTACTTTTTGTCCAAAATTTTGCAATCTTTGTCCAAAACAGTTCCAACCATAAACAACTGACCATTTGCGAAAGGATGCATCGCATTAAAAGCAGATTGTTGTACCAACGAATAAATTTCGTCGGCGGCTAATTTTTCGGGACTGATTAAGGCATCAATCCCCATTCCTTGTACCCAAAGTTGATTTTCTTTGTGCAAAAATTCGGGATTAGAAATACGTGCTAAAGTACGTTTTGCACCCAAATCTTTGGCGATAGAAGCGCTGGTAATATTTGTATTTTGAAGATGAGTAACAGAAATAAACATATCTGCTTCGTCAACCCCAACTTCTCTCAATGCTTTGAAAGACGTGATATCACCGCGATAAGCCATTACATCTAATGAGTTTTCGATCATGGCTAATTTTTCTTTATCCATATCCATAATGACGATATCATTCATCTCATTAGATAGTAATTTTGCTAAGTGAAATCCTACTTCACCAGCACCTCCGATAATGATTTTCATTTAAGAAATTTTAAATGTGAAATTTATTTTGATGTTTCTTTTTGTCCCATCAACATCAAGAAAGCTTTTAAGAAATCATCGATTTCACCATTCATCACTGCATCTACATTTCCAGTTTCGTGACCTGTACGTACATCTTTCACTAATTTGTATGGATGCATGACGTAATTTCGAATTTGAGAACCCCATTCGATTTTCATCTTACCAGCTTCAATTTCGTTTCGAGCAGCCATTTTTTTGTCTAACTCTATTTTATATAATTCAGATTTCAACATTTCCATTGCACGCTCGCGGTTTCCTAATTGCGAACGCTCAATTTGACAAACCACCATAATTCCTGTAGGTTTATGTGTTAACTGAACTTTAGTTTCTACTTTATTTACATTTTGACCACCGGCACCTCCAGAACGAGAAGTTTGTAATTCTATATCAGCCGGATTAATGTCAATTTCTATTGTATCATCAACAATAGGCGAAACATAAACGGAAACAAAACTTGTGTGTCGTTTCGCATTGCTATCAAATGGCGAAATACGAACCAAACGATGTACACCATTTTCGCCTTTTAAATAACCGAAAGCAAATTCGCCTTCAATTTCTAAAGTTACCGTTTTTACACCTGCAACATCACCAGCTTGATAGTTTAACTCTTTTACTTTGTAGCCATTTTTTTCTGCCCACATCAAATACATACGCATCAACATACTTGCCCAGTCGCACGATTCTGTACCACCGGCACCAGCCGTAATTTGTAAAACAGCGCCAAGATTATCTCCTTCTTCTGAAAGCATGTTTTTGAACTCGATATCTTCCAATAGTTTTGCAACAATATCGTATTGTTCTTGTACTTCGGCATCAGAAACATCGCCTTCGCGGTTAAATTCTACTAAAACTTCAATATCATTTACGGCATTTGCAATAGTTTGATAAGCATCAATCCATTTCTTTTTTCCGCGTAAAACTTTCATGAAATTTTCTGCTTCTTTTGGATTGTTCCAAAATTCTGGCGAAGCAGCAATTTCTTCTTCATTTTGGACTTCGATTTCTTTTTGTTCGATTTCCAAATATTCATGCAAAGCTTGCGTACGTTTTTGGATATCTTTTAGTAATTCGTTGTTAAACATAATTGCAAATGTATAAAATTTGAAGTTTTTGGGATATATGAGATTTTACGGTTTTATTGTTTGATCATTTTTACCATTCCACGAAAGTATATGGTATGTAATTCCTTCCTCTATTTTAATTTCTTGGTCTTTCAAAATCAAAAATGTATCATCCCAATCATCGCCTTCGTAGCTAATTACCCAAAATAATTCGTTGTACATCAAACCTTCTAAAATATAAAAAAGTTCTTCTGTAGAATCTACCTCATACGTTGTAAAAGGAGAATTGGCACGCACCCAAATTTTATCATCTTCGGATGTTTCGATGTATAAATCGCCAAATGTAGATTTATATTCATTTTCGAGATGAAATTTTAATAAATTATTATTTGATTCGTTTTGACCTTCTAAATCAGGAAAAGTTTCAATTATTTGATTATATATTTCTGTTGAGTATTCGTTCATCTTTCTAAAATTGACTTGCAAAAATAAACGATATTATCTAATTCTGACACGATATTTATGTTCAATAAAGCGAAAGAAATTAAATAATTTATATTCAAAATCTAAACCATAGTCAATATTCGGATCCAAATCAATGCTTACAGCATATAAATCTGGATTATAAGCCATCGGCATCATGTGTCGCTGATTCCAAATTGTCACATATCGTCTGTTTTGCGATTCATAATATTCTTTCGAATAATATGATTTTGGTGGAGCAGTTGTTCTAAGATAGACTTCATAATCAGGATCAAAAACGACAATATCATAATCGCCCTCCTCATTTGGTTCAAATTTTAACGAGTTATCGTCTTTATTAGGAACAGAAGTTGTTTGGTTTGTTATACACGCCAAAAATAATATTGGGATGCATATTAAGAGGAATAACTTTTTCATGATTTCAAATTTTAATAAATTTACTAAAAATAACAGATATGTACACGATTTTACATAATTCGCGTTGCGGAAAAAGTAGAGAAGCAATAAAAGTTTTAGAAGATTCTGGAAAAGAATTTGAAGTGAGAGAATATTTGAAAGAACCTTTGACGAAAATAGAACTTCAAACCGTTTTATCAAAGCTTAAATTAAAACCAATAGAGCTTATCAGAACAAATGAAGAAGAATGGAAAACTAATTTTAAAGGTAAAGAATTGTCTGAAGAAGAAGTTTTGGATGCTATGGTAGAATTTCCGAAGTTGATACAACGTCCTGTTGTTTTAGATGAAAAGAGTGGAGTAGTTGGTCGACCAAAAGAATTGGTAGAAGCGTTTATAAAATAGTTGATTATTTTAGTTTGGATTAATAATTGCATAATATCTAGAAATCATAAACTTATAAACTATGAAAATTTTAGATGCATTATCAAAAAGCCAACGCGAAAAAGGTTCGAAAATAGGTCTTTTAACAACTGCGGCAACTACAGGAGTTACAGTTGCTAAGTTTTTAGGAAAAAGATCGATATATGGTATTATTGGTGGAATTGCAGTTTCGCTTGCAGCCGACTATATCATGAAAAAATATGAAAAGAAACTTGAAACAGAAAACGACGACAAAGCGGTTGCTGTAAAAGAAAAATAGAACAAAAAAACCACTCAATTGAGTGGTTTTTTTAATTTATTATGAAATAATATTTTAGTCTAAAACTTCCATATCAAAATATAAAGTTGCGTTTGGTGGAATTACACCGCTTGCACCTCTTGGTCCGTAACCTAAATCTGAAGGAATGATTAAGAAAACTTTAGAACCTCTGTTAAACATAGTCAAAGCTTCCATCCATCCTTGGATTAATCCAGTTACACCAACTGTTGCGTCTAATGGTTGGTTTCTGTCATAAGAAGAATCTAATTTTTCACCATCGTTTAAACGTAAAGTATAATGTACTTTGATGTCGTCTCCTTGAACAGGTTTTGCACCTTTACCTTCTTCTAAAACTACATATTTTAATCCAGAAGGAGTTGTTAATGCTTTTGCTTCTAATTCTTTTTGACGAGCAATTTCAGCATCTTTTTCAGCTTTTACTTTTGCTTCAGCTTCAGCTTGTTTTTTAGAATGATTTGCTTTTGCAGCTTCAAAAGCCTCAGCACCATCATATTTTTTGTAATGATCACCTTTACGAGCGATTTCTACTTTCTCTATAATTACAGGAACTACAGGTTTATCGCTTGGAGTTTTTTCTACATTTGAGATAGAATCTACAACATCTAAACCTTCAACAACTTGTCCAAAAATTGTGTGACGACCGTCTAACCAAGGCGTTGGTACTTCTGTAATAAAGAATTGAGAACCATTAGTTCCAGGTCCAGAATTTGCCATAGATAAAACACCTTTTTGATCGTGTTTTAAAGTTGCGTCAAATTCGTCTTCAAAATCATAACCAGGTCCACCAGTTCCAATTCCGTCTGGATCTCCACCTTGTATCATGAAATCTTTAATTACACGGTGAAAAACAATTCCATCATAAAAAGGCTCACCTTTCTTTTTTGCTTTATTTTCTTTTGTACCTTCTGCTAATCCAACAAAGTTAGCAACCGTCATAGGTGCTTGTTCTTCGTATAATTTGATTGTCATTGCACCATGATTTGTTGTCATTTTTGCGTACAATCCGTCTTCTAAATTTTTAAATTCTTCTTTGCTCATCGATTTTGGAATTTTAACGCCACAACTAACTAAAGTAGTAATGACAGTTAAGATTAATAATAGTTTTTTCATTTCTTTTACAGTCGTGTATATACAAATTAGTGTTTTTTAATTTTTATAACTTTTACGTCCATAATGATTGGTTCATCAGGACCAATTTTTCCTTCGTCACCATAGCCGCCATAACCTAAAAATGAAGGTAATAATAATTTAGCGGTTTCACCTTCTGGTATCAATTGTAAACCAGCGTGTAAACCTCGCGCTAAATCAACTTTACCTAAAATAGCTTTTTTCACACCGTTTTCTTGAAACGAGTAAATTATATTGTTTTTTAAATCAGTTACTTGGTATTCAAATTCAATATAATCTCCTTTGTTGGCTGTTTGTGGTGTTTTTTCTCCCGAATTAGAAATCCAAAAACCAGAACTTGTTTTCACAAATTTTTGGTCAGACGTTTTCATGTACTCATCAAACCATTGTAATTCTTCTTGATGCAGAAGCTTACCACGTTCTTGAGAGCGTTTCATAAAATCATCATTTGAATATGAAATGGGATATTGAACAACTTTTTTGTCGCAGCTTGATAAAGCAAATACTACGAAGGCAACTAAGGCAATTTTTTTCATTTAGATGACGATATTAGTCAATTTTTCTTGATACGCTGGCAATAATGATTGGAAATAAGCAATTGTTTCTTCCATATTTAAGTCCGAACGACCTCCTGCAGCATTGATATGACCACCGCCATTAAAATATTTGCGAGAGAATTCGTTGACATCAAAATCACCTTTAGAACGTAACGAGATTTTTATGAAATTATGATGTGTGTCCTCAATAAAAATAACTGAAAAGATAAAATTTTCTACACTTAAACCATAATTTACAAAACCTTCGGTATCACCTTTCTGAAAACCGTTTGTTAATAAATCTTCACGTTTTAGAAACATGAAAGCTGTACGATATTCGGGTAAAAATGTAAGATTATTTAACGTTAAAGATAATAATTTTAATCGACCTTGTGTTTGCGAATCGTTAACGTAAGAGGTTACTTTGTCAACTTCTACACCTTTATCAATTAATTCTGCTACAATACGATGCGTGTCTGATGATGTGTTTCTGAATCGGAAACCTCCTGTATCAGTCATTATACCCGTATAAATACACTCGGCAATGCCTTTGTCAATTAAATCTAAATTGTCCATGGCTTCAATAAAATTGTAAACCATTTGGCATGTTGCGGGCATCTCTATATCCGAATACATAAAATCAAATGTATCTGGTTCGCGGTGATGATCGATTAATATTTTTGGTGCTTTAGAACGTTCAACCCAGTTTCCTAAATCGTCAATTCGTTTCACCGTATTAAAATCTAAAATAAAAATTAATTCGGCTTGATGTATGATTGCTTCTGCAACTTTTGGCTTGTAGTCTGCAATAACGATCTCTTTTGCCGATGGCATCCATTTTAAGAATTTAGGAAAATCATTTGGCGAAACAATGTTACAAGAATGTCCTAATTTGTTTAGATAATGAAACATAGCCAATGTAGATCCAATTGCATCGCCGTCCGGATTTTTGTGCGGAAGGATAGCAATTTTCTTTGGTGCTGATTTTAAAAGCCCTTTTAGCTCTTCGAAATTTGTCATTTGCATAACTGCAAAGATAAAAAAACAAGTTTATTAAATGATCTATTTCTGACGAATAAAAACGTAGAATTCTGCTAAAATTTACATAATAAATGAATTATCGCAGATTATTTGACGAATAAATTGCGTTGAAATATAAAAGCCTCACAATTTGCGAGGCTTTTATAGGAATGATTTTAAAAGTATGTTTTATAAATCCCTTTTCTTGATGATAAATAATGATAATGCTAAAAATAAAATGATGTAAAAAACATTAATGGCTAAATATTCCCATTGCACATTTGATGTATCAAATAATTTTCCCGTTGTCATTAGCTTTGTAATGCTGATTGGTGGATAATCAACTATTTTTGAATTTGAATTTAATGGTAAAAAGTTAGTGTAAAAAGTAGTTTTTTCTAAATTTATTGGTTCATTTTTACCAAATCTAACAAAATATTCGACTGCTTTTAAGATTGATTCTCCAATATTTAAAACAATTAAAGATAAAATAGCAAATGTACTTTTCTTTAATAAAAAAGTTAAAAACATAGCGAATACTACGTATGCAAAGATTTCGATAAAATAACCTCCTAAAAATTGTATTCCGTTAAGAACATCAAATTTATCATTAAAAGTTGCGCCTAAACTTAATACGATTGCAGCGACCAAAAATGTAGAAAATAAAGTCAGAATAAGGTTCATTAATAATTTTGTTCCAAAAAATTCTGTTTTAGATAAGCCATCAATTGTATTTTGTTTAAACGTCCCAAACGAATATTCGTTAGAGATATTATTAATGACAATAATAGCTAAAAAGAATTTACCGAAACCGACTAACCAAGCTATATTATGCCAAATTACAGGAAATTCTAACGCACCAAATTTGATGAAATCGACAACTTGTCCGCTCATATTTGGTTTAATACTAGGCAATGTAATTCCCATCAAAATAATCATCACAAAGTACAAAATGATAAAAATTCGTGTTCCCGTGTTGTAGAACATTTTATTCCACTCGATGTTAAATAATCTTTTCATATTAGTTGTTTTGATTTTGAATTAATTGGAAAAATTGATGCTCTAAAGATTCTTTTCGTTTAACCAAATGATTAACGACAATACCGTGTTCAAAAAGAATTTTATTGATATCTGCTGGATCTTTTTCTTCCGTTAAAACAGCTAATAATTTTGAATTTTCGTGTGTAACTTTCGAAATAAAAGGCAATGTTTTAAGCGTATATTCTAAAGTTTCCATATTTGCAGCCGAAACAACAATACTACCAAAGCTAGAATTCATCTGATCTACAGAGCCTGCGTACAACATTTTTCCTTGATTAAGAACCACAACATGCGAACAAACTTTTTCTACTTCGTCTAATAAATGACTTGCTAAAATAATGGTTGTTCCTTGTTCTGCAATCTTAATAATCAATTCTCTGATTTGAATAATTCCTTGCGGATCTAAACCATTTGTAGGTTCGTCCAAAATCAATACCTCAGGATCATTTAATAACGCCGCAGCAATTGCCAAACGTTGTTTCATACCCAAAGAAAAATGCTGAAATTTATCTTTTTTACGAGAAATTAATCCAACCAATTCTAGCTTTTCATCAATCTTTGTATGACTAGCTTCTTTGATATCCGCTACAATTTCTAGGTTTTTTTGCGCAGATAAATAAGGATAAAATTTTGGACTTTCTATAATTGCGCCAATTCGTTTTAACGAATTATTATCTGGATTTTGGTCAAACCATTTCCAGCTTCCGGCTGTTGGGTTAATTGCGTTTAAAATCATTCCTAATGTAGTCGATTTTCCACTTCCATTAGGGCCTAATAATCCATAAACATTTCCTTTTTCTACCGAAAAACTGATGTTATTTACAGCAGTAAAACTGCCAAATCGTTTGGTTAGTTGATGAATTTCAAGAACTTTATTCATAGTAGTTGAATTTTATTTTTATTATTCGTAGAGATTTTTGTTAATTTGTTACAATTTAGAATTAATTTAAATAACAAAAATGAAAAAAATTATTTATGCTTTCTTGTTTATAAGCTCAATTTTCGCGAATGCGCAAGACCTTAAAACTTATCAAATTTATAATAAAAAAGAAAAGAAAGCGACGTTTCATAAAATGATTAACGAACTTTCTAATTACGATATTGTCTTATTTGGTGAATATCACAATAATGCGGTTAACCATTGGTTGCAATTACAGCTTACAAAAGCGTTGTATGAAAAGAAAAATGGTAATTTGACACTTGGTGCAGAAATGTTTGAACGTCATCAGCAAACTGATTTAAATAACTATTTGTCAGGGAAAACTACTGATAAAGAATTTCAGGCAGCAACAAAATTATGGCAGAATTATGCAACTGATTATAAGCCTTTGGTCGATTTTGCGAAAGATAAAAAAGTAGAATTTGTAGCAACTAATGTTACACGTAAATTTGCGTCGTATGTTTCTAAAAATGGATTGTCAAGTTTGGACACTATTTCTACAGAAAACAAAAAATTGATTGCAAAATTACCTTTAGAAATTGATTATGATGCGCCTGGTTATCCAGAAATGATAAAAATGATGGGCGATCATGCAGGTATAAAAGCGAAACAATTTGTTGCGGCTCAAGCTTTGAAAGATGCTACGATGTCCGAAACGATTTTGCAACATTATAAAGCTGATAATCTATTTATACATTACAATGGCGATTATCATTCAAAGAATTATGGAGGAATTTATTGGTTTTTGAAGAAATCTAACCCAAACTTGAAAATTGCTGTCATAGAAATTTTGGAAGGAGCTGACGAAAAACTTTCTATTGTGAAGCCAAAAGAAGAAAATTTTTCTACTACAGAGTTTATTATAGTATTTCCTAAAGATGCGCCTAAAACGTTTTAATTTTTAAGAATTAAAAATAGACTTTTATAAAGTTTTTTAATATTTTGCAGTCTTTAATACTTAGAAAAATCGAAAATTAAAACACACTATGGACAGAAGAAATTTTATTAAATCTACCGCAGCTGCCTCTACCGTTGCGTTGGTATCACCAGATTCATTATTTAGTTTTTCAACTAAAATTGATAAAGTAAAAGTAGGTTTAGTAGCATGTGGTATGCGCGGACAAGTTCATTTAGATGAATTGTTAAAGCGTAATGATGTTGAGGTTGTTGCTATTGCAGAACCAGATCAGCGTATGATTGATCGTTGCAATAAAATCTTTGAAAAACACGGTAAAAAACCAGTAAAATATTACCAAGGTTTAGATGGATATAAACAATTATACAAAGAAAGAAGCATACATGCAGTAGTCATTTCATCTCCATGGCAATTTCATGAAGAGCAAACAATTGCAGCTATGAAAGCTGGTAAAATTGTAGGTTTAGAAGTTTGTGGAGCAATGAATTTACAAGAATGTTGGAATTATGTAGATACGTACGAAAAAACAAAAGTACCTGTTTTTATGATGGAAAATGTTTGTTATCGTCGTGATGTTATGGCAGTAATGAATATGGTTCGTAAAGGTATGTTTGGCGAAATTGTACACGGACAAGGTGGTTATCAGCACGATTTACGTAATGTTTTGTTTAATGATGGAAAACAAGCGTATGGCGGAGGAGTAGAATTTGGAGACAAAGGATTTTCGGAAGCTGTTTGGCGTACAGATCATTATGTAAAGCGTAATGCAGAATTATATCCAACACACGGTTTAGGACCAATTGGTACGATGATGGATGTTAACCGCGGTAATAGAATTACTCATTTAACATCTATGGCGTCTAAACAAGCAGGTTTGACGGATTATATTGTGAAGAATGGAGGTAAAGATCATCCAAATGCAAAAGTTGTTTTTAAAGAAGGTGATGTTGTACAAACAATGTTGAAATGTGAAAACGGAGAAACAATTTTATTAACACACGATACTTCTTTACAACGCCCATATAACTTAGGTTTCAGAATCCAGGGAACAGATGGTATTTGGCAAGATATTGGTTCTGGAGGATTTAATCAAGGATTTATTTATTTCGAAAATGAAATGCAACATTCTCATAAATGGGCAAATTCAGAAGAATATTTAAAGAAACATGATCACCCAATCTGGACAAAATTTGAGAAACAAGCGGAAGGTGCTGGACATGGAGGAATGGATTTCTTCTTAATTAATGACTTTATTGAGTGTATAAAAAATAACAAAGAATTTCCTTTTGATGTTTACGATTTAGCAACTTGGTATGCCGTAACACCTTTAAGCGAAAAATCGATTGAAGGAAACGGTGCATCTCAGGAAATGCCAGACTTTACAAGAGGAAAATATAAAACAAGAAAACCAGTTTTTGGATTTGAAAACTATGGCTAATAACTTATCTTTAGTGATATTGGCAGGAGGAATGGGAAGCCGATACAATGGTCAAAAACAAATTGATCCTATTGGTCCTAGCCGAGAGTCATTGATGGAATATTCAATTTTTGATGCCTTTTCAATTGGCATTCAACATTTTGTTTTTATCATCAATCAACAATTTGATATCGAAACAAAAAAATATTTCCAACATATTATTGAACGTAATGCTGGGTCTGTAGAATTTATTCTACAGACCACTTATACGGCAGTTTCTCGTGCAATTTATGATAAAATAGAACATCGTAAAAAACCTTGGGGAACTGGACATGCGTTGTTAATTGCAAAAAATCATTTAACTAATCCTTTTATTGTCATCAATGCAGATGATTTTTATGGACAAAAAGCATTTCAGAAAGCAAATGAATTGGTTCAGCAAGAACTAATTTTAGCAAATCGTTATGGTATGGTTGCCTATAAACTTGAAAACACATTGAGTGAAAACGGAGCTGTTTCTCGTGGAATTTGTACGGTAAAAGACGAGTTGTTAGAGCTTGTAGTAGAGCGTACAAATATTTTTAGAGATAACGAAGGTGTTGTGATGTACGAGGAGGAAAATGCAAATTTTGTACTTGATGCAGAATCTTTAGTTTCGATGAATTTTTGGGTTTTACATCCTTCAATTTTTAGAAGTTTAGAAGATAAATTCAATCAATTTCTCAAAGAAAATTCAAGTCAATTAAAAGCAGAATTTTATTTACCAAAAGTGATTAATGATATGATAAAAGAAGATCAATTGGAGGTGATTGTAAAAAAATCAAACGAAAATTGGTTCGGAATGACGTATCCAGAAGATAGAGCAGTGGTTGTAGATTCTATTCAAAATTTAGTTGATGATCAAAAATACCCAAAAGCATTGTGGGCTTAAAATATGGAAAATATTCTAAAACATTATTTTACAAATAGTGATGATATTCGTATTAAACCAATTACTTCTGGTTGGATAAATTCGACTTTTGAGTTAGATAATCAAGGCAAAAAATATATTTTACAGAAAATTAATACAAAGGTTTTTCCAAAGCCCGAAGTTATTTCGTCTAATATTGATTTGGTTTCAACTCATTTAAAAACAAAAAAATACCCACGTTCAATTATAGAAATTGTTCCCGATTTACATCAAAATTTATTGGTGATAGAAAATGGCGAAACATGGCGTTTAACCTCTTTTATTCCAAATTCTATTTGTTTTGAAAAAGTAGAATCTGCCGAACAAGCATACGAAGCTGCAAAAACAATTAGTGAATTTCATGCAAATCTTATCGATATAAATATTGATGAAATAGAACCGTCAATTGATGGATTTTTAGATTATGCAAAACGCATCAAAGATTTTAATTCTGCGTTAGAAAACGCTTCAGAAGAACGTTTGCAAGAAACGAAAAACGAGGTAAATTATATTTTAGATAATCTTAATCAAGTAAAACGTTATTTAGAAATAGATTTTCCGAAACGTGTGGTTCATGCTGATGCAAAAATCAGTAATTTCTTATTTGATAATGATAAACATTCGCAAGCAATCGCAGTTATAGATTGGGATACAATAATGCCTGGTAATATTTTGTGCGATTTTGGAGACATGATTCGTACATACGCTAATTTAAAAGTAGAAGATGATCCAGATGGCGAAAATGCATTTGAGCCGACTTATTATCAAGCGGTTAAAAAAGGTTTTTTAGAGCATTTAAAAAATGATTTGTCTGACGTAGAAATCGAAAATATGGATTTTGTTGCGTATATTGTGATTTATATTCAGGCGGTTAGGTTTTTGGCAGATTATTTAAATAATGATGTATATTATTCAATTTCTTATCCAAAACAAAATCTAAATCGTACAATAAATCAGATCAATTTATTAAAAGCAATTACAAATTTTCATGATAAAAATTCGGTTAGAGAAATATAATCCCACAGATTTTAACGAGTATTTTAAACTTGTTCAGGATGATGAACAAATGAAATATATTTCGGGAAAAGGTTTGGGAGAGGAACAAGCCAATCATAAATTTACGTCGATTTTAGAAAAAAGTTCAGTTCACGAAAAATTGGGTTACTTTAAAGTTTATGATAAAAAAGATGCTTTTTTGGGCGATTGTAAAATTGTTTACAATAATCATTTAGAAAACTCTTTGGAAATTGGTTATCTGATTAAAAAAGAATTTTGGAGAAAAGGAATTGGAACAATAATTTGTGATCGATTGATTGCGAATGCAAAAGCAAATTTTCCGACTCATGAAATAATTGCCGTGATTGATCCTGATAATATTGCATCGCGAAAATTGTTAGAAAAGTTTAATTTTGAATCATATTGGAAGGGAGTTGAGAATGATTTACCAACCGAAAAATTGAAAATGAAACAATAAATGATCAAAGTAAAAGATGTTGCTTCGGCAATGGAAAATATAGCGCCTTTGGCGTATGCAGAGGATTTTGATAATGTAGGACTTTTAGTTGGAGATTATAATGATGAGGTTACAGGAATTTTAGTTGCATTGGATACAACGCCAGAAGTTGTGGAAGAAGCGATAGAAAAAAAGTGTAATTTGATTGTTAGTTTTCATCCAATTATTTTTTCTGGATTAAAAAAACTGAACGGAAAAACGTATGTTGAAAAAGCGGTAATGTTAGCCATCAAAAATGGAATTAATATTTATGCAACACATACAGCATTAGACAATTCGAAAATCGGTGTAAATTTCCAGATTTCGGAACAATTAAAATTAAATCAAACAAAAATTTTAATTCCCAAAGCAAATACAATCAAGCAATTGATTACCTATGCACCAACAGAAAACGCAGAAGCTGTTAAAAATGCACTGTACGAAGCTGGTGCAGGAAAAATAGGAAACTATGATTCATGTGGTTTTGAAGTTTCTGGTAAAGGTAATTTTAGACCAATAGATGGTGCAAATCCTTTTATTGGAGAAATTGGAAAATTAGAAACTGTAACCGAAACCCGAATAGAGGTGATTATGCCACAACATGCAGAAGCTGATATTATGGCGGCTTTGTTTGCGTCGCATCCGTACGAAGAAGTTGCTTATTCTGTGATTTCATTGACAAATAAAAATCAATATGTAGGAATTGGAATGATAGGCGAATTAGATGAAGCAATGAGTGAAATTGAATTTTTTACTTATCTAAAACAACAAATGAATACGCCCGTTATTCGTCATTCTAATCTATTAAATAAAAAAATTAAGAAAGTTGCTGTGCTTGGAGGTTCTGGTGCTTTTGCTATAAAAAATGCAATTGCAGCTGGAGCGGACATTTATATTACGGCTGATTTAAAATATCACGATTTCTTTTCCGCTGAAAATAAGATAGTTTTGGCCGATATTGGACATTTTGAATCAGAACAGTTTACAAAAAACTTAATAACTACGTATCTTAAAGAAAATTTTACTAATTTTGTGGTCTTTAATTCTGGAATTAATACCAATCCTGTTAATTATTGTTAACTATGTCTGAAACAAAAAATATCAAAGAAATGAGCGTTGAAGAAAAACTTCGCGCATTATACGACTTACAATTAATTGATTCACGTTTAGATGAAATCAGAAACACAAGAGGTGAATTACCTTTAGAAGTTGATGATTTAAGCGACGATGTTGCGCAAATGGAAACGAGAATCCAAAAAGTTGTTGACGAAACAAAAGGTTTGGATGAAGATATTAAATTAAAGAAAGAAGCAATTAAAAATGCTGAAGCTTTAATAAAAAAATATACAAAACAACAAGATAACGTACGTAACAACAGAGAGTTTGACGCTTTAGCTAAAGAAGTTGAATATCAAGGTTTGGAAATCGAGTTGGCTGAAAAACGTATTCGTGAGTTTACAATTAAAATTCAACAAAAAAATTCTCAAATAGAAGAGTTCAATACGAAATTAGCTTCTATGAAAGATCATTTAGGTCATAAACAAGCCGAGTTGGATACAATTGTAAAAGATACTGAGAAAGAAGAAAGTACTTTGTTAAAATTATCTGTAGATTATTCTGCAAAAATCGAACAAAGATTATTAGAAGCTTATACTCGTATCAGAAACTCTGTAAAAAACGGTTTAGCTGTTGTTGCTGTAGAGCGTGGAGCTTCTGCAGGATCATTCTTTACAATTCCACCACAAAGACAAATGGATATTGCACAACGTAAAAAAATTATTACGGATGAGCATTCTGGTCGTATCTTGGTTGATTTAGAGCTTGCTTTAGAGGAACAAGAAAAGATGGAATATGTGATTAAAGGATAAAAAATAAAAATTTATCATATTTATAATTAAAGTGTTGCAAATTTTGTAACACTTTTTTTATGAAAAAATATCATGCATTAATTTTTTAGCACGCTATTTGTAATTGGTAAAATAGAATAAATGAATAATAAATTTTAGAAAATGAAAAAGATTATATTTTTGATGATGCTAGCAATTGCATCTCTATCGCTTACGTCATGTGTTAATGATGATGATGGATATATAGAAGTTCCAGATATTATAAATACAGGTCAAGTTACTTATTTAGGTAAGACATTTCCTTTGCGTAATGCAGTTATTACTGATTCTGAACTTGCTGATGGAGGTATTTATTATACTGTAGAACTTTCTCAAAATGTTGTACCGCAATACGGGAAATTAAACGGTTCTTATTTATTTTTAGAGATATTTCAAAAAAACGGATTATTATTTAATGGAACTTATGATACAAGTAATTCAGGCAGAAGAATTAGTTATATAGAATATTTTGAAAATCCAACAATGGATAATTATGTTCCAATAACAGGTTCAGGTTCTTTAGAAGTTTATAATAATCAATTTCAATCGGGAAATATATACTTAGAAAACTATTTTGATTATTATAATAGAAGTTTATTAAATTCTCGTTTCTCTTTAAGAGATATAAGTGGAAATGCTTTATATGGAGATTTTAATGGCTTTTTTGATTATTATTCTTTCTCAAACAAATCATCTAAATCATCAATTTCAAGTAAAGCAACTAATACTACAAAACGTTTTTCAACATCAAGAAGTGAGATGAGAAAACAAAAATAACACAAATTATATAAACAAAAAACGCGCAACAATTGTTGCGCGTTTTTTGTTTTATGAAATATAAATTTATGCTTCAATTTCTTTATCGCGGTTTTTAGGAAAACGACGATACTGTTTTAAATTAAATCTAAAATCTTTTTTAGTTGGTCGAACAATAATACGCAATGACGAGTCATTTGTAAAATAAGTATGCGCCCAGTTAAAGAAAATAGCCACTTTGTTACGAACAGTTAAAATTAACATCAAGTGTAAAAACATCCAAGTAAACCAAGCTAAACGTCCAGAAAACGAAAACTTAGGTAAATCAACAACAGCTTTTCGTTTACCAACAGTTGCCATAGATCCAGGATCGCTGTACTCAAATAAACTCAATTTATCGTCCGAAAATCCTTGCGCAATTTTATCGAAGTTCTTTGCCAAATGTTCAGCTTGATCTCCTGCAACACGTGCCAACTGCGGATGTCCGTTCGGATATTTTGGTGTTTCCATAGATGCAATATCACCAATTGCATAAATGTTATTGGTACCAATTATTTTGCTCGTACGATCTACTTTCATACGATTTCCACGTTGCAATTCCTCTTTTGTAACAGCTCCGTCAGGTACATTTCCTGTAACACCAGCAGCCCAAATTAGGTTACGTGTTTTTACTGTGCGTCCATCAGCCAACGAAATTGTTTTTCCGTCATAATCAACAACGCGACCTTCTGTCCAAATATTAACGCCCATGTTTGATAAATACTCAAACGATTTTTTATGCGCTAAATCTGACATTGGTCCTAATAAATTTGGACTTCCTTCAATCAAATAAATATTCAATTTAGAGAAATCTAAATCTGGATAATCTTTCGGAAGAATAAATTTTTTCATTTGCGCAATTGCACCTGAAAGCTCAACTCCTGTTGGTCCTCCACCTACAACTACAATATTCATTATTTCTTCCATTTCTTCGGGAGATTCTGCAGAATATGCACTCTCGAAATTTGTAAGTAATCGATTTTTAAGCGTTAACGCTTCATTTGTCGATTTCATTGGGAATGATAATTCCTCAATTTGTTTGTTTCCGAAGAAATTTGTGGTACATCCCATCGAAACAACCAAATAATCATAAGAAAAATCACCGATTGTGGTTTCAACTTCGTTTTTTTCTTTATTAATTTTAGTTACTTCAGCCAAACGAACACTGATATTTTTACTTTCCTGAAATACTTTACGTATCGGGAAAGATATATCACTTGCGTTAATTGCAGCTGTTGCAACCTGATAAAATAAAGGTTGAAATTGGTGGTAATTATAGCGGTCAATAAGTGTAACAGAAAAGTGTGGGTTATTATTTAATTTACGGGCTAATTTTAGTCCGGCAAATCCAGCACCTAAAATGACAATCTTTTTCTTTTCCAAAATTCACTTTTTTGTAAAATTACGAACAATGGTAGAAACAATGAAAGATTTATTGAATTTTATTCTGATGCTTAACTATTTATCATGATATTAAGCTGATTATTAGATTTTTTTAAATGTATGTTTTTTGTCAGTATTCAATAAATCCCTTAATTTTATAACTTCAATAAAAATAAAACGATGAGTAAGTTATTCGAATCAATACAAATAAACGACACAATTACGCTTAAAAATAGACTAATTATGTCGCCAATGTGCCAATATTCTTCAGAAGATGGTTTTCCATTAGCATGGCATTTTACACATTATATTTCTCGTGCAGTTGGTAATGTTGCCGCAATTATACAAGAAGCAACGGCAGTTGTGCCAGAAGGTCGTATTTCTGCAGAAGATTTAGGAATTTGGAAAGATGAACATATTGCGTCTTATCAAAAATTAACAACCGAAATTAAAAAATACAATTGCGTACCAGGAATTCAATTGGCACACGCAGGTCGTAAAGCAAGTACACAAAAACCTTGGGTTGGTAAAGATCAAATAAAATCGACAGAACCAAACGGATGGAAAACTGTTTCTAGTACAAATCAACCATTTATAGATGGAGATGAAGCGCCACATCAGCTTACTACAACAGAGATAAAAGCAGTAATTGTTGAATTTGGTAAAGCTACAGAACGAGCTTTAAAAGCTGGTTATGAAATTATAGAAATTCATGGCGCGCATGGTTATTTGGTTCATCAATTTTTATCTCCATTAATTAATAATCGAACAGATGAATATGGTGGTAGTTTTGAAAATAGAATTCGTTTTGTTCTTGAAATTGTCGATGAAATGAAGAAATATATGACAACGCAATCGCTTTGGGTTCGTTTATCCGCTTCGGATTGGGCAGAAAACGGTTGGGATATTGCTCAAACTGTAGAACTTTCTAAAATTTTAAAATCAAAAGGAGTTGATGTGATTGATTGTTCTTCGGGTGGAGCAGTGGATTATCAACAAATCGAAGTGAAAAAAAATTATCAGGTTCCGTTTGCAAATGCAATTAAGAATGAAGTAAACATTATTACTGGAGCTGTAGGATTGATTTTTGAAGCAAAACAAGCTGAAGAAATTTTACAAAATAACGAAGCAGATTTAATTTTGTTAGGAAGAGAATTATTACGTAATCCATATTTTGTACTAGATGCGGCTAAAGTTTTAGGAGATGATCTAAAATGGTTACCACAATACGAACGTGCAAAAAATAATCATTACAAATAAAAAGATGTTAAACTTAAAAAAAATTCATCATATCGCGATTATTTGCTCGGATTATCAAAAATCGAAAGAATTTTATACAGAAATTTTAGGATTAGAAATTCTTCAAGAAGTTTATCGGAAAGAAAGGGATTCTTATAAATTAGATTTAGCTTTGCAAAAAAATTATTGCATCGAACTTTTTTCGTTTCCTAATCCACCAACAAGAGTTTCTCGTCCAGAAGCCCGTGGATTACGTCATTTAGCTTTTGCCGTAGAAGATATTGAGAAGGAAGTAGAAAAGTTAAATGCGAAAGGAATTTATATAGAACCAATTCGTGTGGATGAATATAGCCTAAAAAAGTTTACTTTTTTTGAAGATCCAGACGGTTTGCCGATAGAATTATACGAAGAAGAATAAATGATACAGAAAAGTTTGATTGCTTTAGCAATGGGAGGATTAGCCATCGGAATGACGGAATTTACGATGATGGGAGTTTTAGAGGATTTTGCAAAAGATTTACATATTTCAATACCAAAAGCAGGAAATTTTATTTCCATGTATGCGATGGGAGTTATGGTTGGCGCACCAACGCTAATAATGGCTACAAGCAAATATCCGCCTAAAAAAGTACTTATCTTTTTCATGCTTTTATTCACAATCTTCAATGGACTTTTCGTTGTTGCGCCAAGTTATTCTACGTTAATGATTGCTCGTTTTATGTCTGGTTTACCGCACGGTGCTTTTTTTGGTGTAGGTTCGGTAGTTGCAAGTCAATTGGCTAAAAAAGGGAAAGAAGCGCAAGCAATTTCTATTATGTTTGCGGGACTTACTTTCGCCAATCTTGTTGGCGTTCCGTTAGGTACAAAATTAGGGCAAATGTTCTCGTGGCGTTTAACTTTTGGTATTATTGCTTCGTTTGGATTAATAACGATGTTAGCCATTTCGTTATGGATTCCGAATATTAAAAATTTAAACAAAGGAAGTTTAACTGAACAATTAAGCTTTTTCAAGAAATGGGAAGCTTGGGTATTAATCGTCATGATTTCTATCGGAACATCAGGACTTTTTGCTTGGATAAGTTACATTTCTCCATTAATGACAAATGTGGCAGATTTACCAAAATCTAAAATTCCTATTATTATGACTTTAGTTGGTTTAGGAATGTTTGTTGGTAATTTTATTGGAGGAAAAATAGCAGATACAATGTCGCCAAATAAGGCTGCGGTTATCTCTTTTTCGTCGATGGCAATTTGTTTAATCGTTGTTTACTTTACATCTCACATTGCAGCAATGGCTTATATTATGTCGTTTATTACAGGTTTAATTTCGTTTACAATTGGTTCGCCAATTCAAATGATGTTAATTAATAACGGAAAAGGTTCAGAAACTTTAGCAGCAGCAGCAGGTCAAGCAAGTTTTAATGTTGGGAATGCATTAGGCGCTTTTCTTGGAGGAATTCCAATCACTTTAGGATTAGGCTACAATTCGCAATTATGGGTAGGATTTATAATGGCTTCTGTCGGAGCAATTATAGCAGCGGTATTTTTACAATTAAAATCAAAAAGAATTTAATTCAATAGAATATAAAAAGAAAAAGGATGTTCGTTTAGAGCATTCTTTTTCTTTTTATATTTGTTTCAAATACTTTAAAATGAAAACGTACAAAGCACTTATTATTGATGATGAACATTTTGCTCAACAAGGGTTAAAAAAAATTATTCAACATGCTTTGACCGATTTTTTTATATCGATTGATACTGCGAGTTCTGTTAAAGAAGGTGTAGAGATTATCAAACAAATTAAACCAGATATTGTTTTTTTGGACATTCAAATGCCAGATGAATTTGGGTTTAAGTTATTTGATTATTTTGAAGAAATAAAATTCGATGTTATTTTTACAACAGCGCATTCCGATTATATTTTACAAGCTGTAAATCAGTGGGGATGTTTGGGATATTTGATGAAACCGATTGCAATTTCTGATTTAAAAATTTTATTGAATCGTTTTGTAGAACGTCAAAATATAACTTTAGAGTCTATAAATGAAATTGATAAAATTGAAGAAATAGAGGATGAAGTTTCGAATAATGATTTAAAAAATCAACTAAAAAAAGAACATGGAATTATCTTTATTCCATCTATTACAGAGGTTTTAGTACTCAAAATTGATGAAATTATTTACTGCAAAGCCGACGATAGTTATTGTACAATTTATACAAAAACAGCATCTTTTATGGTGACAAAAACGTTGAAAGAAGTAGAAGGTTTAATTAATCAAATTAATTTTTTAAGAATCAATCGTTCATATTTAGTCAACATAAATTTTGCGAATAAATTTGATAAACGCAACAATGTTTTAATTTTGAATTGCAATCCTCACGAAGGCGAAAATACATTGCCAGTAACTACTTTAGGTTATAAAATTTTAGCGAATGTTGTTTCGTAAATATCTACTTGTTTTTATTCTTTTGTTTTGTAATCAATTGATTTTTAGTCAATTTGTTTACACAAAACAATATACCTATGAGAGTGGTTTACCTGCCAATGAAATTCTAAGTATTTACAAAGATTCGCGAAATTTTGTTTGGGCTGGAACGCGTTTCGGTGTTTTTGTAAAAGACATGGAAAATTTCAAAATGATGAAACGTTTTGAGAAAATTCAGTTCAATAATATCTGGACAATTACCGAAGATTCAGAGCATAATATTTGGCTTGGAAGTTACGGGCAAGGAATTGTGAAATTCACAGGACAAAATTTTGAACAAATAAATTTAGCTAAAGGTTTAGTTTCGGATAGAGTACGTAAATTATTTTTAGATAATGATTTAATGTATGTTGCAGCGCAAGGTGGAATTTCAATAATTGATTCAAAATCAAAAAAAATATACAATCCATCTTTCGAAAAAAATAATAATTTAGCCTTAGAAGCGGTTTGTTTTTTTAAGTATAAAAACAAGATTTATGTTGCGACAATGGATCATGGTGTTTTTGAAGTTTCGAAAACTAAGCTGAAATTAGTCAATTCTTATAACCGAATTTTATATAGTTTTTTAGATAAAAATATTCTTTATTTATCATCAAATGATGGTGTTTTTTCAATTTCTATTGATGATTTTTTAGCCAATAAAAAAACATATAAACTCCTCAATTCTCCTTTGATTAGAGATAGTGATGCATCAAATAAACAGCAATCAGTTTTATTTGCAGGTTATGATTATATTTCTGGAAATGGAATTATAGGCGAGATTAATGGTGATAAATTACTTAATCAAACAAAGAATTTTAAAATTGATTCAGAATATCCTAACAAAATTTTTTCTAATCCAGCAGATAATTTACTTTATGTGTCATCGTTGGATAAAGGTATTTTTGAAGTGCATTTAAATCATTTTTTAGATTATAAAACAATCGATAATCGGAAAGTTATCGAGATAATTTCTATCAATAATTTAGATTATTTTCTTTCACCGTTAGGTTTGTATATTAAAGATGAAGAAACCTATAAAAAACATGTCTCAAACGACGATTTTTATCATTTTATGCAACAAAATCGACCAAAATACAGTGATTTTATAAATAAAAAGAACAAAGATTTTCAGGAAATTAATTACGATTTAAAAGTAAATGAACTTCGATTTATACGAATTATCAAACACAATTCTTCTTTTTGGATTTCGACAAATATTGGTTTATTTGAGCTTGATTTTGACGGACATTTTAAAACATATTTACCAATTCGTCCTTATTATTTTGCATTTTTTAAGAATCAATTTATTGTCGCAAATTCTGTCAGTGGAATGTTAATTTTTGATGATTTGTATAACCTGAAATATAAAAATCATCCCGATTCTCAGATTAATATTCCAAAAGATGTGGTGTCGATTTGTCAAAATGATAAAGCAGTTTTTTTTGGTTCGTCTTTAGATGGATTATTTAAATATGAGAACGGAAAATTTACGTCTTATTTGCAAACAAATCAATTTAAGGAAACTAAACTTAAAATGATAAAATGTGTAGGAAATAACCAATTAATGGTTGCTACAGAGTTTTCTAAAGTTTATGTTTTTGATGTTGTTGGCGAAAAATTGATTAAGAAAAATGAGATTGATATTCGAAAAATTGGTGGAGAAAATATTAGTTCAATTGATGTTTTTGAGAATAAAATTGTAATCGGAACGAACCGAAATTTGCTGATTATTGATGGTAAAAGAATGTTTACAATAAATAATGAGCAAGGTTTTGTAGACAAAGACATTCATTCGTCAATTTATGATGGTAAAATATTGTCACTTGGAGTTGAAAATGGGTATTATGATATAAATCTGAATCAATTAATTCATCAACAAAATAAGCCTAAAAAGGTGATTGTTACAGGCCTTAAAGTGAATGATGAAAAGTATTCACGTGAGAAATTTTTATGGTTTAATTTGATTGATCGACATCTGAAATTAAAGAATAATGAGAACAATATTTTTATTGATTTTTCTATTGTCAATGTAGATTTTCCGTTAAATTATAAATACAGATATCGTATAAATCCGCAAGAAAATTGGAGCGAATCTTTTAACGATGAGTTTATATTTTTCAGAAATTTAAATCATGGTTCTTATAAAATTGAACTTGAAATTACCGATACAAATAACGGAAATAAGCAAATTGTAGAGCTTGTTTCGCTAAAAATAGCTGCACCTTTTTATCTAAATATTTATTTTATATTGCTTTCAATTTTAACTTTAGGATTAATTGTCTATAAATATTATTCGATAAAAATTAGTACGTTGAATAAGTTTAATAATCTAAAAATAAATCAGTTAAAAGAAAAGAATAAGCAAGAAAATCAACGTTTGTTATTAGAGCGAAAATTGACAGAAACACGTTTGGTCGCCTTGCAATCGCAGATGAATCCTCACTTTATTTTCAATGTTTTAAACTCAATACAATATTATATTTTAGATAATGATGTAGATAATGCAATAAATAGTTTGGGGAGATTTTCTCATTTAATTCGTCAAATGCTAAATTTATCAACGAAGAATGAAATTAGTCTAAATGAAGAAATAGAATTTCTTAAGTTATATAATGAAGTTGAAAATTTTAGATGGCAAAATAAAGTGAATTTTGTAGTAGACATAGCCAATGAAGTTGATATTTATAAAACTAAAATTCCACCAATGTTGCTTCAACCAATTGTTGAAAATGCCTTTGTGCATGCGTTTAATCAAAGTTATGTAAATCCTACAATTACTTTAAATGTTACACATAAAGAAAAATATTTTGTCATTAAAATTGAAGATAATGGTAAAGGCTTTTCAAAAAATATAGATTCAAATAAAACACACGAATCGAAGGCTTTGAAAATTATTATGGCGCGTTTACATTTGTTAAATAATGATAAAAATGATGATGTTTCGATTTTTTCGGACGAAAATGGAACAATTGTTACGATGTTATTAAACGTGGATTGGAATAATTCACTTGCTTAAATAGTAAATTCACTGCTCTAAAAAGATAATTGACGAACTCTAAAGTCTATTTTAATGATAGATTAATTGAAGTCATATATATTTGTATATCGATTTCAAACTAAGTATTAAACTTTGATACTTGTTTTCTAAACCTATGAAGACACTATAAGTATTCTAAAAGTTACATTTTTTCGACGTGTGAGTCAAAAAATTTTACAACAAAAAAGCTACTGCAAAGTAGCTTTTTTTTTATATTTACACATGAAAAAAGTACAATTAGAAAATACAGACATAGAAATTACGCCAATAATTTTTGGTGGCAATGTTTTTGGTTGGACTTTGAATGAGGAAGAGTCATTTAGAATTTTAGATGCTTTTGTAGCGCGAGGTTTTAATGCAATCGATACTGCAAACAATTATTCGTATTGGGTTCCAGGAAATGTTGGAACAGAATCGGAACGAATTATCGGAAATTGGATAAAATCAAGAAATTTACGTGACAAAATAATTTTGGCAACCAAAGTTGGTGGTCGAAATCTTATTCAAGACAAACCAAATACTACTAAATCTCACATTTTAAAAGAAGTTGAAGAATCTTTAATGCGTTTAAATACAGATTATATTGATTTGTATCAAACACATTATGATGATACGAAAACTCCTGTAGAAGAGACATTATCTGCTTATAATCAATTAATAAAAGAAGGAAAAGTACGCTATATTGGTGCTTCAAATTTTTCTTCAGAAAGATTAATTGAATCGTTAGATAAAGCCGATTTATTTAATTTACCAGGTTATAAAACTCTGCAGCCTGAATATAATTTATATGACCGCAAGCATTTTGAAGAATTTTTGCAACCTGTTGTAGATAAATTTAAGTTAGGTGTAATACCATATTACAGTTTGGCAAGTGGCTTTTTATCGGGAAAATATCGTACTGAAGCTGATTTGGAACAAAGTACACGCGGCGAAGGAATTAAAAAATACTTAAACGAGAGAGGAGTACGAATTTTAGATGCTTTAGAAACAATTTCTACACGACATTCAATTTCATATTCAGCCGTTTCATTGGCTTGGTTAATGGAGCAAAAATCTGTTGTAGCACCAATTGCAAGCGCAACAAAAGAAAAGCATTTAGATGCATTTTTAGAAGCTGTTAATGTGCAATTATCTCACGACGATTTAAAACTTTTATCAGAAGCAAGCGAATATTAAATCATGGAAAAAGAATTACAAAAACCTAAATTATCGCCAATTGTTTTATGGATAATGATTGTAGGTAGTGGATTGGTTGTGGCTAATAATTACTACAATCAACCATTATTATCGCTAATGGCAAAAGATTTTAATGTATCCGAAAGCAAAATTTCTACCATTGCAATGTTAACACAAATAGGTTACGCATTTGGTTTATTATTTATTATTCCGTTAGGAGATTTATTAAAACGAAAACGAATGATTTTATTCGATTTTGTATTTATTATAATCGGATTATTAGGAATGTATTTTGCACCTTCCGTAACATGGCTTTTTCCGCTTAGTTTCTTAATCGGTTTTTCATCTGTTATTCCACAAATTTTTGTACCAATGGCAGCAGAATTAGCCGCTCCAGAAAAGAAAGTGCAAGCTGTAGGTATGGTGATGAGCGGTTTACTTGTAGGAATATTACTTTCTCGCGTTTTTAGTGGATTTATAGGCGAATATTTTGGGTGGCGCGAAGTTTATTTGATTGCTACAATCTTAATGTTTATACTTTGGTTTGCTATCTATTTCTTTCTACCAGAAGTTCCACCTAATTATAAAGGAACGTACAAAGGTTTGATGAAATCGATTATTGATTTAGTTAAAAACGAACCAAAATTAAGATTAGCATCATTTCGAGGAGCAACAGCTTTTGCTGCGTTTAGTGCATTTTGGACAACATTGGTTTTTCATTTAGAAGAAGCACCATTTTTTGCATCAAGTGATATAGCGGGTGCATTTGGTTTAATAGGCGCTGTAGGTGCTTTGGCAGCAGCTTTGGTAGGAAAAGCAAATAGCTATTTATCTACGTCTAAAATTATCTTTTATTCGATTATTACAATGTTAATTTCTTGGGGATTTTTCTACCAATTTGGTTTTACTTATTGGGGCTTAATAATTGGTGTAATTTTAATAGATTTAGGCTTACAAGCGATGCATGTATCCAATCAAACCATTATTTTTAGCTTAAATGCAAAAGCAAGTAATCGTTTAAACACGGTTTATATGACAAGTTATTTTATTGGAGGATCTTTAGGTACTTTTTTAGCCGCAATTGCATGGGGAAAATATCAATGGAATGGAGTGATAGGTGTAGGTGTATTTTTTACAGCTTTGTGTTTATTAAGCCATGTTTTGTTTGATAAAAAAGACTAGTTTACATAGTCCATAAGACTCCAAACAACAATAAATTGGATAACAACAATAGCAAGAATTTTAGAAATAAATGATAATTTTTTCGTTTTGTGATGATAAATTTGCATTGATAAAATAGAACCAATTGTACCACCAATTAAAGTAATAAAACATAAAAAAAATTCAGAAATTCGTCTTTTACCATTTCTAGCATTCATTTTATCTTTCTTGAAGATGAAAAAAGAAAAGAGATTTAGTAGTATGAATATAAGGAATAAAAGTGTTGTCATAAAATAATGTTAATTTATCATCGAAGGTATTAAAAAATTATCGAGATAAAAATATATTTATTAATTATGTTAAAAAAATAGATTAAATACATTTTTTAACGCTATAAAATAGGAATTATTTAAAATTGAGATTTTTAGTTAATCATTAATTTAAGCAATTATGCAAAATATAAAAGGAAAAAAAGCCTTAGTTACTGGCGGAAGTCGTGGTTTAGGAAAAGCTATTGCATTGGCATTAGCAAAAGAAGGAGTTGATGTAGCAATTACAGGTAGAAACTCTAAAAGTTTAGAAGAAACTGTAGAAGAAATAAAAAATTTAGGGGTTAATGCAACTTATTCTGTATTTAATGTTGCCGAAAAAGTTGAAGTAAAAATGCAATTAGAACGATTAATTGAATCTTTTGGTGCATTTGATATTTTAATTAACAATGCGGGAATTGCAGCTTTTGGAGGTTTCCTTGAAATGGAAGAAAATGACTGGGAAGACATCGTAAAAACTAATTTATTTGGCGCATATTATGTATCCAAAGCAGTTGTACCGGCAATGGTAGAGTTGGGTAGCGGAGATATAATTAATGTATCATCAACTGCTGGTTTAAAAGGAAATGCAGTAACATCGGCCTATTCTGCATCAAAAGCAGGATTAATTGGTTTATCAGAATCAATGATGTTTGAGTTACGTAAAAAGAATATTCGTGTAACAACTTTAACGCCAAGTACAATTGCATCTGAAATGTCAAAAGATGTATTAAAAATTACAGATGGTGATCCAGAAAAAGTATTACAACCAGAAGATTTCGCGGAATTAATTGTTGATATTTTAAAATTTGATAAACGCGCAATGTTAGCTTCGGCATCTTTGTGGTCTACAAATCCTTAATAATCAATATTATAATAATTTTAAAAGACAACTTTATAAAGTTGTCTTTTTTTGTGAAAAATATTTTGTTGAATCAAAATTTACATTAACTTTGAATTTCAAAGCACTTTTATTATGAACGATAATCCTATTGAAAGTTTAAACGAAATAAAATCAATGATGCAACGCTCTTCAAAATTCACAAGTATAAGTGGATGGAGTGGTGTATGGGTAGGATTTATCGGAATGATTGCGGCTTGTGTAGCTTATTTTTTTATTTTGAATGAATCTGTAAATTATCGAGGAAAAGTAAGTGACTTAATCACAAATGAAACAGATTGTAAACTCTTTATTTTAGGTATTATTACGTTTATAATTGCTTGTTTGGGAGGTTTTTATTTTATGATTAGAAAATCAACAAATGATGGTGTAAAATTTATTAGTCCAGTTACAAAAAGAATTTTACAGAAGTTTTTATTTGTTTTAGTTGTTGGAGGTTTGGTAAGTCTAATTTTTATCAAAAATTTTAGTTTTGCCTATGTTGCGCCAACTACTTTATTGTTTTATGGTTTAGCCCTTTATACGGTTGAGCGCGATACAATTATTGAGATTAAATATTTAGCATTTTTAGAAATAATTTTAGGACTTTTAGCCTTTTATTTTATATTCAATGGGTTATTGTTTTGGTTCATAGGATTTGGTCTTCTACATGTTATTTTCGGAATAATTATGATTCGTAAATATGATAACAAAGCTTAATTTTGCAACATGGATTTTAATCTAAACAAATTAAACAAAGTCTTTGATAATCGTATTCGTGTAGGAATTATGAGTGCTTTGGTGATGAATGATGAGATTTCATTTAAAGATCTAAAAGAGTATTTAGATTTGACGGATGGTAACTTAGCATCGCACCTAAAAAATTTAGAAGAAAACGATTATATCGTTGTACATAAAGGTTTTATAGGTCGTAAAACAAATACAACTTATTCAATAACAGCTTTAGGGAAACAAGCTTTTCAGGAACATTTAAACTATTTAGAAAAATTGATTCAGAACATGAAGTAAATTTTTTTTACTTTTTCACTTTGAAAAACAAAGTGCTTTTAAAATAATAAATTAAAATTCAACCTTATGGAAAACAATTATCAAGAACATGAAACAAACGAAGCAAATAGCTCGGTTTATTCGCAAAACAAAACAATGATCAAAGGATTTTTAGTCTGTCTTTTGGTATTAGGCTTATTAATTCCGATACCATTTATCTTAAATTTAATTGAAGAAAGACAAGAAAGTAAAAATAAAGTAATGACCGAAATTTCGGATAAATGGAGTGGAAGTCAGACAATTTATGGTCCTTTTTTAGAAATTAATTACCTAAAAGATGCAAAAAATGAAAAAGGAGAAACAATCAAAAATCAAGAAAAAACATATATTTCTGCAAATGAATTGAATATAAAAGGAACGATAGATTCTCAATTAAAAAGTAGAAGTATTTATAATGCGGTTGTGTATTCATCAAAATTGAATGTACAATCTAAGTTTAAAAATTTTCAGGAAATTTTAAATGAAACAGAGATTGCAAGTGCTGATATTGTTTCGACTAAAATTATTTTCGGTATTTCTGATGCAAAAGGTTACGAAGATAAGTTGATTGTAACTTCTGGCGGAAAAAATTATCCGCTAACTATGGACAATCAGTCGACTATCCATAATGTTTCGCCCGAAGTTGTAAATTCTACAGATGACGAATATGCGGTAGAGCAACCAAAAGCAGAAGTTAAAACTTCATCAATCCAAGTGATGTCGCAAAAAATTGATCCGACAACCTTTGATTTTAATCAAGTTTCGCTTAATTTTTCGATGAAAGGTTCTCAATTGTTTAATATAATTCCGTCTGCAATTAATACAAAAGTTGATTTAACGACAAATTGGAAGGATTTAAAATACGATGGAAATTTTTTGCCAAACGAAGATCCAACGATTAAAGATGGAAAAACGAACGTAAAATGGTCTATTTATCAGCAAAATCCATTGCAAGGACAAATTTGGAATGATGCACGTAATTTTTCTGATTATAGTTTTGGCGTTAATTTTCTACAAATGAATGATCATTACGATAAAACATATCGTTCTACCAAATATGCAATTTTATTTATTGGTTTAACATTTGTTGCTTTCTTTTTTATAGAAAACAGAAATCATTTCAATATTCACTTGGTACAATATGCGTTAGTTGGTTTTGCGATTAGTGTAAACTTTGTTTTATTACTTTCATTATCAGAATATATTGGCTTTGATTATGCATATTTTATATCGTCTGGCGCAACAATTTTATTGATAACATTTTTCGTCAATTCATTCTTAAAATCAATTAGCTTAACCTCAAAAATCACCTTAATGTTAGTTCTTTTATACGCATTTATTTACAGTGTTTTACAATTAAAAGAACACGCATTGTTAGTTGGTAGTATCGGTTTATTCTTTATTGTTGCAATATTAATGTATTACTCAAAAAATATAGAATGGAACAAAGCAAACTAAAACTTGTTCATCTTTTTTTAGGAATTTTTGTCATCGGTATTTTACTGATGACATTTTCCTTAACAGATGTTCTAGGAAATTATAATAAACTTATTTTCTCTATTTCGATTTATTTAATAGGTTTAATAATTACTTTACATGGATTATGTATTTATTTGAAAATAAGTAAATTAAATATTTTATTTTGTAGTTTATCTATTGATTCTACCACAATATTTATTTACACAAATATTGCTTGGTTTTTAATTCCGATTGGGTTATCGCTTGATCTTTATATGATGGAAAGTATTTTTATTTTCGAATCTTTTGCAGAAATATATGGATTCTTTATAATAGTCAGTATTGTAGTAAATGTTGTAGTATCATTTTTTTCAATAAATATGAATGATGAATTTAGAGAACAAAACTGGAAAAATGAAATAAGTTTTTCCAGCTATTTTATGATTTTTATAGCAATACTATTCATATTAATTTTTAGTTTAATAATTGTGTTATTATTAGTGTGTAATCTTCCGATAACAGCTATTTGTTTTACAGGATTCATTTTGATTTTGGGAAATGTTATTCATAAACTTAAATCTTGATGATTTATAATCTACCTTTAAACTATTCATAATCCTAATTCATAAAATTCAAGATAATTTATAAATTATTATTCAAAACTGACAATTTTATAAATATAAGCAGTTTGTATCGAATAATTCGATTAAGTTTAGGGCTGTAAAATGCTATTTTAGTAATTTGCGACCCATTTTTAAATACACATTAGGAGAAAATTATTTATGAATAACAAGAAGACTACAAATGTTTTAACACTAGGATTTGCACTTTTTGCAATGTTTTTTGGAGCAGGAAATTTGCTTTTACCGCCATTAATTGGCTTAGGAGTAGGCTCAAATTACTTAGTCGCTATGATTGCATTTGGATTAACAGGAATTTTATTGCCATTTACAGGAATCTTGTCTATTGTTTATTCTGGAGATAGTTTTAACGATTTAGGAAACCGAATCAACAAATATTTATCAGGTATTTTAGGTACAATTATCATGATTTGTATCGGACCGTTAATTGCAATTCCGCGAACGGCTGCAACAACTTTTGAAGTAGGAGTTAAGCCATTTTTTCCAGAATTGAATCCAATGTGGGGATCAGTTATATTTTTTGCAATTACGTTGGTTTTAGCAATTCGACCATCAAAAGTAGTAGATGTAATTGGTAATTATCTAACACCAGTTTTATTAGTCCTTTTAGCATTATTGATTGTGATGGGAATTGTAAATCCTACAGCAGATTTTCTTCCATCAGATTTAACAATGGTGCAGTCTTTTTCGAAAGGATTTGTAGAAGGTTATCAAACATTAGATGTATTGGCTTCGGTTATTTTTGCAGGAATTATTATTACTGCGGCTCGTGATAAAGGCTATACAGATACAAAAAGTAAATCTCAAATCGTAATTATTTCAGGACTTTTATCTACAACTTGTTTGTTATTTGTTTATGGTGGATTGATTTATTTAGGAGCAACTTCTGGAGAAGCAAATCCAGATATTACACGTGCAGAATTATTAATCGAAATTTCTCGAAATATATTAGGACACTATGGTTTAGTCGCAATTGGATTGTGTATGGCTTTTGCTTGTCTTACAACGTCTATCGCGCTAACATCGGCAGTTGGTACATTTTTTAGTCAATTAACAAATGGTAAATTAAGCTACACTGTTTTAGTTGTTATTTGTACATTAATCTCTTTCGGATTGTCTATTTTAGGCGTAGACGATATCATTAATTTCGCCTATCCACCATTAGCATTTGTTTATCCAATTGTTATTACATTGGTTATTTACATTGTGCTTTTTGGTAAAATAATCAAATCAAAAGCGCCTTATGTTGGTGCATTATTGGCTTCGACAGTTATTGCAACATTAGGTTTACTGAAATTATTAGGATATTTTGACGAAGCAACTTTGACTAATTTAAATAAGATTCCATTTTTTGAATATGATTTAGGATGGATTGTTCCGTCTGTAATTGGATTTATCTTAGGATTGATTTACGAAAAATTTAGTTCAAAATAATAAATCCTCTGAAATACATTTATTTCAGAGGATTTAACCAATCAAAACTACTATAAAAAACACTAATTGAATATGAAATATTCTTAACTAATTATCTTTTACAAAGATCATAACTTTTTGATTTATAAATGATAAAAGCTAAATGTTTTGATTGATGACTTGATAAGATTAATTGATAGTTATTTATTAATCAACGTTGTGAGAATATTTTGAAGTTAGATTTAATATAATTTTAAGAAAATCATTAACTTCAAAATCATAAATATCAAAAATAAAATATGGAAGAAACTTGTTCGCGCTGTCAACAAGCATTAGAATGTAGGGTAGATGATATTCAGAATTGTGATTGTAACACAATTCAATTACAAGATGTTACGAAAACATTTCTTAAAAAGACGTCGTACAAATGTTTGTGTAATAATTGTTTGCAACAACTGGATTATTTTGCAGTTTTAGATCAACAATATAAACATCCGACAACTCCTTCAGAATTTGTGCCGCATATACATTATTATATTGAGAATGGTTTTTGGGTTTTTACAGAATTTTTTCATTATCAAAAAGGCAAATGTTGCCAAAATGGTTGCAGACATTGCGTCTATGGTTATAAGAAATAAAAAATGGTTCAATCTTCATTGAACCATTTAAACCAACCTAAAAATACTATAAAAAAACTCTATTATTTAAGGATAATCTTCTTCATTATTCAATCTTCATTATCCTCAACAACTATGAATAAATTATTTATAGTGCAAAGGTAGATTTTAATCTCGATTAAATAAATAAAATTCTATTTATTTGTTTATGCCATAATAGTTTAGATTTATAGTGTTGCAAATAAAAACCTAAAACCTTTTATTTATAGTATTTACAGACGAAAACAACTATGTGTTTTCGGATGTTGTATTATTTAGAAAAAATTGCCATTATTTTTTCAGAAACTTCTTTAGCCTTATCTTTTTCACCAATTTGCTCTAAAGTTTCAACATAATCATTTAAAAAAGATTTTACTTCTTCGCCATTTTCTGCATCAAAATTCTCTAAATATTCTTCTAAATTCATGTGATTCAAAATTTGATCAAAATAAGTAGAAGCTTCATCGTATTTTTTTAATTTAACCAACAGTGATGCAATTGTATGATTGATATAAAATTGATTAACAGCAGCTTGATCTAGATTTTCATCTTCACTAAAATAAGGAGTGCTTAAGTAACTTCTGTAAGCCGCAATTGCGTTTTCGTCTTCACCTAAAACTTCGTAACATCTTGCCTTAAAAAACTTAATTTCAAATAATTCATCTTCATCAAGTTTATTAAAAAATGTAATACTTTCTTTTGGATTCGAGTAAAATTTTCGATAACCAATAATAAAATCCTCTACAAAATCAACATCTGTTTGCTCTAAAGCAAATTTCAATAAACTTTGAGATTGTTCTTCGCTTAATTGCCCAATAAATGCTTCCCAATAATTAACCAAAGTATTAAAATCATAGGCTAAATCTTCTACAAAAATTTGAGCAGCAATGCGCAAGAATTTGTCATTTAATTGATCAATCTCATCGTGATCTTCATCCGATAAATCAATAGGATTGTATAATAAATTCTCAATGATTTCTGAAGCATTTTCTTCCGAATAATCTGCATTTAATTGCTTTAAAGCATTGGTTACATTGAATTCCATTTCGATTGAATTGTTTAAAGTTATAATCCAAACAAAGATAACCGATTTTTAAAAACTTAATGTGCATTAATCATCAATTGTTCGTGTTGTTTTAGTGTTTATGTATTAGAATTATCTTTCTAACTAACGCTGTAATTTTCTCATTTTACATACAATTTTTGACAAAATTTGGAAAGAAAAACCATAGATTACAAAAAATTGATACCTTTGCATAACTAATGAAGTTTTTACAACACATATTACGTTTACCATTTTTTAGCACTTATTATCGTACAATATTTGCTCGGGTAAACTATGTGTATACTTCGTATTAAAAACGTACGCAATATTATCATCATAATTTACAAGCCCGGGCAGAAATGCTCGGGCTTTTTTTATACAATAAAAATAAAATGGAGAATTTAGAAAGTTTAAAAGAAAACGTTTCAATTTTTTTACCAGAAAATGGTTTAGATGAAAAATTGAAATTAGCCGAAAAAGAAAATCGAAAACTAAGAATTAAGTTAGGTTTTGATCCAACTGCACCAGATTTACATTTGGGACATGCGGTGGTTCTTAAAAAATTGAAACAATTTCAGGATTTAGGACATCAAATTGTAATTTTGGTAGGTAGTTTTACCGCTCAAATTGGCGATCCGACTGGTAAAAATAAAAGTAGAAAACCTCTGAATGCAGCTGATGTAAAAGCTAATGCAGAAACATATATCAAACAATTATCTAAAATTATTGATGTAAATAAAGCCGAGATTGTTTATAATTCTGATTGGTTAGATAAACTACCTTTTACAGAAGTTATACAGTTGTTGTCTAAAGTTACGGTTGCACAATTAATGCATCGAAATGATTTTAATAAACGTTTTACTGAAAATACACCAATCGCGATGCACGAGTTGGTTTATCCAATTTTACAAGCGTTTGATTCTGTTCAGATAAAAGCGGATATAGAAATGGGGGGTACGGATCAATTGTTTAATTGTGCAATGGGACGTCAGTTGCAAGAAACGAATGGCGATGCCGCACAAATTGTAATGTGTATGCCTTTGTTGCGCGGAACGGATGGAAAAGAAAAAATGAGTAAATCTCTACATAATATTATCGGATTGACAGATGAGCCAACAGAAATGTTTGGAAAAACGATGTCTATTCCTGATGATTTATTGACCGAATATCTTGCTTTGGCAACAGATTTTTCTGTGGATGAAAAAGAAGCGTTGACAAAACAATTAGATGAAGGTGAAAATCCGATGAATATTAAAAAGTTAATCGCTAAAAATATTATCTCACAATATCATTCTGTAGAGTTAGGGAATGATGCGGAGCAGTTTTTTAATAATCAATTTCAGAAAAGAGATGATGAAAATAGAGTTTTTGAGGCTGTAAATATTGGAATATTTAATAATCAAAGTTTAACAGTTTTAGAAATTTGTCATCATTTGAAAAATAGTGTATCAAAAACAGCAGTTCGTCGATTAATAGAAAGCGGAGCGGTTCAAATTAATAGTGAAAAAATAATCGATCCTTTGCAAGATTTAAAATTAGTTTCGGGAACTAAAATAAAAATTGGTAAACGAGATTTTTTTGAGTTAATCAAATTTTAAAACATAAAAAAAGCCTCTAAATAAGAGGCTTTTAATTATAATATTTTTTTCATTTCGTATTGTTTGTCGTACAATTCTAATCCCAAAGATTGGATAAAATCATTTGTCGAAACTTCACGATCGTCAACATTTATCATTTTAATTTCTTTATTCTTCAAATCACTAAATAAAATAGAAGCTAAATATCTATTTCTGTAATCGTGATGAACACCAAATTGATAAATTCGAGTATTATTTTTATTGATAATTTTATAAGCAACTAAAATTCTATCTTCATAAATTCCATTTATTTGGCAATTATCAATGATATTTTTTATACTCTGAATTTCGTTTTTCCAAGTTGGCTTTATATCCCAAAAATTTTCTCCGGTAATTAAGCTCAAATCGTCAAAAGCAACAATTTCGTGCAATGGATTTACAACTAAAACAGGAACACCTTTGTAGCTGTTTAAAACTCTAGTTTTCTCAAAACCACAAGCTTCATAAGCATTTATTGCAAAGTCATTTTTGGTATTTACTTCTAAAAATATTTCATCAACGCCTTCATTTTTAAGTTTCGGAAAACTAAAATCTAGCATTTGTTGTGTAATTTTATTTCCACGTTTTTCTGGACAAACACCGGTTCCACCAACGTATGCCGTTTTTTTATCGCCATACATACGGATTCCGTACAATAAAAAGCCGATTAATTTTCCGTCAATAGTTGCTCCAACAGAAAATTCTAAATCTATATCTTCCATGATTAATTTTTTCTGAAACTGTTCTTCAGTTAAATTAATCGAGACATAATAATTTTGGTACGAAAGGTTGTACAATGCCGATAAATCTTTTATATCAACATTAGTTAGCGAGTGTATTTCAATGTTTGTTTGCATAGTTATTATTTGCAAGGCAAAAATATGACCAACATTTAATTTAATTCTAAAAAAAAACTTAAAATATTAAGAATTTTTGAATTTAATTTCAATGTCTAATTCCGAATATGATAAATATGAAATGTATTTTATGTTATTGATTGAATAAATATACATAAATCTTATTTTACTACTAAGAATAATCTAATAAAATTTGAAATAAACGAGTTTTAGGCGATTTAACATAACCTTATCATTGAATTTTCTGAATAAAATTCTGTTTTTAATAAATTTGCATACATTTTTAAAACTAAACTCAGAGAGAAGATAAATTTCTCCTCATTTGTTGAAATAATACGTCTTCTCTCTATTTTTTTACTTTAAAAATCATCATTCTTCCCAATTTATAAAATAATCAATCCAATTAAGTGTAAAAAGTACACCAATAAAATTATTACATCAATAATTTTATCTTAAAAATCATTTGTTCTGATGATAGATTGATAAAAATCATTATTTTTTTGTGCAGATTTAATAAAGAAACAAAACTTTATTAAAAAATGAATAACGAACATTTGTTAGTTTTTTTCTTTTGTCTATTTTAGTGATTCAAAATTATCACAAAAAAATGAGTAAAAATTTAACAAAACTGATCTGCTTAGGTCTGTTATGTAGCTATAGCTTTGTCTCTGCACAAAACAAAGCTGATACAATAACAGTAATAAAAGAGCCAATAGTTGTTTCTCCGCCTACAGAAAATAAAGATAAAGTAGATGTGCAATTCTACGGATTTATCAGAAATGATATTTTTATGGATACGCGCCAAATGATTGGAGCAGGAGAGACGTTGGTTACACTTTATCCCAAAGACCGCTATTTAGATGTAAATGGGGCAGATATTAATGATGCTTCTAAATTTCACATGTTGTCAATTGTTTCTCGTGCTGGTGTTAACTTAAAAGGACCAGAATTATTAGGAGCTAAAACTTCGGGAATTTTAGAAGGAGAATTTTTTGGAGCAACAGAAGGAGGAATTAATGAGTTTCGTTTACGACACGCTTATGTAATGTTGGATTGGAAAAAAACACAGTTAGGAATTGGTCAATATTGGCATCCTTTTGTGGTTTTAGAAGCTTTACCTAATGTGGTAAATTATGGTACAGGAGCGCCTGTTTATGCTTTAAATAGAAATCCACAAGTCCGTTTAACGCATAAATTTACGGATAAACTTAAAGTAATTGCGGCTTTACATTCGCAACGTGATTTTACGCCAAATACAGAACCTTTTAGAAATAGTGGAATGCCTGCGGCACATTTGCAACTGCAATATAAATCGCAAATTTTCACGGCTGGTATTGCTGCACAATATGAGAATCTTAAACCAAAATTAGTATCAGGAAATCCGCCAATAAAATCGAATGAACGCGTAGAAAATGTATCATTTATGGCTTATTCTAAATTAAATACAAAGCCATTACAAGTTACTGTTGCTGGTTATTTAATGCAAGATGCTTCGTCATTTGTACAATTAGGAGGAATTGTGGGGTATCAACCAACACCACAATCTGTAGAAGTGTATAAGCCGATGAATACGCATAGTATGTGGATTGATATTCAACAAAATTCGAAAGGAAAATTTTCGGCAGGAGTTTTTGCAGGATACATTAGAAATAATGGTGTTAAAAATCCGATAGAAGGAGCTGCAGCAACATCTTATGGTGTAACAACAACATGGGGTGCAGTTTCTGCAACACCAGGTACGCGTACCGTTAATTATTTATATAAAATTGTTCCGAGATTAGACTATACAGTTAGCAAAGCTTTAAAATTCCGTTTCGAAATAGATAGAAGTACAGCACAATGGGCTGATGCAACTATAAAAGGTACTGGAACAGAAAATAAGTATTTAGCAAACAACAACAGATTTCATTTAACAACACTATTTAACTTCTAATATCACACAAAAATGAGTACAGTTAACACTATTTCTGCTGAAAATACACCAGCGAAAAACAATATATTTCAAGTGATTATCGCCTCGTCGGTAGGAACTTTGATTGAATGGTACGATATGTTCTTGGCAATTATCTTGGCAAGTGTACTATCTACACAACTATTCCCGAACGACGGTTCGTCACATTTCTTAGAAACATTAGCCGTAGTGGTTTCGTCTTTCATGTTTAGACCAATTGGATCTTTAATTTTTGGAAGTATCGGAGATCGTATCGGTAGAAAATATTCATTCCTAGTATCTTTAATTATGATGGGAGCTGCAACTTTTATGATTGGTTGTATTCCAACTTACGAAAGCGTAGGTTGGTTCGCTCCCGTATTGTTATTGGTTTGTCGCATTATGCAAGGTTTGGCAATTAGTGGCGAATATGCAGGTGCAGTGATTTATGTTGCAGAACACGCGCCAGCTAAAAAACGTGGATTTTACACAGGATTTATTCAAGCAACAGTTCCAATTGGTTTATTGTTATGTTTATCAGTTGTTTTCTTAACAAAATCATTTTTATCAGAAGAAATGTTTAATAGTTTTGGATGGAGAATTCCATTTTTATTTAGTGGATTTTTAGTGATTTTAAGTTATTTTATTCGTCAACGATTACATGAAAGTCCAATTTTCGAGCAATTAAAAAAAGAAGGAAAAACATCAAAATCACCTGTTAAAGAAGCATTTTCAACACCAGGTAACGTAAAATTGATGTTAAAAGCTATTTTTGGAGGAAATGCAGCACAAAGTACAATTATGCAAACAACGTTATTTGTAACATTATTCTTTTTACAAAGAGCAGTTAATTTACCTTACGAAACAGTTTTAATTGTTATTTTATGTTCTACATTATTCAGTTCATTTTTTTATCAATGGTTTGGTGCATTAAGTGATAAAATTGGACGTAAACCAGTAATGTTAGGAGGTATGATAGCGAGTTTTATCTTAATTCCATTATCATTTTACTTGTACATGAAAATCGGAAACCCTGGTGGTTTAACAGAAGTACATTCAATTTCTAATTTAGCTGTTGTTGGTATTATTGCAATAAGTTTAATTACTTCTATTGCTGGTGCTGCAACGTACGGACCATTAGGTGCATTTATGTTAGAGATTTTTCCGACAAAAATTCGTTATACAAGTATGGGATTTGCTCAAAATATGGGGAACGGATTTATTGGTGGTGCAACTACATTTATTACCGAATTAATAAAAATGACTCTTATTGTTTCTGCGGCAATGTCACCGTATGTAGGTTTGGCTTATCCATTAATTTTGATATTTATTGCAATTCTGGTCAATTATTTTACAATTCCAGAAACATATAAAAACGATCTTACCGAAGAAGAAAAAAATGATTAATAAAACAATGCTCGAAATTTATTTCGAGCCTTGTTATTTTTAGATAATATTGTGTAAAATGAATCATTACTAATTACATTCTAAGAACGTAGAAATAACCATAAACAAAAAAATCCCTCCAATGGAGGGATTTTTATATCAATCAAATTGATTATTTTTTATCAACTGCACCTGATAATTCAGATCCTGCTTTAAATTTAGCAACTGTTTTAGCAGCGATTTGGATTTCTTTTTTAGTTTGAGGGTTGATTCCTGTTCTAGCAGCTCTCTCAGATGTAGAGAAAGTACCGAATCCTACTAAAGCAACTTTATCCCCAGAAGCTAATGCTTTTGTTACATTTTCTGTAAATGAGTTTAAGGCTTTTTTTGCTGCTTCTTTAGAAATTCCAGCGTCAGCTGCAATTGCATCAATAAGTTCTGATTTGTTCATAGTTGTAACTTTTTAAATTAATTTATACACAAATATACTCTTTACCTTTATTTGTGCAAGTTTCAAGGCATAAAATTTCAAAAAAAAATGAATATTTTAAGAATTTAATGTCTTAAATCAGTAAATAATTATTTATTTGACAAAAATATCACCTTCATTTAAGTGTCCATTAATAAAGTCCTTTGCACTCATTCTGCGTTTACCTTCTGGTTGTAATTCTAGAATTTCATAAAGACCTTGAGGTAATTTTGCGTATAAGTTATTTTTTTGTAAAATCAATTGAAAATTAGTTGCTTCAATCTCTAAATCAGATTTTAAACCACTGTATATTTTCAAGGTTTTATAATTATCGTCTTTTCCATACGTTGTCCAAGCGCAAGGATAGGGTGATAATCCACGAATTTTGTTGTGAATTTTATCTATAGAATCGTTCCAATCAATTTTACAATCTTCCTTGTAAATTTTAGGCGCATGTTTAAGCTCAATTGTTTCGTCTTGCGGATGAGGTTTTAGAGTTTCATTTTCTAAACCATCTAATGTTTTTACAACCAATTTTGCTCCAATTTGCATTAATTGATCATGAATAACGCCAACATTATCATTATCTCCTATTGTAACTTTGTCTGCAATCAAGATATTTCCGGTATCAATTTTTTCGTCAATTAAAAAAGTCGTTACACCAGTTTCTTTTTCACCATTCATCACAGCCCAATTAATTGGCGCGGCACCACGATATTGTGGCAATAATGAACCATGTAAATTAAAAGTTCCTTTAGATGGAATTGACCACACACTTTGTGGCAACATACGAAAAGCGACTACAACAAAAACATCCGCATTCCAGCTTTTTAATGTTTCTATAAAATCTTCATCACGTAATTTTTCTGGTTGTGCTAAAGGTAAATTGTGCTCAATAGCATATTTTTTAACATCCGAAAGATTCATTTTTTGCCCACGTCCAGACGGTTTATCTGGAACTGTAACAACACCAACGATTTCGTGATGACTATTTGTATTTATTTCGTTTAAAGACGCCACAGCAAACTCTGGCGTACCCATAAAGACTACTCGCATGATATTAATCTGTTATTTTATAAGAATTTAAGCCAATAGGCTGTATGTGCAATTCATCAATCAAATATTGCAATTCGTTAATGATTTGCGCTTTTGGCAAATTTATGAATTTTGAAAGGATTTCGTTTTGTGTTTTCGGCCCATCTTTCAAATACTCAATTAAATCATTGGGATTAAAGTTTTTCGAAGATTGTTTTGCCATACAAACATCGCATTTATGACAATCTTCGGACATTTTTTGGTTAAAATATCCAAATAATAAACGCTCTCTACAAACCGTATTTTGCTCGGCATAATACGCCATTGCTTGCAAACGTTTCCAATTATTGATTTGAATTGCTTCAAAATCTTTCCACAATTTATTTTTGAAAGTAGATGAATTTCTCGGAACTAAAAATCTAAATCGCGCTAAAAATCTATCCGAATAATCAATCATTCCATTTTTAGCATATTCGTGCAAAGAATTTCGAATATCGCCAATACTCAAATGTAAATCGAAAGTCATTTTGCTTTCCGAAACTTCTTTGTTGTGCGTATATATGCCCGAATAATGACGTTGTAAATAATCAAATATTCGGTTTTCATTTTGATTGATTGAATGTGGCGAAATTAAAATTCGAAGCGTACTATTTTGCGTATAATTTTTTTGTTGAATGATTTCTTTTGTATTCAGAAAATCCAAGAATTGAACAACCATTTTGAGATTTAAACCAAATTTATCTGCAAATTTTGGTAAATCTAATTGATAATTCATTTCTGTAATTTCGCCTTCCGCAAGCTGTAATTGACTAAATAAACAATTCGAAATTTTTATAAAATCTTGTTGCGAAGGCAAATTGGCTTTAAATATATTTTCGGATTGTATGCGATCATCGGGATTGTACAAATAAATTCCGAAAGCTTGTTTGTCATCACGTCCAGCGCGACCAACTTCTTGGTAATACGACTCAATACTCGACGGTAAATCGATGTGAAAAACTGTACGAACATTTGGTTTGTCAATTCCCATTCCGAACGCATTTGTCGAAACCATAATTCGCGAATTACTCAACGTCCATTCGCGTTGTTTTAATTCTTTTTCGTCCTTTGTTAATCTGGCATGAAAAAAATCTGCATCAAAGCCATTTTCAATTAAAAAATTGGAAATTTCGTAGGTTAGTTTTCTATTTCGAACAAAAATAATGCTCGAACCAGGATATTTTTTGAGATAATAAGTAAGTTCCTTTTTTTTGTCAGCCGCCAAATAAACATTATATGATAAATTATCGCGTTTTAAAGACGATTTATAAATATCGGGCGAATTTAACTGTAACTTTTCTACAATTTCATTTTTGATTAAATCGGTTGCAGTTGCAGTTAACGCTAAAATTGGAATTTCAGGAAAAATATCACGTAATTTTGAGATTTTGTGATAAGCTGGACGAAAATCATGACCCCATTCCGAAACACAATGCGCCTCATCAACAGCCAATAAACTTATATTGATTTGCTTTAAACGCTCTAAAAAAATACGGCTCAACAAACGTTCTGGCGAAACATACAAAAGTTTTATTTTGTTGTTTTGACAATCATCTAAAATTTTTCCGATAAGATTTTGATCTTGTTCATTTGTGATATAAGCGGTCGGAATTCCTTTTGATTGTAGGTTTTGAACTTGATCTTTCATCAAGGCAATCAACGGAGAAATGACCAATGTTAAACCGTCTAAAATAAGTGCCGGAATTTGATAACAAATTGATTTTCCACCACCAGTTGGCAAAATTGCTAACGTATCTTTTTTGTTTAAAACACTTTGGATAATTTCTTCTTGCGGCGTTTTAAATTCGGAAAAGTTCCAATAGTTGAAAAGAATGTCTTTTGGAGTCAATTTTTGTTGGTATTTCTGTAAATTTAGTTAAAATAAAAGAATATATGAAGTTTATTTGTCATTCAGAATAGAGCGAAGGGAAAGAAGAATCTCATAGTTAATAGAATTTTATCAGCGTATGTTTTAGATTTCTCCTTTGTCGAAATGACAGAATATTTATTATGATAGAAAATGGTTATGCATAAAATAATTATCGATTATATTCATTAAAAACTATAATATTTAGTAGAATGCTAATGATTCATCAAATAATAAAAAGCCACTTTTTAAGTGGCTTTTATAATATTGTATTTTAAGAATTATTCTGTAATTCCTTCAAGCATAAATAAGAAAGCATCTTCTTTTGCATCTTCTTTTAGAGATTCAAAACGTCCAGAAGCTCCACCATGACCAGTTTCCATATTGGTTTCTAAAATCAAGATGTTATTATCTGTTTTTATCTCACGAAGTTTAGCAACCCACTTTGCAGGTTCCCAATATTGCACTTGAGAATCGTGTAAACCAGTTGTAACCATCAAATTTGGATAAGCTTTAGCTTCTACATTATCGTAAGGTGAATACGATTTGATGTAATCGTAATATTCTTTTTCGTTCGGATTTCCCCATTCATCATATTCCCCTGTTGTCAACGGAATTGTATCGTCTAACATTGTCGTAACAACATCAACAAAAGGAACTTGCGCAATAACACCATTAAATAAATTTGGTTCATAATTGATTACTGCACCCATCAACAATCCGCCTGCAGAGCCGCCCATAGCATATAAATGTTGAGAAGAAGTATAATTTTCTTTGATTAAATGCTTTGCAGCGTCTATAAAATCGAAAAATGTATTTTTCTTTTCTAACATTTTACCCTCATCGTACCATTCGCGACCAAGATATTGTCCTCCACGAATATGCGCTATTGCGTACACAAATCCACGGTCTAAAAGACTTAAACGAATTGAGCTGAAATATGGCTCGATTGTATAACCGTAAGATCCGTAAGCGTATAATAAAAGTGGTGTTTTTTCTGATAAAACAGTATCTTTTCTACGAACGATTGAGATCGGAACTAATTCGCCATCACGTGCTTCTGCCCAAATACGTTCTGAAACATAATTTGATTTGTCAAAATCACCAATAACAACTTGTTCTTTTTTGATTTCGAATGATTTATCATTCATGTTAAAATCAATGACAGACGAAGGTGTTGTTAAAGAAGTATATGAATAACGTAAAATATCGGTGTCAAAATCAGGATTTGTACCAACATTTGCAGTATAAGTTTCTTCGGTAAATGGTAAGAAATAATCTGCAGATTTATCCCAAGCTTTGATATTTAGTTGAATTAAACCATTTGTGCGTTCTTCGATAACCAAGTAATTTTTGAAGATTTCAAAACCTTCAATAAATGTTTCTTCGCGATGAGGAATAACTTCTTCCCAATTTTCTTGAGCTGTTTTTTCGACAGAAGTTTTCATTAACTTGTAGTTAAATGCATCATCTTTATTGGTTTGAATATAAAAAGAATCACCAAAATGTTCAATTGAATATTCTAAATCACGTTCTCTTTCTTGAAAGATTTTAAACTCTGCATCTGGTTGATTTGAAGGGATATATCTAAACTCATCTGAAACGCTACTTGAAGATCCGATGATGATATATTTTTTTGATTTTGATTTGTAAACAAACGCATTAAATGTATCATCAGTTTCCTCAAAAACTAAGGTGTCATCTTCTTGAGAAGTTCCTAAAATATGTTTCCAAATTTGAAACGCACGAAGTGTTTCATCTTTTCGAGTATAAAATAATGTTTTGTTATCGGCAGCCCAAACAGAACCACCAGTTGTATTTTCTATTTTATCCGCTAAAATTTCTCCCGTTGATAAATCTTTGATTTGAATTGTATAAATTCGACGTGAAACATTGTCAACTCCAAAAGAAACCAATTGATTATTTTCTGAAACAGAAAGTCCACCAAGCTGATAATACGAATGACCTTCTGCCATTTTATTAACATCAAACATGATTTCGTCAGCAGAAGATAAATCTTCTTTTCGTCGTTTATAAATTGGATATTCTTTTCCTTTTTGAAATTCAGTTAAATACCAAAATCCATTCAATTTATACGGAACAGAAGAGTCGTCTTCTTTTATACGTGCTTTCATTTCATCAAAAAGTTTTGCTTGTAAACCTTCTGTAGACTTTAAAATTTCTGCAGTATACTCGTTTTCTTTTGTTAAATAATCAATCACTTCAGGATTTTCACGATCATTTAACCAATAATAATTATCAATACGAATATCTCCGTGTTTCTCTAATTTTTTCTCTATTTTTTTAGCAATTGGTGCTTGCATTTTTTCTTATTTTAAGTTGCAAATGTACTGCAAATTATAGCGTGATTATTGTTTTGTAAAGATTGTTGGTGTCCAATTTTTTTCTCCCGTTTCATAATCAATATTAATTGAATTTGTAGTTACAAAACCAATTGTTTTATAATTTCCTTTTTCAGAAATTACTTCAACATGGTATACATTTTTTTGAGATGATGGATAATGTATAGAAGTCAAATTGTAGCAATAAGATTTTTCATGAAACTTAAATATTTACTCAAAGATAAATTTTATTCATTTAAAATTAGAAATTTTACATTTTATTATGATTCAAGAGATAATTTGTGTAAACTATAATTCTTAACTTTATTAAAACAAAATATTATGGGAATTTTAAATGATAAAGTAGCAATTGTAACTGGTGCAGGATCTGGAATAGGAAAAGCTGTAGCCGAACTTTATGCAAAAGAAGGAGCAAAAGTAGTTGTTTCTGATATAAATGAAGTTAGTGGGAATGAAACTGTAAATATTATAAAATCGAGTGGAGGTGAAGCAATTTTTTTCAAAGCAGATACTTCTTCTCCTACTGATAATGAAGCTTTGGTAAATAAAGCGGTTGAGGTTTATGGAAAATTAGATATTGCATGTAACAATGCAGGTATTGGAGGACCAGCGGCTTTGACAGAAGATTATCCATTAGATGGTTGGAAAAACGTAATTGATATCAATTTTAATGGTGTTTTTTATGGTTGTAAATATCAATTGCAAGCAATGCAAAAAAATGGCGGTGGTTCTATCGTAAATATGGCATCTATTCATGGATCTGTAGCTGCGCCTTTTAGTTCGGCATATACGTCTGCAAAACATGCTGTTGTTGGTTTAACGAAGAATATTGGGGCAGAGTATGGGCCAAAAAATATTCGTTGCAACGCTGTTGGTCCAGGTTATATTTTGACGCCTTTGTTATCTGACCACATGAGTGCAGATCAGTTAGAGATGTTGGTTTCTAAACATCCAATTGGTCGTTTAGGTCAACCCGAAGAAGTAGCAGAATTGGTTTTATTTTTAAGTTCGGACAAAGCTTCATTTATAACTGGCGCTTATTATTTGGTAGATGGCGGATATACAGCGGTATAAAATTATTTAGAAGGTTATTTTAGAGTTTGAATGACTTTTTATGATTTAATGCTTATTTTTGTAAAACAATTCAACAAACAAAAACAATGAAATTTTTTATCGATACAGCTAATTTAGCTGACATTAAAGAAGCGCAAGACCTAGGAGTTTTAGATGGCGTAACTACAAATCCATCTTTAATGGCAAAAGAAGGAATTACAGGACAAGAAAATATTATCAATCATTATAAAGCAATTTGCGAATTAGTTGATGGTGATGTTTCTGCAGAAGTAATTGCGACAGATTTTGAAGGAATGGTAAAAGAAGGTGAAACTTTGGCTGCTTTAAACCCTCAAATCGTAGTTAAAATTCCGATGACGAAAGATGGTATAAAAGCATGTAAATATTTTTCTACAAAAGGAATTAAAACAAATGTAACATTGGTGTTTTCTGTAGGACAAGCTTTATTGGCTGCAAAAGCAGGTGCAACGTATGTTTCTCCGTTTATTGGTCGTTTAGATGATATTTCGACAGATGGTTTAAACTTAATCGACGAAATTCGTCTTGTTTATGATAACTATTTATACGATACAGAAATTTTAGCAGCATCAGTTCGTAACACAATGCATATTGTAAATTGCGCAAAAATTGGAGCAGATGTAATGACAGGACCATTGTCTTCTATTTTAGGATTATTAAAACATCCTTTAACTGATTCTGGTTTAGCTCAATTTTTAGCTGATTATGCAAAAGGAAATCAATAAAGATTATTTTTTATAAAATTTTAAAAGCCGTTAAACTATCAGTTTTACGGCTTTTTTTATCACATATTTTAAAAATATTAAAAATTCAATAAAAATTCAATTTTATAGTAGATAGTTTAAAAATATTATTTGTATATTAGAAATAGTATTAGAAAGTAGAAGATTTTTTATATTATGTTAAAATTATTTGTGTTGTTAATAGTGATAATTGGAATTCCATTATTTTTATATGGATTGACGTTTTATAAAAAGAATATCAATCATGATTAATGAATTGCTATTATTACTAAAATAAAAAAACCTTCATTTATAAAGAATGAAGGTTTTTTTTATGTTGATTATTTGATAACTACTTTACGGTTGATTTCCATTTCTGGTCCCACAACTTTTATGATATAAACTCCAGGAGTTTTAAAATCTACATTTACTTCTTTTTGATGTGTAGAATTTTGAACTTCGTTAACTAATTGTCCATTTAAATTGAAAACAGAAATCTTTTGAATTGATTTTTGATTGTTTTCTAATTTCACAACAACAGAACGATTTGTTTTATTGTAAACTTTTATATCATCACGTTTTTGGTAAACAAAATCATCAGTTCCTAAATTAGAACCCCAAACTTTTTCAGCATACTCCGGGTGATCTATAAAAGGATTTCTGTTTCCTTGGTAATTATAAACTAAATTATTAATGTCTATTTCTCGTTGAGAGATTGGATCATTTATATGCCAGTTCATTAATATTTTAAGAAAAGTATCTGTAAAAACTTTGTCTTTTGTATTGTTAAACATTGCATAAGTCCAACCTTGTATTCCATTTTCTTGGTAACGTGTTGCAAAATAAAAATATGCACGTGCAACATCTCCTTTAAACTCATCAATTGGCTCGAAAACTATACCTGAATATCCAGCTGAATATCCAGTATTGCTATTTGCGCCTAATTTTGATCCATTTTTAGATGTTGTTGTAGGATTAGCAACCATACCATGAGGGTAATTACTTCTTACTCCATTTACTTTACCATCTGTTGGCCAAATATGAAAAGGGTCAGAAACCATAGGAGAAGATTCTTTAAAAACACTTTGTGGTACAATATGCTCTCGGTTATAACAATCTCCTTCAACACCATAATTTCCACATTCTTTTTGACCAGGTGTATAATTATAGGGATCTTTTCCTGTCGGATTTTCTGAATAGATATCTAAAATCGTATTATCTTTTTCATAATACTTATCCTGAAAACCGTTGTTGCTATCAGTTTGTCTGTACAAGGATTTTAATGCGTCATAAGATTTTGTCGTATGACCTTTAATAATATTATACAACTGGGTTTTTAAGGTATACCCTTCGCTAGTAGCATTATTGTAATAACCAGCAGGTGCTTGAGCAAAAAGATTTGCACTTGCCAAAAATAAACTAATTTGTAAAACTATTTTTTTCATATAGTAATTGATTTAAAAAAGAGAATCAAGTTACAAAAAAATATAACTTAACTCTCTATTTATTATTTATTTAACGATTACTTTTTTGTTTGTAGAATAAGTAGTTCCATTAATTTTTATAATATAAATACCTTTCTCAAAGTTTTGCAACTCTATTGTTTTTAATTTTCTTGTATTTTCAAATGAGCGAACAAGTTGACCAAATGTATTAAAGATTTGAATACTTGTAACAGAATCATCAGTAGAAGCAATTAAAATACTGTTATTTTTTGTGTAAGCTTTTATAGTGTTCTTAACTTCGATATAATTATCATCAGTTCCTAAATTATCCCATTTATTTTCAGCAGTTGGACCTCCCCAAATAACTGTTGCTAAATACGGATTATCAATAAACGGGTTTCTATTTCCTTGAGCATATGGTTTTGTAGAATCTCCTAAATATTCATTTCGTTGAATTTCGATTTGAGAAACAGGATCTTCTGCATTCCATTTCAAAAATAAATCAATCATACCATCTGGCGTTTGACTTGTACTACCAACACCAACACCTGCAGGTAAACAACGTGTAGTGTATCTTACATACATATACATCATCATTCGTGCTACATCACCTTTCCATTCGTCACCAGGATACCATCCGCCCGAAACAGTTTTAGAAGTTCCTGACCCTGTTGCAAATTTTAAATTTCCTCTCGAAGAGTTTCTTTTAACATTAGAAGCTCTTAAATGATGAGCATCTGCACCTGGACCAGCCTCACCTAAATTTGGAGAACCTAAAGATTTTGCATACGTATGCTCTCTGTTCCATTGTGTTGTTCCGCCTCCATTATTGTTTACAGAATTGTAGTAAGCATCATCACTTGTTGTCGAATTTTTGTTGTATCCATATATTTGAATAACACGTGTCGAATTTGTAGGATCTAAATCTGTTACTTTTAATGCATTCCAAACTTCACCATAAGTAAGTTGCTTTTTATGCGTAGTTGTAATAAGAGTTGTTAACTCCTTTTTTAGATCTTGACCTTTTAAATTCAGATCAATACTATTGTAATAAGGTTGTTGCGCAAGCCCTGTAAAGCATGCAGCAAAAAATAAAATTGTAGAAATTTGCTTCATAATGTAATTTGAAAAGGCTACAAATTTATATATAAAAACAAAAGTAAATATTAATTAATTGTAAAGATTAAGATAATTAGAGATAATTTACTAAATGATAAGTTTTATTGATGAAAATGGATTTTATTACACGATAAAATCCATTTATGTTATTCTTTATAAGACTGATAGATAACTAAAGAATCTTGAATCTGTTTATTTAAAAGTTTGTATAACCCAGGTTGATTTAATGAAACTCCCGCAATTTTTCTTAATCTTTTTTGAAGGTATTTGATTCAAAAATAAATTTTGAACGATAAGATTCTTTATCCATTACTTTTTTAGCTTGTAAATCTTTAAAATCCTTTCTCAGCTTGCGCGCATACAATTCTGATAAATCAAATTGTAATTGCATTTCTTGTAAAATACCTTCATGTTTAAAAGAAACCCAAGAATTTGACTCATCAAACCGATTAAAAACTTTTAATTGTGGAATTTCTCCATCCATTTCTGCAATTTGCCAACCAAGTTTTGAATCTAAATAACCTTGCGGCGTTTTAGTTTGTGTTGGTTTTTTCTTAAAATTAATATAATCTAGCTTCGTTTCTTTTTTCCACTCAATCAATGATTGTGCGTTAGAAAAGCTAAAAAACATCAAAAAAACAATTAAACAAAGGTTTTTTACCATAATAATTTATACTAGCGTTTCCAATAAATCAAGACGCATGCCATGTGATCCTTTTATTAAAATATTCTGAGAATTTATAGAATTATTCTTTAAATATTCTTCAAAAGATTGACGATCATCAAATTTCACAACGTTTAGATGTGTTGTTTCTGATTCTTTAAAATTATGACCTAAAATATAAATTTGATTAAAATTTAAACTTTCGGCTAATTCCAAAATACGTTGATGTTCGGCTTTACTTTCGTCACCCAACTCAAACATATCTCCAATAATAATTGTTTTTGAACCTTCAAATTTCGCAAAATTATTCAGCGAAGCTTCCATGCTACTTGGATTTGCGTTGTACGCATCCATCACAATTTTATAATTTTCTTTTTCTATAATTTGCGAACGATTATTTGATGGATAATAATTCTCGATACCTTGTTTGATTAAATCTGTTTCAATTCCAAAATGTGCTCCAATAGCAATGGCACAAGAAATATTACTGAAATTATAATTTCCCGTTAAATGAGATTGAATGTCTAAATTTTTGTACTTAACGGCTAAATATTCTTGCTTATTTTCTATTAATTCAATCTGATAATCTGCATTATTTTGATCCGAAAAAGTAATTCGTTTTATATCTATTGTTTTTTCAACTTGAATAGAATCATTTGCATTAACAAAAGCTATTTTATTCGCCGATTTTAAATAATCATATAATTCAGATTTACCTTTTATAACGCCTTCAAATCCACCAAAACCTTCTAAATGAGCCTTTCCGAAGTTGGTAATATATCCAAAATCTGGTTGAGAAATAGAAGCCAATAATTCGATTTCTTTTTGATGATTTGCGCCCATTTCTATAACTGCAATTTCCGTATTTTCTGGAATTGAAAGAATAGTTAACGGAACACCAATGTGATTATTTAGATTTCCGAATGTATAATGTGTTTTGAATTTTTCTTTCAAAACTGCCGAAATTAATTCTTTCGTTGTCGTTTTACCATTCGATCCTGTTAATCCTATAAATGGTATTTTGAGATAATTACGGTACATTTTTGCTAAATCTTGCAAAGTTTCTAGCGTATCATCAACCAAAAATATATTATTTGCTTGATTTTCAAATTCTATTTCATCAACAATTGCTAAACGCGCACCTTGATTTATTGCTTCTTGGGCAAATGTATTTCCATTAAAATTAGCACCTTTTAAAGCAAAAAAGATACAATCTTTTGAGATATTACGAGTATCCGTCGTAACTGTTTTCGATTTTAAATATTGTTCGAATAGTTCTGCTGTTGTCATGAATCTGAAAAATAGATAAATTTATTTGTATGCAAATATAAAGTATTATGCATCGAAATTTTAAATTAACAATAGTATTTTGAGTATGAATCTTCTAAAAAAATTACCTTAAAATTAATTAAAAAATCAATATGATATTAATCTTTGTATACAAGTGTGTTATATTAAAATCACTACATTGTCGGCTTTATATCAGTGCTAGGAAAAAATGAAAATAAAAGAAATAGAGATTAATCAATTAGAGACAGAACGATTAATTCTTATCCCATTTACACAAGATATTTGTGAAAATATATTATACAATGATTATGAATTGCTTTATGAGCAAGGTTATAAACGTGGAAAAAGTTGGCCAGATCTTGATATGATGGATACAATTCCTAAAATTATAGGGAATTTGTCTATTAATGATTATGTAACAGGTTTTGAATCGTGGTTGATTATTAAGAAAGATACACAAGAAATAATAGGCGATGTTGGTTACAAAGGCTATAATTTTGAATTTCAAAACATAGATATTGGTTACGGAATTATTACAGAAGAAAGAGGTAAAGGCTTTGCAGAAGAAGCTACGAGAGAATTAATTCGTTGGGCTTTTTCTCAAGAAATTGTAAAAGAAATTACAGCAAAATGTTTTATAGATAATGCGCAATCTATTAATCTTTTGAAGAAGCTTGGTTTTATACAAATACACGAAAACGAACATGTAATTGATTGGTCTTTAAAAATTACTTAATAATTGTAAAACAATAAAGAATATTAATCCATAAAAAAATCGCGATGAAATTTTCACCGCGATTTTTTATTATATTTTGAAAAGGATAATTATCCTCTACGTTTACGTTTAGATTCGAAACTACCAGAGTATTCTTGTGCTACACGGAAACCAATCCAGTTTGTTGCTTGTGCTTGGTGTAAGTAACGTCTTTGTCCAGCATCAATCCAATAAATAGGATCTTTCCAAGAACCACCTTTTACAACACGTGTTTCATCAGAAATATCAGAAGTACGTTTTTGTGTATCTTTTTCTAAAATAACACGACCTTTCTCGTCAACTCTAAATTTACGTTGAGGTGCATTGTACATATCTTCTGTTGCAGCATCTGCAGATTTTCCTTCTTCAACTCTTGGATCAAGAGAAGAATTTGTATCACCATCACGGTAATTTGTTAAATCATACTCAACTTGTTTTTTGTATGCTCCAGGTAAACCTTTGTATACTAAACGTCCGTTGTCTAATGTATCATATTCAACATTTGTTTCGTCAAATTTCTCAAAACCACCTTGTCCGTTGTCAATATTCTTTTTGAAAACATTACCACGATAGTAGTTAAAATCGTTTGCTTCTTCATCAATAATAGGACGATAAACATCAGAAACCCATTCGGCAACGTTACCTAACATACCATATAAACCGAAATCGTTAGATGGATATTTTCTTACATCACTTGTAATTGCAGAACCATCGTTCCCAAAACCACCGATACCAGAATAATCTCCACGACCTTGTTTAAAGTTATCTAAATATTGACCTCTTTGTGCGCCTTTTACAGTTCTTAAGTTATTTTGAGCAACTTCTTTTCCTTTATATTCGTTGTACTCACGATTTCCAGGTAAAGCTAAAGCTGCATATTCCCATTCTGCTTCTGTTGGCAAACGGAAAGGTTGAACTTCTAAAGAACCAGTTGCACGATTAGCTTTTAAGATACGTTGATTTTGAGATTTGATTTGATTAGCTTTCATAATCTTTGTCGAATCAATCGCTTCATTTACATTCGTATCGCCTAATTTATATTGCTCAGCGCTAAAAGTTTTACTACCATAATTATACTCTTCGTTAGAATAGTAATCTTTTGATAAAATACCTTTATCTATTAATGCTTTTTCGTTTGCGCGGTCTGTTAACCAATCTGTATAATTAACTGCTTGCAACCAAGAAATACCAACTACTGGATAGTAGCTAAATTCTGGAGAAAACAAATAATTTTCTGTCGAAAAATCATCACGAGATAACTGATTATTAAATACAGTTTCGTCTGGTAAAGCTCCATTGTAGATATCTTTGTATTGCGTATCTTCTGGAGGAAATACAACTTTTAACCAAGTTAAATATTCCTTATATTCATAGTTCGTTACCTCAGTTTCTCCGATAAAAAAAGATTTTACTTGCATACGAACAGGAGAATTATTCCAATCGTGCAATACATCATCTTTCGTTATACCCATGGTAAATGAACCACCTTCGATAAAAACCATACCAGGCCAAGCCTTGATATTTTCTTTCTTTTTACCTGAAAAAAACCAACCTTTACTGTCGTTTGGTTTCCAACCTGTACGGCTTGTGAAATTTTTTGTTCCACCTCCTTTTTTCTTACCTGAACTGCTTCCGCACCCCATGAATACACTCATAGTAACAGCTGCAAGAGCAAGAGAAAAAATACGTCCTTTATTCATTTTCATAGAATATTTCTGGTTTTCAAATATTAAATTTAATGCAAATAAAAGCATTTGACATTAATCTTACAACGAAAAAATGCTTTATTTCATATCTCTAACGCGAGAAAGTTTTTTTTATTTTACGATTGAAAATATATTTGTCAAAATAGCGTTTAATTCACATGAAGAAATATTTTATTTTAGCCGCAGCTTTATTTCAATTTCCTCATTTATTTAGTCAAACTTACAAAATAAATTGGGAGAATAATCAAACAATTTCTTTAACGAATGGTACAACAGTTAATGTTCCTTACTTTTCGAACAAAGAAAATTATTCGATTGGAAGTTATTTTCTTCCAGAATTTATTGTAGAGTTAAGTTCTTCTAACCGAGAGGCTGAAGTTACGAACGTGCAATATCGCGAGATTGGAAATGAATTGGGCGAATTAGATACTTCTTCTATTAAAGAGCAAATTAGCTACACATTTTATTCGATTATCGATAAAAATGGACAACAAAAATTGATTGTTAAAGTTTCGCCTTTCGTGAAACAAAACAATAAAATTTTAAAGGTTGAATCTTTTTCAATTGTTCAAAAATCAAATAAATTGGGTGAAACAACTCGAAAATTAATTGATAATTCGACTAAAAGTGTGCTCGAAAAAGGAGAATGGTTTAAAATAAAAGTGTCAAAAGATGGTGTTTTTAAATTAGATCGTAATTTTTTTACTAAAAATGGAATTCCAACAAATCTTGATCCTCGTAAATTAAAAATTTATGGAAACGGAGAAGGTCGTTTGATGGAAAATACAACCAAAGATAGAGTTGGTGCGTTAAACGAAATTCCAATAAAATTTGTTGGTGCCGAAGATGGTAAATTTGATAACAGCGATTATGTTATTTTTTATGCAAAAGGTCCACATCAATGGTACAGAGATGCATCAACAACAGAAGAAGATATAAAATTAAGGTATAATCTTTACGATGATTCTGCCTATTATTTTATATCGTATGAAGGCGAAAATGGAAAAAGAGTTGGTGAATCGTCAATTTCTGGAAGTGCAGTAAAAACATATTCTCAGTTTGATAATTTACAATTTCACGAGAAAGATTCGATTAATTTAAATGGTTTAGGACAAACTTGGGTTGGCGATAACTTAGGAATAAATGGAGGTTTCAAGAAAACATTTAAAGCGAATTCTGTAGTAAATGGAGGCGAAGCTTTTTTGAGATATGCTGTTGTTGGTAAAAATGCAAATAGCAATGGTTTTACTGTAGGGATTAATGGACAAAATTTTACTGGAAGTTTAGGAAGTTCTGCATTTTTTAGAACAGAGGTAGATAATCCAATTTCACTTACTTCGAATACAATTGATATTTCAGTTACCTCAAATGGTTCAAATCCGTCGGGATTAGGATTTTTAGACTATTTACAACTTCGTTTCAAAGATAATTTAGTTTATAATAATGAGCAGTTTACATTTCGTTTTTTAGAAACGGCTGCAAATAGTGGAATTAATGCATTTACGCTTCAAAATTCATCTAATATAAATGTTTGGAATGTTGCTGATATTCATCAAATATCAAGTATAAAACCAGAAGGAACGACGTATAAATATCAAACAATTTTACCAAATGAATTTGTTGCTTTTAAAGAGGAAAATGCTTTTACAACGATTGATTATGTAGGCCGAGTTCCGAATCAAAATATACGGTCGTTAAGTAATTTAAACTACATTATTGTTACGCATCCAAAGTTTATAGAACAAGCAAATCGTTTGGCTCAGTTCAGAAAAACACATGATAATATAGAAGTTGGTGTTGTAACGACGGATCAAGTTTACAATGATTTTTCGTCTGGTTCACAAGATCCAATTGCAATTCGAGATTTTTTTAAATTTCTAAAAGATAATAATAACCCAAATTTAGAATATGGTTTATTATTTGGCGCGGCAACGTATGATCCAAAAAATAGAGTAAAAGAATTTACAACTTTTATTCCAACATTTATCGACGTGCCTTCAGAAAAAATAGAGGGAGCAATTGCAACAGATGATTATTTTGCAATGATAAAAAATGATGTTGTCATGTTATCTAATAATGTAGATGGTATTTATGGTTATGATGCGCATTGGTTTGATTTAGCCGTAGGTAGAATTGCGGCAGCTAATACAACAGAAGCAAAAGTTTTAGTAGATAAAATTATTTCATATTACGATAAAGTTGCAGGTAAAGGGTCTTCTTATGGCGATTGGCGTACAAAAATAGTTGGTGTTACGGATAATGACAATAATGTAAATACACCTAATTTTGATAAAGCATTAGATGCAGAATTTAATAAGCCAGAGAATCAAATTTATACAGTTAATAAAATATATACGGGTGCTCATCAACCAGAAGCAACCTCTGCAGGTGTGCGTTATCCAAGCGTAAATCAAGCAATATTAAATGGAATCGAATTAGGTTCTAATTTCTTGATGTATTATGGTCATGGTGGACCACGTAGTTGGGCACAAGAGCGTATTATTACAGCAGAAGAATTAGCAAATCTTTCTAATTTTAATGCAGCATATTCGCGATTACCAATTGTAACAACAGTTACTTGTGATTTTACAATTTGGGATTTACCACAATATAATTCGGCAGGAGAAACAATGTTAAAGAATCCAAATGGTGGTGCCTTAGCAATGATTACAACCAATCGACCAATTGGTACGGGCTATGGAGATGATATGAACACCTATTTAATTAAAGAATTCTTTAAAAAATCTGGTGAAGAAAATCAATCAATCGGTCATGCACTTAATGCTGCGAAATTAACTTATTCTCCTTCACATACTAATAATAAAAGTGTCAGTATTTTAGGCGATCCTATGTTGTCTACTCATCGTCCACAACAAGATATTATAATAGAAAGTATCAAGACCAAAAAAGATGTAGATGTTTTAGCTGGTGGTACTTTGCAAGCATTAGATTTTGTAACGATAAAAGGAAATATAAATCAATTAAATTCTGCTACAATTGACGCTAGTTTTAAAGGTAAAATAACAGTTAGTTTATTTGAGAAACCAGAAACGAATAAGATTTTATCAGAATCAAATTATGTAAATAAAACGTTTGTTACAGAAGATAAAACAATTTATAAAGGAACAGGAAAAGTAGAGAATGGCGAATTTACCATTCAGTTTTATGTTCCAAAAGATATTAATTACGAAGCTGGCGATCGTAAAATTAAATTTTATGCCTACGACGAAACCAATAAAAAAGATGCTTCGTCATTAAAAACTGTAAAAATTGAAGGAATTAATGCAGAAGGTTTAAATGATGACGAACGTCCGCAAGGAAAATTATACATGAATAATTTACATTTTGCTGATGGTGGAATTACAGATCGTTCGCCTTATTTGGTAGGTTGTTTAACAGATAATACGGGAATTAATGCAACAGGATCAAGTATTGGACACGATATTGTTGCAACAATAGATGGTAAAGTACAAGATGCTTATGTGTTGAATGAGTATTATGATGGAGGTGATGCCAATCCGTGTGTCAACAAAAATTTCGAAGATTATCAAAAAGGGCAAGTCATGTATCAATTAAAAAATCTTGAACTTGGTCAACATACCGTAAATCTTAAATTTTGGGACATCAACAATAATTCTAGTACTGCGGCGTTAGACTTTGTAGTAATGGAAAACGGAACGGGACAATTACACATCGATAAGTTGTTAAATTGGCCTAATCCATTTACAAAAAACACCTATTTCCATTTCGAACATAACTGTGATTCTGAGTTAGATGTAATGGTACAGATTTTTACAATTTCGGGTAAATTAGTAAAAACCGTTCGTAAAACCGTTTCTGCAGAACCTTTCCGAGAAGGATATCGTACAGGGAAATATGCGATAGAATGGGATGGTTTGGATGATTTTGGAGATAAAATAGGAAAAGGTGTCTATATATACAAAGTGAATGTAAAAGGTGTGGACGAATCTGTTTGTAAAGGTTCTGCCGCAGCTGTAGAAAAACTTGTAATTTTAAAATAATAATAAATTTATATAATCAATAATAAAACGAATGAAAAAAATTACCGCAAGCTTATTGATTTTAGCATCGGCTTTTTCGTATGCTCAAACATTTGATACTAAAGCTGAAGCAGAAAGTGCTTTGAAGAATGAACTTAAAGAGCCAAATCCTATAATGACTGGTGCTCCATTCTTAAGAATTTCACCAGATGCACGTGCAGGAGGTTTAGGAGATCAAGGTGTTGCTACATCTGCTGATAATTATTCTCAATTCTGGAATGCTGCAAAATATTCATTTGCAAAAGATTATTCGGGAGTAGCCTTTTCATATACACCATATATGACATCTTTAACAAGTGATGTTTTCTTATTAAATGCGACGTATTACACATTTTTAGGAGAAGATGAACGTAGTACATTAGGTGCAAGTATCTACTATTTTAATATGGGAGAGATTGAACTAAATAGTCTTGGTGTAAATAACGAAATTGTACCTAATGGTATGGCAAAACCAAACGAATTTTCGATTGATTTATCGTATGGTTTACGCTTAACAGACAATTATTCTATGGCTGTTACAGGACGTTTTATTCGTTCAGATTTATTCAACGGAATTAGCGATGGTACTGTACAAGCTGCAAATACATTTGCGGTAGATTTAGCAGGTTATTATGAATCTGAAACAATGGATACCAATAATTTTGAAGGTAAATTACGTGGAGGTTTTCAAGTCTCTAACATTGGTCCAAAATTAGATTATTCAAATTCAGAAGATAATGCATCATATTTGCCAACAACATTACGTTTAGGAGTTGGGTATGATTTTAAATTTGATGATTATAACAAAGTAGGAATTACAACAGAGTTTTCTAAGCTATTAGTACCTACGCCAGATATTAGAATTGAAGAAACTGTTGATGGAAATGGAAATTCTCAGTATACAGTTGTCAGAGATATACCAAATAAAGGAGTGATGGAAAGTATGTTCGGATCTTTTGGTGATGCACCAGGAGGAGGAAGCGAAGAGTTAAAAGAAATTATGTATTCTGTAGGTGCAGAGTATTCTTATAACGATGCTTTATTTGTACGTGCAGGTTATTTTCATGAAAGTAAAATGAAAGGAGATCGTCAACATTTAACTTTAGGTTTAGGGCTTAAATACAATGCGTTTGCATTTAATGCATCTTACTTAGTTCCGATGTCAGACACAAACAATGCCTTAGAAAATACATTACGTTTTGGTATTGCGTGGAATTTTGGAGGAGAAACACAAAATAATTACGATTATTAAAATATAGTTAAATATTATCACATAAAAGAGGTTAGCCATTGGTTAACCTCTTTTTTTTATTAACTTATATCAAGTTTTAAAACCAAACTTAAATTTAATTTTATAAAAAAAAATAAAATGTCAAACGTAGGATTAATATTAGAAGAAAAAGCAGCCGATATTGGTAACTTTATGGTGGGACGATTGTTACCATTTCGTCAAAAAAGACATGTCGGTCCATTTGTTTTTATCGACCACATGGGCCCAGCTAAACTAAAAGATTATCAAAATCTTGATGTTGGTCCGCATCCGCATATTGGTCTTTCTACATTAACTTATTTATTTGAAGGTTCAATCATGCACCGCGATAGTTTGGGTAGCGAAATCGAAATAAAACCTGGCGCTGTAAATTGGATGACAGCAGGTAAAGGAGTTGTGCATTCGGAACGCACGCCCGAATATTTACGTACAACAGATAAAACCTTGCATGGTTTACAAATTTGGGTTGCTTTGCCAAAAGAATTGGAAGATATGGAGCCAAGTTTTGTACATGTAGAAGAAGATAAATTACCAAATTGGTCTGATGATAATGCAGATTATAAGCTGATTGCGGGTCAATTTAGAGAATACACGTCGGGTGTTCCCGTTTATTCGCCTTTGTATTTTATTGAGATTAAAGCCAAAAATGATTTTAAAGTTTCGTTAGGACAAGATTTATACGGAGAATCTGCTTTATATGTTTTAGAAGGAGAAATAAAAGACGGCGATTTTACTTACGGTACAAAACAATTATTAGTTGCAAAAGATGCTAAATTGTGCGAATTTGAAATGACAGCAGGAACAACTGTTTATATTTTTGGAGGAGAAGCTTTACCTGAAGAACATTTTATTTTCTGGAATTTTGTGAGTTCTTCTCGCGAAACAATTGATAAAGCGAAAGAAGATTGGATAAACGATCGTTTTCCTCATGTACCAAATGAAACTGGGCGCGTGCCGTTACCAGAAGCGCAAGCAAAATCTAAATTGAAAGAATAAAACAAAAAATTATGAGTGATATTAATATAACTTCAAGATCAACAGATAAAAATTATATTTCTGAAATAGAAGCAGGAAAGCATCAATTTACAGTTGATGAACCAATTGATAAAGGCGGATTAGATACTGCTGCAAAACCAAGCGAATTGTTAGGTGCAGCGCTTGCTTCGTGTACATCAATCACCTTACAAATGTATATGAATCACAAAGAATTTCCCTACGATAAAGTAGAAGTTGATGTAAATTTTGATGTTTCGACAACAGAGCCAATTAAATTTCAGCGTCATGTAACAATTGAAGGTAAATTTGATGAAAAGCAACAAACAAGATTAGAAAAAGTTGCAAATTCTTGCCCAATTCATAAAATTTTAGAACGTGGTCATGTGATAGAAACAACCATAGATTTTGTTTAAAATTTAGACAAAATAAAAAGCCTCTAATTTATGTTAGAGGCTTTTTTTATACTATTTTTTTAAAATCGATTTAGCTTACTTTGGTGGGATAATTCGAAATTCCTTCGATTACGATTTTCTTGTTATTTTTAAGTAAAACAATTAATTGTCTTAATTTTTCGGCATTGTTATCACTGTTAAACATATCATCGTGCATTAAAATAACCAAATGATTTTTCTCAAATGTTTTATTTTGATCCAAACGATGTACAATTCCGTCATATATTTTTTGTGGAGCAGCTAAATCATGCGTTGACGATTTTTTTGCAGCTCTTTCCCATTCATAATCCCAACCATAAATGTAATATTGGTTTTTAGCCAATAAATCTGCTGCTGGAATAGAATTTTTAACGGGATCATTCTTTTTACGTTTGTTTATACGCCACGTATTACGCGCAGGCAAACGAACCCAACGCGAATGTATGTCCAAAACAACTTCGTTTTTACGAATATCTTCTAATACATTTTCGGGCATGCTATAAAATGCTTTGTATTTATTGCGTGCATGTGAATATGTATGATTTGCAATTTCTACATTCGGATTTACTTTGTAATCTTCTACATTTTGCTTCAATTCTTTAGTAAAAGCATTAAAACCAACTAAAAAAACAGTTCCTTTTACATTTTCTTCAGTCAAAATTTTGTTGATGTTTTTACTTCCTTTGTAAGGTCCATCATCAAAAGTTAAATACACATATTGCTTTGTCGAATCAATTGGATTTTGATTGTCATTTTTAGCAATTGTATCTGATAAATGATTTAAAGTATCTGTTTTTATCGTGTATAAAGAGTCAGAATCTTCTTGCAAAATTTCTTTTGGTTCAGAAATTTGGGCTGAAGAATTTGTTGAGGTTTGATCATTTTTACAAGAAAAAGTAATCAGTAGCGAGCTTAATAATAAAGCATTTCTTAAATGCTTGTTTAGGATAAACATGTGTGATTTAGGTTTTGAGCGAAATTAGTAAATATTAAATTATCAACGTGTTAAATAATGATGTTATTTATCAGATAATTAAGCTTTTACGGTTTCTAATTGTTGTAAATAATTTTTAATAGTTTGCAAAACACCATCTTCATCATTAGAAGGAGCTAAATAGTTAGCTGTATTTTTAACAATTGGATGCGCATTTTGCATAGCGAAACTATATTTAGCCAAATTTAGCATTTCCAAATCATTCATAAAATCCCCAAAAACCATGATTTCTTCCGAAGAAATATTCAATTTATTCATCAATGTTTCTAAAGCAACACCTTTGTTCGATTTTTCGTTCATAATATCCAACCAAACTTCGCCAGAAACAACAACTTTCAAACCATATTTTTCGAACGCTAAAACATTTTTGTACACATGTTCTTCCGTTCCTTTTGGATGATTGATGGCAATTTTGATAAATTGTTCGTCTTTGATTTTTGTTAAATCGTCAACCCATTCATTTTTTGCGTAATAGTTTTTGTAATATTCGATAAAAACATCATCTTTAGATTCTACATAAGCTGCATTTTTACCAGCTAAAACAATATTTGCACCGTCTATTTTACGAACTTCTTCGATGATTTCTTTTACAACTGAAAAATCTAATTCATCTACAAAAACTTCTTCTCCTTTGTAAGTAACAAAAGTTCCGTTTTCGGCAATAATTGCCAATTCGTCTTTTATAGATTCAAAATAACTGATGATACTGTAATATTGACGACCACTTGCGGGTACAAAAGTGATGTCATTTTCTTTTAATTGTTGATAGATTTTGTGAAATTCTGGATTTAATGTATGGTCCGAACGCAACAAAGTTCCGTCCATATCTGTCACGATTAATTTTATATTTTGCATGGAATTTATTCTAATAAAAAAGGCCTCAACTTGAGGCCTTAAAGTTACTTATAAATTTTTATTTTGTTCATCTTCGTTTCCGACAATATTTCGGACAATTCCGGGATTAGAGTTTTTCTTCTTCATTTTTAAGTTCAAGAACTCTACTAAAACAGAGAATCCCATTGCAAAATAAATGTATCCTTTTGAGATATGTTGATCAAAACCTTCGGCTAATAACGAAACTCCAATTAATAGTAAGAATGATAAAGCTAGCATTTTTACAGTTGGATGATCATTTACGAATTTAGAAACTGCGCTTGCAGAAAGCATCATTACTGCAACTGCAATAACAACTGCAACTATCATTACTTCGATATGTTCTGCCATACCAACGGCTGTAATTACAGAGTCTAAAGAAAAAACAATATCTAAAATTAAGATTTGTACAATTGTACCTGCAAAAGAATGTATTTTAACTTTTCCACCTTCTTCTACAACACCTTCTATTTTGTGGTGAATTTCTACTGTAGATTTATAAATTAAGAATAAACCTCCAATCAATAAGATTAAATCTCGACCAGAAATGGCTAATTTATCGTGCCAATCGCCAGAAGTTATACCAATCCAATCGCCAATATTAAACATCGGATTTGTTAAACTCATCACCCAGCTTAGTGAAAACAATAAAAGTACACGCGTAAACATGGCTAAAAATAAACCGAGTTGTTGGGCTTTCTTTTGTTGATGAACAGGCAGTTTACCTGATAAAATAGAGATAAAAACGATGTTGTCAATTCCTAAAACAATTTCTAACATGGTTAATGTAAATAATGCGATTAACGCATCGGGCTGTAAAAAAATACTAAAGTCCATACATAAATTTTGAAGCCCGAAAATACAATCGTTTCCTAGAATTAATATTCTCGAAATAATTATTTAATGTTAATTTAATATTGACAAAATAATCGCTTTGTTTTGAATATTAAAATTGCCAAAATAATTTTTATTACAGATTATTGCATACTTCAGTTTATAGCGAATAATAGGATAGATTTAAATTGACGAAGACCATTTAGAACCAAAAGTGACATTACCTTCTTGTAGCACAATATCCGAATGAAGAAACTCTGCTGCGTCTGCAGATTTTTTAACTTTTATACTACTACGATCAATCATTTCTTTTTCGAAAGGTTGTAAAACTTCTTCGCGTAAATGATGCTCATTATCTTGTTGATTATATACTGCGCTAATTTTCTGCGCCAATAACAAGGCATCTAACAATGCTTGATTTGCACCTTGACCTTTAAAAGGACTCATCGGATGCGCTGCATCGCCTAATAAAGTAACAGAACCAGCATTTTTTAATAAATCTTGGTTTAATAAATCTCTATCATAAACAGGATATCCGGTAATTTCTTTTGTTTCGGTTGCTGCTAAAATTTGCGGAATAGGGCTGTGCCATTGCGCTCTTTTACAAACTTCAATCTTTAATTCTTCAGCGCCTTTTTTGCTCAATACTTTAGCTTCATCTTCTGATATCGGATAACTAAATTGCCACATTATTGAGTCTTTATCATATGGCATCATGTACATTCGTTCAGTACCATTTGCTGTTTGAAATACGGTTGCACCATCTAATAAAGCATGGTTTTCTAAATTTTCTAAAGCATTTAATTTACAGATTCCTAAAATGACAATACATCCTAAATAACGCAATGGACTAATTTTTTCGTCTATCAATAATCGCCGAACCGAGCTGCGTATACCGTCTGCACCAACAATTAAATCAGCTTTAAAATGTTTTTTAATTCCATTAACTTCAAATGTTAATTCAGCTTTTTTATCTAATGTATAGTTTATGAATTGATGGCTCCATAACACTTGGTTATCACCACCTAATTGGTTTAAGAGAGCCAATCGTAAAGATTGTCGCGCAATATGAATATTGGTATGTTTGTTCTTATTTTTGTTTTGGATAGTTTCTTTGGCAAGTAATTTTCTAATTCCCCATTCTCCAATAATATTTCCATCAATTGTGTGTGCCAAATGTAAGGTAGAAACCAACCCATGATCTAAAGTAGTAAGACCAAATTTTTTTATCTCTTTACTGGCTTGTTGTAAAGTTAATCCGTAACCTTGAGAACGATCATTAAAAGAATGATCTCTTTCAAAAAGTGTAAAAGGAATTTGGCGATGTAAACATGCTAATGCTAGCGCAATACCACCAATACCAGCACCAATAATAGCGACATGCGGATATTTGTTTTCATCAGCCAAAGGACGTTCATTGGTTAACTCTAAACCTGTGCCAGAACACGAAGTACAAATTTGTATTGAGTTTTTAGGTTTAATCGGAACAATGGTTGCGGATTCATTTTTTTTAAATTGTGCAAGCGCAGATTCATAACGCAAGAGTTTTTTTTTCGAAAGTCCTTGACTTTTTTTTCCACGACCTTTGCAAGCTTTACAACTTATCCAATTTTCTATTTTACTCAATTTTTTAAAATTATTTTACAAAAATAATATAAAACTAAGTGTTACTCTAAATTTTTAAAGAAAATTGGAGAATAATTACTGTTCTTTTGGTTCTTATTTCGGCATGTTTAGAGATAAATATGGAATAGAATGGCTGTAAAAATACATAAATTTTGAAGCCCGAAAATAGAATCGATAGCTAGAATTAATATTGACAAAATAATTCTCTAAAAACCTTTTAAAAATAAGGAATTAAACACCTATTTTTGCCAAAAGTTTGAAATGATATCTAAAGTACAATTTCGCCTCCAGTTTTTAGTTTTACTGTGGGGTTTTACAGGCGTTTTTGGTAAGCTTGTTACCTTAAGTGCATTGCCAATGGTTTGGTATAGAGTGTTGATTGCTGCAATTGCGGTTTTTATTTACATGAAATATAAAAAAATTGACTTTAAAGTTTCAAAAAATACACTGCTAAAATTATTAGGAATTGGTGGAATTGTAGGAATGCATTGGTTTACATTTTATTTATCAATTAAGGTTTCTAACGTTTCTATCGCGCTAAGTACACTTTCTATGGGTGCTTTATTTACGGCAGTTTTAGAACCTATTTTTTATCGACGAAAAATAAATCTCTACGAAGTTTTATTAGCCGTTGTTGTTTCGGCTTGTGTTGTGGTTATTTTTAATGCATCGCCCGAATATAAGATGGGAATTATTTATGGTATAATTTGTAGTTTTTTATCTGCTTTATTTGCTGTTTTTAATTCGAGAATACAAAAAGATGCTGTGCCTACTCAAGTTACTTTTTATGAAATGATTGGAGGTATTATTACAATTTCGTTAGTGATGTTGTTTTTTCAGCCATCAGGTTTCGAAGAAGTTTTTACGGTAAGTTGGTCTAATTTAGGCTGGTTAACTTTACTTGGAGTTATTTTTACGGCATATGCACAAATAGAATCGGTTGATTTGTTTAAATATGTAAGTGCTTATACAATGTTATTAAACGTAAATTTAGAACCCGTTTATGGCATCATTTTGGCAAGTCTTATTTTTGGAGATTCGGAACAGATGACTCCTGTATTTTACATTGCTACAGCGGTAATGGTACTATCTATCGTAGTCAATGGTTTAGTGAAAGCAAAATTTTCTAAATAATTTATTGTCATAAAGACGCATTTATTATATTAACTCATTCCGAAGTATTATCTTTGCTTCAATTGAAAAGTAATACATTATCCTATGATAAAATCTATTATTACTGGAGTAGGGCATTATGTACCTGAAAGAGTTGTAACTAATTTCGACTTAGCTAAAGTAATGGACACCAACGACGAGTGGATCCAAGAAAGAACTGGTATTGTTGAAAGAAGACACATCGAGCCAAATTCTAAAATATCATCAACAGATTTAGGAGTTAAGGCGGCTAAAAATGCATTAGAAGACGCAGGTATAACTGCTCAAGATATCGACTTTATATTGTTTGCAACACTTTCGCCAGATTATTATTTTCCTGGAAATGGTGTATTGGTACAACGCGAATTAGGTTGTAAAACAATTGGGGCAATGGATATTCGTAACCAATGTTCGGGTTTTGTATATGCAATGTCTACTGCAGATGCGTTTATTAGAGCGGGTGTTTACAAAAATATATTGGTAATTGGCGCAGAAGTACATTCGTTCGGATTAGATATGTCGGATGAAGGACGCGGCGTTTCTGTTATTTTTGGAGATGGAGCAGGAGCGGTAATCGTATCGGCTTCGGAAGAAGAAGGACGTGGAATTTTATCAACTAATTTACATTCGGAAGGAGAATATGCCGAAGAATTAGCGGTTACTTTCCCAGGAACAAAAACGGGTTGGTCGGACGAAATATTGAAAGAAGATCACAAGATTACGAATAAAGAAATTTATCCGTATATGAACGGGAATTACGTTTTTAAACATGCAGTAACTCGTTTTCCAGAATCGATAATGGAGGCATTAGCGGCAGCAAATAAAACACCAGATGATGTTGATTTATTTATTCCGCATCAAGCAAATTTGAGAATTTCTCAGTTTGTACAAAAACAATTGGGTTTCCCAGACGAAAAAGTGTACAATAACATTATGCGTTACGGAAATACAACTGCAGCATCTATTCCGATTGCTTTAAGTGAAGCAAAAAAAGATGGAAAAATCAAAAAAGGAGATTTAGTTTTAATGACAGCTTTTGGAGCTGGATTTACTTGGGGATCTGTTTTATTAAATTGGTAAAACAAGTTTTTTTAAATTAATATACAAAACCCCTTTACTGAAAAGTGAAGGGGTTTTATTTTACAATATATTGATTTTGAAAAATAGTTATTTGAGTTTAAGTTATACAACTTAAAATACTATATAAAATAATGGTTTTATTAAGTGATTGAGCGTGAGTAGTTTTTAAAATTTAAGTTGATAAAATTCATTACTTTTTTATAACAAGAATCAATACGATTATAATTATATTTGTAGAGTAAAATAAATTAATAATATCAAAATAAAACTATATGAGTTCTTATGATGTAGCCGTAATAGGTGCAGGACCTGGTGGATATGTGGCAGCAATACGTTGTGCACAATTAGGATTTAAAACTGCAATTATCGAAAAACAAGCTTTAGGAGGTACATGTCTTAATGTTGGATGTATTCCCTCAAAAGCGTTATTAGATTCTTCTCACCACTATTACGATGCTGTTACTCACTTTAAAGAGCACGGAATCGATATCGATACGCCAAAAGTTAACTTTACTCAAATGATTGCTCGTAAACAAAATGTTATCGACACAAACGTTGCAGGTATCGAATATTTAATGGGTAAAAACAACATCGATGTTTTAAAAGGTACAGGAGCATTTAAAGATGCTACTCATATTATTGTAACTGCTGTAGACGGTTCTACACAAGAAATCGAAGCAAAAAATACAATTATTGCAACTGGATCAGTTTCTTCAGAATTACCTTTTGCACCAACAGATGGTACAAGAATTATTACTTCTACAGAAGCATTAGCTTTAACAGAAGTACCTGCACATTTAATTGTAATTGGTGGTGGAGTTATTGGTTTAGAGTTAGGTTCTGTTTACTTACGTTTAGGTTCTCAAGTAACTGTTGTAGAATATGCAGATCGTGTAATTCCAGGAATGGACGGTGCTTTGTCTAAAGAATTGACAAAAGTATTGAAAAAACAAGGAATGAAATTTTACACGTCTACAGGTGTAACTTCTGTAGTAAACAACGGAAACGATGTTACTTTAAAAGCAACAAACAAAAAAGGTGAAGAAATCGAAATTCAAGGTGATTATGCTTTAGTAGCAGTTGGTCGTCGTGCATTTACAGGTTCTTTAGGTTTAGATACTGTTGGAGTAGAAGTTGACGAAAGAGGTCGTATCAAAACAAACGGTCACTTACAAACTAATGTTTCTAACATTTATGCAATTGGTGACGTAGTTGCTGGTGCAATGTTAGCACACAAAGCAGAAGAAGAAGGTACTTTGGTTGCTGAGCAATTAGCAGGTCAAAAACCTCATATTGACTATAACTTAATTCCAGGTGTTGTTTATACTTGGCCAGAAGTTGCAGGAGTTGGTAAAACAGAAGAGCAATTAAAAGAAGAAGGAGTAGAATACAAAGTAGGTTCTTTCCCATTCAAAGCTTTAGGTCGCGCTCGTGCATCTATGGATACAGACGGTTTTGCTAAAATTTTAGCAGACAAAAATACTGACGAAGTTTTAGGAGTTCATATTATTGGTGCTCGTGCTGCAGATTTAATTGCAGAAGGTGTTACAGCAATGGAATTCCGTGCGTCTGCAGAAGATATTTCAAGAATGTCACATGCTCACCCAACTTTCTCAGAAGCGATTAAAGAAGCTGCTTTGGCTGCAACTGCAAATCGTGCAATTCACGCTTAATCAAATCGATTTAAGATAATTTCTAAAAAGCTGTTCGTAAGAGCAGCTTTTTTTATTAATTTTAACGATAATTTTCAAGAACATGGATAATATAATCAACAGTATAAAAGAACATTGGGATACTATTTTAATTACAGTTTTAGCAATTGCAATTTTCTATTCTGTTTTTCGATCTAAAATGAAAAAAGAAAAGTATCGAAATAAATAACTCAAAAAAGAGATTTCAATGGAAATCTCTTTTATTTTTGCTAAATGTTAGAAATTCTTTACCAAGACGAATACATTATTGCAATTAATAAACCAAGTGGATTATTGGTTCATAAATCATTTTATGCACGCGATGCAAAGGTTTTTGCAATTCAGGAATTGAGAAATCAAATAGGAGGACAGCATGTTTATCCTATTCATCGTTTAGACCGTAAAACGTCAGGTGTTTTGTTATTTGCATTGGATAAAGAGGCTTTAAAAATTATGAATGATCGTTTTGCGACGCGCGAAGTCGAAAAAAAATATTTAGCAATTTTACGCGGTTGGTCGCCCGACGAATTATCGATTGATTATGATTTAACCAATGATGATGGCGTTAAACAAAATGCAATAACATATTTTCATCGCTTGCAAAATGCCGAAATCGAATTAGAATTTAATAATCATCCAACTTCTCGTTATTGTTTGGTCGAAGCTATTCCCGAAACAGGGCGTATGCATCAATTACGAAAACATTTTAAACATATTTTACACCCAATTTTAGGCAGTCGCCCGCATGGTTGTAACAAACAAAATAAATTGTGGTTAGAGAATTTTGAACTGACTGGAATGATGTTGCATGCGCATCAATTAATTTTTAATCATCCGATTACGAATGAACAAGTTATTTTGAATGCAAAAATAAACGAAGAATTTAGTAGAGTAGGTGATATTCTGAATCTAGATTTAAGTAAGTATAAATAACTTATATCTGACAATTATTCATTTAAAATTTCTTAAATTAAAAGATTACGGAAACAATTATTTTTTTCCGTAACCGTTTTTTTTAGTTTAAATTATATTTTTATTTGAAACTGCATTTATCATAGCCATATTTCTTGCATGTGACTCTTCTTGATCTCTTTTTTCAATTTGATCAATTTGATTTGCAATAATAAGATTATGTGTACTTACTTTTGAAGGTATAGTAAATAAGTCAATTAAAGCCCAAATACCAAGACCACCTAAAGTAAACCAATATAAAATTTGTAATCCCCATTTTCCTAGATAAGCGTAGTGACATCCTAAAAAGAACCAACATAAGTAGGCAATTCCAGTTGATTTCATATTTGACATTAAGTAATGTTTATTCATTGTTTTATATTTTTCTCAAAAATAAATTTTTGTTTTCAAATAAAAATACGGGAAACCGTAAAAAATATTAATTGAAATTATTTACTTTTTAAGTAAAATATAATTAGACAACAATGCTTTTTATTCAATATATACAGTTTCTTTATGGATAAAAGATTTAAAAAAATGTATTGCTGATTTAAGTAAATAAATAATTATGTATATTCAAGAAATATCAATTGATATAAAAACGAACATAAATAAAGACTAAATTATTGATGAATCTGGTTTAGTTATTAAACTAAAAACCATTCTTAAATTAAGAATGGTTTTTTTATTAGTTTCTTTAAAGTCCAGAATTTGAAGTTGGAAAACAAGATTTTGGCAAAAAAACTTCTAAAAGCAATTATTGCTAATTTGATTAAGCTTTAAGTAAAATAATTATTTATTAATTGATTAAATTACCTGTTCCACAAACTTTAGGTCTCCACGTTTTTTCTATCACTTTACTACACGTTCCATTACTAATAGTTACTTTTGTATATGTAACTTTATTACTACAAGATACGCTAAATAAAGGTTCTCGTTCTATGAAGCTTGCATATCCACCATTTTCAAATTGAAATTCCCAAGAGTAGGTATAATTATTTGCATTCGGGTTTTGAATACTATTAGGAGCTGTATAAAAAAATACTTCATCAGATCCAAATTGATTAAGCTCAAAAATACCATTTTGCTCGATATTACATGTTTGCCCAAAAGCAAAACTTCCAATAGCAATTATTGCTAACGTGATTAAGTTTTTCATAAAAATAAAATTTTAATTTTGTTAATTCTTTTTAAAATGCGCAAGAAAAAGCCTGTGTTTCTTTAACTGTAGCTGTTCCAGTAATAATTCCTCCAAATTCGTTAATATATTGTTCAGCACAATCATATTGTTGAAAATATAATGTTGTATTATTAACTGTATTTACAACATAAGCTTGGATATAATTGATTGTTTTAGAACTTTTTTCTACAGAAGAAGTATTTTTAATAGGAGTAAATGAAAAGGATGAGAAACCTGTAACTAAAATTAGAGTTGTAAAAAATAATTGTTTCATAATAATCTTGTGTTAATTGTCTGAATACTAAAAGTATAAAACAAATTTTTAAAAAACAATAATGGTTAATTTAAAATATTTTTTATTTTATAGTATTTCAAAATCTTTATGACTATCTAATTTTTGACAGTTTATATAAAAATATATGTTCGAGAAATGTTAACCATTTACAATCTAGTAAATCATTTATAATGATAATTTTAATTAAGAGAAATAGTTTTAGGAAGTAAAAGTGTTAAAATACTGATAATGAATTAAATATTTCTTAATTTGCTGAGGTAAAAACCTAAAGCTTATGATGAAATCTATATTCTCTTTTTTAATTTTTGTTACAGTAATAAGTTGTTCGGATTTGAAAGAATCTAAAAAAGTATTATCTGCACAAGAATTAACACAAACTACCGCTTTTGTTGAAGCTTCGCCAGAAAAAAGGCAACAATTAGCAGAATTACAAGCATTTCAGAAAGATTTGCAAAGTAAAAAAATTGATAAAATTCCAGATTATTTGGGATGTCCAAAACGAGTTGAAGAAATTGATTTGGAAACCAGCAATTCAGTTATACGAAATGATGTTGAGTCAAATTCATTTCGATTATCATCAAGTTTAATTGCAACTAATTTTGATTTGGTCTACACCGAAATGGATTTAAATATAATAAACGAAGCGATAAAATCTTTTTCTTCAGAAGATATTTTAGCAAGTGATAGTCTTTCTACAAATTTAAAGATTGGTGAATGTATTTACCAAGCAGATATTTTAATGAAACCGAAAGAGGTTAATTTTAATATCAAATCTTTAACAGAAAAACCGGAGTGTAAAAAGAATCAGAAATGGAAATTTGTTTCGAATGGAGAAATTTTAGTACTCGATCATCGTAAAACATTATAAAAAAAGGAAGTTCAAATCGAACTTCCTTTTGTATTTTTAATGCGAATGTACATGCATAGAAACTGTCAAATAAGCCAGAACAAATCCGACCAATATCGAGGCAAATTTCTTTAAATTAAATTGATGACCTTCATTGGCTTCAAATAAAATAACGGTAGAAATATGTAAAAATATTCCCGAAACAATTGCGCTCATTTCTAATGAATAATTCGAAATAAGTGTATGTTTTCCTAAGAAATAACCAATTGGTGCTGCTAATGCAAAAAGTGTCATAAATAGAAATCGTCTAAAATACGATTCGGTATGTTGACATAAAGCGCTAAATAAAATCATAGAAACTGGAATATTATGCACAAAAATTGCCCACATAAAATTATGCGATTCGGCATTGGCAACTGGAATTCCTTCGATAATAGAATGGAGAAATAATCCTCCAAAAATACCAAACGGAAACTGCTCTTTTTTATGCAAATGGATATGTCCGTGTTCTACGCCTTTGCTTATTGTTTCTAAAATATATTGCACCACAACACCCAACAAAACATACAAACCAATCGCATGATGATCGTGATTAGCAGAAGGATGTCCGTAGACTTGTGGCAAAATCTCTAAAACGGTCATCGCCAAAAAAAACGCGCCGCTAAAGGTTAAAAGTAATTTTGAATTGTGTTTATTTCTCAGTAATAATTTCGAGAAAATAACACCGATAATTACACTTGAAATAAGAATTAAACTTTCTGTCATTTTTTAAGGACTAAAATTAGTCGGTCAGAATTATTTTCGTTAAAATCATCTAAATTATAATTTCCGAAAACTTCTTTTAATTCAAAACCTTCAGTTTCATAAATAGTTTTAAAATCGTTGAAATAAATTAAACGTACATATTCTTCAAAATGAAAAGTTTCGCCTTTATCAGTAAAATCAATTTCTTTTTTGATGAAACCATTTTCTACTGATTTTGTAATTTTGAATAAGATTTCATCAATCAATTTTTCTTCATACGGAATCATATTTGCCACCACTTTTTCGGCGTTCAAATAATCTAAAACAAAAATTCCGTGTTCTTTAATTTGTGTTTTTACGGCTTCAAAAACTTTAAAATTATCGTTGTAATCTTCAAAATATCCAAAACTTGTAAATAAGTTAAAAACAGCATCAAATTCGTTTTCATGATAAACTTCGCGCATATCATGAACTTCAAATTTTAAATGCTCATTTTCAAATTGTTTTGCATATTTTATGCTTTCAACAGACAAATCAATTCCTAAAACATTATAACCTAATTTGTTTAATGTAACCGCGTGGCGACCTTTTCCACAAGCCAAATCCAACACTTTTGCATGATTAGCTAAGTGCAAATTTTCAGTCAATTTTTTTATAAAATCTTCTGCTTCTGTTAAGCTTCTGTTTTTATATAATATATGATAATATGGTGAATTAAACCATTTTACAAACCATTCTAAATCCATAATTTTTTTATTTTTGGCAGTCAGGACAAGTTCCTGTAATGACGCAATTACAGTCTTTCATCGAAAAACCTTCGGGTAAATTGATTTTTATTTCTTCGTTTAAACAAATTAATTGATTGCATTTTGTACATCTAAAATGAAAATGATCGTGATGATGTTGAGTGTGTTCGCAGCAAGTTTTGCAGAGCGCGAAATAATTAATACCATCATCACCAACAACTTTATGCATTACACCATCTTCGCAAAAATTATTTAGAATGCGATAAATCGTCGCACGATCCATTTTTTCTTGCAATTGTGTTTCAATCTGTTCTTGGTTCAACGCCGAAGAACACGAATCGAACAAATCTAAAACAGCTTGTTTTGTTGGTGTATTTCGTCTTTTCATTACTTAATGCAAATCTGTTGCAATAATACGATTATTAATTTAAAACAAAAAATCCTATTCGGTAAGAATAGGATTTTGAGAAATATTTTTTGTGATGAATTCTTATTTAGAAATAGGAGCACATTTTTCTTTTAACCAAAGATTTTCTTTTTCGTTTAAGAAAGAATTTAATTGATCAAAAACAAATTGATGGTAATTATTTAACCAAGTTATTTCTTCATCAGTTAAGATTGTTACATCAATTAATGTTTTATCGATAGGTGAAATTGTAATCGTTTCAAATTTATAGAAATCTCCAAATTGAGTTGATAATGCAGGTTGTACAACAATTAAATTTTCAATTCTGATTCCATATTCACCATCGCGATACAAACCTGGTTCGTTAGAAAGTACCATTCCTGGTTTCAGGGTTGTTAAATTTTCTTCAGCTCTAATACTTTGTGGACCTTCGTGTACGCATAAAAAATGTCCAACTCCGTGACCAGTTCCATGACCATAATTAAAACCGTTATCCCAAAGCGCTTTTCGTGCAAAAGCATCTAATTGAGAACCGCGCGTGTTGGCAGGAAAAATAATTTCTGATAAATTAATCATTCCTTTTAAAACTAATGTATAATCAGTTTTTTGTTGTGATGTCGGCGTTCCTAAAATTAAAGTTCGGGTAATATCTGTTGTTCCTTCTAAAAATTGAGCACCAGAATCTATCAATAACATTTTATCTGTACCCAAAGTATAAGCTGATTCTGGCGTTGCAGAATAATGATTCATTGCGCCGTGATCTGCATATCCACAGATTGTTCCGAAACTTGCACCTTTAAAATTCTCTTGTTCAGCTCTAAAAAATTTCAATTTTTCGTCAACTGTAACTTCGTTGATATTGTTGTTAATATTTTCTTCTAACCAGATAAAAAACTTTGTCAAAGCAACACCATCTTTTACCATTGCTTTTCTAAAACCATCTAATTCTATTTCATTTTTAATTGCTTTAAGACCAGTAACCGGCGAAGCAACTAAATTGATTGTAGATGTAGAAGAAATAGCTTCGTATAAGGCTTGATTTGTTTTGTTACCATCAAACAAAACGTGATCACTTTCGGTTAGATTATTTAAATAAGTATAAATATCTAAATACGATTGAATCGAAATTCCTTCTTGTGCTAAAGCCGATTTTGTTTCGTCTGTAACTTTTGTTTCGTCAATAAAAAGAATTGCTTTTTCTGCATCAACAAGTGCGTAAGAAATGGTTAATGGATTATAATTAACATCATTTCCGCGAATATTAAATAACCACGCAATTTCGTCTAAAGCTGATAAAATGTAAACATTTGTGTTGTTTTTCTTCATTTCATGACGAACTTCTACTAATTTTTCTGAAGCTGATTTTCCAGCAAATTTAGTTTCGTAAAGAAAGAAAGGATTAGTTGGTAAAGTTGGACGATTTTGCCAAGCTTCTTCGATTAAATCAACTGATTTAACGCCGATTTTATTGAAAGTTAATTCGTTATAATTTTGAATGTGCGCGAAATGTGAAAACATTTGAGGATTTAAACCAACAACTTCACCTTCTTTTAATTCAGAAATCAACCATTCGTTAACAGAAGGCGTTCCTTCCATTTTCATTTTCATCAACTCAAAAGTTGTTCCTTCTAATTGATCTTCTGCTTGAATAAAATAGCGAGAATCTGTCCAAAGAGCAGCTTTTTCTAAAGTAACAACAACGGTTCCTGCTGTTCCGTTAAAATTAGAAATCCATAAACGCTCTTTCCAATGATCTGGTAAATACTCGCTTCCGTGAGGATCAGTTCCAGAAATAATTGTTGCGCTTACACCATTTTTTTTCATAGCATCTCTCAACGAAGAAAGACGATCTGTAATTTTTTCCATTGTATTTTTTTCTACGATTGTTCAATAAATTTTACTGGCTAAAGATACAAATTTGAACAATAATATTAATAAAGTATATTGATTGGAATGCTAAATTTTGACACAATATTTTTATTGTTTTCTTTTGCAGGAATCCATTTAGGTATTTTCTTTATAACTTTTTCAATAGCTGTTTTAATAATTGGATTATCATTTCCTTTTATATTTCGCAATAGTATATTTCCGCTTTCATCAATATCCAATTCAATGTTTATTTTTATACTCTCTAAACCTGTATTGGTTAATAATTCTCCTGCATCAATATTATTTGCAATAGAACTTCTTAATTTTGTTAAACCACCTTCAAATTGTGCAGCATAATCATTTTCATTTGGCGGAGTTACACTAAAACTACCATTTTCAATTCCCGTAAATACTCGTCCAGATGAATTAATAAAAACACGATCAATACCATAAATAGTTTTAGAACTGACTAACTTTTTATTAAAAACAAACACATTATCATTCATTTTAAAATCAGTAATTAATTCTTCGTTATCCGTTTTATAGGATTTATCGATTAAAACTTTCGAAATAATAGAATCATTTAAGGTTTGCTGAATTTCGTAGACTTTTTTAGCTGGATTTTCGGTAGAAATTGCTTCAATAACTTTATAGGTATAATTATTTAAATCAAATTTTTTGATGGTTTCTTGTCCAAATAAGTTGATTGAAAAGAAAATGAAACTAAGAATAAGTGTATTTTTCATGATAGTATTTTAGGTGAGTTAAAAATATAGTTTTTTTAATATTAATATCGTTTTATACTATTATTTTTTGAGATTAAAACAATCTAACTTCTCAATTTCCTTTATTTCCCGTACTTTTGTAAAAAATTATTTCCTTGGAAAATTTCAGAATGATAGCGAAGACCTTTTTTGGTTTCGAAGAGATATTAGCGCAAGAATTAAAAGCGTTAGGTGCGGCAGATGTAGTAATCAAAAACAGAATGGTCGAGTTTAATGGCGATTTAGGTTTCATGTACAAAGCAAATTATAGTTTACGTACAGCATTGAGAATACAAAAACCGGTTTTAACTTTTTCGGCTAAAACAGAAGGTCAGTTATACGAAAAATTCAAAAAATTTCATTGGGAAGATTATTTAAATGTTGATCAAACATTTATGATTGATCCAACTGTTTTTTCTGATTATTTTACACATTCGCATTATGCCGCTCTAAAAGTGAAAGATGCAATTGTAGACCGTTTTAAAGAAAAATTTGATCGTCGTCCAAGTATCGATAAAGATGCGCCAGATGTACGTTTCAACTTACATATTTCGCATGATAAAATTACGTTGTCTTTAGATTCTTCGGGAGAATCTTTGCACAAACGTGGTTATAGAGAAGAAACTGGACCAGCACCAATTAACGAAGTTTTAGCGGCAGGTTTGTTGTTACAAGCAGGTTGGGACGGAAAAGGAAATTATCTTGATCCAATGTGTGGTTCGGGAACAATGTTGATAGAAGCAGCTATGATTGCGAATAGCATTCCGGCACAGCTTCATCGTAAACATTTTGCGTTTCAGAATTGGCCAGATTATGATGCAAATTTATATGCGGAAATTAGAAATACACGAATCAATCGCATCAAAGAATTTGAATATAAAATTGTTGGGTATGAAATTAGTCCATTAATGGCTAAAATTGCTCAAATGAATATAAAATCTGCTGATTTAGAAGGAATGATTGAGGTAAGACACCAAGATTTTTTTACGTCTAAAAAAGAAATGTTCCCAGTTTTATTGGTTTTCAATCCGCCTTATGATGAGCGTATCGAGAATAATAACCAAGATTTTTACAAACAAATTGGTGATACATTAAAAGCAAGTTATCCAAACACATTAGCTTGGTTTATAACATCAGATTTACAAGCAAAAAAATATGTAGGATTACGTCCTTCACGTAAAATTAAAGTATTTAATGGGAAATTAGAATGTGATTTCTTACAATATGAAATGTACGAAGGAAGTAAAAAAACGAAAAACCAAAACGATTAAAACGTGAGTCAATTTAACCAATTTATAAAAGAAATTTGTAGCGAAGAAAAAGTTTATATCTTAACTTCTGACGAAGGATTTGCAATTTCGTATTCAGAAGAATTTGAATATGAAGATGGATCTAACTTAGAAATTATATGTTTTTGGTCGAATACAGATTTAGCTGAAAAAGCTAAGCAAAATCAATGGGCAAATCATAAAATTGATACAATTGATTTAAGAACTTTTTTAGAAGAATGGCTTTTCGGAATGATTGAAGAGGTTTCTTTGGTTGGAATTAATTTTGATGAAACGTCTAAAGGCGAAGAAGATAGTCCGTTTGATGTGATTTTAGGAATTATACATGAGCTAAAAACAATCAATTCTACTTTAAAATTAGACCATTTTAAAGATTTTGATGATGTTAAAAGCTTAACATTGGAGTTGAAAGAATCTTATAATCAATAAGCTATAAAATTGAAAATAGAAGATTTACAACTTTCGATTATAATTGCAGTTTACGAGCGTCAAGATGAGTTAACAGAATTGTTGTCAAGTTTAACAAAACAAACCGATCATAATTTTGAAATTATTATTGTAGATGATGGTTCTACAACAAAATTAGAAACGGTTTGCGCTAAATTTAATTCTCAATTAAAGCTTCATTATTACTATAAAACGAATTCAGGACCAGGAAAATCGAGAAATTACGGAATGGCGAAAGCAAATGGTAATTACTTTATTTTTTTAGATTCGGACACAATTATTCCGCCAACTTATATTCAAAGTGTAAAACACGAATTAAGTACAAATTATGTGGATGCTTTTGGTGGACCAGATGACGCGGACGATTCGTTTACAAATTTGCAAAAAGCAATTACTTTCTCGATGACATCGTTTTTAACAACAGGTGGAATTAGAGGTGGAAAAAAGCAAATTGGTAAATTTCAACCTCGTAGTTTTAACATGGGAATTTCTCGAAAAGCGTACGAAAAAACGGGAGGTTTTGCAGATTTAAGAGTAGGAGAAGATCCAGATTTATCGATGCGTTTGTGGGAAAATGGTTTTGAAACGCGTTTGTTTCAAGATTCTAAAGTAATTCATAAACGACGTACTTCTTTAAAGAAATTTGCAAAACAAGTGTATCAATTTGGAGTTGCACGACCAATTCTTAATCAACGTCATCCAAAATATGTGAAACCAACATTTTGGTTTCCGAGTTTATTTTTTGTCGGTACTTTAGTTGCATTACTATTGTTGTTTTTGAGTTTTATTTTTACTGAACATCAATTTATTCTGCAAATTCCATTTGTGTTGTGGTTGATTTATATGTTTATGATTTTCATTTTTTCTAGCCTTCGATTTAAATCTGCGATAGTTGGTTTGTTATCAATAGAAACAACTTTGATTCAGTTTTTTAATTATGGTTATGGATTTTTAGAAAGTCAATTCAAATTAAATATTCTTAAAAAAGATTCGAAAAAGGCTTTTCCAAGTCATTTTCATATCGAATAAAATAAAAAAGGTCAAGAAGCTAATCTTGACCTTTTGCTTTTGATAAATTTGTGGAAATTTATCTTCAACTAACTTAAAATACTAATTTTATTTATCTGACTAAATTGTAGTTTAAAAGTATGTATTTACAGTATTTTATGAACTATAAATTATCAGATATTTTTGTTAAATATTTGGTAAACATGATATTAAGTTAATTGTTCTGAATTATTGATTTATATAGAATCATTTTCGAATTAACCACTTATAAATGTCTATCTTTCGGTAGCTATTTCGCTTATTTACTTCTGTTTAATAATTCTAAACTTCAGTTTTATCAAAACTTCATCTATTATCGCTTAAATTTTTCGTAATTTTGCAGACTTAAATTATAGTAATGCGTACGAAATCGACTGGGAAAAAGAAAATTAATGTAATTACGTTAGGATGTTCTAAAAATGTATATGATTCTGAAGTGTTAATGGGACAACTAAAAGCCAATGGGAAAGATGTTGTACACGAGCAATCAGGAGAAATTGTTGTAATTAATACTTGTGGTTTTATTGATAATGCCAAAGAAGAAAGTATTGATACAATTTTAGATTATGTGCAACGTAAAGAAGACGGTTTAGTAGAAAAAGTTTTTGTGACGGGATGTTTATCTGAACGTTATAAGCCAGATTTGATTGCTCAAATTCCAAATGTTGACCAATATTTCGGAACACGCGAATTACCATTATTATTAAAAGCACTTGGAGCAGATTATAAGCACGAATTGGTTGGAGAGCGTTTAACAACAACTCCTCGTCATTATGCTTATCTTAAAATTGCAGAAGGTTGCGATCGTCCTTGTTCTTTTTGTGCAATTCCGTTGATGCGTGGTGGCAATGTTTCTCGTCCAATAGAAGAATTGGTAAAAGAGGCAACAAACTTGGCTAAAAAAGGAACAAAAGAGTTAATTTTGATTGCGCAAGATTTAACATATTACGGATTAGATATTTACAAAAAACGCGAATTAGCTTCTTTATTAAAAGAGTTAGTAAAAGTTGAAGGTATCGAATGGATTCGTTTGCATTATGCATTTCCAGCAGGTTTTCCGGAAGATGTATTAGATATTATTCGCGAAGAACCTAAGGTTTGTAATTATATTGATATTCCTTTACAACATATTTCGACAAAGCTTTTAAAGTCGATGCGTCGTGGTACAACAAAAGAAAAAACGAATGCATTGTTAGATGCTTTCCGTACAAAAGCACCAGAAATGACAATTCGTACAACGTTAATTTGTGGTTATCCGGGAGAAACGGAAGAAGATTTTCAGGAAATGAAAGCGTGGGTACAAGAGCAAAAATTTGATCGTTTAGGATGTTTTACATACTCGCATGAAGAAAATACACATGCTTATAATTTAGAAGATGATGTTCCTGAAGAAGTAAAGCAACAACGTGTAGAAGAAATTATGGAAATTCAATCTCAGATTTCTTACGATTTAAATCAAGAAAAAATCGGAAAACAATTCCGTGTTTTAATTGATCGTAAAGAAGGAGATAATTTTGTTGGACGTACAGAACATGATTCTCCAGATGTTGACAACGAGATTTTAATTTCTGCAATTGATACATATTTACCAGTTGGAGATTTTGTAAATGTAGAAATTATAGAAGCATACGAATTTGATTTAATCGGTAAAGTGATTGATTAATCAATTTAAAATATAACAAAAAAACCTCGCAATTGCGAGGTTTTTTTATGCGCTAATTCTTCGCATTATTTCTTCTTTTCTTTTTCATTCTATTCGATTGAACTAGAAGTTTATTATTTGGATCTTTTAATTTATTTACTAAGACTTGTAAATGATTTTCTTCTTTTTTTGCTTTCTTCGCCATTTTTGTAGGTTTTAATTTTAACTTAAATTAATCAAAAAATAGGATTTACTCAAAATTAGAAAGTTAATTATGAAATATTTAACGTTTATTTCTTAGGTTTATCACTCATGTAAAAAACAATTTTCCCGCCATTTACAATAGCTTGATGATCTAAATTAAAAGAAGAATATGTTTTTCCGTTTAACTCAATCTTTTGAATATATATATTTTTAGGACTTTGATTTTTAACCTCAATTGTAAATTGTTTTCCGTTCTCTAAATTCAAAATTGCATGATCCACTAAAGGACTTCCAATTGCATATTCCGAAGCACCTTGCTGAACGGGATAAAAACCTAAAGCGCTAAAAATATACCACGCACTCATTTGTCCTGTATCGTCATTCCCTCCCAAACCATCGGCGGTTGGTTTGTATTGCATATCCAAAATCATTCTGATTTTTTCTTGTGTTTTCCAAGGTTGTCCAGTCCAATTATACAAATATGCAATATGGTGTGCAGGTTCATTTCCATGTACATATCCGCCAATAATTCCTTCGCGAGTAATGTCTTCTGTGTCAGCAAAATATTCGTCTGGTAAATGCATTGTAAACAATGCATCTAATTTCTTGATAAATTGTTTTCTACCACCCATTACATTAATTAATTCGTTTGGATTTTGCGGTACAAAAAAGCTAAAATTCCATGTATTTCCTTCTATAAAACCTTGTCCATGTGTGCTTAATGGATCAAATTCTTTTTTGAAACTTCCATCAGCTAATCGTGGACGCATAAAACCAATTGTTGGGTCATAATTATTTTTCCAATTTTCCGAACGTTTCATAAATGTGCTATAAACATCCATTCGGTTCAGTTTTTTAGCGGCTTGCGCAATCGACCAATCATCAAAAGCATACTCTAAAGTGTTAGAAACTGAAGTTCCGTTTTTTTCTGCCGGTATATATCCTTTTTCAATATAATCGCCAATTCCTTCATAATCTTGCTTATTTGCCGTTACAATACATGCATCTAACGCAGCATTTGCATCACCATTATAAACACCTTTTACAATGGCATCCGCAATAACAGTTACAGAATGATAGCCACTCATACACCAATTTTCGTTGGCATAATGCGACCAAATTGGCAACATTTTGATTGGATTTTGTTCATAATGTTTCATCATAGATTTTACCATATCATTGTTGCGTTTTGGCTGAATGATATTGAACAACGGATGAAGCGCGCGATATGTATCCCAAAGCGAGAAAGTTGTATAATTTGTAAAATCTTTGGCTTGATGAATTTCTTGATCCAAACCTTTGTATTGCCCATTTACATCCATATAAGTTGTCGGATTGATAAATGTATGATACATCGCCGTATAAAAATTAGTTTTATTGGCTTCGGAACTTTTAATTTGAATACGATTTAATTCATTGTTCCAATTTTCTTTGGCTTCATTTTTTACTTGATCAAAATTCCAATGTGGAATTTCAGTTTCTAAATTTTCTAAAGCATTTGACTGACTAACTGGCGAAATTGCGAATTTTATTTTTACTTTTTCGTTCTCATTTGTATCAAAATCAAAATACATTTTAATTTTTTTACCTTCGATTAACGGAAAATTTTCGTCTTGATTCCATTTTCGCCAAAAACCTTTGTAATCAACTTGTCCGTCTTCATTTTTTTGACCATAATTTTTAAAGGGTTTAGAAAAAGTCATCGCAAAATAAACCGTTCTATTTCGTGCCCAACCTCGTGTTTGGCGATAACCAGTAACCAATGTATCATTTATAACACGCACATATGTCCATGTATTTTTGTCATCATAATTATAAATTCCGGCATTTAAATCTAAAATTATATGTGCCTGATCTGTTTTTGGAAAAGTATATTGATGAAATCCAACTCGGGTAGAAGCCGTCATTTCTGCCCAAATATTATAATCCTCTAATTTTACTTTATAATAACCAGCTTGCGCAGTCTCGTTTTGATGAGAAAAACGTGAACGATAACCACTTTCGGGATTTTGAGCAGTTCCTGGATTCAATTGTAATTTACCAACAGTTGGCATTATTAGAAAATCGCCTAAATCTGAATGTCCCGTTCCGTTAAAATGTGTGTGACTAAAACCTGTTATCGTTTTGTCTTCGAAACGATAACCTGCACAATAATCATACGTTTTTGGATTGTATTTATGATTGACCGCGTATGGAATTGAATCTGTTTCTGGACTTAATTGTACCGCTCCAAAAGGAACAGTTGCGCCCGGAAATGTATGTCCCATTTTTTCGGTACCAATCATTGGATTGACATATTTTACCAAATCCAATTTTTGCGCATTTGTAGTTAATGCGCCAAGTGTGAGTAGAGCAATAAAAAATTTATTCTGCATGTATTTTCGATTAAAGTATTAATTAAATTTAAAGTTAATCGAAATCATTGAATTGAAATAAAAAAGGAAAGCTTTTTCGCCTTCCTTTTATACTTATATATCCATCTCGGGAATTTCTCCTTCTATGATTAATTTTCCTTCTGTTGCATTTTTTATATCTTCTACAGATACGCCTGGTGCACGTTCTAGTAATTTGAAACCGCCTTCGGGTAATATTTCTAAAACCGCCAATTCGGTTACAACTTTCTTAACACATTTAATACCAGTTAGTGGTAACGAACAATTTTGTAATAATTTAGATTCTCCAGCTTTATTCACATGTTGCATTGCAACAATAATATTATCAGCCGAAGCAACCAAATCCATTGCGCCACCCATTCCTTTTACCATTTTTCCAGGAATTTTCCAATTGGCGATATCACCATTTTCAGAAACTTCCATCGCACCTAAAATTGTTAAATTTATTTTTCTGGCTCTAATCATTCCAAAACTCATTGCCGAATCAAAGAAAACTGATCCTGGTAAAGTTGTAATTGTTTGTTTACCTGCATTTATAAAATCTGGATCTTCTTCGCCATCAATAGGAAAAGGACCCATTCCCAATAAACCATTTTCTGATTGTAAAACAACATTTACATTTTCGGGAATATAATTGGCAACCAACGTAGGAATTCCGATTCCTAAATTCACATAATATCCATCTTTTACTTCTTTTGCAATTCGTTTTGCAATTCCGTTTTTATCTAACATCGCTTCTTATGGTTTTGGTTGAACAGTTTTATTTTCAATTCGCTTTTCGTATTTTTTTCCTTGTATAATACGATTGATGTAAACGCCTGGCGTATGAATTTGATTTGGATCTAATTCCCCAATTTCTACCAATTCTTCTACTTCCGCAATTGTAATTTTTCCGCACATTGCAGCAGGATGATTAAAATTTGCAGTTGCACCGCGGTAAACCAAATTACCAGCCGTGTCGCCTTTCCAAGCTTTTACAATTGCAAAATCTGGCTCGAAAGCATATTCTAATAAATATTCTTTTTCAATTCCATGAAAAGTAAATTTTCTAATTTCTTTTCCTTCCGCAACTTCAGTTCCAACACCTGCGGGCGTAAAAATTGCAGGCATACCATATCCAGCTGCCATCAAACGTGTTGCTAATGTTCCTTGTGGAATTAATTCTACTTCTAATTCTCCCGATAACATTTGGCGTTCAAATTCTGCATTTTCGCCAACATAAGAAGAAATCATTTTTTTGATTTGACGACCTTGTAACAATAATCCTAATCCAAAATCATCTACACCAGCATTGTTACTGATACAAGTTAAATTATTAATTTTTTTATCAACTAAACCTTGAATTAAATTTTCGGGAATACCAGAAAGTCCAAAGCCACCAACAGCAAGCGTCATTCCGCTTTCTACACCTTGCAGTGCTTCGTCAAGGCTGTTTACTTTTTTGTTTATCATTTTTGTTGTGTTTGATTGCGTTTTACTATTTACTGTTAAAGATAATAATTTTTGAAAATTATCAATCCATTTTTCTATTAACCTACAAAATAGTTGCGTTTACCTCTAAAATTTATTCGGATAAATTGCTTGTTCTACATTTGAATTTAACATGAATGAGGATATGGTAAAATTGTGTAAAGCAGAAAGTGGACATCTTTTTGAGAATAATTTTTTAAGAATTAATGCTTTAAATGAAACAAATTCGGTTTCGTCTTTTGCATTTATAGATGATGTTGCGATTAATCAATCGGGTACATATCAAAAAATAATTAAAGAAAGTGGTTACATTATTTTATTGCCATTATTGAATAGTATTCGTTTGAATATGAATGGTTTTAGTTGGAAAATAGAAGTAAATCAAGCATTTATATATTACCTAGAAAAAGGAAGTATTGTAGAAATTGAAGGCGAATTGAAAGATAATTATTCTTGCTTTTACTCGTTTTTTTTACCAAAAATAAAAATACCAATTTCTAAAGTTTTAGTTCCGATAGATTTTGAGAAAGAAAACAAAATGCAAAAAATTATTCGTCACGATTTATTTAATGTATTTCTAGGAAAATTTGATGCACAAAAAGGAGCAGGATTACCATTAAAAAAAGGTGAAAGAAATTGGTTAGTTATTCCTTTAAATGGAATTTTTGAAGTGCATGATCGATTGATAGAAGCTAGAGATTTGCTCGAAATTACTTCAGACGATTCTATAAATTTTCAAGCATTAAGCGAAAATTCATTGTTAATGGTTATTGATTATTAAACTAAAAATTAATGAAGTAAAAATGACATTTTGTATCAAACAATATTTATATTACAGTAAAGTAAAACGCATGATTTAAATTCATCAATCGAATTAGAAAATGAATAAACTTAAAATTACAAACAGAGAAAATATAATCTTTTTCGGTGTTTCAATTCTTTTTATATTGATTCCGTTTTTGGTTGTTCCAAATTTTGAACAGCAACAGAATATTTTTCAAACCATGCGTTTCAAGCGAATGTTAACCGAAAATATTTTGCTTTTAGGGTTCTTTTTCTTGAATTATTTCTACCTAATTCCAAGGATTTATTTTAAAAAGAAGTATCTATTTTACATAATTGCGCTTTTGTTGTGCTTTCTTATTGTTTATCAAGTGCCTGAAATGCTTTTTCAGCTTAAAAAAGATTTGCCAAAAGTTGGAGAATTTAAAGGAGAACGTTTTCGTAAACCGCCGCCTTTTATGATGTGGAGTCCTAAAATATTGTTGTTCTTTTGTTTAACTTTAATCTCGCTTTTTATTCGTCAAAATAAAAGTTACCAAGAAGTAAAAGAAGAAAAGCAATTATCGGAAATTGCGTATTTACGTGCGCAAATTAATCCTCATTTTTTGTTTAATACACTAAATAATATATACGCATTAACGCTGCAAAAGTCTGATTATGCGTCAGATGCGGTAATGAAATTGTCAAAAATGATGCGATTTGTAGTTTCTGATTCTTCGAAAGATTTTGTGTCGTTGCAACAAGATTTGGAGTATATAAAAAATTATATTCAGTTGCAACAATTACGTTTAGTAACCAAAAATTCTATTTTATTCGAAATTATAGGAAATCCATTAAATCTAAAAATATCACCTTTGTTGTTGATTAATTTTATAGAAAATGCATTTAAATATGGCGTGATTGATGATGAAAATAATCCAATAAAAATTAATTTAGAAATTGTAGAACAAGTATTGACTCTGAAAGTTGAAAATTTAAAATCGGATGAAGAATTTTCTGATGAAGAAAAAAGTGAAATTGGAATTTCGAATACTAAAAAAAGATTGAATTATATTTATGCCAATCGTTATCAATTATCAATAAATGAAACGGTTGACCGATTTTTTGTAGAACTAAAATTAGAATTAAATGATTAGAGCAATTGCTATAGATGACGAACCTTTGGCGCTGATGGTAATCGAAAATTATTGTGCTAGAAATAGTCATATAGATTTGGTCAAAACTTTTTCTAATCTAAAAGATGCGCAAAAATATATCAATCAATTTCCGATTGATTTGATGTTTTTGGATATTCAGATTTCGCGAATAAATGGAATGGATTTTTATAAAAATTTAGAGAAGAAAATTCCAGTAATTTTTACAACTGCTTTTGCAGAATATGCGCTTGATGGTTTTAATGTTTCGGCGCTCGATTATTTGCTGAAACCGATAGAATACGAGCGTTTTGAAGAAGCAATAAACAAAGCAGTGTTGATTTTGGTAGATAAAAAATTAGCAGAAGATTCTGATTATTTGACTATTAGAGCAGATTATAAATTGAACAAAATTTTGTACGATGATATTTTATTTATCGAAGGTTTAGATGATTATGTAAAAATACATTTAATTGATAATAAGAAGATTACGGCAAGGATTTCGATGAAATCTATTTTAGAAAAATTACCCGAAAAATTATTTATTCGTGTTCATCGTTCGTTTATTGTTCCATTAAAAAAAATTAAATCGATTCAAAATAAAGTGCTATATTTGAATAATCAAGAGATACCGATTGGGGATACTTACAAAAATTCGGTCTCAGATATGTTCAAAGATTAAAGATTTAGAGGAATGGAGAAGAAAATGAGTAATCGGTTTGTCGAAAGCATTTTTTTCTCCAATTTTTTTTTAATACTACTTTCAATTGCGCTCAATGTAGAGACAACCGTCAAAATTGGTTTACCTTTTAATTCGCCTGAATATTATATTTTTATCAGTTCGCTTACCGTTTTATTTTATTTGTATGCTTATCGTATTTCAAAAAAGATAAATTATTCGATAAATCCACGAACACAATTTTATATCAATCACCGTAAAATTGTCAAAATAGTCACTATTTTTTTAATAATAATTTGTTTTATTTCTGGCTTAATTTTAGGTTTTAAAAGTTTACCAAATCTTGCTATCATTTCTTGGAAATGGATTCTAGTACTTATTTTCACAGGAATTTTGACGATTGGTTATTACGATTTGAAATTAGGAATTTCGCTGAGAAAAACCATGTGGTTAAAACCATTTTTAATTGGTTGGACGTGGGCAATAACAACCGTTTTTTTTCCAGTATTATTTTTGATGCTAGAAAATGGAACACATTTTAACCTTGATGCAAAATTTTATTTTCTATTTTCTCAGACATTTATGTATTGTGTTGTCAACGCAATTTTATTTGATTTGAAAGATTATGAAGACGATAGCAATAAAAATCTAAAAACATTTGTTGTAAAATATGGTTATCATTTTACATTAAACCGAATCATTTTACCATTGATATTTCTCGGATTTTTAAGTTTCTTGATTTTTGGAATTTGGTACGGATTAGCTTGGCACAGAATATTATTTATGCTTTTCCCAATATTAGCGCTTGCAATTTTCGCGTTCAAATTAAATCGTCCAAGACCAATTTTATATTATTTAATAGCAATTGATGGAATGATTTTTTTCAAGGCAATTTGCGGAATTTTAAGTGTCTTATTATTTGAATGATGAATTACAATTTTATTGCGCCATATTATCATAATCTCAGTCAACTTGTTTTTTTTAATCGACAACATTTAGCTCATTTTCCTATTTTAGATTTTTTGAAAGATGGCGATAAAATTTTGTGGGCTGGAGGAGGAGCTGGAAAATTTATTCCGGAATTAGCAAAACTTAACCTTAATTTAGAAATTGATTATGTTGATTTTTCTTCGAAGATGATTGAGCTGGCAAAGAAAGAATTTTCGGGTAATCTGAAAATAAATTTTATCGTTTCAGATATTTTTGATTTTGAATCAACAGAAAAATATGATGTAATTTTTACAACTTTTTTATTTGATCATTTTCCACAATCAAAAGCAGAAGAATTATTTTTGAAACTTGACTCAGATTTAATGCCAAACGGAATTTGGTTTTACGTCGATTTTAGTCAACAACAAAAAGGTTGGCAAAAAGAAATGACAAAATTGATGTTGTATTTTTTTAGACTTATAATTGGTTTAGATATTTCTCAATTACCTAAAATGAAACCAATTTTTGAGCAGAATTACAAGCAATTAAAACTAAATTATTTTTTTAGGAATTACATAGAAAGTATAGTTTATAAAAAGACATAAAAAAAGCGACTCAATTTTGAGTCGCTTTTTTCTACATATAATCTGTATCTAATTTCCCTTTCTTAAATTGAATAATATTTAATTTATTCATTACCCAAATACATGGATACATTGGGTCGAACTCCCATTTTTTAACGGCAAAGTTCGGACGACCACCAAATTTGTGGTGATTGTTATGTAAACATTCTCCCCACATTAACCAGTCAATCGGCATAAGATTTGTCGACGTATCGCCAACATCATAATTACGATAACCTAATTTGTGTGAAAACCAATTGATGATTACACCATGTAGTGGACTCATCATTGCTTGTAATGGAATAAATACAAAATATGTCCATAATGGCGCATCAAACAACCAATAAAGAAAAATGTAAAATATAACCCAAACTAAGCGAACAGCGTTGTTTCCTGCAAAGTTATCCCAACTTCTCCAAGATGGAACTCCTTTTTTAAATTTTGCTAAAACATCTACTTGATCGTGATCGATATCGTTATATACGTTACGAGTACGCCACATCATTGTAAAGAAATTACTGTCAAATTGTGGCGAATGTGGATCATTTTCTGTATCCGCATACGCGTGATGATGTCTGTGCATAACACCATAAGTGTAAGGACTTAAATACGAAGATCCTTGAAATATCCATGATAAAATATGGAATATCTTTTCCCATGTTCTCGACATTGTAAACATCGCATGTGAAGCATAACGATGGTGAAAAAATGTCTGAAAAAATAGAGATCCATACCAATGTATGATGAAGATAATGATAACTGCTGTCATTATGATTTTATAATATTTTTACAAATATAATCTTTAGGATTGTTATATTGACTAATTAAAGTCATAGATGTTAAAATTTAAGATTTATTTATAATGAATAAGAAATGTTGGAAATCTATTTTTTAAATATTAGTAAAAAAATACAGTTAATCAAGATAATATTTTATCATTTCACAAATTTATCAAATCCAATATTTAGTTTTATTAAAGCTTTCACAGCTAAATTTGCCGTTAATGTAGCGCCTAATTTGGATAGATGTGTATCATCATTTTTAGCTTCTGGATAATAAGGATTTTCACCTTTTTCAAAATGTAAATGCAATTGTGTTGATTTTTCAGGACCATAACTCACTTCCATTTGTTCGGTTAATAATTGTAAATCAACCAACGGAGTTTTTAAATCATTTGCGAGCATTCTAACAACCAAAGGATACAAACCATGTGTGTCAATTAACACACCATTTTCGTTAAAATTTCTACGTGTAATAGAAGTCATAAGAATAGGAATTGCACCTTTTGCACGTGTTTCTAGTACATAACGCTCCAAATTTGCGCGGTATTGTGTGGTTGGATTTGTATACCGAGCCGAATCTTCTATTTTTTGATCATTATGACCAAATTGTATGATTACAAAATCACCTTTTTTTAATTGTTTTTCAACTTTATCCCAACGACCTTCTGTTCTAAAATTTTTAGAACTTCGACCATTAGTTGCATGATTTTGAATTAAGATTTTATCATTTAATAATTCAGGTAAAATTTGGCCCCAACCATGTTCGGGATTTTTATCGGGATTTATTTTATCTGCCATTGTAGAATCGCCAACTAAAAATAAAGTTGGTTTTGATTGTCCAAATAATAAGGTATTGAAGACGATGAATAATAAAAATGCAGTAATTTTTTTCATTTTAATGATTTATTAGGAATCCATCCATTAAAGATATTTTGGATAGTGTATTTTTTTAATTGATTTTTAGTTAATTGATGCGACCAGTTTACTCTTTTTTTCGTGTCAACTCCTTTGGTATTGTATTCTGCGTAAAAAGTTGTTTTTTCTTTATCGGGAAACATTTTATCTCCAGTCCAAGCATTCCAGCCTTCATCCAAAATATGATTACTCATTGTTGTATTGATAAAAACTGTTTTGGCATATGGTCGCCATGGTCGTCCCAAATAAATTTTTTTTAGATGATTTGAAGCAGTTAAAGTACAATCAAAAAACACATATCCAAATTGTTTTTCTTTTGCCGAAGCGCTTGCTGTAATAAAAGAATTGGCTAAACTATTGATGATACAATCTTTAAAAACAGCTGTAGCTTCTCCAAATATAAAATCGGTAGTGCCTTCTATCAAGCAGTTTTCATAATATTGTCTACTGTTATTAGTTGCGGTATATAAAGTATCTTGACAACCTCGTATATTAGTGTTTTTTGCAATAAACCGATCGCCTTCTACATGTAAAGCAACAGCTTGACCTTGATTGCAAGATGTATTTTGTATGGTTAGATTTTCGAGCATAATATCATCGGCTGCAATCAATAAAGTATAAGAAGTATAGGTTAAGATTTTTTGATGAGCTAAAGCATCTATTTTTCCAGCATAATCATCATTTGTAATAATGGTTTTTTCTTTATTTTCTCCTTTTAATTTGAGTTGAGTTTTCCAAGATGGAATATTAATTTTTTCATTATAAATTCCATTTTTAATTAAGATTAAAACTTCTCCTGGACCTAAATCACGAACCGAATTTATGGCTTCTTGTATTTTTGCGAAATCACCATTTCCGTCTTTAGAAACTGTTATGGTTTTATAAGGTTCACTCCCAAATAAAAAATGATTAAATAAAAATAGCAGAATAAGTGTTAAAGTAGCTTTCATTAATTATAATTATTTAAATAGCTTATTCATAAAATTAACAATATAATTTAAAGTCTCATCAAACCAAGGTTCTACTAGCCAAAATGAGTGTGGAGAATCTTTAATTTCGTGCACTTCATAGTCAATTTTATAGGCAGCTAATTTAGAAATCATATCATCTCTACCTGCATGAAATCTTGGTTGAGAACTGTTTATAAATAGAGTAGGAGGCGTTTTGGCAGAAACATATTCTAAAGGTGAAGCTTCTGTCCATAATTTTATATTTTGATTCTTTGTAGCTCCAAACCAATAAGCCGCATATTGACCTTCTTCGGCTTCGGGATGAATAAAGGAAACAATACCATCTATATTAATAATTGCATCAATTTTATTTTCTTTTTTAACACCAACCAATGTGGCTAATTGTGCGCCGGCTGAAGCACCAAGAATTGCAATTTTAGTGTTATTTCCGTACTTTTTTCGGTTCGATTTTAACCAAGAAACAGCTTTTTCAATATCATGAACGGCTGCAGGATATTTAGCAGCATCGCTTAAGCTATAGTTAATTGCCATTGCAATATAACCATTTGCAGCTAATTGTTGCGCCATAATTTGTTGATTTTCTTTACTTCCAGAAATCCATCCACCTCCATGAACCAGTATAATTGCAGGTTTCTTAACTTTAATATCAGAAGGATAATAAACATCAGCCATTAAATTAGTTCCATTAAAACTAGTATAGATTATATTTTCATCTCGCGCAACAGTTGTAGGAAATGTTTTATTGACAGGTTTTATGAATGGATATTTTTTTTTCAGGTGCAAAAAAGTAGATTCTGCGGTATAAGGAGTAGCCTTCGGACGCTCTATTTGTCCGAAGGCTACAATGTTTAACATGAAAAAAACATAAAGAAAATATTCTCTGAATAAATTCATACAATTATATTTTATAAAACAGCATTTTTCTGAACATCTTTCGAGATAGAAATGTTGTTTTTATTTATACTTTTTGGCAATTTTATTTTAGATGTTTTATTTCCTAAAACTTTGATTATAGGCGTTTTTGATGATTCAAATTTTACAGTCGTTAAATCAATATTTTTACTGTTATAAATAGTTGCAGCATTACCTTCTGTAAATTTCATGGTTACATTTTTTAGTTGTATTCCATCTGCATCAATAATACTTAATGCTTTTTTTGTATCAAAGTAAGAATCTTCAATCACAATATTCTGAATATTCATTTCAGCTAAACCAACAATATTTATTGCTTCTTCTGACGTTGCTGCATTTATATTTTTGAAAAACATGTTTCTAAAAGTTGGTGTTTCCGCTGTAATTGGATAAATTTTTTCTGCTGTTTTAGCTGATTCTGTATCGCCTTCTTCTGCAATTGGAGATTTACCTTCATAAAACATACTAAAACCAATTACTTGAGCTGGAATATTAATCATGTCAATATTACTCACATAAATGTTTTCGACAATACCTCCGCGACCGCGAGTGGTTTTAAAACGTAAGCCGATATCTGTACCAATAAATGTACACCCAGAAACATGCACATTTTTTACACCACCCGACATTTCGCTTCCAATTACTACGCCTCCGTGTGCGTGATAAACGGTGTTGTTTTTTATAATTACATTTTCTGTTGCAATACCTCTATCACGACCATCTTGGTCTTTCCCAGATTTAATACAAATTGCATCATCACCAACATCAAATGTGTTGTTATAAATCAATACATTTTTACATGATTCTACATCTAAACCATCGCCATTTTGAGAGTACCAAGGATTACGAACCGTTAAATTTCTAATAATAATATTACTACTCATAAGCGGATGAATGTTCCAAGCTGGAGAGTTTTGAAAAGTAGGACCGTCTAATAATACGCGATCAGCATTTACAATACTTACCATTACGGGACGCAAAAAATCTTTAACTTTAATCAAATCTTCTTTGCTTATTTTATCAGGAACATTAAAGTTAGAACTACTAACATAGCCTAATTTAGAGCCTTCTGATGGAAACCATATTTTTTTATCATCAGAAAGTACACCACCAGATTCAACCAAAGTTTTCCATTGGCTATCGGTCATTTTTCCTTTTTTTACAAAACGCCATGCATCACCATTTCCATCAATTACGCCATTTCCTGTAATCGCGATATTTTGAACATCTTTTGCGTAAATAGGCGAAACTGTACGTGTTGTATTTAGACCTTCGAAACTTGTTTCGATTAATGGATAATCATTAAAATCTTTACTAAAAATAATTAATGCACCATCCTCTAAATGTAAATTGATGTTACTTTTTAATTCTATTGGTCCAGTTAACCAGATTCCTCTTGGTACTGTAATTTTTCCACCACCTTTTTGATTTGTCTCTACGATGGCTTTTTTAAATGCTTCTGTATTTTTTACAATTCCTCCAGATTTTGCGCCATATTGCTCAATACTTACAACTCTATTAGGGAAATTTGTTTCCTTAACTTGTGGCATCTTAAATTCGATATTTTTATAAATATCATGGTCTTGAGCATTTGTTGGCGCAGTAAAAACAGCGGCAATTGCAAGACCAAAAATTTTGATATATTTTTTCATTCTTTTTATTTTTTGGATTGATTTATTACGTCTTTAAATGCATTAAAAACTAATTCGGCAACAACTTTAGCGCCTTCTATTTGAAAATGTGTATTGTCTTTTTCTCCATTTGGGTAAGCTTCATAAACATTAGCAGGTAAATTCATGAAATATTTTTCTGACACCAATTTTTGACCATTTTCACTAAAAAAAATCATAGAAATTGTATTCAAATCAATAAAAGGAATATTCATTTCTTTTGCAATTTCAGCCGCAGCTTTTGGATATTCGCCATGTACATTTTGCAACTGACCATCTTTCCACGGATAATTTCTAGCAACGGGACTCAAGATAATAGGAAACGCCTTTTTCTGAAGAGTTTGAGCTACATATAAACGTAAAAACTCTTTATAACCTTCAATATTTACTGCGCGTTCTGGTTTATTTTCAGCCGCATCATTATGTCCAAATTGTATTAAAACCCAATCATTGGGTTGCAAGTTTTCGTAAACTTCTCGCCATCTTCCTTCCTGAAAAAATGTTCGTGTACTTCGACCTCCTCGTGCTTTATCTTTAACCACAAAATTTTTGGTTTTATCTGTAGAAAAAAATGGTTGAAATTCTTGTCCCCATCCAGCAACTGGATAACGAGATTTCATGTAATCTTTACCAGGTTCGTAATCGCCAGTATAATCTGCAACAGTAGAATCTCCAATTAAATAAACGCTTGTTGTCTTATTATTTTGCGCAAAAACGATAGATAAACAAGAGGTTAATATGATAAATGTAAATTGTTGTATTTTTAAATAATGCTTCATTTTTTTAATTTTTAGATATTCTAAACCAATCAAAATCTGCGTATCCACCACGTTTGGCATCGGTAGTACTTATGCTGTATAAACCAACTTTTGCACCAATCCATTTTCCGGGTTTTGCTTGAAAAGGCTCTCCTACATTTGTGAATTTTTTTCCATTTTCACTATAACTGAATTGAGAAATCCCATTAGGTTCATTTACGTTTACTTGTAAATAAACTTCGTTTCCTTTTAATTTTGCTTCGAATAATACTTTCTCTTCGTTTCCTTTTTCCGCTTTTATGGCTTGTTTTAATTGGACATAAAAACCGTCTAATTTATTTGTAATAACGATAGATTGATAATCTGTTCCCATTACTAATAAACCTGCAGTTTTACCTTCTGTTGCTTCTTCTGGAGTAAGTTTTACTTTGGTTGATGCGGTAAAATTTGGTGCAGGAAATTTTTGTGTCATTAAATTTGGCACATTCCATAAATTCTTCGTTCCATCAGGAATTTTCACAGAGAAAAGACGTAGAAAATTTTGTCCACTTAATTTAGAATACCACGTAATATTTGAATTTGCACTCCATTGCCATTGTATACCAATATCGTTTCCATCAAATTCATCAGTTTCTGGTGGCGTTAAAATGGGATAATTTTTACCGATAGTTGGTTTTTTATAAGAAATTACTGGTTCTCCAATTCCATTTTTGTCTTGATCTATTCCAATCATTGGCCAATCATTTGCCCATTTCATTGGTTGTAAATGTACAATACGACCGTAGGTGTCAGCATCTTGAAAATGGTAAAACCAATCTTCCCCAGACGGCGTATTAACCCACGCACCTTGATGCGGACCATTGATTTTTGAATTACCTTGTTCTAGAACAATTTTTTCTTCGTAAGGTCCATAAATATTTTTTGAGCGTAATACCAATTGCCAACCCGTAGCTACGCCACCAGCGGGTGCAAAAATATAATAATACCCGTTTTTCTTATAAAATTTTGGACCTTCGACTGTTGGATGAGCATCGTGACCGTCAAAAATATGAACACCTTTATCTAACGTTTTAGTACCATCTGGAGACATTTTTTTGATCGTTAATAAACTTTTTACTCCAGCGCGACTTCCTGCCCAACCGTGTACGATGTAGGCATTTCCGTTATCGTCCCAAAGAGGACAAGGATCAATTAAACCTTTGCCTTCGGAAACCAAAATAGGATCGTCCCATTTACCAAACGGATCTTTTGTTTTGACCATATAAATTCCGAAATCGGGATCGCCCCAATAAATATAATATTCGTTGTTATGAAATCGGATACTTGGCGCCCAAACACCATCGCCTCGCTTTGGTGTGCTAAAATGTTGAATCGGAAAAACATCTGGTAATGCATGGTTAACTAATTGCCAATTCACCATATCTTTTGAATGAAGAATTGGTAAACCAGGTGCTTCATTAAAACTAGAAGCTGTCATAAAATAATCGTCACCAACTCTTATTGCATCAGGATCTGAATAATCTGCAAAAAGAACAGGATTTTTATACATTCCGTTTCCTTGATCAGCAATCCATACTTGAGAATTTTGAGCATGCGAGAGATTAAATCCGATAAATAGAAGTGATAATTTTAAAAAAAATAATTTCATTTTGATTATTTATTTAATTCTAATGAGGCTAAAATAAAAGGACCCGTTCCTTTCGGATCATTTGCTCTTATAGGTTCGTTAATGTAATAATCGTACGAACCATCTCTGTAAGGTTTTCCACCTAAACCAGCTACAGAACAACATTTTGTTAGGTTTACAATTCCGTTTTCATCAACTTGAATAAATTGATCTAATATACCTTGATAACCTTTGATGGCGTTATTTTTATACTTTTTAGGTATGTATCCTTTATTTGTTCCTTTAGCTAAAGTGTAGACGAACATTGCTGTACCAGTAGCTTCTAAGTAATTACCTTGTCTATTTCTTTGATCCAATACTTGGTACCAAGTACCCGTTTGGTCTTGTACTTTAACTATAGCTTCTGCGTATTGATTTAGATAATGGATTAACTTTGGTCGACCAGCATGATTTTTTGGAAGATAATCTAACACATCAACCAATGCCATTCCGTACCAACCCATACCTCTTGACCAAAAATGTTGCGAAAGTCCAGTGGTTTTATTTGCCCATTTTTCGTTTTTACTTTCGTCCCAACCATGATAATATAAACCAGTTTTTGGGTCGCGGTTATATTTTTCGATTAAATCAAATTGTACAATAATTTTATCAAATGCTTGATTTGCTTCTTGCTCTTTTTGAAAAGTTGCTGCATAACGAGCATGAAATGGTTCGGCCATGTAAACACCGTCTAACCACATTTGCGATGGATAAACTTTTTTGTGCCAATAACCACCTTCTGTAGTTGTTGGTTGATCAATTAATTGTTTATCTAATGTTTTTAATGCAATTCTGAATCTTTCTTCGTTTGTTTTTTCATATAAATCTAAGATTGCATCACCAGATTTTATCATATCAAGGTTATAATCACTCATTTTATAAGTCATTATTTCACCGTTTTGATTAATCATTCGGTTTCCGAAATCATAGATATAATCATAAATTTTTGTATTATTAGTTTGCTTATAAACCTTATACATTGCATCTAAAACTAATCCGTTTGTATAACTCCATTTTGGTTTTTCTCTAAAATCGAGTAGGGTAGGATCAGGAAAACGGTGTATTTCTGAAAGTGTCATTCGTTCAGACCATTTTAGTTTATTGCTAACAATTAACTTGTCTGAATTATTTGTTACTTTTTGCGAAGAACATGAATAACCTAAACTAAGAAAAAGGACACTTAATGAATAGAAAAATATTTTTCTCATGCCTATTTGTTTAGTTTATTTTTTGATTGTAACTGAGCTAATTTTTCATCCAAATCTTTGTAAAAATCTGCTTCAGTTTTTATTCCATTTTGTTCTTGTTCCCAAGCGCTCAGAATATAATAAGTTACCGCATTTGTAGTTGGTTTAAAAATAACTAAATGATCGTGTGGTCCCGTTACCGTTTTTTCAACTTCGGACGTTTTATAAAAAATAGCCATTCCTAACAAGTCTGTTTTATCGACCAAAGTTTGTGCGCCATAAGTTGCAATATAACCCCAAGAATTATCGGTGCTTTTATTTTGTTTAAGCGGAATTTCTTTAAATTTAACCAAACCAGCGCAAAGACCATCGGTAGGATTTGATGTTTTTAATTGAAATTTAGAAAAACGATCGTATGGATAAATTGATATTTTGGCAGCTAAATCTGTAGTATGATTTCCAGTTTTCCAATTTTTATATGTAATCTCAAAACTTGACGATTTTTTTGCATTGTTAATTTTTACATACGTATCTTCTACTTGATGAAATTTTGCAACTGTATCGTTTACAAATCGTCCAAAACCTCCAATTCCTAACGATTTTCCAGCTTTCAAAATATCTTGTCCCCAAGGTTGTGGATTGTGATAAGAATCAAAACCATCTTGTCCAACTTCTGGTAAAATAATTGTATTTACTTTTTTACCATAAATATCAACCGCATTTCGCCAATCTAAATATAATCGATACCCAATATTTTGATTTTCCCAACCAGGACCTTCATATCTAATATCAAATGAATGATCGGTGTGAAGCGGATTTAAACGCATTTCTTGAACATTTTTAAACACGCCACCTTTGTATTTTCTACCTTCCCATTTTCCACCCTCTTTTACAGAAATCTCGGCATAAGTAGTTCCATTTTTACTGCCAAAATTAGCTGTATTGGTTTGTTTATTACACGAGAATAGTGCAAATCCTATTAATATACTATAAAAAATACGTTTCATTTTTTTATCTTTTTAACTCGTTAATCGTTGTGTATTTTATCTAAATTATTTGGTTTTTTTATATGAAGATTAGTTTATCTGCCAATCGCCTAAGACGTTTTCTTTCGAATAAAGTTGAAGGTTTTGAGCGGTTAAGGTTTTACTCCATTTTACACGATTTGTAGAAGCTCCTTTTCCTGTGGTATTATATTCGGCATAATAAGTTGTAGTTTCATTTTCTGTTTTACCCCAATTGTTCCAACCTTCAGTTTTGATAGATTGATCCATTTGCGTATTAATAAAAACAGTTTTTGCAAAAGGTCTCCATGGACGACCTAAATGATGCGAAGCAATATTGTTCCCTGAGATTTTAGAGTTAAGAAATACAAAACCATATGTCTGATCTTGTGGAGTAGAAGCAGCAGTAATGTAACCTTTGTTCTTGTTGTATAGTTCACAATTTTCGAAAAAGGCAGTTGCCGCACCAAAAATATAATCAACTGTTCCTTCTATATAACAGTTGTAAAAGTATTGTTTTGTGCCACCTTTCACCAAATATAAAGTGTCTTGATCACCTAAAAATCGACAGTTTTTAAAACTAGATTTGTCAGCATCTATTCGTACAGCAACAGCTTGACCAACTTCTCCGGCAGTATTAGAAAATGTGATGTTTTCTGCTGAAAAATTATCGCCATAAATAAAGAAAGAAGCCGATCCAGAAGTTCCGATTTCTTGTCCAATTGTATTTAATTTTGAAGCGAAATTATCATACGTCAAAATTGTTTTATTTTGATCTTCTCCAATAAAAGTAATGTTAGTTTTAGAAGATGGTAAAATTATTTTCTCTTTGTATACACCATTTTTAATCAAAACTTTTACAACTATTTTACTATAATCTGGTAATGCTAATATGGCGTCTTGAACTGAAGAAAAATCTCCAGTTCCGTCTTTTGCAATAACAAAATCATAGTTTTTATGCTTCGAACTATATAATTCATTTTTCCCTTTTAATAATGTTTCGGCATAAATTTCAAGATTTGTATATGTTTTAGAAAGTGTATAAGCAGCAGCATCGTTAACACCAACGTTTAAATTATTTTTTAATTCCCAATCATCTGGCATTCCATCTTTATCCGTATCAACCAAAGCAGGTAAAGATTTTAAATCTGGCCATCCACCAACTTGATTTTGAGAATCTATAATTCCATTTGTAGTAGTAGGATATCCATTTGTAATATAATTAATTAGTCGATTATCTACCGCATCTCTTACAAATGAAGCACCAGCATGAGCTATAACTTCTTGATAAGCATCTTTTGGTGTTTGTGTTTGTACATTATTTGCTGAAAATTCTTTTTCAGATTTTGCTTCAGAAGGATTGTCGCATTGTACACCACCATTCCAATTATTTGTAGAAACATCAGGAGATCCCTCAATAAAATTACCATTTACATAGAACTTTCCGTAAGGAATAGAAGGATTTAATAACCTATTTTTATGACGAGATGCAGGACCAGGTTTGTAGTAATTATTAACAATATTGTACTTGCCTTTTTCGCCACCGTAGATGTTATTATCACCCCAATTAAAAATAACATTATTTCGGAAATCAACCATTTCATCTTCGGGATTTGTAGTAGAAGCAGAGCCACTAAAACGTGGATTTCTACTATTGTTGCTCATGATTAGATTATGATGAAAAGAGGCTGGTTCTCCTCCCCAAATCCCTCCATATCCGTGCGCACCTTTTTGATGAACAGATTTATTTAATGCTTCCGAAACAATAGACCATTGTACGGTAAGATTTTTGTTTCTGTAAAATGATAAATTTTCATCAGTTGACCAGCTAATAGAGCAATGATCAATCATTATATTATTTGCATTTCTGCCTCCTAATGCGTCGCCTTCTACTTTAGAAACATCACCCATTCTAAATCTCATGTAACGAACAATAACGTTATCAGATTTTATTGTTACAGGATAATTCGCAATTGTAATTCCATCTCCAGGCGCGGTTTGTCCTAAGATTGTTAAATTACCATTGTTGATATCTAATGGCGATTGTAAGAAAATAGTTCCTGATATGGCAAAAACAATTGTTCGTTTTTGTTTTTTAATAATTCCGCTTCTTAAACTACCTTTTCCCGAATCGTTGAGGTTTGTAACAATGTAGACTTCGCCTTCTCTTCCTCCAGAAGCATACTGGCCAAAACCTTCTGCCGAAGGAAAAGCCAGTGTACTCTGTGAGAACAAAAATGAGGTAAATAAAAATAATGAGGTAACACTGATGATTAGTTTCATTTGTATTGTTTATTGTATTAATTCCACCATCTCGAATCCCCAATTGCACCACCAGTTGATGAGGCTGTACGTAAAGGAGAATTTGTAGGCAATTTAAAATCAATTGTTGTATTTGTCCAATTTAGCGGTTGCTCTTGATTATTTGTATTGGTTAAACCAGTTGTAGGAAGTGTAAGTTTTTTTAAATCTGAAGCTTTTCCGTTTGTTAAATTATAAAAATTGTTGAACGAGAAAACCGCCGTACTGTTAGTCGCTATTCTGATTAAACTATTGTCTGATAAACTACCACCAACTCTTGGCGTATTTGCTAAGATATTATTTGTAAAGTTGAATTTAATTGGCACATTAAAATTGTCTAACAATGGATATATTTGACTAAACCCAATACTGTTTATTGTACAATTATTTACGTTGATTGTTGCATTTGCAGATGGTGTCGTAATACTTTCTCTGTAACGAATAAATAAATCTCCGATTTCTGTAAAAGTAGAATTGTCAATATTTACTTCATTAAAAACTAATTTATCTAAGTGTAAGAAACCATAAGATGAAACTGCAAAGTTTTTGAAAACTGAGTATTTAATTTCAAATTTATCCATTGCATAACCACTGTTAGGGCCTCTATTGGCTCTAAAAGCACTTGTAGAAACACCATGAACAATACAATTTTCGATTAATACATTTCCGAAATTCGCTTTATCTGCATTGTTATTTCCACTCGTTAAGTTAATTAAATATGCAGCATTGTTTATTGTACCGTCTAATTCTAGATTTTTTAACTGTAAACCAGCACCAGTATTATTTAATGTAAATTCTTTAAAAGCAATTTTTGTATTACTAGAATTTCCTGATGTAGAAGCTAAAGTAATTGCTTTACCATTTATTGTAATCAATTTATCCCCCGTATTGTATGTTCCAGGATTTAGACCAATTACAGCACCATCTGGCGCATTATTAATAATTGTTACTAAATCATCCGTTGGCGAAACAATTAGCGAAAAATTTGTACTAGGTTTTGTTCGCAATGTTTGCGAACCAACGCTTGTATTGCCTTTATAAATTTCGACAATATAACGTGTATTTGGGCTAAGACCATCAACAGTTTTTGTTCCGCTAGAAGCTTCATTTGCTGTGATATTACTTACAATAGGATCGCCTATATATACGGGTTCTTGACCAGATACTTGTGTGTAAGGCTGAAAACGAAGTTGTGTAACTTCTGGTGTAATATCCCAAGATAATGTAGCTTGATTAGCTGATACATTTGGCTCATAAACCGGATGTAGAATTTGAATTCCGACAATCTTAATACGTTTACTTAATGACCAATATGACTCGGGTCTGTTTTCGTATGTATTTGTTTTTACACGAACAAAGTAATTTTTTCTGACCGGTATTTCTTGATCTGTAAGTACAACACTAGCAGAATCTGTTTTTTTAGATAAGATAATATCTTTTGGATTTGCAAATAAAGAATCCGTAGAAACTTCTGCCGTATATGTTTCGTTAATATCTTCGGTGTACAAAGAAGCTTTCCACATAACTCGAGATTCTGTTTCAAAGTTTTCTGCCGAAAGTGATAATGGAGTAAACATTCGCATAGGATCATTTGATTCTGATTGCAAATCGTCGTCACTACATGATACAACGGCTGCAACAGAAAGAGAAATTATTCCCAAGAAATATATTTTATGAATAGTTGATTTCATATACAATAATTTTAGTATCCGTAATCTTGTGTTAAATTATAATTTGTGTTAATGATATCCTGATAAATAGGAAGCAATTCTGAATGATTTGGTTTGTAATATTGCATCCAACCTTTGCGTTCGTCATTTATCATTGTATTTACCATAGCCGCTTGCCAGTTAATACGCGTATAACCAGTAGGAGTAGAGGCTACAGCTGGCACATAAAACACATTAGATTTATCTGTTCCGACAAAATATGTATCAAGATTTGTAACAACATTTTGTGCAGATTGAGCAGGATCGTAATTTCCGATTTTATAATAAATATATTTCGGTACGTTTGCGTAATTTCCGTTACCGTCTAGTAAACTTTGTAGTTTTGCTCTTGTTTCGGTTACGATACTTCCTAAAAGATTCCAACGAATAAGATCATATTTTCGGATTGATTCTCCACCAAATTCTAATAATCTTTCATGTACAATTTCTTGGAAAAAACCTTGGTATCCGTTTCCAACAACATTAGGCATTTGTCCAGGATTTTTAGAGTAAGCTCTTGCTCTAACTTCTCGTAAAGCTTCTATTGCAGCACCAGTTGGTCCATTATTAACTTAGTTTTCTGCTTCAGCAAACATTAATAATACATCAGCAAATCTAAGAATAGGCCAGTTTATACCTAAGTTTTGAGAAGGTCCTGTAACTTTTGTCCATGATTTACGAAATTTACCATCTGTTAATGCATCAATGCGAACAACTTGTGTTAAATCATCTGCATTAATTTCAAAAACATTGATTGTTACATCACGGCGTTGATCATATTTATCAAATTCATAAAAATATGTAGGAAGAGCACTAACACCGCCACCACCATTCCATTTTGAAGCATTGTTGTGACGTAAACCGTTGTAATAACCTAATTTACTATCTGTTCTTGCATTACCTCCGAATGCGCCAACCTGAAAAATCATTTCGTTTGTGTTGTCCATTCTTCCTTCGTGCATTGCGCGAAAAACATCTTCGTAATTTGGATTTAAGTTATGACTTCCTCTATTTTGTATGATGTCGAATGTTTCGTCTCTCGCAATTTGATAATAAAGTTTATCGTTTGTTCCTTTTTTCATTTCAACTGGATTTCTTCTTAAAGAATATCCTGCTCTTGCCAATGCAATACGCGCTCGTAAACCTTTTACAAATCCTTTTGTAATACGAGTTGTTGGGTCGCCAGATTCTGCACGCCAAGGAATTACTTTAGCTGCTTTTTCTAAATCGCTAAGCAATACTTCGTATACTTCGTCACGATCTGTTTTTGGTAAAAAAATATGTTCGTATTGAGAAGATGGTTTGTCTTGAAAAGGAACATCGCCAAAGTTTCGAATTAATTCGTAATAATATTGCGCTCTTAATGTTAATGCTTCGCCGTAATAACGATCCATTAATGCTTTATCACTATCACTCCCAGTTTTATAAACTGTTGAATTAGGAATATTGAAAATTAATAAATTTGCACGTTCTATTCCTGTATATAATTGACGAAATGGTTTGTCTAATTCGGGATTTGTAGCACAAGATTCGTACATACTAATTCCACGTCTATCGTTACAACTGTAATCGCCAGATGTTTTAAAATCATCTGCAGCCATTCCGAAAATAGATGAAATTCGGTTTCCATAACCGTTATCACCTGCAAGTTGATTGTAAATACCAATTAATGCAGAATAAGTGTAATCGACATCATTGTATACTTCAACTTCAGAAATATTAGATGGGCTGTTAACGTCTAAATATTCGTCGCAAGAATATGTTGTAAGTAAAAGTAAACTTACGCCTAGTATTTTTATATATGATTTTGTTTTCATTTTGTAAGTGTTTGATTAAAATGTAACATTAATTCCAGTTAAAAAGAATCTACTTCTTGGATATGCAGCATAATCTACTCCAGGAGTTAAAGGACTTGTACGTCTTGTATTTGCTTCGGGATCGTATCCTGAATAACCTGTTATCGTAAATAAATTATTAACTGTTGCATACACTCTAAATTTGCTAATGAATTTGGTTTTAGCTAACATTTTTTCTGGTAATGAGTAACCGAATGTAACGTTGCTTAGTTTTAAGTACGATCCATTTTCTATTGCATAAGAATGTAAAATATAGTTTCCTGTAGAAGGCGACCAAAATGTTGCATTGGCATTTAGCGCAGCTAATTGTTCAGGATCATTTACACGATTACCATTGTTATCAAAATTTCGCCAAGCACCAGCAACTTCTTTCAACATATTGTTGTCTTTATACTGATAATGCGTTGTAAACTCCATGCGGTTTGCATTGTACACTTTATTACCAACCGAAAATGTAAAGAATAAACTTAAATCTAAATTTTTGTATTGAAATTGTTGATTAAATCCTCCATAAAAATCTGGTTGCGAATTCCCTAAGACAGTTTTATCTTTGTCATCGATTACACCATCTCCATTTAAATCTTTTAATTTTAAATCTCCAGGTTTTGGGCCTTTAGAACCCAGTGCAGCAGCAGAACCATTTGGAACTCCTGATTTTAAAGTATATCGATTGGTTGTAGGATCAAAATTAAAATCTTCTACTTTATACCAACCATCTGTTACATAACCATAAAATTGTCCGATTGGTTTACCAACTTCTACTTTAAAATCTTGAATACTATTTACCCATCCAGAAGATTGTAAATAATATTCTAATCCAGCTCCTGTAACATCTTTACCTAAAGATTTGATGATATTTTGGTTATGAGAAATATTGAAGTTTGCAGACCATTTAAAATTATCAGTTTTAACGATATCAGCACCTATACTAAATTCAATTCCCTTGTTTTCTGTTTCACCAGAATTTTGGTATTGATATTCGTAACCACCGGTTTGAGGAATCTTTGCTAAAAGCAATAAGTCTTTTGTATTTGTGATATAAGCATCTATACTACCATAAACTCGTTTTCCAAAAAAGCTATAATCAAGTCCGATATTTTTAGAAATTGTTTTTTCCCATTTTGTATTTCCATTTGCTAATCTTTCGTTTGGTGCTAAACCAGGAACTACAGCATTGTCAAATGAATATCCCCAGTTACCAGAGCTGTTGAAGAATGTTGAGTATAAAAATGGTTCGATACGATTGTTTCCAGATGTACCGTAACTTAATCTAAGTTTTAACTCATTAATCCAAGAAGAATCTTTTAAGAAATTTTCGCGACTCATATTCCAAGCAGCAGAAACTGATGGAAAATATCCCCAACGATTTTCTGGTGAAAATACACTAGAACCATCTGCACGCATTGTTAAAGTTAACATGTATTTTTTCTTGTAGGCATAATTTGCTTGTCCAAAGAAAGAAGCTAAACGATCTACAGAAATTGCAGTTGTCACTGGATCCTGAATCATACCAGCTGGAGGAACAGCACTTTGTATATTTGCAAAAGCTTGTTCTGCAGTAATATTTCGAGGTAACCATTTTACATAAATACGATCTGTTTTTCCGTCAGTTTTTACAATTTCTTGTCCAATCATAACATTCAAATTATGCTGAGAACCTAATGATGGTTGATATTGTAAAGTATTTGTGCTCGAGATGCGTTTACTCTGAGAACCACGTAAGTCAACAACCGGTAAATTAGCATTAGAACGCGCAACATTTGTTATATTGCCATAAAAATTATTGTCTTGTCTATCGCTTTGTACATAACCTAAAACAGATTTGAATGTTAATCCTTTGACAATTTGCCATTGAAAATAACCATTCATAAACAAGTTTTGTTTTACATCTTCACGCGCCTCATTATTAGCCAATAATACTGGACTTGTTAAGTTGGTTTGAGCAAAATAATCAGGATCGAAAAAATCAACAAAAGATTCGCTTCCCGCTCCAGCAAAAGGTTGATAACGAATAGAGTTTCTTAATTTATTATTACTTTGAGAACCAGTGTTTGATGTACCTGCACCTGTAACTTTGTCTTGATTATATCTGAAATTAACCCCAACTTTTACCTTGTCACTAACTTTATGATTAATTTTTAAGTTAGCTAAATGTCTTCTAAAACCAGAGTTAATCATGATTCCATCTTCATCTAAAAAACTAAGATTAAGACTAAAATCAGTAGATTTATTTCCACCAACTAACGATACATTATGACTTTGTGAAAAGGCTTTTCTTCCAAAAACTTCTTTTTGCCAATCTTTGGCTTCCATACTTTTATAGATGTCCAAATCTTTGTATTGACCATATCTTGTTGTAAATGAATTTAAAGATTGTTCGTCACCTAAAGCATATAACTCATATTGGTTTAAAACAAATTCGTATGGCGTCATTACATCTAATTTATTCTGTATTTCTCTGAAACCAGTATAATTAGAATAAGTGATTTGTGTAGGCATATTAAACCCACTTTTAGTTGTAATTAAAATTACACCATTTGCACCTCTGGCCCCATATATTGCGGTAGATGCAGCATCTTTAAGAACATCAATAGATGCAATTTCTTGCGGAGATAATATAGACAATGCATTTTCTACTTGTATACCATCTACAATATATAATGGACTATTGTCTTGTGTAATCGATGTACCACCACGTACTTTGATACTAATATCTGCACCAGGAGAACCTTCGGAAACACCAACTTGCACACCAGCCAATCGACCTTGTATAGCTTCAGCTGCAGAATTAACAGCCATATCTTTAATTTGATCAGAATTTATGCTTGATACTGCTCCTGTTACTTGATCGCGAGAAACAGATGTATATCCAATAACAACAACTTCATTTAAATTTTGATGATCTGTTACTAATTCTTTTAAAGAAAAATTGAGGGTAGAGGTTTCTTTAACAGGAATTTCTTGTACTTGAAACCCATTGAAACTTATTGTTATTGTAGAGTTGTTAGGAATTCTAATTTCATAGAATCCGTTTTCATCAGTGAAAGTTTCGTAGGAAGTTCCGTCAACATATACATCAGCACCAGCAATCGGTAAACCATCAGTAGATGATTTTACTGTACCAGTTACTACTATTTCCTCTTGAGCAAAACTTGCAATAGGAAGAAGTAGTAGTGTTAACAATTTTATTTTAGACATCCTCATGTGTGTGGTTTTATTTAAATATTAGTTTTTAGTGTATAATTAGTTTAGTGTTATCGTTTGCATTATAAAATAATTAGATGATTAAAAATGTATATACAAATATAATTACATCTTATATTAAATCAGTGTAATCGATTGCAGTATTGTTTTTGCAAGTGTACTGATGACACTAAAATATAAATATTTTTTAAAACTTCAGAAAAAAATCAAAAAATATTTAACAAAAAATCAATTAACTTGATTTAAACTATTGATTTATAGTATATTATTTATTTAATTAGATTGATGATTTTAGTTCAAAGTATCAAATAAATGATTGTTTTGTATTAAAAATCAATCATTTTTGAGTGTTGATAAATGGATTTTTTGTCAATAAAATGTAAGAACTCGGTTTAATTGATGTAAAAACGACAATAAAATAAGATACGTTTTATTGTAATCGATTGTTTATTCTTAATATAAATTGTTGTATTTTATATTCTTTCGTTAAAAATTCCTCAAAATTGACTTATATTTACTTACTTTTTGTAGATTTTTATTTTTTATTACCTATAAATTACTTATGAAGAAGAGTGCAACAATTTATGATATTTCTGAGAAACTTAATATAAGTGCAGCAACAGTTTCGCGCGCATTAAATAATCATCCAAAGATTAGTATTAAAACAAAAGAATTGGTTCTTGCGACTGCGAAAGAATTAAACTACAAGCAAAATACATTGGCTCAGGCATTAAAAAGCGGTAAAACAAATAATGTAGGTATCATTGTTCCTTATATCAATAGTAATTTTTTTTCGTCGGTAATTAGAGGAATCGAGGAGGAGTTATCTTTGCATGGATATCATGTTATTATTTGTCAAAGTCACGAAGATGTTGATTTAGAAAGAAAACAATTAAATACACTTCTTAACGCACAAGTTGACGGTATTTTTATGTCTGTTTCTAAAACAACACAAGATATTAGTCATATAGAAGCTGCAAAAGAATCTAATATTCCAATCATTTTCTTTGATCGTAAAAAAGATATAAAAGGAACAAGTACAGTAACAATTGATGATTATAAAGCAGGTTTTGAGGCAACAGAACACTTGATAAAACAAGGTTGTAAAAAGATTTGTCATTTATCAGGAGATTTGAGGCTTGAAATTTATCAAAATAGATACAAAGGTTATGTTGATGCTTTGCGAGAAAATAATCTTCGTGTTCGTAAAGATTTTATTATTCCGATTGAAAGCTCAATACAAGGAGGTGTAGATGCAATTAATGCGTTATGGAGTTTGCCAATTCAACCAGATGGAATTTTTTCTGCGAGTGATTATGCTGCATTAGGTGCATGTCAACAGTTAAAAAAGCAAAAAATAAATATTCCGAATGATGTTGCAATTATTGGTTTTAGTAACGAACCATTTACGCAATATATGGAATTACCTATAAGTTCTATTGATCAGACACCAGATATAATGGGAAAAATTTCCGCTCAAGTATTTTTAGAATATATGAACGAAAATTTTTCTGGAATAACGATTGAAAAGAAGGTGGTTTTAAAACCCAAAATCTATATTAGAAAATCTTCAAAAAGAAAATAATTTTATAAAGAAACTCCTCTTTTCCAAGGGATAAAATCGTTTTGATTTAAAATTTGAGCTTTGGTTTTGATTTCGCCACTCGCAATTTTGATGATATGTTCTAGTAATTCATCTGCTACTTCATTAATTGTTTTATCACCGCTAATTATTCCGCCTGTGTTAAAATCAATAATATCTGGCATTTTTTCGACCAAAGCAGTATTTGATGCTATTTTAATAACTGGTACAACTGGATTTCCGGTAGGTGTTCCAAGGCCTGTTGTAAATAAAACAATATTAGATCCAGAGCTAACTAATGCTGTTGTACATTCTACGTCATTTCCGGGAGTACACAATAAGTTTAAACCTGGTTTTTGTATATATTCAGTATAATCTAACACATCTTGAATAGGAGAAGAACCTCCTTTTTTAGCTGCACCAGCAGATTTCATGGCATCAGTTATTAATCCATCTTTTATATTTCCAGGAGAAGGATTCATATCAAAACCAGATCCGGCAGCAACAACAGAAGCTTCAAAATCTTTCATTAATTGTAAAAAACGCTCAGCATCTTTTTCATGTACGCAACGATTAACCAATTCTTGTTCAACACCGCATAATTCTGGAAATTCTGATAATAGGGTAGAACCACCAATTGCGGCCATAATATCTGATAATTGACCAAGTACAGGATTTGCAGAAATGCCCGAAAAACCGTCAGAACCACCACATTCTAATCCTAAAACTAATTTAGATAATGGTGCAGGTTGACGTTTAATTTCATTGGCTTTTTTGATTGCTTCGTAAGAATCTTTAATAATTCCATTCAACATTTCGTCAACAGTTCCAGATTTTTGTTGCTCATAAACAATAATTGGTTTTTTATTATCAGGACTGATTTTAGCTAAAGCATCTTTAAAAATTTGAACTTGTAAATTTTGACAACCCAAGCTTAATACCGTTGCACCAGCTACATTCGGATTTTTAACATAACCTGCTAATAATCTTCCCAAAGCTTCAGCATCTTGACGAATTCCGCCACATCCACCTTGATGGGTAATAAATTTTACTTCGATATTTTTGAATACTTTTGAGCTTTCTTCGTTTAAATTATCAACTTCATCTTCAGTCGAATTATTGATTAATGACCTTAATAATAATTGATGTTTAGATGTTTTCTCAACTAATAATTCTTTCTCAAAAATATCTTTTAAGATTTCAATATTTCTATTTTCACAAAAAACAAGCGGAAAAAATAACCAAACATTTTCTGTTCCAACTTGTCCATCTTCGCGATGATAACCCGAAAATGTTTTATTTTTCCATTTGTCAACGTTAGGAGCAGACCAAGCTGTTGTTGCTGTTTTCTTCTCTACTTTTGCACTTTGATGCTTTACATTTTCTGTGGTAATTAGTTCTCCTTTGGCAATTTGTGTAACAGCTTTACCAACTATAATTCCGTACATGTAAATTTTATCGCCTTCGCTTAAATCTTCAGTTACAAATTTATGTTTGGCTTGCGTATTCTTAACAATCTTGTATTCATGCTGATCTACAATAATTGTTTCGCCCGCAATTAGATCCACCAACGCAACAATTACATTGTCTTTCGGATTAACTTTTAACGCTTTTTTCTGCATGATAATCATTTTTTTAGGTTAGTTAGAAGTGTATTTTGTGTAAGCGTCTGCTAAATTAGTTGTATCAATTAATTGCAAAATTTTAGCTATTTCGGTTTGTAAATTTGCTACTTCAGTAAGATCTTGATCCCAAAAAGAAGTGTTTTCTAGTGCTAATTTTGCAATTATATTGTAGTCGTTATTTTCCCAGATAGATTTAAATTCGTCTAAAATTGCTTTATCATCATTTGTTGGTAAATTTTTATTTTGCCAATTTCCTTTATAAAAGCGTATTAAACATGCTAAGGAAAATGTGATATTCGCAGGTAATTTATCAAATTTATCTACATAATCTAATAAACTTGGTAAAACACGAACTTTAAATTTTGAGATAGAATTTAAAGCAATGCTAGACAAATGATGTTTTAAGAATGGATTTTTAAATCGATCAAAGACATCTTCAGCATAAGTTTTTAATTCATCTTCAGGTAAATCTAATATTGGGATGATTTCATTGTATACAAGTTTATTTACAAAAGAATTAATTGTATTGTTATCGATTGCATTTTTTACAGTGTCTTGATTTAACATGATAGAAAAAGCAACCATAGCAGTATGTACTCCATTCAAAATTCTTACTTTTGATGTACGATATGGTTGTAAATCTTTTACAATTAGAATTTGCTCATTTGCTTGATTAAACGGAATTTTTTCTAGTAAAGTTTCATCACCCTCAATCGCCCATAATAGAAAAGCTTCAGACACCACCATTAATTCATCATTGTAATCTAATTGAGATTCATAATACTGTTTATCATCTTTTGGATAGCCAGGTACTATTCTGTCTACTAATGTATTATGAAAGCTATTTGAAGTATTAATCCAATTAGAGAAATTAGGTTCTAAATTCCATAATTCAGCATATTGCAAAATGTATTTTTTTAATGTATCTGCATTTTTATCAATTAATTCACATGGTATAATAGTAAGTCCTTTGTCTTTATCACCATTAAAATATTGGAATCGTTTATATAGAAATGTGGTTACTTTTGCTGGGAAATTTTTATGAGGACCTTTATCTAAATCATCTTCTAATTCGTCAAATACAATTCCTGATTCTGTCGTATTTGAGAATAAAAATTGCAATTCATTTTCTTGTGCTAATGCAAGAAAATCTTGATAATCCTCATAAGGATTAATTGACTTTTGAATAGATGAAATGATTGTTTTTTCGTCTACAATTTCTCCTTTTTTTAATCCTCTAATAAAAAGAGTATAAAGATTGTCTTGTTCTTCAAAAGTATAAAAAGAACTTCCAGAAGGTGTTACTTTTATGTTTGCGATTCCTGCATTAAAATTGGCATCTTTATTCAGTTTATCGATTACATAATCTGTAAAAGCGCGCATAAAATTACCACCTCCAAATTGAATAACTTTAATAGGAAGTTCTTTTTGATTATTTACTATATTTTGGTTTAATTTATTTTTCAATTTCTAATTTATTTAGAATTATTTAATCACTTTATATTTAGGAACAAGAAGTTTCATAACTATCCATGCTGTTAAATATGCAATAGCACAGACAGAAAAAATTATCATGTATCCTTGGTTGATTCCGTCTACTATTATTGCACCCGATTTTTCTAAATTAGTTAAGAAATCCTCTGGCATTCTTTCAGTTTCAAATTCAGGATATTTTTCTAATAAAGGAATTCCGTCAATTGTAGTCCATGCTTTGTGCGAGTAATCAAACAAAAGTCCTGATGATTTATTGATTAAGAAAGAACCAATTCCACCTGCCATTCCACCAATTCCTACTACTGTTGCAATTGCGCTTTTTGGGAACATATCGCCAACTGTAGAAAAAATATTTGCTGACCAAGCTTGATGTGCTGCACCAGCAATTCCTATAATAATTACAGGAATCCAAGAAGATGTTGCACCTAATGGTTGTGCTAAAATGGCTAATAGAGGGAAAAACGCAAAGATTAACATTGATCGCATTCTTCCTGCGTAAGGATTCATTTGTAATTTATCGACAAAATATTTTGGTAACCATCCGCCAATTATTGATAATAAAGTAATCATATACAATACGAATAGAGGTAAGGCACTTTCTGTACTATCCATTTTGTAAACAGAGCTTAAATAGGCTGGTGTCCAGAATAAATAGAACCACCAAACGCCGTCTGTCATAAATTTTCCGAATATAAAAGCCCAAGTTTGTTTGTATTTGAAACAATCCCAAAAAGAAAGTTTTTTTTCTACATTATCTGTACTATCAGTAGGATAATCTTCGGTATCTTGTTGTATATATTTTAATTCTTGTTCATTTACTTTTGCGTGTTCTTCTGGCTTTTGATAGATGAAAACCCAAAATCCCATCCAAATAAAACCTAATGCACCAATTATAATAAATGCCATTTCCCAACCCATAGATTTTGCAATAAATGGAATTGTAAGTGGAGCAGCTAAAGCTCCGACAGTTGCACCTGCATTAAAAATACTAGTTGCAAAAGCGCGATCTTTTTTAGGAAAATATTCGGCTGTAGCTTTTATTGCACCAGGAAAATTACCTGCTTCTCCAATGGCTAAAATTAATCGTGCAAAAATAAATAAGGTTACACTAGTGCTTATAATTAAGGAAACATTGTTTACTTTTTCTAGAATTTCTTTTGCTTCAGCAAAATTTACGAACCAATTTCCTGTAATCATTCCAGATGTTGCAATTCCGCAAAAAGCGTGTAAACAAGCACCAATAGACCAGATTGCAATTGCGTAAAGAAAACCTTTTTTAGTTCCCATTTTATCAATAAATCGTCCGGCGAATAACATACTTACTGCGTAAAATATTGAAAATAGAGCAGTAATATTTCCGTAATCGTTATTGTTCCAATGAAATTCTGGAACGAGATAATCTTTCCAAGTTAACGATAAAACTTGTCGATCTAAATAATTGATAGTTGTGGCAACAAATAACAGACTACAGATAGTCCATCTAAAATTACTTGGTTTTATAGAAGTTTCGTTTTTCATTTAGTGTGTTTTTTGTAGTTTGATTAGAGCGCTAGGATCTAATTTTTTTGATAATTTGGATTGTAGAGTTTACCATCGTTTTTATTTTCTCGTAATCATATTGGTTTTGTTCATTTTTAATAAATAACTGAGAGCCTAGTCCTACACAGTAAGCGCCTGCATTTATCCATTCAGTAATACTTTCTTCTGTTGTGTTTACACCACCAGTAGGCATTATATTTGTCCAAGGCATTGGTCCATTTACAGCTTTTATAAAATCTGGTCCGCCGACTTGTGTTGCAGGAAATATTTTAACTATTTCTGCACCAAGTTCTTCTGCATACGAAATTTCTGAAACTGAACCACAGCCAGGCATCCAAGCAATTTTTCTGCGATTACAAACTTTTGCTACTTCGGGATTAAGAGAAGGAGCTACGATAAAATTTGCGCCAAGTTGTATGTATAATGCAGCTGTTGCAGCATCTATTACAGAGCCAATTCCTAAAATTAATTCGGGTAATTCTTTACTCGCATATTTATTAAGTTCTGCGAAAACCTCGTGTGCAAAATCTCCACGATTTGTAAATTCAAAAACTCGAACTCCACCATCATAGCAAGCTTTTACAATTTGTTTGCATACTTGTATGTCGTTGTGATAAAATACAGGAACAATTCCTGTTTCTTTTGCTTTTAAAGCAACTTCTATTCTTGTATATTTTGCCATGATTATCTTTTTATTCTTCCTCCCAAATTGCCGTTTACAATTTCTGAAATGTCATTTGCCGTTGCTAAATTTATATCGCCTAAAATGGTATGTTTTATAGCACAAGCTGCATTTGCAAAATCTAAAGCTTCTTGATCTGTGTAATGGATTAAACCATAAATTAAACCTGCTGCATAAGCATCTCCCGTACCAATTCTGTCCACAACATTTTCAATTGCTAATTCGTTAGTTTCGATGTAAGTTTCATTTACCCAAGCTCTACCTTTTGTAGATTGATTTGTAGCACTATGACCAATTCTTACTTTATCGAATACTTTTTTAATTGATGGAATTTGTTGCATTAAGGTTTTAGATGCTTCAATAAAACCAGCTTTATCTGAAGAAAAATCGGTTGCTAAAATTTCATTAATTTCATTAACTCCTCCAATAAAAATGGTAGAATATGAAACCAATTCTTTTAAAACTTCATGTCCATTTTTTCCGTATTTCCATAAATTACTTCGATAAGCAGGATCAGCAGTAATTTGAATTCCTTTTTTATTTGCCTCAATCAAAGCAGTTTTTAAAGCTTCATACGCATTTTCTGATATTCCTGGAGTTATTCCGGTCCAATGAAAATAGTTGCAGTTATCTAATATTTCATTCCAGTTAATTTCTGAAGGAATAATATTAGCAAACGAACCATTCAATCGATTGTATGTAATTCTACTTGATCGAATTGCAGAGCCAACTTCAAGAAAATATAAGCCTAATGGCGAATCATTTTTTTGAATAAAACTTGTGTCAACTCCAAAGCTTTTGATGTACGAAATAGCTGATTCTCCAACAAAATCATTAGAAACTGTTGAGACATGTTTTACATCGCAACCCATTGTTGATAATGATGCCGCTACATTTAATTCGGTTCCACCAAAAAAAAACTCAAGTTCTTTACTTTGCTGTAATGTTCTGTAATTGGCTGGAGATAATCTCATTAACACTTCTCCAAATGTTACTATTTTATGTTTCATTTTAGAGATTAAAAATCAAAATAATTTTTTGCATTATTGTAACAAATATCTGATATTGTATTTCCTACTAATTCAATATCATTTGGTAATTCTCCAGAAGCCATTTCTTCTCCAAAAAGATTACATAAAACACGTCTGAAATATTCGTGTCTTGGAAATGATAAGAAACTTCTAGAATCAGTCAGCATTCCTATAAAACAGCTAATTAACCCCATGTTAGATAAGGCATTTAATTGTTTTAAGATTCCATCTTTTTGATCTAAAAACCACCAACTTGAACCAACTTGTACTTTACCTTTGATACTTCCATCATTGAAATTTCCAATCATTGTTGCGAAAATTTCATTATCAGCTGGATTTAAATTATAGATAATTGTTTTGGTTAATTTATCATTCCCATCTAAACGATTTAAGAATTTAGAAAGATTGGCAGCTTGTTTAAAATCACCGATAGAATCCCAACCAGTATCTGGTCCTAAAATTCTATGCATACGTGCATTATTATTGCGTAAAGCGCCTAGATGGTATTGCTGAATCCATCCAAATTGATGATAAGTTTCTCCTAAAAACAATAAAATTGACGTTTTAAATTGTTCAATTTCTTTATGAGATAAAGTAAGACCGTTTCTCTTTTTTTCGAAAATAACTTCAATTTCAGCAGTTGTATATTCTTCGTAAGAAATGTGATTTAAACCATGGTCACATAGTTTGCAATCGTTTGCATTAAAATACTCAATTCGGCTATAAAGTGCGTCAATTAAGTTTTGATACGTCGTAATTTCAAATCCAGCAACTTCTCCTAATTTATCTAAATACGAATTATACTCATCGTTTTCTATTAAAATTGCTTTATCTGGACGAAATGCTGTACTTACTTTTATATTAAAATTACTCGATTTTAATGCTTTATGATATTCCAGATTATCTGTAGGATCTTCGGTTGTACAAACAGTTTCTGCATTTACGATTTGCAATAAACCTCTACACGATTTGTCTGCTTGTTGCAGTTGATGCGAAGTGTTTTCGTAGATTTCTGATGCATTATTTTCATTTAATAATTCATCTATTCCAAAATATCTTTTTAATTCTAAATGCGTCCAATGATACAACGGATTTCTAAGCGTATGTGGAACTGTTTTTGCCCATGCCTCAAATTTTTCTTTATCTGTAGCATCGCCAGTAATATACTTTTCGTTTATACCAAGCGTACGCATTGCTCTCCATTTGTAATGATCGCCAGCAATCCAAACTTTCGAAATATTTTCGAAAACGCGATCTTCTGCGATATCTTTCGGAGGTAAATGATTGTGATAATCAATGATAGGAAGTTTTTCTGCATAATTAAAATACAGTTCTTCCGCATATTTGTTTTGTAATAAAAATGTATCTGTAATAAAAGATTTCATAAATTTTTAGTTTTATTCGTTTGACGCTTTACCAAGTGTAGCCAAAATACCACCGTCTACATAAATGATTTGACCATTGATAAAATTACTCGCTTCCGAAGCTAAGAAAATAGCTGTACCAGCCAAATCTTCGGGATTTCCCCATCTACCTTCTGGCGTTCTACTTATAATAAATTCATTAAAAGGATTTCCATCTACACGAATAGGAGCGGTTTGAGCCGTAGCAAAATAGCCAGGACCAATTCCGTTAACTTGAATGTTATGTTTTGCCCATTCTGTCGCTAAACTTTTGGTTAACATTTTTAATCCGCCTTTTGCAGAAGCGTATGCCGAAACATTTTCCCTTCCTAATTCGCTCATCATCGAGCATATATTAATTATTTTTCCAGCTTTACGCTCAATCATACCTTTAACAACTAATTGAGCCATAATAAATGGACCAACTAAATCTACATCAATCACTTTTCTGAAATCTTCGACAGGCATATCAACAGCTAAAACACGTTTAATAATTCCTGCATTGTTTACCAAAATATCAATTTTGTGATGTTTTTCTTCAATGATTTCAATTTGTTTAGCAGCTTCTTTTTCATCCGTCACATCAAAAATATAACCGGTTGCTTTGTAGTTTTTTGAATGAAAATAAATTAATGCTTCTTCTAGTTTAGAAGGTGTTGTACTTGTAATAATTAATTCTGCACCTGCAGAAGCTAAACCTTCTGCCATAGCCAATCCTAAGCCATGTGTACCACCAGTAATTAGAGCAGTTTTTCCAGATAAATTGAATAAATTAGTCATAATTACTATTTTAAGTTTTCGGTTTTTACGCCATCCATATCACTGTAATCCATGTTTTCTCCTGCCATTCCCCAAATAAATGAATAATTAGAAGTTCCAGCTCCCGAGTGAATTGACCATTCTGGTGACAAAACTGCTTGGTGATTTGTCATAAAAATATGACGAGTTTCGTCTGGTTGTCCCATAAAATGACTTACAGTTTGTTCTTCAGCTAAATTAAAATAGAAGTAAGCTTCCATTCTTCTTTCATGTGTATGCGCTGGCATTGTATTCCATACACTACCTTCGTGTAATTCTGTCAAGCCCATTTGTAGCTGACATGTTTTTAAAACACTATTTACGAGAAGCTTATTTATTGTTCTTTTGTTTGAATATTTTAACTCTCCTAATTCTACAATTTCAGCTTCTTTTTTCGTGATTTTTATTGTTGGATAAGTGCAGTGAGCAGGAGCAGAGTTGATATAAAAATACGGTTGTTCTGTTCCTACCTTATCAAAAATTATTTCTTTATTCCCTTTTCCTATATATAGAGCTTCTTTATTATTTAATTCATAAATAGTTCCATCAACAGTTATTTTTCCTGCTCCGCCGACATTTATTATTCCTAATTCTCTTCTTTCTAAAAAATAATTAGCCTTAAGATCATCTGTAGGTTCTAGTTTTAGAGGCTTTGATACAGGTAAAATACCACCAATTATCAAACGATCGTACATCGTATACACTAATTTTATTTGGTCAACTAAAAATAGATCAGTAATTAAGAATTGATCTCTTAGTTCTTCTGTTGTATATTTTTTTACATCATTTGGATGATGAGCATAACGAAATTCAGAATTTGTCATTTTTTCAAATATTTATAGATAATTAAAATAATGTAATCGATTACATTTAAATTAAAAGAAATTATTACAAATCGATTGTTGTAAAAATAGAAATATATTTTTAATAACGTATATAAAACACCATAAAAAAAATAATTTTAAAACATTAATAATTATTTAATTGATTTTTAGTGTTTTGAATTTTGTTTTGTTGTGAAATGCAAAAAAATAAACCTATTTTTATTTAAATTTAATACATAAGCTGATGAAAAAATCTCTCTTTTTTATAAATTATATTATTCCTTTTGAGTAAAATTTATTTTAATCATTGAACAAAAAAAAAGATATTTTATACTTAAATTAAATTTTATTCAAAAATAAATCCCGTTTAAAAAAGTTTTAAACGAGATTGTTTATTATTATAAATTTTGAAATTATCAATAGGTAATTTTAATTATGTTTTGCAAAGAAAGCTGTTAGCGCCTTGTACAATTGTTCTGGTTCTTCGGCGGGTACGTTATGAGAGGCATTTTTGATGTAAACCAATTCTTTATCTTTTTTAGGTACATTTTTAAGTGCTTTATAAATCATTTTACCAGATTCTGTACCAATTGCGTAATCTAAATCTCCTTGAATAACCAAGATTGGCGTTTTAATAACCGCAAGTTCATCCAAAATATTAAGATTATTGTAAGCTTCTTGACCATGAAAAACTTCGTTAATGTATTCAAATCTTGTCATCGCTTGTTCTAAAAGTTCTGGCGTATATTTAACGCGAGTATAGAATTCTGGATCATTAAAAATTTTGTCTTTGGCTGCTTTTTTTTCGGGTTGAGCCCAGTAAACATCAAATCCTAAATCTTTTGGAATCACATATCTTATCGTATTCATATCACTAAAAAAGCTTTTGAAACCACTTTTTTCGATTACATCTAACTCTTTTAAAATCTCTTTATATCGGTTGAGTTTAACTGTATCATTTGTTTTTTTAATCAAATTTTTTGCTAGTTTTCTTTCATGTTTTATCAAGGCAAGACTATTGTGTTTGATATTTGCAGTTCCAGAATTACTAATAAATGAATTGATTTTTTCTTGATGTTTTATCAAATACAAAAAACCATACATTCCGCCCCAAGAAGAGCCTAAAAGATTGATTTTTTTGTTTGGATATTTATTTTTTATGTAATCGACTACAAGGTCCAAATCTTTTACAAATTGGTCTGTTGTTAGCATCGATTTATCTTTCCATTCGTCAGATTTTCCACTTCCTCTTTGGTCAAAATAAACCATTAAATAATCTTGTTCGAAAATATTTCTAAAAAATTCGTGGTCAACATTAAAAGCGCCTGGTCCGCCGTGTAGCGTGATGATTATCTCTTTCTCAGGATTTCCAACAATTCTAGCATACAGATTCGATTTTTCTATCGGTATAAAAATTTCTGTGTCTACTTGCTTATTTTTTTCATTGTCAATATTCTGTGCGAAGATATTGAGCGATAAAAATATAAAAATGATAATATTTAGTTCTTTCATTTGTGTTAATTTATGTATTTAATTAGTGTAATTATAGTTGATTTGGTTAATTATTTTTTGGTAAATGATTCAGTTTTCTATTTAATCCAAACTTCTTTATTTTTGAAGTCAATTGTAAAAACATACTTGCTAATTGCATCAAAATTCAGAACTCCATCATAAATAATATCTCTTATAAAAGGCTTTATTTTGAGCTTTTTATCGCCAATTATGAAATCAGATTCGGGATTATCGTTTTGAGATTCCTTTTCAATATTCCAAATTTTAGCGCTTTCATTTGATAAAAGTAGTGGTCCGCTATTACCAGAATCGAAAAGAAACCAATAGAGATTGTCTTGTTTAGGGATTCCAATAAATATATTTAATTCGGCACCTTCCAAACCGTTAGCAAATCTTGTTGTTAAAAGTGATTTTTCTTTTATAGCTTTCTTTGCAGACGTTTTATTCTCTATTATTAATATATTCTTAGAAAGTTCAACGGTTAGAATTGTTTCAGCAAAAGATTTAAGAGAAATAACGCCGTCAATTTTCGGAAATTCTTTAGGCAGAATACTCATCAAATCCCAAACACCAACAGTTGGATGAAATATTTTTGTATTACCTATTAAGAGTGAAATACTATCAGATTTTTGAGCTTTAATCATTTCTCCACTCATCCTAAATCCTGTTGTACTTCCGTAGATTTTTTTCTTAATTGTATTCGCAATCTCTGGCGAAATAATTGTTTCTGCCCCACCAGTATCAAATAGAAAATTATATTTTTTTCCTTCGATGAAAACGTCGACGGTTTTCATATTTTCAATATAAGGTTTAAGTTTTATCGTGTCTTGCGCAAACATTTGATTGGCAATACTTAAAAATAGTAAACTATATAATACTTTCTTTATTCGCATAACTATTTAGATTTTTTTAGACATGAATATTTCATGTTATTGATTGTTCGATTTTAACCAGTTAAGCATCGTATCCATACCAACTATATTATTTTCAGCTAATAATTCTGTGGCTTTTAGAAGTTCTCCATTTTGTAATTGAAGCATAATATTTTCGTGTTGATTGCTCGATTTTTCAACCATTTTATTCATTGCCATGTACGCATATTCATAGCGTTGCGATTGCAGATGTAAGGTTTTTATCATTTTCAACAGTCTCTCATTTGGACAATTGGAAAGTAATAATATGTGCCAACGTTCATCCAATTCAACCACTTCTTTGGGCGATTTTGTATTGAGAAGTTTTAAATTAATTTCATTTAATTCATCCAAAACTTTTTTAGTTGGTACTCCCGATAACTCCAAAGCAAACGATTCTAATTTTGCTCTCAATGGATAAATTTCATAAATATCAGCTTCAGAAAATGGCGCTAATCGATAACCTTTTCTCGCTTCAGATACCACAATTCCTTCCCATTCTAATTGCTGAAGTGCTTCTCTAAGCGGTGTACGACTAATGTTTAATATTTCAGTTAGTTGTATTTCTCGCATTGGTTCGTTGGGTAATATTTTACCATCAATTATCAATTGCCACAATGCTTTTATAATCTGACTTTTTAAAGATTCTTGTGTTATCATATTAAAAAATGTATATTGTATACAATATACAAACATAATGATTTTTATTTAACTATATCATTATATATGATGTTTTTATTTATCCAATACATCTTTATAAAAACAATTCAATCTAAAAATTATATTGCATATCTTTATTGATAGATGTTTTACAAGTAAATTGTAGAAATTATACTATAAAGTAATTTTGTATTTATATGAATAAAGAATTTTTTAAAAATATTTTAACTACTCAAATTCCAATTGCTTGGATTGCGGGTGTTCGTTTAGAATCTTGGGAAGAGCATAAAGTTGCAACTCGAGTAAAATTAGGTTTCTTAAATCAGAATCCTTTCAAAAGTATGTTTTGGGCTGTGCAAGGTATGGCTGCCGAATTTTCTTCGGGATTAATGGCAAACGCTAAAATTGCACAATCGGGCGAAGATGTTTCGATGCTAGTTTTGGGTATGCAATCTAAATACTTAAAAAAAGCTATCGGAAAAATTGTTTTTACATGCGAAGATGGTGAAAAAATAGACGCTGCAATTAAAGAAGCAATCGAAACCAAAAAAGGAGTTTCGTTAAATGTAACAAGTAAAGGAGTTGATAAAGAAGGCGATGTAGTTTCTGAATTTCAATTTACTTGGACTTTTAAGGTTAGAGAGAAAAAATAATTCAAAGAATTTTAAACAATTAAACTCAACTAAATGAGTGATTTAATTGAGTTTAATTGTTTAGCTATACATTTTTTTAGAATAGAAATTATCTCATCAATTTCATCAAAAGTAAGATGAGCAAATCCAATTCGCATTCCAATTATTTGATGAGTTTGATACAAAATTGTTTGCGGAATATGTAAATCATATTTTTCTGCATCAGTTTTCAATTGCATTAAATTAAGCTGAATATTCCAATTTATCCAAACTGCTAAACCACCTTTCGGAAGTGTAAAAGAGAGTTGATTTTCAAACTCATTGAGCAAATTATTACAAAAATAATCACGTCTTTCTTTGTATTCTTTTCGCAACTTTTTCAACACACGATGTATTTCTCCTTCATCAATCATTTCCCCAATTACTTGTTCAATAAACGGATCAACTTGTTGATCAAGAATATACAAATGTTTTTTTGCTTCTTCGATAAAATTTTGAGGCGCAATCAAAAAACCAACGCGATAACCAGGCGCAAGATAATTCCCGAATTTTCCCGTATAAATTACCATTCCGTTTTGGTCGGTACTCGCCAAAGGCAAAATGGGATGATTAGAATAATGAAAGTCAAAATCATAATCATCTTCAATAATCACAAAACCAAATTCTTTCGAAAGATTTACCAATTCTATTCGCCTTTCCGAACTCAAAGTAACAGTTGTCGGATAATGATGATGTGGCGTAAGATAAAGCATTCGGATAGGAAACTGTTCGCAAATTTGCCTTAAATCTGAAGTATTAATTCCGTTTTCATCCGTTTTTATTTGTTTGATTTTTACATTTTGTGTCTGAAAAATCATGTTACTTTTATAATAACTTAAATTAGAAACCGCAACAAATTCATTTTCTTTTAATAAGATTCGAGCAGTCAGAAACAAAGAAATTTCGGCACTTCTTGTTACTAAAATATTATTTTTAGAAAGATGTAAACCTCTCGTAAGGTTAAGATAATTAGTTAAATGACTTAAGAAATAATCATTCTGAGATTGATTGATTTTTCGGACTGATGATTTTCTTTTTAATATTGTTGAATATAATTTTGCTGGAATTTTAAGCTCCGCCAATCGTGGATCAACCGTTCCATCAGTTAAATATAAGCGTTGAGTAAAATTTTCGTACGGATGATCTAATAAAAATGATTTCTCGAAAGTAAAACCCGTTTCATCCGAATATGAATTAATATTATACGTTTGATTTGTATCTATTTTCTGAAATTTTTGCGTCGTTTGATTCAAAACAAAACTTCCTTTATTCGGAATAATTTCTATCCAGCCTTGCGCTTCTAATTCCTGAAAACTAGCAACAATTGTGTTACGATGCAAATTAAAAATCGTACTCATTTGGCGTGTTCCAGGCAATTTTGTTCCAATCGGTAAATAGCCCAATTGTATAGCTTTTGCCATTTGATTTGCTAATTGCAGATAAATTGCAGTTTCTGCATTTCGATCAATTTCAATAAAACTATTGAAAGGAATTTCAGCCGGACTATTCATAATTTATAAATCGGTACGTTTTAATAGTTCGGAAAGTTACTAATTTCGCGCAGAATATAGTTCTATTCCTACAAATTTTAATTAAAATGAAGAAGTTTACTGTGGTATTATTTTTTGCTGCACAATCTATTTTTGCACAAAATATAACTGATACCATTGCGATTGGAGAGGTTTCTATTTTAGATAATCGTCTAAACACGCCATTATCTAAAGAAAATAGAAATATTTATGTTTTAGATAAAGCTGAAATTAATAAGTTGCCAGCTCGTTCTTTGCAAGATGTTTTGCAATATGCGGCTGGAGTTGATTTGAGACAACGCGGACCATTTGGTACCCAAGCCGATATTAGTATGGATGGCGGTAGTTTTGAGCAAACGCTAATTTTATTGAATGGTGTAAAAATTATGGATCATCAAACGGCTCATAATGCACTAAATTTACCAATTCCATTAGAGGCAATAGACCGTATAGAAGTTGTTCGCGGCCCAGCTGCGCGCATGTATGGGAACAATAGTTTAACAGGAGTTATTAATATTGTAACGCGTCAGCCAAAGAAAACTGGTCTTTATGCTAACACTTATTTTGGGACAAATTTTGAGAAAGATAGCGAAGATACGGGTGATACATTTACAAATAGAGGTGTGCAATTTGGTGCTAATTTAGCCAAGGAAAAACATCAACATCAGTTGTATGCAAGTCACGATTGGGGAAATGGATACCGTTACAACACAGCATACGAGAATAATAAAATTTATTATCAAGGTAATTTTCAGTTTGATGACAACAATAGTTTAATAGCATCGTATGGTTATGTGAAAAATGGTTTTGGAGCCAATGGTTTTTACGCTGCACCTGGAGATAAAAATTCAAAAGAAGTTGTAGAAACGACTTTGGTTACTTTACAAGCTAAAAATAAATTGACTGATCGTTGGTCTATAGCGCCACGTTTTAGTTACCGTTATAATTTTGATGATTACCGTTATTTTAAAAATGATTTAAGTAAAGCGCGTTCGTTGCATTATTCTAACTCAGTTTCGGGAGAAATTAATTCTACTTATCAATTAAATAAAGGTCAAATTGGAGTTGGAGTAGAGTATCGAAATGAACAAATTACATCAACAAGTATTAAAAATCATACACGAGATAATGTAGGATTTTACGCTGAATATAAAACCGATATTACACCAAAATTGAATGTAAATGTTGGGACTTATGTTAATTATAATTCGCAATATGGTTGGCAAGCTTTTCCAGGTTTAGACGCAAGTTATTCGGTAAATACTAACCTTAAAATTGTTGCAAATGCAGGTACAAGTCAACGTATACCATCGTTTACAGATTTATATTTAGATCAACGACCAGGAAATATTGGAAATGAAAATGTTGAATCTGAGAAAGCTTTTCAAACAGAATTTGGTTTTAAATACAACAAAAGAAATTGGACGTTTAATGCGTATTATTTCTATCGTTCTATTTCAGAATTTATTGATTGGGTAAGATTAACGACAAATGAACCTTGGCAAGCGCAAAATTTTGGTGATTTAAAAACGCATGGTTTTAATACAAAAGTTGGTTATGGCGTTCATTTAGCAAGTAATCAAAACTTGAAATTTGCATTGAGTTATTCGTATTTAGATCCAAAATTTGAAAATGTTGACGATCAATACAATTCAAAATATAAAATAGAAAGTTTAAAACATCAAGTAATTAATACGATTGATTATCAGTTGGGCGGAACAACTTTATCTGTTGCAAATCGCTATAACACGCGTCAATCCTATAAATCGTATTGGATTACAGATTTACGATTGAATCATACATTCAAAAATAATCTAGGTGTTTATATTGATGCTCAAAATATTTTTAATACAACATATAATGAAGCTGGCGCTATTCCTTTGCCATCACGATGGTTGAGTGTAGGAGTGAAGTTTGTAGGAATTTAGTATCCTTATCATATATTATTTAAACCAAAGAGCCAACTTTCTTAGGAAAAGTTGGCTCTTTTTTTTATTTTGTAACCAAACCATATTCAATCGCCAAAGTTATGGCAGAACTTAAATTGGATGTTTTAAATTTTTCAATCAAGTTTTTTCGATGACTGTCCACAGTATGCGTGCTAATAAATAATTTGTCTGCAATTTGTTGTGTTGTCAATCCCAAAGCAGCTTCGGCAAGGATTTCTTTTTCTCGACGCGTTAATTTCGGAATAGTATTTAAGCCATCTTTCTCTTTTTTGTTCATCACACTTTTGGTCTGCGAACATAAAAAAATCTTACCATCAAAAATAGAATTTATGCCTTCGACAATTTCGTCAACAGAAGCATTTTTTTGAATGTAACCAGAAGCACCTTCTTCTAAACAACTATTTATCACAGCATATTCGTTGTGCACGCTCAACATAATAATGTGCATTTCGGGATATTTCTTTTTTAGCGGTTTTATTAACTCTATACTATTGGTGTTGTCTAGGTTAATATCCAACAATAAAATATCAATTTCTACAGTTGTTAATGCGTCTTGCAAAGCTTTTGCAGATGAATAACATTCGACTGTATTGATTGTTGGTTGATTGGATAATATATTTTTTAATCCCTCTAATAATAAAGGGTGATCGTCTGTAATACCTATTTTTATCATAGTTATATTTTTGGAAATTGAAATTCAATACTCGTTCCTAGATTTTCTTCTGAATGTATATTTAACGTTCCTTTTAAAAATTCTACACGAGATTGTATGTTGTGTAAACCGGCAGATTGATTAAGTTTTAAATCATTAATATCAAAACCTTTTCCGTCATCTTCTACGGTAATTGTATAGTTAGAATCTTCTACAAATTGAATAATAATTTGCGATGCATTGGCGTGTTTTATCGCGTTATTGACCAATTCTTGTATAATGCGGTAAACAAATAATTGCGTTTCTTTGTTAAGAGAATCGGTGTAACTTAAAAACTGTACATCAACATCTAATTGATCATTTGACATACGAATCGCATATTCTTTCAACGCTTCTTCTAAACCATATTTTATCAAAAGATCGGGCATTAAATTATGCGCCACACGACGCAATTCATCAACTGCGCCATCTAATTGATGAATAGATTTATCTAAATCGGGTTTTACTTGTTCGTTTATTTTATCATTTAAATGTGTCAATTGTATTTTTGTTCCCGATAATAAACCGCCCAAACCATCGTGTAAATCTCTTGCCAAACGCGCTCTTTCTAGTTCTTGTCCGTCTAATAATGCGGTAAGTGTAGAAATTTTAGAATTTTGACGTTCTTTCTCTAACTCTAAGTTGTAAAGTTCTTCGCGTTGTTTCATACTTTTTGTACGCTGCTTTAAAAAGTAAAAAAGGAAAAGGAGCAAAATCACAAAAAAAACAATCAAAACAATGTAATATTTATTGATTTTGTTCTTGTAATTAAGTTCTTGTATATAATGAACCAAATCTAATTTTCGGTTTTTATTTTCTAGTTTAGATAATCTCAAATCTTGTTTAGAAATTGTCAATTCTTGTGCGCGTTTATCAGATTCTAATTGAGAAAGTTTTAATTTTTTTCGTTGAAATTCTTCACTTAATTTTGAGTTTGTTAACTCTTGTTCTTGTTGAATTCCAAGTGAATGCATTAACTGTATTTGCTGTTCTTTTTTCTCTGATTCTAATTGTAAACGAATCATTTGTTGCTGTTGACGTTCTTTTTCAAATTGCGCTTCTAAACGTTTACTTAGTTGTATTTTTTCTTGATCGTAAATAGATTTGTACGTTGTTACATACATTTTATGGTAACGTAAAGCTTCGGCAAAATTGCCTTCTTTCTCGTTAATATCCGACAAACTTTCATAAATTGATAAAACAGTTTGTTGATCATTTAGCGCAGATTCATTAATTATTTTTAAAGAATTTAGTAAATATGATTTTGCTGTTTTATAATCATTTTTCTCTAAAGCAATTTCGGCCATCAAACCATAAGAAGAAGCTAAATGATTGGCTTGATCAGTTTCTAAACTCACATTTTTAGCTAATTCTGCATAATACAATGCTTTATCTCTGTAAACTTTTGGATAAAAACGCAAGTATAAATTGGCTAAATTATTGGCCACAAATGATAAATTTGAAGGAAATGGAATTTCAGCTTTATTTTTGTTATACGTATTAATTGCTAGTACATAGTATTTTTCCGATAGATCTCTTAAATAGATATTTTTTTGATTTAGAGTAAATTGCTGTTCATACAAATAACCCATCATCATGTAAGCATCAAAAATTGCATTCGGATTATTTTGTTTAATTGCAACTTCTAACGATAATTTACTGTATTTTTCTTGTAATTCATAATCATCCCAATTGGCATAAATACTTGTTAATTCTTTATAAGTTGCTGATAATCGACCTAAAATTGTAGCAGATTTAGGTGCTTTTTCATAATGTTTTGCAGCTTCTATAAAGTTTTTTACGGCTTTAGATTCCTCGTTATTCCTTACATTTAACCAACCTTCACAATAACTTACATATCCTTTTATTTCTTGATCTGTGGTTTGATTACTGTACTTTTTTGCTTTTTCTAAACTATGATTTGACGCATTCAGATTATTTTCTAAGCGATTATTCATTGCTGAAATTGAATACAAATAAGCAGCATATTTACCATCTGATTTTTGTTCGGCTAACTGAATATTTTGATTTAAAATGTTGAATGCTTTTTCTTGTTGATCATTAAAAAACAAAGCTTGCGCATATTTACCTGCAATCTCAAAACGTTGGGGTGTGTTAGGAGTAGATTTAGAATATTGCGCTTCAAAATTCTTTAAAACTTCTTGTCCATTCAAAATAGAACAAATGAAAAACGTACAACACAAAAGTAGTTTTAGAAAGTAATTTTTATGAGTAAAAAATTGGTTGTACATGTGTCTAAAAATGAATTTATTTAAGCTAATATAGTGTCTTTTATGTTTTTATAGAAATTTATAAAATTTAATTAAAAAGGTTTATTGTAAATAAAAGAAACTTAAGTAATTAGTTTAAATTACTTAAGTTCACATTAATTAAAATTATAAATGAGTATAATGAAAAGATTGATTATTGTTTGAATATAATTTGTAAATTATGATGTTCGCCTTGTTCGATAATTCCATTTAAATTTCGATCAACAATAAATAAAATATTTACTTCATCCGAATCATAGCCTCTCCAATCCATTTCTGCATCATATTGGTAAATTCCGCCAAGCGTCCATTCGTAAATATCCCATTCACCCGACTTTCCGATGTTTTCTACACGCTTATCTTTATTCGAAACATAGTATAAATATTGATGTCCTTCATCGGATAACATCGGATAATTTTCTTTCAAATTATTCTCAATCGCGAAACCTGTACCTGGTTCAAAATAAGGAATTTCTTCGAGTGATTGACCTTCCAATTCAATGTCTATTTTATGATCTGTAACCAAAGCTCTTGCTGCATAAAACAAATTCTTTTTTTCCTGATACGGTTTATTAAGATATTGTATACTAAAAGTTTCTGGTTGAAGCGTGATTGTTTGGTCGGTATCATAAACATTAAAAATTTGATTTCCTTGCTTTATGACCACATTATCAGTCGAATATTCTTGTGCTTGTAGTAGATTTGTAAAGGTAAATAGCGTAACTAAAAGTGTTATTTTTTTCATGGATGATTCATAATTTTACAGAGCTAAATTAACATTCAATTTTTTATTAAAAATCACTAGAAATAATGAATTGTGATTGGATTTATTCCGAAAAGGTTTTAAATATTTATATTCGTCTTTAATATTCTATCAACATGAAAAAATCAGTTTTGCTTTATCTTTTAATTCTTGCATTCCATACCAATTATAGTTATGCGCAATCAATTAATTCTGAAAAAGAAGACAATTGGATTATTGGAAAATGGTATCCTGCGTATTTTTATTATGATGATGGCGAAGGAAATGAAGTAAAAAAAGAATTTGATTTATGTATAACAGAATCGTATTTAGAATTTAATGTAAAAAATAAAAAGAACCTTTTTAAGGCTGATTATACAGAAGGAAATCAGTGTGATTTTGATAATAAATCTATGCAAGGTCAATTTATTTTAGATGGAATTAACCAAGAATTTACACTAAAATATGAGAAAGGAGTGAAGCAAAAATATCCGTATCAATTAATTGATAAAAATGTTTTGGTTCTTTTTGAATATAAAGATATTGATGGCGACGGGAATATAGATAAAGTAATGAATTATTATATGAAAAAATAATTTAACCTATTTTAAATTAAAGCTTTAAGTTTATTTACCTAAAGCTTTAATTCTACTTTTATTTCGTGAATCAATTAGTGATGCCACTGCCCAAATTGCTGCAGGAATCCATCCAATAATTGTAATTTGTAGTATAAAACACAAAATTGCAGTTAATATTTTTCCTCTTAAAAGAAATGAAATTGAAGGGAATAAAATAGCTAATAATATCATGAATTTTATTTTTTTAAGTTTTGCATTATTTCGTCGTATTGATAAATAGAAACTGAATTTATTTCGTCTTTTGAATCAATTTTTATGATTGCTTTTGCTAAATTTTCAACTTTCATTGCTTTGTATTTGCTTAAAGTTCCCATTAAAAATAAATCAATAATCGGAAAAATTTTAGCACCAACTTTTTCTGCAAATCGATATTCTTTTCTTTCTCCAATTAATAGCGAAGGTTGATAGATATACAATGAAGGAATATTGGCATTTTGTAATAAATATTCCGCTTCGCCTTTCATATTTAAGTAAAAATTAGAAGCATTTTTATTTGCGCCAATCGCAGAAACATAATGAAAATTTTGCAAACCTTTGGTTTTACCAATTTCTGCATAAATCAACGGAATTTCGATCTCTATTTTACGATATGCTATTAAATCTGGTGTTTGTTTTCGCGTTGTTCCCAAACACGAAAAGATAGAATCAATGTGATTAATTTGACTAAAATCTGGCACTGAATTAAAATCAGTAACAATTTCTATTAACTTAGAATGCTGAATTGGTTGAGGTTTTCGAACTAATGTAATAACTTTTGTATAGGAAGAATCATTCAATAATTCATTCAAAATTACTGAACCAACCAATCCTGTACTACCCAAAATTAAAGCAGTTTTCATTTTTCTAAATATTCATTAACAACCAATACCAAGCGCCATTTACATCGCCTTGATCCAATAATTTACTCGCAACTTGATGACGAACTTCAGCCGATTTAAACTTCTGAATATCTAAACGTTCTTTTAATTGAGATTTAAAACTTTCAATCATTTCTGGCGTTGGTAAATTTTCTACATTTCCCAATTGTCCTAAATGATTTCCTGTTAAATAATTCGAGTTTTTTACATCTTTAGGTAATTGATCAATTCCTAAGCCAACTGTACGTGTCGGTTTTTCGACTTCGAAAATAGATTCTGGAATTACGCGGCAATAAAAATCGCCACCCATACGCGCCACCAAATCTAAATCGTAAGGCGAAACTTTATTTTCTTCGTCCAATAAATCTTCATGAATATGTAATTTAACAACTTCCGCAATCACTAAATTAGCTGCGCCAGGTTGATCTGTAATCGAAATTACTTCGCGTATTTTACACTCTAACTGAATAGGAGATTCTCCAACACGAGGCGGTTTTACAATTTCCGAAGCCAATTCTGTAAAACCAGCTTTTACAAACTCATTTACACCTTTTGGGTATTCTACACTTGCTAATGACTGTTGTTGTACAATCGAATAATTGACAATATTGATGACACATTCTGGATGTTCCCAAATGTTTTCTAATGTATGTTTTGTAGAACCGTCGCGCATTTTTCGTAATGGCGAAAAGACACAAATAGGAGGGTTTTGTCCCATCAAATTGAAGAAAGAAAATGGACTTAAATTTACATTTCCATCTTTATCTATCGTACTTGCAAAGCAAATAGGGCGTGGTGAAATAGCGTGTTTTAGTAAATCGTCAAAAGTTTTAGTATTTGGCTCGAATGATTTTGTAATTTGCATGAAATTGAGATTTAGTGTTGATAAAGATGAACAGAATTTATTAATTTTCCTAATCCGGTTACAGACATTTCGACAATATCTTCGGGCTGTAACCATTGTTCTTTGTAGGATGAATCTTTACGTTTTCCAGTTCCATTTAACTCTAAAAAACAACCAGTTCCTACAGTTCCAGAACCAATAATATCACCAGGAAATAATTTAACACCATAGGAAATACGTTCTATGATTTCGGCAAAAGTCCAATGTATATCTTTAAAATTACCTTTCGAAACTTCTTTGCCATTTACAGCGCATGTCATTTCAAGATCATAACAATTCCCGATATGACCAGCTTTTGGCTCAACCTTATAATTTTCTAATTCGTGCGGCGTAACCAAATATGGTCCAAACATCGATGCAAAATCTTTTCCTTTTGCGGGACCAAGATTCAATTTCATTTCTTCCATTTGCAACGCACGTGCACTCAAATCATTCAAAATCATAAAACCACCAATATATTCATCCGCATTTTCGGCTTTGATATTGATTCCTTCTTTTTTGATAACAATTGCAATTTCTAGCTCAAAATCCATTCGATCAAAATGCTTTTCCATTGCATAAATTTTTCCTGGACCTTGAATTGCTTGATGATTAGAAAAATAGAAAACAGGAAACTGATCAAACTCCTCAATCATTGGTAAACCTCTATTTAAGCGAGAAGTTTCGACATGTTGACGAAACGCATACGCATCTCGAAAACTTGAAGGATGTGGAATTGGTGCCAAAATTTGAGGTTCTATGACAATTGCATTTTTATATAAACCTCGATTAATTTCGTGAATTATTTGCTGACAAATCGGAAACGAAAAGTCGTCATCAGTTAATAAATCGGTTAAAGTTTTTGGAAGATTTGAATTAATTTTTTCTAAATCATAAATAGTTGCTTGATCAACAAGTCCTATTTTTTCTTGCTTGTTATCTAAGAAAGTAACGAATTTCATTTCATGTTATTTGAAATGTGAAGATACAATTTTGTTTTTGAAGACAAATGAAATTTGATTCGGAAGATGAATAAAATTGATAAATTGTAGGTATAAAAAAGCCCCGAAGGTAGTCGAGGCGCTAAATGTTTTCACAACGGAATAATCCTTATTGTGAGTTCCTTTCAATTGTAAATATATTAAAAATTTTCAATATATGTATATCGTTAATATTGTTTATTTAACTTTTTCTATAATTTGATCAAATTCTTTGTTGAGTAATAATTTATATAATTCAATTACTTCGTCCCAAGAATTGGCTTTAGATTCGATTAAATCATCATCTTCAAAATCAATAATAAGGCTTAAATTTTTTCTGACTTCGATAATATTTTCATCATCACCAATAACACTTACCCAAATAGCATCATTTTCGTCATCCATTTCTTTTAGTTCGTCAATCGCTAAAATAATGTCGTCTAGTGTTACATTATCTTCAGAATCTGACCAAGCGCGTTGCAAATAATTTTCTATTTGAATCATCAATTTATTACATGTTTTATGGCTCAAATATACTAAAAATAGATTTTTATATAAATATGTAATTCTAAAAAACAGCTTCTGCCACTTTTTTTGTATTACTAGAATTACTCATTGTGTAAAAATGTAAGCCAGGAACGCCAAAAGCTTTTAATTCTTTACATTGATTAATGCACCATTCTAAACCAATTTCTTTAATAGCTTCCTTATCTTTCGCTTTTAAAACTTCCATTGCTAAAGATTCTGGTAAATCGATATAAAAATTTTGCGGAATAGATGTTAAATGATTAAATGTAGTTAATGGTTTAATTCCTGGTATAATTGGAATATTAATATCCATTTCGCGGCATTTTTTCACAAAATCAAAATATTTCTGATTATCAAAAAACATTTGTGTCACAATATAATCAGCACCCAATTCTACTTTCTTTTTCAGATAATACATATCCATACCAAGATTTGGCGATTCAAAATGCTTTTCAGGATAACCTGCAACACCAATACAAAAATCCATTTTATGCGATTCTTGTAAATCATCATCCAAATAATTTCCGGTATTTAAAGCCGTAACTTGCTCTATTAATTCCGACGCATAGGCATGACCACCGCTTTCGGGTACAAAAGATTTTTCTGTTTTAATCGGATCACCGCGTAAAACCAAAAGATTATCAATTCCCAAAAAGTTTAAATCAATCAATGCATCTTCTGTATCTTCTTTTGTAAAACCACCACAAATCAAATGCGGAATAGCATCAACTTTATAATGATTTTGAATTGCCGCACAAATTGCCACCGTACCAGGACGTTTTCTAACCTGATAACGTTTCAACAAACCATTTTCTTTCTGTTTGTAAATAAACTCTTGTCGATGATAGGTTACATCTATAAAAGCAGGCTGCAACTCAACCAAAGGATCCAAAGTTTTGAATGTACAATTTACATCTTGCCCTTTCAGAGGCGGTAAAATCTCAACAGAAAACAATGTTTTTCCATTTGCACGTTCTATATGTTCAGTAACTTTCATTTTATCTCGTTTTACGAAATTTTAATTCCGTTTATATTTAATAGCAATGAGATAAATCTCACATCTAAATTCTTTATTTGGGCGTTCCCTTCGGGCGGGCTTTTCGTTACAATCTTTGCTAAAAAAGCAAAGGATTTTCACTACAATCCCTAACGCATTTTTTAATTTTGTTCTAAGTTCTACTGTCATTCCGAGCTTGTCGAGGAATCTTTAGTTCATCAATTCGTCATTCTAGATTCATTTCAGAATCACATCATAATTTGTAAAACTTCAGATTTCTCCATTCGTCGAAATGACATTTTTTCTGTCGTTCAGAATTTACCGAGGAATCTTCAATTCGTCATTCTGAACTCGTTTCAGAATCACATCATAATTTATAAAACTTCAGATTTCTCCATTCGTCGAAATGACATTTTTTCTGTCGTTCAGAATTTACCGAGGAATCTTCAATTCGTCATTCTGAACTCGTTTCAGAATCACATCATAATTTGTAAAACTTCAGATTTCTTCATTCGTCGAAATGATATTTTTTTCTGTCATTCAGAATGCAGTGAAAAATCTAAAATATTAACTTACGCCAAATTAGGACCTAACCAACGTTCGGCCAATTCAATCGAAATGTTTTTACGTTTAGCAAAATCCTCAACTTGATCCATTTTTATTTTCCCAACACCAAAATATTTAGCCGCAGGATTTCCGAAGTAATACCCCGAAACCGACGAAACTGGATACATTGCCAATGAACTTGTTAAATTAATTTTTGCATTATTTTCTACATCCAAGATTTTGAAAATAGTTTGTTTTTCTAAATGATCAGGACATGCAGGATAACCAGGCGCAGGGCGAATTCCTTTGTATTTCTCTGCAATTAATTCATCATTCGATAAGGTTTCATCATTTGCATAACCCCAATAATCTTTTCTTACCAATTTGTGCAAAAACTCTGCATAAGCCTCAGCCAAACGATCGGCAATTGCTTTTACCATAATCGAGTTGTAATCGTCCAAATCTTTTTCATATTGATTGGCAACATCTTCTATTTCTTGACCAGTTGTAACCGCAAAAGCGCCCATATAATCTTGAATATTACTTTCTTTTGGCGCAATAAAATCCGCAATTGAAATATTTGGAGCATCTTTCGATTTCTTAGCTTGTTGACGAATTGTATAAAATTCATCTACTTTTTCATCGTTTTTATCAAATAATTCAATCGTATCATCATTGATTGTGTTGGCTTTAAATAATCCAAAAACAGCTTTTGGATGAGCTAAATTCTCATTATCAATTTTATTTAACATCGCCAATGCATCAACATATAATTCTTTGGCATTTTCGCCGACAATTTCATCTTCTAAAATTGCAGGGAATTTTCCGTGTAAATCCCATGTTTTGAAAAACGGCGTCCAATCAATAAAATCTCTTAAATCACTAACTTTTGCTTGATGCGTAAAAACGCCCAATTGTTTTGGTTGAAAAGGTTTATTGACTTCAAAATCAATTTTTAATTTATTTTTTCGAGCATCTTCAATTGATAAATAATCTTTTGCTACAGCACGATTTAAATAACCTTCTCTAATTTTTGTGTAATCAATTTGAGTATCTTCAATCAGTTCTTTTTGTTGTGTACCAACTAATTTTGTACACACCGTAACCGAGCGAGAAGCGTCTAATACATGAATTGCATTGCTATATTCTGGTGCAATTTTTACGGCTGTATGCGCTTTAGAAGTCGTTGCGCCACCAATCATCAATGGAATTGAAAGATTAAGGCGTTTCATTTCTTTTGCAACATGTACCATTTCGTCTAACGAAGGCGTAATTAAGCCAGAAAGTCCAATTACATCTACTTTTTGTTTTAAGGCTTCTTCTAATATTTTTTCTGCAGAAACCATTACACCTAAATCAATAATTTCAAAACCATTACAGCTTAAAACTACTGATACAATGTTTTTTCCAATGTCATGAACATCACCTTTTACGGTTGCCATTAACACTTTTGATGGTTCTTTTTCTGTTTTATTTCGTAATTTTTCTTCTTCTAAATAAGGTGTTAAATATGCCACGGATTTTTTCATTACACGAGCAGATTTTACAACCTGAGGAAGAAACATTTTTCCGCTTCCAAATAAATCTCCAACTACATTCATTCCATCCATCAATGGACCTTCAATTACTTTAAGTGGCGATTCTATTTTAGCTAAAGCTTCGGCTGTGTCTTCGTCAATGTATTCTGTAATTCCTTTAACTAAGGCAATTTCAATACGTTTTTCTAAAGGTAATTCGCGCCAAGCATCATCTTTTTTCTTCTCTTTTGTAATTCCTTTTAATCCTTCCGCAAAATCAATTAATCGTTCGGTTGCATCATCGCGACGATCCAATAAAACATCTTCAACATGCTCTAATAAATCTTTTGGAATATCATCATAAATCTCAATCATTTCGGGATTTACAATTCCCATATCCATTCCGTGCTGAATTGCATGGTATAAAAACGAAGTGTGCATTGCTTCGCGAACGGCATTATTCCCACGAAACGAAAACGAAACATTTGAAACTCCACCAGAAACTAACGCATGTGGTAGATTTTCTTTGATCCATTTTGTAGCTTCAAAAAAGTCGATTGCATTACGGCGATGTTCGTCCATTCCTGTTGCAACAGGAAAAATATTTACATCAAAAATGATATCTCTTGGATTAAATTTTACTTGATTAACCAAAATATCATACGAACGTTGCACAATTTCTATACGTCTTTGGTAATTATCTGCTTGACCATTTTCGTCAAAAGCCATCACGACAGTTGCAGCACCATAACGTTTGATTTTTTTGGCATGTTCAATAAACAATTCTTCACCTTCTTTTAGCGAAATAGAGTTTACAATTGCTTTTCCTTGCACGTTTTTAAGACCAGCTTCTATAATTTCCCATTTCGAAGAATCAATCATAATTGGAACTTTCGAAATATCTGGTTCAGAAGCAATCAAACGTAAATATTTTACCATCGAAGCAACACCATCAAGCATACCTTCATCCATATTAATATCGATGATTTGTGCGCCACCATCTACTTGATCGCGGGCAACTTGTAGCGCTTCTTCAAATTTTTCTTCTTTTATTAAGCGTAAGAATTTTTTAGAACCCGTAACATTTGTACGTTCTCCGACATTTACAAAGTTTGAATTTTCGCGGACAATTAAAGGTTCTAATCCTGAAAGTTGAATTTTTATGCCTGACATTGCGCGCTAATTTTTCTTGGTTCGTATTCTTTTGCTAAATCAGCCATTAATTGGATATGTTCTGGTGTTGTTCCGCAACATCCGCCAATAATATTGACTAATTTTTTTTCTAAAAATGGACGAATATGATCGCGCATAACTTCTGCGGTTTCATCGTATCCACCAAATGCATTTGGAAGTCCTGCGTTTGGATAAGCGCTTACATAAAATGGTGCTTTTTCTGCTAAAACTTCTAAATATGGAATTAAATCTGTTGCGCCTAAAGCACAATTTAATCCAACAGAAAGTAAATCGATATGTTCTAAAGAAATCAAAAATGCTTCGGTTGTTTGTCCAGAAAGAGTACGTCCAGATTTATCAGTAATCGTTCCTGAAGCCATTAACGGAACATTGATTCCTGTAGCTTCAATCGCATCTTGAATTCCGAAAAATGCTGCTTTCGCATTTAAAGTATCAAAAATAGTTTCGACTAATAAAGCGTCAACACCACATTCTAACATTGTTTTTGCTTGTAAAAAATATACATTCGCCAACGTATCAAAATCGACATCTCGGTAACTTGGATCGTTAACTTGAGGCGAAATTGATGCTGTTTTGTTTGTAGGACCCAAAGAACCAACTACAAAACGAGGTTTGTCTGGTGTAGAATATTCGTCGCAAGCTTCTCTTGCTAAACGAACAGCTTCTCGGTTTAATTCGTCAACCAAATGAACCATATCATAATCAATCATTGAAATGATATTGGCGTTAAAAGTATTGGTTTCGATTAAATCTGCATCGGCCGCTAAATATTCGCGGTGAATATTCTTAATGATTTCGGGTTGAGTTAAAACCAATAAATCATTGTTACCTTTTAGGGATGTATGAAAGTCTTTAAAACGTTCTCCACGATAATCTTCTTCTTGTAAATTATGCTTCTGAATCATCGTTCCCATCGCACCGTCTAAAATAACAATACGTTCTTTTAGTATATCGTCTAATTTCATTTTGATAATCTTAATAAATAAAGCCTTATAGGGAAGAATAGTGAAGTTACTCCTTATCTTTCTCTTAAATTAGAGTAGGATGTAGCACCCAACTTTTTTGGGTTGCCAAGATTTCAGCGGGCCTATTCCCTCGATCTTTCTCTATAAGGTACTTGCAAAAGTATCTAATCTTATTAAAATAAAAAAATGATAACGATAAAAAAGAATTCTTAATTATGTGACAATAAAATAAGTTAATCGTTACATATAATTGAATTAAGAAATAGTGTGTATTTTGTGTTTATTGTGAATATTATTCTGTTAAATAATTGTATTATAGAAAAAATATTTTTAATGATAATGAATTTATTCTTTTGATTGAATTTTATTCGATGTTGAGGTTGTTTTTGTTATGGCTGAATAATATTAAAATGAAAAAAGGTGAAGCATGTGCTTCACCTTTTTGTAAGTATCTCAAATAATTCAATTATTTGATTAATTTTTGTAACATTTCGGGTTTATCTGTTGTGATATAATCAATTTTTTTATCCAACAAGTTTTGCATATCGTTTTCGTTATTTACTGTCCATGCATTAACAATTAAACCTAGGTTTTGAGCATCTTTTATCCATGTAGGATTTTTTGTAAACAGAGAAAAATGGTAATCAATTCCTGTAAAATTCATTTGTTTTGCTTCTTCGGGAGTTAAATCGCCTTTTAAGTAAGAAACATGACTATTTGGATTGTGTTTTTTAAACTGTTCGCAAATATTTTTACTAAACGAAATGTATTCTACTTGATTTTCTACACCTAATTTTTTTACTAATTTTAGCGAAGCCAAAACCGCGCGATCTTCATTTTCTTTCGATTTGTGCGGTTTCAATTCAAAAATCATTTTCAAGTTAGGATATTTTTTTCCTTCAATTAGATATTCTTCTAATGTTGGTAATGTTTCGCCATTTTTGAGTTTCAAATTTTTGATTGTACTAAACGAATTTGTTTCGATATCAATACCTTGAATATCACTATCGTGATTTACAACTAAAACGCCGTCATTTGTTATAGAAACATCAAATTCGCTACCATAAACCTTTATTTTTGCAGCCATTTGCAAGGCTTGAATAGAGTTTTGTGCATTGGTTGGTGTGTCCCAGTAGCCACGATGTGCTATCACTTTTGTTTGCGCACTAAGTGTAATTGTAGAAAGAAATAATGCTACAAGAGTTAGTTTTTTTACTGTATTTTTCATCTTAATATTTTTTTAGAAAGCGTATCTAAAACCGATTTGAATTTGGTATGGATTTCCAGAATAGCTTGTTGTTCCTGTATTTGTATTTACATTGTAGACAAATTCTTGTTTGTCTGAATCAAAGCTTTTTATAGAATAAATATTTTGCTTTCCTAGGTTTTTAGCTCGTCCCCATTCTTTGTTTAATAAGTTTGCAAAGTTAAAAATGTCAGCAGAAATCTCAAAACTATGTTTGTTTACAATTTTTATTTTTTTAGATAAACGTAAATCTAAATATCCGTAAAAGCCATTAATACCACCATTTCGTTCGGCAATTTTACCATAACTATCACGTATATATTTTTTTGTACTTTTTTCTACATTTGGATTATCTAGAATAGTTTGAATTCCTTCTTTTATGTATGTTGGTGTAGTTGGGTTATTGATATCATAAATATAAGCTAGATCATTAGAATTTACAAAGTCGCCATTTACATTTCCGCTAACGCCTAAAGAATATCTTGTTCCACCAATTGCAGAAAATCTAATACCTGCATTTATGCCTAAAAATGTTGGAGTTGTACCGTATACAACTAATTTATGACGAAAATGGTTATCAGAATACGTCATTTTACTCAAATTTCGTGGGTCATCATTTACCATTAATGATAAGGTAGCCGAGTTAGCAACGTTTCCGTTATAAGACGTATTGTCTTTTGTGTCATTCCATGTATATGATACAGATATTTGCCCTTCTTTGTAATAGTTGTAGGTACCGTCAAGTACAAAAGCAAATTGATTTACTTTTCCGTCGCTTACCATTTCTAAAACACGACCAACTTTTGATGATTTTCTTCCCATCATCCAGTCTGTTGCGCCATTTGTCTTGCTTATTGAATTTGCAGGGACGTAAACACCACGATTGTCTTCTGCAGTTATGCGGAAAAAAGGATCGTCGACCATATTTCTATCAATATACATGTAATTATTTCTACCTAAAGACATGTATGCATGGGCACCAACTTTGAAACGACTATTAAAAAAGTGTGTGTAAGATGTATTTGCTTTGTAAACAACAGGAACTTTAGCATCGGAAGCGTTCATGTTGATGGTTGATATTTTTTGAATATTAGGATTATTAAATAATTCTGCACCAGGAGCAGAGTTAGGATTTTCTCTATAACCAATAAAATCTGGACGTGGAACTAAATCGCCCTGAACATCAATAGAAGCGACTTTTGTGCCATCAAATACCATGTTGTTAATCATTGCATAATTGTTGATATCTGAGCCAAATATACCTGCACCAAAACGAATAATATCTTGTTTGTTTTCGTTAATATCCCATGTAAATTGAAAACGAGGTTGAACCTGAAATGTTTTTAAAACATTGTCTGTTCTTAATCCTAATTCATCATAAACCAATTGATTAAAATTTCCTTTGTCAAAGTAATGTGTATAATCTAAACGTAAACCTGCAATTAATTCTAAACCAGGCGCTAAATCAGTTTGTAATTGTCCATAAACACCAGTTGCTAATATGTTTTGTTTTACGCGTTGATCGTCATTTAAATAAACTTCTCTTGCATAGCGATATGGTGTTAGGTTGTTAAAATTATCCATTCCTGTAAAATAATAACGTCCATTCATTTCGCTTCCATAAAGCGAATTCATATTTGTATACATTAAATCAGTTCCGAATGTGTAATTTACTTTTTCTGTGTTTAAATATAAATTATCTGTTATTTGAAAAACGTGATTGTAAAAATTTTCAGGAGAATATCGTTGTCCACCAATCTGAATATTTGTAAAAACATCTCGTCCACCAACATTAGATTGTACACGCTCTACAATTGCGCGAGGAATATTGGCTTGAGGAAGTTGTTTGTTTGGAGTAGATTCTTCTGAAGTATATAAATGTTGAACTTTTAATTCATTTGTAAGTTTAGAATTTACTTTTGTACGTAAACTAGCCATAAAACTGTTATCAATAGATTTTACATCTCCAAAAACTTCGTATAAATTAATGGTTGTATTATCTCCTAAACCTAAATCGTTACGATCGTTTACATAATTGTTACGTAATGTTAGTAAATTACGATCGTTAATTTGCCAATCTACACGTAAAAACAAAGCATCTGTTCCTCTTTTACGATCAAATTGTCCAAATTGTGGTGCAGATGAAACACCATATTTTTTTCTTGCAATATCTACAAATCGATCTAATGTAGATTGAGATAAATTATATCTTGCTTCGTCGGCATCATTTTGTATATCAGCAATAATCAATGGAGAAGAGTGGGCTTGATGATCCCATGCAAAGAAATAATGAAGTTTATCTTTTATAATTGGTCCACCTAAAGTAAAACCATATTGATAGGTAGAAAATTTAGAATCTCTTTTATTTGCACGAATATCATACGGACTAGATAGCCAATCTGCACGTCCAAACATAAAAGCACTACCAGCAAGTGTATTTGTTCCAGATTTTGTTACTGTGTTTATCGTTCCACCACCGCTTCTACCAAAAGTAACATCGTACGCATTTGTAACAACCGCAAATTCTCGTACAGACTCCATTGAAATTGCGTAAGGTCCGCCATTTCTATTTGTTGTACCACCAGATGTGGGATTTTTAGCCGTCATTCCATCAATTGTAAAGTTTGTAGAAGATGCCAATTGTCCTGAAAGATTACTTCCTGAACTTAATGGAGATAAATCAATAAGAGAAGTAAAATTACGTCCATTTACGGGTAATCGTTCAATGTCTTTTGCAGTAACAGATGTAGAAGAACCAATGTTTTTAATGGTATTTTTAAGAGAATTTCCTTTTATTTCTACTGCTTTTATCTCAATAACTTCTCCTGCATTAAAGCTAAAATCAATTTTAATATCATCACCAAGGTTTAATTGATAACCATTTTTAATCTGCTCACCTAATTCAACCGAATATGCAATTACGGTATAAGGACCGCCTAAAGGCAATTGTTTGAAATAAAATTCACCTTTTTCATTTGTTGTAGTCGTAGTTGTAAAACCTGTTGATTCATTTTTTACCTCTACTGTAACGGCATGTATTGCTTGTCCATTTTCGTTGTTAATTTTTCCTGAGATAGAACCTTGGGTTCCTTGCCCATAAACGCAAATTGTAGATGCTGCTAATGTGGCTAGTGTTGTAATTTGTCTTATCATGTTAATGTAAAATATGCTTGTTGTATTTTTCTTTGCAAACATAATTTAGCAGTGTAAATTGAAGGTTATTACAGATTAAACGTTTAGTTATGATAATGTTAATATTGTTAAAAAAATATCAAAAATCTAATTTATGAGGAATGTCCTATGTTATTGTCTTTATAAGTTATTTGTTCAAAATAAGAAAGATTTGTTTTTGGTATTGAATAATTAATTTAGAAAATAATTCTGTAAAATATATTATTCTGGAATTATTTTAATTTAAACAACTAATAATTCAGTATAAATAGAAAAATATAAATTATTGTTTAAAATTTTATTTGGAATTTAGAATTGCTTTGCATTAAATTTGTCCTCAGATATAGTTCATTAAAATTTACAATTTATCAAGAAAAGTGGAGGGAAATGGCCCTGCGAAGCTTTAGCAACCTGACAATTTTGTCAAGGTGCTAAATCCATCCTTTTTAGGAAAGATGAGTGAAAGACTTGTTAAACCAATCACAATTATATTAAATTAGTTTTTAGTTGGTTCAATTGTTTCATTCGACAGTTGAACCAATTATTTTTTTCTTCACTTTTTACTTGATAACTTATTTTCAGAACTACATAATCATAATTACAAAGGAAAATCTTAAAATGAAAAAATTAAATATCGGTTTATTCGGCTTTGGCGTAGTAGGAGAGGGAATTTATAAGGTTTTAGAAGAAAAACCACAGCTTAATGCAACAATTAAAAAAATTGTGATTAAGGATCTTACAAAACCAAGAAATGCACCTAGTGAATTGTTTTCGTCAAATGCAGATGATATTTTAGAAGATGATGATATAAATGTTGTTGTGGAGTTGATTTCGGATTCTGACGCAGCGCATAATATTATTGTAAAAGCTTTTAATAAAGGAAAACACGTGGTAAGTGCCAATAAAAAATTGATTGCAGAACATCACAAAGAATTATTAGAATTACAAGATAAAAATGATGTTTCGTTTCTGTACGAAGCCTCTGTTTGTGGGTCTGTTCCGATTATTAGAAATTTAGAAGAATATTTTGATAATGATTTATTGAATTATGTTTCTGGAATTGTAAATGGAACTACAAATTACATTTTAACAAAAATGGCAAATGAAAACGAATCTTATCAAGATGCGTTGAAAGCCGCTCAGGATAATGGTTTTGCAGAAGCCGATCCAACTGCTGATGTCGAAGGTTTTGATGCAGCAAGCAAAATTTCTATTATTACGTTGCATGCTTTTGGGCAAAAAATTAATGTAGACGATGTGATTAGAAAAGGAATTACTTCGTTGCAAGTTCAGGATTTTAAATATGCCAAAGAAAAAGGATATACAATAAAGCTAATTGCAAAATCTAAAGTTAATCCAGAAACAGGAGAAATTAATTCGACAGTGTTGCCAACTTTTGTTCGTTTAAATAAAACAATTGCGTTAGTAAACAACGAATATAATGGCGTTTTGATTGGAAGTTCTTTGTCAGATGAACAATTTTTGTATGGAAAAGGAGCGGGAAGATTCCCGACTGCTTCGGCTGTTTTGAGTGATATTTCTGCATTAAAATATGATTATAAATACTCAATTCGTAAATACGACAATACGCAAGAAGGTAAATTTAATCAGTCCGGAAAATTAAAAGCTTATATCGGTTTTAAAGATCAAAAAGATGATGTTTCTAATTTATTTGATGAAATTGAAGAACGTTTTCAAGGTAAAGATTACAGTCATATTGTAGGATTGATTGATATTAATAAATTAAAACAAAAAGAATTGATAGAGAATCCAAATCTGTCTTTGATTATTTTAGAATAGTTTTAAAAACAAAAAGAGTAACTAATTTGTAGTTACTCTTTTTATTTTATTGACGTTATAATTGATTATTTTTTCTTAAAAAATGGATTGAAAGAAATTCCTGCATTAATATAAAATGTTGGGTCAGAATCTAGCTCATAACTGTAATTTTTAAATGATTCGTCTTTGTTAAAGATTCTCGAATTCATAATGTATTTATAGCCAGTTTTAGCTGTAAAAACAAATGATTTTCCTAAAAGATGTTCGTAAATTAAACCATTATTAAGTTCGGTTTGTCTAAATTCAAATTTATCCGAAGAAGCATTAATATCATAAATATAGAATGAGGTTTTTGCTAATTCTGATCCAAAAGAAAGTCTGCCAGATTTTGCAATATCTTTTTTAATCATAACTCTTTGAGGCATCAATACGTCTAAAGTCCAGCCATTATTCAGTTTTCTTTCGTAAGTAAAAGTTGGAAGAATAGGAACTTGTGAAGAAGGATCGATAACCGCAACTAAACCAATTAACATTTTGGTTTTTTCATCAGATTTTAAAATTAAAGTTCCTGTAATTAGACCTTTTACGCGTTCAAAATGTTGTTCACTTCCATCAACAATTACACTTGAAGTGTAAATCATTCTTTTGTTGAATAATTTTGAGAAATACGTAAAATTTACAGATGAATAATGATAATGAAAAGTATTATCAAGCGAGTTAATAGGATTGTTTTTCGTGTCTTTTACATCAGTAGAAATATTAGTCATTTCATAACCAACAGAAGCGCCTAATAACCATTTTTTCTTTTTAAGAAATACGGTGTTAATACTTGCTTTGGCTTGAGAAAAATTATTAATTTCTCCATTAGCTAAATCTCCATTTTTTGATTTTAAAGTAAAATTATAAGGTGTAAGTTGAGTAAAACTAACATTCAACGGCTTTGCAAAATCAAATTTATCGGCAATAAATGCCATAGAATTTTCCTTGATTTGAGAAAGAATTGTGTCGTTTGTTTGGCCATTAGTTACAGTAATTGCAAATAGGCTTAAAATTAAAAATGAATATTTCATGGCTAATAAATAATTGTATCGATTATAAAAAAGATAAATCTAATACTTTTGTTTCGTATTAATTGGCCAATAAAATATTTTTAATTCAATTTTTTATTAATTGATTCTGTCTATTGACGTTAACTTATCAAGAATTTCATCAAGTTGATTATTTTTAATTAATCCAAAATATTTACCAATAACTTCTTGTTTCTCGTTGATTATAACCCAAAAAGGATAATTTATTTGCTCATTTTCTTCAGTAAAATGTAAGGTAAACGAATGATTGTTCTTTTTTTGCTGAGTAGATTTTGCAATATATATTTTTCCTAAAAAATTAATATCATCTAAACTTTCTCCATTTATTTTAAGAAAATAAACATCATTTTCTAATTGAGTTTTAATAGTTTTATTTTGCTCAATTTCTTTTTCTTGAATTTTACAATAGGTACACCAATCTGTATAAAAATAAAGTAAAATTGGTTTTGGATTAGATTGAAACTGAAGATTAAATTGATTTAAATCCAGTTGTCCAAAACAAAGGTTATAAATCAAAAAGCTAATTATTAATTGGATATTTTTCATTACATAATTGTATATCGTAAACCAATAAAACTTCTAATTCCTTGTAATGGCGCGTAATTGTAAGCTGTGTCAAAAGTATAACCATTTGGATTATTTGTAGGATCATTTACATGATTATTAAATGGATCAAAAGGTCGCATCAAAGGATTTTTAGGAACAAAATTGAAAATATTTTTTACACCACCATAGATTTCAAATTTATTGAAAGTCTTTGTGATTTGTAAATTTGTAAGCATATAAAAGGGCGAGAATTCTGATCGATAATCATTTGGTAAAATAGGCAAACGCATTTTTCCGTACCAATTTCCTGTTAAATCTACACTCCATTTTTTAGGAAATGAATAAGAAATGGTATAATTTCCTGACCATTCTGGTGCATGAATTTGTTGAATTTTTTCGTATTCATTTTCTTCATTCTTTTCTTTTCGATAAACTTTCATGTACGAAATTCCTAAGTTTATTTTTAAAGGAAATCGAAATGTAAGGTCGGTATTTACAGAAATACCCTTCGAAATTGCATACCCATCTAAATTATCATAAATAATTGCACTTTGATCGGTTTCAAAATCACCTACAATTTTATTTGTAAAATGCGAGTAAAATGCTGTAGCATCTACATTAAGATGCCCAAAACTAAAGGTGTCGTTGTAAACGTAATTCAAATTTCCATTATATGATTTTTCAGGATTTAGGTCTGTTTTAATCACTATTTTTCTTGAGCCACTTAAAGCTGCGTGATCTTCTGTAAATAGATTAACCACACGAAAACCTGTTCCAAAACTCGTTCTAAATGTATGATTTTTTGTTGGCGAATATTTATAAGCAAATCGCGGAGAATGTATGTCTTTGTGGTGCTTATCATAATCTAATCGATAACCAATTAATAATTTATTTTTTGAATTAAGCGTAATTTCATCTTGTAGAAAAAATCCAGGTAAAGGAGATTTCATGGGTTGATTTGTAATTCCATCATTGTTTAAAGTTCCAGGCGTATTGTCATCATAATACGTATAACGCATAGCTGCACCAGCTAAAAAACTATGATTTTTAAATTCTTTATCCCAATAAATTTGGCCAAAAATAACATTTTGTTTTGCTTGATAGGATGTAGCACCATAAAATGAATTTTGTTGATGATAATTATATGAAAACTGCGTGTAAATATCCTCTTTTGTAGGCAATTGATACATCGCAATAATTTCGGCACGATTTGTTAAAACACTTTCGCCATAAACCTCATTACTTCCACGATGAATGCGTTTATCGTATTGCATTTCGCCACCCCAACGATCTTCGTATACATAGCGAGCGGCTAAACTTGCGGTTTTATTTTCGGGACGTTTAAAGTTCCATTTATTAAAAATAGAAATACGATCTTGTAAAGTTACATCTGTAAAATTATCCTTGTTTTTATCTTGTTTATTGTCAAATAAAAAATAATTTACACCAAGTAAACTGCTTATTTTGTCAGAAATCTTGGCTTTGTAAGCTAAATCGATATTGTTTTCTAACCAAGTTGTGGTGTAAATATCAGCACTAAATTTATTTGCCTTTTGAGGATCTTTTGTAATGATATTTATAATTCCGCCCATCGCTTCTGTACCGTAAAGTGAAGATGCCGGACCTTTTACAACTTCTATTCTGTCGACTAAACTATTCGGAATTCCATTTAAACCATAAACGGTAGACAGAGCAGAAACAATTGGCATTCCGTCAATCAAAATCATTGTATACGGACCTTCCATTCCGTTAATATGTATGTCGCCAGTGTTGCAAACATTGCAATTTAGTTGAGGTTGTATACCGTTAATCATTCCAATTGACTCAAATAATGATGGATTTGGATTGGTTTTAAAGTATTTTGATGAATAAACTTCAATCGGTATTGGCGAATCTTTTCGTGATACAGGCTTCATAGTTCCTGTTAAAACAACTTCATCAAGATTGTCAATTGTTTGTTTTGTTATTATGCTATCGTTTTCATTTTCTTGTGCATAACAAGTTGTATAAATTGTAGCTAGTAGTATGGAAATATATGTTTTCATTATTAAGTTATTTTAATAGAATTAAAAAGTTAGACAAAGCTAACAAAAATATTTTAATAATGTTTTTAGAGAAGTAAATTAAACTTTGAGTTATATTTGTTAAATGAATTCATTAGTCGAAGAAAATTATTTGAAGGCTCTATTTCATCTTTCAGGAAATGGTGTAGGAGAGGTTAATGTAAAAGATTTGAGCAAACATTTGGAGATTAAAATGCCGACTGTTAATAGTATGATGAAAAAATTGTGCGAAAAAGAATTGGTGATTTATGAAACTTATAAACCACTTCGATTAACAGAAAGAGGAATTTTTAAAGCATCATTAATTGTTCGTAAACATCGTTTAACAGAAATGTTTTTGGTAGAAAAAATGGGTTTTGGTTGGGAACAAGTTCATGAAGTTGCAGAGCAGATAGAACATATACAAAGTCCGTTGTTTTTTGATAAAATGGACGAGCTTTTAAATTATCCAAAAATGGATCCGCATGGTTCGCCAATTCCAGATAAAGACGGTAATTTTGAGGCAATTAATTACAAAAAATTAGCTGATTATTCTGTTGGTGATGAGGTAGAAATTTCTGCAGTTACATCTTCTTCAGAAGAATTTTTGAAGTATTTAAATTCGAAAAATATTCGATTACATGATCGAATAAAAATTATAACAATAGAAGAATATGACGGAACGATGATTGTCGAGTTTTTAAAAGATAAAAAACGCGAAACGTTTAGTAAAGTTGTAAGTTCAAAATTATTGGTAAAATAAAAAAGGGAGTTTATTAAAACTCCCTTTATATTTTCTGAAATTATTCAGCAGAACCTTTGATTCTGAAAATTTTTCTTGACGCTACAGGATCATTTGATGTAATTGTAACAGATTTGTTAAAATCTCCTTTTACTCCACCAGTAGAATATTTAATTACAATATCTGCAGATTTACCAGCTTCTATTGGCGTTGTTGGATATTCTGGTACAGTACAACCACAAGAACCAACCACACTTTTTAAGATTAATGGCTTATCTCCTGTATTTGTTACTTTCATTTTAGAAGTTACTTCTGTATTTAACTTTAAATTTCCGAAAGCAATTTCTTCTTTTTCTAATTTAAGTTCTTGAGCAAAAAGACTTGTTAATCCCATTACAAAAGCACCTACAAACATTATTTTTTTCATAACAATAAATAATTACTAATTCAAATCTACAAAACATTTTACTGTTTTGACGTTAATTTTTTAAAAAATTATAATTCTCTAATTTTATTTAAAGATATAATTTTTAGGATAAAAGCAATATTCATTCCATTAAAAATTAATTCTAATTATAATAATTCACAATTTATTTTTTAGTTCAGAAATCATTCACATTAATTTTATAATATTGACTTAATTTGGGAAATCTGTACCAATAAATAAGGTTTAGTTGTGCAGATTGTTTAAATTTGCACAAATTTATTTTTAAGAAATAGAGAATGGAAATCGCATCTAAATATACGCCTCAAGAGGTTGAAGACAAATGGTACAAATACTGGATGGACAATCAGTATTTTAAATCAACACCAGACGAACGCAAAGCATATACAATTGTAATTCCTCCACCTAATGTCACAGGTGTTTTACACATGGGACACATGTTAAATAATACGATTCAAGACGTTTTAATTCGTCGTGCTCGTATGCGTGGTTACAATGCATGTTGGGTTCCTGGTACAGACCATGCTTCAATTGCTACTGAAGCAAAAGTTGTTGCGAAATTAAAAGAAGAAGGTGTTTCTAAATTTGATATTGGTCGCGAAGAATTCTTAGGTCATGCATGGGAGTGGACACACAAACATGGTGGAATTATTTTAGATCAATTAAAAAAATTAGGTGCTTCTTGTGATTGGGATCGTACAAAATTTACGATGGATGCAGATTTATCAGAATCTGTACAACGCGTTTTTATCGATCTTTACAACAAAGGGTTAATTTACCGCGGATATCGTATGGTAAATTGGGATCCAGAAGCAAAAACTAATATTTCTGACGAAGAAGTAATTCACGTAGATAAAAACGGAAAATTATATCATTTACGTTACCAAGTAGAAGGAACTGATAAATATATTGTAGTTGCGACAACTCGTCCTGAAACTATTTTTGGAGATTCTGCGGTTTGTATCAATCCAAACGATGAGCGTTACGAATGGTTAAAAGGTAAACAAGTTATTGTGCCTATTGTTGGTCGTAAAATTAATATTATCGAAGACGAATATGTTGATATCGAATTTGGTACAGGTTGTTTAAAAGTTACGCCTGCGCACGATGTTAACGATTACGAATTAGGTAAGAAACATAATTTAGATTTCATTGATATTTTTACGGATGATGCGAAACTTAATGAGCAAGGTTTAAACTATGCTGGATTAGATCGTTTCAAAGCGCGTAAAGAAATCGAGAAAGAATTAGAAGAAAAAGGTTTACTTGAGAAAGTAGAAAACTATAACAATAAAGTAGGAACTTCTGAAAGAACTGGAGCTGTGATTGAGCCTAAAATCTCAAATCAATGGTTCTTAAAAATGACAGATTTAGCTAAACCTGCTTTAGATAATGTAATGAATGATACGATTAAATTTCATCCTGCGAAATTTAAAAACACGTATCGTAATTGGATGGAAAATGTAACAGATTGGAACATTTCTCGTCAATTATGGTGGGGACACCAAATTCCTGCATTTTTCTACGGTGATGGAAACGAAGATTTTGTTGTTGCTATGAACAAAGAAGAAGCGTTACCATTAGCACAAGAAAAAACTGGAAATGCGGCATTAACTATCACAGATTTACGTCAAGACGAAGATGCATTAGATACATGGTTTTCATCTTGGTTATGGCCAATATCAGTTTTTAATGGTATTAATGAGCCAGAAAACGAAGAAATCAATTATTATTATCCAACTCAAGATTTAGTAACTGGTCCAGATATTATTTTCTTCTGGGTTGCTCGTATGATTGTTGCTGGATACGAATATAGAAACGAATTACCTTTCGAGAATGTATATTTTACAGGAATTGTTCGTGATAAACAAGGACGTAAAATGTCTAAATCTTTAGGGAATTCGCCAGATCCAATTGAATTAATGAACGAATACGGTGCTGATGCAACGCGTATGGGTATGTTGTTAACGGCGCCCGCTGGTAACGATTTGCCTTTTGATGTAGATTTATGTTTACAAGGACGTAATTTCGCTAATAAAATTTGGAATGCTTTCCGATTAATCAAAGGTTGGGAAATTGACGAAAACTTACAACCTTCTACTGCACAAACAAAAGCAGTTGAATGGTTTGAACATAAATTTAATGCACAATTAGCTGATATCGAAGCAAATTACGAGAAATATCGTTTATCAGATTCGTTAATGGCAATTTACAAATTGGTTTGGGACGATTTCTGTGCATGGTATTTAGAAGCGATTAAACCTACTTTTGGAGAGCCAATAGATCGTCAAACATTTGATGCAACAATTGGATATTTAGAAAATGTATTAAAAGTTCTTCATCCATTTATGCCATTCTTAACAGAAGAAATTTGGCATTTAATTGCTGATCGTACAGATGCAGAAGCAATTATTATTTCGGATTATCCAGAAGTAAAAGCCTTTGATGAAGTATTAATTCAACATTTCGAAAATACAAAAGAAGCAACTACTGCAATTCGTGGTTTACGTTCAGAAAAAGGAATGTCGCCAAAAGAAGCATTAGAAGTTTTTGCTGATACAAATGCGGGTAACGAAATTTTTGTAGATGTATTTACAAAATTAGGAAACGTTTCTAATTTCAATACAGGAGATAAACCCGAAAAAGGTTTTGCTTTTCGTGTTGGTACGTTAGAGTTTATGATTCCGATGTCTGATAACATTGATGTAGAGGCAGAGCGCGAGAAATTGCAAAAAGAATTAGAATACAATAAAGGTTTCTTAAATTCGGTTCGTAAAAAATTATCTAACGAAAAATTTGTTGCTGGTGCGCCAGAACAAGTTATCGCAAACGAGCGTAAAAAAGAAGCAGATGCTTTAGAAATGATTTCTCAAATCGAAGAGCAATTAGCAGCTTTATAATAGGATTTAATCAAATTTTAGATAGAAAAACCACTTCAATTTTGAAGTGGTTTTTTGTTTTATGAACAAAAGTCATCTTTAATAAATGAGTCGTCCGAAAGTTTATTCCTAAATTTGAATCCTTTTATTAGACACGTTTTAACAATCAAAATGCAATATATAGAGCTTTTACTTATCGGAATTTTTACAGCTTTACTTGGTACTTCTTTACCAGGTTTATTGAATATGACTGTGGTAAAAATTGGTAAGAATGAAGGATATAAAAGTGCCTATACTTTTATAAGCGGTGTAAGTGTTGTAATTGCAATTCAGGTTTATTTGGCTATTTTTTTTGCTGAATTTATCAATTTTAATGAAAAAGTAACCTTATTATTTAGAGAAATCGGACTTTTTGTATTTATAGTTTTAACGATTTATTTTCTCTTTTTTGCAGAAAAAATTGACCGTAAAAAGCAAGAAAAAAAACTTGAAAACAACGAAGTAAAAAAGAAAAATAAATTTATTTATGGTTTATTTTTAGCCGCGATTAATATTTTTCCGATTCCGTTTTATGTATTTTTAAGCGCAACATTGGTTTCTTATAACGTTATTGTATTCGGAAATCCTAACAGCTCTATTTTCACTTTAGGCGTTGTTATTGGCTCGCTTATTATGTTTTATTTGTACTTACGTTTTTTTAACAATAAATCTAAAGACAATTCATTTATTTTAAAAAATATTAATTATGTTATTGGCGGAGTTACAAGTGTTGTTTCACTTTTGACGATTTATCAGTTGGTAAAATAAAACCCTCAATTTACTTAATTGAGGGTTCTTTTTGTACTAATTTTTTTAGACTAAATTTTAAAAATATTATTTACTCTAAAAATAGATTCGTCAGTATATACTATTTTCTTAATTTTAATTACAAATTTCAAATCTTCAAATTTTGAATAGCAACATCATCATTGTCAAATTGATTAAAGTCAAATGCAATTGGATTTGAAAGAACTTGGTTTGGTACAATTTTACCGAAGTTCTTTCAACCAACTCCTTTAACTGGAGAAGCTATTTACAGTTGTGAATTCCTTTCAATTTGGTATTTTTACCGAAGTTCTTTCAACAGACTTGTAATAATCTTTTTGCTGAATAGTGTTGTGAATTCCTTTCAATTTGGTATTTTTACCGAAGTTCTTTCAACCTATAGAGCCTCTAATCCAATGGGTAAATAGTTGTGAATTCCTTTCAATTTGGTATTTTTACCGAAGTTCTTTCAACAATAATATATTCATTTAACTATGTAAATGGGTTGTGAATTCCTTTCAATTTGGTATTTTTACCGAAGTTCTTTCAACTGAATGATTTTTCTTTCACCTTTCAATGTGGTTGTGAATTCCTTTCAATTTGGTATTTTTACCGAAGTTCTTTCAACTAGGCTTATAGTAATCAGATACATCACGCAGTTGTGAATTCCTTTCAATTTGGTATTTTTACCGAAGTTCTTTCAACAGCTTCAAAAAAAGAACATGATTATTGGTTGTTGTGAATTCCTTTCAATTTGGTATTTTTACCGAAGTTCTTTCAACTTGATAGGTTAATTAAAGAAAACAACACTAGTTGTGAATTCCTTTCAATTTGGTATTTTTACCGAAGTTCTTTCAACTTAATGCAAGCTTATAAGCAGTATTCGGGTGTTGTGAATTCCTTTCAATTTGGTATTTTTACCGAAGTTCTTTCAACACTATATGCTGACAAAGAACACGATTTATTGTTGTGAATTCCTTTCAATTTGGTATTTTTACCGAAGTTCTTTCAACTGAATCTATTTTATATTCTCGACAAGTTGAGTTGTGAATTCCTTTCAATTTGGTATTTTTACCGAAGTTCTTTCAACACGATATCTAAAATAAGCGTTCTCAGAGCCGTTGTGAATTCCTTTCAATTTGGTATTTTTACCGAAGTTCTTTCAACTCAATCACTCTACATCTTTCAAAACCTCCGGTTGTGAATTCCTTTCAATTTGGTATTTTTACCGAAGTTCTTTCAACATAGGTGACACAGCAGTTACGTTAATCTTAGTTGTGAATTCCTTTCAATTTGGTATTTTTACCGAAGTTCTTTCAACTTGACGAGATAGCTTTTACTAGCAATCCTGGTTGTGAATTCCTTTCAATTTGGTATTTTTACCGAAGTTCTTTCAACTAGGTGGTATTCCTACAATTGTTATTCCTCGTTGTGAATTCCTTTCAATTTGGTATTTTTACCGAAGTTCTTTCAACTTCCAAAGCATAATTATAGAAGCATCTTTAGTTGTGAATTCCTTTCAATTTGGTATTTTTACCGAAGTTCTTTCAACATAATTACTTAATGGACCAGCTTAAAAATAGTTGTGAATTCCTTTCAATTTGGTATTTTTACCGAAGTTCTTTCAACCTAAAAAAGACACTTACGAAAAAGCAAATAGTTGTGAATTCCTTTCAATTTGGTATTTTTACCGAAGTTCTTTCAACATTCGCACATTCATTTTCGGGTTGCTCCCAGTTGTGAATTCCTTTCAATTTGGTATTTTTACCGAAGTTCTTTCAACAAAAGATGATACAGCAGATCAAATCGCAGTGTTGTGAATTCCTTTCAATTTGGTATTTTTACCGAAGTTCTTTCAACACAATTAGCTACGGATATTAATTATAAGTAGTTGTGAATTCCTTTCAATTTGGTATTTTTACCGAAGTTCTTTCAACCCACGCTTGGAATATAGCTCCATCTGGCTGGTTGTGAATTCCTTTCAATTTGGTATTTTTACCGAAGTTCTTTCAACAGGAGAAAAAAATAATTGTACTATAACATTGTTGTGAATTCCTTTCAATTTGGTATTTTTACCGAAGTTCTTTCAACCATCTTCAACGTTATTATCCATAACCCCGTGTTGTGAATTCCTTTCAATTTGGTATTTTTACCGAAGTTCTTTCAACGAAAAGTAATACCTGTAGGTACTTGTGTTTGTTGTGAATTCCTTTCAATTTGGTATTTTTACCGAAGTTCTTTCAACTTTATGTCACAACTTAAACGTTTTGCAGTTGTTGTGAATTCCTTTCAATTTGGTATTTTTACCGAAGTTCTTTCAACTGCAATTAAGCTGGTCGGAGGCTATATACAGTTGTGAATTCCTTTCAATTTGGTATTTTTACCGAAGTTCTTTCAACTCAAGCATACTTAACACAATATATTTACGAGTTGTGAATTCCTTTCAATTTGGTATTTTTACCGAAGTTCTTTCAACATAAGCGGTTTGTATAATTTTATCCATTACGTTGTGAATTCCTTTCAATTTGGTATTTTTACCGAAGTTCTTTCAACCTTCAAGACGTTTAATGTATTTTAATTCTAGTTGTGAATTCCTTTCAATTTGGTATTTTTACCGAAGTTCTTTCAACTTAAATTATAAATTTAAATTAGATTAAATTGTTGTGAATTCCTTTCAATTTGGTATTTTTACCGAAGTTCTTTCAACTCAATGGTTTCCTTATCTGTTTCAATTGGTGTTGTGAATTCCTTTCAATTTGGTATTTTTACCGAAGTTCTTTCAACGTATGGTTGGTAATTTAGTGAGTAATTTATGTTGTGAATTCCTTTCAATTTGGTATTTTTACCGAAGTTCTTTCAACTATTGTCTAAGGAAGAGCAGTTAACGTGTTGTTGTGAATTCCTTTCAATTTGGTATTTTTACCGAAGTTCTTTCAACTTGCTTCATTTTCAAATGATTCGCTTGGTTGTTGTGAATTCCTTTCAATTTGGTATTTTTACCGAAGTTCTTTCAACTATCAAATAATTCTTTAGGAATATCATATAGTTGTGAATTCCTTTCAATTTGGTATTTTTACCGAAGTTCTTTCAACTAATTCTAATTTCTCGGCACTCCATATCCTGTTGTGAATTCCTTTCAATTTGGTATTTTTACCGAAGTTCTTTCAACACCAATTGTTGATTTTTATAACGATTTAATGTTGTGAATTCCTTTCAATTTGGTATTTTTACCGAAGTTCTTTCAACGCACTATGGAAGTAATGACGATAATATTTCGTTGTGAATTCCTTTCAATTTGGTATTTTTACCGAAGTTCTTTCAACCTTTTCCATTTAAATAACATAAAACCCTTAGTTGTGAATTCCTTTCAATTTGGTATTTTTACCGAAGTTCTTTCAACGTATTTGATTTTCTTGAGGAGTTGTCCATTGTTGTGAATTCCTTTCAATTTGGTATTTTTACCGAAGTTCTTTCAACAGGTCAAGGAAGTATAACGGCTGGTATTGCGTTGTGAATTCCTTTCAATTTGGTATTTTTACCGAAGTTCTTTCAACTGTTATTTTAGCACCTTCTAACCCTAATGCGTTGTGAATTCCTTTCAATTTGGTATTTTTACCGAAGTTCTTTCAACAACAGAAGCAGAATAAACGTCTTGATCTAAGTTGTGAATTCCTTTCAATTTGGTATTTTTACCGAAGTTCTTTCAACAACTCCGACGCCAAAGCTAAACCAATGTGCGTTGTGAATTCCTTTCAATTTGGTATTTTTACCGAAGTTCTTTCAACCAACAAGTGATTTAGAAGTTACAACAATCGGTTGTGAATTCCTTTCAATTTGGTATTTTTACCGAAGTTCTTTCAACCTTGCGTATGAATAAGGTTGATGAGCCTTTGTTGTGAATTCCTTTCAATTTGGTATTTTTACCGAAGTTCTTTCAACTTTTTGGATTTCCTCCAGCGTATGCTTCTGGTTGTGAATTCCTTTCAATTTGGTATTTTTACCGAAGTTCTTTCAACCTTCTCGCATTGTTTTAGCTGCAGTTTCATGTTGTGAATTCCTTTCAATTTGGTATTTTTACCGAAGTTCTTTCAACTTTTTGGATTTCCTCCAGCGTATGCTTCTGGTTGTGAATTCCTTTCAATTTGGTATTTTTACCGAAGTTCTTTCAACTTCCAAACTTCTTTTTCACACGCTATTTCGGTTGTGAATTCCTTTCAATTTGGTATTTTTACCGAAGTTCTTTCAACAGATTTCGTCCACTTTTGCTAGATCAATCAGTTGTGAATTCCTTTCAATTTGGTATTTTTACCGAAGTTCTTTCAACTACAACCAACACGAAGTAAAAAAAGTTGGTGTTGTGAATTCCTTTCAATTTGGTATTTTTACCGAAGTTCTTTCAACAGGTAGCGGATGGAGTGGTAATGTAGGAATGTTGTGAATTCCTTTCAATTTGGTATTTTTACCGAAGTTCTTTCAACTTCATAATCCGTATGCTTTTAATGAATACTGTTGTGAATTCCTTTCAATTTGGTATTTTTACCGAAGTTCTTTCAACAAGAACAATATTTAAAAACGGCGTTTGGGCGTTGTGAATTCCTTTCAATTTGGTATTTTTACCGAAGTTCTTTCAACGATATTATAAAAAATATATCTAAATTTACCGTTGTGAATTCCTTTCAATTTGGTATTTTTACCGAAGTTCTTTCAACCTCAATTTAATTTCTCCGCTCTAGGAGTGGATTACAGAGGTTGAATAGAATTAAAAAAACAATAAAAAATCCTATGTAATTATAAAAACATAGGATTTTTTTCATTTCTATTAAAAAAGTTCTAATTGTTGTGGACCAGCAGGTAAATCGGTTTGTTTTTTAGAAAAAAATATTTCCATTTGACCAAATTGTTTATCGGTAATGCAAATAATTCCTACTTTTCCAAATTCGGGCAAAAAATTTTTAGCACGTCGAATATGTACTTCTGCATTTTCTTTACTTGGACAATGACGTAAATAAATGGAAAACTGAAACATTGTAAATCCATCATCTATTAAATCTTTTCGAAAACGAGAAGCTTGGCTCCTTTGTTTTTTTGTTTCGGTTGGTAAATCAAATAATACTAATACCCACATAATTCGATATGCATTGTATCGCGAAAAACTCATACCAATTCTGGATACCGAATTACGCGATGTTCTCCTGTCATACACTTATACAAAGAGCTGGTTGTCGAACTTAATGCAACCAATAATGGTCGTGTTAAACCATCCATTTTTACATCTTTTGTCGCAATATTTAGCAAATGTGTTTTTGCTTCTCGGCTCATTTCTGTTGGTCGAAACGGTTTGTTCATCCACTCTATCACCAATTCGTCCACATAAGGTCGATAAGGCTCCATAATATCATCTGCTAAACAATACGCATTATATTTATTGCGATGAAAAATACCAATTGTAGGATTAAGACCTGAGCTTACAAGCGCTCGCGCAACCATACTTCTAAGAATTGCATACCCAAAATTGAGGTAATTATTGGGTGCATCGCCATCTCGCTCTCTTGTAAAATTATCAAACAATTGTTTCCAATAATGTTGTGCTGCAATTCCTTCCATATTAGTCGTATCACCAGATTTCACATTGGTTAAATAAGTTTGCATAGGTTCTGAAACATGCCCAAATTTTGAAAGTAAAGCTTTTTGCTGATAAATTTTAGCCTCAACCGTTTGTTTCCACAATTGTTTTCGCAAAGGTTCGGATAAATTTATTTGATGCTTTAAACGTTCGGAATGCTCTACGTGACCAGCCATCGGCAACATTAATCCATGTGGTAAATGCGATTCGTCACAACTAATAACCGCTACATTATGTTGCTGTAAAAACACAATTAATTGATGACTAATCGTTATTTGATAATGATCTAATACTAAAAAACCCAAGTCTTCAACGGGAATGGATCCTTTGAGAGCTTTAGTTTCTGCATCTTCAATTTTTAGCTGATTGTCTTTTAGTTTCAAATAACTGGGATTGCCGATGTAAATGGTACGTTTTAGCATAATGTTACATTTTTGAAATATTTCCTAAACGGTCTACTTTTAGTTTGATACAAATATCTTTAATCATAATTCCTTCAATAGACCTTTCCATTTTATTTAATGCAGAAAATTCAACTTTGTTAACTATTGAAACGGAAATATCTTGACGAATAAAAAACAATTGATAGGTTGAAAAACTCACAACTTTATAAACCTGTTTATTATTTATATCATCATTTTCATTCGGAATACAAACCAAATCGTTTGGAGATAATGTAAACAATAAATTATGTCCTTTTTCATTCGTTTCTGGAACAGATGTTAATCCTTGTTTTTGTCTTTCAACCACTACGTTTAATGGAATGGTTTCATAACTGCGTTTTCCGTCTTTGTCTGCATAAACCCCGAAGAAAAGATTGGTTCCTTTCGCTGCTTCAACAAATTTATCTGTTTTATTACCCGTTTCTCCCAAAGCAAACTTACTTCCTTGTTCGAAAACTCTGACTTTTAAAATAGGTTGATGATTTTTCCCATCATTATATTGACTAATATTTTGATTCAATTCTTCAATTCCTTCAGGCGAAAAAGCTATTTCTGGCTTATTCTCTTTTGCTTTTAAATAATTCAATAATATTTTTTGAATTCCAGTATCAGTAATAGATTCAATCGATTTTTCAGTAAATGAACTGTCTAAAGATTTACGTGTTGCGGTTAATATTTTCCCTTTTGCAACTTTAATTCTATCTAGATGTACTTTACCCGAAACGGTTTCTTTGTGCAACGGTTTTCTAATCGCCCAATTTGTTCCTTGTTGAGAAATTAATCCTTTTACAGGTTTTCCATCTTTTCCAATTCTTAAATTTCCGTTTTCTTCTTTGTAACTCTCGTAATAATTGGTTGCTTTGTTAATGACACGCGTATTTTGCTTGAAACTTACCACAATTCCATCTAACTTATTTTTTGCATCAACAGTGAAACTTTCCCAAGGTTTAAAGAAATCTTTTGGAACTTCACGCTCTATTCTTTTGCCAGTTTTAGTATCATCATAAGCTATTTTTTCGTATTTGCGGAGTTTACGATTAAGATCAAATCTTTTTGTATCCGATTTTGCAGATTCATTATTTAGTAAGTTAATATGATCTCTCGTTGCACAAGCAATTACCAAAGCATCCATAGCATGATGGCGATGGTCGATACGTTTTTTAGAAAAACCTTTCGATAATTCAATCGGAACGGTTGGTAAAAACTTTTGATGATTTTCATTCCAAGTTGTGAAATCTGTAGAATTGGTTAAAGTATTCATTCGTTCAAAACGTGGTAAAACCAAATCATTCCAAACATCATTCAATCCCCAATCTTGTTTTAAACGAGTGGTTATTTTTCCGTTTCCTGGTAATATATTTTTAGAGTTTACACCATCATCATTGCTTCCTGCTTTATCATCTCGAACAATATTAGAAAGCAATTGACTGATATATTTGCTGATGTAACGTGTGTCATTCAATTGACGTTCAATCATTTTTTCTGGAATTTCTTCCAACATTAACTTATTACGTTTTCCTCTATTTTTACTATAATTTTGCTTAACAAAATCTTCGTAATCTGGAACTTCTAATATTTTTACTTTTCTACCGTGTCCACAATCAACAACTTCTCCGTGATGATTTTTAATGAAAGCCAAACCAATTTGGTTGTCTTTTAATTTATTTACAGCCGATTCGCAAATCACTTTATTACTCATACTATCATCAAAATATCGACTTTGTGGAATGATATGTTCAATCTCGTATTCGTGTGTAAATAATTTATTCAACGGAATCATTTGACCAGTATAAGGCGAACGATAACGCTGCTCTAACCAAAGTTTGTAACGTTTCAAATCCGAGCTTGAAGGTTGTGCCGTTTTACTAATTTTTAAGATTTCTTCATCGATTTCTGTTTCAGCGTTCAATACGCCTTCTTCATAAATTTTCAAAATATCCAATTGACTTGGCGAATATGAACGTACATTTTCAACCGAATTATCCGTTGCCATTTCTGCCAATAAAGCTTTCAAACGCAGATTTGTATTCTCGTTTTCAGTCACTTGATTGGTCATACTTTTGCGATCATCTGCGGTATTTTTCATTTCTCGACCCAGTTCGATATGAATTTCATCAAAGAAATCTTTTGCACCGTTTCCGTATTGTTGCCAAATGTCTTTTACCACACGCAACGTTTCCGTAATCACTTGTTCTACAATCGGATTTCGCAAAGAATGTTGTTTAAACTCTTGCAAAAAATCTTCTAAATCTTTTACAGACGACCATTTCCCAGCAACCGAAGCTTCGGAATGACGACCGTAAACAACATATTGAGCCAACCAAAGTGGCAAATTCTGAAAATCTGTTTCTGTGGCTAAATGTTGTGCTTTTTCACGAACACGATCTTTAATTTTCTCGTCATATTCGCCTGTAATAATTTTATCAATTCTATCTTTAGAAGTAGTTTGAATAGCATCGTAATTCCAATCTTTTCCAAAACGCATCAAAGGCAATAATTTCTTAATTGCTTTTTCAGAAAAACTCCCGTAATCACTTTTAAAAGGCGGAAATTTCTTAAACGAATCTACAAATTCAATTACATTTAATTGATGTTTTTCGGCAAACTTATGTAAAGCTTTTTCGTATTCAATTTTATCATTTACCGAATAGATAATGTGCCACAAAGCCATTTCATTTTCAGAATTTAAGAAATCCGAAGGTGCATTTTCAACTTTATCCAAACGAGATTTTATTAAACCTCTGGTTTCATTGCAAGGATATTTTTTGTCTTGTACATAATTCCAACGGTATTTTTCAGTTTCGCCTTTTGCGAGTTTTTTACCTTCATTTTTATGCTTCAACAAAAATTCTATCAATTGTTTTTGCTCAATTTCCTTTCTATTATTCAAAAAATCAAATAAAACTTCTTTATCTTCAATGCTCGAAATAAAATCCGCCGTTACATTTGCATCATCGTCATTTCTATAAATAACCAAATTTTGTAACCATTGCAACAACCTAAATTCCTGATAATATGGATTGGATTTTGAAGTGGTTTTTAAGGGTTGAATAATTTCATTGCCATCTTTATCTTTATAAATTCGAGATTCCAAAGGACAATTGCTAATGGTTGATTTCTGACTTTTCAACGGACGCTGATAAAACAAAATGTCTTCCATTATTAAATGCACCAAGTCTTTCCCATAAAGCATTTGCTGATGTTGTTCGTTGTTTTTATACAATTCACGCACACAATCCATCAACAAATTTTCATCTTTAAATTCTGAATGAAATTCCGCTTGTTTATTTAATATTTGTTTAAGTTCGTCTTTGTAAAACTTACGTTCAATAGTTCGAACTAACTTTCCCTTTATCTTTTGTTTCGGATCTAATAACAGATTTTCGTAAATATAAGTTCCAACAGTTTTATGAGAATTGTCGATTTCTTGTTCCGTTTTAGTTTTAATTGCTATCCAATCTTTTTCAGAATCAACAGCTTTAAATGTCCTTTTAATATCTCCCGTCTTAAGCAATGATTCACTTACAATAAATTCTTTAGTACGACCGATCCAATCCTCAGTTTTTACTATTTGCCTATCATATTTCCATCCGTTTTCAAAATATACATCATACAAGATTTTATCCTTAATCTTATCTCCAGAATCAATTACTTTATCAACTTTCAATTGAATAAATTGCTTATCTTTTTCTTCATCAAAATCTTCTCCTCTCAATTGATAATAACCACGTTTTTGATTAAAATTGAGAATAATCCACGCCAATTCTTCTTTCTCAATTTTCTGAATTAAAGCTTTTTTTCTCAAATAATAAATGGTCCAATCGTGAGGAATTAAAGCTTCTTCACCTTTTCTATTAATTAAAAACTGCGGTTGATTTTGCTTAAAATCTTCCAACATCTCATTAAATGAATTCTGAAAAAGAAATGCTTTATCATAAGCTAACTTAGGTTCAGTTCCAGAAATAAATTGCCCAAAACGTTTGGTAAAATCTATTTGATTACTATAATGTTTAGGAAGAAAATTTAATAAATGAAGTACACGATGCAAACGTTCTCGTCTTAATAAATGTCTTTCACGAAGTCGCCGAACACCTCTATAACCTGTACGTTCGGCAGTTTGTGAAATAGAATTTCCTCGCCCGAATTCTCCCAAAATATCTTGCGACATTGGAATAATTCGACTTCCCATTCCAAGGATTTCACCTTCTTTATTATCAAAGTTTTGTTTTATTAACGCCCAACCAATAGAGTTGGTTCCCAAATCTAAACCTAATATATTTTTCATCTATGATTCAATTAATTATACAAAACACAATATAGCTATAAAATAAATTACAGAAATACGGGAAACCGTAATTCCAGATTAAATTTTTATTTTACATTTGTAACTGAAAGGAACTCACAATAAGGATTATTCCGTTGTGAAAACATTCAAGGTGGGGCAACTCGCCTTTTTTTATTTTTATATGTTTTGTTCTCAAATCAAAAAAAGCAGCACAACGAATTGTACTGCTTTTTTTTATTTATAAAATCTAAATTAATCTTCAGATTTATATTTTCTTATTTTGCTTTATACTTTGCAAGCCCGTCATTCAACCATTTTAGATAAACTTCGATATCAAGTTCGGCTTCTAATGGCTTAGAAAAACGATTTAAATCTTTGTCTACTAAAATATAATATGGTTGTGCATTTGCATTAAAATGCTCTATCTCGAAAGCTGTCCATTTATTACCAACCGTTTTTAATTTACGGTCTAACGCTTTCGAATATACTTTTTGATCTTCTGGCAATTCTTTTGCTTCGTCAACATATAAAGAAACCAAAACAACATCTTCGGCTAATATTTTCTTTACACGTTCATCGCTCCAAACACGCTCTTCAACTTTACGGCAATTTGCACATGCATGTCCTGTAAAATCTAACAACATTGGTTTACCAACTTTTTCTGCATAAGCAGCAGCTAATTCAAAATCCTTGAAAGCAGGAATTCCATATGGTCCTTCTACCATATTTGGATCTTCAAATTTTACAGCAGTTTGTCCGCTTCCTACACCTTCATGAAAACCACGAGGCGATTCAGAATAAGTCATTGGTGGCGTTAATCCACTTAAATATTTTAATGGAGCTCCCCATAAACCAGGAATCATGTACACTACGAATACAAATGCGAATAGTGAAAAGAATAATCGTGGAACACCAATTGTTTGTGTTGGTGCGTCTAATTCTAATCTAAATTTACCTAAAAGATATAATCCTAAAAGGAAGAAAATTGCAATCCAAAATGATAAAAATATTTCTCTTGGTAACCAATTCATTTGCCATACTAAATCTGCATTTGATAAGAATTTTAATGCAAATGCTAACTCTATAAATCCTAATGAAACTTTGATTGTATTTAACCATCCTCCAGATTTTGGCATTGAGTTTAACCAACCTGGGAACATTGCAAATAATGTAAATGGAATGGCTAAAGCTAATGAGAATCCGAACATACCAATCATTAACGAATAGTAATTTCCGCCTTGTGTAGCCTGTACTAATAACGAGCCAATAATTGGACCTGTACACGAAAACGAAACCAAGGCTAATGTAAATGCCATGAAAAATATTCCGATTAATCCGCCTTTATCAGCGCCTTTATCGGCTGCATTTACCCATTTACTTGGTAAAGTCAATTCGAAAGCACCAAAAAATGACACTGCGAATATGATAAAAACGACAAAAAATGCTAAGTTAACCCAAGGATTTGTAGACATTTCATTTAGAACAGATGGACCAAATAATACAGTCGCTAATAAGCCCAATAAAACGTAGATTACAATAATTGATAAACCGTAAATAAAAGCTTTTCCTACACCTTCTCCTTTCGATTTACTTTGTTTGGTAAACATACTTACCGTCAACGGAATCATCGGGAAAATACAAGGCATTAACAAAGCTGCTAAACCTCCTAAAAATCCTAAAGAAAATATTTTTAATAAACCATTATCTTTCTTCTCATTATCTGCCAATAAAGAATCATCAACTTTTTTGATTGTATCATTAGTTGATGCAATTGACGCTGTAGAATCTACTGTAGACACAGAACTATCAACTGTTGCAACAGGAACAAGAACAGAATCTGCTAACAATTTATCTTCCGTTTTAGCTTCTTCTTTTTTATCCTCTACAACTGCTTTTGGCGTTAATTTTACCGTTCCACTTGTTTCATCTGGAGGCAAACAACGTTCGGCATCACACATCTGAAACTCGATTGTATAACTAACGTTTACTGGTTTATCGCCAGAAACTTTTACTTTTTGAACAAATTTTACTTGATTTTCAAAATACTTTTCATCTTGTTCAAAGATTTTACTGTATTTATCAATTCGATTTCCAACCTCGCGTACACCGCCAACTAATTTGGCATCTGCAGGAGATTTAAATGTTGCACTCGCCGGAATTCCAATTCCTCCATCAGGATGTTTTACAGAATAAAGGTGCCAACCTTTATCTATTTTTCCTGTTACCTCAATCTCAAACTCATTTTGTCCAACTTCTTTTACAGAACTCGACCACTTAGCAGGACTAAATAGTTGTGCATTTACTAAAATTGGAAACAAAAAAAGTATCCAAAGTTTTTTTAACATAGTGTGATGTTTAAAAAGTTTTTACTTGTTTTTGTTGTTTTAAAACGTTCATCCAAACGATAATTTACCACCCAAATTATATCATCATTTTGATCACATAAAAGCCAAACTTGCTCTTTTTCTAATTTAGAGAGTTTTAAATCTTTCATAAACTTACTTATCAATTTTTTTTGACCTTTCATTCCTATCGGATAAAAGTAATCTCCTTCTTTCACTTTTCGCAGTTTAAGCGGAAACGAAATTGATGTAAAGTCTACTATTTCAGTGGTATTTTCGTGTGGATTTATCGATTTCACGAACTTCAAATTTAACGAATTGATTTCAATAAAATCGTTTAAAATCGTGATTTCATTGTCATTTATCTCTTCAATACTTTTTAAAAGTAAATATTCGCGATCTTTGATTAATCTATAAGTTGTTGATTTTATTTCACTTCCCGTTTCCGAATCTAAAAATTTTATAATTTCGTTGGGCGAATTAAAATTGTATTTTTCAAATAAATAATGAATATAAGTTGCTAACGGATTAAGTTTTCTTAATTCAGAAATCTCTATTTTTATTGGATTAGTTCCTGTAAATAAACCACTTGTAATTTCATCAACTCGTTGTTGTACAATCAAATAATTATCATTGATATGATTTAAAGTAGCCAAAAAATTCTCGTCAAATTGCGAATGAATTTCTTTTAGAACGGGCGAAATATGATGTCTAATTTTATTTCTGGTATAATCGTCTGTTGCATTTGTATAATCTTCTCGCCAAGCCAAAGTGTTATTTTCAGCATATTCTAAAAGATTATTTTTAGTAAATTCTAACAAAGGACGAAGTATGCGACCATTATCAATCTGCATACCAACCAAACCTTTCAATCCCGTACCACGAGACAGATTAATCAAAAAAGTTTCGAGATTATCGTCCAAATGATGAGCAGTCACTAAAAAATCTAACTGATTAATTTTCTGAATTTCTGCAAACCAATCATAACGCAAATTACGACAAGCCATTTCTACCGAATAATTTCCGGTTTTTTGATATGCCGCCACATCAAACCGAACCGAATGAAATGGAATATTATATAAACCACAATAATTTCGAACAAATTCTTCGTCGCCATTTGCATCTTCGGCTCTTAACTGAAAATTGCAATGCGCAACCTGAAAATTAGCCGAAGTTTGACGAAATAAATCTAACAAAACCATACTATCAACTCCACCACTTATCGCTAATAAATAACGATGCGTTGCAAAATTATGATTTTCTAGTATTCCGTTAAATTGAATTTGTAGTGATTTATTTTTCATTGAATTATTGTGCAATTAACGCTAAACTTTTCAAAGTATTTTATATAATTCTTTGAATGTTTTATACAATTTTCTATAAAAATAAAAAGCCTGAATAAATCAGGCTTCAATTATTTTAAACTTTCTAAAGATTTATTTTCCAGAATTTCTAATGTCGAATCTCGCAACTCAATCATCACTCTATTCAGCGAGCAAACGCCTTCGTTAGGACAATCATCACATTTTTCGTAATAATTTTTACTCACGCAAGGTAAAAGTGCGATAGGACCTTCGAGAACACGAATTAAAGAAGCTAAACTGATATCTTTTGGTTCTTTTGCCAAATAATATCCGCCTCCTTTTCCTTGTTTTGAATTTACAAAACCAAGTTTCTTTAAATCCAACAAAATAGCTTCCAAAAATTTTTTCGGAATTACTTCTGTCTCAGAAATTTGTCCAATCAAAACAGGTTTATTGGTTTCTTGCCTGGCCAAATGTGCCATTGCTTTTAATCCGTATTTCGTTTTTTTAGATAACAATTTTATATCGATTTAACTACAAAAATAACATTGTAAGTCCTATAAAACAAATATAAATCGAAAACGTTTGAAATGATTTAAAAATATTTTATTAAAAAATCGACAACCTTTTGTGTTATTGGTTTATAGGGAAAATTTAAAAATTTGGATGGAGATAACAATCTATTCACTTTAAGAATTGGTTTTAAATGTGAAAAATCTTTAAACCCCTCATAACCAGTTGAAGCTCCAATTCCTGAATTATTTACACCACCAAAAGGTAAATTTGGATGAAGAATATGTACCAAAGTTTCATTAATTACAACTGCGCCAGAAGAAGTTTTTGTTTTGATTTGAGTAATAAAATTTTTATTATTGGATAAAATATATAACGCTAAAGGTTTTTCTTTCAGATTAATAAACTCAATTACTTCATTTATTTCTTTAAATGCATAAATAGGAAAAATTGCACCAAATATTTCTTCTTCATTAATTAAAGCATCATATGAAACATTTGTTAAAAGAGTTGGTTTTATGTATAATTCATTCTCTAAATATTGATTTCCGAATGGACAATTTGCACCTTTTGAAATCGCATCATCAATCAAATTTTTTAATCTTTTAAAATTCGTTAGATTAATAATTCGAGCCAAATCATTTGATTTTGAAAGATCATTTCCAAAAACTTTCTCTATATGTTTCGAAAAAGTTTCAATAAATTCTTGTTGAAATTCTTCTTTAATCAAAATATAATCTGGTGCAATACATGTTTGTCCAAAATTAATTAATTTTCCCCAAACCGCTTTTTCTACCACTTCTTGCATCGGAAGTGTACCGTCAATAATCAAAGGTGATTTTCCTCCCAACTCTAACGTAACCGACGCTAAATATTTTGCGCCAGCTTCCATCACTATTTTCCCAACTTTTGGAGAACCCGTAAAATGAATGTGATTAAATTTTTTCGTCAATAAATACGTTGTTTCCTCTACACTTCCGTCAATTAACGCAACATAATTTGTAGGAAAAACATCACTGATTATTTTTTCTAATACAGCTGTAACATTTGGCGTAAATTCTGAAGGTTTAAGAATTGCAGAATTTCCTGCCGCAATACACGCAATTAAATGGATAATGGACAATTGAAAAGGATAATTCCAAGGAGAAATAATCAAACAATTTCCCAAAGGTTCTGGCTGAATTTGAGCTGTAGATCCAAAAAATAATAAATTATTTTGTACCGTTTTTACTTTTGACCATTTATTAAGTTTTCTCAAAAACAACCGAATTTCTGATAAAACAGGAAAAATTTCTGTCGAATCTGCTTCTATTTTTGATTTTCGTAAATCTAAAAATAAAGCTTGTTCAATTTCTTCGCGGTGATTTAAAATTGATGTTTTTAATTTCCTCAAATACGCTTTTCGTTCTTCAATTGTTAACGCAGAAATTAACGACCTATTTTCGATTTGATTAGCATAAATATTATCTATTTTATCTTTAAAATTTTCCATTGCAAGCTTTTGAGAATGTTAATTTATTAAATAAATTTTAAGTATTTAGATTATTCGTTTATTTTTATAAATTAAGCGCTATAAGTAAAAAAGTATGCAAAATAATTTGACTTTAATTGATAAATTAAATCACATCAAAAATCTATTTATTTTAGGAAAAAGTGACGGTAATTTAAATGAAAAAGAGATTCAGATAATCTCTGAAATCGCGAAACATCATCAACTTTCTATCAACGAAATAAATTATATTTTGAGTGATAAAACTCAACTTCCCTTTTCGCTTCCTAAGACATTTACAGATAGATTAGCATTATTGTATGACTTAGTTTTGTTGATGGTTTCTGATTTATATATACATGAAAATGAAAGAGAATTATGCATCGATTTAGCCAAAAAATTTGAGTTTAATCCACAAATAATTGATGAATTGACCGAAGATATTTTAAGTTTTGTAATCGAAGGAAAAGAATGTGACGAAGCAATGAATTATTTGATAAAATATGCACACCCGAAACAAAATTTGAATTGATTCATTAACATATTTTATGTATAATTTAAAATTTTTAGAAAATTTCTTAAAACAATATACAATAACCGATTATACTTAAATTATTTAGCCATAAGTGTTAAATAATTATCATTTTAATAACAAAAACCAATATAGACAACGTGTAGTTTTAGACAAAATTTTAAAACCACATTATGAAAAAAAATATTTATTCTGTAAGTATGTTATCAATTATCAACAAATGAAACAATTTATACTCCAAAACAATGATTGCAATTTTGTTTCAATTTTTCAAGAGGGTAAAGAAATTGGAAATATACAATATATTGGAGTAAATCCATTTCCTTCTATTTTTGATTATTTTAAAGTCATAAAAAAAGGAAATCTTAAAACCATTAATTATTATGATGAATATCTAAAAGATTTTAATCATAAACAAGATTATACTTTTGATTCCAATAATTATCTAATAACATTTACAATAAGTTATTTCAATAATACAAGTAGTTCATTTACAGCTTATTTATATTATTAAATAATAAAAATCCCTCAATATTGTTATTGAGGGATTTTTATATTATCTTAAAATGATTTTACAACCATTCTTCATCGTCTTCAACATCTTCTAATTCAGCATCAATAAACTGAATGTAAAATGCAACGATTTCATTTTTATCATTATATCCGAAATATGCAGGATAAATTCCTTCTCCAAAACCAGCTTGAAAAATTGGTGCTTTAAACTCAGTTCCAGGAACAGTCCAATTAATCCAATCTCCTTCTTCTGACTGATATTTTGGGTTATTTTTAGCGTTTTCTATAAACAAAGCATTAAAATAATCATCGTAAAGATTTGTATCATTTCCTTTGTTTTCGAATTCGTCAATAAATTTAACAAAATCATCTTTTGCTTCCGCATCAACAATTGTAGCTAAACCACTTTCGATAGAAAAACCAAAATATTCTCCTTCTTGTAATTCCTCAATTAGCTCGATACCTTTCATCGCTTCTTCGTAACGAACTGGTTTTTCGTCAGAAAAAGCAATTCTTACACAACCAATTAGGTTTTCTACTTCACCATCATCTTCGTATTTTACAATACTTGCGGTAACAGGAAAATTACCTTTTGGCGTTTCCAAGAAATAAGGATCTTTATCTACGGCAAGATATTCTCCTAAAGGATCATTAACAAAAATTTTTCCTGATGGTAAAGAAACATCTCCCATGTTAACTTGGTCAATTTCTACACCTCCAATTTCTTTATCTGTAAAATATTTTTCTAAATCGTTTGGCGCCAAAGTTAATTCTCTTTTAGCTTCCCAAGTTTTTAACCATTCTGCTGTTGGTTGCATAATATTTCGTTTTAATTGTTACAAAAATACACTAAATAATAATAGGAGTTAAGGTTTTAAATGTTAGTGATTGGTTAATTTATTTTTCGAAGTTTTTTTCTTAATTCGTTTTTATCAATATCATATTCTAATTTCATAATATAAATCAAATCGTCCTCTGTAAGTAGATTATTTTTGTAATATGAGATTAAAATTGGCTGAATTTTAGTAAACTCATCCAACGATTTTTGTTTAAAATTAACTTCAATAAATTGATTATCTTTCGTTTTTAAAGTTAGTTGATTGTTAATTCCGTGCGAACCATTTTGAGATTCAAATTCACCAAAATCTTTAACTTTTTTACCTTCATAATCATTGTTGTCAATATTAATTGAAAGAAGATTATCGATTGGATAAAAATCATTTTTAACCTCAATTCCTTGATTAGAAAAAGTTAATTTACCATCAAAATGACCTTCTAATTTTGTTTCGGGTTTTTTAAAATATCCATTCAAATAAGCAACAATTGTAGCTAAAACTCCAATAAAAATGTAATAAAACGTATCATTCTTAAAGATTTTAAATTCTAAAAAAACAAAACTAATTAACGAAACAGCCAAAAATGAAACAATTAATTTAATAAAATTTTTCGGGCTTTTTTTCGGTTTTTCTTTGACAAAAACGTCAAAACTGTATTTATCCATGTGCAATTTCTTTTCTAACTCGACTTAAACTTTCGGGTGTTATTCCTAAATAAGAAGCAATCATCCATTGTGGTATGCGCGAAAGTTGGTTAGGGTAGAGGCGTATAAATTCTAAATAACGTGTTTTTGCAGTAGCGCCTAAAAGCAAATTAATGCGATCTTGTAAACTACGAACATGATTTTGAACTAATTTATTTTGAGCAACTAAATATTCTGGATTAAGACTTACAATCAAATCCACAAGTTTTTCATTTAATAAAACAACTGTAGAATCTTCTATCGCTTGTATATAAAATTTAGATTGTTGTTTACAAAAAGCACTATTTCTGTCGCTTACAATCCAGTTTTCTGTACCAAATTGTAAAACATGTTCTTTTCCATTTTCATCTATTGTATATGAACGAATAACGCCAGATTCTACAAAAAAATAATCTTCAGAATATTCTCCAGGAACTAAAATAAATTCATTCTTTTTGAATTGTTTTACAACCAAAACGTTTTCAATTTTGTTCCATTGTTCTTCCGTTAAATGAACAATATTTAATAAATGTTTTTTATAATTTTCCATACATAGGTTTGTATATCTACAAATTTACTAGATTTTATCGAATAAAAAATAATGTAATAAAAATTGTTACATTTAAAATTTGTTTTTATATTTGCAGTATTAAATAGATTATGATGAATAATTTACGATTTGCAACTGCATTGCATATTTTGGTGTTGGCAGATAAGTTTAAAAATGAGATAATTACTTCGGATTTTATTGCAGGAAGCATCAATGTAAATCCAGTTGTGGTTCGTCGCGAAATTAAATTTTTGAAAGAAGCAGGTTTTATCGATTCTAAAAAAGGAAAAGAAGGTGGGTGTTTTTTAATCAAAAATGCAAACGATATTTTATTGGGCGATGTGTATAAATTGGTAAATCAAGAAAATGTTTTTGGTAAAATGAATCATACAAATCCCGAATGTCCAATTGGTAAAGCAATGAATCAAAATCTTGAAACATTGTTTAGCAATACCGAAAATCAATTAATTAAAACGTTAAATAATCAAACATTAAGACAATTTTCTGATCAATTTCAGTAAACTTTTTTTATCTTTAATTGTAACAAAAATAATTACATTATAAACATATAAATTTAAACAAAATGAGAGTAGCATTAATTGGAGCAACAGGTTTTGTAGGCTCACAAATATTAAAAGAATTAGTAGAACGTAATCAGTCAATCAAAGCATTTGCGCGTAATGTAGAAAAAGTTCCGGCAAGTAAAAATGTAGCAACTGTGGCGTTAGATGTAAATAATGTACAAGCTTTGGCAACCGATCTTAAAGGTGCGGATGTTGTGATAAGCGCTTTTAATGCGGGTTGGACGAATCCTAATTTGTACGAAGATTTTATAAAAGGAGCAAAAGCAATAGAAGAAGCAACAAAATTGGCGGGTGTTAAACGTTTAATTGTAATTGGTGGCGCAGGTAGTTTGTACGTTACAGATGATTTGCAATTGGTTGATACACCAGATTTTCCAGAGCAAATAAAACCAGGCGCATTGGCGGCTAGAGATTATTATAATATCTTAAAAGAAGACAATGATTTGGATTGGACAATGTTTTCGCCAGCTCCAGAAATGCACCAAGGTACTTCGGGAACGCGTCAAGGTACGTATCGTTTGGGAACAGATAATCCTGTTTTTGATGCCGATGGACACAGTATTTTATCTGTAGAAGATGTTGCGGTTGTTATTGCAGATGAAGTAGAAAATGCTAAATTTATAAAACAAAGATTTACAGCTGCTTACTGATTAAAAGTTAAATAAATAAGATTAAGTAATTAAAACTTGAGATGAAATTATTTGGTACGATTTATGAATTTTATGTATCAAATGTAAGTAAAATGAAGTTGTATGTAGGAGTTGGCTTAGTCATCCTAAGCTTGGGTTTGGTTTTACTTTGTTCCTTTTTAGATTTTAATCAATTATTTGACAAATTATTGGGTTTTGTAATTTTAATAAGCAGTTTATTGGCCGCTTATTTAGGAGTTAGTAGAATTTTGAGTTTCTTTGATTACAATCGTATCATAAAAAAAGGACTAAAAGTAAAAGCACACATCGTAGAAGTTAAGAGAACTTTATTAAGTGTCAATCATATTCCAGAATATATTGTGGAAGTTTTTTATAAACATCCAACTACCGAAGAAATGTATTATACCGAATTTGAGTATTTTGGAGATGTAAAAAATGATGTTTTAATAAAAAAAGGAAAAGAAATAGATATTATAATCGATCCTCGAAATCCAGATAATATTTATTTTAAAAATCTAGTATAAAATTACTTAATTACATAAAAAGAGATTCATCATTTGATGAATCTCTTTTTTTTATGGTTCTGTTTCAATTTGAAATTCATAAAAAAAACACTTCATTACGAAGTGTTTTTCTCAATTATAATTTTGTATTTATTTGATATATGTTTTATTTCCGTTACTGTTTATGTAATATTTTCCACCATTTGGTCCTACATAAACTTTGTGTCCATTGTATGTACCTGCTGTAGATGTTTTTGCAACAGTTGTATTTTTAACTTCTTTTTTTGTCGTATTTGCCTTAGAAGTCATGTCTTTTTTAGTCGCTTTTACATCTTTCTTCGCTACATCTGCTTTCTTCGTAGTTTCCATTTTTACAGCTTTTAAATCTTTAGTTGCTTTCGCATCCATTTTTTTAGCTGTTGTATTGGCTTTTTGTTCTACTTTTTTCGCATCCTTTTTTACAGTTGTTTTAACTGGCTCTTTTGTTTGAGCTAAAACTGCAGTTGATCCTACAAATGCGAATAAGCTTAATGCGATTGCTGTTTTTTTAATTAAATTCATAGCTTTTTGTTTTAATATTATTTGTTTAAGTTTTTTTGAAAAATTATTCGATGACTAAAAAACAATATATATACCAAAACTAAAAAAGAAAACTTAAGATTAGCTTAAGACAAATTTTTATTTCAAATGATCTAACAACATTTCTGCAGTCGCAGGATTTGTCGCAAGCGGAATATTATGTACATCGCATAATCTCAACAACATATTTACATCAGGTTCGTGTGGGTGTTTTCCCATAGGATCACGAAAAAAGAAAACCATATTTGTTTTTCCTTCTACAACGCGCGCTGCAATTTGAGCATCTCCACCAAGTGGACCCGAAAGGTAGCGTGTAACCGTTAAACCAGTTTGTTCGGCATATTTACCTGTCGTTCCTGTGGCAACAAAAGTAATTTTATTATTGTTTAAAGCATCTTTGTGTTTCATTAAAAAATTAACCATTTCAGCTTTTTTTCCATCATGTGCGATTAATGCTATTTCCATATCTTTTTCTATTTGACTGATAAATCTTACTTTTGTACAAATTTAAAAGAACAATCTTAATTTATAGATACGATTAAGATTATAAATCGGATATAAACCATGAATTTTAATTTACTAACGGTAAAAGAGATTATCAAACTAACGGATGATGCCGTACAAATTAGTTTTGATGTTCCAGAAGAATTACACACAGCATATAATTTTTTACCAGGACAATATATAACGCTAAATATCAACGGAGAACGCAGAGATTATTCTTTGTGTACATCGCCAAATGATAAAAAATGGAGTATTGGAGTAAAATCTCAACCAAATGGTAAAATCTCAACTTATCTTTTTAATGAAGTTAAAGTTGGCGATCAATTAGAAGTTTCTACACCAAGCGGTCGTTTTACAATTCCTACAAAACCAAATGAAAAGCGCACATTAATTGCTTTTACAGCTGGTAGCGGAATTACGCCAATTATGAGTATGTTAGAGTTTACTTTGCAAACGGAAGAATGGGTTAATTTTCATATTTTTTATGTCAATAAAGACGAAAATTCAATCATGTTCAAAGAGCGTTTAACGCAATTGAAACAACAATATCCAAACAACGTTTTTATTCATCATTTCTATACAAGACAAGAGCAAGAAAATTTTATTTATAATGGACGAATTGATGAAAAGAAATTCGATTTAATTTTAAATCAAATTATTGACATTAACGAAGTTGATGAAGCGATGGTTTGTGGACCAGAAGAAATGATTTTGACTTTAGCGAAGAAAATTAACGAAGCCGGAATTATCGAGAAAAGAATTCATTTCGAATTGTTTAATCCATCGATCAAATCAGAAAATATTTTCACAAAACATGATGATGGACCTCAAACAGTACAAGTTTCTGTAACATTAGACGGTGAAACGACAGAAGTTACGTGGGATAGAGGAAAAAATTTGATTGATACAATGATTGACGCTGGTGTAGATGCGCCATATTCTTGCAAAGGAGGCGTTTGTTCGTCTTGTTTATGTAAAATTACAGAAGGAGAAGTACATGTTGGTGACAATTATGTTTTGACTGATTCTGATTACGAAGATGGAATGACATTGGCGTGTATATCTCGTCCTAAAACAGCTACTTTAGCAATAGATTTTGATGATGTTTAACTAAATATTTTCAATAAACGATACCAAAAAAAGCGAACTATTTAGTTCGCTTTTTTTATTTATAAGTAGATAATTTTATTCTTCGTCAAACATATCTTTAAACGAAATAATTTCTCGTCCAGGTAAAATAAGATTTAGCGCAACACCTATTATTGATGCTAAAGCCATTCCTTCTAACGAAAACATATTTCCGATGTGTATTGCAGCGCCACCAATTCCGATAATTAAAATGACAGATGAAATAATTAGATTTCGTTTTATTTTAAAATCGACTTTATTTTCGATTAACATTCGTAAACCGCTAGAAGCTATAATTCCGAACAATAAAATAGAAACGCCGCCCATTACTGGCGATGGAATTGTACTTAATAATGCTGAAATTTTTCCGCAAAATCCAAATAAAATTGCGAAGCAAGCTGCGCCAATAAAAACATAAATACTAAACGCTCTTGTTATGGCTAAAACACCAATATTTTCGCCATAGGTTGTGTTTGGAGGTCCACCAAGACAAGCGGCAATCATTGTTGCAACACCATCTCCTAACATAGAGCGATCTAACCCAGGATCTTCAATTAAATCTTTGTTTACAACTTTACTTAAAACCAATTGATGTCCGATGTGTTCTGCAATTGGAACAATTGTTACTGGGATCATTAAGAAAACAACATACCATGATAATGATGGTTGATAATCTATAAAAGGAACTGTAAAAGGTGGAACCATAAACCAACTTGCTTGTTTTACGGGTTCTAAATCGACAACACCCATTGAAATTGAAAAAAGATATCCACCAATTATACCAACTAAAATAGGAATAACGCTTAAAAATCCTTTGCTAAAAATTGCTGTAACAATCGTAATAATTAATGTTACGAAACCAATTGTAACATAGGTTAAATCGTATTCTCCAGACGGATTATTTGTCACCATATTGATTGCTGTAGAAGCTAATCCCAATCCAATAACCATAATTACTGGGCCAACAACAATAGGAGGTAAAAGATTCATTAACCATTTTGTACCCGCTTTTGCAATTAATAATGCAACAATAGAGTAGGTAACACCAACAAGAAAACTCCCAACTAAGAAACTCCCAACTTCAATTCCGCTTGTCGGGTTTGCTTCCAAAGCTTTCATTGCAATAATTGGGTTGATAAAAGCAAAAGATGAACCTAAATAAGAAGGCACTTTTCCTTTTGTGATTAAAATAAAAACTAAAGTTCCTATTCCGCTCGAAATTAAGGCTATTGCAGGGCTCATTCCTGTAAGCGCTGGCACTAAAACTGTTGCGCCAAACATTGCAAATAAATGCTGAATACTCAGTAATATTCCTTGTCCTAATTTGGGTTTTTGATCGATTGCTAAGACAATATTATTGTCATTTTCTTGCTTCATTTTAAAGAAATTGGATGTAAGTGTTTGTTTTGCAAAAGTAGTTTAAAAACAGAGTTTTTAATTGAAATTTTATAAGTTTTTCTGCGAATTATGTAAGAAGTAAATCTATCAAAAAGTAGAAATTTGTAAAAGAAAATAGAACAAATGGAAACAAACGAATTAAAATTTAAAACAAATATAAATTGTAGTGGTTGTGTAAGTAAAGTAAAACCATTTTTAGACAATTTAGAAGGCGTAGAAGCTTGGGAAGTTGATACGGATAATGTAGATAAAATTTTAACAGTTAAAACAAAAATAACTGATGAAGATATTATCGATACAATAGAAGAAGTGGGTTTTAAAGCCGAATTGATACAATAATTTAGATATTTTGGGTTAATTTTAAAGGATTCCTTGCTAATTTCAGCAAGGAATTTTTTTATGTTCTTATTTTATTTGGACTAACACCACATTCTTTTTTAAAGGCGACAGAAAAAGATGAAGGCGACGAATAACCTACATTGTACGCAATTTCTTTTATTGATAAATCCGAATGTTTTAGTAAATGTAAAGCTTGTTCCATCCGAATTTGTGATGAAAATTGAAATATGCCCATTCCGAAAAGTTCTTTAAACCCTTTTTTTAGTTTAAAATCGTTTATTGCAAATTGAATTGATAATTGTTCAATCGTATAAAAATCTTTTGGATGATTGAGAATGAAATCATGAATTTCATGAAGTATTTTTACATCATTTTCCTTAAAACTAGAAGTTAAGGAGTCGATTTTTGTTAATTTATACGTTTCAATCCATTCAAAAATTAACTGAAGAATATTCATTATTCTACCTTTCATAAAATATTGCCTCGGAATTCCAGTCAATATACATTCTTTCATTTCCAATAAAATATGCAGCATTTGCGGTGTTATCGGAATCCCATCTTCTACTAATCGCACAAATTTACTTTTATCAATAGAAGAAATAAAGCTTTTTATAGATTTTGTTTCTTGTATAAATTCATGAAAAAAAGTTGTGTCAACATAAAGATCCAAATTAGTGTAAGTAATATTTTTTTTGAAATAAATTTCTACATTAGATTCATCGGGCGTATAATAAATGTAATTGTGGAAAGGCAAATATTCATTTTTCTGATTATTTATTTTATCCTCTAAAATTTCTTGATTCAAGAAAAATGCAATTTGCATATAGTCGTGTGCTTTTGTGGTGTATTTGGACGTATGATTTTCAAAATAAGTACACGAATATTCTCTCACAGTAAAATCTGGACTATCATAAATATAGATGGTTGAAAATTGACCTAATTCATTTTTTAGCATTTTTATGGTTCTGTCCTCAGCATCTTGACTAAAAAAAATAGTAATCTCTTGCTCTAATTCACACTTCTCTTTTCCAACTCCCATATTCAAATGTTTTTATCCTAAATACGAAATTTTAACATAACGATAAGATTTACTTTTGCGCTGTAAATTTAATTAAACTAATTCTAAATAAACAATATGTTTAAGAATAAAATCTTATTAGGCTTAATTGTACTTCCTGCAATTGCATGGGCTCAAGACCAAAATCAAGTAAAAGGAAAGATTACAAATCAAGAAGATAAACCAGTAATTAATGTAAAAGTTATTTTGAATGATGGCGAACAAATAGTATATACAAATAATATTGGTGAATATCAATTTTCGACATTAAACAATGGTTCGTACGATATTCGTGTAGATGATCCAGAAATTATACAGAGTTATACCTTTATTGTAAATGGAAATGAAACCATTGTATACGATTTTGTTAAAGCTACTTCGGTTTATCAATTAACAACTGCAAATGTAGTTGCTAATCGTACAACAATTCCTTCATCAACATTACGTTTGGGCGAAAATTTATTGGTTACACCTCAAAATATACAAGTGATAGATCAACGATTGTTAAATGATCAAATGATTTTAACAACTGCCGAAGGTTTATCTCGAAATGTAAGTGGAGTACGAACAATTACACATCAAGAAGAAGGTAGTGTTGGTATTGCGGTAAGAGGTTTTCAGGCTTCTAATCTACGAAATGGAATGGATGTAAGCGGTAGTTTTGGACCATTGCGCGAAGATATGTCTTTTGTAGATCGTGTAGAATTTGTAAAAGGCCCGGCTGGTTTTATGATGGGAAATACGCAACCAGGTGGTTTTTATAATATTGTAACTAAAAAACCAATGGGAAATAATCGTAAATCGGTTCAGATGACATTGGGAAGTAATAGTTTGTACAGAGCAACAGCAGATATTGACCAAAAATTAAGCAAAGACGGAAAGTTTTTGGGTCGATTGAATTTAATGGGAACAAAAAAAGGAAACTTTCAACAATATGTAGAGCATGAACAGTTTGTTGTTAATCCATCTTTTAAATACAATATCTCTGATGATACAAATGTGACGTTAGAATATATTTATTCGCAGAATAATTTTGCAGGTGGTTTTTCTAAATATGCGTACGGTATTGATGGTTTTAAAGAAGTTAAAAAATCATTCACATTTAATGATCCAATCGTAGATCCAACCAAATCGTGGGAACATAATGTATTCGGAACCATTAATCATAATTTTAATGAAGATTGGATGATAACGGCTCAATTTGGTTATGTCCGTTCCGAAATGGAAGGTGCTTCGATGTACTCTAACTACAATACAATTGCTTTAAAAGACGATCCAATTACTGGTACAAAAAAAGGAGATGTAACAAGAAATTTAAGTATAAATGATGCCTTAAATACGACAACTGTTGGACAAGTTTTTGCGCGAGGTAAATTTAAAACTGGTAGCGTTAATCATACTATTTTAGGAGGTTTAGATACAGGTAAAAAGTTTTATGTTGCAGATTGGTCTGTTGCGGGTTCTATTGTAGATGCCTCAAAAAAATTACCAACAAATGAGAAAGGAGAAGTAATTTTTAATATTTATAATCCTGTTTACGGAAACTTGACAAAGAATATGTTGCCAACTTATGATCGTTCAAAATCATTAAGAGAACGTGGTGCAGCTTATCTTTCAGATTATTCGTATATGTCGGTACATATTCAAGACGAAGCGCGTTTTTTGGATAATAAATTAAGAATTGGCGCAGGTTTACGCTATACTTCTACAACCAAAGAGTCTAAAGCAGATAATGGTAGAGAAGTAAAAAATAATGCAGTTACACCTCGTTTTAGTATCACGGGTTTAATTACACCAACATTTACAGTTTATGCTTTGTATGATGAGTCTTTTCAAGAACAAACAGGTGTTTTGTTAGATGGCGGAAGTGCAGATCCATCATTAGGTAAAAACAAAGAAATTGGATTTAAGAAAACATGGTTTGGCGGTAAATTGATGACAAATTTAACAGCTTATCATTTAACTAAAACAAATATGTTGACTTCTGCTGGTAACGAGAATCCAGGAAAGTATGAACAATCTGGTGAAGCAACTTCTAAAGGAATTGAATTAGATGTAAATGGAACGATTAACCGTAATTGGAATATTTTATTCAACTATGCTTATACAGATGCTAAAGTAACAAAAGATAACGATCCCAAAAAAGTAGGAGGTATGTTGTATGGTACTGCAAAACATATTTCGAATGCTTGGGTAAAATATACGATTACTGATGGCGATTTAGAAGGTTTAGGTTTCTCTGTAGGATATGAATATCAAGCAAAACGCGCAGTATGGCCAGTTGTACAAGATCATAAATATCTACCAGACGATTTATTTTCGTTAGATCTTGGTGTTTCTTACCAAAAAAGTAATTATCAAATAGCCCTTTTGGTTAATAATGTTACAGATAGATACAATTATGTAGGACATTATCCTGGTGCTTGGGGATACACACATTATGGTTGGCGAGTTGTTAATCCATTAGGATTTAGATTGAATTTGGCTTACACATTCTAAACAAATAAATGGAAAGAAATAGTAATAAAAAGACTTCTAAAGTCAAAAAAAGAAGTTTATTTTATAGAATTTCAGCCTGGCTACATTTGTGGCTAGGCTTATTTTCTGGTCTAGTAATCGTTATTGTTTGTATAACAGGATTAACTTGGTCTTTTAAAGATGAAATTAAAGATTTACTCCATCCAGAATTTGCAATTAAAGAGCAAAATCAACAAATGATGAATCCTGGTAAATTGTATCAATTAGCCAAAAAAGAATATCCAGATAACGAACCAACTTTTATTTGGCGACCAACGGGACAAGCTGCTATGATTGGTTTTGGAGAAAGAAATTCGGGATTTGTAATGTTTGTTCATCCATATTCGGGAGAAATAATAAAACGTCCAAGCTTTGTAAAAGAATTTGATTTCTTTGAATGGACATTAAAAGGTCATCGTTTTTTGTGGCTGCCATCAGAAATTGGTCGACCAATAATTAATTATAGTACACTTATTTTTCTCATCACACTTATTACTGGTTTAGTCTTATGGTGGCCCAAAAAATGGACAAAAGCAATCAAAAAACAAAGTTTTACAATCAAATGGAAAGCTAAAACAAAACGTTTAAATTATGATTTACACAATGTTTTTGGATTTTATACGATGCTAGTTTTGATATTAATTTCAATTACGGGAATGTATTATGGTTTGCCTTGGTTTAATAAATTTTTGTATTGGAGCACTTCTCTTGGTAAAACAGATTCAAAACCAGAACAATTAGTTTCTAAAATTAAAGAATATAAAGCGGGTGAATTATCAAAAATGATGGAAATTTCTTGGAATGATGCCGTCAAAAATTTTCAGCCAAAAGGATATTATTATACCGTGCCAAAAGATTCAGTAACACCAATTTCTATATTTATGTACCCATCTCATCGTAAATTTTATGATCTAAAAATGGTAACTTATGATCGTAATACGGCAGAATTAATAGAAAACAAAGCAATGTATGCGCAAGATTATGAAAAGGCTAATTTTGCAACAAAAGTCCGAAAGTTAAATTACGATTTACATGTCGGCTCTTTTATGGGCGGATTATTTGGACGATCAATTTATTTTTTGATTACTTTAATTGGAGCATCTTTACCAATTACAGGTTTTTTAGTCTGGTGGTTTAAAAAGAAAAAATAGAATGTATAAAAAATGCCCTCAAACTATAAAAGTCGAAGGGCATTTTTTTATTTTCTCTTAACCAATGGGTGATTTAATTCACCAACTTCATTTTTAATAATTTCGAAATCGGGTAAATTATCAAATAATTTTGATAACGAAGTATAACCGTATGTTCGGGCATCAAAACTAGGATCTATTTTTCTGATATTTGCGCCAACAGTAGAAATGTGTGCAATATCATTGTCATTCGTCGAAATTTCGAATGCTTTAAAAATAGTCTCTTGATCCTTTTCGGATAGAAAATTGCTGTTTTTTGTTTTTCTAGATACAGTTCCTTTTTTAGGAACAGCTTTGGTATTTATTTTTTTCGGAACTACTTGTGCTTTAGATCGAGGTTTAGGCGAAATATTTTCGGTGTATGTAAAAATATCGCACGATTTTACAAATGCTTCGGGCGTCTTTTTTTCTCCAATTCCCATTACAAATAAACCTTCTTCTCTTATTCTTTTTGCCAATCCAGTATAATCGCTATCACTAGAAACAATACAAAATCCTTCTACATTTTTACTATGTAAAATGTCCATTGCATCAATAATTAATGCGCCATCAGTAGAATTTTTACCTGTTGTGTATGAAAATTTTTGAATCGGATTAATAGAAAATTGATTGATTAATTCTTTCCAAGAGTTCATCGTATTCGAAGTCCAATCACCATAAATACGTCTAATTGTAGCTTTACCATATTTCGAAACTTCTTCAATCGTTTCTTTCAATAATTTGGCTTGCGCATTATCTCCATCAATTAAAATGGCAATATTAAATTTTTTTTCACTCATTGGTTTTGATTATTTAGTAATCTTAAACAATTTTTATAAAGGTAAAGATAATAACAAAAATTTATAAGAAATTAAGCTGAATATATGTATTTATTTTTTCGAATTGCTATTAAAAAAATGATTAAATTATAAACGACTAAACAAATTAAAATGAGCAGATTAAAAACACTTCTAAATTTACATACAGGCGAAGAAGATAAAACTAAAGTATTGGCAGATGTTGTAAAAAATATATCTTTTAGAGGCTCTAATTTATGGATTTTAGCATGCGCAATTTTTATTGCTTCAATTGGTTTAAATGTTAATTCTACGGCAGTTATAATCGGTGCCATGTTAATTTCTCCTTTAATGGGACCAATTGTTGGCGCTGGTTTCGCTTTGGCAACGTATGATTTTAATTTATTAAAAAAGTCTGCTAAAAATTTGCTTATTGCTACTGTTGTAAGTTTAATTGTTTCTTCAATTTACTTTTATTTAAGTCCGTTCAAAGAAGTCCAATCCGAATTATTAGCGCGTACATCACCAACTATTTATGATGTTTTAATCGCTTTTTTTGGAGGAATTGTTGGCGCAATTTCTATTACTCGTGTCGAAAAAGGAAATCCAATTCCAGGTGTTGCAATTGCTACGGCATTAATGCCACCCTTATGTACAGCAGGTTTCGGGTTAGCGGCTCTTGATTTTAAGTTTTTTATTGGCGCAATGTATTTATATTGTATCAATTGTTTTTTTATCGGAATTGCAACTTTTGCGATTATTAAATATCTAAAATTTAAACCTGTAGTTACCGAAAATAAATCGTTTGATAAAAAACTTCGTTACATCATAACAATTTTAGTTTTCTTAATGGTTATTCCGAGTTTTTATTTGGCTTATAATTTATTGAATGAGAAAAAATTTAGTCAAAATGTAAACAATTACATCAAAACCGAATTTACAGATAAAGGCTATACGTTAATCTATCAAAAAATAAGTTACAATGCCTCGCCCAAAACAATAGATTTGGCTTTTCTTACCAAAAAATTTGATAGTATTGAGATTGATAAATTAAATAAAGACTTGATTGTTTATGGTTTAAATAACACAAAAGTAAATATTAGACAAAGTACACAAGACATGAAATCTGAGATTTTGTCTGAGTTAAGCAAACAAAATACAAATCTTTCTGAGAAAGATATTCAGATTAATTTGCTTAGTACGGAGTTAAAACAATATAAATTTGATGATCCCGAATTGGTGCAAGAAGTAAAGGTTTTGTTTCCAGAAATAACAGAAATATCGTTCGGAAAAATCAATAATTATTTTTCAAAAGATTCTACTTTTCAATCGACGGTTGTTATTTATAAAGTGGATAAAAAAATAGATGCGCCAAAATTAATGCAATGGTTACAACTCAAATTTTCGGATAATAATGTTCAGTTAATAGCGAATTAATTGATTCAATTTTTAACGATAATTTATACATTACATTTCCTAAATAATCTGTTCATTAATTATATTTGAGTATCAAAATTATTAAAAATGAATACAACTAAAAAAATAGCCTTAGTAACTGGGGGAAGTCGCGGTTTAGGTAAAAATATGGCAATTAATTTAGCCAAAAATGGTAACGATGTTGTTTTAACTTATCACAATAATAAGGATGAAGCCGATAAAGTTGTTGCTGAAATAAAAGATTTAGGACAAAATGCAGTTGCGTTTCAGCTAGATGCTGGAAATATAAAATCATTTGACCAATTTATTCAAGAAGTTACTTCTTATTTACAGGAAAAGAATGGAAATTCTAATTTCGATTTTCTAATTAATAATGCAGGTACTGCTTTATATTCTGCGTTTGCAGAAACTACAGAAGAACAATTTGATCAAGCCGTTAACATACATTACAAAGGCGTATTCTTTTTAACACAAAAAGCATTGCCTTACTTAAATGATGGTGGTCGAATTGTAAATATATCTTCGGGCTTATCTCGATTTTCTTTTCCTGGTTCTGCAGCTTATGCATCTATGAAAGGAGCAATTGAAGTTTTAACACGCTATTTGGCAAAAGAATTAGGAGCACGTGGAATTACGGCTAATGTTGTTGCGCCTGGTGCAATTGCTACAGATTTTGGAGGAGGACGCGTACGCGATGACGAATCTGTAAACAGTCATATTGCCGATGCAACAGCTTTGGGTAGAGCAGGCGTTCCTGATGATATTGGAGGTGTCGTTGCTTTTTTATGTTCAGAACAAGCACGTTGGGTTAATGCTCAACGTATAGAAGCTTCTGGAGGAATGATGATATAAAACTTAAAATAAAAGAGATGCTTATAAGCATCTCTTTTATTTTAATCAGAAAGTATTTAAGATGTAAATTTCCTTCATACTTTTGTATAAACTTTCAATATGTTTATAATCGATTCGCCATCTCACGATGCATATTTCAATATAGCTTTAGAAGAATATTTATTGTACAAATATCCAACCGAGGATATTTTTTTGTTGTATATCAATGCGCCATCCATAATTGTCGGGAAATTTCAGAATACATTAGCCGAAATTAATTTAGATTATGTAAATGCGCAACAAATAAAAGTTGTTCGCCGCATGTCGGGAGGTGGAGCGGTTTACCACGATTTAGGAAATCTTAATTTTTCGTTTCATACCCTTCTTGGATTAAATGATTTTATGGATTTTTCTAAATTTACGGCGCCTGTTATCAAGGTTTTGAATAGTTTGGATGTTCCTGCAAAATTAGAAGGTCGAAATGATTTGTTGGTTGACGGAAAGAAATTTAGTGGCAACGCAAAGTTGGCTAAAAATGGAAAAATGATTCAACATGGTACAATTTTATTCAACTCGGATATGTCAGTTTTGGGAGATGCTTTAAAAATGAATCCTCTAAAATATGTCGATAAAGCAATAAAATCTAACCGTGCACGTGTTACAAATTTGATTGATTATTTTCCGACTGAGATTTCTACGGACGAATTAAAAGAATTATTGGTCGAAGAAATGTTAGAGAATAATGAAAATGCAATAATCTATCAATTAACCACTGAAGATTTAGCTGGAATTGCCGATTTGATTAAAGAAAAATATCAAACATGGGATTGGAATTTTGGATTTTCTCCTAAATATAACTTCAAAAATGCAAAGAAAATTCCAGCAGGTTTTATAGAAATTCATTTAGATGTCGAAAAAGGAATAATAGAAAAAGTAAAGATTTTTGGAGATTTTTTTGCTTCAAATCCGATTGAAGAATTAGAAGAACAATTGGTTGGTAAAAAACACGAATTAGCCGAAATTGAACGCGTTTTAGCTTCAAATGATTTAACAAATTACTTCGGGAAAGTAACTATAGAAGAAATTTTAGCGTTGTTTAAATAAGTTATCATCATACTTTTAAGTCGCGTTTAGATCAATTTATGGTCTAAACGCGACTTTTTATTTAATTGTTATTTCTCGAAATAAATGAATTCTACCGCTTATTTTTTCTCGATTCTGCGTATTTTTGCATCAAATTCGAACAATTGAATACGGATCTATTATTAATCACTCCACCGTTTACGCAACTTAATACGCCTTATCCCGGAACAGTTTATCTGAAAGGTTTTTTGAACACTTTGCATTACAATACATTTCAGGCCGATTTAGGTTTAGATGTTATTCTGCAATTATTTTCGAAAAAAGGCTTAACTAATTTATTTGATTTTATTCTTGAAAAAGAAATAGAATTAGGTGAAAACAGTCAACGTATGTTGATGTTACGCGATGATTATATTGCGACAATTGCTCCTGTAATTGCTTTTTTACAAGGAAAAAATTCAACTTTAGCCGATTCAATTGTACAAGATGGTTATTTACCAGAAGCTTCTCGCTTTGCAGAATTAGATGACTTAGAATGGGCTTTTGGCTCGATGTCATTTCAAGATAAAGCAAAACATTTTGCAACACTTTATTTAGAAGATTTATCAGATTTAATTATCGAAGCTGTTGACGAAAATTTTGGTTTTAGCCGATATGCCGAGCGTTTAGGACGTTCTGCTAATTCTTTTGACGAATTATATGGCGAACTTCAAAAAGAGCCTACATATATTGACCGAATTACGTTGACCGAATTAGAGAAATTAATTCAGCAAACAAATCCAAAAATGATTGGTTTTTCGGTTCCATTTCCTGGTAATTTGTACAGTGCATTTCGTTGTGCGCAATACATCAAACAAAATTATCCCGAAATTGTAGTTGATATGGGTGGTGGTTTCCCAAATACCGAGTTGCGTTCTTTATCAGATGTTCGTGTTTTCGAATTTTTTGATTTTATTACGTTAGATGATGGTGAAGCGCCAACAGAGCAATTGCTGAAATATGTGAATAAAGAAGCAGAAATTTCGGAACTGAAAAGAACTTTTGCACTAGTAAATAACCAAGTTTCTTATATCAATAATCCATTAATAAAAGACTATAAATTTAGCGAAGTTGGTACACCAGATTATACTGATATTAAGCTAGATCATTATATTTCGGTGATAGAAGTTGTTAATCCAATGCATCGTTTATGGAGCGATGGTAGATGGAATAAGTTAACAATGGCGCATGGTTGTTATTGGGGAAAATGTACTTTTTGTGATATTTCGTTAGATTATATAAAAGTTTATGAACCTATTGCAGCCAAACAAATTGTAGATAGGATGGAAGAGTTGATAGAATCGACTCAAAATACTGGTTTCCATTTTGTAGATGAAGCTGCTCCACCGGCTTTAATGCGAGAAGTTGCATTAGAAATTATTCGTAGAAGATTAACTGTAACTTGGTGGACAAACATTCGATTTGAGAAAAGTTTTTCACTTGATTTGTGTCGATTATTAAAAGCATCTGGTTGTATAGCTGTTTCTGGTGGATTAGAAGTTGCTTCAGATCGTTTATTAAAATTGATTGATAAAGGTGTGACTGTAGAACAAGTTGCTGTTGTTAACCGCAATTTTACCGAAGCAGGAATTATGGTGCATGCTTATTTGATGTATGGTTTTCCGACGCAAACTAAACAAGAAACGATTGATAGTTTAGAAATGGTTCGTCAAATGTTCGAATTAGGAATATTGCAATCAGGTTTTTGGCATCAATTTGCAATGACGGCACATAGTCCGGTTGGTTTAAATCCAGAGAAATACGATGTTATCAATCATAGCACAACATTGGGTACATTTGCAAATAATGATATGATTCACGAAGAAAAATCAGGATTAATTCATGATCAATTTTCGTATGGATTAAAAAAATCATTGTTTAATTATATGCACGGTGTTGGATTTGAATTACCACTTAATGAATGGTTCGATTTTAAAGTTCCTAAGACATCTATAAAATCAAATCATATCGAAACTGTTTTGAATACTGAAGTATTTACAACACATAAACCAACGCAAAAAGTAGTGTGGTTAGCTGGTTTGCCAACTGTAGAAATTGTAACGAAAACCAAGAAAGGAAAAACGTTCGAAAATGCTTTAATTCAATTTCATACCAAACAATCTTTTACAGAAGTTGTTTTAGAAAAAGAAATCGGAATTTGGTTGATTGACTTTATTCAATTTCTAAAAGAAAGTCCAAAATCAGTTTCATATCAAACTATGAAAACCAATTTTGAAGAACATATTTCTGAAGATTTCGAATTATTTATCTATTCCAAATCTGCCGAAAAATTAAAAGAAAACGCATTGTTAATCGTTTAAAATAGTCAAGCAATCTAAGTTAGGTTGCTTTTTTTGTGGATAAAATAGTGGTGTAATTGGTACAATCAAAATAAATGTGCTATATTTGGGATAACCACAAGAAAGAAATGGAAACGAAAAAGGAAAATATGAAACCCTTATTTGTTGGAATGAATAAGCAAACTTCTGCTTTACTTTCCAAAATTGTTTTCGCGCAATATTCTCATTAAGTAAGAATAATGCAAAATTAGTGTTGACGGAATTCTCGTCATCTATACCTTTTCATCAAAACAAAAAAAATAAAAGTACGCTATGCCACTTTATCACTCTTTGGGGAATTTCCCACAAAAGCGACATACAGTATTCCGAAAACCAAACGGCGAATTATACGCAGAAGAATTAGTTTCTACGCATGGCTTTTCGAGTACGTATTCTAATGTTTATCACTGTTATCCACCAACTTTGGTAAAAGAAATTAACGAACCATTTTCGGTCGAACCAAAAATTGCACGTGCAAAACATTTAAAACATACTTCTTTAAAAGGTTTTAAAGTAGCACCAAAAAAAGATTATATCGAATCGAGAGTACCAGTTTTGGTCAACAATGATTTGCATATTTCTTTGGCTGCTCCGCAAGAATCTATGACAGATTATTTCTATAAAAATACACAAGCAGATGAGGTTATTTTTATACACGAAGGTTCTGGAGTTTTAAAAACAGGTTACGGACAAATTGAGTTTGAATATGGAGATTATTTAGTGATTCCTCGCGGAATTATTTATCAATTTCATTTTAATGATTCAAATAACCGATTGTTTATTACCGAATCATTTAGTCCAATAGAAACGCCGCGTCGTTATCGTAATCATTTTGGACAATTAATGGAACATGCACCATTTTGTGAACGTGATATAAAACGTCCGCAAAATCTTGAAACCATTGATGAACACGGTGATTTTAAAATCATGATTAAAAAAGAAGGATTAATTTATCCTTATGTGTACGGTACACATCCATTTGATTTTGTAGGATGGGATGGTTTTCATTATCCGTGGGCATTTTCTATTCATAATTTCGAGCCAATTACAGGTCGTATTCATCAGCCACCACCGGTACATCAAACTTTTGAAGGAGCAGGTTTTGTAATCTGTAGTTTTGTTCCTCGTTTGTTTGATTATCATCCAAATGCAATTCCGGCGCCTTATAATCACAGTAATGTAGATTCGGATGAGATTTTGTATTATGTAGATGGAGATTTTATGTCGAGAAAATCTGTCGAGAGAGGACAAATTACCTTACATCCAGCAGGAATTCCACATGGTCCACATCCTGGTACTGTAGAAAAATCTATTGGTCAAAAAGAAACACACGAATTAGCTGTGATGATTGATCCTTTTAGACCATTAATGTTAACCGAACAAGCATTGGAAATAGAAGATCCTGATTATTTTAAATCATGGCTTTATTAATTTTGTTCTAAGTTTTGTCAAGCTGAACTTGTTTCAGCTTCTCACTAAGATTTGTTTAGGACAAAAATTTTAAATTTCAATAAAAGTTAATGTGATTCTGAATTTATTTCAGAATCACATTGCAATAATAAAATGTTGAATCAAATTTGACATTACAATAGAATCACACATAAGAAAAATAAAAAAACACAATAAAATGAGTACACAAACATTTGCTGAAAAAATAGCGCAAGCCCAAGATTTTTTACCAATTAATGGAACAGATTATATCGAGTTTTATGTTGGTAATGCAAAGCAAGCAGCACATTATTACAAAACAGCTTTCGGATATCAAGAAGTTGCTTATGCAGGTCCAGAAACCGGCGTTAGAGATAGAGCTTCTTATGTTTTACAACAAGGTAAAATTCGTTTAGTTTTAACTTCTGGTTTAAAATCAGATTCTCCTATCGCTTTACATGCTCTAAAACATGGAGATGGCGTAAAGATTTTAGCACTTTGGGTAGATGATGCGTACGATGCGTACGAACAAACAACAAAAAGAGGTGCCAAATCATACTTAGAGCCAACTACAATTACAGATGAATTTGGTGAAGTTAAAATGGCTGGAATTTATACGTATGGAGAAACAATACACATGTTTATTGAGCGTAAAAATTATGATGGTCCATTTATGCCTGGTTATGTAAAGTCAGAATCTGCTTATCAACCGACTGATTGTGGTTTGTTGTATGTAGATCATTGCGTTGGTAATGTGGGTTGGAATCGTATGAATGATACCGTGCAATGGTACCAAGATGTGATGGGATTTGTTAATATTTTGTCTTTTGATGACAAACAAATTAATACAGAATATTCTGCTTTGATGTCTAAAGTAATGAGTAACGGAAATGGTTTTTCTAAATTTCCAATTAACGAACCTGCTGAAGGAAAAAAGAAATCGCAAGTTGAAGAATATTTAGATTTTTACGAAGGCGAAGGTGTTCAACACATTGCAGTTGCAACAAAAGATATTGTAAAAACTGTAACTGAATTAAAATCTCGTGGAGTTGAATTTTTATCTGCACCGCCAGAAGCATATTACGATATGATTCCAGAACGTGTTGGAGAAATTGATGAAGACATCAAAAAACTTCAAAGCCTAGGAATTTTGGTTGATTGTGATGAAGAAGGATATTTATTACAAATCTTTACAAAACCTGTAGAAGATCGTCCAACATTGTTTTATGAAATAATTGAGCGTCATGGCGCACAATCTTTTGGAGCAGGAAATTTTAAAGCATTATTTGAAGCTTTAGAAAGAGAGCAAGATCGTAGAGGAAATTTATAATTTAATTAATTATTTTTTTGATAATTCAACCGTTAGTTTGTATAAGCTAGCGGTTTTTTAGTTACAATTCTTAACCAAATCTTAAGTTTTATATGTTAGGTTATCAAATACATTTGTGAGACAAAATCATCATCAAATGAAATTGATTCAACTTAAACCTTTGGTTATTTTATACGCTAGTACAATCTTTTTTCCTCAAGTTGTAAAAGCACAAGATACCATTCAAACTGCACCAAAAATTAACGATTCTATTATTTTAGATTCCGTTCCAAAACATACATTTAATCCAAATGATAAAGATTATCATTTTAAAGCAAAAAAGTTAATAATTCCAGCTGCTTTAATTACCTACGGAAGTTTAAGTTTGGTTATTCCTCAACTTGATAATTTAAATAAATCAACTAAAAATGAAATTTTAGAAGATAAAACAAAAGGAAATAATTTTGATAATTATACACAATATATGCCTGCTGTTGCGGTATATGGACTTAATTTGGCAGGAGTAGAAGGAAAACATAATTTCCGCGATCGTACAATTATTTTAGCAACTTCTCAAATTATTACAAGCGGTTTAGTTTTGCCTTTAAAACACATTGTAAAAGAAGAACGTCCAGATGCATCAAATCACTTATCTTTTCCTTCTGGGCATACGGCGAATGCCTTTTCAACGGCTCAATTTATGTATCGCGAGTACCACGATTCAAATTTTTGGTTAAGTATGGCAGGTTATCCATTGGCCGCTTTTACGGGAATTTATCGCGTAATAAATAACAAACATTGGGTTGGCGATGTTGTTGCTGGTGCAGGAATTGGAATTTTATCGACAGAATTAGCATATTGGTTATTTCCGACAATCAATAAATGGTTTACTCCAAAAAGTAAAGAATCTAAAATTGCGACAATGGTTTTTCCAACATTTCAAGAAAAACAAGCTGGTTTAGGAGTTGTGATGAGGTTTTAATTGATTAAACTATTTTATAAAGTAATTGTATTTAATATATTGATAATAAGTATTTTAAATTGCTTGTTTACTTAATTTGAATAATTTTATTTAATTGATTCAGAACTATTTTGAGATGCAAAAGATTATAAATTATTTTACTAACAATCATTAGTTTTTGACAAAAATTTAATATCTTCAACGCACAAAACTGCAAACAAATAAAATGAAAAAAATAGAACTAACGATTCCTAGGCTGGGAGAGAGTGTTGAGTCTGTGCAACTTGTTCGTTTTACCAAAAATATTGGCGACTTTATTCAAGAAAATGAAGTAATTGCTGAGGTTTCAACAGATAAAGTAGATTCTGATGTTCCGTCTACAAATTCTGGTAAAATTATCGAGTTTAGATTTAATGAAGGAGATGAGATTAAGATCGGAGAAATTTTCGCAATTATAGAAATTTCAGATGACAATAGTTCGACTAAAAATGAACCAGAATTAGTTGAGGTTCATCAATCTAATTCTACACCAAAAGTTAACCAAGAATCTATTCAAACTGATCAATTTTTATCGCCTTTGGTAAAAAGTATTGTTCAGAAAGAGAATATAGAAACAAATGATTTAAAACAAATAAAAGGAACTGGTCGTGATGGACGAATTTCTAAGAATGATGTTTTAAATTATATTCAAAATAAATCCGTTACAGATATTATTTCAAGTAATAGTTTAACTAATAATTCAGTTATTTCTACAGCTTCATTTGGTGCAAATGACGAAATTATCGAGATGGATAAAATGCGTCAAATGATTTCGAAACACATGAAGAAAAGTAAACAAACTTCTCCTCATGTTACGGCTTATGTAGAACCAGATGTGACGAATTTTGTAAAATGGCGCGAAGAAAATAAAGCAAGTTTTGAAGCAAAATACAAGCAAAAATTAACGTACACACCAATGATTGTGGAGTGCGTGGTTCGTGCAATAAAAGACTTTCCGATGATAAATGTTTCGGTTGATGAAACTGAAACAAAGATTATCAAACACAGCGAAATCAATATAGGAATTGCGACTGCTTTACCAAATAATAATTTGATTGTTCCTGTTATCAGAAACGCGAATCAATTAAATTTAGAAGGTTTAGCAAATGGCGTAAATACCATTGTAAATAAGGCTAGAAATAATAAATTATCGCCAGATGACGTTCGTGGCGGTACATTTACAATTAGTAATGTGGGGACTTTTGGTAATTTGATGGGAACACCGATTATCAATCAACCCGAAGTTGCAATTTTAGCGACGGGTGTTATCAAGAAAAAACCCGCAGTTTTAGAGACAGAATTTGGAGATATTATTGTTGCAAGACAATTTATGTATTTATCTCTTTCGTTTGATCATCGTGTGGTAGACGGTTCTTTGGGAGGCGTTTTCTTAAAACGTATTTCAGATTATATCGAAAATTGGGATGTTAACACACAAATTTAAAGCCATGAAATCTACATTATTAAAACAAGCTTACGAGCTTTTAGTCACTGCAAAAGCATTAACAGAATTATACGAAGAAAATAAACAAGTAACGGGTAAATATGTACATGCAACTTCGCGTGGACACGAAGCAATTCAAATTGCGACTGGTTTACAATTATTACCACAAGATTACTTAAGCGCATATTATCGCGACGACGCTATGTTGTTGGCAATCGGTATTACACCTTACGAATTGATGTTGCAATTGTTAGCAAAACGTGATGATGTTTTTTCAGGAGGTAGAACCTATTATTCTCATCCAAGTTTAAGGAGAGATGATATGCCGAAAATTCCACATCAAAGTAGTGCGACGGGAATGCAAGCTATCCCAACAACTGGAATTGCGATGGGAATGCAATACAAAGAATTAGAAGGTTTAGCGACAGATGAAATTAAGCCAATTTCAGTTTGTTCTTTGGGTGATGCAAGTTGTACAGAAGGAGAAGTGGCAGAAGCTTTTCAGATGGCGGCTCTAAAACAATTGCCAATTTTATATTTAGTACAAGACAACGAATGGGATATTTCTGCTTCGGCGGACGAAATTCGCGCACAAGATATTTCGCATTATGCGAAAGGTTTTAAAGGACTTGAAGTTCTTCAAGTGGATGGAACAGATTTTTTAGCTTCGTATGAAACGATTCAAAAGGCAATCGAAATTATTAGAACAGAGCGTCGTCCAATTTTGGTTCATGCAAAAGTTCCTTTACTTAATCATCATACATCAGGCGTTCGTAAAGAATGGTACCGCGATGATCTGGAGGAAGCGCAAGCGCGTGATCCTTATGATAAATTAAAAACTGCTTTATTGAATGATGGTTTTGAATTAGATGAATTAATTCAGATCGAGAAAGATGCAGCAGACAAAGTTCAGTTAGAATATCAAGAAGCGTTAAAAGCCGAAGATCCTCGTCCAGAAGATTTGTATACGCATGTTTTTGCGCCAACACCAATTACAGAAGAAAAAGGAAACCGTTCGCCAGAAGGAAAAGAAAAAACAGTAATGGTAGATTCTGCTTTATTTGCAATTCGCGAATTAATGGCAGAACATCCAGAAGCTTTATTATATGGACAAGATGTTGGGTTGCGTTTGGGTGGAGTTTTTCGCGAAGCTGCAACTTTAGCCAAACAATATGGTAAGAATCGTGTATTTAATACACCAATTCAAGAAGCGTTTATTATCGGTTCTACAGTTGGAATGAGCGCAGTTGGTTTAAAACCGATTGTAGAAGTTCAGTTTGCAGATTATATCTGGCCTGGTCTAAATCAATTATTTACAGAAGTTGCGCGTAGTAACTATTTATCAAACGGTAAATGGCCAGTTTCTATGGTGCTTCGTGTGCCAATTGGTGCGTACGGAAGTGGTGGACCTTATCATTCGAGTTCAGTAGAAAGTGTTTTGACGAATATCAAAGGAATCAAAATAGCTTATCCATCTACAGGAGCAGATTTGAAAGGATTGATGAAAGCTGCTTATTATGATCCAAATCCAGTTGTAATGTTAGAACACAAAGGATTATATTGGAGTAAAATAAAAGGAACAGAAGATGCTGCAACTGTAGAACCAGATGAAGATTATGTTTTACCATTCGGAAAAGCACGCGAAGTCATAGCATCAGAAGTTTCTACAGATTATAATTCAGTATCAATAATAACGTATGGTATGGGCGTTTATTGGGCGAAACAAGCTGCAAAAGATTTTCCAAACCAAGTCGAAATTATTGATTTAAGAACATTAGTTCCGCTTGATGAAGAAACAATTTTTACTAGTGTAAAAAAACACAGTCGTTGTATTGTTTTAACTGAAGAAGCTAAGCAAAACTCTTTTGCACAGAGCGTTGCAGGATTAATTAGTGAAGAATGTTTTGAGTATTTAGATGCACCAGTTCGTGTTTTAGGTGCGCAAGATTTACCAGCAATACCATTAAATTCTACTTTAGAGCAAGAAATGTTACCAAATGCTGAAAAGTTAAAAGTATTGATTAATAACGTTTTAAATTACTAATTTGACTACATTTAATTAATAGATGTATTTTTTACACTAAAAAAACTAACGTTTGTTAGTTTTTTTATTTTTTTTTGTTACATTTGTTAAAGACAAAAATCAAAATCTGCAAAAATTATGATATTTAATCCTGAAATTGAACAAATGCCAATTGAAGAATTGCGCAAGATTCAAAATGAGAGACTTCAAAATATGTTACAAAAAGTGTACAGTAAAGTGCCTTTTTACAAAAATGCTTTTGATGAAGCTGGAGTAAAACCAGAAGACATTAATGGTGTTGAAGATTTACATAAATTACCATTTACAAAGAAAAATCATTTAAGGGATAATTATCCTTTCGGCTTATTTGCAGAACCAAAAAGCGAAGTAATTCGTTTACATTGTTCAAGTGGTACAACGGGAAAACCTACAGTTGTTGGTTACACAAGAAATGATATTGAATTGTTTTCTGAAGTTGTTGCAAGATCATTGGCTGCATCGGGTTGCGAACCAGGAATGACTTTGCAAAATGCGTACGGATACGGATTATTTACAGGTGGTTTAGGATTACATTACGGTGCAGAAAAATTAGGAATGACGGTTGTTCCAATTTCTGGAGGTAATACAGATAAACAAATCATGTTACTGAAAGATTTTCAGGCAGATGCTATTTGTGCAACACCATCTTATGCGTTAACAGTAGCAGAAGAAATCAAGAAAAGAGGAGAATCATTAGATAATTTTAACCTTAAAATTGCGATTTTAGGTTCAGAACCTTGGTCTGAAGCATTGCGTCAAGAAGTAGAAAATAGTTTACATATCAAGGCGTCTAATATCTACGGATTAAGCGAAATTATTGGACCTGGAGTTTCTAACGAAGATTTCGAAGAACAAGGTACAGGATCATATATTTGGGAAGATCATTTTTTTCCAGAAATTGTAGACGAAAAAACAGGCGAGCCAGTTCCTTACGGACAACCAGGTGTTTTAGTTATCACAACTTTAACTAAAGAAGCTTTGCCGTTGGTACGCTATTGGACGGGCGATATTACGACTTTAACATACGAACATTCTAAGAAAAGAACACATATCAAAATGGGTCCAATTATTGGTCGTGCAGATGATATGATGATTATTCGTGGCGTAAATTTCTTTCATACACAAATAGCTGATTTTATTCCAGAATTTCCACACTTATCTCCAAATTATCAAGTAGTTTTGACAAAACCTAAAAATATGGATGTAGTAGAAGTTGGATTCGAAATTAATTCAGCTTATTTCAACCAAAATGGGTTTACATTAGATAATTTAAACGACGAAACAAACGTTGAAGCACAACGTTTAATTTGTAATATTCACAAAAAAATTAGAGATAATATCGGTTTGGGAATGAATGTTAAGTTATACGAAACAGATTGTCTTCCGAAAAGTGAGGGAGGAAAATTAAACCGAATTATCGATAATAGACATTTATAAAAAATGCCAAAACAAAGTAAAAAAGAACTGATTATTCAAGAAGCAGCCGCAATTTTTAAGCACAAAGGCTATTCTGCAACATCTATGCGCGAATTGGCAGAGAAGGTTGGGATGGAAGCGGCAAGTTTATATAATCACATTCGTTCGAAAGACGAAATTTTAGAAGAAATTTGCTTCAAAGTAGCCAATCAATACGTTTCTCACATTAGTATGATCGAAGATACAGATGAAACAAATGTGCAAAAATTACGAGATTTGATACAGTTACACGTTCGCATGATTATTGCAGAACCAGATGAAGTTTCTGTCGCAAATAATGATTGGAAAAATCTTTCGGATACCAAAAAAGAATTGTACAAAACAATACGAAAAGGGTACGAAAAACGAATTGCAAATTTAATAAAAGCAGGAATTGCAGCAGGCGAGTTTAAAGACTTAAATGTATCAGTGGCTTTATTTACTTTATTATCATCACTTCGTTGGATAGAATTGTGGTATAAACCTGGTCGAGATATCTCGCCAGAACAATTAGAAAATGACTTGATGACACTATTAATTAACGGATTTCAAAAATAATATGGCAATAAATTTTCATCAATTACGCGTAAAAAATGTAAAAAAGGAAACACCAGATTGTGTATCCGTTACATTTGATGTACCTGAAGAATTAAACAAAGAATTTAGTTTTAAACATGGTCAATATCTAACGTTAAAAAATCATCATAATAATGAAGAAATTAGACGTTCGTATTCGATTTGTTCAAGTCCATTAGACAACGAATTGAGAGTTGCAGTAAAGAAAATTGACGACGGTGTTTTTTCTACATTTATGAACGACCAAATAAAAATTGGTGATGTTCTTGATGTAATGACTCCACAAGGAAATTTCTTTACAGAAGTACATGAAGATAACAAAAAATTATATGTAGGCATTGTTGCTGGATCTGGAATTACACCAGTACTTTCGATCATGAAAACAGTGCTACAAACAGAACCTAATAGTGAAGTTATACTATTATACGGAAACAAAAATAAAGGATCTATCATCTTTAAAGAAGAAATTGAAGCATTAAAAAATAGATATATGCAACGCCTTAGCGTTTACAATATCTTGAGCCGAGAAACGGCTGATGCAGAAATTTTGAGCGGTCGTATTGATAAAGAAAAAATTGAATATTTCTTAAAAAATATTATCAATCCAACAGATGTTAGTGAAGTTTTTCTTTGTGGTCCCGAAGAAATGATTTTAAGCGGTCGTGACGCTTTTGTAGAAGCTGGAGTAGATTTGAAAAATGTACATTTCGAATTATTTTACAGCGCATCTTCAGAAGCTAAAAAGGTTGAACGCAAAAATGCGGTAAAAGAATCTAATGATACAATGAGTAAAGTAACTGTTAAGCTAGACGCAACATCTTTACAACTTGATTTAGGTTACCATGGCGATACAATCTTAGATGCGGCTTTGCAAAACGGTGCCGATTTACCATATGCTTGTAAAGGTGGTGTTTGCGCCACTTGTAAGTGTAAAGTATTAAAAGGCGAAGTAGAAATGGACATCAACTATTCATTAGAACCAGACGAAATAGCACGTGGCTTTGTACTTTCTTGCCAAGCTCACCCTCGTTCGGCAGAAGTAATAGTAGATTTTGATGCCAAATAATCAACTTTAAAAACTAAACAAAATGAGTGCAAAAGAAATTGATTTTCAACAACTTTTTGATGAAAAGATTGAAAATGAAGTTCGTATCGAACCAAAAGATTGGATGCCAGACGCATACCGCAAAACATTAGTTAGACAAATTTCTCAACACGCTCACTCAGAAATTGTGGGTATGTTGCCAGAAGCAAATTGGATTACAAGAGCACCTTCGTTAAACAGAAAAAAAATCTTATTAGCGAAAGTACAAGATGAAGCCGGTCACGGATTATATTTATACTGTGCTGCCGAAACCTTGGGAACATCTCGTATACAAACATTAAACGACTTACATTCAGGTAAAGCAAAATATTCAAGTATCTTCAATTACCCAACATTAACTTGGGCAGATATAGGTATGATTGGTTGGTTAGTAGATGGAGCTGCAATCTTAAATCAAGTTCCATTATGTCGCGCATCTTACGGACCATACGCTCGCGCAATGGTACGTGTTTGTAAAGAAGAATCTTTCCACCAAAGACAAGGTTACGAAGCATTAGTGGTATTATCAAAAGGAACACCAGAGCAAAAAGCGATGTTGCAAGATGCAATGGATCGTTGGTGGTGGCCTACATTAATGATGTTTGGACCTGGTGATGATGTATCATCAAACTCAGAATTATCAATGAAATGGAGAATTAAACGTTTTTCTAATGATGAATTACGTCAACGTTTTGTCGATATTTCTATCCCTCAAGCAGAATATTTAGGATTAACTATTCCAGATCCAGATTTAAAATTTAATGATGAAACAGGTCATTACGAATTTGGAGAAATTGATTGGGAAGAGTTTTGGAATGTTGTTAAAGGAAACGGAAAATGTAATAAAGAACGTTTAGATGCTCGCCGTAATGCACACGAAAATGGTGCTTGGGTTAGAGACGCTGCAACAGCTTACCATGAAAAAAGAAAACAAAGAGAATTAGAACAAGAACAACGTAAAAACGCATAAAAAGATGGAGAATAGAGATTGGCCTTTATGGGAAGTATTTATCAGAAGTAAACAAGGTTTAGACCACAAACATGTTGGTAGTTTACATGCTGCTGATGCAACGATGGCTTTAGAAAATGCGCGCGATGTTTACACTCGTCGTTTAGAAGGTGTAAGTATTTGGGTTGTAGAATCTATGAATATTCATGCTTCTAATCCAGACGAAGCAGATCAATTTTTTGATCCAGCTGAAGATAAAGTTTATCGTCATCCAACTTTTTATGATGTTCCAGAAGAAATCAAAAACATGTAATTTATGACGGCTACAGTATATCAAAACAATCAAAATTACATCGATTTTATCTTGCATTTAGCAGATACAAATTTGATTTTAGCACAACGTTTATGCGAATGGTGTGGTCACGGACCTATTTTAGAGCAAGACATTGCGATGTCTAATATGGCTTTAGATTTGTTGGGACAAACATCTAATTATTACGACTATGCTGCCGAAATGATTGGTAATGGAGCAACAGAAGATTCATTAGCCATGTTACGCGAAGAACGTGAGTATAAAAACTTATTGTTAGTTGAATTACCAAACGGACATTTCGGAAATACAGTTGCACGTCAATTTTTTTACGATTCGTACCACGTTTTATTGTTAGAACAATTCTTAAAAGTAAAAGATTTAAAACTACAAGCAATTGCAGAAAAATCGTTGAAAGAAGTTAAATATCACTTAAAATGGTCATCAGAATGGATGATTCGTTTAGGAGATGGTACACAAGAATCTCACGATAAAATTCAGCAAGCTGTTAATGATATTTTACCTTACGTAAAAGAAGCATTTTTATTATCAAATTATCAAAAAGCTTTAGTAGAAGAAGGTTTAATAGAAAATCCAGAAGCTTTTAAAGCAGCTTGGTTATCAAAAGTAAACGATATTTTAGAAGAAGCAACAATTGTTGCTGATGTAGAAAATGCATTTGTACAAAAAGGAGGAAAGCAAGGTGTACACACAGAACATTTAGGTTTTATCTTAACAGAATTGCAATATTTACAAAGAACATATCCAAATTCGCAATGGTAACAGAAAAAGAAATCTGGCAATATATGGAGGAAGTCGCTGATCCAGAAATACCTGTGATTAGCGTCATCGATTTAGGTGTAGTGCGTAAAATTGATTTAATAGATCAAGAAAGTGTCAATATCACAATTACGCCAACATATTCGGGATGTCCTGCTGTTAGTGCCTTTTCAATTTCAATACGTTTAAAATTAATCGAAAAAGGATTTAAAAATATAAATGTCATCAATCAGTTAAGTCCAACTTGGACTACTGATTGGATGACTGAAGAAGGCAAGCAAAAGATGAAAGCTTACGGAATTGCGCCGCCTAATAAAACGCCGTCGAGTGACGCGCTCTTTTCTGATGAGCAAGAAGTAGAATGTCCACAATGTGGTTCTATGGATACTCGACTAATCAGTCAATTCGGTTCAACTGCCTGCAAAGCTATGTATCAATGTAATAGTTGTCACGAACCGTTTGATTATTTCAAATGTCATCACTAAAAAATTATGGAAAATTCAACTACAATTCACTATACACAAGAAGGCGGAATTGCGACAATTACGTTGAATCGTCCTTCGGTATTCAATAGTTTTAATCAAGAAATGATTAAAGCACTTCAAAATTCATTAGATGTTGCAGCCCAAGATGCCTCTGTACGCGCTGTTGTTTTAACGGCGACAGGAAAAGCATTCTGCGCTGGTCAAGATCTAGGCGAAGTGTTAGAAGAAAAAGACATTGATTTTAATAAAATCGTTCAAGAAAACTACAATCCATTAGTTCTTAAAATTAGAAATATGGATAAACCAGTTATCGCAGCCGTAAATGGTGTTGCAGCTGGTGCAGGAGCTAATTTAGCTTTGGCATGTGATATAGTTGTAGCAAAAGAATCTGCAAATTTTATCCAAGCTTTTAGTAAAATTGGTTTAATTCCTGATTGTGGTGGAACGTATTTTTTACCTCGTTTAATTGGTTTTCAACGTGCTTCTGCATTAATGATGTTAGCAGATAAAGTTTCTGCGGCTCAAGCAAAAGAAATAGGAATGATTTACGATTATTTTTCGGATGATGAGTTTGATGCACAAGTTGCAAAATTGGCTGAGAAATTAGCAAATTTACCAACAAAAGGTTTGGCTTATACAAAGAAATTACTAAACCAAACATTTCAAAATTCGATTGAAGAACAATTAAATCAAGAAGGATTATTTCAAGCTAAATCGGGAAATACATCAGATTATCAAGAAGGTGTAGATGCTTTTTTAGAAAAAAGAAATCCAGTTTTTAAAGGAGAGTAAAAAATGAAAAAAATAGGTATTATTGGTGGTGGAGCAATGGGATCTGGTATTGCGCAAGTGTTTGCACAAGCTGGTCATTCGGTTGTTTTATATGACACAAACCAAGAAGCATTAGATCGCTCAAAACAAAATTTAGCCAATACTTTTGTAAAGTTAGTGGCCAAAGAAAAATATACTGCGGAACAAGCAGAAACAATTCAAAACTCAATTGAATATGCACAAAGTTTAGACGCTTTTGCAACAATTGATTTGATGATTGAGGCAATTGTTGAGAATTTAGACGTTAAAAAATCGGTTTTTAAACAAGTTGAAGCAATCGTTTCAGAAGACTGTATTTTAGCCTCAAATACATCATCACTTTCAATTGCATCAATTGCATCATCTTGCGAAAATCCATCACGTGTAATAGGAATTCACTTTTTTAATCCTGCGCCATTAATGGCTTTGGTAGAAATTATTCCGGCTGTACAAACGCGCGAAGGTTTAGCAGAAGAAGTTAAAGCTTTAATTCAATCGGTTAAAAAATTACCCGTTATCACAAAAGATACGCCTGGTTTTATTGTAAATCGTGTAGCTCGTCCTTTTTATGGTGAAGCAATTCGTATTTTAGAAGAAGGTGTTGCCGATGCAGAAACTATTGATTTTGCAATGACATCTTTAGGCGGTTTCCGTATGGGACCTTTCGAATTAATGGATTTTATTGGTCATGATGTTAATTATCGTGTAACCGAATCTGTTTTCGAAGCATTTTTTTACGACCCAAGATTTAAACCATCATTTTCTCAAAAACGTTTATTCGAAGCAGGATATTATGGACGCAAATCTGGACGTGGATTCTACAATTATGCAGAAGGAGCAGAGAAAAAAGCACCAAATCAAGAGCAAGCTTTATTAGAAAAAATCTACAAACGTATTTTATTGATGTTAATTAATGAGGCAGCAGATGCTTTATTTTTAAACATCGCGAATCGCGAAGATTTAGATACAGCTATGACGAAAGGAGTAAATTATCCGAAAGGATTATTGAAATGGGCGGACGAATATGGATTAGAAAACGTACAAAACGATTTAGATGAGTTGTATAACTATTACCACGAAGATCGTTACCGTTTAAGTCCAATTATTCGTAACATGGTAAAAGAGAACAAATCATTCTACTAAAATTTATAAAATTATGGAACCACAAAAGTTATTAAACAGAATGCTTGACCAAGATAAATTTAGTGAATGGTTAGGATTAGAAGTAATTGAAGTACATGAAGGTTATGCAAAATTACAAGCTAATATTCGTCCAGAAATGATGAACGGAGTTGGTACTGTACATGGCGGTGTAACGTTTGCAATGGCAGATAGTGCGTTTGCATTTTCATGCAATATGTACAACAATATTTCGGTTGCATTAGATGTGCATATTTCTTTTACAAAAGCTGGTCGCGAAGGAGATGTTTTTACAATTGAATCGCAAGAAGTTAATTCAACTAAAAAAACAGGTGTTTACGACATCAAAGTAACAAATCAAAATAATGATTTAATTGCTTTATTTAAAGGTACTTGCTTTAGAACAGGTAAACCTTTAATTGAAGAATAAAATTATACTAATTAATGTAGTGAGGAAATTTATTAAACAAAAAAACTCACAACTTATAACTTGTAATAAATGAACCAAACATATATTATTGATGGAGTTAGAACTCCAATCGGAAAACTAAAAGGAGGATTATCAGCTATTCGTCCAGACGATATGGGTGCTTTAGTAATTGCAGAATTATTAAAACGTAATCCGTCTATTGATCCTGCTGCTTTTTATGATGTAATTTTAGGAAATGCTAATCAAGCAGGAGAGGATAACCGTAATATCGCGCGTATGTCTGCTTTATTATCAGGGTTGCCTTATACTGTTCCTGGCGAAACGGTTAACCGTTTATGTGCTTCAGGATTATCTGCTGCAATTTCAGCATCAAGAGCAATTCAAGTTGGTGATGCGCAATTGATGATTTCTGGTGGAGCAGAATCGATGACACGTGCTCCTTTAGTTGTTTCTAAATCTGCAACGCCTTTTGGTGGAGATGCAAAAATTTATGATTCTACTTTCGGATGGCGTTTTATCAACCCAAAAATGAAAGAAATGTGGGGTGTTGATGGAATGGGAAATACAGCTGAAAATTTAGCTGAACGTGATAATATTTCTCGTGAAAATCAAGATCAATTTGCTGTTTGGTCACAACAAAAAACGGCTGCTGCACAAGCTAACGGACGTTTAGCAAAAGAAATTGTAGCAGTAGAAATTCCACAACGCAAAGGAGATCCAATTATATTTAATACGGACGAATTCCCTAAAAATGATACAACATTAGAAATTTTAGGAAAATTACGTCCAGCTTTTAAACCAGATGGAACTGTAACGGCAGGAAATGCTTCAGGTTTAAATGACGGTGCTGCGGCTAATATTTTAGCTTCAGAACAAGCGATTAAAGATTTTAATTTAACACCAATGGCTCGTATTGTAAGTTCTGGTGTTGCGGGTGTAGAACCTCGTATTATGGGAATCGGACCAGTTTATGCTTCTCAAATTGCACTAAAAAATGCAGGATTAACATTAAATGATATGGATGTTATTGAGCTTAATGAAGCTTTCGCTGCTCAATCTTTGTCGTGTACACGTGCAATGGGATTAGCAGATAACGATCCTCGTATCAATCCAAATGGTGGTGCAATTGCATTGGGTCATCCACTTGGTATGTCTGGTGCAAGAATCTTAAATTCTGCTGCTTACGAATTACAAGCAACAGGCGGAAAATATGCATTAATAACAATGTGTATTGGTTTAGGACAAGGTTTCGCAGTAGTAATAGAAAGAGCATAAAATAAGATATTAGAATAGAGTTATTAGATAAATTATTCAAAAAAACTCATATCTAATGACAAATATCTAAATACTATTATAAAAATGATTTACGAATTCAAAGGATATAAACCAGTTGTGCATCCTACCGCTTTTGTGCATCCGCAAGCTGTGGTTACGGGAAATGTAATTATAGGAAAAGATGTTTACATTGGTCCTGGTTGCGCGTTAAGAGGGGATTGGGGACAGATTATTATCGAAGATAATTGTAATGTACAAGAAAATTGTACGGTACACATGTTTCCGGGAACAACGGTTCATTTAAAAGAAAAAGCGCATATTGGTCACGGAGCAATTATACACGGCGCAACAATTGGAAGAAATTGTATGGTTGGAATGAATGCTGTTGTGATGGATAATGTTGTTATTGAGGACGAATGTATTGTTGGTGCTTTGGCTTTTGTTAGAGCAGATACAGTAATTCCGACACGAAGTGTTGTAGTCGGAAATCCTGCGAAAATCGTAAAACAAGTTTCGGATCAAATGATTGAATGGAAAGATCAAGGAACACAACAATACATGCAATTACCGAGTGATTGTCATGAAAGTTTGAAACCTTGCGAACCATTAACAGAAGTTCCTGCACATTATTACGAGTCGATGGCAAGTAATTATAAAACGTGGAACGAAACAAAGTAATACGTACTAAGTTTAAATATTATATTAAATGATATGAAACTTACTTACTATTTAAAACGTACAACTAAACTAAAACACAAAATAACAATGGCTAATCAATTAGAAAATTATGCTTTAGGACAATGGACAAAAGGTTCGTCTGATGGGCAAATGTTATATAATGCAATCACTGGTGACGAGATTGCAACAGCATCATCAGCTGGATTAGATTTCGGAGCGATGATGGATTATGCGCGTAAAGTTGGTGGACCAAAATTACGTAAAATGACTTTCCAAGAAAGAGGTTTAATGTTAAAGAAATTAGCCTTGTATTTGATGGATAGAAAAGAAGAATTTTATACGGTTTCTTGGGCAACTGGAGCAACTCGTGCAGACAGCTGGGTTGATATTGAAGGTGGTATCGGAAACTTATTTGCGAACGCTTCTTTACGTCGTCAATTTGGCGATCAACCATTTTATGTTGAAGGTGATACACATCAAATTTCAAAAAATGGAACTTTTTTAGGAACACATATTTTAACACCAAAACGCGGTGTTGCTATACATATTAATGCATTTAATTTCCCAGTTTGGGGAATGTTAGAAAAAATTGCAGTTAACTTTTTGGCTGGTGTTCCAGCAATTGTTAAACCAGCAACAATAACTTCTTTTTTAACAGAAACTGTTGTTCGTGCAATTATCGATTCTAATATTTTACCAGACGGTGCATTGCAATTAATCTCTGGTTCTGCAAACGGAATTTTAGATTATGTAGAATCAGAAGATGTGGTAACATTTACAGGTTCTGCATCAACAGGACAAATGTTAAAATCTCATCCAAGAATTACAGCAGAAGGCGTTCCTTTTAATTTAGAAGCGGATTCTTTAAATGCATGTATTTTAGGAGAAGATGTAAAAGTAGGTTCTCCAGAATTTGATATTTTTATCAAAGAGGTAACAAGAGAAATGACGACAAAAGCAGGTCAAAAATGTACTGCAATTCGTCGTGCAATTGTTCCAACTAATTTGGTAGAAGATGTTCAAATTGCTTTAGGACAACGTTTATCAACAACAAAAATTGGAGATCCAAATGTAGAAGGTGTTCGCATGGGAGCTTTAGCAGGTGCAGCGCAAGTAAAAGAAGTTCGCGAGAAAGTTGAAGAATTAGCAAAATCTCAAGAAATTGTTTTTGGAAATTTAGATCAATTTGAAGTAGTTGGAGCAGACAAAAATAAAGGTTCGTTTATGTCGCCAATTTTATTTGTAAACAATGATCCTTTCAATAAAACTGATGTTCATAACATCGAAGCTTTTGGACCAGTTTCTACAATTATTCCTTATAACGGAACAGAAGAAGCGGTAGAATTAGCTCGTATGGGTAAAGGTTCCTTGGTTTGTTCTATTGTAACGGGCGATAATGATATTGCAACAGAATTTGTTTTAAACGCAGGTTCTATGCACGGACGTATCGTGATTTTAGATACAGAATGTATCAAAGAATCTACAGGTCACGGTTCTCCATTACCATTATTGGTTCATGGTGGTCCAGGTCGTGCAGGTGGAGGAGAAGAAATGGGAGGAAAACGTGGTGTAATGCATTATATGCAACGTACAGCACTACAAGGTTCGCCTAACAAATTAACGGCTGTTACACAACAATACCAATATGGTGCAGATTATATTGAAGATGATAAACATCCATTTGCAAAATATTTTGAAGAAGTAAAAGTTGGTGATACATTAATCACAGCAAAACATACAATTCAACAATCAGATATTAATGCTTTTGCAGCTTTATCTGGCGATAATTTTTATGCACACGTTGACGCAACTTCGTTAGAAGGAACTATCTTTGAGCGTAATGTAGCACACGGATATTACATTTTATCTAAAGCTGCAGGTTTATTTGTACAAGGTAAAAAAGGTCCAGTTTTATTAAATTATGGATTAGATGAATGTCGTTTTGTAAAACCTGTTTATCCAGGAACAACAATGGGTGTTCGTTTTACATGTAAAGAAAAAATCTCGCAAGAGAAAAAAGACGAAAACGATGTTGCAAAAGGAATTGTACGTTGGTTAGTTGATATTTATGACGAAACTGGCGAAACAGTAGCAGTTGCAACAATTTTAACAATGGTTAAAAAATTAAATCAAGAAGATTAATGGAAGCTTACGTAAAATCAGAGATTGTAAACGGAATAGGAACAATTGAATTTTTTCATCCACAAAGTAATTCAATGCCAGGTTCTCAATTAAGAAATCTAGCAACAGAAATTGAAAAATTAGGAAATGATACTGCTGTAAAAGTAATCGTTTTAAAAAGTGAAGGCGAACGTACGTTTTGTGCAGGAGCTTCTTTTGACGAATTAATTTCTATCAAAGACCGCGAAACTGGTTTAGAATTCTTTTCAGGATTTGCGCACGTAATCAATGCAATTCGTAAAGCGCCAAAATTTGTTTTAGCACGTATTCAAGGAAAAGCTGTTGGTGGAGGAGTCGGAATTGCGTCTGCCGCAGATTATACGTTTGCAACAGAATTTGCTTCGGTTAAATTGTCAGAATTAGCAGTTGGTATCGGACCATTTGTAGTTGGACCAGCAGTTGAACGTAAAGTAGGAAATTCTGCTTTTACACAAATGGCTATTAACGCAACAGAATTTCAGACTGCTGCTTGGGCAAAAGAAAAAGGTTTATATGCCGAAGTTTTTGCAAATGCAGTAGAAATGGACGAAGGAATTGAGTTATTAGCAACTAAATTAGCAAATTCTAATCCAGATGCAATGAAACATTTGAAACGTGTTTCTTGGGAAGGATCAGAAAATTGGGACGAATTGTTAATAGAACGTGCAAAGATTTCTGGTGAATTAGTTTTATCAGAATTTACAATCAATGCGATTAATAAATTCAAATCAAAATAAACGCAACATTATTTTAGTTGATAAAAATATAAGCGCAATTCTATTGAATTGCGCTTTTTTCATTAAATCTTAATAAATTTGTATTCAAATAAGGATAAAATGGGTGTAGCTGAATTGTTACTGAAACGTAAAAAAGAATTGTCGGAGAAAAATTTTAACGAAGGAATTATTTTTCGTGATGAATATAAAATAAAAGAAGGAGTTATTGAGACTGAAAGTGGATTATTATACGAAGTAATTACAATGGGTGAAGGCGTAAAACCTTCTTTATCACAGACAGTTTTGTGTCATTATCATGGTACAAATATTCAGGGAGAAGTCTTTGATAGTTCTGTTCAGCGTAAAAAACCTGCCGCTTTTCCTTTAGAAAATGTGATAAAAGGTTGGGCCGAAGGTGTACAATTAATGCCAGTTGGAAGCAAATTTAGGTTTGTTGTAAAACCAGAATTAGGATACAAAGACCGTGAAATATCAAAAGAATTAGGTCCAAAATCGACGATGATTTTTGAAGTTGATTTACTTGGAATATTATAAATAAAAAAGCCTCAAATTGAGGCTTTTTTTTATTGGAAATCTATTAATTAAGCAAATTTCATAATCATTATTAAACTTCCAACTCCAATAAAAATCCATAAAAGTATCGCCATTAAAAGTGGTTTAAAACCGATGTTTTTCATCATCTTAAACGATAAACTTGTCCCAATTAAAAACAACGTTAATGTTAATGCAGCCTTTGATAAACAAATGATATACGGGCTAATTGTATGTACAAACGGAACATAAGTATTGATGCAAATTGCGACTAAGAACAAACCAATAAACCACGGAATACTAATTTTAGATGTAGAGCTTTTAAAAAATAATAAGGTTAAAAATGACAATGGAATAATCCATAATGCACGCGCTAATTTTACTGTTGTTGCCACTTGTAGTGCTTCTTCGCCGTATTTGCTTGCTGCACCAACCACAGAACTTGTGTCGTGAATGGCGATTGCGCACCATAATCCGAAATCGTGTTGAGATAAGTTAAATAAATGTCCCAATGTGGGAAATATTAATAATGCGACCGAGTTTAATGTAAAAACGACAGCCAATGCAACCGATATTTGATTGGGTTTTGCGTTTGTAATTGGTGCGATTGCCGCAATTGCGCTTCCTCCACAAATCGCAGTTCCAGCTGAAATTAAATAACCAGTTACTTTTTCTATTTTGAAAAATTTGGTTAAAAAAAATCCTAAAAGCATCAATGTAGAAATACTGATTATTGTAAATACAATTCCTTCTTTACCGGCTTGTATTGCAGAAAAAATATTCATTCCGAAACCTAGTCCAACAACTGCAAATTTTAGTAAAATACCAGAAAACTTTCGTGATTGTACTTCGTACGGATTACCAATAACTTGTGCTACGACAAAGCCAACAATTAATGCAATTGGTGATGATACAAATGGTAAAGCGCAACAAACAGCGCAAATTATAAAGATTATTTTTTTAGATGTAGAAAAGGATGGCAGGTTTTCTTCTGATTGAATGAATTTCATTTTGAATAATTTTATAGGACAAATTTCCGACAGTTATTATTCTAAAAGAAATCATAAAAAGTAATTTGTTATTACTTTAAGTTATAACGATTAGTAAATTGAATAAATAAATCTCCAATAGAAGATTGTTCGCCTTCAGGCAAAATAAAATTGAAATCGCGCTTTATGGTTAGATTTTTTACATCAATTATTGCTAAAGTTTGATTTTTAAGTTCTTGCAGAATAGATTGAACAGACAAAAAGGCCAAAGCATCCGAATGCAAAAGATAATTTTTTATACTTTCTGTATTCCCTAATTGCATTTCTATATTCAACGAATTTAGCTTAATTCCTTTTTCTTTTAAAGCTAAATCAATCGTTTCTAAAGTTCCAGAACCAGGCTCGCGCATAACTAAAGGAAGTGTTTCCAATTGCTCTAATTTCAAAGCATTTTTCTTAGTTAAAGCGTGATGATTACGAGAAACCAAGATAATTTCATCTTTTAGAAAAGGAAAATAATGAAAATTTCTATTTTTAATTTGACCTTCAATTAAACCTAAATCAATTTTATTTTGAGACAATAAATCTTCAATCGCTTCTGAATTTTGTATCACCAAAGAAACTTTAATTGCAGGATATCGTTGATGAAACTCGGCTAAAATCGCAGGCAAAACATATTGCGCAATTGTTGTACTTGCGCCCAATCGCAAATTACCTTTTTGATGTTCTTTTAATTGCGCAATTTCGAACTCCATATCTCGGTAAACATTAAAAAGTTGATCGGTATATTGAAGTAAAATTTCACCAGCTTTTGTCAACTTAATTTTAGTACCGTTACGATCAAAAAGCTTTGTGTTTAAATAATTTTCAATTTCTTTGACATGTTTTGTAACCGCTGGTTGCGTTATATTTAGCTCATTTGCAGCTTTTGTAAAATTTAAACGTCGCGCAACAGTATCAAAAACTTTTAGTCTAAAATCGAACATATTTTATGGTATTTCTAAACAAAAATAGGTAATTATAACCGATATTATTTACAATTTATCTTCTGATTTTGGACTCGAATTATTTCGGATTGTAATAAAATAGTTAGAAATATCTTGCGCTAATTTCTCGGGATAATTATAGTTTAAATGCAACGCAATTTTCTTGCTAAATTTACAAAATAATTGAATCATAATTTCGAGTGCACTCCAATTTTCTTGTAGTTCATTTCCTGCAAATGTCAATTTAATTTTAACCCAATCACTTGGTGATAAATAGTTTTCGAATAACCGACCATGTTTATTTGCTGTCACTTTCCAATCATTTTCTAAACCAATATAATACTCAATCATCGGAATAAAATATTCTGTTCTTAAAATATTTTCGATGATAAATTTTGCATAAAAAAAATCTTTTCTAGCCAAAGATTTTACAGCGTAAGTAACATCCCAAAAAAAGTCTTGATTCAGTTTTTCAAATTCATTTTTTGTAGGTTTTTTTATAAGTGAAGCAGTATAAGTTGGTCGTTTAAGTTTTATTGTTAAATAATCTTTATCAAGCAATATTTTATACCCAATATCCCAATCGTATGGTAAATTGGCTTGATTTGCTAATTCAATAAATTTCTCTTTTTGATAGATTTTGAAGTCAATTTTGACAAAATCATCATATAAAACCATTTTTATTGCATTAAAACCGTCAAAAGCTTGTTCATCATCATTCATTTTTGCGATTGGATTTCCAAAATAAGACAACCAATTATCATCATGTTTATATGGTTCTAAATCTTCAAAAACTAATTCAATATCCAAATCACTAAAATCATCAATTGGCGCAAGCGGATTTACCAAAGAACTTGTTAATAAAACAGCTCTAACATCAGGATTTTGCTTTGCCCAATCAATAATTTGCTGCAACTTTTGATCTCTATTTTTCATTGAATGTTGTCTTGTATTATTGATAAATTATGGTTGAATTTTATAAATTCTGATTAAATAATTGCTAAAATAACTAAAATTAAAGCTAATTTAGTTGAGAAAAATTAACACATGAAACATTTATTTTTATTCTTATCCTCTTTTTCTTTTGCGCAAACGTATCAAGTTATAAATTCTGATAAAACGGATGTAAGTTATCGCGGTTTAGCTTTCGAAAATGCAACAAGTTTTGTTGTTTCAGGTTCTAAAAATACAATAGGAAAATCGACAGATGGCGGAAAAACATTTAGTTGGATTAATCCAAAAGTTGTTGAAAATAGAGATTTTCGTGATATAGAAGTAATTGGAAAGAATAATTATTTGGCTTTGGGAATTGATTCTCCAGCTTATATTCTTGAAACAAAAGATGGTGGAAAGTCTTGGAATAAAGTGTACGAAAATGCTGAAAAAGGAATGTTTTTAGATGCGATTTATGTAGATTCAAAATCGAAGAAAATTACAGTTGTTGGTGATCCAATGGAAATAGATAAACCATTTATTTTGACTTCGACGACGACTGCAACTACAAAATGGGATGTTGCAAAAGCATTATTTGGTCAGCCATTGCGGTTAAAAAATCCGAAAGAAGCATTTTTCGCATCAAGCGGAAGTAATTTGTATGTTGATGATAAGCAGGCGTTGATTGTTACGGGTGGCGAATTGTCTAATTTATACTATTATACGCCAAAAGGTGGACAAATGTATGCGTTAGAAAAAACGAAAAGTTCGACTTCTGGAATTAATGGTTTGGCGTATGATGCGACAAATAATGTAGGTTATTTGGTTGGTGGAGATTTTACGAAACCAAACGATTCAAAATACAATTTATATAAATTTAAAATTACAAATGGTAAATTGGTTTTTCAGGATTCGTGGAGTTATCCGACGGGTTATAAATCTGGTGTAACAATTATTAGTAAAGATAAAGTAATGGTTTGCGGTTATTCTGGCGTTGATTATTCTGTAGATGGAGGTCATAATTGGAAAAATATCACAACAGATAGTTACAATACTTGTACGGTTTCGCCCGATAAAAAATATGTAATTTTAGTTGGAAATAAAGGAAAAATAGGAAAAGTAACATTATAAAAAAAATCCAGCTAATTAGCTGGATTTTTTTGTTATTTCAATACCGGAATTTCGATATAAGAAGTATGATAAATTCGTTGCGTTTGTTTTAAATAATCTTTAGAAGTTGCTTCGTAAACATTCATAAATTGTTGCGGATTGCGATCTGCTAAAGGAAACCAACTGTTCTGAACTTGAATCATAATGCGATGTCCTTTCTTAAATGTATGTCCAACATCTGGCATCGTGTACGTTACATTTGTTTCTTTATTCGGAACCATAGCTTCGGGGTTAGAGAAACTATTTCTATATTTTCCGCGCATAATTTCTGCACGAATCAAATTTTGATATCCAGCCATTAATTTGTTATTAAATTTTGGCGTGTTTTCAGGATAAACATCAATCAATTTTACAACATAATCAGCGTCTGTTCCCGTAGTAGAAACCACTAAATGATTGATAACAGGACCAGCAAGCGTAATATCTTCTGTCAAAATATCAGATTGATACACCATAACATCAGGACGAGTAGAAGCAAAGCGTTGATCATCGACCATATATTCTCTTGAACGAGTTTCTAAAACTCCTCCTTGATAAGGAACTGGAGAATTTGGATCTGCAACATATTCGTCAAAAGTAGTTGTTGTATTGGTTTTATTAAAAGCTATTTTACCATTTTGTTGCAAATAAATTTTTTGTGTTGTTACATTTTTTGGTGGCCAAGCATCAAATTGTTTCCATTCGTTAGATCCCGTAATAAAAATTGTAGCTTCGGTTGGTTTAAAATTACCTTTATCTTTTAAGTAATAATTAAAAAAAGGCAATTCTATTTCTTGCTGATAATGCTCACTTGTATTCGATGCAAATTGCATATCTCCAAAAGTACTTCCGTTGCTACGAACCCAACCACCATGAAACCAAGGTCCGGCAACCATAATATTTGTTGCTTTCGGATTTTGTTTCTCAATTGCTTTATACGTTTCGAAAGCGCCGTAGACATCTTCTGCATCAAAAAAACCTCCAACCGTCATTACAGCAGGTTGCACGTTAGTTAAATGTGGTAAAACATTACGATCTTGCCAAAATTGATCGTAATCTGGATGCGCAAATAAATCATTGTAAAACTTGATATTATCTTGCAAATATTTATCTTTCAACTCTTTTACAGAGCCACTTGCATAAAATCTATAATTATCTTTTATTGGATATTCAAAACGTTTCGGACCTTTATCTGGCGTAATTGGTTGCGGACGTTTTACACCAAAAAAAGTCATAAATGAGAAAGAATCATTCAAGAATAAAACTCCATTATGATGAAAATCGTCACCTAAAAACCAATTGGTAACGGGCGCTTGTGGCGAAACGGCTTTTAGAGTTGGATGCGAATTAACCAAACTCATTGTCGAATAAAAACCAGGATACGAAATTCCATAAATTCCAGCTTTTTTCGTGTAATTCTTCAAGTTTTTAGCAAGCCATTCTAGCGTATCAAATGTATCTGTGCTTTCGTCAATTGCCTTTTTACTTTTTGAAGGATTTATAGGTCGAACATCTTCAAATTCGCCTTCGCTCATCCATTTTCCTCTCACATCTTGGTAAACAAAAATAAAACCTTCGCGCATTTCTGTAGGAAAATTTCCTAACGATTTCTTGTATTCATTTACACCATAAGGCGCAACTGTATAAGGCGTACGATTTAACAAAACGGGATATTGTTTTGTTTTATCTTTTGGCTGATAAATAGCTGTAAATAACTTTGTACCATCGCGCATCGGAATTACTTGTTCTATTTTTTCGTAATTGTCGCGCACATAAGCAGAATCTGCTTTTGCATCTTGCGCAAATCCAACTGTACTTCCCAACAAAAGTGTAAGTAGAGTTACTTTTAATGTTAATTTTTTCACGTGTTCAATAAATTTTACGATAGTATAAATGTATTAAGATTTCAGTTTTTATTAAGAAATTAATTCAAATAGTTTTTAAAAATTTTCATCATCAATTAAAAGATTATTTTGAAGGAATGATAAAACGAATTGGTTTTTTGATTAAATTAGATACCACCAAATTATTGAAATGAAATTAACAGCAAAAGCTACTATTCAAATTCAGAAACCAATAAATTCTGTTTTCGAAGCGATTATTGATCCAACTAAAATGAATCAATATTTTATAGAATCGTCAACAGGAAAACTAGAAACGGATAAAACGGTTGAATGGAAATTTACCGAATTTGATGAACTTTATCCTGTTGTTGGTAAAATAATTAGAAAAGACGAATACATTTCTTTTGATTGGAGTGGTGGAAAGCAAAATATGTTGGTGGAAATTGTTTTCGAGAAACAAACGGATGATTCGACAGTTGTAAAAATTGTAGAACATGAAATGAATGATGACGAAGCGGGAATAAAACAAGTAATTGGACAAACAGAAGGTTGGGCCAATTTTTTGGCTTCGCTAAAAGCATATTTAGAATACGGAATAAACCTTAGAAAAGGTGCATTTGACTTTTATAAAACGACAAAATAACGGAATATGATTACGGTACAAACAACGATTAATGCACCGCTAGACAAAGTTTGGTTTGCATTTAATAATCCAGAAGATATTGTAAAATGGAATCAAGCTTCGCCAGATTGGCATTGTCCAAAGGCAGAAAATGATTTGCAAAATGGCGGAACGCTAAAAAGTACAATGGCGGCAAAAGATGGTAGTTTTCAGTTTGAATTTGAAGCAAAATATGACGAAATTATACCAAATAAATTTATTCGCTATTATATTGCTGATGGTAGAAAAGTTGAAATTGATTTTATGGAAGAAAATAATTCGACAGTTATAACTGAAAAATTTGATCCAGAAAATCAAAATCCAGAAGAAATGCAACGTCAAGGTTGGCAAGCAATTTTAGATAGTTTTAAAAATTATGTAGAAACTAAAAATGAATAAAAGAGTAAAATAATGACTTAATAATAGATTAATTAAACTCAATAATATGAAAAAGATATCGTTTACAGAGATTATTTACGCGCTACCTAAACACGTTCATAAAGTTATGTTATCCCAAGATTCGTATAAAATTTGGACAAAACCTTTTAGTGAAACCTCCGATTATAAGGGAGATTGGAGCGAAGGTTCTAAAATTTATTTTACTTCCGACGATGGTAAAGGTGGAATGGTTTCTATAATCGATGAAAATAAATTGGGCGAATCTATTGTAATCCGTCATGTCGGTATTCTAAAAAATAACGAAGAAATTTTGTCTGGATCTGAAGTTGATAAGTGGAAAAATACTTTAGAAACTTATAAATTTAATGATGTCGAAGGCCATACACGATTGGTTTGTACAATAGAAATTGAAGATTCTGAAGCTGACGAAGCAAAATACAAAGAAATGTGGTTGAAAGCTTTGCGATTATTAAAAGAAATTTGCGAGCAATAATAGAATTGAATGACGGATAATTTTACAAATATTGATGAATATATTGCTTGTTTTGAAGAAGATAAACGACAAATTTTAATTGAAGTTAGAGAACTAATTACTAAAAATGTTCCTGATGCCGCCGAAACAATTAATTATAAAATGCCAACTTTTCGATTAAATGGAAATTTGATTCATTTTGCAATGTTTAAAAATCATTTGGGACTTTATCCGGGCGTTGATGCAATAGTTCATTTTCAAGACAAGTTAAGTTCTTATAAAACCTCAAAAGGTGCCATTCAGATTCCGTTAGATGTACCAATTCCAACCAAATTGATTCAAGAAATTATCTTGTATAAAGTTGATTTATTAAAAGATAATAATTCGCCAGATTGGAAAAAATATAATGAAAAATGGAGTGATGCCAACGAAAAAATTCAGCAATTAGTCAATCAAACAGAATTGCAAAAAGAGTTTAAATGGGGTGGCGAAGTTTATACATACAATAAAAAGAATGTTTTAGCTTTTAGTGGTTTCAAAAATCACTTTGCTTTATGGTTTTACAATGGAGTTTTATTGATTGATAAAGATAAAATTTTGATTGCGGCAAGCGAAGGTAAAACGAAAGCTTTGCGTCAATGGAGATTTACATCTTCTGATGAAATGAATCTTAAAAAAATAAAACAATACATTGATGAAGCAATACAATTGGTAAAGAATGGGAAAGAAATAAAACCAGAAAAATCTATTCCAAAAGAAGTGAATCATTTTTTGCAAAATGCTTTAAATCAGAATGATAATTTAAATAGTTCATTTAAAGCTTTAACTAAAGGAAAGCAAAAAGATTACAATGAATATATTGATGAAGCAAAGCAAGAAAAGACGAAAGTTAGTCGTTTAGAAAAAATAATTCCATTGATTTTAGACGGAAAAGGTTTACACGATAAATACAAAAAATAATGCAATACGATGTTTCAAGCTTAAATGAATATTTGGAAAGTATTCCAGTCGAAAGAAAAGAAGCAATAGAACAATTAATAGAAGTTCTTAAAACCAATTTACCAGATGGTTTTGCTTTAGAATTAAGCTATGGACATCTTGGTTTTGTGGTTCCGCATACGTTATATCCGTCAGGTTATCATTGCGATCCGAAAGCGCCGTTGCCATTTATTAATATCGCTTCGCAAAAGAATTTTATCGCGTTATATCACATGGGATTGTACATGAATGATGAAATTTACAATTGGTTTGTGGCGGAATATCCTAAACATTCTACAAAGAAATTAGATATGGGAAAAAGCTGTATTCGATTCAAAAAAGTAGAAGATATTCCCTATGATTTAATAAGACAATTGGCTCAAAAAATAACACCAGAACAATGGATTAATATGTACGAAAGTGTCTTAATTAATCGAAAAAAGTAATAAAAAATGTCAGAAATATATAAATTTTTAAAAAAACTAGAAAAAAATAATAACCGCGAATGGTTTACCGAACACAAAACAGAATTTGATACTGCAAAAACCGAAGCCGATTTAATTTTTAATGCGATTTATCAAGAGTTATCTAAAAAAGAAGAATTAGAGCCGCTAAAAATTTATAGAATTTACAGAGATGTTCGTTTTTCGAATGATAAAACGCCTTATAAAAATCATTTTTCTGCGCAAACTGGCCGTAAAAAACCATACAATAGAGGCGGATTTTATATTCAATTTCAACCGAATAATTGTTTTATTGGTGCGGGATTTTGGGGTCCAGAACGCGACGATTTATTACGAATTAGAAAAGAAATTGAAGCTTCGGACGAATTACAAAAAATAGTTTCTTCTAAAGCAATTCAACAAGAATTTGGAGAAATTGTTGGTGATGAAGTCAAATCTGCTCCAAAAGGATTTTCGAAAGAACATGAACGAATTAATTTATTAAGAAAGAAGCAATTATATTTTGTTAAAAAGTTTACAGAGGAAGAAACTTTAGCAAAAGATTTTCCACAAAAAGTGGCGAAATCAATGCAAATTCTTCAGCCTTTTTTAGACTATATGACAGATATTTTAACTACTGATGCAAACGGAGAACCGTTAGTATAATTACATTTAGAACAATAAAACCACAAAAAAATAAATTATTATGGCAAAATTACACGCATATTTAAATTTTGAAGGAAATTGCGAAGAAGCATTTACTTTTTATGAAACAGTTTTTGAGACAAAAAATATAGGAATTCATCGTTTTGGAGATATGCCTGCGAATTCAGAATTTGTGATTCCAGATGAAGCAAAAAATAAAGTGATGCACACGGCGCTGTTAATTAACGAAAATACAATGTTGATGGGTTCTGATACTTTTGGCGATTGTGGTGGAAATGCAACACAAGGCAGCAACACATATTTGATGTTGGATACGGATACAGCAGACGAAGCGCATAAATTATATGACAAATTAACTGTAGACGCTCAAAAAATTGAAATGCCTTTGGGAGAACAATTTTGGGCAGAATTATATTCGTCTTTTACAGATAAATTTGGAATTAATTGGATGATTCATTTTGAAGGAAATAAAGCGCAACATTAATAATTGAAATGTAATAAAACATAAAAAAACGCTCAAATTTGAGCGTTTTTTTATGTTAATGATATAATCTGAAACCCATTTTTTGACACAAATTCGCGTGTTTTTCGAACAAAGCATGTACCAATTCTACAACATCATCTATTTCTGCATTTAAAGCAAAATAATATTGATCTAAAATTGTACTCAAAACTGGCGAATGATTAATGTAACCAGAAATTGCTTTTGCGCCTGTAACATCTAAAAAATACTGAAATGTTTCGTCTTCTAAATCTAACATTTTAGTATTTGCGAAATGCACAATTTTATCGGTTAATTTTCCTTCAAAAAACTCTGCAATTTCTTCTAAAGTGTAATAATAATCGCCAATCTTGACAAGATTATCATCACCTTCAAAAACCAAATAAATGATACTGTAATCCTTAAAAAAACGATCGTGGTACAATAAATTACTCAAACTTATTTCGAAAGTTTCGATATCATCGCAGGTTTTATAGACATTAATAATATCAAAATTTAGCGCAAGATACTCTAGAAAAGTAATGATTTGTGAGTCGTTTTCTTCTTCTACATCTTCAACACCTTCCAAACAAAATAGTTTGAAATCTTCCTCTTCATCACGATAAGTCGTTAACTCCATTTTACGAATAATTAAGTTGTAAAATTACAAATTTTAGTTACTTAATTTAGAAAAACTCATTAAAATGAACTTACAATTAATCGTTAATTAATGAATTTCGGTTGTCAATTCCTAATGTATTATAAATGATTTTTAAGTGATATTTCACGGTGTTTTCTGAAATAAATAACTCATTTCCAATCTCTTTATTTGTTTTTCCTTGTTCTACTAAACGAATAATTTCTAATTGACGTTCGGATAAATCATAATCTGCTAAGTTAAATTTAGCCTGATCTTTACATTGTATTTCTTTTGTAAGATTGGCTAAATCGTTTCGCATTCGATTATTTTCTTTTTCAATTAACAGACTTTTTTGTTGATTGGTTTTGTAAAGTTTAAGTAAAACCAGAATTAAAATAACGAGTATAAAAGATAAAATACTTAGATAAATACGAATATTTTTTTCGTTTCTAATCTCTAAATTATTTCGATTATTAAGTAATTGTTTTTCTAATAATTGCAATTTTCCACTTTGATTTATAGCATCATATTTTGTAGCTAAATCATTTACAATAATTCTATTTTTATAAGCGTTTTCCCAGTCTTCTATATCACTATAATAGTGTGTTAAAGCTTCGTACATGTTTAATACATAAATATCTATTTTGTATTTTTCAGCATAAAATAAACCTGTTTTAAAAGATTCTATAGCTTTATTGTGATTGTTTAAATGTCCGTATAATCCGATCTTTTTTCTGTAGATATTTGGTAAATGCTTTGGATTATATTTTTCTAAAATCTTGATTGCATTATTGTAATTCTCTTCGGCTAAACTAAACTCCTTATTTTTAGAATTTAAGGTTCCCAATACCGCGAAATAAAAGGCTTTTGTGTCTGAATCAACTAAATTTAGATTTTCTTTTTTTATTTGTGGAAGTATTTCTTTAACTTCATCGTACTTAAGCAAATCAAAAGCAATAAATAATTTTTCTATTGATACTCTTGTTTCAACTTCCTCTTTATGTTGCTTGCTTTTTATACCTATTTTATAAGCAGATTCTAGATTTTCTATAGCTTCTGAGTAAATAAATAGTCGTTTATACGTGATATGTTTTTGTAAATAAGCATTGTATAAATCGTATTTAGATGATTTTTTATCATTAATAATCTGCTCAAGTTTAATAATTGCAGAGTCATATTTTAGCTCATCATTCAGTTTTGAGATTTCATTATTCAGTTTATTCGGATCAATCGTATTACAAAACCCTATTTGAAACACAGTTGTAATGATAATTAAGGTAAATATGTTTCTTAAAAACGTCATGCTATTTGTTTGTTTGCTAGTTAATTAATTTCGACTACCCGCTAGGTAGTCAGGAAAACTACTCTTTAACTACTCCTGCAAAAATAGGCAATAAATGTTATTTTTCTAAAATTTGCAAAGTAATTAATTCGGATATATAATTGATTATATTTTAATTAAACTATTTTAAGTATTTATGAGAACACATCTATTATGTTTTTTGACATTAGTTTCTATAAACTGTTTTTCGCAAGAACTAAGTTTTAAAAATTTGAAAAACTTTATTGGAGAAAGAGTAACCGATTTTCAAGATTTCTACAAAGTTGAAGCAACAGAAGTTGATGACAATTTTGGAAATCAAACAGTTTTATTTAACGATATATTGATAGATAATTATAAAGTTGATATAAAATTAGAAACAGAAGGAAAAAATATCAAGAAAGTTGAAGTAAAAAATTCTGATAAGAAAACAAGCTTTTTTAAACATATTACAACTGAAATAGAGAAAGAAACTCCAACAAAAAAGAACTATAAAACGGTATATGTTTCGTTAGTTAAAAATTCTACAAAAAAGAAAACCTATTTTGACAACAGTTCAGAGTTGATTGAGGTTTTAAAGAATTCAACAACAGATCTGAAACAAAATCATGGTCTTTTAGAATCTGAGTCACTTAAAACTTCAGTTATCATAAATGATAGCGCTTGCATCTTAACAATCAATTAATTTATAATTAGATATTAAACAGTAATTTATTAAAACATGAGAAACATTTTTATTTTAGGATTAGGAGTTTTAGCTTCTGTAGCATTTGGTCAAGTTGATAAAATCTATAAACATTCGGGTGAAATAATAGAAGGCCAAATAAAAAGAGTAGGTGAGTTTACGGTAGAATATACGTATGATGGAGAGGATGCAATTCAGAGTTTGAGTAAATATTCTGTAAACAAAGTTTTTTACGGAAAAAGTACACGTATTGAGGATGTATCAAACAAAATTGAAATTACTGATGATAAAGATTGGAATAAAGTTGTTATTCTAGAAGATAAACAATTAGTTGCTGGTCTTAAGAAAGGTGATGATTTAAAATCTAAAACCGGAATGGTAAACTTTAGATCAGGAAATGGAAAAGATGAGCGTGCAGAAAAAGTTTTAAAACAACAAGCAGCAGAAGTAAGATGTCCATTTATTTTATTACTTTCAGATAAAACAGTAGGTAAATCTGCCAAAAAAACGGGTAGTTGTTATAAATACAACTAAACTTTAAAAATAAACTATTTAACTAACACTACATTCAAAAAGAATCGAATCTTATTTATATTAAGGTTCGATTCTTTTCATTTAGTACATTTTCTAATCAATTTATACTCAATTAAAATTTTATTTTTTTGAGAAAGAAATTCAGAAATCTTTTAAAAACTCGATAAATAGTCGAAATTTGTTGTCTTAATAATAGAGTATGACAACACCACAAAGAATATTCGATTTACCTCGTTTTCAAGAAAAAAATACACCAGGTATTACTATTTTCAATTACAAAGAAAACAAGGAATGGAAAGGAATTTCGACGGCAGATTTCATAAAAAGAGTCAACAATATTTCGAAAGGTTTACTTGCCCATGATGTACAACCTAATGATAAAGTTGCATTAATTAGCGAGAATAGATTAGAGTGGAATTTATTGGATTTTGCAATTCAACAAATAGGCGCTGTGGTAGTTGCAATTTATCCAAATATATCTGATAATGATTACGAATTTATCTTAAACAATGCCGAAATCAAACTTTGTGTTGTTAGTACAGATTCGTTGTATCAGCGTTTATTAGGCATAAAAGACAAAATTAATATTGTTGAACAAGTTTATACATTTAATAGTTATCTAAATACGCCAAATTGGGTTGAGTTGATTTCGAAAGGAATTGATATTTCTGATGAAACATTAGAACTTGCGATGAATCAAGTTAAAACAACCGATTTAGCAACTATTATTTATACATCAGGAACCACTGGAAATCCGAAAGGAGTAATGCTAACGCACGAAAATTTATTGGCAGATGTAGACAGTTCAGAATATTCTTTTCCAGTAAAAGCCTACGACAAAGCATTGTCTTTCTTACCTGCTTGTCATGCTTACGAACGTGTTTTTCAGTACGTTTATATCAAAATGGGTTTGCCAATTTATTATGCACAATCAATGGAAACAATTGGTGCGGATATGAAAGAAGTTCAACCACATATTTTTTCTGCTGTTCCACGTGTTTTAGAAAAAGTGTATGATAAAATTATGGCAACGGGCGAACAATTGACTGGAGTTAAAAGAAAATTATTCTTTTGGGCAATTGCTTTGGGCGAACAATATGATACAGATGAAACTAAATTTTCTGCTTGGTATAAATTTCAATTAAAAATTGCTCGAAAATTAATCTTTTCTAAATGGAAAGATGCTTTAGGGGGTCATATAAAAGGTGTTGCCTCTGGTAGCGCGACTTTGCAAACAAAACTTTTGCGTTTGTATTTAGCTGCCGGTATTCCTATTTACGAAGGTTATGGTTTAACCGAGGCTGGTCCGTGTCTTTCCGTAAATTGTATAAAACGAGGCATGAAGATAGGAACTGTAGGTATTCCATTGATTAATATTGACATAAAGTTAGCCGAAGATGGAGAAATTTTAGCCAAAGGAAAAAATATAATGTTGGGTTATTACAAAAATCCAGAAGCAACTGCGGAAGTTCTGAAAGATGGTTGGTTGTATACGGGCGATATCGGAGAATGGGTTGACGAAAAGTTTTTGAAGATTATTGATCGAAAAAAGGAAATGTTCAAAACATCTGGTGGTAAATATGTTGTGCCACAACAAATTGAAGCCAAATTATCCGAATCAACTTTTATAGAACAAATTATGGTAGTTGGCGAAGGACGTAAATTTCCTTCAGCTTTAATTGTTCCAGCTTATCAAAATCTGATGGATTGGGCAAAAACAAATGATTCATCATTAATTCAAATTTCAAAATCAGAGTTTTTAGCGAATGCTAAAATTAAAACAATCATCGAAGAAGAAGTAAATCGATTAAATGTAAATTTTGGAAATTGGGAAAAAATCAAAAAATTTGCCATCATTCCGAATGAATTTACAATAGAAACGGGCGAATTAACGCCAACTTTAAAAATGAAACGTAAAATTATTCTTGCTAAATACGAAAACGAAATTAACGAAATCTATAAATAATTACCAAAGGTTGCTCAAAATGAGTAACCTTTTTTATTTAATTAAATTTTTTCTGTCATCTAAAATAAATTGTAATAAATTCAGCTTTTTAAGTTATTTTCGACGAATTCTTTTCAAAATTACAAAACAAGAAAGTGCGCTATGGAAGCAACCAGAATTTTTGATTTACCAAAACGTCAACTGGAAAAGTTTCCAAATTTACCAATGTTTGTGTCAAAGCAAAATGGTGAATGGAAATCAATGAATACCCAAACATTTTTAGATCGTGTGAACGAAATTTCAAAAGGTTTAATTGCAATTGGTATTCAACCAGGAGAAAAAGTCGGTTTAATCTCAGAAAATCGTGTCGAATGGAATATGATAGATTATGCAATACAACAAGTTGGAGCGGTTGTAGTAGCTATTTATCCTAATATTTCGGACAACGATTATGAATATATTTTTAAAGATTCGTCTATAAAAGTATGTTTTACAAGCAATTTAGATTTATATACTCGTCTTGATTTACTTAAAACAAAATTACCATCATTAGAACAATTGTATTCTATCGACGAATTTGAAAATACAATTAGTTGGAATGAAGTAATAAAAAAAGGACAAGAAATTGATATAATAGAAGTAGAAAATCGTTCTGCTCAAGTTAAATACGAAGATTTAGCATTTCTTATTTATACCTCTGGTACAACGGGAAATCCGAAAGGAGTAATGCTTTCTCACAAAAATATTATTGCAGATGTTATCGCTTGCGAATATTCAACGCCTTTAGATGCTTACGATCGCGCTTTGACGTTTTTACCTGCTTGTCATGCTTACGAACGTACAATTCAGTATTTGTATGTATACATGGGAATCTCGATTTATTTTGCTGAATCAATGGAAAAAATTGGTGATAACTTAAAAGAGATAAAACCACATATGATTACCGCTGTTCCTCGTGTTATCGAAAAAGTTTACGAGAAAATTATGGCAACTGGAAATCAATTAACGGGTATTAAACATAAAATTTTTAATTGGGCTGTAGAAGTTGGAGATCAATTTATTTTAGAAGAAAATCAACGATCGCTTTCGTATGATATAAAATTAGTAATTGCCAGAAAGTTAGTTTTACGCAAATGGTATGATGGTTTAGGTGGTGAATTAAAAGCAATTGTAACGGGAAGTGCAGCAATACAACAACGTATAGTTCGTGTTTTTTTAGCCGCCGAAATTCCTATTTATGAAGGATATGGTTTAACAGAAGCTTCGCCAGTTGTCGCAGTTAATTGCTACAAAAGAGGTGTAAAAATAGGAACTGTTGGACCACCATTAAAAGGCATTGAAGTAAAATTAGCCGAAGATGGAGAAGTTTTGATAAAAGGCGATACCGTGATGATGGGTTATCATAATTTACCAGAAAAAACAGCCGAAGAAATAAAAGACGGTTGGTTGTATACGGGTGATATTGGCGAATGGGTAGATGATAAATTCCTGAAGATTGTAGATCGTAAAAAGGAAATGTTTAAAACATCTGGCGGAAAATATATCGTTCCACAACAAATTGAAATGAAAATGGTAGAATCTCCATTTATAGAGCAATTGATGGTTGTTGGAGAAGGAGAAAAATTTCCTGCGGCATTTGTTGTTCCAAGTTATTCAAACCTGAAAAAATGGGCGAAAGATAACGCACCAGAAATTGAAAATTTATCGCATGATGAATTTCAATTAAGTAATGTTGTGATGAAAAAGCTTGAAGCTGAAATAACAAAACTAAATGATAATTTTGGACATTGGGAACAAATTAAGAAAATTGCAATTATTCCGAATGAAATGACGGTAGAAGGTGGAGAATTAACACCAACACTAAAGTTTAAACGTAAAATTATTCTAGAAAAATACAACGAAAAATACAACGAAATTTTTGGATAGAATTTCAAAGAAAACAAAAGAGCTTTTATCGAAAGCTCTATTGTTTTAATAACCTTTTCTTAACTTGTAAAGTATTAATTTTGCAAAAATTATAATATTGAATTCAGTCGAAATTTATGCAAAACAACGAAGCAATTGGGGACTTTTAATTGGAAGTCTAATTTTCTTGTTTTGTTCTATTTATTTATTTTTTAATGTCAACCAAGTAAATTCGCCAACAACAGCAAAGCTAATTAGCGTTGTTATGTTTGTGCCGAGTTTGATTTTAGTTCTTTTTTCGATCAAAAAATTGCGTAAAAAACAATTAATCGTTTTGATTGATGAAAAAGGAATTGTATTTCATCCATCCGAAAAATTAAATTACATTGTTTGGGGAAATATTGCTGAAATAGAGGAATTAAAATTGCCTCGTCAACGTGTTATCAATATTAAAGTTATAGAAAGCGAAAAATATATTGAGGCAGAAAATCAAAAAATTTTACAAGCTCGCATGAAATTCTGGAATCAAATGTATGGCGCTGTCGTTTCCTTTGATGCCAATACGTTAGATAAAAATCACTTCGAAATTATGTATATTTTTGATGAATTTATGACAAACTATAAATCATCTCTTCAAAACTAAGCGTATTTATTCATTAAATTCAGCTAATTTTGCAAAATGGATTTAGAATTACTTTACAAAAATATAGGAATTAAAGAAATGAATGCGATGCAAAAATCTGCATTCAAAGCTTCCGACAATCAACAAGATATTGTTTTATTATCACCTACAGGTTCAGGAAAAACGCTAGCTTTTCTAATCCCAATATTACGTGATTTAAAACCAGATGTAAAAGGAGTACAGTGTTTAATTTTGGTGCCAGCACGCGAATTAGCCTTACAAATTGAGTCAGTTTTCAAATCGATGAAAGTTGATTTTAAGGTAACGTGTTGTTATGGTGGTCACAATACAAAAATTGAGCAAAATACATTGGTAGAAGCACCTGCTGTTTTAATTGGAACACCAGGAAGAATTGCATACCATTTACGTAACGAAAATTTTGATCCAGCAATAGCTAAAGCCTTAGTTTTAGACGAATTTGATAAAGCTTTAGAATTAGGTTTTCAGGAAGATATGAGTTTTATTATCAACCAATTGATTAATGTTAATCACCGTATTTTGACGTCTGCAACAGAGATGCAAGATATACCAGAATTTGTTGGTTTAGAGAATGATAAAACGGTAAGTTACTTAAAAAATAAAGAAGTAAAACCAGATTTACACATGAAATTGGTGAACACAATTTCTGAAGATAAATTGGATACATTGTTTAATTTGATTTGTAAAATAGGAAATAAACGTATGTTAATTTTCTGTAATCACCGCGATGCAGTAGACCGTATTAGTAACTTATTAAATGAAAAAGGAATTGCACGTGAAAGTTTTCATGGTGGAATGGAACAAGATGAGCGCGAACGTGCTTTATTAAAATTCCGTAATGATTCGGTTCGTGTTTTAATTACGACAGATTTAGCTGCGCGTGGATTAGATATTCCCGAAGTTGATTCGATTATTCATTATCAATTACCTCCAAAAGAAGCTGCTTTTATTCACAGAAATGGGCGTACAGCGCGTATGAATGCGAAAGGTTCTGTTTATTTAATCATTAGTAATGATGAAAATTTTCCGTTTGTGCAAGCAGGTTTACCAATCGAAAATTTAGGTGGAACATATAAAATACCGGTACGTACACCATTTCAAACAATTTATATTTCGGCAGGAAAAAAAGATAAAATTAACAAAGTTGATATTGTTGGATTCTTGTTCAAAAAAGGAAATTTAGAGAAACAAGACATCGGAATTATCGAAGTAAAAGATAATACATCCTATGTTGCGATTAATCGCCAAAAAGTTCCAGATGTTTTGAAAACTTTAAACGGCTTGAAATTGAAGAATAAGAAAGTAAAAATGCAAATTGCATACTAAAATAAATAAAATATGATAGCGCATCACGTATTATTTTGGTTGAAAGATGATATTTCTGAAACTGAATACAACGAATTTAAAACAGCTTTAGAAGATTTAGAGCAAATGGTTCCAGTTCCATTTTTTCATGTTGGTACGCCAGCTGCAATAGAAAGAGATGTTGTTGACGGAACATATTCGTTTTCGTTATTTGTTGCTTTTGAGGATATGCAAAGTTTTGAAGCATATCAAAAACATCCGCAACACATTGCGTTTCTTAATGGGCCAAATAAACACGCAACTAAAGTTGTGATTTATGATGCTGATTAATCAAAATTCATAAAAAAATATAGAATCCGTCAATTTTGACGGATTTTTTATATTTTAAGAGATATTTCAATATTATTCAATTCTTCAATGTTTACAACTTTAGCAATGTCCGCTATAGAACCTATTTTAATTTCATTAATGTCATCGTCAAAAATATATCTGAATTCATTTTGAAAAGAGTAAATCTTATGCTTAATAAAAGGGCTATAGTCTAAATTTGGCTCGAAATTTTCAATATACTTTACATAATCAAAACTTTTAACTTTTTTTGTATTTAAAATTCTATTATGAAATTCATCTGTATTATAAATAACTAGACAAAATCGAGAAGGAAATGAATTCATTTCTTCATTGTAAGTAAAAGAATAAGTTTTAATATTTTTTTCTTCTAAATTTTTATCAGCATGATTTAAACCATTGTAAAAACAAAGTATTTTATCATCCTTATGAAACTCTTTAAGTGTTACTTCTAAATTTATATCCTGAATTTTGTTGTCTATTTTTATTGAACTTAATTTACCTTTTACAAATTTTAAATCTTTTGGAGGTTCTATATTTAGTTTATTATATTCTTTATATTTAATAATATCTTGTTCTTCTAATTCTCTATAATAGCTAAATGGTGATAGCCTAAATATTCCATTGTTTAATGAATTTTTTAGATATTCTTCTTTACTGAATCTTAATAATAATTGAGGATACATTTGTATTATTTAAAAAATTATTTATACCAAAATACCAAAATTATATTTAAAAATACTCGTAATTTTGCAAAAGATTTCTGAAAACGAAATCCAAAAGTAGTAAGCAATGATTATAGAGACAGAAGAAGAGTTAATCGGAATGAAAAAAGTCAGCGAAGCTGTAGCCGTAACTCTTAAAGAGATGAAAGATTTTGCAAAACCAGGAATGTCTACCAAAGAATTAGATAATTTTGGTGCGACAATTATGAGTAAGTTTGGGTGTAAATCTGCACCATACGAATCATATAAATTCCCAGGTTATACATGCTTAAGTGTAAACGAAGAAATATGTCACGGAATTCCATCTGACACAAAAATTTTGAAAGAAGGAGATGTTATAAATATTGATGTTTCTGGAGAATTAGGAGGTTTTTGGGCAGATAATGGTGGTTCTATTGTAATTGGAGATGATATTAATGGTTATCAAAAAATTGTAGATGCATCTATTTCTGCATTGCAAAAAGCAATTTCTGCCGTAAAATCGGGCGTTAAAATTGCAGATATTGGTGGTATTATCGAAAAAGAAGCTAAAAAACATCATTATAAAGTAATCGAGAATTTAACGGGACACGGTGTTGGTAGATCGTTGCACGAAGAGCCTTTAGATTTATTAAATTATAGAGATGTTTATGATAAACGTCGTTTTCGTAAAAATTCTGTCGTAGCTTTGGAAACATTTATTTCAGAAAACTCAAACGAAGCTATTCAGCAAGAAGACGGTTGGACAATGATTGGTAATAATCCAGGTGTTTTTGCACAGCACGAACATACTGTTTTAGTAACATCCGAAGGTCCAATGATTTTGACGCTTATGAATGGCAATTGGTAATTATATATGAAGAAAACAAATACATACGAACAAATTGACCGCGAAGTGGTTAAAAAAATGAGCGAAGATATACAAGCTTATTTAGTAGAAAATAATCTGGAGCGCGTTAAAACGAAAGATATGATGCCTTTCTTGATCGAAAAAGGATATTTTCCTCATGATCGTAAAAAAGGTTATCCGTTGCGTCAGATTTTAAATGATCTTGATCGTTCGGAAGAATTGGCGTTATTGCCGCAAGCTTCTCCAGAAAGAAGAGAGAACGACAATAAAAAAATAGTAACTTATTGGTATTTTAATGCTGTTAAGTAAAACGATAAAATGCATCTCAATTGAGGTGCATTTTTTTATTATACAATGCTTTAAAATGCATTTTTTGGAATATTAATTGATACTAAATGGTAGCTATTTTTAATTGTAACAAAAAATATTTCATTTCTTATCTTATGTCAATGTAGAGATTTTGTGTGTGAACTAAATTTGTATCAACAAAAAATAATAAATATAAAGTCAAAGTAATATGAAAAAATTATTCGTAACATTAATGTTAACTGCAGCATCTTTAACTGCATTCGCTCAAAATTATACAAACGATAAAGCACACTCAAAATTAGGATTCAATGTATCTCACATGACAATTTCTGATGTTGAAGGTGAATTCAAAAATTTTGATGTTCATTTAAACTTCACTAAAGAGGATTTAAGCGACGCAAAATTTCATGTAGTTGCAGACATCAATTCTATTAATACAGGAATTGACGCACGTGATACGCACTTAAAATCGCCAGATTTTTTCAACGCTGCTAAAAACTCTAAATTAGAATTTTCTTCAAAAGGAATTACTCGTGTTAAAGGAAATCAATTTAAAATGACAGGAGATTTAACTTTAAACGGAGTTACAAAACCAGTTGCTTTAAACTTAATTTACAACGGAAGTATTAATAACAATGGTGTTAAAACTTACGGATTCACAGTAAAAGGAAACTTAAAAAGAAGTGATTTTAGTGTTGGTACAGCAATTCCAGAAGCAGTTGTTGGTGACGAAGTTACATTAACTTCTAACTTAGAATTTGCTACACCAGTTAAAAAATAATTTTTAAAAATATAAACCATAAAAATCATGGATTTTAATCAGTTAAAATCAATAACTTCAAGTTTTACTTCAACCGAAAAAATGCCCGTTTTATTTTTAGGACATGGTTCACCAATGAACGCGATTGAAGAAAATATTTTTGTAGAAGGTTGGCGAAACATAGGAAAATCTATTCCTAAACCAAATGCAATTATTTGTATTTCGGCGCACTGGGAAACAAAAGGAACGAAGGTTACGGCTTTACAACAGCCCAAAACTATTCATGATTTTTATGGTTTTCCTCAAGCTTTATTCGATGTTCAATATCCAGCTCCTGGAAGTCCAGAATTGGCAGATGAGATTAAAAATTTGATTAAAACTTCTGATGTCGAATTAGACAAAATGTGGGGTTTTGACCACGGATCGTGGAGTGTAATTAAATTTTTGTATCCCGAAGCAGATGTTCCGATGATAGAATTGAGTTTGGACGTGTATAAAACACCAAAACAGCATTACGAATTGGCAAAAGAGTTAAATGCTTTGCGAAGAAAAGGTGTGTTAATTGTTGGGAGTGGTAATGTTGTTCATAATCTAAGAGCCATGGATTGGCACAATCCGACGGGAGGATTTGATTGGGCAATAGAAGCCAATGAAACGTTTAAAGACATTGTAAGGTCAAATGATCATCAACAATTGTTTAATTTTTTCGAGAAAGGACCAGCTTTCAATATGGCTGTTCCTTCGTTAGAGCATTATTTACCATCGATTTATTCGCTGGCATTACAAGAAAAAGACGAAGAAGTAACCTTGTTTAATGACCAATTAATTTATGGTTCATTAGGAATGTTATCATTCAAAATAGGATAAAAAAATCAATTTAAATAACTATTAAAAAACAAACATTATGGCAAAATGGAATTTAGATCCTTCTCATTCAGAGGTTCAATTTAAAGTAAAACACATGGTAATTTCTACTGTAACAGGAAGTTTTGATAATTTTGAAGCTACAGCAGAATCAAATAGCGACGATTTTTCTGATGCAAAATTCGAATTTGCTGCTCATGTAAATACAGTAAATACAAAAAATGCTGATCGTGATAATCACTTAAAATCAGATGATTTTTTTGCTGCAGAAAAATTTCCTGAAATGAAATTTGAAAGTACTTCTGGTATCGAAAATGGAAAAATTGATGGAACATTAGAAATTCGTGGAGAAAAAAGACCAATTACTTTAGATGCTGATTTTGGAGGAGTAATAAAAGATCCTTATGGATATTCTCGTGCAGGTTTTGAGTTTTCTGGAGACATTAACCGCAAAGATTTCGGATTAGGATGGAGTCAAGTTACAGAAGCTGGAGGATTAGTAGTTTCTGATAAAGTAAAATTATTAGTGAATTTAGAGTTTACAAAAGCTTAATTCATTTAAATTATAACAAAAAAGGCAACTCAATGAGTTGCCTTTTTTTATTTTGATTGATTTCTTTTATCCCAGAAATCTGCATTTTTAATTCCAATTTCTGATGGATTAAAATCAGGATTTTCAATTCCTTTTTGACGTTTTTGTTTGTAATCTTTCCAAACTTTTAGTCCCGTATTGCTCAATAGTAAAATAGCAATTACGTTAACCCAAGCCATTAATCCTACACCAATATCACCAATTGCCCAAGCTGTTTCTGCGGTTTTTATTGTACCATAATAAGTTGCTAATAAAAAACCAATACGCAATAACCAAACATATAATTTTTTGTTTCCATCTCTAAAAATGTACATAATATTTGTTTCCGCATAATAGTAATAAGCCATAATCGTAGTAAAAGCAAAAAAGAATAATGCAATTGCAACAAAACTATCTCCAAAAGCTGGGAAATGATGCGAAACTGCAGCTTGTGTAAAGCCTGTATAATCTGTTCCAGGTAAATTTTCGGTAATAAATTTACCTGCTTGTGTTGGATGATTTACGTTATATTTTCCTGTAAATAAAATCATAAATGCTGTCGCTGTACACACAAATAAAGTATCAATATAAACTGAAAAAGCTTGTACTAAACCTTGTTGTGCAGGATGATTTACTTCTGCTGCAGCTGCTGCATGTGGCGCTGTACCTTGTCCAGCTTCGTTTGAGTAGATTCCACGTTTTACACCCCACGCAATTGCAGCACCAAAAACTCCACTATAAAGCGATTCTTGGTTGAATGCTGATGCAAAAATTAATTTTATAACTGATGGAACTTGGTGAATATTCATTCCGATAATAATAATTGCCATCAAAATGTAGGCACCAGCCATAAATGGAACAATAAACTCGGATGCTTGACCAAGACGTTTTACACCTCCGAAAATAATTAAACCTAATAATGCAATAATTGCGATTCCAACTAAATTAATTTCAAATCCGATGAAGTTAAAAGTCGGAATTTGGAATGCATTATTCAACGCAGAAGAAATACTGTTTGATTGTATTCCTGGTAATAATAATCCACAACTAATAATTGTGATAACTGCAAATAAAACAGCGTACCATTTTATTCCCAATCCTTTTTCTATATAATAAGATGGTCCACCACGGTACTCACCATCAATTTCTTGTTTGTAAACTTGTCCTAAAGTAGATTCTATAAAAGCAGAAGCGCTACCAAGAAAAGCGATTGCCCACATCCAGAAAATAGCTCCAGGTCCGCCCATTGCAATTGCAGTTGCAACACCTACGATGTTTCCTGTACCAACACGCCCAGAAATGGCTAATGAAAAAGCCTGAAATGGTGTAATTCCTTTGTCTGATTTTTTACCACTAAAAAGTAGTCGGACCATATCTTTGAGATAGGTAATTTGAAGAAAGCCTGTTCGTATCGAGAAATAAATTCCTGTAATACCGCAAAGCCCTATAAGTGCGTACGACCAAACGTAGCTGCTAATGACGTTAACGATTTCGTCCATCTGAGTAAAATATTTGTTTTGTGTTTAATTTGTTGCTAAAATGATAAAAAAATCTAAAAAAAGGACTAAGTTCTTTAAGAATTTAATTAAATAATTGATTTAACTTCATTTGTCTTGAGTTAAAGGTATTTAGTTTTATTTAAATTATTAGTTTAAGTTAATGTATTTAAAATATTGAAATATAATTAAATAAAAAAAGACTACATTATGTAGTCTTTCCTATTTTGATAGATTTATTGTACGATTTTTAATTTTGCGAAATTCAGTAATAATTTCTTTTCTCCGGCATTATCAAAGTAAATAATCGCTTTCATATCGCTTGGTTCACCTTGTAAATCTTTTACAACGCCTCGTCCAAAACGATCATGTACGACAACTTGACCAACTTGTAAACCTTGCGCATTTGAGTTTCCATTTGCAGAAGCACTCGTTTTATTTACTGGTTTAAAGTTTGCTTTTGGTTGACTTTCGATTACTTTTCTCTGATTCGGATTTTGTCTTGCAACCGCTTTTTCTCTTTGTTGATACTGTTGTGGAGATGGTTCGTCACCAAATAAATCAGCAGATAAACCACTATTGTTACTTGCGCGAACGTTAATATTTAAATTCTTCCAATCTAAAAAACGATCATCAACTTCTTCTAAAAAACGAGAAGGTTCGCAATCAATAATTTTTCCCCATCTAAAACGAGAAACTGAATAGGTAAAATAAGCAACTTTTTCGGCACGTGTTAAGGCAACATAAAATAAACGACGTTCTTCTTCTAATTCAGCACGCGTATTAACGCTCATCATAGAAGGGAAAAGGTTTTCCTCTAATCCAGCAATAAAAACAACCGGAAATTCTAGTCCTTTTGCTAAATGCACCGTCATCAAATTTACTTTGTTGTCGTCTTCATCTTCGTTGTCGGCATCGGTTGCTAAAGCAATATTTTCTAAAAATCCACCTAATGACGAATCTCCTTCATCCAATTGTTGCTGCTCTTCAACATAACCTTGAATCGAGTTTAATAACTCTTGTACATTTTCTAGTCGAGAAACACCTTCTGGTGTAGAATCTTCTTTCAATGCATTCAATAATTGCGTAGTTTTCGCCATTTCCATCGTTACTTCGTACACATTATGTGTTTTTAGCATCACTTGGAAACGTTTAATCATCAAAGCAAAATCATTCAATTTATTAGATGTACCTGCATTAATACCAATATTTGGTGCATACATGGCAATATTTTCTATCAAATTAAATAATGAAATATTGTATTGATCTGCCGCAACTAATAACTTTGTAATCGTAGTTTGTCCAATTCCACGAGCCGGATAATTTACTGTACGCAATAAGGCTTCTTCATCATTTTGATTAATCAAAAGGCGCATATAACCAACCATATCCTTGATTTCTTTACGCTGATAGAAAGAAGTTCCACCAAAAACGCGGTAACTAATTCCTCTTTTACGCAACGCTTCTTCTAAGGCACGAGATTGCGCATTTGTACGATACAAAATAGCAAAATCTTTTGGTTGTAGATGTTCGCTTATTTGTCTTTCCCAAATTTGAGTAGCAATATAACGCGCTTCATCAGCATCAGAAAGTCCGCGGTAAACGGCTATTTTTTCACCATCTTCATTTGCTGTCCAAACATTTTTTTCTAACTGATCTTGATTATGTTTGATAATATGATTTGCCGCTTCAACAATCATTTGTGTCGAGCGATAATTTTGCTCTAGCGGATATAATTTTGCGTCAGGATAATCTTGTTTAAATGATAAAATGTTGCGAATATTTGCGCCACGAAACGCATAAATAGATTGCGCATCATCACCAACCACACAAAGGTTTTCGTAACGAGAAGCCAATGCTTTTACAATTAAATATTGCGAATGGTTGGTATCTTGGTACTCATCAACCATAATATATTTAAAACGTTCTTGGTATTTTGCTAAAACTTCAGGAAATCGAGTTAAAATCTCGTTTGTTCGTAATAATAAATCATCAAAATCCATTGCACCAGATTTGAAACAACGATCTACATAAGCTCTGTAAATATCGCCCATGCGAGGTTTCATAGCTTCGTTATCTGCTTCAATTAATGCTTGATTATTGTGATAAGCACGAACGGTAATTAAGTTATTTTTGAATTGAGAAATTCTTCCCAATACTTGTTTTGGCTTATAAATATCTTTATCCAAATGCATTTCGTTGATAATTTTTGTCATCACCGAAACCGCATCTTGCTGATCATAAATTGTAAAATCTGATGGATAACCCAATAATGGAGCTTCTACACGAAGAATACGTGCAAAAACAGAGTGGAAGGTACCCATCCAAAGCGATTTTGCATTTGCATCACCCACAACATTTCCAATACGCTCTTTCATTTCGCGCGCAGCTTTGTTGGTAAATGTTAGGGATAATATATTAAACGCATCAACGCCTTTATGCAATAAATGAGCAATTCGATATGTTAAAACTCTCGTTTTTCCAGAACCCGCACCCGCAATTACCATAACTGGTCCTTCGGTAGCTTCTACAGCCAATCGCTGCGGTTCGTTCAGTTTTTCCAAATAATTTTCTTCCATCACGTGCAAAGTTAAACTTTGTAGGTAAAGGATAAAATATATTTGACTTAAAAATTTTAAATGATGATTTTTTATTGATTATAAAATTATGTTATCAAATGATAGAATTTTAGTAATATTTAGGGAAGATATCGTTGATTTGATAAATTATTAATCCCTATATTTACACAAATTTTTTATATGACAGAGGAATCAGTAAAATCAAGTAATTATGAGGTAGTAAAGCAAGTGTTTACGAATTTCTTGGAAGATAAAGGACATCGTAAAACACCAGAGCGTTACGCTATTTTAGAGGAAATTTATTTTACAGATGATCATTTTGATATAGATATGTTGTATATCAAAATGAAAAACAAGAAATACCGCGTTAGCCGCGCTACTTTATACAATACAATTGAGTTGTTATTAGATGCTAAATTGGTGCGTAAACATCAGTTTGGAGATCAACAAGCTCATTATGAAAAATCGTATTTTGATAAAAATCACGATCATATTATCCTTTCTGATACTGGCGAAGTTTTAGAGTTTTGTGATCCTCGTATCCAAACAATAAAACAAACAATAGAAGAAGTTTTTGATATAAAAATCGATAATCATTCATTGTATTTTTACGGAACTAGAAAAAACAAGTCTTAATACAAGTAAACAATTGAAATGAAATTTAAAATTTCAATCATCTTATCTTGCATTTTAACGGCAAGTTTATTTGCACAAAAAAAGCCTGTAAAAGCTAAAGTTAAACTTCAGCATGCTGATTTAGTAGAGCGTAATCCTGATAAATACGAAGGAAATCAGTTTTTAACAGGAAACGTTGTTATTGAGTACAAAGGCGATTTGGTTTATGCCGATAGCGCCGTTTTGTATCAAGACAAAAATTTGGCTGTTGTTTGGTCTAATTCACGTTTAGTTAGCAAAGACAAAACAATTACGGCCGATAAAATGGAGTATGATGGAAATACAACTATCGCAAAAGCGTTTAAAAATGTTGTATTAACAGATCCAGGTTCTCGCATTACAGCAGATTATATGGAATATAATCGTACAAATGAAATTGCAACAGGAATTGGAAAAGTAGAAGTTAAAACGCCAACACAACAAATCAGTTCAGAGAAAATAATTTACGAACGTTTAACAGGAAATATCATTGTTAACGATACGTATAAAACAATAGGATCTGATGGAACATTAGTCGAAGGACGAAATGTTGTGTATAATATCAACTCAAAATCAGCCAATTTTGGTTCAGAAGTTTTTATCACGAATAAAGATTATACCATTTATTCGAGAAAAATGACGACTAATGATTTGACTGGAATTACAACTTTCAGAGATTATTCTAAAATAACTCGTCGCAATGATCCTTCTCAATACATCATTACATCGGATGGAGATTTTAATAAAAAAACGGGCGAAGCTTGGTTAAGAAATAATTCGCAAGTGTTTTATCAAGGTAAAATGTTAACGGCTAAAAAGTTATATTTTAATGATAAAACTGGTTTTGGAAAAGGAGAAGGCGATGTCTTTTTAGATGATCCAAAAGAAAAACGTTTTCTACGCGGCGATTATGGCGAAGCTTTTCGTTATTTAGATTCTGCTTACGTAACCAAAAATGCGTATGCTGTAAAATCTTTCGATAAAGATTCGTTGTATATAAGCGCTGATACTTTGTTGGCTGTTAAACGCCACGATGTAGATTCTACGTCGTTTATCAAAGCTTATCATAAAGCACGTTTTTATAAATCTAATGCAAATGGAAAAGCAGATTCTTTGGTTTTTAATCAAACAAAAGGAATCATGCAATTTTACAAAGATCCTATACTTTGGTCGGGCGATAATCAAGTGACTGGCGATTATATGGAAGCGTATACCAATACGAAAACCAATAAAATGGATTCGTTAAAGGTTTTTAATAACGCATTTGTAATCGCGAAAGTAGATTCTTTGGTTGACAATGAATTTCATCAAATAAAAGGAAAATACTTAACGGTATTGTTTCAAGATGATAAAATTGATTTTGTAAATGTAGAAGAAAACGCTGTTGCATTAACGTATATGGATGATACGGATGCCAAAACGAAGAAAAAAGAGCGTTATGGTGTTAATATTTCGTATTGTGGAATTATAGAAGTTGATGTTGTTGGTAAAGATGTAGAATTAGTTGCATGTCGTATAAAATCTGATGGAAAAATGTATCCTTTGTCACAATTTCCAGATGAGTTGCGCTATTTACCCGATTTTAAGTGGCGAATTAGCGAACGATTAAACAAATGGCGAGATATTTTTGTTGAATCAAAATAATCTTTTCTAATTTTAATCGTTAACCTTAAAAGCGACACATGAAAACAAACTATATATTTCTTGCAATTACCTTATTTTTTACGAGCTGTTATACGTACAAAGCTTTCGATCCAGAAGAATACGCTGTCGAATTAGCAAATCAAAGTACAAATACGTCTACTCAAAATGCGAGAAGCAGAGTAACGCAAATGACAGAAGCTAGAAGACAAAAATTGTCTCCAAATCAAAATTCGTTTAATGATACAAGTGCATTAATTGATGAAGAAGAACTTGTGAAACAAGCGATGTTAAAAAAAGGCGAAAATAAGGAAAAACCTGTAATTGATCCGTCAACAATTAAAATGACAGATATTATAAAAGAAAACAAGTTTTATAAAGTTGATGTACAAGGTAAACAATATACAATAGAGGCAAAGCAATGGAAAGCTGATACTTTATATGCTGTTGTAAAAGGTAAAAAAGAAGAATTAAAATTTCATAAAAACGATATTTCTGATGTTCAAATCAGAAAATTTTCAAAAGGTAAATCAGACGCGCTTACAGTTGCAGCTTATGCATTAGGCGGTGTTGGTGTATTTTTATTATTAAAATAATAATGGGAACATTAAAAGAAGAATTTTTCAAATTTCAGGCGCAAACGACAAATTTTGCGTCTGGTTTTGAAGTAGATTACGCAAAGGGCTCTTATATCTATGGAAAGGATGGAAGAGCCTATCTTGATTTTGTAGCGGGCGTTTCTGTAAACACATTAGGGCACAGTCATCCGCGTATCAATCAAGCAATTATCAATCAAGTAAATAAATATATGCATGTTGCCGTTTATGGCGAATATGCACAAGAAAAACCAGTAGAATTGTGCAAACGTTTGGTGGATTTAACACCAGATGGTTTAGAACAAGTTTATTTGGTGAATTCTGGAACAGAAGCAATTGAAGCTTCGTTAAAATTAGCAAAACGTTATACGGGACGTCAACAATTGGTGTCGTTTAAAAATTCGTATCACGGAAATACACACGGTTCGTTGAGTGTTTCGGGAGATGAACGTAAAAAATCTGCATTCCGACCATTGTTACCAGAAGTGTATTTTTTAGAATTTAATAACGAAGAAGATTTACAAAAAATTACCACAGAAACTGCAGGTGTTATTGTAGAAAGTATTCGTGGTGCTTCGGGATTTAGATTACCCGAAAATGATTTTTTCAAGAAATTAAAAAATCGTTGCGAAGAGGTTGGTGCTTTATTGATTATGGACGAAATACAACCAGGTTTTGGTAGAACTGGGAAGTTATTTGGTTTTGAGCATTTTGGTATTGTACCCGATATTGTCGCGATGGGTAAAGGTATGGCGAGCGGTTTGCCGGTTGGCGCTTTTATGTCGTCTAACGAAATTATGGGTTCGTTAAAGCAAAATCCTCAATTGGGACACATTACAACTTTTGGTGGAAATCCTGTTATTGCAGCTGCTTCTTTAGAGTTGTTGAATGTAATTGATGATGAAAAATTAATGGAAGATATTGATCGTAAAGAACAATTATTTAGAGAACATCTACAACATCCAAAAATTTTAAAGATTCACGGAAAAGGTCTAATGTTAGCACCAGAAGTAAAAAATGTGGATTATGCTTTACGTGTTGCAGCTGAATGTATGAATCGTGGTTTGATTCTTTTTTGGTTGATGTACAGCATCGAAACATTACGAATTACACCACCAATTAATATTTCGGATGAAGATATTATTAAAGGTTGTACAATCTTGAAAAATGTATTAGACGATTTAGATTAATACTTAAAGTAAAATAATATAAATAAAAGAGAATAAGTGATTTACTTGTTCTCTTTTGTTGTTTAAAGTTTATCTTTTTCTTCCGTAAAACAATAATCTTTTAAATGAATAAATTGTAGGAAATGGCTCAAAATAATTTTTGATTCGACGCATAAATTCTTTCACAAAAAGTTCTTGTTCATGTACCGTAAATCTTTCCATGTAAGGAATTAAAGCTGATCCAGAAATAAAATTATACAAATCAGTTTCGTCATCTGCATAAATAGGATAGACACGCAAACTGATATTTAAATCTTTCAAACCTTCGTCAAACATAATTTTTGCATATTCATCAATGCTTAATAAGGGAGATTCTCGGTGATAACCACTCAAAAAATCCGAATAAGGTTGCTCTTGTACCAATTCACTCAAAATAAAATTTAAAATGTTTTCCTTTTGACAAGGCATTTGAACCGCAAATTGACCATTATCATTCAGTTTTGAAATCAATTTAGGAAATAATTCAACATGATTATCCGACCATTGCAAGGCTGCATTACTAAAAATTAAATCATATTTTGAATCAGAATTTGCAAAATCTTCTATCGTAACTTGTTCAAAATGCAAATTTTCATGTTCTAATTCTTTCGATTTTTCAAGCATTTCTTCCGAAGAATCAATACCTAAGAAATTAGCTTGTTTAAATTTTTCAGTCAAAATAGCCGTTTGTTCTCCAGTTCCGCAACCAACATCTACACAATTAGTTAAATTTTCGTCGGTAATAAGTGCAGCCAAATCATAAAATGGTTGATAACGCACATTTTTGAAGGTATTATAAATTTCTGGATTCCAAGGCATAATGTAATTTTTAGACTTAAATTTAAGCAATTTATGTTTAAAAATTTTTCTGAATATTAAATAAAAAAAAGATTATTTTTGCTGCTACCAAACCAACCCTTTATGATTGAGCATTTACCGTTCTTTTTTACAATTATTGTTTTGATTGTATTATTGAATCTTTGGGCAAATAAATTAAAAATTGCCTATCCAATTTTACTTGTAATCGCAGGATTAGGAATAAGTTTTATTCCCGAATTACCTATATTACATATTGATCCAGATTTAATCTTTTTCATCTTTTTACCACCATTATTGTTTGAAGCTTCTTGGAGTGTTTCATTAAAAGAAATGAAAAAATGGTGGCGAATCATCGGAAGTTTTGCCTTTTTGGTCGTGTTTTTTACGGCTTTTTTAGTTGCAATTGTGTCCAATCATATTATACCAGGATTTAGTATTGCTTTAGGTTTTGTGTTGGGAGGAATTGTTTCTCCGCCCGATGCCGTTAGTACTGGTGCAATTACAAAATTTGTAAAAATACCAAAATCAACTTCTGCAATATTAGAAGGCGAAAGTTTATTGAATGATGCTTCGTCATTAATCATTTTCAGATTTGCTTTAATTACCGTTGGTACAGGACAATTTATTTGGCAAGAAGCTATTGTAGATTTCGTTTGGATGCTAATTGGTGGTGTAGGTATTGGTTTAATCATAGCTTGGATTTTTATGCAAGCACACAAAAGATTAGCAACCGATGCACCATCAGATATAATCTTAACACTTATTGCGCCTTATATTATGTACTATGTTGCAGAAGAAATGCACTGTTCGGGTGTTTTGGCTGTTGTTTGTGGAGGATTGTTTATGTCATCAAATCAATTAAAATTTTTGGCAAGTAGTAGTCGATTGAAAGGTTTTAATTTTTGGGAAAGTTTTGTTTTCTTGTTAAACGGTTTAGTGTTTTTTATTATTGGTTTGGGTTTACCAGAAATTGTTGCAGGAATAAAAAGTAACGGAATTCCAATAGAAACTGCAATTGGTTATGGTGTTATTGTGACAATTGTTTTGATACTTGCACGTATGATTAGCTCTTATACAGCAATGTTTTCGACCATGATTTTTCGACCACAAGTTGCACATAGTATGAACTTTTCACGAAGAACTTTTTTGACACCTTTAGCATTAGGATGGACGGGTATGCGCGGCGTGGTTTCGTTGGCAGCTGCTTTATCTATTCCCTTAAAATTAAATGGAGAGCCTTTTCCATATCGAAATTTAATTTTATTTGTAACCTTTGTTGTAATTCTTCTAACATTGGTTATTCAAGGGCTTACGTTGCCTTATATTATCAATAAATACAAACCTTTTTTGGGCTTAGAACAACAAGAAAAAGATGAAGCAGAAATGCACATGCAAATTAAAAAAGGGCTTAAACAACATGTTTATATTCATATCAAAGAAAAATATGAACGAGATTGGATTGGACATGCTGGTATGGAGCGTGTTTTAAAGCATTGGGAAGAGCAAGCTAATTCGCAAGATGTACGCTGGATTGATGATAATATAAAAGTTGTTTTGTTAGAAATGTTCGAAATTCAGCGTGATTATTTAAACGAATTAAATAAAGATCCCGAAATTAATGAAGAATTAATTCGTCAACAAATTCATCAAATTGATTTGGAAGAGGAACGAATACGCTTTGTGTAGGTTTGTGTTTTTGTTATTCATTTCGTCCAATTATCAATAAAATTTCATTTGCACTTCTATGGTCATTGTCAATATTAGCTCTTTCAAAATAGTATCTTGCTTTTTCAATAGATTTTTCAATAATATCGCCTTCCAAATAGTAAAGTCCTAAATAGTAATTTGCTTCTTCAATTTCAAATTCAGTGTTACTAAATTCAGAAATGTCGTTTACAATTTTTAAAAATATGTCAAATGCAATGAGTTTATTTTGTTCAGTTCCTATTCCAAAGTGATAACATAATGCAACTTCAATTGAATTACTATCATCCATTTTTTGTGCAGATTGATAAAGTTCAAATGCTTTTTTGAAGTCTTTTTTATCGCGATAGATTGTCGCTAAATTGGATGAAGCATTTCCAATACCTTTCTCAATTCCTTGTTCATATAATTTAATAGCTAATTCAATATCTTTTTCACAATATTTTCCTTCACTTAGAAAATCAGCTGTTCTAATTGTTGCATCAATATTTCCATTTTCATGAGATAATAAAAACCAATTAAAAGCTTCTTTTTTGTCTTCTTTGACTATTATTTGGTCATTAACGGTTAGTCCGTTGTCATATAAACAACCAACCTCATATTGGATAATATTATCATCATTTTGAGCAATTGACAATAATTTATTCCAATCTTCTATGTTATTAATATTTGTCAATTTTTAGTGTTATTTTGGGTTTTTACAATGAAAGTTAACATTGTTTATATACGTAATATAATAAATTGGTTCTGTTAAACTCTTCTTTGTAATAAATCAAAATATTTTGCAGAATTTTATCAAATTCACTTTCGTTACAAAATTGCATGGAAATTAAAATAATAACTTTTATAAAATTTCTTGCTTCGTGTCGTCAAAAGCTAAGTTTATGTCTATAATTACAATTTTGTATTTATATATTTTTTGGAAATTTCTTTAATTTCATTACTATAATTGTAATCACTTAGTTTTGGGTATGCAGGATGATAAGCACTTATACATAAACCTTTATTTGGAATAATATAATAATTGTTATTCTCATAAGAATATTGTTCATTAAAGTCAATTTTCCAATTTATGGTTTTTAAATCATTTTTAAAAAATTTGAAAGTATTACCGAAAATAATTATTTCAGGATCAATTTTTTTAATCTGATTTAAAAGGTCAATTTTATTTTCTTCATATATTTTATATAATTTTGAATCATATGATTTACTTCCTGCAGGATATTTATTAATATTTATGTAAGCAATTTTATTCAAAATATTATAACACTCATCTTCATTTGCAAAAGGTATATCTTCCCAATTTAAGTCATTATTAAGTAACCAATATGAAGAATAAATTATTTTTCTAAATGTAGCAATTGATAACGCATTTTTTTTATGCTCTCCATTTCTTAATTCTTCACATAAATCTCGTGGTTTATTATAGTCTTCAATAGAAACATTTCCTTCTTTTAAAATCCATAAAATTTTAATGTTACTTTCTTCATAAAATTCTTGAGGATTAATAATTCCGTCTAATATTTCTCTCATTTGTGTAAAATTGGTGGTAGCCTTGTTATATAAGCAATATAATTAATTTCTTCAAATAGATTTGGAATAGAAGGAATACGTTTTGTATTATTACAGAGAGAAAATTCTATAAAAACTGAACTAATTTCAAGGATTTTCTTTCTTCAATTCCATTTGAATTGTGTCTTTATTGAAAATCATTTTCCATTGCATTGATCTATCTTTTAAGTTAGAAACCTTGACAGGAATTGTATCTGGTTTTTCGGGATTATTTTCGAATGAAATAAGTTTTAACGCATCTTTATTTTTATCATATTCATACTTCATAAATATTGAAGCACTGTCGATATATAAATTTGGGTTAGGAGAGAATAACAATTTTCCACGTTCTTCAAAATAGATTATTTTCCACGCTAAAGTATCTTTTTCCCATGATTTTTCCGGAATTATTTCTCCATTTCGCATCATTTTTTCAACTTTCCATTTACCGAAATATTTTTGAGATTTTTTTACATCATAACTGTAATAGAATACAAATACAAATGGAATTAATATACATAAACCGCGTATTAATTGACGTAACGTGTTATTACCAATAGAAGGCAATGTGCTTTTGTAACGTGTAAAAAAGTCAATTATATCCTTTTTTCTTTCTAATAATAAATATGATAATCCCAAAACCATAATTATTGATATGAAAGTTGTAAGTGGACCAATTCCATAAAATAAATTAATCATTAGAATATTTAATTGAACGGGTAAAAGCGTAATTACACCCAACAATGTGGTGCGTCTATATAATAAAAGTATACTTCCTATTAGTTGAAATAAACCAATAATAACGGTTAGTGAGTATGAATAACCGTAATATATCCAAGTTAATTCTTGCCCAGATAATGTGTTAACTAATGAATCTTGGGTATGGTATGAGAATGCAAAATTGACATTAAATAGTTTTTCAAAACCAAATGTTGCAAGATAAAAAGCAAGCCAATAACGTAAAATAGTTGTAAGCCAAGTATAATATTTTTGAGAATCAACCTTATTGTTTTTTTCTTTAAAATGCCAATAAATTGATAAACCAATAGAAAAAAGAATTCCAAAAATCAAAGATGACATTCCAACCGGAAGTATATATTGATTTAGTTTATAAGGAAAAAGGGGTAAAATAGTATGAAGGACAGAATCGACTGCACCCACGATAGCTAAAAAACTTAAAATAAATTTCGAAATCCAGTTAGTTTTATTTTGTGTTTCTATTGCACTCATAGGTTTGTCTTATATTATTGTTTTTTTGTTTGAATACAATAACGTTTAACGTTATTGTATTTGCAAGGTAAACATTTTTATTTCAGTAAATTATAATAAAATATACTTAAAGCTACAGAAACAATATTACCTATAAGATAATAATTATTATAAACAGCTTCTCGTTTTCTACCTTCATCTGTTTTTTCGTTATCTGCACTTTTCAATCGAGTTCCTAATTTTAAAGCACCGAATAATGTTAAAACATGAGGTAAACCGCTAATTAAAGAATATGCAAGAAATGCTCTTTCAATTAAACCTTTTAGAATTGATTTGTAATCGAAAAATTTTGCTTTTTTTTCCTTAGGAGTTATTAGTGCAATGATTAATATTTTGGAGAAAAGACTCATATTTAAATTAGTGTAATTGTATTTAAAATTTCTTTTATAGAATTATATGACGATAAATTTAAACTTTTTTCGCGCTTCCATATCAAAGATCTCTCTTTATTCATTTTTTCAGATACAATTTTATAGTCTTTATATTTAATTAAATTACTTATAAGTAGATAATCCTTATTTATTTTCCAATCATCAACAATATGTTGAAATATATTGAAGCTATTATTTATTATACTATTTTTTTGAGGATTTTGAGAATCTATATAAAATCTGTTTCCCGAAGATTTCATGTTATTTAGCAAGTTTCTAGCATTAGTTAATCCTTCGCCAAGCATTTCGTAAGCAATCTCGTTATTTATTTTAGTATCAATTTTACCATAAACCATCACATAACGAAGTTTAATGTCAAAATTATTTTCTATTATAAATTCTTCAATATCTAATAGTATCTTAACTGTACTATCCAAATCTTTTATAATTCCCTGAAATTCGTCACCTAAAGTTATCGTTAATGGAGAAAGTATATGTTCAGAATATTTTTTATTAATGTATTGTGTACATAATTTAAAGTTTTCCATTAATAATTTCTGGTCTTTTGACCGGCTTCCAATAACATCGCTCATTAAAATATAATTTCTCATAACGATTCTTTTTATTTCAAAAATAATGAAATAAATCTATTTATGTTATAAAAAGTGAAATAATATTAAATATGTCATAAAAAGTGAAATATATTAAAGAAAGATAATTTACTTAAAATTATAATTTGTACAATATAATTTTTTATCAAACTGGTTGAATATTTTGAATTTCCTCAAAACTATTTGATTAATGCAAGTTTTAACAATGCAGTAGTAGTATTATAATTTCTAGTTGTAGCTTCAACTTTTAATTGAGATTCTAAAAAATTAGTACTCAGTTTTGTGTTTCCATAACCAAGCGGACAATAAAGGTAAATCACCTTATTAGAAAACGCAATATCTTCACCTTCTTGTTTTTTACTTGCAATATCCTCTACATTTATGTTTTCGGGTTGAGCTGCAAGAAATGTAAAATGCAAAAATTCCTTGTCTTTGGTAGCATCTTTAGAAAAAGGATTATTGGCAACAATTTCTGTTAGTTCATGTTTTGTTAAAACAATTATCGGAACCTCAAAATCAAAAACTTCTTTTATTTTGGTCTTTATTAGTTGCTCTAATTCTTTAGAATCCTCAATTTCAGATGAAAAAATAACATTGCCGCTTTGCACATAAGTTATCGCATTCTGAAAACCTAACTGCTCATACATTGCTTTTAAAGCATCCATTTTTATAAGTTTTTTACCACTTACATTAATTCCTCTTAATATTGAAATATACGTTGCCATAAAATCATTTTTTATACGCTTAATGCTTTAATCTCTTTTATTTCGAGATTTGCTTTCACACCATTTTTATCAACCGCATTTATCATTGCTTTACCAACTTCGCTCAGCGTAAGAACCGACCAAGGCGTAAAAATTTTAAATACATTCGCAATAAATGTATAAAATTTATTGACATATTGTTGATTTGGAAATGGGAGCATAGCCGCTGGACGAAAATTAAACTCATTTTTGAAAGGCATTTTCATCAATTCATTTTCTGTTTTTCCTTTTACACGCGCCCACATTGTTTTTCCTTGCTCAGTACTATCCGTTCCGCGACCGCTCACATAACAAAAAGTAAGATTAGGATTATTTGCTAAAACGGTTTTTGCAAACGCAATTGTTGTATCGTAAGTAATTTGTGTAAATTGATCTTCTTTCATTCCAACAGAACTTATTCCTGCACAAAAAAAGCAAGCATCATATCCGCTAATTTCAGTTTTATAATCGTCTAATTTTGTGAAATCTTGAACAATTAATTGTTTTAATTTTGGGTGATTAACCGTAATTTCTTTTCTCGATATACTCAATATTTCGCTTACTTTGCTGTTTTGTAAACATTCAAATAAAACGCCTTCGCCAACCATTCCGGTTGTTCCTGTTATAATGACTTTCATATCTTGTGGTTTAAATTTGTTAAAAATTAAGATGTTGGAGTAGAATATTTTGGTAAATCAACCTTTTCATATTCATTAATTAAACTGAGATTTACAATCGTATATTCTCTATTTTCATCAGGAAAATGCATTGGTTTAAACTTTGCTCCAATTATAAATTCGTCTCTAAAATACGATGTTTTCTGAACAACATCATCTGCAAAAACTTCATCAAAAGCTCTAATTTGAACAATCAATTCGATATTTGTTGTTTTAAAATCATGCGACTGAATGTTATAAAAAGGTGAATTTTCGTCAATTTCATGTAAAACAGTCCAATCTATCATCAAATTTGTCAACTTTGGCGTTTCTACTTTTAAGTGATAAAAATAGTTTTTATGTTCGCCATTTTCATTAAAAGTGATTGCCGCCGTCAGCGTTGCTTCTACATTAGACAACGTGTTATTTTTGTAAGGTGAAACGCGAAATGCAATAGCAGTTTTGTCTTTAAAAGGCGTAACCAAAGCATTGTTGCTAAATTGTAGAAAAGCGCGTGGACGAGAGAATCTACCGTAAAATAAACCTGTTGCAATCGCAAAAATCATCAGTCCAAAAAAAGCTTCTACAGTTGCAGTTAAACTTGCTAAAGAACCAATTGGCGTAATGCGACCATAACCTACTGTTGTAAAAGTTTGCGCACTAAAAAAGAAAAGTTGCACATAGTCGTGTAATTTACTTCCTCTACTAATTCCAGAAATATATTCAATACCAATCCAATAATAAATCGAAGCAAAAATTATGTTACAAAACAGATAAAATAAAAGGAAAAAACCAATAAATTGAAACATATTTAGATTGAGCATCGTGTGATACCAACTGTATCGTTTCAGGAAATTTACACCTTTATGTTTTACATTTGGTGTACCATTTTTATTAATTCTTCTTCCGTATGTTTTGTTTACTAAACCAGAGTTATCATTGGTTTTTAGACCTTTATTTCGTTTAAATAAATCTTGCATATAAATAAAATTTATATCTACTAATTGATTTTTAGATCAGCTAAAATCTGAACTAAACTATTTCAAAATCAACTGTTGGGATTTCTACTAAATATATAAACTTTATTAAATAATTATCGAAATATTTTGATTGATTAAAAAGTGATAATATTTTTCTAATTTCGTAATTATAAAAAATAATTAAACCAAACAAATTATGACAACCAATCGTTTAGAAGCCTTTAGTGATGGCGTACTTGCCATTATTATTACAATTATGGTTCTGGATTTGAAAGTGCCAATTGGCGACGATTTGATGAGTCTTAAACCTTATTTACCAAAATTTATATACTATTTATTTAGTTTTATTTATGTCGGAATTTATTGGAATAATCATCATCATCTTTTTCAAGCAATAAAACGCGTAAATGGCGCAATATTATGGGGAAATTTACACCTATTATTTTGGCTGTCTTTATTACCAGTTTCAACCGCTTGGATGGGCGAAAATTTTCATTCGGCTTGGCCAGTAGCTTTTTATGGTTTTGTATTATTGATGAGTAGTATTGCGTTTATGATAATAGAAAAAGTTGCGGTAAAAACGGAAGGAAAAGAATCTATTATCGGAAAATCTGTAAGCAAAAATATAAAAGAAATGAGTTCATGTATCGGGTATATTTTAGGAATTGTTGTTTCCTTTTTTAAACCAGAAATCGGAATTGTTATATATTATCTTATTGCATTAATTTGGTTGATTCCTGATCGTAGAATAGAAAAAGTTATCGAATAATGATTAAATAATAGGAAAAGCTGAGGTTTTAAACAAAATCTCAGCTTTTTTAGTTTTCTTATTTTAAAGTAGATTTTAACTTCATCATAAAGTTTAGCATCGCTGGACTTAACTCCTCAAACAATGGATTGTTTTTATTTTTTAAGATAACTTCTGTAAAAAGTTTTAAACCTAACGCAAATTCTGTTGCTTGATTTTCTTCTTCAAACGGATTTTTAGCATTTATGATTTCTATGATTTTAAAAATCTCATCATGATTCATAAATTCAAAAGAAATCGGCTCTTTTAATGTCGCTTCTTTGTCTAGCAAATCAATTTGCTCTAATGTAATTTTGTATTTATTTCCCTTTTTCATTGGTGTATTGTTTCTTATTTCACAAAATTAAGCGGTATCAAAAAGATAAAATTTAATTATTGATTCTTTAAATTGATTGATTTTATAGACAATATCTATTTAATGTTAAACATGTTATTTGTAAAATTAATTACAAAGTTTAACAATTTGATAATGTTATGTTTAATAAATAATTTTTGAAAAATAGCGAAATTGTAATAGATTAAAAATCAATTTTACAGCATGAAACTACTAAAAGGAATTACAGGTTTTGATACCGAATCTACATTTGATTTAACACAATTAAACGCCGTTTTGAGTAATATAACACAACCTTATTTGAAGCAAGGAGAATTGAAAAAACCGAACGAATCGTCAAATTTCTATCAACAAAAAATAAAAGATGAACGCACAAAAAAAGAATTTTATTTGATAGCGAATTCTACTTATTTTATTTTTGCATGTGTAGAAAATAGCCGTTGTTTTGATTTAAGATTTATTGATTTTCCAATTGATTTAATTACGCAACTTAAAGCAACTGTAAATTCTGATTTGGTTGTTCTTAACCGAAAAGAAGCCTTAGAAAATGTTGAAACTTCTGATTTAAAAGATTTAGCAGAAAGTGAATTAAAACAGATTAACTATTGGAAAAGTAAAACAGTAGGAGAGATTATTTTTAACTGTTATGACTAAGTCTTAAACTTTTCTTTTTATAATTCTTTTTCGTTTTTGTTTTAAGAAAAACATTCTTAAAATACGATAGCCGTATGTTACTTTTTTATGTTTTGTAATAATAGGAAAAGCCATTGTACACATTAACGCAATGCAGGCTGTTGTACCCAATGCGCCACCAAAACCATTAAAAACTTTGCTGGTATAATGCAATAAAACAGAGAAAAGAATCGGTGAAAAAATCAACGAAAAATAGCTAATATTGATACTCGAAGAAACCATTCCGATAAAGGTTCCGCCAATAACATATAAAGGAATATTTTTAGTATAGATTTCGGGTAAAAGTGTTGGAAAAAAATAGAAAAATCCTCCGACAATTAGTGCAATTAGCGCAGATGAACGAACTGGTCCTTGCTTGAAACGAATATTTAACGCAAAGGTTAAAAATGTTGCCATTACTGATGCGCTTGCAAAAATCAAAAAATCAATCATTTAGCCAAAAATTAATTTAAACAATAACATACTCAACAATACACCAATAAAAGCTAAAGTTCCTAATTTACCACCAACGCCTACAAATAGCGATTTTGTTGCAAAAAATAACAATGCTGTAAAAATTCCGGCAGTAATAATCATCAAATAAACATACTCAAAATTAAGCGAAGTCATTCCAATAAAGGCGCCGCAATAAATTGGTCCGGCAAGTTGTTTTAGGTAATCTGATTTTGGATTGATAATGGTCAAAAAAGATCCAATTGTACCAACAATTCCAGCAGAAAAAACGCCACCTAATCCTAATTTATTATTCAGTAAATAGGTAATAATAGCTGCAATCGGAATCCAAAGAACCAAGCTTTTTCGATCAAATGAAAATTCATGATGATGAAGCGGAAATTTTCTGTAAACCACAATTAGCATCATGCAAATTAAAACCACAATATATGGCACAGCATAATGTTTTATTCGCTCGTTTAAAATGGCAAATAAAAACAAAAACTGAATGATAAATATGGTCAGAATTGTAAAAAACTTGATGATGCGTGTGCTCTTCAAAAACGTATAATTTTATAAAGTGCAAAGTTATAACGTCTATAAAATAAAAAGGGTAATATTTGTTTAAAATATTACCCTTTTTATATCATGTTTTTATCGTTATTCTGCAATCAATTTGTCCAATAAATCATTAATTTCTTTATCGTTCCAATCTCTTGTTTTTGTTTCTTTTAAAACAACTTCTCCTTTTTTATTTAGAATATAAGTTGTCGGAAAAACCTTTGGTAGCATGTTGTTAGACAACGGACTACTTGGTTCGTAAACTGGCATTGTGTAATTGTTTTTTTGTAAAAAAGCATTAAATACAGCTGGTTTATCTTGAATTGCAACCAATACAAATTTTACTTTTTTCCCTTTTGCTTCGTATAATTTCTGAATTGTAGGCATCTCCGCAACACAGGGCGGACACCAACTTCCCCAATAATTAAGAAAAACAACTTCTCCACTATTTTTTATATCCAATAAATTGGTTGTTGTTGCACCATTGTGTCCCGCTAAATCTACATCATAATCGCTGTCCAAAAGCTCAACATCATTTCCTGCTAAATGGCTATCATCTTCAATTTTACTTTTCAAAAACGTTCCAATCGGAGTAAACATAATGGCTAATAAACCAAGAACTACTAATATGGCTAAAATGATTTGCTTATTTTTCTTCATCAATCAATCTTTAAATTTTAATCGAACTATTTTAACAAAGATGCGAACAAAAAGCAACTTCTACAAATGATATTAGTAGGGTAGAATTAAAGTTTTGTTAAATTAAATTGCGTACAATATAATTTGACGTAGATTTGTAACGAAATGATTGAACAAGATTTAAATAGTTTAAAATTAGAGAATCAACTTTGTTTTCCAATTTATGTTTTGGTACGCGATATTGTAAACGAATATCGTCCGTTGCTAAATGAATTGGATCTTACTTATCCGCAATATTTGGTATTGCTTGTTTTATGGGAAACAGACGATATGACTGTAAATCAAATAGGAGAGAAGCTTTTTTTGGATAGTGGAACGTTAACACCATTATTAAAAAGATTGGAACAAAAAAAAATTGTAACAAGAGTTAGAAGCAAAAAAGATGAACGTGTTGTTAAAATAAAATTAACCAAACATGGGAAAGATTTGCAAGCAAAAGCATGTGAAGTTCCATCAAAATTAGCTGAAAAAATGAATGTTTCAATGGAAGATTTAATGGATTTGAGAAGAATAATTACAAAAATAAAATCAAAATAAACAAATATGAAAACATTGTATACAGCTTCTGTTACTGCAACAGGAGGAAGAAATGGAAAGGTTAAAAGCGAAAATGGGATTGTAGATTTTGACGTTCGTATGCCAAAAGCTTTAGGCGGAGCAAATGATGATTACTTAAATCCAGAATTGTTATTTGCAGCAGGATATTCTGCTTGTTTTGATAGCGCTTTGAATTTGGTTTTACAACAAAATAAAGTAAAAGCAGAAACAACTGTAAAAGCAGATGTTAGCATTGGTCAATTAGAAAACGGTGGTTTTGGATTAGCTGCAGTTTTGACAATTTCAGTTTTAGGTGTTTCTTTAGAAGATGCAAAATTATATGCAGAAAAAGCGCATCAAATTTGTCCTTATTCTAACGCTACACGCAATAATATTGATGTAGAACTAATTGTTTCAAATAATTAATAATAAATTAATCAACCATAAAATGCAAATAATAGCTAGTATTTTAACCGCGATTGTTCTCATCGAACATGTATACATTCTTTGGATGGAAATGTTTGCTTGGGAAACGGTTGGTAAAAAAGTTTTCGGAAAAAGTCTTTCTCCAGAACTCTTTAAACCAACAAAAGCATTGGCGGCAAATCAAGGTTTGTACAACGGTTTTTTAGCTGCCGGATTGGTTTGGTCTTTTTTAATAGACAACGCAGAATGGGCAATTAACGTTCGTTTATTTTTCTTAGGATGTGTTATTGTTGCAGGTTTATACGGCGCAATTACAGCTTCTAAAAAAATATTTTTTGTACAAGCATTACCAGCTATTTTGGCATTTATAATGGTTTTTATCACTAAATAATATAAAATGAGTTTAATAGAGAATTTAGAGTGGAGACATGCTACAAAAGCATACGATCCTACTAAAAAAGTAAGTGAAACAGATTTAAATAAAATCTTAGAAGCAATTCGTTTAGCACCAACTTCTTCAGGTTTACAACAATTTCGTGTTGTAGTTGTAGAAGATCAAGAAACTAAAAATAAATTGGTTAATGGAGCGCTTAATCCAGAATGTGTAACAGATTGTTCTCATATTCTTGTTTTTGCAGCTTGGGATAATTATACAGATGAAAAAATTGATAAAGTGTACGATTTAACGACTGATGAAAGAGATTTACCAAGAGGTCGTTTTGATAGTTATACAAGTCAGTTAAAAGAGAGTCTTTCTCAATTAACGAATGAACAACATTTTGAACACGCTGCAAAACAATCGTACATTGGTTTAGGTTTGGCTTTAGCACAAGCTGCCGAACTTAGAATTGATAGTACACCAGCAGAAGGTTTTAATAGTAAAGTTTTTGATGAAGTTTTAGATTTGCCTGCGAAAGGACTAAAAAGTACAGTAATTATGTATTTAGGTTATAGCGATACAAGCAAAGATTGGTTGTCTACGATGAAAAAAGTAAGAGTTCCGATGGATGAATTTGTTATCCGTGTAAAATAAAAATAGAGAAAGGTGCAAAGTAATTTGCACCTTTTTTTGAATTATATGATATCCTTTTATCCATTATTGAATAATTATATTTTTTATTTAAAAAGTAAATGTTTATTTCACTATTTTTAAATATCAATTTATAACGCTAAATCATTGATAAAATGATCAACCAACCATTGCCATTTCAGTTTACAATTCAACATCATAACTATATTAATTATACTTTTTGTCTTAACAATTATAATTTTTTGACAAGTATAAATTTTCAAGATATACAAAATGATTTAGAAGATATTCAGCTCATTATTACTTCAAATATTGGATTATTTGAACCTTTACAGTTTAATTTTGATCGTTTACAGAAAAATATAGATTTCAAACTTACACAGTTTGATTTTATTTATGATTTAAATTTTCTGAAAAGTTTATCAGAAAAAGATCTTGATCAAATACAGTTCAAAGTAATCAAAAATGGTGAAATTATTGCGCAAAAAACGATTACTTTAGAAGTACTTCCTATTGATTATTTTGGTGGTTTACAAACTTATCCAGAATTATTAGCATCGTATGTATTATCAAATAACGCATTTATTTATAAGATTAAAACTGATGCAATCAAAATTTTAGAAACCAATAATTTAAATCCATCTTTCGAAGGTTATCAAGCCAATAATAAAGAAAGAGTTTTGCAATTGATTTCCTCAATTTATAAAGCAATTCAGAACTACGAATTTATTTACAGTGCAATTCCACCAAGTTTTGAGAAAACTGGACAACGAATTCGTTTAATTGACCAAGTTATAGAAACTAAATTTGGAAACTGTATTGATATTTCTTTGATTTTTGCAGCATGTTTAGAAGCTATAAATCTCAATCCTTTATTGGTTGTAACTCGCGGACATGCATTTTTAGGTGTTTGGTTAGAGAATCAACGTTTTGATGGAATAATAAATTATGATCAAGCAGCTATTTCTAAACGAATTGCTTCGGGAATAAAAGAAATTGCTTTGATAGAAGCTACAAATTTGTGCAAAGGAAGTCAAATGTCGTTTACAGAAGCAATGAAAACGGCGGAAGTTGAAATTATGGATTTAAATAATTTTTTACTTTCTATTGATATTAAAAATGCGAGATCTAATGGAATTGGACCTTTGCCTTTGCTAAAAACGAAAGATGATGTAGAAAAAATTGTTTTAAACGCAGAAATAAATGAATCAAACTTTGATAAAGATTTTGAGATTGGAACATTGTACCAAGATTTAGAATTAACAGATTTATCAAATCTTACCAAACAAAAAATATGGGAGCGTAAACTTTTAGACCTTTCATTGCGTAATAATTTACTCAATTTGCGTTTCACAAAAAGTATGTTGCAATTGGTTGATCTTAAAGTTAATTTGTTAGAAGATCATTTGGCAGATGGCAAAACTTATACAATACATCCGAACAATAATCAAGCAGTTTTAAAAAAATATAGTCTTTATCACGATCCAATTCATTCGTCACAAGATTTATTTAAATTGGCAGATGATGAGTTTAAATACAACAAGCTTTTAACGTATTATCACCAAGATGATTTAGATACAATTTTAACACATTTATTTCGTACAGCCAAACTTGCTGAAGAAGAAAATGGTAAAAGTACATTGTATTTAGGTATTGGACTTTTAAAATGGTTTGACTCGCGCAATAAAGATACTCCACGATTTGCTCCAATATTATTGATTCCTGTCGAATTATCTCGAAAGTCCGTAAATTCTAAATTTATGTTACGAAGTAGAGAAGAAGAAACGATGATTAACATTACGCTTCTCGAATATCTTCGTCAAGAATATAAATTAAATTTGACTAATTTAGAAACTTTACCAACGGATGATTCTGGTGTAGATGTCGCAAAAGTTTTGGCAATTATTAGAAATGCAGTTTTAAATTTAGAAGGATGGGATGTTTTAGACCAAACAGTATTGGGAACTTTTTCATTCAATAAATTGATTTTATGGCAAGACATTTCAAAATACGCTGTAGAAATACAAAAAAGCGCAATTGTTAAAAGTTTAATTGATGGTAAATTAACCAAAGCTTTAGATAATGTAAATGAAGATACATCAAGTTTAGAATATATTTCGTCATCAGAATTAATTTTACCAATTCCTACCGATAATTCTCAATTAAATGCGGTTTTAAACGCCAATCAAAACAAGAGTTTTATCTTGCACGGACCTCCTGGTACAGGGAAATCTCAGACAATTACCAATATTATTGCAGATGCATTAGCTAATAATAAAAAAGTTTTATTTGTTGCAGCCAAAAAAGCTGCTTTAGATGTAGTTCATAGTCGATTAGAAGGTATTGGCTTAGGACCTTTTTGCCTTGAATTACATTCTAATAAATCAAAGAAGTCGGATGTTTTACAACAATTTGAGCGAACATTAGAAGTTCCAAAATATCAAATTAATGCAAATTTTGAGGCAGAAGCAATACGAATTGATGAGCGTAAAAAAGAGCTTAGTAAATATGTGATAGAATTACATCAAAAATTTAAAGTTGGATGGAGTTTATACGATTCTATTTCGCATTTAGAAGCTAATAATGTACAAATAAATGAACAGTTTATTGTTCCGATTGATTGTAATCAAATTGATAATACAACATGGAATAGTTGGAAAGATTGGCTAATTCCGTTTGCGTCTATTGTCAAAAAAATTGGAGAACCTTCATCGCATTCTTTGAAATTGATTAATATAGCTCAACATCAGTTTGAGAATAAAGGATTGATTGTTAGTGCGATAAATACTTACATTGATTATAAAAATTCGCTTTTAAAAATTGAAGAAGAGTTTGAATTAAACGATAGTGATGAAATTACTGTACTAAACTTGTTTGAATATTTAAAGAATAATCAACTAAAACTGCCTTTGATTGATGTAGTAAAAGATGAAGGAAAACTTAATTTATTGAAAAATTGGATTTTACAGCAAAATAAAGTGCAATTGATAGAAAATGAGTTAAATAGCGTATATAATTCATCTATTTTGAACTTAGATTATGAAAATTTAAGTCAAATTTGGAACAAATCAAAGCTAACTTGGTTCTTCCCTAAATGGCTGAAACAACGTAAGGTAAAAGCACAATTAAATGGTTATGTAAAATCAAAGATAGAATCAGCTGAACAAGTTGATCAATTATTCGATAAATTGAATGCTAGACAACAGTCAAATCAACAATTAAACAATCCACAATATGCTTTTGTAGCTTTATTTGCGCAGCCTTATTTCGAAGAAAATCATTATTCAATTTCTAAAATAGAGCACGATATTACTTCTGTAGAAAATGCACTAAAATTAGGTGAAGCAACAAAAATAAATGCGTTTCCCGATTGGTTAAAAAATCATTTAAATCAACCAAATCTCATTAAAAAATTGGCGGAAAGTATTGTTACGATAAAAGAAAGTTCTGCTTCGGAAATTAATTTATTGAATTATCTAAGTTCTATTCCAGAAACGAATGATGAATTGGAAAATATAGTTTCTAATATTTCAGATTTAGAAGATTGGGTAAATTATAATGTTTTAAAAGAAAAAGCAACCAGTTTAAATCTCAATTGGTTTATCACACTTTTAGAAAAAAAACTGATAAAAACGAATGCAGTTGATATTGAATTTGAGAATATTATCCATTTAAATTACTTTGTAAAAACAGTATATAATTCTGAGGTTTTGAATAGTTTTGATGCTACAATTTATGAATCATACATTCAACAATATAAAGATTTACATAAAGAATTTACGACACTTAGTAAAAATCAATTGGTAATGAAATTGAGTGATCGTATTCCAAATCTTACACAAGAAGCTGCGCAAAGTTCTGAAATCGGAATTTTACAAAAAGCAATTAGAAGTAAAGGAAGAGGTTTGTCGATTAGAAAATTATTTGATCAAATTCCAACTTTAATTCCAAGGTTAAAACCGTGTATGTTGATGAGTCCAATTTCGGTAGCGCAATATTTTGATGTCAATACAGAACATTTTGATTTAGTTATTTTTGATGAAGCTTCTCAATTGCCAACATCCGAGGCAATAAGTGCGTTAGCACGGGCTAAACAGGCGATTATTGTAGGCGATCCTAAGCAAATGCCGCCAACTAGTTTTTTTGCTTCTGCCAAAATTGATGAAGATAATATTGAGTTAGAAGATTTAGAAAGTATTTTGGACGATTGTTTAGCATTGTCAATTCCTTCCAATTATTTGTTGCGTCATTATCGTAGTAAACATGAAAGTTTGATTTCATTTAGCAATGTCAATTTTTACGATAATAAATTATTGACTTTTCCTTCTCCAGATGATTTAGACAGAAAAGTTACCTTTAAATTCATCGAAGGTTTTTATGATAAAGGAAAAACGAGAACCAATAAAAATGAGGCTGAAGCAATCATTAATTATATTTTTCAACATCTTAAAAAAGGAAATACAAAATCAATTGGTGTTGTTACTTTTAGCCAAACGCAACAAGTTTTGATTGAAGATTTATTGCAAAAATTATTTCAGACTTATCCACAATTAGAAGAATTTTCTATAAACAATAATGAATCTATTTTTATTAAAAATTTAGAAAATGTACAAGGAGACGAACGCGATATTATACTTTTTTCTATAGGTTATGGACCAGATGAAGATGGTAAAGTTTCGATGAATTTTGGACCATTAAATCGTGATGGCGGATGGCGAAGATTGAATGTCGCTGTTACGCGTGCACGTTATGAAATGAAGGTTTTTTCGTCATTAAAAGGAGATCAAATTGATTTGAATAGAACAAATTCTGAAGGTGTAAAAGGTTTAAAGAATTTCTTAAATTTTGCAGAAAAAGGCATTGTTTATCAAGCAAAAGATAAGTTAGAAAATGAGAAAACATTATTAATTAAAAGTATAGCTGATTATTTAATTTTAAATGGATTAAATGTAAAAACTAATATTGGTACTTCTGATTACAAAATAGATATAGGTGTAGTAGATGAAGCGAATGAAAACGATTATATACTTGCTATACTTGTAGATAGTGATAATTATTTTAAAATTAATACGACAAATGATCGTGAACTTTTAGCGCCAAATGTATTGAAAAATTTGGGGTGGAATATTTACAGAATTTGGACTTTGGATTGGCTTAAAAACAAAGATAAAATAGTAGAAGATATCAAAGAGTATCTTGTGCAAATTAAAAAGGAAATTGTTGTAGAAGTAGAACAGCCCGAGGTTTTGATAACTATAGAAAGTGACTTGAATACTGTTGAGGATTTAAATGTTAATACACTTTCACAACCATATGTTGCAGCAATTTTAAGGCCTGTAGAGTTTGCCAATTCAGAATCTATTTATTTTCCAGAAAATAGGGCAGAAATTCTAAATCAAATGAGATTAATTATTACAACAGAAGCTCCGATAAGTCAAAATAGTTTGTTTAAAAAAATCTTAAAAAACTGGAATACAGCTCGCGCTGGTTCAAAATTGAATGGCTATTTAAGTGAGATAATTAATTCAATTCCAGATTTAATTACGACAGAAAATCATCAAAAATTTTATTGGACAACAGAAATTCAACCCAATCATTTAGATTATTATAGAGATAATTTAATCGAAAAAAGAACGATTGATGAATTGTCTATTGAAGAAATTTCGGTTGCAATTCAAGAAATTATGGAAGATAATTTAAGTTTAGAAAAAATGGAGCTGATTAGATTTACTGCTCGAATTTTTAATTTTTCTAAAGTTGGTGCGCAAATAGATGTTGTTATTAATTTAGCAATAGATGATTTGCAAAACAAGGGTAATTTAATTGTAGATGGAAATCGAATAATATTAAATACTTAATGATTAAACCTTTTCGGAATAAGTTTTGCATTATAAATAATCTAACCACTAAAAATAAATTAGTATGAGCAATTTAATTTCAACAATCGCTATTGTCTTAGTTATTTTATGGGCAATTGGTTATTTCGGATTTGGCGAAGCCGTTGGTAACTTTATCCACATTTTATTGGTCTTGGCTGTTATCGCGATTTTATATCGTCTGATTACGGGAAATAAACAATAAATAAAAACCTCCTAAATGTAGAATTTAGGAGGTTTTTACTTGTATTTAGATACAAATTAGTCGAAGATAACCTCAAATGTTAATCTTTTTAGAAGATTTCGCTTTACTATCAGCAAATTAAAAACTTATCGTAATTTTGCCAAAAATTACTTTTGTCTATTCGCCTTCAATACACTTTATCCAAAAAATCCATCTATGTTATTGCATTATTCGTCAGTTTAATTGTAATTATTGCGTTGATTATTTTGAGCTATTTGATAAATAACGAAAGCCAAAAAACCAACGAAGATTTTGTGCGAAAAGGTTTTTTTAGAAAATATGAAGCAATTGAACACGAATTTAAAAACATAGAAGAATATCAAAGTGTTTTGCAAAATGTAATCAATAGAAGTGATAAAAATAATTATGCCGATCATTTTTCTATTCTGAATGATTTAAACCTTAATCGAAAATTAATTCGAGACAATTGGTATACTTTTTATCAATCTGACAAAGAAAAAATCACCGATAAAAATATACTTTCTAAAGTTCTTCATAAACCAACAATCAAAGATTTTAAAAACATTTATCTTGTTAAAAATCAGCAAATAAATAATTTTTTAATTAATTATAATGATACGTTGTATTGGGTAAATTATGATACGGTAAAAGTTTCTGAAACCGAAAATTTATTTTACGGCTCAACAATTAATTTATATGATTTGTATCGATTTTTTATTGATATTGATATAAATGCGACCAATTACGCCTATATTTTTAATAAAGATGGAATTTGTTTAACGCATCCGAATGAGAAATTTATAGGGAAAAATGTGTTCGATTTTACAGATATTAAAGCAAATGACACGATAACAAGTACAATTGTAACGCGTTTTCCACAAGACAAATACACGGAAAATGAAGCGTCGTCCGAGTTTATAGAAAATACAAATATCAAGCGTTTTATAAAACCACTAAAAACCAAGAATTTTGACGGTTACGTGGTTGTCAATCATCTTGATTTGATTATTAATGAAAATGTAGCCCGCATCAAATTTTACATTACGTTTATATTTTTAGCCACTTTTCTTTTAATCATTTTTATCTTTTTATTGTTCAATAAATTAACAACAAAAGCGTATAAAGAAAAAGAAGAAATTAACGATGAAAAAAATAGATTAATTGTAGAAAATGAGAAGATTAATAATGTAAATACTTTAAATCAATTACAACAATTAAAGAATCAAATTAATCCACATTTTTTGTTCAATTCGCTTAATTCATTGTACATGTTGATTGGTTTGAATAAAGAAAATGCACAAAAATTTACGATGAATTTGTCTAAGATTTATCGTTATTTAATTGTTCCGCCAAAGGAAAATACTGTAATTGTAGAAAAAGAATTGGCTTTTATTCAGCAATATATGGAATTGCAAGAAAGTCGATTTTCTGAAGAATTAATCTTTAAATTAATTATTGAAGATGAGCAAAGTTTAGCAAAGAAAATTCCTTATTTAGCTTTGCAAATTGTTGTAGAAAATGCCATAAAGCATAACATTGCAACGATTGATGAACCATTAACTATTCAGATTTTTGTTAAGACAAAAGCTATTGTTGTGAGAAACACATTACAGCTAAAAAATAATAGAACTGACAACGAAAATTTTGGGTTAAACTACATGCAACAAATGTATCAATATCATCAAAATAATGAGTTTAAGGCGTATATAAAAAATGATGAATTTATTTGCGTTTTACCACTTTTATAAAAAATAACAACCACTCACTCCCAAATAATAGCCATTCACTCCCAAATAATTTTGCATTCCCAAAACAGCCATTAAGTTTATAGCAGAATTAACGATAATTTAATATTTGAATGTATCAGATGACGGAAAGGAAGAATTATAAATTAGCGATTTATTTATGGTTAGCTATGTCTTCTACTGCGGTTTATGCACAAAAGAAAGAGAGCAAAAAGACCGAAAAAACAAAAACAGAAAAAACGGATTCTACAGCAACAAAAGTTAAAAACATTAACGAATTGTTGAAAAAAGGAATTTATAAAAAAGGATTATTTAATACGATTCAAGTAAAAACGGATATCTATTTTGAGATTCCGGATAGTTTATTTGGACGTCAGTTTTTAATCGTGAATAAACTTTCTCAAGTTCCAATGCAAGTAAACGATGCGGGATTGAACAAGGGAATGAATTACGAAAACAAAGTTATTACGTTTCACCGTGATTCTATTGCGAAAAAAGTTTGGGTAAAAACAATTGTACCACAAGTTTCTTCGCCAAAAAATGATGCGATTACAGCATCTGTAAAAGACAATTTTTCAGAATCAATTATCGAGGTTTTCGATATTGAAGCACAAAATAATGATTCTACTTCGGTAGTAATCAAAGTCAATAAAGTATTTGATGGAAATCAAAAAAGCTTTAATGATGTTTTAACGAATATAGGTTTAGGTGGTTCGGTTAAAGCAAATCTATCATATGTGGAAAATGTGAAATCGTTTCCAGAGAACATTGTTGTGAAATCACAACTAACAACAAGTGTAAATGAGGGAGGGGTAGATTTAGCTGTAACCTTGGGTGTGACTAGCAATATTGTGTTGCTAGCTCAGACACCCATGCAACCAAGACTTGCAGATCCTCGTGTAGGATTTTTTACAGAAAAACATTGGTTTTTTAATGATGGTCAACATAAAATGGACGAACAAAAGTTCATTACAAAATGGCGCTTAGAACCAAAAGAACAAGACAAAGAAAAGTATTTGAGAGGAGAATTAGTAGAGCCTCAAAAACCAATTGTTTATTATATAGATCCTGCGACGCCAAAACAATGGCGCCAGAAAATTATAGACGGTGTACACGATTGGCAAATTGCTTTTGAGCAAGCTGGTTTCAAAAATGCGGTTATTGCAAAAGAACCAACTGCGGATGATAAAGATTTTGATATTGATGACGTTCGTTATTCGGTAATCACTTATGCTGCTTCACCAAAAGCCAATGCAATGGGACCTTCTGTAGTTGATCCGCGTAGTGGAGAAATTTTAGAATCTGATATTATTTGGTGGCACAATGTAATGACTTCTTTACATGATTGGATGCGAATTCAGACAGGACCAATTGATCCAAAAGCTAGAGGAAACAAATTTAGCGACGAACATATGGGAGAAGCTATTCGTTTTGTATCATCTCATGAAGTTGGACATACTTTTGGACTGAAACACAATATGGGTGCATCTTTTGCTTATCCAGTAGAATCTTTACGATCTAAAGAATTTACAGATAAAATGGGCGGAACAGCTCCTTCTATTATGGATTATGCACGATACAATTATGTGGCACAACCAGAAGATGGTGTTACAGCAATTACGCCAAAAATCGGAACATACGATAAATATGCGATAGAATGGGGATATCGTTGGTATCCTACTTCTACAACAGAGCAAAAATCACTTCGAAAATTAATTGAAGATCATCAAGATGATGCCGCTTATTTTTATGGAGAACAACAAAGTTATTTAAGCACAATTGATCCACGTTCGCAGTCCGAAGATTTAGGTGATGATGCTGTATTGGCTAGTCAATATGGAATGAAAAATCTGAAACGTGTTATTGATAATTTAATGAAATGGACTTACGATGATGGTAAAGATCTTGTAAGTGCTGGTAAATTATATTACGGTACAATTGGGCAATGGGACATGTATTCTAACCATGTTTTGGCAAATGTTGGTGGTATTTATTTAAACAATACAGTTTTCGGAAACGATAAAAAAGCTTACGAACCAGTACCTGCAAAAATGCAACGTAAAGCGGTTTCTTATATCAATGATAATGTAATTAATCTTCCAAAATGGTTATTTTTTAATGATATTTTAGATAAAACGTACGCGATTAAAAATTCGCCGATGGGACCTTATGAGCAAACGCCTTATACAATGGCGAGAGAAATGCAATATGGTTTAATCTATTCATTATTTACAGATGATCGTTTACTAAGATTATTAGAAAATGAATTAAAACATCAAGAATTAAACTCGAAAGAGGAAATTTATACAGTTGAGAATTTATTTGATCAAGTACGTGAAGCAGTTTTTATTAAAAAATCTGAATTGACAATTCTTGATCGCATGACTCAAAAAAATTACATCGATGCATTAATTGTATCAACCAATAAATTGTTTGAAAAAACAACTGTTGTTGGATTAAAAATAGACCAAACCCTACAAATGCCTGTAATCTGTAACTTTTTAGAAGAAGATAAAATGGTTAGAAATATCAATTATTCTTCTATGAAAAGAGTTTCAGAAGTTACAACGTATAAAAGAGCTGAATTACAACGAGTTTTAGCTTTATTGAATAAGAAAAAGAATAACGGAGACGTGGCAACAAAAGCCCATTATGCAGATTTAATCATTCGTATTAAAGAAGCTTTAAAGTAATAAAAATTCATGAAAAAGACATTCATTCTTTTACCTCTTTTTGCAGCAAGCATTGCGTTTTCTCAAGAAAAGAGAGTGATTACAGGTTCGGTTCAGGACGAAGAAACATTAATGGGAATTGCTGGTGCTTCAGTTAAAATAGAAGCACAGTCAATTTCGACTACAACAGATCAAAAAGGAATTATAGAAAGCGTAACTGTTGGTACGGTTACAGATGAGCACGGTAATTTTACTTTAGAAGTTCCAGCCAATACACAATCAGTTTTGGTAAGTTATTTGGGATATGATTCTCGATTAATTCAGCTTTCTAATGGTAATAATACCTATACAATTGGTTTATTTCCTGCAGAAGATACAATTGCGCCAGAAGATAATCAACTAAATGAAGTTGTTGTTACGGGTTATCAAAAAATTGAGAAACGTAAATTAACTTCGGCTATTGCAACGGTTAAAATGGAAGATATACAACAAGCTGGTGTAGCAAGTGTAGATCAATTATTAAGCGGGCAAGTAGCAGGTGTTGCAGTAACTACAGAAACTGGATCGCCAGGAGGACCAAGTAAAATTAGAATTCGTGGTACAGCTTCACTTTCTGGACCACAAGATCCATTATGGGTAATTGATGGTTTGCCTTTAGAAGGAAATGATGTGCCTAATTTTAGTGATAAAGATAATATTGATCAATTACAAAATTTCTCGATAGCTGGTCTTAATCCAAATGATATCGAAGATATTACCATTTTAAAAGATGCCGCAGCAACCGCTATTTATGGTGCAAGAGCAGCAAATGGTGTAATTTCTATTACCACAAAAAGAGGTAAAAAAGGAAGTATGGTCGTTAATTTTTCGGCAAATACTTTTGTAACAGCTCGTCCAGATTTTGATCGATTAAATTTACTAAATGCTTCTCAAAAAGTTGATTTAGAATTGATGTTGGCAAGTCGCTCAGATCTTACTTATCGTACAGATAAAGGAGAAGTGATGCGTATTTTGGCAAGAAATGGACAATTAGATGCTTTACGAAACGGAGGTTTTGGTTCGTTAGATGCTGTTACTCAAAATCAAATTAACGGATTAAGAGGAAATACAACTGATTGGGGAAAATTACTTTACCGCAACGCAATTAATCAACAATATGGTCTAAGCCTTTCTGGAGGTAATGAGCGTTCTGATTATTATTTCTCTTTGGGATACTATGACGAGCAAGGAACAACGATTGGAACAGGCTTTGAGCGTTACAATCTTACCTTAAAAAACAATTACAAATTAAACGATAAACTGAATGTAGGAATTTCTATTTTCGCAACAGAAAGTGATAAAGAATCTTTTGTAACTGATGCAGATGCGTCAATCAATCCAATTAATTATTCGCGTAATGCAAATCCATATTTGTCGCCATATAATCCAGATGGTTCTTACAGATATGACCAAGATATTGATGGATATGAAGATCGTTTTGTCCCTTTTAATTTTATAGAAGAAAGAGAAAACACAAAGTATAATCTTAAAAATAGATCATTAAAAGCAATTTTAGATTTAGATTATCAAGTTGCAAAAGGTTTAAAAGTAACTTCTCAATTCGGAATTCAATACGATAATAATAAAACGGAAAAATACGCGGCAGAAGAAACGTATTTTACACGTAAAATGAGAGAAGGTACACGTTATTACAAATCAGGACAATACCTTTATTTTTTACCAGACGGTGCAATAAAACAAAACTGGGACAACGAATATTTTCAATACAACTGGAAATTGCAAGCCACGTATAGCACAACAATTAACGGACGTCACGAAATTGATTTGATGGCGGGTACAGAAATTCGTAGAACAGAAAACAATACAACGTTAACAAGAGCTTTTGGATATGATCCTATAACCAAAAGAGCAACACAAATTGTTTTTCCAACATCTAGTTTTGCCTCTCAAAAAATATACGAAACATACCGTGAAATGCCTGCTGAGGTTAATGCGTATGTTTCAACTTTTGCAACGGCTTCGTATACATTAGACAAAAAATATACTGTTTTTGGAAGTGTACGTTACGACGGTACAAACTTATTTGGTGTTAACAAAAAATATAAATACTTACCAATTTGGGCAGTTTCTGCATCTTGGTTAGTTTCGAGAGAATCTTTTATGGAAAATGTAGATTTTATATCTAATCTACGTTTAAGAGCTTCTTATGGTTTACAAGGAAATATAGACCGTAATACTTCGCCATTTTTTATTGGAGAATATAGTGATACAACTATTTTACCAGGTAATAACGAAGATATTATTAATGTATACAATCCACCAAACGACAAATTACGTTGGGAAAAAACAACCAATACAAATGTTGGAATGGATTTAGGATTATTCCGTAACCGTATTAGTTTCGCAATGGATGCTTATCATCGTAAAGGAACGGATATGATTAGTATGAGAGAAACGCCATTAGAAACTGGTTTCGAATATACAATGGTCAATTGGGGTGAATTAACAAACAAAGGTTTTGAAATTGCAGTTACAACACGAAATATTGACAAAGAGAATTTCAAATGGTCAACAACAATCAACTTTGCGCACAACAAAAGTAGAGTAGACAAAGAACAACCAAGAGAAAATAGCTTAACTCCATCTCGAGAAGGATTACCTGTAAATGCAGTTTTTGCATTAAAAACAGCTGGTATGGACGAAAATGGAAACCCAATGTTTTGGAAAGGAAAAGAAAAAATTAGTGCAAAAGAGTTTTTTGCTTTGTATGATTTATACGCTGATTTTATGCCAGGAGAATTTGTAGATTCAAATTTATCGAATGAGGATATGAGAAATCTATTTACTTATATTGGCGATCGCGATCCAAAATTTACGGGAGGAATTATCAATAACATCAAGATTCATAATTTTGATGTAACAGTTTCTGCCGCTTTCAATATAAAACAAACCGTAATGCGTTCGCCTTCGTACAGAGGAATGGAATTAGATCCAGGTCGTAATTATACACAAGATATTTTTGAAGCAGGTACTACTTTACCAGGAATTACAAGTCCTTCTATGGATAATAATGAAGGTTGGATGGCGAACAAATGGTTTGCAGGTAATCATGCAAATGCATACAATTTACTAGATATTTGGGCAAAAGAAGTTAGTTATATGCGAATTAGTAGTATTCGTGTTGGGTATACTTTTCCTAAAAAATATACAGATGTTATTGGGTTCAAAAGTGCTCGTATAAACATCGAAGGACGTAATTTATTTGTGTTTAGTAACGGATACAAAGGTTATTTTGATCCAGAAACGTATGGTAATATCTATGCGCAGCCAATCGCTAAATCGGTAACAATGGGAATTAATGTTTCTTTCTAAATTTTAAACTTAAATGAAAAAAATAATTATTTTATTAACTGTTTTTGCAGTTAGTTTTACTACAATTAGTTGCGATAGCTTGTTAGATATAGAACCAGATGGAAAAATTATTCCGAAAACGGTTGCAGATTATCGCTTGGTTTTAACTTCGGCTTATGCAAAATATCCAACGCATAAATCAATGACAGCTTTGCGTACAGACGAAATTACATTGAACGAAGATTCGGGTGATTTTATTTCGTACAGAGAAACTGCAATGTGGAAAGATGTAAATCCAGATCAAGTAACAATTCAGTTTCCTTGGGTTAGTTTTTACACGGTTATTTTTTATACCAATCAAATTATTACCGAAGGGCAAAAAACAATGGAAACTTCGCCCGAAAAAGATCAATTATTAGCAGAAGCTTATGCATTGCGCGCTTATGCCTATTTTGATTTGGTTAATTTATTTGGAAAACCATACAATTCTTCAACTTCAAGTCAAGATCGTGGTGTACCATTAAATTTAGAGATAGATTTAGAAAAAACATTAAAACCGTCAACTGTTCAAGAAGTTTACAATCAAATTAATACTGATTTAGCGCAAGCAAATACATTAATGATTCTGAATAAGCAGCCTGCAGGTGTTAATTACAGATTTTCTAAAGCTGCTTTACATGCGTTTGAAGCTAGAACTTCATTGTACCAAAACAATTGGAAAAAAGCGAAAGAATCTGTAGATAAAGCGTTAACAATTAATAATAAATTGGCTGATTTAAATACATCTCAACTTGCGCCAAACCATTTTACGTCACCAGAATCTATTTTAGCGTTAGATAATACGCTGAATAGTCCTATTCAGTACATGGCATTTGCGTCAAACGAATTGTTGTCAACTTACGACGCAAGTATTGATAAGCGTTTTCCTATCTATTTCGAAAAAAATGGTACTCACTATAAAGTGATAAAAGGCGGTAATTCTGAGTTTAAAACTTCTTTTAGAGTTGCAGAATTATACTTTATCAAAGCAGAATCTTTATTGAAATTAAATCAATTAGAAGAAGCGAAAACTGTTTTGTCAGTTGTTTTAAAAAACCGTTATTCGGCAGAAGGTTTAACTAAAATTCAAACAAATATTTCAAAAATGAATGCTTCAGTATTTATGAACTTTATTTTAGAAGAAAGAGTTAGAGAATTTGCCTTAGAAGGACAACGTTGGTACGATTTACGTCGAGCAAATCAGAAAAATTACGCATCAAATTAGTGGAAAAGAATATATTCTACAAGAAAATGATGTACGTTATACAATAGAAATCCCACAAAAAGCAAAGCTCAATAATCCTTATTTATAACATTTTTTAAACCGCCTGAATTAATCATTTAGGCGGTTATTTTTTTTGTATTTTTGTGCGATTATGAATGTTGCACTTGTTGAAGATGAATTATTAGCGGTTACTTATCTAAAAAATCTTTTAGAGAAACAAGATATTGTACCAATAGAAACGCTTACTATTTTACGTTCTAAAAAACAAGCAATAGAATTTTTAAAAGATAATCCCGTTGATCTCATTTTTATGGATATCCATTTGGGCGACGGAAAAAGCTTCGAAATTTTTGAACAAATCGAACTTTTTGCACCGATTATTTTTATTACTGCTTATGATGAATACGCCATCAAAGTATTCAAACTTTTTACTATAGATTATATCTTAAAACCTTTTGAAGAAAGCCAATTAGAGCTTGCTTTGCATAAATTTGTTTCGATTAGAAATAGTTTTGATGCTTCTTCAACTTTACAATCTATGGTTACTTTAGAAAAAGGTGAATCAACTACAATTAATCGTTTTTTGGTGATGAATGGTCATAAATTTAGATCGATAGAAGAAGATGAAGTAGCCTATTTTTTTGCTTCGGGAAAACATCTTTTTTTAACGACAAAAGACTATAAAACTTATATTTATGATGATACAATAAAAGATATTATTCATAAATTAAATCCTCGAAATTTTTTCAAAATTAACCGTAAATTTATTGTTCACATCAATTCAATTACGGAAATCATAAAACATACAAGTCAAAAAATTGAAGTAAAATTAGAGCCAATTCCAGAAATAAATTCACCCATTTTTGTGAGTAAAACACAAATTTCCGAATGGAAAAATTGGTTAAATTCTAGTTTATAATTTTTTTATAGACGTTTTATTTCATTCAAAAAACCTTTCTTTTCATTTTATAAAGTATAACTAACTTATAATTAGGAGATATTTCTGAAAAGGTAAATTTTAATTCAATTTTACTTATCCGGACTATCAATATAATTAAAACTGGTATATTTTATTCATCCGGTTAGCTTCTACTTTTGCTAAAAAAAGATGCAGAAGATACTTACTTCAATCGTTTCGGATAATAATTTACATTGTAAATGGATTAATACACTTTCGTATATGGAGAATTGTGGCGCACGTAAAATATCTGCCTGCGAGCAACCACAAACGGTTCAATTAATGCAATTAAAACATGCTGCAGAAGAGCATCGACATGCGTATTATCTGAAAAAACAACTCTTAAAATTTGATACAGAAAATTGTAAAACTTATGCTGCAAATGATATGTTGGCATCTCTTTATACACGTCAATATTTGCATCAATTGGATATAAAAAGTAGTCGATTTATAAAAGAAATTTATCAATTAGAAGGCGAAGAATTACGTTATGCTTCATATTTATTTGTGACGTATGCAATTGAAGTTCGCGCAGACGAATTATATCCAATTTACCAAAATATTTTGACAGAATTGAAGTCAAAAGTGATGGTAAAATCGATTATTTTGGAAGAAGAAGGACATTTAGAAGAAATGACAGCTCAATTAGAAGAATTTGATACGGATTGGAAAACTAAAGCAGAACTTATTTTAGCAATTGAAGATAAGTTGTTTACAGAATGGTTTGAAGCCATTTCGAAAGAAGTTTTAAGTCATGATATCATTTCCTAAACATTTAATTGATGCAATTGAGCAAAGAAAAAAATTTGGAAATTTAAGAACCTTAAAACCTCATTCAGATGGAATTGATTTCTATTCGAATGATTATTTAGGTTTAACTAAAAATCAAGCTTTTCAGGATGTTTTATTACAACTGGTGAATGATAATCCAACTTGTTTATTGGGTTCAACAGGATCTCGTCTAATAAGCGGAAATAAAAATGATTATCAGGAAGTTGAATCGTTTATAGCAACTCAACATCTAACAGAATCGGCTTTGTTGTTTCCTTCTGGTTACAAGGCAAATTTGGCTTTGTTCTCGTGCATTGCGACAAAACATGACACTATTTTGGTTGATGAATTAATTCATCGTTCTGTACACGATGGTTGTCGTTTATCAGCAGCAAAAAAATGGAAGTTTAAACACAATGATTTGTTTCATTTAGAGGCTTTGTTGCAAAAATCGGAAGGAACGGTTTTTATCGCAATAGAAAGTTTGTATTCTATGGATGGAGATTTTGCGCCTTTGCAAGAAATTACTGCTTTAGCAGCGCGTTATCATGCAAATCTAATTGTAGATGAAGCGCATGCAATAGGTGTTTTTGGTTACGGATTGGTTACTGAAAATCAATTACAAAACAATGTTTTTGCTACTGTTGTTACGTACGGTAAAGCTTTTGGTATACAAGGTGCAGCAATTTTAGGAACAAATTTATTGAAAACGTATTTAATCAATTTTGCATCTAGTTTTATTTATTCTACGGCAATGTCCGCTTATCAAATTTTGAGCATTCAAAAAGCATATCAATTTATTGCACAACATCCCGAACTTAAGAATGATTTACACCAAAAAATAAAACATTTTAGAGCATCAAATTTGACGACTTCTTCCCAAGATAAAAGTCCAATTCAGACGATTTATTTTTCTAACGTAGAAAAACTTCATCAAACGGTTAAGATTTTAGAAAAAGAGCAGCTAAAAACCTATGCTATTTTGGCGCCAACTGTAAAAGCAGGAAGCGAACGATTACGCATTTGTTTGCATCAATCAAATACAATTCAAGAAATTAATTTACTCACAGAAATTATTCAAAAATATCAAAATGAAAACTGATTTATTCATCACAGGAATAGGAACTGGTATAGGAAAAACAGTTACTTCGGCAGTTTTAACACAATATTTTAAGGCTGATTATTGGAAACCAATTCAATCGGGCGATTTAGATCAATCCGATAGTTTAACTATAAAATCGATGATTGATAATGATTTAATCATTCATCCCGAAAGATTTAAATTGAATTATCCTGCTTCACCGCATCAATCTGCAGCAATGGAAAATTTTGAAATTAATTTAGATGATTTTCAACTTCCAAACACAGAAAATTCTTTATTGGTTGAAGGCGCAGGTGGTTTATTTGTGCCTTTAAATAACTATGAGTTTATGATTGATTTGATAGCAAAATTCAATTTAAAAACGGTTTTGGTAGTTCGAGATTATTTAGGATGCATCAATCACACATTGCTTTCAATAGAAGCTTTGCAACAACGGAATTTAGAAATTGCTTATGTTGTTTTGAATGGAAATTTTGAACCTGCAACAAAAGATGTTTTGATTAAAAATATTCCTAAAACGACACAAATTATAGAGTTACCAGAACTTAATCTTCTTTCAAAAGAAAACATAAATAAAGTAAGTAAATCACTAAAAATAAAATAAAAAATGAACACAGAAAATACACTTCGCCACGATTGGTCAAAAGAAGAATTATTAGCCATTTACAATAAACCATTGTTAAATTTAATTTACGAAGCAGCAACAATTCATCGCAATTGGCACAAAGCAGATGAAATTCAGATTTCGACATTATTGTCTGTAAAAACGGGTGGTTGCCCCGAAGATTGTTCGTATTGTGGACAAGCGGCGCGTTATCATACCGATATAAAAGTACAAGCATTGTTACCCACAGAAACGGTTTTGGCGCATGCACAGAAGGCGAAAGACAATGGTTCTTCTCGTTTTTGCATGGCTGCTGCGTGGCGCGAAGTACGTGATAATAAGGATTTTGACCGAATTATAGACATGGTAAAAGGTGTAAATAATTTAGGTTTAGAGGTTTGTTGTACATTAGGAATGTTGACAGAAAGTCAAGCAATTCGTTTGCAAGAAGCTGGTTTATATGCATATAATCACAATTTAGATACGTCCGAAGATTATTACGATGAAATTATTTCGACACGCAAATTTGATAATCGTATCAATACAATTAATCATGTTCGTAAAGCTGGAATTACAGTTTGTTCGGGAGGAATTATTGGTTTAGGCGAAACAAATGAAGATAGAATTTCGATGCTAAGAACTTTAGCAAATATGGAAAAACATCCCGAATCTGTTCCAATTAATGCCTTGGCACGTGTAAAAGGAACACCTTTAGAAGATAATCCGAAAGTTGATATTTGGGAAATGGTTCGTATGATTGCTACGGCGCGTATTGCGATGCCAGCATCGATGGTAAGATTGAGTGCTGGAAGAATTGAAATGACAGAAGTAGAGCAAGCTTGGTGTTTTATGGCTGGTGCAAATTCTATTTTTACAGGAGAAAGAGAAACGTTATTGGTTACGCCAAATCCTGGTGTTTCTGAAGATATGCAAATGCTACAAAATTTAGGTTTAAAACCAATGGTTAATCATAAAGAAACAGCAACATGCAGCAGTCATTAATCGAAAGAGATTTAGCCGTAAACTGGCATCCTTACACGCAAATGAAAGGTGCAGAAGATTTAATACCAATTGTAAAAGGCGAAGGAGCGTATATTTTTGATGCCAATGGAAAACGATATATAGATGCTGTTTCGTCTTGGTGGGTTACTTTACATGGACATGCGCATCCCTATATTGCTCAGAAAGTTAGCGAACAATTAAATACTTTGGAGCAAGTTATTTTTGCAGGTTTTACACATCCAAATGCGATTGAATTATCTGAACGTTTGTTGAACTTATTACCTCAAAATCAGCAAAAGGTTTTTTATACTGATAATGGCTCAACAGCGATAGAAGTTGCGTTAAAAATGTGTATTCAATATCATTTTAATCAAGGTGTTCAGAAACCAAAAATATTAGCTTTTAATAACGGTTATCATGGTGATACATTTGGTGCGATGTCGGTTAGTGGACGAGGACTTTGGACGGATCCATTTGGCGAACAATTGTTTGATGTTCTATTTATTGATGTTCCAACACAAGCCAATTTAGAAGAAACTAAAGCGTTTATTTCTAAGTATTCGGACGAAATAGCATGTTTTGTTTACGAGCCTTTGGTGCAAGGAGCAGGAGGGATGTTGATGCATAATGCGGATGATTTGTCCGAATTATTAACGTTTTGTCATTCAAAAGAAATATTATTGATTCAAGATGAAATTTTTGTTGGATTTGGACGAACAGGAAAATTATTTGCAACAAATTATTTGACGCAATCGGCTGATATTATGTGTTTTTCGAAAGGTTTAACTGGAGGTACAATGCCTTTGGGACTTACAACTTGTACGCAAAATATTTATGATGCTTTTTATTCGAATGATAAGACAAAAGCTTTGTTTCATGGACATTCGTTTACGGCAAGCCCATTGGCTTGTGCAGCGGCTTTGGCAAGTTTAGATTTGTTAGAAAAAGAAGAAACGCAACAAGCTATATTACGTATTTGTAATCAACATGCAGATTTTATAGAAATTCTAAAAAAACATCCAAAAGTAAAAGATGCACGTCAACAAGGAACCATTTTCGCAATGGAATGGAAAACTCCAGAAGAAACTTCTTATTTTAGTGATATGCACGAGCAATTATATCCTTATTTTTTAGAAAGAGGTATTTTGATGCGTCCATTGGGAAACATTATTTATTTGGTTCCACCATATTGTGTTAGTCACGAAGATTTAGAATATATCTACCAAACAATTTTAGATGCTTTAGATTTAATTGGTTAGTATTTAAAATAGTAAACTACATTAAATCAATATTTTAATGTAGTTTATTTCTATAATTAATTTAATGACATTTTTACATCACACTAACTTTGTGTTCCATATAATCTCTCCAAGAAGTAATCATATTTTTTATATATTGTGTTGCTTCAACTTCAGAATCTGCTTCGTAATATAAGTTTGGAATAATCAAAGTTTCATTCGCGAAAATCATATAAGTTGCAGTAATTATAAATTTATTTTTCTTTTTGCTTAAAGTTTGTTCATAGCAAGAATCATATCCATCAATCAACACTTTTTCTTTCACTGTTGTTTTTTTGTCTTTCTTATTTTTAAGAAACATTTCGATAACTCCTTTCGATAGATTCGGATCAACTTTACTAAATCCGACCGTTAAAATAATTTGAGTTTCTGCTAAAATAGAATTTGCAGTATAATCGTTTTCTTTTGTAAAATGAAGCCTACTTTTTTTATTGTCAAAATATATTTTAGTGTCATTATATTCCAACAATTCATTCGGAATTTCGTCAATTAAAACATCATTGTAAACATTTAATTGAGCAAAGGAAAAATGACTAATCAATAAGGTAAATAGAAGAAGTATTTTTTTCATAGTTATGCGTTGTTTTATCGTTTAAAAGTACATAAATTATAATACATTGAATTGTTATTGTTTAGATGTTTATTTTGCTTATCAATCTATATAATCGTAATAGTCTATAGTATAAATAGGATAAGTAGAGTTTAAAATAAATCAGTTAATATTTATTAAATTTGAGCTCAGTATAACACAAAATCGAAAAAATGAATATTTACGATCTTATTATCAATGATGATGAACAAACTACATTAGATGAAGTTTTTTTGAATGATGAAAGCAGAAAATCGATCAATCAATTGATAAAAGAGCATAATTATATCGAAGAATTACGCAATTATGGTTTGCCAGTAAACAATAAATTATTATTGTATGGGAAATCTGGTTGTGGAAAAACAATGACTGCAAAAGCGATTGCAAATGCATTAGGAAAGCCAATTTTGATTCTTAATTTGAGTAATGTTGTGTGTTCTAGAGTAGGAGAAACTTCGCAAAATATTCGTCAAATTTTTGATAAAGCAGCGCGAGAAAAAGCTGTTTTATTTTTAGATGAATTTGACCAAATAGGAAAAGCGCGCGGAAATGATGATAAAGATGTTGGTGAAATGAGACGTTTGGTAAATACGCTTATTCAGTTAATTGATTATTTTCCAGAAAAATCATTGTTGATTTGTGCAACCAATCACAGCGAAATTATAGATGTAGCTTTGTTGCGTCGTTTTCAATTAAAAATTGGTTATGATTTACCTAATCAAGATGTTTTAGACAATTATTACGATAGTTTATTGGCTAAATTCCCAACTCATTTACAAGAAATTAATCGTCAATATAAAGTGTCTTTTGCAGAAACTAAAGATTATACTTATACCGTTGTAAAAGCAATGTTGATAGACGAATTAGAGAAAAAGAAGAATTTAGTTTCGACAAATTAGATATAAAAAAAGCCGAAGATTATCTTCGGCTTTCATTTATTTTATTGAACGTTTTCGTCAATTAAATCTAAAATTTCATTCACAATATCAACTCCTTTATTGTTGTTGTAATATTTTTGAAGATCTTCATGAAATTCTTCTTTCGAATAAATATCTGGATTATTTTTAAAACGATGTAACAAATCCATACCATATTGTGGACGCGGTCCAAAACGGAACAATTCTGATCCATCCTCAGCAACACCAATTATAATAGGAATAGAAATTGCACCATTCGTTTTATAATTTTCCATTAATTCTAAGTTTTCATCTCTAAAAATATAAGATGCCTCAACATTTAATGCAATCGCCAATTTTTCTACAACTGGTAAAATTTGCGAAGCATCGCCACACCAACCTTCAGTTATAATTAAAAACTTAAAATTATTCGCTGTATTTTTGATTCTAGCTTCTTGTACTGGCGTTAAATTAAATGTTTTAAACACTCTATTCATACGCTGTAAACCCAAAGCATAATATTGTACAATCTCTTTCGGATCGTCAATTTCTATTTCTGCTTCTAATTCATCCTCAACACGAACAATGTAATTTTCGTATGTTAAACCTTTATTTATGTAATTTAATAAATCCATTCGTTTTAATTTTATACAAATATAAGGCATTTTTACAAGCTTATTTTGTAACCGAAGTGACATTCTTTGTCGCTAAAATTTATTAAATTGCAGCCTTTCTGACGAATACAATGTACCAAAATCCATTAAAAAAAACAATCGAATATTTAAAAGGAGCTGGACCTGAACGCGCTAAAACATTACAAAGCGAGTTTAGAATATTTCGTTATGAAGATTTGATTCAACATTTTCCTTTTCGATATGTCGATAAATCAAAGTTTTATAAAACTTCCGAAATTTCTTCTACTGCAGCAGAAATTCAATTAAAAGGACGAATTGTTCAAATAGAAGAAATTAATCAAGGAAAAATAAAACGTGTTGTTGGTAAATTTCAGGACGGAAGCGGAACATTAGAATTGGTTTGGTTTAAAATTGCAGCTTGGCAAAAGGAAAAACTGCAAGCAGATTTGCATAAAGAAGTTGTAATTTATGGAAAACCAAATGAATTTAACGGAAAGTTTAGCATTACGCATCCCGAAGTTGAATTGGTAGAAGACGCTAAAAGTGTTCAATTGGGATTATTTCCCGTTTATCCAAGCACAGAAAAATTACAGAAAAAAGGAATTTCTAATCGTGTGATGCAAAAAATGATGTTAAATCTTTTTGCAGAAAATATTACAATTCCAGAAAATATTCCAGAAAACGTTTTACAACATTTTAAATTAATTGGACGAAATGAAGCCTTAAAAACTATTCATTTTCCAAAGAATTTAGTTGAATTAAATGCAGCTGTTCGTCGTTTAAAATTTGAAGAATTTTTCTTTCTTAATTTAATTAATCTTTCGCAAAAAGCAGTTAATAAACAAAAAAATAGAAGTAATCCTTTTCCTATTGTTGGCGAATATTTTAACCGTTTTTACAACGAATATTTACCTTTTGAATTGACTGGCGCGCAAAAACGTGTCATCAAAGAAATTAGAACAGATTTACGTCAACCTGCACAAATGAATCGTTTGTTGCAAGGAGATGTTGGTTCGGGAAAAACGATGGTTGCGTTGCTAACGATGTTAATTGCGATAGACAATGGTTATCAAGCCGCTTTAATTGCGCCAACAGAGATTTTAGCGATTCAACATTACGAAAGCATTACCGAATTATTAAACTGTTTAGATGTTTCGGTTGAGTTGTTAACGGGTTCTAAAACCAAGAAAAAACGTCAACCAATTTTAGAAAATTTAGAAAATGGTCAACTTAAAATTATTATTGGCACGCATGCTTTGTTAGAGGATCAAGTTGTGTTCAATAATTTAGGATTGGCAATTATAGATGAGCAACATCGTTTTGGTGTGGCGCAACGAGCAAAATTTTGGCGCAAAGCAAAATTACCACCACACGTTTTGGTAATGACTGCAACTCCAATTCCGCGTACACTTTCGATGACGATGTACGGCGATTTAGATGTTTCGGTGATTGATGAATTGCCACAAGGTCGAAAACCAATAAAAACGCTTCATAAAACTGATGCGCATCGTTTAAGTGTTTTCAAATTTATGAAAGACGAAATTGCAAAAGGTCGCCAAGTTTATGTGGTTTATCCGCTGATTGAAGAATCTGATAAGTTAGATTTAAAAGATTTGATGGACGGATACGAAAGTATTTCACGTGCTTTTCCGTTGCCAGAATATGGTGTGAGTATTGTACATGGACGACAAAAAGCTGCGGATAAAGAATTTGAAATGAATCGTTTTAAAAATAATGAAACACAAATTCTTGTTGCTACAACAGTTATAGAAGTTGGTGTAAATGTACCCAATGCATCGGTAATGGTAATCGAAAATTCTGAGCGTTTTGGCTTGTCTCAATTGCATCAATTGCGTGGTCGTGTTGGTCGTGGAGCCGAACAATCGTATTGTATTTTGATGACGGGCGGAAAATTGAATGAAGTTTCTAAAAGACGAATTCAAACCATGTGCGAAACCAATGACGGTTTTAAAGTTGCAGAAGTAGATTTAGAATTGCGTGGACCAGGTGATATGATGGGAACGCAGCAAAGTGGTGTATTAAATTTTAAGATTGCTGATTTGGCAAAGGACAAAGAAATTTTATATGCTGCGCGAAAATGTGTGGAAGCTATTTTAAATCAAGATCCGACATTGGCTAATCCTATTTACAACGGGACAAAGCAGTATTTCTTAGAGCATCACAAAGACAAAGTTGGCTGGAGTCAAATCTCGTAAATTTTACATTAATTTTATTTAAGTATTTATTTTTGGTATAATTTGTGATGAATTTAAAATAATCACACAAGTGTCATTAACAAAGGTTTTTATGAATTAAATTTTTAAAGTTAAATAGTTTTAACGCTATTATTTTATTTTAACACAAAATTAGTAATCATCCTCTAAAACAATTAATTATGAAGTACAAGAATGTAGAAATTGTTAGAACACAACAAGGAGTAGAAGTTGAAGGAAACTCATTATGGATGTTTAATCAACATGAAAACGTAATGATTTTGATTGCTAATGAAACGATAAAAATGAAACCTTCCATTTCTTTTGAGCGTGCGCGCTGAAAGAAATTATAACATAAAAGCCGCTATATGCGGCTTATTTTATTTAAAATTTGTATTTATTCCATCTAAATAATTTATTCTAAAATAAAAAAATACAATACGGCTAAAAATCCTTCTTTAACGCCTTTAAATTCAATTATCATAAAAATTAATTATAAGTCATAGATATTATAGATTTGATTTATAATTGTAGAGATTATAGTTTTGCTCTGTCTTAAAAAGATAAATAGTAAAGAAAATTATAATTATGATAAAAAGAAGTTTAATATTAAGTTTGGCATTCTTATCTACAATAGGTTTTGCACAACAAATGACAACTAATACGGGAGCACCGATTGGAGATAATTCACATTCTAAAACAGTTGGTAAAAACGGACCAGTTTTATTAGAAGATTTTACTTTATTAGAAAAATTAGCAGCTTTTGATCGTGAAAAAATTCCAGAACGCGTTGTTCATGCACGTGGTGCAGGTGCTTTTGGTGAATTTGTTGCTTCAGCTGATTTCTCAGATGTAACAAAAGCAGATTTCTTATCACAAGCAGGTAAAAAAACGCCTTTGGTTGTACGTTTTTCTACTGTAACTCATCAAGCTGGTTCTCCAGAAACTTACCGTGATCCACGCGGATTTGCCGTTAAATTTTATACACAAGAAGGTAATTACGATTTAGTTGGAAATAATTTACCCGTATTTTTTATTCGTGATGCCATCAATTTTCCAGATATGGTTCACGCATTTCATCCTTCTCCGGTAACCAATGGTGCTTCTGATCCGAATCGTGTTTTCGATTTTTTCTCTGAAATGCCAGAAGGTGCACACATGTTAACTTGGTTGTTTTCAGATTACGGAACGCCAGCTAACTACCGCCAAATGGAAGGAAATGGAGTACATGCTTACAAATGGATTAATGATGCAGGTGAAGTTACTTATGTTAAATACAAATGGGTACCTCAGCAAGAGGTTAAGAATTTGAATACGGATGAAGCAGCTAAAATCCAGTCAATGGCAATTGAACATGCGACATTAGATTTACGTAACGAGATAGATAAAGGTAATTTTCCGAAATGGGATTTATACGTGCAAATGATGAAGAAAGCAGATTTTGATAAATTTGATTTCAATCCAGTTGATGTAACTAAAATTTGGCCAGCAGATCAGGTTAAATCGGTTAAAGTTGGTACAATGACTTTAAATAAAAATCCAGAAAATTACTTTCAACAAGTAGAATCTGCGGCATATTCTCCGGCAACTTTGGTTCCTGGTATCGAGCCTTCTGAAGATAAATTATTACAAGGTCGTTTATTTTCTTACGGAGATACACAACGTCACCGTTTAACAGGTAATTTTCAGCAAATAGCTGTAAACGCACCAATTGTTAAAGTGACAAACAATAACAAAGATGGTTACATGTCTATGCGAGAGCAAAAAGGAAACGTAAACTATCAGCCAGCTACAAGTCGTCCAGATTATGTTGAAAACGCAAAATTTGAATATTCTGCAACCGAATTTGTTGCAGGAACTAAAACTGTTCAAGATGTTATTGATAAAGAAAACAACTTTCAACAAGCAGGTGAATTATATTTAGCATTTTCTAAAAAAGACCAAGATAATTTAATCAAAAATTTATCTGGCGCTTTAAATGCAGTTAATAATAAAGTAATTGTTTATAAAATGATTGCGCAATTTTACCAAGCAAATAGTGAATACGGAACACGTTTAATGAAGGCTACAAATACTTCTATTAACGATGTAAAGCAATATTTACCTAAATAAATATTTGGATGAGAACGGATTGATTTCCGTTCTCTGACTTTAAACAAAAATCAATAAACATGAAAAAGTATACCATAATATTCGCCTTTTTATTCGCCTTAAATATTGTAACTGCACAAGATTTATTTTCGGCATCTAGATCAAATAATATAGCAGAAATTGAGCAGTTAATCGCTGATGGAAATGATGTAAACGAAGCTAATGAGCGTGGTTTTACACCTTTAATTTTAGCTGTATATAACAATAATAAAGAAGCTGCAAAGGTTTTATTAGCAAAAGGAGCAAATCCACAAGACAAATCAGGAAATACAGCTTTAATGGGCGCTTCTTTTAGAGGATTCTCAGAAATAGCAACATTATTAATAGAGAATAAAACTGATATTAACCAAATTAATTTTAGTGGAGCTTCAGCTTTAATATTTGCAGCAACATTTGGTCAAAATGAGATTGCAAAACAATTAATTACAAATGGCGCTGATTTAACTTTATCAGATAGTAGAGGTAAAACGGCAAAAGATCATGCAATTATGCAAGATAATAAAGAGATGATTTCATTATTATCTCAATAATAAATATATTTAATTTTTAGTTAGATAACAAAATCCATTTAAAGCTTTACTTTAAATGGATTTGTTGTTTTTTTATTTTGCAATGAAAACGGGAATATTGACACGATGACGCAATTTATTAATGGTTTCTCCAAATATAAAATCCATAAAACCACGATGTCCGTGCGAGCCAACAATGATCAAATCTGCATGATGATCTTGACAAATTTTTGCAATTGTTTCCACACGATTATTGTAACCTAATTCTATTTTTGTTTCATGAAACAATGGACGCAGAATTTCTGCATATTGCTCCAAACGTTTCAAATCAGATTTTGCTTCAGCATCATTAGTTTTTTCTCCTGTATATTTTACCGAAGCGCTTTCTACAACATGGACTAAAATTAATTTGGACTGAGGAGTAGCTAATTGTGTTGCGTAATTAATTACTTTTTTATCAGTTTTAGAAAAATCTAACGCCACAACAATTCGTTCAAAATGCTGTTTTGAGATTTCTTCTAAAGTAAAACTTTCAAAAGGTTCGTGAATTTCTTTGTCTTGTTCTTTTTTCTTTTTCAGGAAAATTGGAATAAAAAATGTCAATAATAATAAAACTAATAAACCAATTTCTAAACCAACTAGCAAGATATTTAATGAATACGATTGTTTTAGAGCCATCCATTTTCCAAACTCTTCGTAAACCAATTGTGCATTCAGAAAAGAAATAATAAAAGCAATTGTCCAAGCAAAAAATTTGGTTGTTGTATTGATTGTGAAATTCCCCATTTTACCTTTATCACTCACAAAATGAATCAACGGAATAACCGCAAATGCAAGTTGCATACTTAAAATAACTTGACTAAAAATAAGGAGCGAACCAACTTCTTTTTCTCCAAAAACTAAAATGACAACTACTGCCGGAACAACAGCTAATAAACGAGTTAAAATACGACGAAGTATTGGATTAATTCTCAAATGTAAATAGCCTTCCATCACAATTTGACCTGCCAATGTTCCTGTAATCGTAGAACTTTGACCCGCTAAAATTAAGGCAACAGCAAATAATTTCGGAGCTAAATCTGTTCCTAGAGTTGTTCCTAATAAATGATACGCATCGCTTAATTCTGCAACTTCGTGATACCCATTTTTATGAAAAACGGATGCAGCTAATATAAGGATTGCAGCATTTACTAGAAAAGCTAAATTTAAAGCAATTGCACTGTCCCAAAAGTTATATTTAAGTGCTTTTTTTATCGAATTATCATCCCGTTTTATTTGCCGTGTTTGGACAAGTGCCGAATGTAAATAGAGATTATGAGGCATAACCGTTGCGCCAATTATTCCAATACTAATGTAAAGCGCTGCACTATTTGGAATAGACGGAATAAAACCTTTGGCAATTTCACCAAAATCGGGTTTTGCAAAAAACATTTCAGTTAAAAAACATAAACCAATCAAGGCAACTAAACTGACAATAAAAAGTTCCATTTTTCGCATGCCAAGTCGTTGTAAATACAACAAAAGAAATGTATCTAAAAAACTAATTAAAACACCATATATCAAATCAATCCCAAAAAGTAAATTTAGTCCAATTGCCATTCCAAGTATTTCGGCTAAATCGCAAGCTGCAATTGCTATTTCGGCTAAAATATAAAGCACATAATTCATTCCTTTTGGATACGTTTCGCGGTTACATTGTGCTAAATCTTTACCACGAACAATTCCTAAACGTGTGCATAAACTTTGTAACAACAATGCCATAATGTTGCTCATTAACAAAACCCAAATTAATGTATACCCAAATTGACTTCCGCCAGCCAAGTCGGTTGCCCAGTTTCCAGGATCCATGTAACCAACACTTATTAAATATGCTGGTCCAAAGAAGCTTAGTATTTTTTTGAATTTACCTTTCTTTATTTGGACACTTTCATGTACGTCTTCTAAAGATTTATTTTGAGAGTGATAAGACATTTGTTAGTTGTTTCTAACTCAAATTTAGTGTAAAAATCATCAAAAATAATAGACTTTATACTGATTATTTAAATTTTAAAAGCACAATTATATTTACATCTTTCATAAAAAGAAAAAACTCGTATATTTATTTTTTAATTGAGTTATATTTTTTAATTTAAAAATAACTTAACTATTACCAAAACTTAGAAAGATGGAAACTCCTTACGTTATTACAGAAGAGCAGTTAGAGCGCGAAAACATCGAGATAACAAGACGTTATAAAGAGATGCTTCAAAACACATACGTTACATTATCCGACGACGACAAAAAATTGATTCGTAAGGCATTTGATTTGGCTGTTGATGGACACAAAGATCAACGTAGAAAAACAGGCGAACCATATATTTATCATCCAATTGCGGTTGCAAAAATTGTGGCTGATGAAATTGGTTTGGGCGCAACATCAATTGCTGCGGCGTTAATGCACGATGTTGTAGAAGACACAGATTATACGGTAGAAGATATAGAAAAACTTTTCGGAAAAAAGATTGCGAAAATTATTGATGGTTTAACAAAGATTTCGGTCTTAAATCGTCAAGATTTATCCATTCAATCCGAAAATTATAAAAAACTGTTGTTAACGTTATCCGAAGATGTTCGTGTTATTTTGATTAAAATTGCCGATCGACTTCATAACATGCGTACGCTAGAAAGTATGCGCGAAGACAAACAACTAAAAATTGCTTCGGAAACGACTTTTATTTATGCTCCATTGGCGCATAGAATGGGACTTTATAATATAAAATCTGAATTAGAAGATTTAAGTTTAAAATACACACAGCCAGAAGCATACCGTGATATTGAACAAAAATTAACAGAAACGAAGTCTGATAGAGAAAAATACATTAACGATTTTTGTCAATTAATTAATGAAAAACTTGAAGCCGAAGGTTTAGAATTTGAGATAAAAGGACGCTCAAAATCTATAAACTCTATTTACAGAAAAACGGTAAGTCAAGGAATTCCTTTTGAAGAAGTTTTTGATTTATTTGCAATTCGTGTGATTTATCGTTCTGATCGTAAAAATGAAAAATTTGTCGCTTGGAAAATTTATTCGTTGATTACGGATCTTTTTATTCCAAATCCAAAACGTATGCGCGATTGGATTTCTCAGCCAAAAACAACTGGTTACGAATCGTTACACGTTACGGTTATGGGACCACAAGCGCGTTGGGTAGAAGTTCAAATTCGTTCCGAAAGAATGGACGAAGTTGCAGAAATGGGTATTGCGGCACATTATAAATACAAAGAAAATGTATCCGAAGATGATACAAAAGTTGACGATTGGATTCATCAAGTTCGCGAAATGTTAGAGCAAGAGGATACAAAAGATGCAGTTGAATTTATGGATAACTTTAAATTTAATCTGTATTCAAAAGAAATCTATGTTTTTACACCAAAAGGAGATTTACATTCGTTACCAAAAGGCGCTAGTTCACTAGATTTTGCGTACTCTATTCACAGTAATGTTGGCGATCATTGTTTGGGTGCAAAAGTAAATGGAAAATTGTATCCGTTGTCACATAAATTACAAAGTGGCGATCAAGTAGAAATTATAACTTCTACACAACAAAAACCAAAATTAGAATGGTTAGATTATGTTGTAACAAGTAAAGCGCGTAGTAAAGTAAAAGCGTCTTTAAATTCGGATAAACGTAAAGTTGCCGAAGATGGAAAAGAAATTTTACAGCGTAAATTAAGACACTTAAAGGTTGATTATAATGAAAATATAATTAATCAGTTACAGCAATACTTTAAGTTAAGTTCTAGCCAAGATATTTTTTATAATGTTGCAATGGGAATCATTGATAACAATGATTTAAGAAAATTTGCAGAGCGAAATACTGGTTTTACAGGATTGATTAATCGTTTCAGAAAATCAACTTTCAGTACAGCTAAAAAAGAAGAAATTCCGGCTGATAAATCAAAATTAGATAGCCTTGTTTTTGGTAATGATGAAGAACGTTTAGATTACGAATTAGCGAGTTGTTGTAACCCAATTGCAGGTGATAAAGTTTTTGGTTTTATAACAGTTTCTAAAGGTATAAAAGTACATAAAGTAGATTGTCCAAACTCGGTTTCGTTGCAAGCAAATTATGCGTATCGTATTATAAAAGCCAAATGGATAGACTCATCAGAACGCGAATTTAAAGCGTTGATAGAGTTACAAGGTTTAGATCGTTCGGGTATGGTAAGCGATATTACATTGGTCATTTCGAAGAATAATTCGTTGAATATGCACAGTATAAATTTGTCTGAAGACGCAGGTATTTTTGACGGAAAAATTACAGTTTCGGTTAAAAACAAAGCTGAATTAGAAAAAGTAATGGCCGAATTAAAAGCAGTAGAAGGGATACAGTCTGTAAAAAGAACCTATAAAAATTAGTTAATTAATTAAAAACGGATAATAAGTTTTTTAAAATATAGTTTTGTCAACATTATATAAAATCAACTAAACTATAATTAATTATGAAAAAAATTACGTTTTTATTTGCCTTAATTGGAGGTATTTCTTTTGGTCAAGAATTTTTACAACCTTCTGATGCTTTTTCTCATAAAGAGATCACGTATATAAATCTTGCAGATGGCACAGAATTGCAAGGAACAATTGATGATATTGATCGAAAAAAAGGATTAATTGAAGAAATTGTGATTAAAGATGGAAATGGTAAAAAAATTAAATTAAAGCCCGAAGATGTAAAATCAATGTATTTGATGCCTACAAAAATGAATAAATTAACTAAAATGATGGAATCATTTCATGAAGTTAACAATTATTCAGACAAAAGATTAAATAATAATTTAATGGGCCAAGGTTATGTTTATTTTGAAAATGTACCTGTTATGATGAAAAAGAAAAGAACAACAATGTTGATGCAACTTTTAAATCCTGATTTCAGTTCTACAATCAAAATTTATCATGATCCATATGCAAAAGAAACTACATCTCTTGGATTTGGAGGAATAAGTGTTGCAGGAGGAATAGATAAATCATATTATATTTCAAAAGATGCAGAAGTAGCTTATAAAATAGAAAAATCGGATTACAAAGATAAATTCATGCCTATTTTTCAATCTTGTACAGCTGTTGTAGATAAATATAAAAGTGATATTTCTTGGAGAGATTTAGAGAAACATGTTTACGAATATTCTACAACTTGTGCTAAATAATTAGAAAAATACAAACAATAATAAAACAAAAAAGTCCGACAAATTGTCGGACTTTTTCTGTTAAAATGGGATTAGTAACAAAGGTACAAAGTTAAAGAAATCTTTTCGATAATCGCGTTTCATTTCTGTTGAATAATCTTATTAATTTTACATCCCGAAAACAAACAATTTTACGATGAACAAGCAAAATTTCAATCCAATCGAGGAAGTTCTACACCGAATCAAAGAAAAAGGAGGTTGGGTTAATACACATTCACATTTAGACAGAGCCTATTCATTAACTTCGGACACATTCGCATTATCAAATTCATATCTTAAAGAAAAATGGCATTTAGTAGATGACATGAAACGTAATTCTACTGTAGATGACATTTATTTCCGCATGGAAAAAGCAATCAATTTTATGTTAGAGCAAGGTTGTCAAGCCATCGGATCTTTTATTGATGCAGATGAAGTTATCGAAGATCGTAGTATACAAGCCGCACAACGTTTAAAAGACAATTATGGAAAAGATATTGAAATGCGTTTTGCAAATCAAGTTCTTAAAGGTGTAATTGATCCTAAAGCGCGCGAATGGTTTGATATGTCTTCGGATTTTGTAGACATTATTGGAGGTTTGCCTGCAAAAGATTTTGGTAGAGAAGAAGAGCATTTAGATATTTTAATGTCTACTGCAAAAGCTAAAAATAAATTAGTTCACGTTCATGTCGATCAATTCAACACTGATGAAGAGATAGAAACAGAACAATTGGCTTTAAAAACGATAGAACATGGTATGCAAGGTAAAGTTTCTGCTGTACATTCAATTTCAGTAGCAGCACATCCGCGTAAATACCGTTTTGAATTGTATGATTTAATCAAAAAAGCAGATATGCACATTGTTTCTTGTCCAACTGCTTGGATTGATCATAACAGAACAGAGCGTTTAGCGCCATCTCATAATTCGGTAACACCGGTTGACGAAATGATTCCAAGAGGAATTAATGTTGCCTTTGGTACAGATAATATTAATGACATTTATAAACCTTTCTCTGACGGACATTTACTAACAGAATTGCGTGTAATGCTAGAGTCTTGCCACTTTTATGATGTGGAACAACTTTCTAATATTGCAACAGTAAATGGCTTGAAAGCTTTAGGAATTAAAAAATAAAATGTATATTTATACAAAATTAAATCTCGCTAAAGCGGGATTTTTTTTGGAACAAAAATTTAAAACCACGAAAAATTATGCGATTAAATGTACAAAACGAAACAGCTCAGCTACAAACTGTAGTTTTGGGTAGAGCAGAATCGAACGGAGCTGATCCAACAATTGATCAAACTTTTGATGCCAAATCTTATGATAGCGTAAAACATAACGATTATCCAAAAGAAGAAGATTTAATTGCAGAAATGTCCGAATTTGAACAAGTTCTTAAAAAATATAATGTTGAAGTTTTACGCCCAACTTTGATTGAGAATTGTAATCAAGTTTTTTCTCGTGATGTCGGTTTTGTTATTGAAGATCAGTTTTTTGTATCTAATATTATTCCAGATCGTTTAGAAGAATTACAAGCTTACAGAGAAATCAAAAAATTATTTAAAGGAAACAAAATAAATACTTTACCCGAAGAAGTTTATGTAGAAGGTGGTGACGTTATTTTGTACAACGATTATATTTTTGTTGGAACATATAAACAACCCGATTTTAAACATTTTAAAACTGGACGAACTAATGTTCAGTTTGTTGAGTATATAAAACAGAAATTTCCGAATAAAAAAGTATTAGATTTTGAACTTAAAAAAGACGATCAAAATCCATACGAAGGTATTTTACATTTAGATTGTACATTTAATCCTGTCGGAAACGATAAAGCAATTATTTACAAAGATGGTTTTTTGTTTGAAGAGGAATATCAGCAAATTGTTGCTATTTTTGGACAAGAAAATTTGTTTGAAGTAACCAAAGAAGAAATGTATTGGATGAATCCAAATGTATTTTCTATTTCGCCAGAAGTGGTCGTTTCTGAGAAAAATTTTACTCGATTAAATAATCATTTAGAAAATGTTTGGAACATAAAAGTTGAACCAATTAATTATAGAAATATCTCTAAAATGGGTGGTTTATTACGATGTTCTACAATGCCTTTAATAAGAAAATAAGATGAAAAATAAACAATATACGTCAACTATTTTGATGGTTGAGCCAACGGCTTTTTACTATAATCCAGAAACTGCAGTTAATAATTATTTTCAGACAGAAACAACTGCTTCTCAAGAAGAAATTCAGCAACAAGCTTTGCAAGAATTTACAACTATGGTTACTGCTTTACGCTCGAAAGGTGTAAATGTAATTACGATAAAAGATACACCGAAACCGCATACGCCAGATTCAATTTTCCCAAATAATTGGATTTCATTTCACGAAGATGGAACAGTGGTTTTATATCCAATGTTTGCAAAAAATAGGAGAGATGAGCGTCGCGAAGAAGATGTTTTAGCTTTATTAGAAGAAAAAGGTTTCTTTATTCAAGATATTATTGATTTTTCTTCAGCCGAAGAAGATGAAGTTTATTTAGAAGGAACTGGAAGTGTTATTTTAGACCGCGAATATGAATTGGCTTACGCATGTATTTCGCAAAGAACGGATGAAGAATTATTTATTGAATTTTGCGAAGAGTTAGAATATACGCCCGTTATTTTTCATGCAAACCAAACGGTGAATGGTGAAAGAAAACCAATATATCATACCAATGTGATGATGTGTATTGCAGATAAATATGCAATTATCTGTTTAGATTCTATTGATGATAAAAAAGAGAAGAAAGCAATTTGCGATTATATAAAAGAATCTAACAAAGAAATCATCGCAATTACTGAAGCGCAAATGCATCAATTTGCTGGTAATATGTTACAAGTTGGTGGTTTAGGACAATCTTATTTGGTGATGTCTCAAACAGCTTACGATTCGTTAACAGAAGATCAAATTAAGAAAATAGAAAATTATAATCCAATTTTACCTGTTAAGATTGATTTAATTGAGAAACTTGGTGGCGGAAGCGCTCGCTGTATGATGGCAGAAGTTTTTTTACCGAAAAAGTAATTTTATTTTAAAAGATATATTTATAAAAGTCTTTCTATTGAAGGGCTTTTTTGTTTATACTCTAAAAAAAAATGTTAACATCAATATAATAAACTGTTAACGTTTAGCTTAAACTACAACTATACTTTTGGTGAAATTTAGTTTTACCATGAAAAATTTACTTAAAATTTCTTTACTTGTTCTAGGGCCATTAGTTTTGGCCCAACGTGGAGTTATTTCTGGAAAAATTGTCGATGCCAATGATCAATTTTCTTTGCCAGGAGCAACTTTAAAAATAGAAAACACAAACAAATACACTGTTTCTGATCAAAATGGAAATTATCAATTCTTAAATCTACAACCTGGTATTTACACAGTTTATATAGAATATTTAGGATATGAGAAAACGTCTCATCAAATTGAAGTAAAAGAAAATCAAACTGCTGTAATTGATTTTTCTTTAAACTCTGGACTTAATGAATTAAGCGAAGTTGTTGTCGTTGGAGATTTTTTGAAAGGTCAAGCAAAAGCTTTAAATCAACAAAAAAATAATGGAAACATTTCCAATATAATTTCTTCTGATCAAGTTGGTCGTTTTCCTGATGCTAATATTGGTGATGCTTTAAAGCGTGTTGCAGGTGTAACGATGCAAAATGATCAAGGAGAAGCGCGTAATATTATTATTCGTGGATTATCTCCGGAATTGAATTCAGTAATGTTAAATGGCGATCGTATTCCGTCCGCAGAAGGTGATAACCGAAATGTGCAAATGGATTTGATTCCTTCTGATATGATTTCTACAATCGAAGTAAATAAAACCTTAACACCCGATATGGATGCTGATGCAATTGGTGGTTCTGTTAATTTAATTACACGTGCAACTCCAAATAAAGAACGTATTTCGTTTACGGCTTCTGGTGGTTATGCATCTATTCGAGAAAAAGGTTTGTACAATTCTGCTTTTATTTATGGAAATCGTTTTTTAAATAAAAAACTTGGCGTTGTTGCTTCAGGAAGTTATCAAGTACAAAATTTTGGATCTGATAATGTAGAAGCCACTTGGAATACTACAAATCTTAATGAAACTTATATTTCTGCACTAGATATTCGTAAATATGATATTCAACGCATTCGTCGTAGTGTTTCTATTTCATCTGATTATAAATTTAATGAAAATCATCGTATAGAATTATCTGCAATGTATAATTGGCGCGATGATAGAGAAAATCGTTACAGAGTTCGTTACACAGGAATTACGCCTGTTTTGGATGATAAAGGAAAATTAACGGATGAATATAAAGGAGAAATTAGACGCGAAACAAAAGGTGGAATTGATAATAATCGCAATAAAAATACACGTTTAGAAGATCAACGAGTTTATAATCTTTCATTACGCGGAGATCATTTATTGTCTTCTAAAATTGATATGGATTGGGCTGTTTCTTACTCAAAAGCAAGCGAAGACCGACCAAATGAACGTTACATTGATTTTAATCAAAAAAATGTAATGATGAACGAAGATTTAACTGATGCAAATTATCCTTTGGTTACAACTATAAAAGCTGAAAATACGGCAGATTTAAAGTTACGAAACATTACAGAAAATCATAATTACACGGATGAAAAAGAATTTGGTGCAAAACTTAATTTTCGAGTTCCATTAAGTATTATTGAAAATCAAAAAGGACGTTTACGTTTTGGTGGGCGTTTACGCTTAAAAAATAAAGAAAGAGAAAATATTTTTTATTCCTATAAAAGTATAAATGGAATTGAAAATTTAAATACAATTAATCCTATTTTTTGGAGTGGAGATGGATTTAATCCTGGTACAAAATATCAACCTGGTTATTTTGCACCAAAAAATTATTTAGGCGGTTTAGATTTATCTAATCCAAATCTGTTCAAAGAATCTTTAGAACCTGCAGAATATCTTGCATCTAATTATAAAGCAAAAGAAAATATAACGGCTGGTTACATTCGTTGGGATCAGGATTTATCAACACAAACATCATTTATTGTTGGTGTTAGAGTAGAGCATACGTCTATTGATTATCAAGGAAATTATGTGCAAGATGAAGAAGATTTAATTGGAGAAATTAAGCATAAAAATGATTATACCAACTTTTTACCAAGTGTTACTGTAAAACATAAATTTACAAACGATTTTATACTTCGTGGTGCATTTACTACAAGTTTAGCACGTCCAAATTATTATAGTTTAGCACCTTTTGTTAGTGCTGTAGTAGAAGACAGTCAAATAATTGCGGGTAATCCTAATTTAAAAGCCACTTATGCTCTAAATTTTGATTTGATGGCAGAAAATTACTTTGAAAATATAGGAATTGTTTCGGGAGGATTTTTTTATAAAAAATTAAACGATTTTATATATACGTATAATACGAATGCGTTTGGTCATGGTGAGTTTGATAAGCAATTTCCTACAATAGCTAATCCAATTCCTGCTGGAGAAGTATGGAATTTTACACAAGCACGAAATGGAGATTATGTAAATGTATTTGGCTTTGAAGTTGCTTTTCAGCGACAATTAGATTTTATTCCAGGTAATTTTTTCAAACATTTAGGTATTTACTTAAATTACACTTATACAGATTCTAAAGCCAAAGGAATTACGAATGAAGAGGGAACTATTCGCGAAGATTTAGATTTACCTAAAACTGCGCCTCACATGTTTAATGGTTCATTAGCATTTGAAAATAATAAATTTTCTGCACGCGTTTCTGTTAATTATACAGCGGCTTATTTAGACGAGATTGGAGGAACTGCTTTTGATGATAGTTATTATGATAAACAATTATTTTTAGACGCAAATGCTTCGTATAAATTTTCTAAAAATGTACGTGTTTTTGCAGAAGCGAATAATCTTACGAATCAACCTTTACGCTATTATTCGGGAGTTTCGAGCCGAATGAAGCAGCTTGAATATTATCAACCAAGATTTACAATGGGATTAAAATTTGATTTCTAACATAATTAAAACATTCACAACAAATGAAAAATATATTTTTATCACTATCGACAATACTATTATTAAGCGCATGTAGCTCTAAATTAGCATCAATTCCTAAAAATGCTTTAAAACCAACAATTGTAACACAAAAAACACCAAATGATACCGATGATCCTGCAATTTGGGTTAATCCAACAAATCCTGAAGGATCTTTAATCATTGGGACAGATAAACAAGAAGATACAGGTGGATTGTATGCTTATAATTTGAAAGGAGAAATTGTCAATAAAATTGTTCCTCTAAATCGACCAAATAATGTAGATGTAATTTATGGTTTTGATTACAATGGTAAAAAAATAGATATTGCAATTACAACAGAGCGTAAAACAAATAAAATAAGGATTGTTTCTTTACCAGATTTCAAATTAATTGATAATGGCGGAGTAGAAGTTTTTGTAGGAGAAGCACAGCGTGATCCAATGGGAATTGCACTTTATAAAGGTAATAATGAAGAGGTTTATGTAATTGTTGGACGAAAAGAAGGAACAACAGGAGAATATTTACATCAATATTTATTAGAAGAAAAAGAAGGGAAGATAGAAGCTAAATTAGTACGTAAATTTGGAAATTATTCAGGTAAAAAAGAAATAGAAGCAATTGTTGTAGATCAAGAATTGGGGTATATTTATTATTCTGATGAAACAATTGGTGTAAGAAAATACTTTGCTGATCCAGAAAAAGGAAATGAGGAAATTGCTTTTTTTGGACAAAAAGATTTTAAAAGAGATAACGAAGGAATTGCTATTTATAAAACAAATGCTACGGATGGTTATATCTTAATATCAGATCAACAAGCAAATTATTTTAACGTATATAAGAGAGAAGGTGAGAAAGATAATGTTAACGAGCATAAAATAATTGCAAAAATACCAACTTCTACAATAGAATGTGATGGTGCAGATGCGATTAATCTTAATTTTAACTCTACTTTTCCAAAAGGATTTTTAGTAGCAATGAGCAATGGAAATGTTTTTCATTTGTATGATTGGCAAATAATTCAGCAAGAAATTGATAGACAAAATAAATAATATTGAATCCGAGTTTTACAGCTCGGATTTTTTAATTAATTATTATAATAAAAACAAAACTCTTTTAAGATTATTCTCATTAATTAATATTACTTTTTTGAGTAGTAATTTTCTAATCATATTCCAAATTAATTAACAACTCTGTTTTTAGACGACTAATAAAATTACAATCTAATTCATTTAATAGAATATCAATTAGTTGCGATAAAAAATTACGGTGAATATAATTAAAAATAAATGTATCACCTTCGGTCATAAAGTAAAAATCGAATTGAGGAAAATAACCCGAAACATATTTAATATCAACCCATTTTAAGTCTTTCGAATCCGTAAAAAAATCTGCAAATTTAGAATTATAATCATTTATATTTCTATCAAATTTAGCTTCGTAATCGTAGTATTCAACATGTAAATCTTCAATCGTATCATTAAAAAATAGTTGAACAAATTCATTCTTAGGAAAATCGTGGATATATAAATTATAGCGGTCATCTTTTTGATACAGCTGAAATAATTGATTAAATTGGCATACATCCTTTATCATGACACGAAAAGATTTATGTAGATTCACTTAAAAGTAAGTAATAAATCTTTAATAATCAAAAAAAGGATTCAATATTTTGAATCCTTTTTTTGATTATTAATAACGAATAGTTCGTGTTGTATTCGAAATTGGTTGATCTATTTGCGACACATATTGCGTACGTTTCGTCCAATTTTTATTGTTGTCATATTGATACATTATTTTCGAGGTATTTTTTGTTTTTCCCGTTGCATCAATTGTTATTTCTTCGGTTAAATTATTTTTATCGTCATATTTTCTAACAAATTTATTCACCAATTTGTTGGCTTTGTCCAAATAATTTTCCTCAATTGGATTTCCATTTGCATCATTTTTATACTCTAATGTATAAGCGCCATTGTTGTAATTTACAGCTGTTTTTACTAGAAATCCATTTTTATATTCATTCGTTTTTTCTATAAAAACATTGTCTTCTAACAAATTTGTTTCCTTTTCGTAAGTTACATTTTGCTTATCATCTAACTTATATTCATTTCGTTGCACATTTACGTCACTTTCGCTTTTTACAACTACATAACCATCTTCGGTATATTCATAGTCGAAATTAAAAATTAAACTTTCGTCTTCGCTTTTCAATTCACTTGATAACATTTTTCCAGCATCATTGTAAGCAAAAGATTCAGAAAATGTTCTACTTCCATCTTCGTTAAAATATTCACGTTTTGTAGGATTTCCATCTTTATTATAAGTAGATTTTGTATAATATTCTAGCTCATATCCAGAAATTTGAGCCATTCTAATACGTGCTTTTTGCATAGATTCTTCTACAAAAGTAGGATTTCCTAAGAGTTTATTTTTTTGTGTTTCTGATTTTTGCGCAAAAGAAAATCCAGAAACCAATAATGTAATTAAGGCAATATTTTTTAACATATTGATTATTTTTTAGTCAAATTGATATGATGATTCAAAATTATAGTAAAATATTTTGATTTCTTATCCTATTTAAATGCGAACGTAAAAAGTAGCACTTATATTTGATAAAAATTAAAATAAATGAGTACAAAATTTAAATTATTAAGTAGTCAACCCGCTTTTGTTGATTTATCTTTATTATTAGTTCGTCTTGCTGCCGGTGGATTTATGTTTACACATGGTTTTGGTAAATTACAAAAATTAGTAAACGGAAGTTTTGAATTTGGAGATCCAATAGGTTTAGGACCAGAAATATCATTGGGATTAACAGTTTTTGCCGAAATACTTTGTGCATTTTTTATTTTAATTGGCTTGTTTACTCGTGTTGCAGCAATTCCGCTAATTATTACAATGTTAGTTGCCGTGTTTATTGTTCATGATGGTGATGCATTTGGTAAAAAAGAATTGGGATTATTCTATTTAGTTAATTATTTAGTTTTATTTTTATCAGGTTCAGGAAAATATTCTGTTGATAAATTAATACTAAAGAAATGATAAAATTTATAACTTACGGATTATTAATTTGTTCATCAACATTATTTGCTCAATCTAAATCAATGAAAAATAAAGTATACAAACCGTTAACAAAGCAAGAAATAAATTTAATCAACGATAAAAAATCGTACGAGCCATTTCGTGTTTTATTAACAACTTCTGATCAAGATTTAATGGTTTTAAAAGCACAATCTATTGATATTGATCCAAAAGATCCGCAAACAAAATTATTAGCCGATCGCATGTACGCCACTGTACAAGACGAGGCGAGCAAAGGTGTTGGTATTGCGGCACCACAAATTGGTATAAATCGTAATGCAGTTTGGGTACAACGTTATGACAAACCAACGCAGCCTTTTGAGTTTATTATCAATCCAAAAATAACGTGGTATTCGGATATTGTTCGTTTTGGTCGCGAAGGATGTTTGTCTATTCCAGATATTTTCGGAAAAGTATATAGAAGTCTGGCTTTGCGCTTAGAATATTATGATTTGGATGGAAAATTTCATGATGAAACGGTAGAAGGATTTTCTGCTGTCATTTTTCAGCACGAATATGATCATTTAATTGGTACACTTTTTACAGATCGTATAAAAGAGCAAGAAAATACGCGTTATGTAAAAGCAGAAGTTATGAATGAGGTATTTTACGTGTCGCCGCATAAACCAGAAACGGATGAAGACGACGATGAAGATTAAAAATTTCTTAAATCTTTAAAAAGTATTATGCTTGGCATAGTTTTTAGTTTATTTTTGCATAAAATTATTTTTATAAATTGTTAGCGCACACAACATATTTACATCCAACAAGTACCGAATGGGTAACTTTTGTTCATGGAGCAGGAGGAAGTTCTACAATTTGGTTTAAACAAATTAGAGAATTTAGAAAAGATTTTAATGTTTTACTTTTAGACCTTCGTGGACACGGACGATCTAAAACAAATATTAAATCACTTTTTGAGAAACGATATACTTTTCAATCTGTTGCAAATGACGTGATTGATGTTTTAGATTTTCTGAAAATCAAAAAAACTCATTTTATAGGCATGTCTTTGGGTACAATTGTTATTCGTCAATTGGCAGAAGATTATTCGGAGCGATTTAATTCGATGATTATGGGCGGCGCAATTATGAAAATGAATTACCAAAGTCGTTTTTTAATGACAGTTGGTAATATGTTTAAACACATGATTCCGTATTTGGTTTTATATAAAATTTTTGCATTTGCTATTATGCCACGTAGCGCACACAAAGAATCTCGCAATCTTTTTATTAACGAAGCAAAAAAATTGTATCAAAAGGAATTTTTGAAATGGTTTAAATTAACTGCAGATATCAATCCTTTGCTAAAATGGTTTAGAGAAGTTGAGCTTAACATACCAACTTTATACGTTATGGGTTCAGAAGATCACATGTTTTTACCATCGATAGAAAAATTGATAAAATCGCATACCAAAACTTCAGAATTAATTGTGATAGAAGATTGTGGACATGTTGTAAATGTAGATCAACCACAAGTTTTTAACGAAAAAGTAATTAATTACATCAAGAATTTAAAAAAATAAATCATACAAAAAAAGCACTTCAATTGAAGTGCTTTTTTTATTTCGTATGTTTTTCTAATAAATCTGGTCGACGTTCTTTTGTACGTTCAAGTGCTTGCTCGTGCAACCATTCTTCAATCTTGGGAAAATTCCCCGAAAGTAAAATATCTGGAACTTTATGTCCTTTATATTCTGCTGGTCGCGTGTAAATTGGTGGCGCTAATAAATCATCTTGAAAAGAATCTGAAAGTGCAGAAGTTTCATTTCCAATTACACCTGGTAATAAACGAATTATAGCATCTGCCAAAATAATTGCACCAAATTCTCCACCCGAAAGTACATAATCACCAATCGAAATTTCGCGCGTAACATGCATATCACGAATGCGTTGATCGATTCCTTTGTAATGACCACAAATCATCATCAGATTTCCTTTTAAAGATAAATCATTCGCCATATTTTGATTAAGCGTTTCTCCGTCTGGCGTTAAATAAATAATCTCGTCATAAACTCTTTCTTCTTTCAATTTCGAAATCATTTTATCCAACGGCTCACACATAATTACCATACCAGACGTTCCGCCATAAGGAGAATCATCTATGTGGCGATAACGGCCTTTTCCAAACTCTCGTAAATCATGTACCTTAATTTCAACCAAACCTTTGTCTTGCGCTCTTTTCATGATTGAGGCAGAAAATGGACTAACTAATAATTCGGGTAAAACAGTGATAATATCTATTCGCATGTTGCAAAGATATTTTGAAATATAGTGATGAGCAAGTTTAAAATGGAGGTTATCGCGTATTTTTTGAAATTTATTTAGATTTTAAAATAAATCATAGCAATAATAAATAGGATTAGTAGAAGTATAAATTGCATCTAAAGTTGAATAAATAATATTGATATTATTCATTGACTTAATTCAAACCAAAACGAGTAAATTTGTATAAAATTTTAGACAAATGTTTATTTATAACAGACATAGAAGACTTCGTAAAAATGAATCTATCCGTAGTATGATTCGTGAAAATCATTTATCACCAAACGATTTTATTTTACCAATTTTTGTGGCTGAAGGTGAAGGCTTGAAAGAAGAAATTGCTGCAATGCCCGGAATCTACCGACATTCAATTGATAATACTGTAAAAGAAGTAAAAGAAATTTGGGATTTAGGAATTAAATCGGTTAATATATATTGTAAAGTTAGCGATAACTTAAAAGATAATACTGGAAAAGAAGCATGGAATCCGAATGGATTAATGCAAAATACAATCAAAGCAATTAAAGATGCAGTTCCAGAAATGATTGTAATGCCTGATGTAGCCTTAGATCCTTATTCGATTTTTGGACATGATGGAATTATTGAAAATGGACAAATTGCAAACGATCCAACGGTAGAAGCATTGGTTAAAATGACTTTATCACTTGCCGAAGCTGGAGCAGATTTTGTTGCGCCATCGGATATGATGGATGGTCGAATAGGAGCGATGCGCATGGCTTTAGAAGAAAATGGCTTTGATAATGTAGGAATTATGACGTATGCAGCGAAATATGCATCATCTTTTTATGGTCCATTTCGTACAGCTTTAGATAGCGCGCCAGTGGATTCTGTAGATATTCCGAAAGATAAAAAAACATACCAAATGGATTATCATAATTCTGAGGAAGCTTTGCGCGAAGCAATGGCTGATGTAGAGGAAGGTGCAGACATTTTGATGGTAAAACCAGGTATGGCTTATTTGGATATTGTAAAATTGTTAAAAGATAATTTGCAAGTACCAATTTCTGTGTATCAAGTTTCGGGAGAGTATGCAATGATAAAAGCAGCTGTAGAAAGAGGTTGGTTAGATAATGATAAAGTTATTTTAGAATCTTTAACATGTTTTAAACGTGCAGGAGCAGACCTTATTTCAACTTATTTTGCAAAAGAAGCTGCAAGATTATTAAACGAGTAAAAAATAGTTCATTTAGAAATTACACATAAAAAAACCACTCAAATTGAGTGGTTTTTTGTTTTATTACATTGTATATTCAACCATTGTAGGTTTAAATTGTTGCTTTTCTAAAGTAAAAATCAACGTTTTTTGTTCTGCTAATGCTTGTTCTTTTTTGTAATAATTTTTTTCGTATCCAGTTTGTATATCTTTCAAAGATGAAACATTTCCTTTTTGAACTAAATAATTCTGAAACTTAGAATATCTTTCAGCTAATTTGCTGTAGATATCTTTATTGTCGATATTAATCTCATAAATATCCGACACATAAACTTCATTATTCTGACCATATGCTATGGAAAAGAAATAATGCGTTTTATCATTCTTTGTCTGCGCAAATACCAACCCCGCAACAAAAAATAAAAAAAATACCAACCCTTTTTTCATTCCAACCTAAATTTGCCGCAAATTAATTAAAAATATTTATTAAATAGCTATGTTGTATAATATATCCTCATTTCTATTTAATTTATTTATCTTTGTAGTTATAAATAAGACTTAAAATGTTTCAAAATCTTCAGGATAAATTAGATAAAGCATTACATACTTTAAAAGGAAAAGGACAAATTACTGAAATTAACGTTGCAGAGACCGTAAAAGAGGTGAGAAGAGCCTTGGTTGATGCCGATGTTAGTTATAAAGTTGCAAAAGATTTCACATCAATTGTAAAAGAAAAAGCCTTAGGTGAAAATGTAATTACTTCGTTAAATCCAGGACAATTAATGGTTAAGATTGTTCATGACGAATTAGCGAAATTAATGGGAGGTGAGGTTGCCGAACTAAAAATTGATGACAATCCAACTATTATTTTAATTGCAGGTTTACAAGGTTCTGGTAAAACTACTTTTTCTGGTAAATTAGCTAATTTTCTTAAAACTAAGAAAAACAAAAAAGTATTATTAGTTGCAGGTGACGTTTATCGTCCGGCAGCCATTAATCAGTTACAGGTTTTAGGAGAACAAATTGGTGTAGATGTTTATGCTGATTTAGCGAGTAAAAATCCTGTAGAAATTGCACAAGCAGCGATTGCACAAGCAAAACAAAATGGTAATAACGTAATTATTATAGATACAGCTGGTCGTTTAGCGATTGATGCAGAAATGATGGATGAAATTCGTCGTGTGCATCAAACTGTTAATCCGACTGAAACTTTATTTGTTGTAGATTCTATGACAGGTCAAGATGCTGTAAATACGGCAAAATCATTTAACGATGTATTAAACTATAATGGTGTTGTTTTAACAAAATTAGATGGTGATACGCGTGGTGGTGCAGCTTTAACAATTCGTACGGTTGTAGATAAACCAATTAAGTTTATTTCGACTGGAGAAAAAATGGAAGCTTTAGACGTTTTCTATCCAGAACGTATGGCCGATCGTATTTTGGGAATGGGTGACGTTGTTTCGTTAGTAGAGCGCGCGCAAGAACAATTTGACGAAGAAGAAGCAAAACGTTTGCAAAAGAAAATTGCAAAAAATAGCTTTGATTTTGATGATTTCTTAAAACAGATTCAACAAATTAAACGCATGGGTAACATGAAAGATTTAGTTGGTATGATTCCTGGTGCTGGTAAAGCAATGAAAGATGTAGAAATTGACGATAACGCTTTTAAAGGTGTTGAAGCAATTATCCACTCAATGACAAAAAAAGAACGTCAAAATCCAAACATAATTGATAACTCTCGTAAGAAAAGAATTGCAGCTGGTTCTGGAACAACTTTACAAGAAGTAAATCAGTTATTGAAACAATTCTCTGAAATGGGAAAAATGATGAAGTTTATGAATTCTTCTAATGGTAAAAAGATGATGGAAACAATGTCTAAAAATATGCCAGCTGGTGGTTTCCCAGGAATGCCTAAAATGTAATTTATTTTATAGCAATATATTTTCTAAGGACTCAACACTTTGTTGAGTCTTTTTTGTTTTTATAAGTTTAGGAACTATGTTTAATAAATGTTATTATTTGAAAGAATACTTAGTATAAGTATAGTTTAAAAACATCTATTTAACATAATAAAGATTATTAATAATAAAAATATCAAAGATATTTTATTATTATAATATATATTATGTTAAATAAGAGAATTTATATCCCTTATATCTATATAAAAAGCTTATTATATTAAGATTCTAGAATTATCTTTCACATAAAACAATCCATTAATCAGAATCAGAATAATTAAATTTTACATAAAACAAACAATATTTTGAATGTTATCAAATTCAAAACGACCAAAACAATTTCATCAAAATAAATATTTATAATTGCTTTTAGTTTATCTAACATAATTATTAATAATCCAATCAGTACAATAAATCATATGATGTAAAACCATTCGCTTTATTATTTTTTTTCAGCAGAAATAAACTTAATTGATTTATCTAAATGCTGTTCTACTTATAAAATATACTATACTATCTGCTAAATTGAATAAAAGTCATGTAAAATTATCCTTCATACTATTGTTATTTGGAATAATTTAAAATAACTTTGCCGCAGATTAAAAATAGAATGAAGAAAGGTTTATTGACATTGGGTTTATTAATTGGTTGTTTAACATCATTACAAGCTCAGAAAATTATCTCTGGAAAAATTGTTGATGAAAATAACAAACCATTATCTAATGTGATGGTACAAGATTCGCAAACCAAAAAATGGACACAAACCAACAATGATGGTTCATATAGTATTGAAATTTCTGGCGAAAACTCATTAATAATTGTTTCTCAATTAGGTCGTGAAACGCAAGAAATAAATATCGATCCTAATGATACTACACTGTCTATTACTTTATACAAACATTCTTTACGTTTAGATGAAGTGATTGTAACCTCTAAAAAGAAAAAAGACTTTTCTGAAATTACGCTAGGTAAAGAAGCTATAGAAAATGTTCAGGCTTTTTCTTTAAACGAAGTTTTACAACAGTTACCAGGTCAATTTACACAAAGCTTTAATAATAACGAATTCAAAAATATTGTTTTTAGAACTGCAAATAACAATACTGCCGTAGCAAAACTTACAAATGCGAATGGAGATCGTAAAGATTATTTTGCAAACAGAGCTTTTGGAACTTCTATTGTTTTAAATGATATTCCATTATCGAACAACGAAAACATGCAAAGTTTTTCGCCCAATACATCAGATCCTTTTAATTCTAGTTCAGCTGGAAATACGTTTGGCGATGCAGGTTCTACTTTTTCTAATGCCAATTATGGTTTCGATTTAAGAGGTGTTTCTACAAATGATATTGATGAAATAAAAGTAATACAAGGAATTGCTCCTGCAAAATACGGAGACATGGTTTCGGGATTAATTTTGGTTACATCTAAAGTTGGTGAAACGCCTTTACGTGCTTATGTATCTATGCAAGATGCTACAACGGAATATAATATTTCGAAGGGTTTTAAAGTAGGAAAACAAAATTTCATTAATTCAAGTATTAATTTTTTACAATCAAATGCTGATCCAAGAAATAGTTTAACTGGTTATAATCGTATCAATGGTAATTTGGCGTGGAAAACAAACAACCTCGCTTCTACTCTAACCAATACGTTAACTTTAAACGTTTCGCAAACATTGGATAAAGTAAAAGAAAATCCAGATGATTTTTCTGAAGCAAAAGTTAAAAATGAAAATACTGCTTTTCGTCTTTCAAATAATTTGAAATGGAATTTAAATAAAAGTTGGATTGATAATTTAAATGTTGATGCAAATTTTAATTATACAAAATCAAATTCGTATAAAGAAGAATGGCGAAATCTAGGTATTGCAGCGGTAACAGATGCAACAGAATCTGGTATTCATCAAGCAATTATAATTCCTGCTCAATATTTTTATAATATGAATGTAGAAGGGATTCCTATTTCTACGTATTTAAATATTGAAGGTGTAAAATCATTCAAAACAAAAAATGATTGGATGCACACACTTTCTGCAGGTATTTCTGCCCGTACCAGTTCTAATATTGGTCGTGGACGATATTCTAGTGATAATTCTGTACCAAATTATTACGCTTTAAGTGGTGCTTCGGGTAAATTAGGTTACCGCGATTATGATTTTAGAAACTCTAAAACAGTTTTTCAAGGATCTATTTATGCGGAAGATCAAATTACTAAATATTTTAAAAATGAAGCGGTGGATATGCAAACAAAAATAGGAGTATTAGTTAAGCTACATTTTTATAACTAATTTTTTGTTGATTAAATTCTTCAATCGTTTTATAATTTAAGG
>NZ_FOUZ01000008.1 GCF_900115015.1 Algoriella xinjiangensis | reverse complement strand
CAAGGGGTTCTATTTTGAAAAACAACCATTTCAAGGCGGAAACTCAATGAAATGGTCCAATTTTCTATGTTGATTTTTTATTTAGGACAGGATTGATTTAAAACATATAAAGAGCCAATTACAAGAATTAAATTAAGGGCGAAAACACCAAATTTTTGACTTGTTTTTGGTTTAGAATTAAAGGTGTCGTAAAAAACGTTTCTTTTCTTAGTAATGAATAAAGTTAAACCAGTAATCAACACAATTCCGCCAATTAAAATAGGTAATGGATAGGATTCTTGAATGTTTTTGACAACTTCGTATGTATAAATTAAATAATCGACCGCTATAAAGTTGAATCTACTTTTGAATTCGTCCCAAAAAGTTACTTCGGCAAAAAATGTGAAATAGATTATTACCAAATAAAGTGTGAAAATAAAATACACAAATGCGCGATCGAAAACCGAATTGATAAATTTATTTGGAAGAATTAAATAGTAAAACGATAAAAATAACGTGAAACAACTGACCACACTGATGTCGTAAATCAATCCGTAAAAAAGTGTGTGCATTAATGAACCGATATTCCAATCGAATTCGCCTTTTACCCAAACGGCAAAAATAAAACGTAAAAGAAATGAAATAAGGAGAAATAGCAAACTAAAAAACAGTAAAATACTGTATCGGCTTTTGAAAAGATTTTTAAACATAGTGTTAGATTATTCTAATCAAAAGTATTTCAAGAATGCGTGTTATAAAAGAGTGGGAATGAATCTTAAGCGAATCTTAAGTTTAGAGAATTACGATTGTTGCTAAAATCTGTTAAACGTTAATAATCTCCTAAAAATATTTTTTAATAATATTTAATCGTAAATTTGTAGACGGTTTATAAAACTAAGTTATGGAAGAGGTGTTAGTAAATGAGAGAGAAGAGAAATTTTTGAGTTATTGGGAACAAAGATTTAGAACAATTTTTGGAGATAATACAAGTTGGACAACATTATTTATGACAGTAAATAAAGCAACTTTTCCGGAAACTTTAAATATTGAAACTTTCTGTAAAAAATTTATGCAAGATTTTAATATGAAATTAACGTATAAATATGACGAATCTGACAACGAATATGATTTGACAATTACAAGATAACAAAATAAGCTGACCAATATGGTGAGCTTTTTTTATTTAAAACAAGCTCATTTCATTGAAAATCACACATTAATTTTGGCTAAAAAGATTAACAAATAAATAAACTTAAATAAACTCATTTTCGGTTTGATTTTACTAATAAATTGTTTAATTTTGCAGTTCACTTTTAAAGGTGATTTAGTTTTTAAAGTTTACAACATTTGTATAGCTCATAATAAGGTTGAGCGTCTCTACGGCAGACCATAAAAAATTGCCACTACAAATTTTTTTTCTATCAATTGAGTAATGAACCACTCGATAGGAAAACAGTTTGTTGATGTAGTAAATACAGATGGTTTAAACACATTAAGCCAAATAGTACAACAAACAAAACGATGAACCAAAGACTTTTCATTCAGAAGAAATCGAATTTTGACATTATCAGTCAGAAGACTACAATAGAACTTAAAAACCTTGTACCTACAATTGTGTGCAAGGTTTTTGTTATTTATGATCTATTTAATATAGATGAAAATCAATTACAAGAAGTTCAAAACAAGGTGTTTGTTGATCCTGTAACAGACAATGTTTACAAGCATTTAAGCGACACATTAAACTATTCTTTTCCTGACACAAAAAATTATTTTGCAACAGAATTTTTGCCAGGACAATACAATCAGCGCGACGATTCGTCGGAGCAATGTTTGGTTTTGATGAATGTAGAAAATGTTACAGTAAAATCAGGATTGTTATATGTTTTTAATAACGATCTTACAGAACAAGATTTACAAAAAGTAAAAGATTATTTAATTAATCCAATTGAATCGCGTGTTAAAGATCTTTCGAAAATGGAAATTCCTGCAAATCCAGAAGCAACAGAAGTTCCTACGATAGAAAACTTTATTTCGACAGATCAAAAAGGATTAGAAGAAATATATAAAACATATGGATTATCATTAGAAATGGATGATTTAGTTTTTATTCAAGACTATTTCAAATCAATTCAACGAAATCCAACTGAAACTGAATTAAAGGTTTTAGACACTTATTGGTCTGATCACTGTCGTCACACAACTTTTGAGACAGAAATTACAGATATCAAATTCAATTCAAAATTCAACACTACACTTCAAAAAACATTTGATTATTACCAACAAATTCGTCAAGAATTAGGGATTACAAAACCTATTCGTTTGATGGATTTAGCAACAATCATGGGGAAATATCTTTCTCGTACAGGTGTTGTTACAAATATTGATGTTTCCGAAGAAATCAATGCATGTTCTATTGTTGTTCCTATTGATGTAGATGGAATTGAAGAAGAATGGTTATTACAATTCAAAAACGAAACACATAATCACCCAACAGAAGTAGAACCATTTGGTGGAGCTTCGACATGTGTGGGTGGCGCAATTCGCGATCCTTTAAGTGGTCGTTCATACGTTTTCCAAGCAATGCGAATTACTGGAGCAGCAAATCCTTTAGAAAAAATTGAAGATACGTTACCAGGTAAATTGGCACAACGTAAAATTTCGAAAGAAGCTGCAAATGGATACAGTTCGTACGGAAATCAAATTGGATTAGCGACAACTTTTGTGAAAGAAATTTATGACGAAGGATACAAAGCAAAACGCATGGAAGTTGGTTTTGTAGCTGGAGCTGTAAAAAAAGAATACGTTCGTCGTGAAGAACCAGTTGCTGGTGACCGAATTATATTATTAGGCGGTGCAACAGGTCGTGATGGTGTTGGAGGAGCTTCGGGTTCATCTAAAACACACGATGGTTTAAAATTAGACGATTTATCTGCAGAAGTACAAAAAGGAAATGCAATTGTAGAGCGTAAAATTCAACGATTATTCCGTAATCCAGAAGTATTAGCTTTAATTAAAAAGTGTAATGATTTTGGTGCAGGAGGAGTTTCTGTTGCAATTGGTGAAATTGCACGTGGAATCAATGTTGATTTAGATAAAGTTCCTTTAAAATATGCAGGTCTTAATGGTACCGAATTAGCGATTTCTGAATCACAGGAACGTATGGCGGTTGCTGTAGAAGCTAAAGATGTAGATACTTTTATTGCATTAGCAAAAGAAGAAAATCTTGAAGCGACTTGTGTAGCAGAGGTTACGGAAGATGATACAATGACTTTGGTTTGGAAAGGAACAAAGATTGTAGAATTAGACCGTAAATTTTTAGATACAAATGGTGTTCGTAAACAATCAAAAATTGAAGTTACGGACGAAGAATATAAAAATCCTTTTGAGAATAAGTCATTTGATAAAAATGAATTTATTGCAATGATGCAAGAGTTAAATCACGCATCACAAAAAGGTATGGTAGAAATGTTTGATAATAATGTTGGACGTTCTACAATTTTGAATGCTTTTGGAGGAAAAACAATGGATACACCAGAAGATGTATCTGTTCAAAAATTTCCGACAGACGGTTTTACAAATGCAGTTTCAATTGCGGCATACGGTTTTTCTCCACAAATTTCTCGTTGGTCAAATTACCATGGAGGATATTTTGCAGTGATAGATTCTATGACAAAAATTGTTGCAGCAGGAGGTAATTATGCAGATATCCGTTTAACTTTTCAAGAATATTTTGAAAAATTACGTGATGAAGCAACGCGTTGGGGAAAACCTTTTTCGGCTCTTTTAGGAACGATAGAAGCACAACGTCAATTTGGTATTCCAGCAATTGGAGGTAAAGATTCTATGTCAGGTTCTTACCAAGATATTGATGTGCCACCAACGTTAATTTCGTTTGCTGTTGCGCCTTCGCAAGCAAATAAAATTGTACAAGGAACTTTAGCAGAGAAAAATTCTAAACTTTCTGTTTTTGTACCAACGCAAAACGAAGATTATTTATTAGACGAAACAAATGTTAAAGCTATCTTCGATTTTATTACTTCTTTAAATCAAGAAAATGTAAAATCAATGATGACGGTTAAGTTTGGTGGAATTGCAGAAACATTGGCTAATATGGCTTTTGGTAACGAAATTGGATTTGCGATTAACACAACTTTAGATTTAGCAAAATATTATCCAGGATCAATTATCATCGAGCATACTGAAGATTTAACGATTCCGACTGAAATTACTCAAAACTATCATGTCTTAGGTGAAACAAACAATTCGGTTAACATAAGTTTTAACGGTGATGAAATTAATCTGAACGAATTAAAACAACAGTGGAAAGAAACATTCAATTCATTGTTTCCATATCAATCAAATTCTGAAGAAATTGTAGAAGAAAAAGATTTGAAAGTAGAACAAATTTGTTTTGCCTTTGCAGATCATAAAGTAGAAAATCCGAAAGTATTTATACCTATTTTTCCAGGAACAAACTCAGAATACGATTCAGCAAAAGCTTTCCGTAGAGAAGGAGCAATTGTAAAAACATTGCCTTTCCGTAATTTAACACAACAAGATGTTGAAGAATCGGTAGAAGAATTTGTAAAAGAAATCAATCAAGCCAATATTTTCTTTATTCCAGGAGGTTTCTCAGCTGCTGATGAGCCAGATGGATCAGGAAAATTTATTGCAACGGTTTTACGTAACGAAAAAATTAAAAATGCAATTCATCAATTATTAGAAAGAGATGGATTGATTTTAGGCGTTTGTAATGGATTTCAAGGTTTAATAAAATCAGGATTATTGCCTTACGGTAAAATTCAAGAATTAGAAGAAAATACACCGACATTAACGTTTAACGAAATTGGTCGTCACATCACTCAATTAGCTCAAGTTAGAGTTAATAAATCGCATTCGCCTTGGTTAAAAGGAATGGAAAATCAAACATATTGGATTCCATTTTCTCATGGAGAAGGTCGTTTTGTAGCAAATGATTTTGAATTAGAAAAATTGATTGATAAAGGACAAATTGCAACGCAGTTTATCGATTTAGAAGGTAAATTAGCAGGGCAAATGCCTTACAATCCAAATGGATCTACTTTTGCTGTAGAAGGAATTGTTTCGCCTTGCGGAAAAATTTACGGTAGAATGGGACATCCAGAGCGTTACGAAGAAGGATTATTCAAAAATATACCTGGAAATGGATCTATGAATATCTTTAAAAATGCGGTTGAATATTTTAGAAATTAGTTAAACTGAATTTATTTTAGTTGAAAGACAAAATCTAAATTAAAAAGAAACAAACAACAATCAATACTAATTTCGATCCTGAACCAATCGAAATTAAATACCGAAAAGTAACCTTGAACAAGTTATTTTTCAATGCATACAACAAACACGAAGTGGACTTTTTCATTTCAAACAAAACAAAAAAACAAAAAGTTAACAACAAACTAAAACGATGAGCTTAACAAAGAAAGACTTCATTTACGAAGGAAAAGCAAAACAAGTTTACTCGACTGAGGAAGCAGACAAAGTAATTGTTTATTACAAAGATGACGCTACAGCTTTTAACGCTCAAAAACGTGGAACTGTAGAAGACAAAGGAGAAATGAACAACAAAATTTCGACTTTAATCTTCGATTACTTAATTGAGAAAGGAATTCCGACTCACTTTATCGCACAATTAAACGATAGAGAGCAGTTAGTGAAGAAAGTGGATATTATTCCGATTGAGATGGTTGTTCGTAACTATGTTGCGGGAAGTATGGCGCAACGTTTAGGATTAGAAGAAGGTGCGAAATCGCCGATTACAATCTTTGATCTTTGTTATAAAAAAGATGAATTAGGAGATCCATTAATTAATGATCACCACGCTGTTTTATTAGGTGCTGCAACGTATGATGAGTTACAAGTATTGTACGCGATTACAGAAAAAATCAATGAAGCTTTAAAAGAATTATTCTTAAAAGCGAAATTAACATTGGTCGATTTCAAAATCGAGTTTGGTAAAGATGTTGATGGTAACATTATTTTAGCAGATGAAATTTCTCCTGACACTTGTCGTTTATGGGATGTAGAAACTGGTAAAAAATTGGACAAAGACCGTTTTCGTCGTGATTTAGGTGACGTTTCAGAAGCTTATCACGAAGTTTACAATCGCTTATTAGAAGTTTTAAAATAATCCTTTTTCATCCGAAAAAATGATTGATAAAAAATCATATAAAAGTCAACTAAAAGCACAGTATTTAACAGAGTTTTACGAACGTAATATTCTGAAAAAGTACGCTGCTGATGATGTTGACAGTGTAAACGAAGAGTGTGGTATTTTTGGTGTTTATTCGCCAACTAATATCAACACATATTCTATTACGCAATTTGGGTTATTCGCCCTTCAACATCGCGGTCAAGAAGCGTGTGGTGTATCGTTTTTAAAAGATGGTAACATCAAAACGGTAAAAAAAGCAGGCTTGGTTTTAGACGTTTTCAAAACAATGGAAGCGGATATAGAAGATTACCAAGGAAATGCTGCAATTGGACACACACGTTATACAACTGCTGGTGACGGAAGTCGTCGAAATATCCAACCACTTTACACGTATAACATATACGGAAAACCACATTTTTCTATCGCACACAACGGAAATTTAATTGAAGTTGAAGGATTGAGAAAAGAGCTAGAAGCAGAAGGTTTACCCTTTTTAGCAACATCTGATACAGAAGTATTATTGCGTTCTATTCAAAAATATTCTCACTTGGATATTGTTGAAGCAATCCAAAAAGGAACGGAAAAAATAAAAGGCGCTTATTCGGTTTTATTATTAGCGAATAATCAATTAGCAGCTTTCCGCGACCCAAATGGTATTCGTCCGCTTTGTATGGGAAAATTAGATGACGCCTATATTTTTTGCTCAGAAACATGTGCTTTAGACGCTGTTGGTGCAGAGTTTATTCGTGATGTAGAACCAGGAGAAATTGTGGTGGTAGATGAAAATGGAATAAAATCTTATTCATTAAATCAACCAAAACAAAAAAATATTTGTGCTTTTGAGTATATTTATTTTGCTCGTCCTGACTCGAATATCGAAGGAAATGAAATTTATGATTTACGTGTAGAATCTGGACGTAAATTGTATGAACAATCTCCTGTAGATGCCGATTTAGTAATTGGTGTTCCAGATTCTGGAATTCCATCTGCAATTGGTTATTCAGAAGCATCAGGAATTCCTTACGAACCAATTTTGATTAAAAACCGTTATATGTCACGTTCATTTATCGTTCCGTCACAAGAAATGCGCGAACGTGTTGTGAACTTGAAATTGAATCCAATCAAAAATAAAATCAAAGGAAAACGTTTGGTTGTTTTGGACGATTCTATTGTACGTGGAACAACATCAAAATTATTAATTAAGATATTAAAAGAAGCCGGAGCAAAAGAAATTCATTTCCGTTCCGCTTCACCACCAATTATTGCGCCTTGTTATTTGGGAATTGATATGCCATCAAAATCAGATTTAATTTCGGGAAACAAGACCATAAAAGAAGTTGAAGAATATTTAAATGTAGATTCTCTAGATTTCTTAACAGTGGATAATTTAATTGATTTATTAGGAAGTAAACAACATTGTTTTGGTTGTTTTACAGAAAAATATCCTGTAAATTACTCAAACAAAGAATCTAAAGAGGTGAATAGTTTACATATAGATTAATTAAAAAATTATTAATTATGAATGATGAATTATGGCGAATATCTTGAAAGAAAAATCTTTTGATTTAGCATTAAACATCATTCAGTTATCAAAAGATTTACAAAGTAAAAGTGAATTTGTTTTGAGTAAACAAGTTTTAAGAAGTGGTACAGCTGTTGGTGCTTTAGTTAGAGAATCTCAGAATGCAGAAAGCGCAAAGGATTTTATTCATAAATTATCAATTGCTCAAAAAGAATGTGATGAAACACTATATTGGTTAGAATTATTATTTAGAAGTAATTATATTGAAAAAGAAATATTTTCTAAATTATATACTGATTGTAGCGAGGTGTTAAAAATTCTAAAAAGTATCATCATAACAAGTAAACAAAAACTAAATTCATAATTCATAATTCATCATTATCAAATCATAATTAAAATGAGCAATACATATAAACAAGCCGGTGTAGATAAAGAAGAAGGTTATCAAACGGTATCTAAAATTAAAGATGCAGTTGCAGCAACACACAACGAAAATGTGTTGAATGGAATTGGAAGTTTTGGTGCTTTTTACCAATTAGGAGGTTATAAAAATCCAGTTTTAGTTTCAGGAACTGATGGAGTTGGTACAAAATTACGTGTCGCTTTAGATTCTAAAATCTACGATACAGTTGGGATAGATTGTTTCGCAATGTGTGCAAATGATATTCTTTGTCACGGTGCTAAACCTTTATTTTTCTTGGATTATTTAGCATGTGGAAAATTAGATTCTGATATTGCTGCAGAAATTGTTTCGGGAATTGCGAAAGCATGTAAAGAAACAGGAACAGCTTTGATTGGAGGAGAAACTGCCGAAATGCCAGGAATGTACAAAGTTGGTGATTATGATGTTGCAGGATTTTGTGTTGGAGTAGTAGAACGCGACGAAATTATTGACGGTTCTAAAATAAAAGCCGGACAAGCAATAATAGCTTTGCCAGCAAGTGGATTTCATTCAAATGGATTTTCATTAATTCGTAGAATCTTCCCAGATTTTAACGAAGATTTTGAAGGAAAACCATTGTTCGAAACATTATTAGTTCCGACAAGATTATATCAAAACGATATCTTCAAAATTAAAGACGAAGGTATAGAAATGACAGGAATTGCTCACATTACAGGAGGTGGATTAATAGAAAATGTTCCTCGTATCATTAATGATGGTTTAACAGCTGTAATAGAGAAATCTAAAATTAATGTACCGACAGTGATGCAAGAATTAGCGAAACGCGGAAATATTGCAGAAGACGAAATGTTCGGAACATTTAATATGGGTGTTGGTATGGTTGTCATCGTTAACCAAGCCGACGCCGAAAAAGTAGTGAATATTATTGATGGAAGTGCTGTGATTGGAGAAATTCAAGAAGGTTCGGACAAAATTATATTGAAATAGTAGATTAAATAGTTTAAGAAAGTCGGATAAGTTAATTCTTATCCGGCTTTTTTATTGATGAAATTTAGAGGTTTTCAAAAGTAATTCACCGTTATATTTTGTATCTTCGCAATTCATTCAAATTACCCAATATCACACGATAGATTATGCAACAATCAAAGGCTTTAGCAATACTAAAATCTGGTAGAAATGTATTTTTAACAGGTTCAGCTGGTGCCGGAAAAACCTACGTGCTTAATCAATATATCACTTACCTAAAACAACATGGTGTTCCTGTCGCAATTACCGCTTCTACGGGTATTGCAGCAACTCACATGAATGGTCAAACCATACATTCTTGGGCAGGAATCGGAATAAAAGATTATGTTTCTGACCGTTATTTAACTTCACTTCGAGACAAAAAATATTTCCGAGATAAAATGGACAAAGTAAAAGTCTTAATTATCGACGAAATCTCGATGTTACATCGTGCACAATTAGACGCGGTAGATTATGTATTGAAGTTTTTTAAACAAAATGACGAACCTTTTGGTGGAATACAAGTCATTTTTTCAGGAGATTTTTTTCAGTTACCTCCAATCGGAGAAGAATGGGAAGAATCGCGCGATAAATTTTGTTTTATGTCTGATGCTTGGGTGGCGTCAAAAGTACATATTTGTTATTTGACAGAACAATATCGTCAAAAAAATAACGAATTAAATGATATTTTGAATGAAATTCGTTCGGGAATGATTTCTCAAAAAACGGTTGATTTATTAGAATCTCGCATTCAATATTTTCCAGATGAAATCGATTCTCAAACTCGATTATACACGCATAATATGGATGTTGACCGTATCAATAAAGGTCAATTAATCAGTATAGATTCTTCATCCAAAACATTTGAAGCAAAAGTTGCAGGAAATCCAGCATTGATAGAAGTTTTAAAGAAATCTGTTTTAGCAGATGATGTTTTAGAACTTAAAATTGGAGCAAAAGTAATGTTTGTTCGCAACAATTTTGATGTTGGTTATGTAAACGGAACGCTAGGAATTGTGTCGGGTTATAATGAAAAAAATGAACCAATAATCAAAACATTAGACGGCGAATTTTATATTGCAAAGCCTGAAACTTGGGCAATAGAGGACGAAAGCGGAAAAGCTTTGGCTTCCTTTACACAAGTGCCATTGCGTTTGGCTTGGGCAATTACCATTCACAAATCGCAAGGAATGACGTTGGATTCTGCTTTTATAGATTTATCAAAAGCCTTCGAGAAAGGGCAAGGATATGTGGCTTTATCGCGTTTGCGCGATTTAACTTCGTTAACCTTGCATGGTCTTAATCAAACGGCTTTAGAAATTGATAGTTTAGCAATGAAAGCTGACCGTCGTTTTCAGGAATTATCAGATATGATTGATGATAAATTAGACGAAAAAGAATTGCAAGATTCTTGGGCGCCATTTATTCGTTATTCTGGTGGTACATTGGATAAGAAGCAAATTGCGAAGAATCAAGAAAAAAATAAAATCAAAGAAAAAGGCTCAAAAAAATCTACTTACGAAATCACGTTAGATTATGTAAAAGATGACTTATCTTTGGAACAAATTGCAGAGAAAAGAGGTTTGTCAACATCAGTAATAGTTGATCATATCGGAAAAATCAAGGAAATTGAACCAGACTTAGATTATTCTAAATTTAAACCTGCTGACAAAATAGTAGAAAAAGTTCGTTTTGCTTATAGTGAAATCGAATTTGAAGAAAACAGAGTGCTTAAACCAATCTTCGATTATTTTAATGGAGAAATTGGTTATGAGGATATTAAGAAAGCATTACTTTTTATAGAGTAATTGCTTTTAAAACAAACACAAACAAAACAATAAAAATGAAAATAGCCGTATTTGTTTCCGGAGGCGGAACAAATCTTCAAAATATAATTGATGCAGTTGAAGATGGTACATTGCCAAATGTAGAAGTAGAAATGGTAATGGCCGATAGAGACTGTTTTGCAATTGAACGTTCGTTGGATAAAGAAATCCGAACGTATGTTTTAGACCGTAAAACTTTTTCTGAAGATGCCGAACATAATTTGATTGATGAAGAAATTGATTTAATTGTATTGGCAGGATTTTTAACAATATTATCTCCAGAATTTACTGCAAAATGGGGATCAAAAATGATAAATATTCATCCATCCTTATTACCAAAATTTGGTGGTAAAGGAATGTATGGCTCTAAAGTTCACAAAGCTGTTTTAGAAGCTGGCGAGAAAACATCTGGCGCAACTGTACATTATGTTACGGCTGGCGTAGACGAAGGACAAATTATTTGTCAAGCGACTTTTGATATCGAAGAAGGAGACCAAGTAGCCGATTTACAACGTAAAGTTGCTGAGGTAGAAAGTCAAATTTTTATCAAAGCAATAAAGCAAATTAGTGAAGCATAATACAATGCCTCGAGGACACGCGTCTTTGGGGCATTTTTCATTTCCGAGTAAAAATAAACAAACAATAAACTTTAAAAACTAAAAACAAAATGCAAAAACAAGCGCTAATCAGTGTTTCGGATAAGTCAAACTTATTAGAATTTGCACAATTCTTGGTTGAACAAGATTACAAAATCTTATCAACTGGAGGAACATACAAACATTTACAAGACAATGGAATTGAGGTTACAGAAGTAAAAGATGTAACTGGATTTCCGGAGATTTTAGATGGTCGTGTAAAATCGTTACATCCAGCAATTCATGGTGGTATTATGGCTCGTCGTTCGGATGAAAAACATATGGCGACAATTGCAGAGCACGGTATCAACCCAATTGATATTGTAATTGTAAACTTATATCCTTTCTTCGAGAAAATGAACACAGGTCTTTCTGAAGCTGAAATGATTGAGTTTATTGACATAGGTGGACCATCAATGTTGCGTTCTTCTGCAAAGAATTTTTACGATGTTACTGTTGTAACGGACGTAAATGATTACGAAACAATTATAAATGAGATTCGCGAAAACGGATCAACTTCTATTGCAACACGTAAATTATGTGCAGGTAAAGTTTTTAACTTAACATCGGCTTACGATGCAGCGATTTCTACTTACATTTTGAACGAAGATTTTCCTCAGTTTTTAGAGTCTTCTTACGAAAAAGTAATGGATTTACGTTACGGTGAAAATCCACATCAAAAAGCAGCTTATTACGTTGATAAAACGAAAAATGGAGCAATGAAAGATTTTGAATATTTACAAGGAAAAGAACTTTCTTTCAATAATATTCGCGATATGGATTTGGCTTATAAAGTTGTATCAGAATTTGAAGAAACAACATGTTGCGCTGTTAAACATTCTACACCTTGTGGAGTTGCAATTGGTGATAATGTTTTAGAAGCTTATGAAAAAGCGTACGAATGTGATCCAATGTCAATTTTTGGAGGAATCATTGCTTTTAACAGAGAAGTTGATGGAAAAACAGCGGTAGCATTAAATAAAATTTTCTTAGAAATAGTTATCGCGCCTGCATTTACGGAGGAAGCGTTAGAGGTTTTTAAACAAAAGAAAAATTTACGTATTATCAAAGTTCAAAATCCAGTTTCGGACAAAGTAACTTATGTAAAAGTTGATGGCGGATTAATTGTTCAATCAACAGATAATCAGTTTTCGCAAGATTTAAAAGTTGTGACTGAAGTTCAGCCAACAGATAAACAAATGACAGATTTAGTTTTTGCTCAAAAAATTGTGAAATGGGTAAAATCTAATGCAATTGTTGTTGCAACAAATGGTCAAGCTTACGGAATTGGTGGTGGTCAAACAAACCGTATTTGGGCGGCTCAGCAAGCAATTGCTCGTGCAAAAGAAAAAGTTGACCAAGATTTAGTTTTGGCTTCAGATGCGTTTTTTCCGTTCCGTGATGTAGCAGATTATGCAGCAGAAAGTGGAATAAAAGCGATCATTCAACCAGGTGGATCTATCAAAGATCAAGAGTCTATTGATGCTTGTAACGAGAGAAAAATCCCGATGGTGTTTACAGGAATGAGACATTTTATGCATTAATTTATTAAGAAAGAAATCATGAATGATATAACTCAAAATTCGCAGTCAACTAAAATCCTAATTATAGGAAGTGGAGGTCGCGAACATGCAATTGGATGGAAATTTGCAGAAGATTTTAAACAAAAAAATGAAACTGTAGAGCTGTTTTTTATTCCAGGAAATGCAGGAACTGCTCAAATCGGAACAAATATTTCGGTAAATTCTGTTGATGAAATGAAAGATTTCGCAAAAGAAAATTTAATCGATTTAACTTTTGTAGGACCAGAAATTGAGTTGGCAGAAGGTATTGTTGATATTTTTCAGAAAGAAAATTTAGCTGTTTTCGGACCACATAAAGCTGCTGCGCAATTAGAGGCTTCTAAAGCTTTTGCAAAGGATTTTATGGATAAATATGGTGTAAAAACGGCGAAGTATAAGAATTTTCAGGGACCAATGTTGGCGATTGAATATTTAGAAAAACAAGACTATCCAATTGTTGTAAAAGCGTCTGGTTTAGCCGCAGGAAAAGGTGTAATTATTTGCCAAGATTTTGAAGAAGCGAAACAAGCTGTTTTAGACATCATGGAAGATAAAACTTTTGGTGACGCAGGTAACGAAGTTGTTATTGAAGAATATTTAGAAGGTTTTGAAGCGTCTATTTTATCATTTTTTAATGGTAAAAAAATAGTTCCATTTGTTTCTGCGAAAGACCACAAGAAAATTGGTGAAGGAGAAACTGGTTTAAATACTGGTGGAATGGGCGTTATTGCTCCAAATCCATTGTTTACAGACGAACATTTCAAGATGTTTGAAGAAGAAATTATGGAGCCTACAAAATGTGGTTTAATCAAAGAAGGATTAGAGTTTGCAGGTGTTATTTTCTTTGGATTAATGATTACGACAAAAGGCGTTTATTTGTTAGAATATAACCTAAGAATGGGCGATCCAGAAACACAAACAACTTTACCATTGTTAGAAAATGATTTGTTTGAGGTTGTAAATAAAGCAATCAAAGGCGAAGATTTTGATTTAACTTTCAAAAAACAACATGCATGTTGTGTGGTAATGGTTTCGGGTGGATATCCAGGGAATTACGACAAAGGTTTTGAAATTCGTGGATTAGAAAATCTAACTTGTCCTAATTTTATTGCAGGTGCAAAAGTTTCTGGTGAAGAAATTGTAACATCTGGCGGACGCGTAATTAATATTGTTGGATTGGGTGAAACGTTGGAAGATGCACGAACAATTGCGTATGAAAACATTCAGAAAATTCATTTTGATTACGAATATTACAGAAAAGATATTGGAATAATTCAATAAAAAAATAGTTTAGATTATAAAAAAAGCGTTTCAAATGAAACGCTTTTTTTATTTATTCTGAAAATTCGATATAATAAACATCACTGTTATTTCGTGGTATTTTTCTGTACTCAAAACCTCCAGCTTGAGGAATTAATTCGACCAAATCAAATGATTTACAACTTTTTGATAAACCATTAAAAATTAAGGTGAAATCTAATGACGAACCTTCTTCAATATATGTCCAAGTTAGGTACATTGTAATTCCTTCCGCATAAACCAATTGGCAATTTTTGTTATTTTGATTGTCAATAAGATACGTCGAAGGCCAAATACGCGCAGCATTCGAGTATTCGTCTGCAGTCATTTTGCAATGAATAATTACTTGACTTTCTTCTTCAATAGAAGTTAAAAGCGCCGAATCAATAAAAACTTTTTCTTCGAGAATTGTTGCATTCATTACTTTGCAATTTTTTTAAGATACAATTCTTCAACCTTTGTACGCGCCCAATCTGTTTTTCGAAGAAATTTTAGCGACGATTTTAAGCTCGGTTCATCATTAAAACATTTTATGTTAATTTGATTTCCTAAACCTTCCCATCCGCCGTAATAAACAACTAATTCTTCGATAATATCATCTAAACGTTTTCCGTGTAATGGATTATTTTTCTGATTTTCCATTTCACAAAATTACAAAGAATTAATCTTTATTTATAATTCAATTCGCTCATATTTTTCTTCTAATCGATGTGCTAAATCTAAAATATCACGTAAACGTGCCAATTGCTCAACCCAATGTTTCGGAATCGATTCGTAATCATAATAAATTCCTGCAATTCCGCCCGCAACACACGCAATTGTATCGGTGTCATTTCCAAGATTTACAGCTTTCAAAACACATTCGTGGTATGAATTAGAATGTAATAAACACCAAATTGCAGCTTCTAAAGTATCAATTACATAACCAGTAGATTTTATTTCATCTTCTGATATCGTGATTAAATCTCCGTTTAAAATTCGTTTAAAAAACGGATATTCTGCTTGGTATTCATTATTTGTTTCTAAATATATTTTCAACCAAAAATTTGTATTCAAATAAGCTTCTTCTAAAGATTCAGCTTCTAATAAATTTAAGGCAAATTCAACATAATAAATACATGCCAAAACCGAACGATTGTGTGCATGTGTGATAGAAGAAACGTCTTTTATGATTTTGCAACGCTCATCAATCGATAAATCTTTCAAGAAAACAGCCAAAGGCAAAATTCGCATTAACGATCCATTTCCATTATCTGTTTCGGCTGTAGAACCAGCTTCTGTAGGATTTTTAGCTACACGTAATTTGTTAATTGCTTTTCGCGTAGCAATACCAACATCAAAAACTTCGCCGTCTGCTGTCCAATAACCTTCGTGCATCCATTTCTGAAAATTTTCAGAAATATCATTCAAATCAAGACCATTGCAAAGCGATTCTGCCAAACAAAACATAAGCGAACTATCGTCCGAAAAAGTACCAGGAGGCATATTATACGTTCCAAAGCCAATCATATCTGTTATTGGATTATCTTTTAAGGTTTGCCTGCTTTTAAATTCGACAGGAACACCTAATGCATCTCCAATTGCGGCTCCCAATAATATATTTTTAGAGATATTTTTTCTATACATAAACCAATAATTATAGGATGAAAATAATGTATTCATTTGAATTATTTGGATTTATTTTTAATTAATATTCAATTATTTGTCTAAATCAGTAACAAATCGTAAAAATTGTCTGTATTAAGAAAAATTAAACATTTTTTATAATTTTTATGCTAAAAATGGTCTTTTTTTTGATTAGATTAGACTACAAAACTTATTGATTACTATGGCATTTATAGATTATTATACAATTTTAGGCGTGCCAAAAACGGCAACAAAAGACGAAATAAAAAAAGCATATCGAAAATTGGCGCGTAAGCATCATCCAGATTTAAACCCAAATAACGATGAAGCTGCGCAAAAGTTTAAAGAATTAAATGAAGCGAATGAAGTTTTAAGCGATCCAGAAAAACGTGCGAAATACGATAAGTATGGAGAGAATTGGCAACATGGTGAAGAATATGAAAAAGCGCGTCAACAACAGCAACACAGCTATTCGAGAAATGAGTATGATGGAGCCGAAGGTTTTGATGATTTTGACGGTTATTCTGACTTTTTTGGGTCAATGTTTGGACGCGAGGGAAGAAGTAAATCTGCAGGATTTAAAGGTCAAGATGTAAATGCAAGTTTGACATTAAATTTGACAGATATTCTTGTTTCGCAGAAGCAAACATTAACTGTTAATGGTAAAAATATTCGCCTTACGATTCCTGCAGGTGTAGAAGATGGACAAACAATCAAGATAAAAGGTCATGGTGGTAAAGGCTATAACAACGGACCGAATGGAGATTTGTATATCACGTTTCATATCAATAATAACACAAATTTTGAAACGCAAGGTGCCGATTTGTATACAACTGTTGAGGTAGATTTGTATGATGCAATTTTAGGTGGTGAAGTAGTGATTGATACCTTAAATGGAAAAGTAAAAGTGCCTATAAAAGAAGGAACTGAAAATAATAAAAAGGTTAAATTGAAAGGAAAAGGTTTACCTATTTATAAAAAAGAAGATCAGTTTGGCGATTTATATGTGACTTTTTCCATTAAAACACCAACTAATTTAACGGCAGAAGAAAAAGAATTGTTTGAGAAATTACGTTCAATCAAAAAAGCTTAAAACATGAAAAATATTACGATATCAGTTATTCAGTTTAGTCAATATCATAAAATTGAACCACAATTTGTGATCGACTTGTATCAAAATGGATTAGTTGTTTTGCATGAACGTAATCAAGAATATTTTATAGAAGAAGATGATTTAACAATTGTCGAAAAATTTATTCAATTTCATTATGATTTAGGCGTAAACATCGAAGGTTTAGAAGTTATAGATCATCTTTTGAAACAGATTGATCGCTTACAAAAACAAATTAAATAAACGAATACCTAACAACCTTTGTATAAAACTGCAAAGGTTGTTATATTTTTGTAGAAATATTTTTAAAATGAGTACTCCTGAAAATAAGAGTAAGTTAAAAAAATTACATTCGCGCAATCGTCATTTAGCGCCTTATAATTTTGAAAAATTGTGTGCGGTTTATCTGCCACTTTCTAAATATATCAAACCAAATAAAGAAAACGAACCAACAATCACTTTTTCTGATCGTGAGGCTGTAAAGGCTTTAAACAAGGCTTTACTAAGAACATATTACGATATTGATTATTGGGAATTACCAAAAGATAACCTTTGTCCACCGATTCCTGGTCGTGCAGATTACATTCATTACGTTGCCGATATTTTAGGCGAAAGTTTTGATGGCGTTATTCCACGCGGCAAAGATGTTAAAATTTTGGACGTTGGTGTTGGTGCCAATTGTATTTATCCGATTATCGGAAATTACGAATATGATTGGAATTTTGTTGGTGCAGAATTAGATTTCGAATCGCATAAAAATGCTGAAACAATTGTACGTAAAAATGCACGTTTACGCAATAAAGTTGAGATTAGATTGCAATATAATCAAAGTAATATTTTCAAGAATATTATCAAACAAGGCGAAAAATTTGACATGACAATGTGTAATCCACCCTTCTTTAAATCAAATCAAGAAGTGATGGAGCAAACAATGCGTAAGTTGAGAAATCTTGGTCAAAAATCAGATCAAAAACCAATTCAAAACTTTGGTGGAAGTAATTCTGAACTTTGGTGTAGAGGAGGAGAGCGTCTATTTATCACAAAAATGATAAAAGAAAGTGTCGAATTTAAGCATCAAGTAAAATGGTTCTCGACATTGGTTTCGCGTAAAGAAAATTTACATGTTTTAGAAAGTACTTTAAAACGTGAAAAAGTAAGAGATTACAAAATCGTGAATATGCAACAAGGAAACAAAATTTCTAGAATTTTAGTTTGGCGTTTTTAAGTATTAGCAAATAATAAACGTTCAGTTTTATAATTTAATTTTGTTGTCATTCCGAATATAATGAAGAATCTTGCTAGATTAATCGTTTCCTGGAATGACAAGAATCTTTGAAAATGAATGTATAACAGCTGATTACGAAGAATCATAAAGAAGTTATTTAAAATTAATCCAAATTTTTATTCATTTATAATTAGGATTGAGATTTGTTTTAACTTGTCTTAATCAAAAGAGACAATATGAAAACAAAAAAAATAATCGCTTCATTAGGTGTAATTGCACTTATGTTTAGCATTTTTTCGTTTACAACTTCACGCCAAGTTGATACAGGAAAAGAGTTATCAGATCCGGAATGGAAAAACTTAAAAGTTTTACCTCAAAACATTTCTGAAGATAGTTTGAAAGGATTAATGCGCGGTTATAATGCAGCGTTAGGTGTAAAATGTAATTTTTGCCATGCCGAGAATCCAGAAACTAAGAAGATGGATTTTTCGAGTGATGCTAAAAAAGAAAAAGAATTTGCACGTCACATGATTGTGATGACACGTGATTTAAATGCGAAGAATTTTAATTGGGATAACGCAAAAAATCCAGAACAAATAAATGTTGTTACATGCGTAATGTGCCACAGAGGAAATGAAAGTCCAACAAAATCATTGCAAGAAGTAACAAAAGTAGAAAGTGTTACGGAGGTTGTAAAACCATTGAAAGAAGCAGTTAAGAAAACAAAATAAGTAAATAATCACTCAAATAATAAATGATGGTCGAAAGAAATTTCGACCATTTTTTTGTTATAAAAAAAGTCGGAAAAGTTACTTTCCGACTAAAAATATGTTATGTTTTTAAATCTTTCTATTTAGATTCATTTGCTTTATTTGCAAGCAAAGACCATATAATTGTTGTCAATAAAACTCCACCAATTATTGTAAGAGAAACTGTTGATTCGAAATGATAGAAAGGCATAATAATCATTTTTAAACCAATAAAAGTTAAGATGATTGCCAAACCATAATGCAGTTTATTAAATTTATCCATCGAATTTGCTAATAGAAAATACAACGAACGTAAACCTAAAATTGCAAAAATATTAGACGAATATAAAATAAATGGATCATCTGGCGCAACCGCAAAAATTGCAGGAATACTATCTACAGCAAATACCAAATCTGTAACTTCAATCACCATCAAAGCAACAAATAAAGGTGTTGCCATTTTAACACCATTTTGTACTGTAAAAAATTTATCCTTATCAAAATTAGGCGTTACTTTAAAAAATTTATGTACCAATTTTACTCCAAAATTGTTTGATAAATCTGTGTCTTCATCATCATTGTTAGATGACCAAGATTTGATTCCAGCATAAATTAAGAAGAAACCAAAAACAGTTAAAACAACATTTGGACGGAAAAATTCTCTTGCAGCTAAATTTGCATGTTCCGCTGTATCGCTTAAATTAAAATGCCAATCTCCAATAGAAAATGCAGGTAAATACGTCATTTTTATCAACTCTACTCCAGCAAAAATAAAGATTGCTCTAAATAATAAAGCACCTAAAATTCCCCAAAATAAAACTTTGTGTTGATACTCTTTCGGGATTTTAAAAAATCCAAAAACGAGAATAAAAACAAATAAATTATCAACGGATAATGCTTTTTCTATCCAATAAGCAGCCTGAAATTGCGAAAATTTATTAATTGCGAAAGCATGACCATCCGCTTCTTTAAAAACAAAATAAATTACTCCACTAAAAATCATGGCTAAAGAAATCCAAACGACGGTCCAAGTAAGTGCCTCTTTGTTTGAAACAGCGTGTGCATTTTTGTTAAAAACACCTAAATCAAGCAGCAACATTATAATTACTGCGATGGCAAAAACAGTTATTAATCCAGGATGATTTAACATACTATCCTGCACTACACTGAAAATATTCATATAATATAAATTTAATTTACAATTTAGCATAAATTTACCAATCGTAAACGATTCGTAAATTTTTTTATATTTCTTAAAAACATAAAGCGAGCAAATTTAATTCAATCTAGAATGAAAAGATTACTAAAAGGAATAATATTAACAATTATTTTAACGATCAATCCAAAAGCGCAGACTTTTGACCCACTTTACAAAGATTCAATTCAATTAAAATGGGTTGACGAAAAATATAATTCGATGACTTTAGAAGAAAAAGTTGGACAATTATTTATTGTTGCCGCATATACAAATAAAGATTCTATTCACGAGAATGATATTTTAAAATTAATTCAACAAGAAAAAATTGGCGGATTAATTTTTATGCAAGATCAAGCTGTTAAGCAAATTGAGTTAACAAATAAGTTTCAATCAATTTCTAAAATTCCTTTATTAATCGGTGTTGATGGCGAATGGGGATTGGCAATGCGTCTTAAAAATGTAGAACGTTTTCCTTGGAATATGACGTTGGGTGCTTTGCGTGATAATGAATTGGTTTATCGTGTTGGAAAGCAGATTGGAATACAAGCGAATCGTGTTGGAATACAATTTAATTTTGCGCCTTCGGTAGATGTTAATGTTAATCCGAATAACCCGATTATCGGAAATCGTTCGTTTGGATCTAACCCTGACCGTGTGGCAGAGAAAGGAATTGCGTACATGAATGGGATGAAATCTCAGAATGTGTTATCATCTGCAAAACATTTTCCTGGACATGGAAATACAGATCAAGATTCGCACAAAGTTTTACCATTAATTCCAGATAATAAACAAGATTTAGAAAAATATCACATTGCACCGTTCAAAAAAATGATTGCAGCTGGTGTGCAATCGGTAATGGTAGCGCATTTAAATGTGCCAGCTTTAGAGCCAGATCCAAAAACACCTTCAACTTTATCTAAAAAAATTATTACAGATTATTTAAAAGGTGAGTTAGGTTTTAGAGGTATTGTAATTACAGATGCACTAAATATGGATGGTGTTGCAAAAATGTTTGCGCCAGGAGAAGTAGATTATAGAGCTTTTGTGGCTGGAAATGATATTTTGTTATTTTCTCAAAATGTAAAATTAGGAAAGCAAAAAATTATTGAAGCAATTAATAAAGGCGAAATTTCTGAAGTTCGTTTAGAAGAAAGTGTAAAGAAAATTTTAAAAGCAAAATATATTACGGGGCTTAATGACTTTAAACCTTTAAATCCGACCAATGTTTTTGATGATTTAAATTCTCCAGAAAACTTAGCGTTAACAACTAAAATTTTTGAGAAAGCAACAACAGTTGTAAAAAATAATGACAAAACATTACCAATCAAAAAAGTCAATCAAAAAATTGCATTTGTACCATTAGAGCAAACAGATTATGATCAATTTTTGACACATTTACAAAAATATGCGAATGTAGAATTAGTAAATGTAAAAGATCCATCTCAAATTAATTTATTAAATGAGTATGATGTTGTAATTACGGGTGCATTTTTATCTAACGAAACGGTTTATAAACCATATAAATTATCGGCAAATTCTAAAGCAATTTTAAGTGCTTTGCCAAAAGATAAAAAGAAAATTTTGTCTTTGTTTACGAGTCCTTATGGTTTGAAAGATTTAGATTTATCTAATTTAGATGCGGTTACGGTACAATATCAAAACACAAAAGATGCACAAACAGCAGCGGCGCAAGTTATTTTTGGAGCAATTGATTCTGAAGGAACTTTGCCAGTTGATATTAATGCAAATTTGAAAGAAGGACAAGGAATTGTAACAAAACATATTAAACGTTTAGGATTTACAGCGCCAGAAAATGTAGGATTAGGAAAAAAAAACTTTCAGAAATAGATAGAATTGCAGAAGAAACAATTGCTAAAAATTACACGCCCGGAATGCAAATTTTGATTGCAAAAGACGGAAAAGTAGTTTATGACAAAAGTTTTGGAACACAAGATAAAAATTCTTCAAAAAAAGTGAAGTGGACAGATTTGTATGATGTCGCTTCAGTTACAAAGGTGACGGCAACGTTGCCTTTGTTGATGTTAGCAGTTGGCGAAAATAAAATAAATTTAGAGCAAACGCTTGGCGAAATTGATGCAGCAGCTAAAAACTCGAACAAATCAAACTTAAAGATACGTGAAGTTTTGGCGCATCAAGCAGGTTTAAAACCTTGGATTGGTTTTTATAATGAAACTGTGAATGTGAAAAATGCGCGTTTGTATTTAGATTATTATTCGAGAAAACAAGATGCAGAGCATCAAATAAAAGTGACCGATAATATTTTTGTCATCACTACCATAAAAGATACGATTTACGAAGATATTTACAAATCGGCACTTGGACGAAAGTCGTATGAATATTCGGATTTAGGATATTATATTTTCAAGAAAAAGTTAGAACAAGATTATCAGAAAGATTTAAATCAATTAACGCAAGATAAATTTTATCAAACATTGGGCATGTATCGCACAGCCTATAATCCGAAAGATAAATTTGAGTTAGAAGAAATCATACCGACAGAATATGACAAAACTTACAGAAATCAATTGGTGCATGGTTTTGTTCATGATCAAGGTGCAGCAATGATGGGTGGAATTGCAGGTCATGCAGGTTTATTTTCTAATTCGATTGATTTAGCAAAATTGATGCAAATGTATCTTAATGGTGGCGAATATGGTGATGAGGTTTATTTGAAGCCCGAAATAATTAAAGAATTTACAAAACAACAATATTCGGGTAATCATCGTGGTGCGGGTTTTGATAAAATAATAAGTAGTTTAAGCAAAGGACCATCTGCCGAAAGTTTTGGTCATACAGGCTTTACTGGAACAATGGTTTGGGCAGATCCAAAATATAATATCGTGTATATTTTCTTATCAAATCGAGTAAATGTTGGAGTAGAACCTAACAATTTGTCAATAAAAAAAGTGAGAGAAAATATTAGACAAGTAATTTACGACGCAATTTTACCTTAAATTTGACCAAATAAAAATAATAAATGAAGATAGGAATCGTATGCTATCCAACTTATGGTGGTAGCGGAATTGTGGCAACTGAGCTTGGAATGGATTTGGCCGAATCAGGTCATCAAGTTCATTTTTTTAGTACAAGTTTGCCTGCTCGTTTAGATAATAAATTACCAAATATTTATTTTCATCGTGTTTTTGTAGAAACTTATCCATTGTTTCAATATCAACCATACGATCTTGCGTTAAGCACAATATTAGGCGAAGTTGCCGAAAAATATAAGTTAGATTTGGTGCATGTACATTACGCCATTCCACACGCGTATGCGGCATATTTTACAAAGATGATGTTGCGCGAAAAAGGAATAAATTTACCCGTAATTACAACTTTGCATGGTACAGATATTACGTTGGTTGGGAAACATCCGGTGTACAAATCGGCGGTTGAGTTTTCTATCAATCAATCGGATATTGTAACATCAGTTTCAGAAAGTTTAAAACAAGACACGTTAGATATTTTTAATATTAAAAATGAGATTTGCGTTGTTCCAAATTTCATCGATAATCAACAATATTTACCCGAACAAGATAGTTGTTGTAGAAGTAATTTTGCTTCGACGGGCGAACGTATTATTTTACATGTTTCTAACTTAAGAAAAGTAAAAAGAATAGAAGATGTTATCGGAACATTTAACCTTATTCAGAAAGAAATTCCTGCACGTTTAATTATTTGTGGCGAAGGTCCTGAATGGGAAATGGCAGAACAATTGATAGAAGAATTAGGAATTGGAGATAAAGTAAAAAGCCTTGGAATGGTGAATGATTTACACGCTGTACTTCATGCTTCCGATTTATTTTTATTACCATCCGAACAAGAAAGTTTTGGTTTAGCAGCTTTAGAAGCAATGGCGGCAAGTGTACCGGTTGTTTCGTCTAATGCAGGCGGTTTGCCCGAAGTAAATATTGACGGTGTTACGGGTTATACCTGCCCGATTGGAGATATTGAAATGATGGCAGAAAAAAGTTTAGAAATTTTGAGAGATGATAAAACTTTAAATGAGTTTAAATATCGTGCAAAACAACAAGCCATCGCTTTTGATAAAAAGAATATTCTACCACAATATGTAGAAATATATAAAGAAGCAATCGCAAAATCTAAAATCGGGTAATTCCCGATTTTTTTTTATCTTATTCAAACTAATCTTAATACCTAAAATATGTTAACCAAAGTAGTTTTTCCAAATCCATTTGGTTTTCCAAAACCAGAACAGACAGAAGTTTTGATATTACAAGAAACATATCATTTTTCTAATGAATATGCTAAATTTTTGTGCGAGCAAAATGGATTTAATGATTTAGTTTTTTTCGAATCAGATTACAACAACATTTTTAGGAGAAGAACCTTGGCAATTGTTTGGTTGTCTCTATGGTCTAAATTCTACTTCAGATTATTACGATTTATTAGAAGCACAAACTTATAATATATTCGAAGATATTTTTTTTCATATAGGTACAGATCCAGCTGGAAATAGTTTTGTCGAAATTTTACAAGGATCCAAAAAAGGTTGGATTGGTTGTATAGACCATGATTTGTATATAACGCATGAAACATTAGATTCTTTTTTGACTGAATTAGAAGATGAAACAGATTTTGAAGCTTTAAATAAATTCTCAAAAGCTGAATTAGCAGATATATTGGTTTCTGAAGATTTAGGTTTAATTAATTTTCATGCAAAATCAATGAATGAATTTCTTACCAATTGTTTCATAATACAAGATGAAACTATTTTAATAAAAGATATTTAATTTATTCTCATCATAAACCTTTATTGAAAAACTGACAAGATTTTACCTTGGCACAAGGTTTGACTTAATTTATAGACACTTTTTAAAAAGGATTTTAGACGAAGAATTCTAAAACTTTTATTCTATTTAAAAAGATATAGTCAGTTAAAATGGTTTATACTGACACTTTGAACGTTTAAGAAAATTATGAATATAGACAATTTGTCATTAGCACAAGTAATGGAAGAAGAAATCGAATTAATTCCTTTGATGAGTAAAGACGAAGAAAGTAAGTTGAGTAAACAAGACATTTCTTCGACATTGCCTATTTTATCGTTAAGAAATACAGTCTTATTTCCGGGCGTGGTTGCACCAATCACAGCAGGAAGAGATAAATCTATAAAACTTTTAACACAAGCATATAAAGAAGACCGCATTATTGGGGTTCTTTCTCAAAAAGATATTGCCGTAGAAGACCCTATGCCAGAGGATTTGTATGAGGTTGGTACAGTTGCAAAAATTATGCGAATGATAAAATTGCCAGATGGTAACATCACGGTAATTTTACAAGGAATGAAACGTTTTAAGGTTAAAAAATATGCAACAGAAGATCCATATTTTACGGCTGAAGTAGATATTTTAACAGAAAAAGTTCCGACTTCTCGTAACAAAGAATATCCAATTATAATTGATTCTATTCGCGATTTGGCCTACCAAATAGTAGAAGAAAATCCGATGTTGCCGTCAGAAGCTGCAAGTGCTATAAAAAGCATAGAAAGTAACACGTTTTTAATCAATTTTGTTGCATCTAATTTGATGTTAAATATTGATGAAAAACAATTGTTGTTAGAAATTTCAGACATGAAACTTCGCGCATTAGAAGTGATGCGTTTTATGAATCTTGAATTGCAAAAACTTGAATTGAAAAATACAATTCAAAACAAGGTTCGTAAAGAACTAGATCAACAACAAAAAGAATATTTCTTAAATCAGCAGATCAAATCTATTCAAGAAGAATTAGGTGGAAATTCGACAGAGGAAGAAATCAACGAAATGCGCAAACGTGCATTAACAAAACGTTGGACGGAAGAAGTTGCGAATCATTTTGATAAAGAAATTAATCGTTTGGCGCGTCTTAATCCACAAATGCCCGAACATAATATTCAGCGTAATTACCTTGAATTTATGTTGGATTTACCTTGGATAGAAATTACAAAAGATAATTTTGATATAAAAAATGCGAAGAAAATTTTAGACCACGATCATTATGGTTTAGAAGATGTAAAAGAACGTATTTTAGAGCATTTAGCCGTTTTGAAACTGAAAGGTGATATGCGTTCGCCAATTCTTTGTTTATATGGACCTCCGGGTGTTGGTAAAACATCGTTGGGGAAATCTATTGCAGAGTCTATTGGTCGTAAATATGTGCGTATGTCTTTGGGTGGTTTACACGATGAATCTGAAATTCGTGGACACCGTAAAACCTACATTGGCGCAATGCCAGGACGTATTTTACAGTCAATTAAAAAGGCAGAATCATCAAATCCTGTTTTTGTTTTAGATGAGATTGATAAAATGACAGCAAGTGCGCACGGAGATCCTTCGTCTGCAATGTTAGAGGTTTTAGATCCAGAGCAAAACTCAAATTTCTATGATAATTTCTTAGAGATTGGATATGATTTATCAAAAGTATTTTTTATTGCAACTGCAAATAACATTGGTGATATTCCAAGTCCGTTACGCGATCGTATGGAGATGATTAATATTGCGGGTTATACAATTGAGGAGAAAACTGAAATTGTAAAACGTCATTTATTGCCAAAACAATTGTTAGATCATGGTTTGGGCGAAAAAGATGTTGTACTTGGTAAAAAAGAAATTGAGTATTTAATAACAGGTTACACGCGCGAATCGGGAGTTAGAAACTTAAATCAAAAAGTTGCTAAATTGGTTCGTAGCGCAGCAAAACATGTTGCATTAGAAGAAGAATTTAACAAAAAATATTCGATAGAAGATATTTCTAAAATATTAGGACCATCTATCACTCCAGATCAATATGAAAATAATGATGTTCCAGGTGTTGTAGTTGGTTTAGCTTGGACTAGTGTAGGTGGTGATATTTTATTTATAGAATCTATTTTATCAAAAAGTAAAAATGGAGGACTTTCTATCACAGGAAATTTAGGAACTGTGATGAAAGAATCTGCAACAATTGCGTTAGAATATATAAAAGCGCATGCAGATGAATTGGGTATAAAATCGGATGTTTTCGAAAATTATAAAGTTCACATTCATGTGCCAGAAGGTGCAACGCCAAAAGATGGTCCATCTGCAGGTATTACGATGTTAACGTCGTTGGTTTCGTCTTTTACACAGCGTAAAGTGAAAGCAAAATTAGCCATGACAGGCGAAATTACATTAAGAGGTAAAGTTTTACCAGTTGGTGGAATTAAAGAGAAAATTTTGGCTGCAAAGCGTGCAAATATTAAAGAAATTATTTTGTGTGAAGACAACAGAAAAGATATCGAAGAAATTAAAGCAGAATATGTAAAAGGAATGATTTTTCATTATGTAAAAGAAATGAAGGATGTTCTTGAAATTGCTTTAACCGATCAAAAAGTAAAAGGAGCAAAAGTTTTAGATTAAACTTTTAATTATATCAATACAAAAAAAGCAAGCTAAATATTTAGCTTGCTTTTTTATTTTTATGCTAGATTTTTTATTTAATCTTATAAGAAATTCCCCAAAAAATAGGCATATTAAATGGACCACTATTTTTTCCGTAACCCGGAATAACCAATGGTTCAATTTCATCATCTTTTTTACCACCTAAATATACAGCAGGATGAAAAGCCAATTCGCCATAAAAATTCTTAAAAATTTCTACGCGACCACCAACTACAGCTTCTACCCAAAAAGCACTAACATCGGCCTTTGGACGAGAGCCACTATCTATAATTATGTTAGATTGTAAATCGCGAATAGGATAACTATTGATGGTTTGCGAATATTTAGAATACGCAACTCGTCCACCAATGTAAATTCCGTTCGATTGATTTTCTACATCTTGCGTAATAAACCAATTGGCACCAAGTTTTGCAAAAACGCCATCAACATCAACATTCCAATTAATTTGATCAAATTTATTTTTCTCGTAACCAGCTTCGGCAACCAAATGCCATTTGTTGTTAAGTTGATACGATGCAAATGCACTAACGCCTTGCTTGTCTGTAAATGCAGAAACAACAGGGTTGAATAAATCTACACCGATAAAAATATCGTGGTTGATTTTTTTCTGAATTGTATCTGTTACTGAAACTTTTGTAGAATCAGTTTTATTTTTTTGCGCAAAAGCAAAACTAATTGCGCTCGTCAGTAAAAAGCTTAATAACAGTCGTTGAGCCATCTTTAATTTCTGTGTTTACAGTTTCTATACTTTTTATCCAATTTCCTGGTCCCGAACCTTTTTTGGTTACCAATGATACTTTTATACCTTTAAAAGTTAAGCCGTAGCCGCATGCTTTTGATGTATATGTATTACCAATTGTATCATATTCTAAAATCAAACGATCACGTTTTGCTAAAATTGTATTCGTAATTTGATTGGTAACTGGATCTCTAATTTCTTTATCTGGTCCTTGTGCAATGGTATAAAAAACTTTTTTATTGGGATTGTTACGCAAAACAATTCCGAAACTTGATTTATTTAAAACGACTCCATTTTCTATTTGAACAGTGTCTTTACTTGTATTTGTTGGTATAGAATCTTTTAAAACATACGCCCAATAATAGATAGAATCTTCTAATTTAACATCTGTACCATTATAATACATATCGGCAACCATACGCGGCACTTCGCCTTCGTCTGTACAAATATCATCGTCTTCGCAACTATAAAATGCCGAAGCAACTAGAAGTGCAAATAAACTATACTTGAAGAAAGATTGAATTTTTTTCATTTGATTGATTGAATTTTAAATTCGCTCTAAAAGTACAATATTTTCTACATGATGTGTTTGTGGAAACATGTCAACTGGCTGAACTTTAACAATTTTATATTGTTCTTTCATCAATTCTAAATCGCGTGCTTGCGTTGCAGAGTTACAAGAAACGTAAACAATGCGTTGCGGATTCATGAATAATATATTTTCAACAACTTTTTTATGCATTCCATCACGAGGAGGATCAGTAATTAAAACATCTGGAACACCGTGTTCTTCGATAAATTCTTGGTTTAATACATCTTTCATATCACCACAATAGAAATCACAATTTGTAATTCCGTTTTGTTCTGCGGCAGCTTTAGCAGCGGCAATAGCTTCTGGAACAGATTCTACACCAACTACTTTTTTTGCATTTTTAGAAACAAATTGCGCAATAGTTCCTGTACCTGTATATAAATCGTAAACCAATTCTTCGCCAGTTAATCCAGCAAAATCACGTGTTAATTTATATAATTCGTAGGCTTGTTCTGGATTTGTTTGATAGAAAGATTTTGGACCAATTTTGAAATCTAAATCTTCCATTTTCTCCATAATATGATCTTTTCCAGCAAACGTTTCGATGTCTAAATCGTAAACAGAATCGTTTTGTTTTGGATTGATTGCATATAATAAAGAAGTAATCTCTGGAAATTTATCGTTTAAGTTTTGTAAAAATGCTTCGCGATTTTCTTTTTCTTCACGGAAAAATTGAACTAAAACCATTACTTCACCATTTTGAGAAGTTCTGATCATTAATGTTCTTAATAATCCTTCTTGATTTTTTAAATCGAAGAAATCTAAATTATGTTCTAAAGCAAAACGTTTTGCTTCTACACGAATCGCATTTGACGGATCGCGCTGTAAATGACATTCTGTAACATCTAATACTTTTGACCAAGCGCCCGGAATATGGAAACCAACAACATCGCGGTCATCAAATTCTTTACCCGATTGTATTTCTTCTAAAGTTAACCAACGCGCATTAGAAAAAGTAAATTCTAATTTGTTACGGTACATATATTGTTTCTCAGATCCTAAAATTGGAATAATTTCGGTATCTAATTCTTTAAATCCTCCAATACGAATTAAGTTATTTACAACTTCATCGTGTTTAAATTGTAGTTGAGCATCATAGCTCATATCTTGCCATTTACAACCTCCACAAACACCAAAGTGCTCACATTTAGGCTCTACACGAAATTGAGATTTCTTATGAAACTCGATTGCTTGACCTTCTAAATAACTACTTTTCTTTTTTAAGACGTGTACATCAACAACATCTCCAGGAATAGCACCTTTAATTAAAACTGTCTTTCCTTCCTCTGTTCTACCAACCGAAACACCTTTTGCTCCAGCACGTAAAACTTCTATGTTATTTAATATAATTTTTTGTTTCACTTTTCTTGACATTTTGCAAAGGTAAAGTTTTAAATAATAATTGAAAATAGAGAAGCTTAGTTTTGTGAATTTGTTTTTTTCTGGATTACGGGAAACCGTAATATAAAAATTTTACTTATGAATACTTTTATCAAATAATAGTAAATATGTATTAATGTTATTAAAGATAAAAATTGCTTTTTGTTTATTAAGTGTCTCTATTTTGTTTTCTTGTGGAGATAGTCTGAAAAAAGAAATTAATGTAGCAATCAGAAAAGATAAAGTTTTAGATAATTCAGAGTGTAAAAAAATTAAGGATTATATCTCTAATAATCCAAAAAAATATTCGGAACTATTTGAAGGAAAGGACTTAAATGAGTCAAAATATTATGATTTTATTTCAAATTATATAAAATCTGAGATAAGAGATGGTGATGGTGTTAAGATTGAATGTAGTAGTCAGATAATTAATCCTCACGTTAATATTTACATAGAAAATTCTGGAAGTATGGATGGTTATGTAAATGGAAATACTCAATATAAAGCAAGTTTATCTGATTTATTAGTACAGCTAAGAGGAGTATATGATCCTAATAAAATAGATCCTTTTTTTATTAATAGTGCAATTTATAAATCAGAAATAAAAGATGTTAAAAATTTTATTTCGGAATTGAATCCTAAGAATAAAAATTATAAAATTGGAAATACGTCTACTTCAGAATTAAACGAAACGTTAAAATTAATTTTATCTAAAACGGATGATAAAAGTATTTCACTCTTTTTTTCGGACTTTATTTACTCTTTAGATAAAAATCAAAATACAATTTCTGGATTAGGAATTGGAAAATCATTAACAAAAGATGCTTTTTTACAACGATTAAACAAGACAGATTTTTCAACTTTAATTTTAAAATTTGAATCAGATTTTGATGGGTTTTATTATTCATCTCATAATAAACCTTCTTATTATAAAGGACAGCGTCCATTTTATATTTGGATTTTAGGAAACCCTAAGTTAATAAATGATTTTATCAGTAAAATTAAAATTAATGAATTACAAGGTTTCCAAAATAGCTATTTTATATCAAATACTTCAGAAAATAATATACAATATTCAATTATTCAATCAAATAATGATATTGGAACTTATAAGATATCTAGAGAGAAAGGTGAAAGTTTGCAATTGGATAATGTAAAGAGTGATAATGGGAAATTTAAATTTACTGTAGCTGTTGATTATAATAAATTGCCAGATGCAAATTTTGGATTAGATGCAAATAATTATAAAGTTATTGGTGATTTTAAGATACTCGATATAAAAGTAATTAATCAAACTATTTTAAATGATAATTTTAAACCAACAGTGGTTAAAAAAATCAAGGAATCTACGGCAACACATTTAATTACTTTAGAAAGTACAAAACCAAATTTTGATAAAGAATTATCATTACAATTAACTAATCAAATTCCGAAATGGGTATTTGCTACAAATACTAATTCTGATGATAATGTTGCGACAATACAAGGTAAAACGTTTGGATTTAAATATTTAATTGAAGGAGTTAATGAAGCATACTCTCTAAAAAATAATAATCAAAACAATCAACTTATTAATTTAAAATTCACACTAAACAGATAATTTATATGTTAAATGAACTTTTTGCGTCATTATATGAGACGCTTTTTTATACAAATGATTTTTCGGGCGATTTATTCAACGAAAATCTCTATACTATTATAGGTTTAGTTATGGTCGTAACTAGTTTGCTAATACCTGTTTTATATTATAAAATTATAGATACAGTAAAGTTTTCTAAGATTTCTATATGGTTAGTTTTTTTATCACTATCTGTTATTTTTAATTTTTTATTTTGCTATATGTACAGCTATAATTATTTATCAGCTTTAGGATTAGATTATAGCTCGGGCGAGTATTTATCATTTTCTTTTATTAATGCATTTTACTCATTATTAGTAGGATTTCTATTCTCATTAATTCTTAAAAATTTTAGTACTAATTGTAAAAAAGTACCCTTTTAAATTATGGCAAAATTATATGTTTTTGGAATAGGAGGTACCGGAGCTCGTACAATAAAATCGCTAACAATGTTATTAGCAGCAGGTGTAGAATCTAATTATGAAATAATACCTATACTAATTGATCCAGACAAATCTGCAGCGGATGTAAATAGAACAAAAAAAATATTGAATGATTATAAAATTATTCAAGAAAAATCTAACCAAAGTAAAAAATCTTTATTTTTTAAAAATAAAATAGGAACATTAGGCAATGTTGTAAATACAAAGCATGGTAATACGATGGATAATGATAATTTTGTTATGAATATTCCTGGTATAGAAGGTGGTCGTTTTAAGGATTTTATAGATTATTCTAATTTAGATCCAACCAATCAAGTGTTGACTGATTTACTTTTTTCGAAAGATAATTTGGATTTAGATTTAGAAGTAGGTTTTAAAGGAAATCCTAATATAGGAAGTGTTGTTTTAAATGGTTTTACAAATTCTCAGTTTTATCAATATTTTGCAGATGTTTTTGAGCCAGATGATAGGATATTTATTATAAGTTCTATTTTTGGAGGAACAGGTTCTGCAGGTTTTCCATTATTATTAAAAAATTTAAGAACAGGAATGATTGGTGGAAAACATTACAATCATATCAAAAATGCAGTTATTGGAGCCATCACCGTTCAACCTTATTTTAAATTAGAAACAGATTCTTCTTCCGTAATAGATAGTCACGGATTTAATGCCAAAGCCAAGGCTGCATTGCATTATTACCATAATAATATAACAGGAAACAAATCTATAAATGCATTATATTATATAGGCGATAATGGCGATAATTTATATAAAAATAAAGAAGGAGGTACAGAACAAAAAAATGACGCACATTTTATTGAGTTAGCTTCGGCTTTATCTATTATAGATTTTGCACATAATCAAAATTTACAAACAACAGATGGGATAGCAGTAGAGCCTTCTTATTTAGAATTTGGAATTAAAAATAACTTATCAACTATATCATTTAAAGATTTAAGTGATAAAACAAATTTTTTAATAAAAGAATCTTTAACACGATTTTTTTATTTTAATATCTTCTGTAAAGATAAATTAAGAGATAATTTAGATAAACCATTTGCAAGTGATGGCGCTCATAAAATCGATCAAAATTTCTTAAATCAACCTTATTATTATACACTTTCAGATTTCTTTAAATCATTCAGAATTTGGTTAGGAGAATTACAACGTAATAACATCTCATTTTCTCCTTTTTTAGTAGAATTTAAAACAGATTCTTCTGGAATTAATGTAGAAGATATAAAAGACATTAATTCTACTAATATTTTTGCGCTTGTAAATGGAGTAGAGGAAAAGAAAACAAGCTTATTGAAAATGTTTTCAGATAAAAATTATGATTTCTTTATTAATGAGTTAAACAAAGCCCACAAAAAAAGTAATGATTCTTATACATCTATTGAAAGTAGATTAATAGAGCTTTTTTCTGAAGGAACGGAACAAATTTTAAAACAAAAATTATTTTAAATCGATTATTATGTCAAAAGTTTTTAGATTATTTCAAGATGCTAATTTAGAACATTGGTCAGAACGATCAGGTGCATATAATCAGCAAGATATAGAGAAAATACCAACTCCAGATGGAGATGAAACAACCAAAGAACCAACATCAATTCCTAGTCCGTTTGCTCGCATAGATTTGATAAGAACTGCATTTAGAAATGTTGTCAATAAAAAACAATTAAATAAAAATTCTGTTTATACAAAAATGGTATCAGATACACTTGATTTAATTGAAATGACATTTAATAAATCTAGTGTTAATCAGATAAGTTTTCATTATTGGGATAAGGAAAGAGATTTAGAAAATTTATTGTCTTCTTCCAATCCAAAACATCAATTATATGGGAAAACCTTAAAATTATATTTAGACCAAGATAAAGAGGTTTTTAATTTTGATTTATTTAAAGGTTTTTATTTAATAAAATATAATCATCAAGTAATTGGAGGAACTTCTCCGTTAACATTATTTTTTACAACGGCAAATAATTTAAGTTCTATTGATTTAAATTTTCATGGTTCTGATAAATTATTCGATTCAGAATATTGTCCGTTATATAACAGAGACGAGGAATTTCAAAAATATATTTATAGACTGTTTTATTCAAATTCTAGTTTAAAATCTAAAATGAAAGATTTTTATGATTATATAGAACTTTCGTTAGAAGAACTTTCGAAAATTAATCATTCCTTATTTGAAGAAATTCATCAAATAAAAAGTGAAGGACAGCAAAATTTGATAGATCTTAATACTTATTATGATGATTTAGATACGGGCATTTCTGGGCAAAATATTGATGTTTTAGGTGTTCCTTTAAAAATAAGAAGAGTAAAACAATTAGCAAGTCAAATTCAAAAAGAAAGTGATTTTTTGATAGATTCAGAAAAGTTTAATTCTATTTATACAGATGAATTACTTCCTTTGGTTTTACAAAATAGTTACAATACAGGACTTAATTATACCAGTTTTTCTGCTAAATGGAATCAAAATTTTAAGGTACCATATTATGATTCGGAAAATGAATTTAATAAAAGAACTTTACCAAATACAGCAACACAATATCCATATATAACGGTTAGTGATTTTTTAGAACCTTATATTTTTAATTTTGAGTATCCTTTAAATCCAAAGTATTTCAACGGAAATATAACGCGTAATGTAAACAACAATATTTCTGATTTTGCTTTACCATTAACAAGAAAGTTTTTTGATTTCTTTTCTATAGACGATTTGTTAAATAAAAAAGTTGGTGGATTACCAATGTTAGAAATGAAATCATTTGTAGATTCTATAGATGTTATATTGCGTATACCAATAAAATCTCAAAATAGATTTATTACATTTAATAGAAGGTATGTAAATAAAGGACCTTTAACTGCAGATCAACCAGATTTAATTAACAATCAGGGATTTATAGAAAGAGTAAATTTTTCTTTAGGAATTTTTCCTTTTGTTAAAACGAATAAAAGATTTGATGCACATTACCGTATCGGTATATATGATTTTGGAGATATAGATGTTAAAGCTCAATTTATTGATGATAAGAATGAAACAGTAAAAAAAGTTGCAACAAAATTAAGAAGTAACAAACAATCAGATTTTATTCAATCAGAGTATTCTGTTGTCGAAAATGAGTTTGATTATATAGATGTTTCATTATTAAATAGACACAATGTAATTGTTCCGAAATGGACTATTCCTTCAAACAATTCGGAGGTATTTTCTTTTGCAATTGATTTTGGTACTACAAATACTCATATCGAATATAGAAAAGGAGAAGATGAGCCACAGGCTTTTGATATTACAAAAGATGATATTCAGTTAGAAGGTACAATTTCATCAGATTATATAGAAAAAGGTGATGTTGATACCGAAACAATAATGATGGTTCGTTTGATGAGGTTAGAGTTATTACCAGGATTAATCAATGCAGAAACTGAATTTAAATTTCCGACAAGAACGGTTATTTCTTATGCAGAAACATTAAACAAATCAGTAGCTAATTATGCTCTAGCTGATTATTCTATTCCATTTCAGTATGAAAAACTTCCTATTCAGAAACCAAGTATTGTAAAGTCGAATTTAAAATGGGCAAATATAAATTCTGATGATATACAAGTAGTAAAAGTGTTTTTAGAAGAACTTGTTTTTTTAATAAAAAATAAAATTTTATTAAATAATGGTGATATCAATAAAACACAAATAAAATGGTCGTACCCAATTAGTATGAATAATGCTAGATTATCAAAATTTGAAGGTTTAATTGAGGGTTTAATTGAGGAATATTTAAAGCCAAATGATCTACCCAAAAGAATTACAGAATCTATAGCTCCTTTTCAATATTTAATTAAGAAAGAAGGAATTTCGTCGTTAGATAAACCTGTTGCATCAATAGATATTGGTGGAGGAACAACAGATATAGTTATTTATAATAATGATGTTCCGCAAATAATTACGTCTTTTAGATATGGTGCCAATGCAATTTTTGGTGACGGTTACAATAAACCATCATCTTCTAATGGTTTTATAAAAACAAGATCAAAAATAGATAATATTTTAGAAGAAAATAATGAACTTGATTTACAAGCTATATTAAAAGGATTATCATCTAATAAAAGTGAGGATATATCTACTTTTTTATTTTCGTTAGAAACGAATAAAAATTTAAACGATAAAAATGTTCCACTATCATATTCGGCTATTTTATCAGATAGTGGAGATTTAAAAACTGTATTTTTATTTTATTATTCTTCAATAATATATCATTTAGCAAAGTTAATGATAGTAAATAATTTAGAAGCTCCTAAGTATGTTACTTTTAGTGGAAATGGATCAAAATTATTGTCAATTATAGATAATTCTAGACAATCAAGAATTATAAATGAATTTACAAAATTAATTTTTGAGAAAGTATATGCTCAAAATTTAGCTCCAATTACAATAAAGCAATATAAAAATCCGAAAGAAATAACATGTAAAGGAATGCTTTATTCTACTACAGAACTTGATGTTCTAAAGCTAAAATATACATTATTAGGAGATAAAAATAATTCTAAAAACATAAAATATACCGAAATAGAAACGGTTAAAGCAGATGTTTTAGAAGAAACTACAGATTTTATTAATTTATTTTTTGACTTAAATAAAGAGTTCAGTTTTAAAGATAATTTTGAAATTAACATAGATAAATTGAATAATTATAGAGAATATGCTTTAGGCGAATTAAAAGGCGAATTACTTCTCGGTATTCAAAATAAATTAGATGAGTTAGAAGGCGAATTGGATACAGAAATATCAGAACCTTTATTTTTCTATCCATTAGTAGGTATTTTAAATTCGTTGGCTTCTCATATTTCTAAAAATTAATTGTATGAAATTATTTTTAACGCAACAAATAGATTCTATAAAAGTAGACGCATCAAATTGGCCTCTATATGTCATAATTGGTTTATCAATTTTACTATGTATATCATTATTTTTCATAATAATATTGATTAGTAGGAATAAAAAAATGGAAAGTGAGAAAAAAAATGAAAAAAGGAATAATCTTCCTTCTCGTCAAGCAATAGATCCAGAGGGAAGAAAAGAATTAGAGATTAAAGAATTAAAAAATAAAATTAAGGATTTAGAAGAAAGTAATAAGCATTTAACTAAGATTATTGAAGATAAAAAAGAGATAGATAAAGAAATAGTTGAAGCAAAAGAAATCATTGAAGATGAGATTGCTCCAACTATAATACTGCTAGATGTAGAATCATCAACAGATTTACCAAAAGAAAAAGAAATTTTTTATGTAAATAAAGTAAGTAAAGAAGGTAGATTTTATTTGTCATCATTAACCCAAAGCTGTTCAGAAAATTCATTATATAAAATAACTCTTATAGATGATAATAATGCAACTTTTGAATTTATCAATCAAACAAAATCAATTAAATATTCTTTAGATATTCCTCATGATATTTTATTTCCTGTATGCGAACAAATAGAAGCTTTTAATCAAGAAGCTAAAGCAATTATTACACAAACAGTAGGTAAATTAATAAAAGAAAATGATTATTGGAAAGTAATAGAAAAAGCAAAAATAAAATATGATTAGTATAAGTGTAATTTTAGAATTTTTAGCATTGTTTGCTATCATATTTTACCAAACCAAATTTGCTAAACAAACCAAACAGGCAATTAAGAATTTAACTATAATAATTCCGGATGGAAGTAATTTTGAAATTCAAAATTTGAAAATTCCATTTACTCATCTAAATGAAAAAGATCCGAAAGCAATTTTAAAACAAGTTGAAGATTACAATGATATTTATGAAAATGAATTGTATGATACCGAAGATTCTAATATTGTAAGTGTTAATTTGATTTCACCTACTAAAAAATTTAATTCACATTTTGATAAAATACAAGAAGCACTTAATGTTTATTTATTAAGAAATAGAGGAGCAATAGCCGATTTTAATTTAATAAAAGATGTCGTAGAACGTAATGTAGATGCCGAAGACGATTATATTACACAAACAATTAATGCACCTTTATATTTGGGTTTAATGGGAACAATGGTTGGAATTATTTTCGGGCTAGGTAATCTTTTTTTTATACAAATAAAAGGAGGAGATATTTTTGAGTCTGGTATTTCAAGTTTCTTAATTAGTGTTTGTATAGCGATGATTGCAAGTTGCTATGGTCTTGGACTTACGGTGTATAATTCTACAGTTTCTTTTAAAGATGCACGTAAAAAAGTAGAAGATAATAAGAATGATTTTTACACTTTTACTCAGACCGAATTAATGCCATTAATTAATCAAAGTGTATCGTCAAGTGTATTTAAATTAGGAGATGTAGTTTCAAAATTTAATCTCGATTTCACTCAAAATTTACACAAATTAGATGCTTTGTTTTCTAAAAATTATGACGCATTAATCGCTCAATCTTCAATTTTAGATACGTTAGAATCTATTGATATTGCAGAGTTTGCAAAAGCAAATGTAAAAATATTAAAAGAATTAAAATCAACTGTCCCAGAACTAGAACATTTTAACTCCTATATAACATCTGCAACATCTATGTTAGGTGCATCAAAAGATGTAAGTAAAGATTTGAGATTGCTACTAGATAGAGTTAATAATTTTTCTGATGTCGCTTTAAAAGTAGATCAACGATTAGAGGAAACTCAACGAATAGTTAAATTTATTGATTCTCATTTTACAATTTTAAATGATAATACAGAAATTTTTAAACAAGGCGTAAAAAGAGCTGATGATGTAATGCAACGCTCAATGGAACAATTGAAAGAGCATACTCAAAATCAAATAACATCTATGCAAACGATGACAATTAAAGAGGCAGGTTTGTTAGAACGTTCTTTTGAAGAAAATAGATCTTATCTGTCAAACTTAAAATATTTAGAAGATTTGAACGAATCGACAAAAAAGATTGAGGAAAATTTTGAAAAAGTTGAAGCAATTAAAAAACAATTAGATCAAGTAAATATTGTATTAGAAAAAACGAGTAGTTCTGTAGAAAGAACAAATAATTCTGTAGAGAAAACTAATTCGTCAATACAAATTACAAATAAATCACTGTCTAGTATTCCTTCTACAATAAAGGTAGATATTATGTCAGAAATATTTAAAAATCCATTTAAAAAGAAAAAATAAGAATGTCTAAGAAAAAAGATACAGGAATATTTTGGATTGGTTATTCGGATTTAATGACAAGTTTATTTTTTATAGTTCTAGTATTATTCGTAATTACTTACATTTCTCAACAAAGACAAGTTGAAAATTTGCAAAAAAAACTAGCTGTTTATAATATGGTCGAAGAAAATATAAAACCATTAAAAAAGAACAATGATTTGTTTAAATATGAGAAAGAATACAAAAGATTTGTACTAAGTTTTGATGTAAAATATGGAGTTTCTAAAGTCGAAATAAAAGAAGGAGATTTATTGAATTATGAAACAACATCAGAAAAAATTCTTGATGCTGGTCTAGAGTTAAAGAAAATTGTAGATCAGCTAGAAAAGGATAAAAAAAATAATAAAACACTTTCAAATGTTTCTTACATCGTTATAATTTCTGGTTATGCTTCAAAATTCTTAAAACCAAATTTAAAAGAAGATTATCAATTAAGTTATTTAAGAGCGTTTAACTTATGGAAATTTTGGATAGACAAAGGAATTAATTTTGAAGATAAAAAATACAATGGCTTGATTGATTTACAAATTTCAGGAAACGGATGGGGAGGAGTTGGTCGTCATTTTTATGAAATTGAAAATAGAAATAATGAGAACCAAGTAAATAAATTTTATAAAACAGAATTTAAAAATCAACGTTTTATAATTCAAATTGTACCTAAAATAAGTAATACAGATGAAGAATAGTTTTTATATCATTTTAATTGTTCTTTTAACAGCAGCTTGCTCTAAATCAGGTAAAAAAAGAAGTTTAGAAAATGAACTAGCCAGTAATACCAAAATTATAAATTCTTATAACAATTCAGAAAATGAATTATACACGGTTTATAAAGTTATAGATGGCGATACTTTTTATTGTACTGACCAATATAATGTAGAGTATAAAATAAGATTAATTGGACTTGATACACCAGAAACAAGAAATAGAGGAAAGAAGAAAAAAGGCTATTATGGCGAAGAGGCAAAAGAGTATCTCACAAATTTAATTCTACATAAAAATGTAAAACTAGAGTTTGATCTTGATAAATATGACCAATACAATAGGGTTTTGGCTTATGTTTATTTACCAGATAATAATTTTGTAAATGCAATGTTAATCGAAAATGGATATGCAAGAATTATGACAATACAACCAAATTCAAAGTACTCGGACTTGTTTTATAAATTACAACAAGAAGCAAGAGCTGCCAAAAAAGGAATTTGGGAAATAGAATTATAGTTTATTAAGCACTTAAAATTATATTTTCACATCCATTACTCTACTAACTTAATAGATTAATGTTTTTGCAAAAACCAATTAAACCGAAAAATTATCTAATAAAATAGATTAAAACTGATTTATTCTTTAAAATTATCTATGTATTTTTTATTTATAGAAAATTAATATATTTTTGAACAAATTAAAACAATGAAAATTAATGTATTATATATGGCAATGTATATGTGTTACTCTATAAAAGAGGAGAATATTCTTGTGCCGTGTTAATACATTTCATAAAATAGCAAACTCCTCAAATTTTTGAGGAGTTTTTTGTTGAAATAAAATTAAAAAAATGTCATATAAAGAGAAAAATTATTTAGCTCAATTAGAAGATGAAGCAATTTATATTCTTAGAGAAACTGCCGCACAGTTTGAGCGTCCAGCATTATTATTTTCGGGTGGAAAAGATTCAATTGTTTTAGTTCATTTAGCATTAAAAGCATTCAGACCAGGCAAATTTCCGTTTCCGTTGGTACATGTGGATACGGGACATAATTTTCCTGAGGCAATTAAATTCAGAGATTATTTAGCAAATAAAATCGGAGAAAATTTAATTGTAGCTTCTGTAGAAGATGCCATTAAAAAGTATAATCTAAAAGAAACAAATGGTCGTTTTCCTTCTCGTAATGCCTTACAAACGTATGCTTTGTTAGATGTTATTGAGGAATATCAGTTTGATGCTTGTATTGGTGGAGCACGTCGCGATGAGGAAAAAGCAAGAGCCAAAGAACGTATTTTTTCGGTTCGTGATGATTTTGGACAATGGGATCCTAAACTTCAGCGTCCAGAATTGTGGAATATTTTAAACGGTAAAATAGAAAAAGGGCACAATGTTAGAGTTTTTCCGATTAGTAATTGGACCGAATTGGATGTTTGGAATTATATCAAAGCAAATGAGATAGAATTGCCAAATTTATATTTTTCTCATCAGCGAGAATGTATCGTTTATAATGATAAACTAATTGCAACTTCGGCATTTATACAACCAAATGAAACGGATGAGGTTGTTGTAGAAAAAGTACGTTACCGCACAGTTGGCGATATGACGTGTACGGCCGCAGTACCATCAGATGCAGCAACTATTGATGATATAATTACAGATATTATTAACACCCGAATTAGCGAAAGAGGACAAACACGTTTAGACGATCAATTATCTGAAGCTGCAATGGAAGATAGAAAAAAGCAAGGTTATTTTTAATCCATTTTTTTAGTTTAAAACTATATAAACTCTATAGAATATTAGTAAAATGAATACACTCAAATTTATAACAGCAGGAAATGTAGACGATGGTAAAAGTACCTTAATTGGACGTTTGCTATACGATTCTAACAGCGTACATACAGATCAATTAGGTGTTTTAGAAAAAAAGAAATCTCATCAAAATGATACAATCGATTTGGCTTTGATTACGGACGGTTTACGCGCCGAAAGAGAACAAGGCATAACAATAGATGTGGCTTATAAATATTTTTCGACAGACAAACGCAAATTTATTATTGCAGATGCGCCTGGACATGAGCAATACACGCGAAATATGATTACGGGAGCTTCTAATTCAGAATTGATAATTATTTTGGTTGATGCACGTAATGGTATCACAACTCAAACAAAACGTCATGCAAGTATTGGCTCGTTAATGGGAATTAAAAAAGCAATTATTGCGATTAATAAAATTGATTTACTTGATTATTCGGAAGATATATTTAACAAAATAAAAGCTGATTTTGAAGCGATAAAAGACCAATTAAATTATGATGAAATTGTTTACATACCAGTTAGCGCTTTGATTGGAGATAATATTGTCGATAAATCTATAAATACACCTTGGTACAAAGGCGAAACATTATTAAGTGTTTTAGAAAATATTACAATCAATCCTGAGCAAACATTACCAGTTCGTTTTCAAGTACAATTTGTTATTCGTCCACAAGAAGAAAAATACCACGATTATCGCGGATATGCAGGGCAATTACAAAGTGGAGAGCTAAAAGTAGGCGACGAAATAATTGTATATCCATCCGAAATATCGTCAAAAATAAAAAAGATAGAAAGACATCAAAAAGAAGTAGAAACTGCAAAAGCAGGCGAAAATATTGTGTTGCATTTGTCCGATGATATTGATATAAGCAGAGGAAATACGATTGTAAAAGTTGCCGAAATTCCTACAGTTTCTAATACTTTAAAATCATGGATTTGTTGGTTAGATAATTCAGCTTTGCAACAAGGAAAAACATATTTATTACAACATCGTTTTCGAGAAGTGAGAATTAAAATTGAAGCAATAGAGCAACTTTGGGATATAAATAATTGGACTTTTAATCCGTCCGACGAAATCAATTTAAATGATATCGGACAAGTTGTTTTAAAGACAAATCAACCACTTTTTTATGATTCATTTCAAACTAATTCGCAAACGGGTAATGCAATTTTGATTGATGAATCGACTAAAAATACGGTAGCAGCTTTAATGTTTTTGGACTAATCATAATACACAAAGAGAAATGAGTAATCACACTATAGGAAAAGTAATTTTAGCGGGCGCGGGTCCAGGAGATCCAGATTTGATTACGCTAAAAGCATTAAAATATATACAAACAGCAGATGTTATTTTAACAGATCGTCTGGTTTCGCCAGAATTGATAGAAAATTATGCGTCCAAAGATGCTTTAATTATTTACGTTGGCAAGCAATGTTCTAAAGGTTTGCACACGCCTCAAAAAGACATTAATAATTTGTTGGTAGAATTTGCCATTCAAGGAAAATTAGTGTTGAGATTAAAAGGCGGCGATGCATCACTATTTTCGAATATTTTGGATGAATTAGAAATCTTAAATACACATAAAATTCCGTACGAAATTATTCCAGGAATTTCTGCTGCTTTCGGTGCCGCAGCATATTCGGGAATTCCATTAACTGCGCGTAATTATGCTAAAGGTTTACGATTATTAACACTTTGCGATTTAAAAACTGTAGCAGAAAATCAATGGAATGATTGGGCAACAACAGACGATACTTTGGTTTTTTACATGAGCGGACAGCGTTTACAAACGTTGGTTGACCGTTTTTTGGAGAAAGGAATTAATACAGAAAAAGGATTGGCGGTTATTCAACAAGCGACCACGCCCGATCAAAAAACGCAAGTTTTTTCTTTTACGGATATTCAACAAAAACAATTGCCAAAATTTGATTATGTACCAACTTTAATCATTGTTGGTCATGTTGTAAATCTGCACGAATCATTTAATTGGATCAACGAGAAAAACAGTTCAAACTCATATTTTGATAATCACAAATCAATTATTTTTTATGCTAGCTAACGAAAAATTACTCGATTTTAAAAACTTGATTAAAGATTTTTCTCGCGACGAAATCATTTGGACAAATGGTTATTTGGCTGGAATATTAGTAAATAATCAAGAAAATAAATTACCAGAAGTTGCTAAAATAAATTTAGTTAAACCAACAATTATTTATGGTACAGAAACTGGAAATGCAAAGAAATTAGCCACACAATTACAAAGTATTTTCAAAAAAAATAAAGTGCAATCTAAAGTTGTTGATGCGTTTCAATATCCATTAGAAAAAATTGAGAAAGAAGAATTTATCATTTTTATAATTAGCACACAAGGCGATGGCGATTTGCCTCAAAATGCGCAAAAATTCTATGATAATTTAAGTAATTTAAACAGTAATCTCGCTTCTACCAAATATGCAGTTTTGGGATTAGGCGATACATCGTATCCGTTTTTCTGTAAATCGGGCGAAGAAATAGACGAATTATTTCATCGTTTGGGCGCTAATCGTGCAATTTCTTTGGTTAAAACAGATATAGATTATCAGCCAATTGCAGACGAATGGTTTGCGCAGATTCTAAATTTAGTTCAGAATTCTGGTCAATCAGTTTTATCATCAGAAACTAAAATATCAGCTGTTTCGTATAAAAAAAATTATGAAGGAATTGTAAAACACAAAGTGATTCTGAATGATAAAGGCTCAAATAAAGAAACATATCATATTGAGATTGCTTTGGATGAACAAGTAGATTATGAACCAGGCGATGCATTAGGAATTTATCCGAAAAATAATCCGATTGAAACATCTAAAATTGCTCATTTTTTTGACGCTGAATCTCGTTATAAAGAACTTGAATTGAAGAATATTAGAGCATTGTCTAAAAAATCGATTGAAGCTTTTGCTCAACTTTTTAAGATTGAAATTAAAGAAGAAAAAGTAGATTTAATAGATGTGTTAAACCGTTATGAACTTCAAAATATAACTGTAAATTTTGATGCTGTTTTAGCGCTTTTACACTCAGTTGCACCACGTTTATATTCGATTTCTTCCTCAACAGAAGCCCACGAAAATGAGATTCATTTAACAGTAAGTCTTGATACTTTTGAGATAGAAGAACAACAAAAAACGGGATTGTGTTCTCAGTTTTTAGCAGATTTTGAAGTCAATCATTCCATTGAATTTTATATTCATAAAAATAAAAATTTCAAGTTACCAACTGATGATGAAGCAATTATTATGATTGGTCCAGGAACGGGAATTGCGCCTTTCAGAAGTTTTTTAGCGCACCGAGATGCAACTGGTTCCGAAGGTAAAAATTGGTTGTTTTTTGGAGAGCAACATTTTGTGTCAGATTTTTATTATCAAACAGAAATTCAAGAATGGCTTTCTACGGGTGTTTTACAAAAATTAGATACTGCTTTTTCTCGTGATCAGAAAGAAAAAATATATGTTCAGAATCGAGTGAAAGAGCAAGCAAAAGAAATTTTTGAGTGGATAGATAACGGTGCTTATTTGTATGTCTGCGGACAAAAAAATGGAATGAGTACAGATGTAGAAAATACATTGGTAGAAATTATTGCAACAGAAAAAGATGTTGATACCGAAACGGCTAAAAATTATCTCGAAAAATTGGAAGAAGAAGGGCGTTATCAAAAAGATGTTTACTAATAAACAAAGAACAAAATGAGTACAGAAAAACAATCTCCTATAGAAGGAATCAAAATAAAAAGTGATGGTTTAAGAGGAACTTTAAAAGAAAGTATAACGCTTGACAACCATACCGGAAATGTGAGGCCAGATGACGAAGCTTTGGTGAAATTTCATGGAATGTATGTGCAAGATGATAGAGATAGAAGGGAAGAACGCGCGCAAAAAAAACTGGATAAATTATATTCATTTATGATTCGTTTACGCATTCCGGGCGGAATTATTGATGCAGATAAATGGTTGGCTATTCACGAAACTTCGGAAGAATATGGTACGGGTATACTTAAAATTACAACGCGTCAAACCATTCAATTACACGGTATTTTAAAACATGAATTACGACCGACTTTACAATCATTTGATAAAGCAAAGTTAGATTCTATCGCTGCTTGCGGCGATGTAAATCGTAATGTAATTGTTAGTTCGCATCCGTTGGTTTCTCCAATTCATCAAAGTATACACGCGTATGCAGATAAATTATCGAAACATTTATTGCCAAAAACACAAGCTTATTATGAGATTTTTGTAGACAATGAAAAGATTTATGAACGCGAAACCGAAAAAGATGATTTGTATGAAGACCGTTATTTACCTCGAAAATTTAAAATAGCAATTGCAATTCCGCCGACCAATGATGTGGATGTTTTTGCAAACGATTTGGGATTGATTGCGATTATCGAAAATGATAAATTAATTGGTTTTAATGTTGCAATTGGTGGTGGATTATCAACAACACATGGTAATCCAAATACATATTCGCGTTTAGCTTCGGAAATAGGATTTGTAGATTCCGAAGAAAAAGTTTTAAAACTAGCATACGAAGTTTTGACAATTCAACGCGATTACGGAAATCGTGGCGATAGAAAATTAGCTCGTTTAAAATATACAGTTGATAAATTAACAGTTGACGGTTTTAAAGCAGAATTAGAAAAACGTATTGGTTTTAAATTAGAACCTTCAAAAGCGTATCAATTTACAGAACGTTCAGACAATTATTATTGGCATCAAGTGCATAACGGTTCTTGGTATTACACATTATTTGTAGAAAATGGCGCGGTAAAACCAAATCAAAAAGCTTTTTTACACGAATTAGCGTTACTCAGAATTAACAATTTTATTTTTACGGCGAATCAAAATTTATTATTGGGAGAGATTTCATCTGAAAACAAACAAATTGTCGAAAATTTACTTCAAAAACATCAAATAAATGATGATATAAGCGAATTACGTAAAAACTCGATGGCGTGTGTTGCGTTACCAACTTGTCCGTTAGCTTTGGCGGAAGCTCAGCGTTATTTGCCCGAATTGGTTACTAAAATAGAGCCTTTGTTAGCAAAACATAATCTGCAAAATGATGATATAACGATTAGAATGACGGGTTGTCCAAATGGTTGTGGAAGATCGTATGTTTCTGAAATTGGTTTTGTAGGCACAGCTGCTGGTCAATATAATTTGATGTTGGGCGGAGATAGATATGGTGTTAGATTGAATAAAATTTACAAAGAAAAACTCTATGAAAATGAGATTTTAGAAGAACTTGATCTGGTTTTCGATAATTATATAAAAGAAAGAATTCCGTATGAAACACTTGGCGATTATACAAACCGAAAATATTTTACGGCGAATTAATAAAATTTTAATTGTTTTAATCTTTTGTTTTTCAACCAATTTATTTGCTCAAAAAAACGTGGAACATCAAGATTTAGTTTGGTACGGCTATTATAATACGGTAGAAATTAATGAAAAATATTCGGTATTAAGTGAAATTCAAGAACGCCATTTTATAAATCCAGTAGCGCAACATCAATTGGTTTTTAGAAGCAATTTACAACGAAAATTAGGTGAACAATGGAATGTTTCTGGAGGAATTACTTATTTTTTACAAAGTCCAAATAATCCCGAATCAGAAAGCGATTTAGTTGTTCCTGAAATTAGACCAGATATAGGTTTTGGTTATCAGCAAAAAATAAATTCAGTTACAATTAATCACCGTTATAAAGCCGAAGCAAGATTTTTTCATGATACTAAAAATGATGAATTAGTTGGAGGTTTCAGATTTTCTAATTTTAGATTTCGGTACCAATTGGGCGTTGATATTCCAATTATAAAAGATAAAGAAACCAAGCAAAATAAACTGATTGTAAAAATAAAAGATGAGGTGATGTTGAATGCAGGAAGAAAAATTGTGAAGAATGTATTTGATCAAAACCGAGTTTATCTTGCTCTCAATTATCAATTTAATAAAGCGCTAGCGATGGAAATTGGTTATATGAATTGGTATCAGCAACGTAGTTCTGGCGTAGATTTTTATAGACGCGATATTTTTAGATTTTCTTTATTTCATAAAATTTCTCTAAAACCTAAACAATGAAAAATACATTATTTCCAATATTTTTAAAAACAGAACACCTCCGATTCCTGATTATAGGCGGAGGAAACGTAGGATTAGAAAAAGCATCAACATTGCTTAAACAAAATCCTTCCGCAAAAATTAAAGTTATTTCAAGGCTGATTAAAGATGAATTGAAACAACTTTCGCATACGCATGAAAATCTTCAGTTAATCGAAAAAGATTTTGAAGATTCTGATTTACAACAATCAGATTTAGTGATTATTGCAACAGATGATACTGAACTTAATAAAACGATAAAAACCAAAGCCAATGCAAAAGGTATTTTGGTTAATGCCGCAGATCAGCCAGATTTGTGCGATTTCTATTTAGGATCTATTGTAAACAAAGGACATTTGAAAATTGCGATTTCTACAAATGGTAAATCTCCTGTGATGGCTCGTCGTTTGCGCGAATATTTTACAGCTGTTATTCCAGATTCTATCGAAGATAATATTGATGAATTACATGCAATTCGAAATCAACACAAAGGAGATTTTAATGAAAAATTAAATGATTTAAATCTGCTAACTTCTTCATTCGGAGAAAAAAAATCGACAAAAAAATACAAACGTTTCGTTTTTGAAATTAGTTTAGTCTTTTTTGCTTTATTTATTGGTTATGCCTTGTCATCAATTGTAAGTTTTACAGACGCACAATCTTTTGTCAGTCATATTCCTACTATTTTCTACATAATGTTAGCTGTTGGTTTTTTCGCGCAATTAGTAGATGGCGCTGTAGGATTGGGTTATGGCGTAACATGTTCGACAAGTATGATGATTTTTGGCGTTAATTTACCTGCAATTAGTGGAAGCATACATACAGCCGAAATGTTTTCGAGCGGAATTAGTGGTTTTTCGCATTACAAATTTGGTAATGTAAACAAAAAATTATTGATAGCTCTTGCTATTCCTGGCGTAATTGGTGCAGTTTTAGGCTCATTATTATTGGTTTATCTTGGAAATAAATACGAAACAATTGCGTACGCAGTTTTAGCAACTTACACATTAATCATCGGAATAAGATTAATTGTTTTAGCATTTAGAAAAAAGATTGAACGAAAAAAAGTGAAAAACGTAGGATTTTTAGGATTTTCGGGTGGATTTTTAGACGCTTTTGGAGGCGGAGGTTGGGGACCAATTGTAACTTCTACACTTTTAGCAAAAGGTAAAAAATCGAATATTGTTGTGGGGACAGTTAGTTTAGCAGAATTTTTTGTTACACTTTCGGCATCAATAACGTTTTTCATCACTTTAGGCGTAAGCCATGGTTTTATTGTCGCAGGTTTAATAATTGGAGGCACAACTGCTGCACCAATTGCATCTAAATTAGCAGGTAAAATTCCACAACGCGCAGCTATTTTGGCTGTTGCATTTTTAGTAATTGTATTTAGTGTTCGTATCTTAATGAAGATTTTTTAAGCTAAATAATTTATATAACTCGCAAAAAGACATTCGCAAAAATTGTGAATGTTTTTTTGTTTAATCATTTTTCATCGCATATTTATTCAAAATATATTTTGAAACAGGTTTCAGTGTTTTTCCATTTTCGGGATGTAAACCATAATTCGTAAAAAACTCAACTTTTCCGTCACTTTTATTGTACCACACATTTCCTATTGCATTATCAAAATTTAGGGTATCGGGACGTGTTATTTTTTGCAATTGAGAAATATTTTCGTTGTACGGAATCGCCTTCATTTGTGGATTTGTTTCATCACAAAGAATTTCTTCGTAATGATTTTCCTTCCAAACCATGCACGCATTATCTGTATTTGACTGATTAAAAAATAAAGTTCCAGCAACTAAAACCATAGAAATTCCACCACTCGTCAGATATTTTACATTTTGTTTTTTTTATTGATTCAAAAAAGTTCTTTTTTCTAGGTATTATTTCTTCAATAATAGGTTCTTCAACAACTTTTTCTAATTGATAATAATGCTCATCTATCAAAATATCTTCTTCTTCCGAAATAATGATTGGTTGCAAATCATCTTCTATTTTATCCGATTGATGTTGCGAACTAAACTCTCCAAAGTTTTCATAACCAATATATTTTGCAAAATAATCAAGTGTGTTTTGTGCAATATCTTGTTTTACATGTTTATCTAAAATAAAATTATCATAATACCTCGAAAGAGATTTACTACTGATAGAATATTTATAATTCTCCCAAATATAATTTTCTAAATAAGTAGATAAACCATTTTTAGTAGACTTTGCAGACTCCAGTTCTGCTTTTTTAAAAACCTCTTTTACGAGATATTTTTTTGTAGACATTTTTCCTCAAATTCTTTTTCAAAGTTCTCAAATTCTAGACAAATAAAATTACGGTTTCCCGTAAATAGGCTTGTCTAATAATTGTCCAATCATTGTCCAATCATTGTCTATTGTTTGTCTAACAGTGTTTTGGGCTTTCGTATTTACTTTGCAATAGAAATCAATCATAAAACAAAAACGATTGATTCCTGAAAAAACATAATGTATAAACAGTTGAGTGAAACGGAACTGGGAAGCTATTTTCCTTAACTGTTTAGCCATTATAAAAACTTCCCAAAATAAAGAAGCGCTTCTTTTTTTAAAACGTGTCAACTACTTGCAATCTGTTTTGCGAGAAAGAACACTGATTTCTAAAAGTTAAATACATAAAAAATGTTACAATTAATATTATCTTTATTGGGATTCTTATTTCCAAGTCAAAACGCACATACAATTTCACAAGATCAAAACCCAATTGTGATGCAATCATCAACAGACAATGGTTTAGATGATGATACAAATGGCGAAATTGGACAAATTCCCCCTAAAAAATAAATATACACGGATAGAGTAATCTATCCGTTTTTTATTTAGTTTTATAGAGTAAAACTTTTAATTTGAAAAACACTTTAATTCTTAGTTGCCTTTTCCTTATTTTTTCTTGCCAAAGCAGTGATAAAAACAATTCTTCGCCTCAATTAACTACCGAAAATAAACCGTACGATATTGCATGGGAGTTTTATGAAAAATCACAAAATGATAGTGCCTATGTCTATTTTAATAAAGCAAAGGATTTATATCTTCTTCAAAAAAATAAAATTCAGGCGGCAAAGTGTTTAGTAAACATGGGGTATATAAGTAATGATAAAGGAGATTGGTTTGGTAGTCAAGAATTAACTATTTCAGCAATTAAACTTTTAAATCCCAAAATAAAAGAGGAAGAAGAAGTGTTATCAAGTGCATATAATTCTTTGGGACAAAGTATACATGAATTAGGGAATTATAAAGAGGCAATCAATTATTATCAAAAATCAACAGATTTAAATCTAGATAGAGAGGTTAGAATTGTTAATGAAAATAATATTGCAAATAGTTATCGGTATAACAAACAATTTAACGAAGCAATAAATGGTTATCAAACCTTATTAAAAGATAGTTTAATTTACAATCATCCAAAAGAGTATGCACGAGTGCTTGATAATTTGGCTTATACAGAATGGTTGCAAGATGTAAATCTAGATGTTGAGGATAAATTAATTAATGCATTAAATATTCGAATTAAGGAGAAAGATAAAACAGGAATTAATGCCAGTTATGCCCATTTGATAGATTATTTCTCTAAAAAGGATAAAGAAAAAGCATTAAATTATGCTTATAAAAGAAAAGACATTGCTTTTGAAAGTAATAGTTCCGAAGATAAATTAGAAACTTATCAAAAACTGATAACGCTAGAAAATTCTGAAAACTCTAAAAAATATTTTGAAGCCTATCAAAAATTAAATGATAGTGTAGAGTTTGAACGTAACAAAGCTAAAAATCAATTTGCGTTGGTGCGTTATGATTCAGAAAAAAACAAAGCAGATCTTTTGAAAGCGGAAGCTGAAAACGAAAAAAAACAGAACGATATTCTAAAACTTTATATAGTTGTTGGCTTGTTGTTTTTTGGATTAATTGGCGCTTATTTTTGGTATAAACGACGTAAGCAGAAGCTTGAAGAGCAAAAATTGTTAGAAGTAAAAAATACAGAGTTAAAATATTCGAAGAAAGTACACGATAAAGTTGCGAACGGAATTTATCAAATTTTGTCGGAAGTTGAGAACAATCAATCTTTAGGTAAAAATGAATTATTAGATAAATTAGAATATGTTTACGAAATTTCTCGTGATATTTCTTATGATAAAAAAGACGATAATTTGGCGCAAAATTTTACTGCAAAATTAGCCGAAATGATGAAAGCGTATAGTTCTGATGAGGTTCTTTTATTTATTTTAGGAAACGAAGATTTATTGTGGAAAAATACGTCAACGCATACAAAAACAGAAATTTACATTATCATTCAAGAGCTTTTAACAAATATGAAAAAGCACAGCGAAGCTTCGCGTGTTGTTCTGAAATTTAGTCAAGAAAACAATCAAATTACAATCAATTATACCGACAACGGAATTGGAATTTCTGTGTTAAAACCTAAAAATGGTTTGCAAAATACGGGAAACCGTATTAAAAGTATAAATGGGCAGCTTATTTTTGAAACTGAAAATATTAACGGATTGAAAATCACAATTTCGTTTCCCAACCAATAATTTGAATTATAATTTATGTTTAAAAAAGTATTAATAGCAGAAGATTTTGAGAGTTTTAATATATCAATTCAGAAAGTTTTAAATGATTTGAATGTTAACGATCCAAGTTATGCCTATTATTGTGATGATGCTTATTTAAAGGTGAAAGCAGCATTACAAGACGAAGTTCCGTATGATTTGTTGATTTCAGATTTATCATTTGAAGAAGATCATCGCGAACAAAATCTAAAAGGTGGAAAAGATTTAATTGCAGCCGTAAGAGAAATTCAGCCAGATTTAAAAGTCATTGTCTTTTCGGTAGAAAAAAAGCCAGATATGGTTGATAATCTTTTTAAAGAATATAAAATTAACGGATTTGTAGCCAAAGGTCGCGAAGATTCGAGAGAATTAAAAATAGCGATAGAAACCGTTTATGAAGACCAAAAATACATTGGATTAAACTTGAAAAGAACAATAAAAGACAAAAATACATTTGAATTTACGTCTTATGATGTTACACTTGTTTCTTTACTTGCTAACGGAGTATTGTTAAAAGATATTCCAGCACGTTTAAAAGAAAGTGATATAAAACCTGCAAGTTTAAGTAGTGTAGAAAAACGATTAACAACCTTAAAAGAGTCTTTACAAGTAATTAATAATCATCAATTAATTTCGTTTTTTAAAGATTTAGGGTCAATTTAAAATAAATTGATTCGTAAAAATAGAAATAAAAAAATCCAACTAATTAAGTTGGATTTTTTTTGTTATTCAGCTAAAAGCTTTTGAATATCTTCTTTTAATAATTCGATTTCAGGATGAAATTTTCCACCCAACGAGGGTTCTTTTCCTTCCGCATCTTTATAATTTAAACCAGAATAAAATAACATAGGAACGCCCATTTTATCGTATCTGCTACGTATATTTCCTTGTTTATCAATCAAAGCCAATTTTCCGCTGTGGTTTAAACCTTCGGCTGTAGATTCATCTTTACCAACATAAATATTAAACTGTTCACTCAATTTTTCAATCGATTCGCGATCAGAAGTTAAGAAATGCCAATTCGGCGATTTTACACCAATTTGTTGCGCATGTTCCAATAATCTTGCAGGCGTATCACGTTTTGGATCAATTGTAACCGAAATAAAACCAAGATTTTGATCATTAATTTGATCTTCAATCCAACGTAAATTTTGATTCATTACAGGACAAATTGTCGGACAACTTGTAAAAAAAAACTCCACCACATATACTTTTCCTAACATATCACGATTTGTAATGGTTTGATTATGTTGATCAATCATTTCAAATTCAGGAACTTTCATTACAGTATATAAATCATCTTTTGGTTTGTTTTTTAACCAAAAAACGGTTCCAATAACAGCCAAAATAATAACAATAACAGCAATCAATTGTTTATTCATGGATATGTTTTTCAGGATTTTTTAAAAATTCATCTTTACACATTGTCGAGCAAAAACCGTATGTTTTTCCTTTGTAAGTTGCTGTATCACTTAAATGATCTGCAGTTTTCATTCCACAAATCGGGTCAACATCATTCACAACAGCTACGTCCAATTTTGTTGCAGCTTTCATTTCTTCATGCGAAACATGTTTTACTTCAAAATCTTCTTGTTTTGGTTGCTCTTTTGCGCAAGAAAATAGCGAAACTGCTAAAATTGATAGAACGATTATATTTTTTAAATTTTTCATTTTAAATGGATTATTGATTAATTTTTGTGCATAATATTCTTTTCAAATTAAGAAAATTACAACACATTTTAAATTATTTTTTTAGAAATTTAATTCAGTTTTTTTGAATAAATTTTTAAACAATCGGTGGATGAAAAACTTGCTTAGTTTGTTGTGTAGAAGTAATATCTTGATACAAATCAAAAATAGAATTTGTTTGCGTTGCTAAATAATTTTTAGGCGAAATATGTTGTTTTTGAGGAACAATCGCATCCAAAACTTTTACTGTATTTTTAATAAAATGATCTTGAGAAGTATTTTTCTCAGTTTTATTAACTTCTTGTTTCAGGTAACAAAAACCGTTGCATAACAATTCTGGTTTTTCTCTGTTTTCGCATAATTCAGTTGTTATTTTGGTATAATTTATCGCATAATCAACCATTGGCATTAGCGGACGAAATGCAATAGAAAGAATAATGGTGATAAAAAATAAAATTCGCAAACTGAGTTAATTAAATCTGTACAAAATTAAGCAAACTTATTGCTTCTTAATATGATATATTTTATGATTTCGGAAACTATTTTTTATCATTTTATTTAGATATATTTTTCTCAAATTTCTTATCTTGAAAAAAGATTTACAATAGATCTATTATAATGAAAAAACTTAATATTACAGACTTTACAAAAACGGATGAATTATATGATTTTTTGCTCGAAAATCAAGATGAAAATCCTTTATATAAAAAAGTTTTAATGAAATATGAATATGAAACCGAATTGCTGAAATTACAATCGCAATTGGTGAATTTACAAAATTGGATTTTGACCGAAAAAAAGCAAGTCGCAATTATTTTTGAAGGACGCGATGCTTCGGGAAAAGGAGGTACAATTCGTCGTTTCAGAGAACATCTTAATCCACGATCAATGCGGGTTGTAGCACTAAATAAACCGACTGAAGTTGAGCAAAATCAATGGTATTTTAACCGATATATCAAAGAATTACCAAATGCAGGCGAACTTGTTTTTTTTGACCGTAGTTGGTACAATCGCGCAGTTGTAGAGCCAGTTATGGGATTTTGTACAGAGCAACAATATGAGCAATTTATGGTTCAGGTTTCCGAATTTGAACACATGTTGTACGAATCTGGAACGCATATTATTAAACTTTGGTTTTCTGTGACAAAAGAAGAACAACAAAGTCGATTTGATTCGCGTTTAAATAATCCCTTAAAACAATGGAAATACAGTCCTGTAGATGCAAAAGGACAAGAACTTTGGGATGAGTTTTCGTATCATATCAATCAAATGTTTACGCGTACACACAACTCTTTTGCACCGTGGATTATTGTGAATGCAAACAATAAAAATGCTGCGCGTTTAGAGACAATTCGTCATGTTTTATCGTTGTTTAATTATGATGGAAAATTTGAGTCGGATGCAGATTTAATGGTAGATCCTAATATTATTCAGCGTTATTATCGCATGGTAAAAGAAATTAATCTTTAATAGAAAATGAAATGGATTTAAAACCGAAAGATTTAAAATTAATTGAAACCAAAAAAGGATTGATGAGTCTTTTACAATCAGATCATAATCACTTAAATTTTGTAAAAGCTTTACGAACAGTGAAATATGAGAAAAGAATCGAAGAGTTACAAGAAGAATTAATAAAACTACAAACATGGGTTTCCGAAACAAATCAGAAAGTTGTAATTGTTTTTGAAGGACGTGATGCTGCAGGAAAAGGAGGTGCAATTCGTAGAATTGTAGAGCATCTAAATCCTCGTGAACACCGTATTGTTGCTTTACCTAAAGCCAATGTGGTTGAACGTGGACAATGGTATTTTCAGCGTTATGTACGAAAATTACCACGAGAAGGCGAAATTGTTTTTTTTGACCGTAGTTGGTACAACCGTGCTGTTTTAGAACCTGTGAATGGATTTTGTACAGAAAAAGAATACAATACTTTTATGGACGAAGTGAATGATGTGGAGAGAATGTGGATTAATTCTGGAATTTATCTCATCAAAATTTATTTTTCGATTACAAAGGAACAACAATCCAAACGTTTTGAGGATATTAGAACTTCACCAATTAAACGTTGGAAATACAGTAGTGTCGATCAAAAGGCGCAAGATTTGTGGGATATTTATTCAGGTTACAAAGATGTAATGTTTGAGAAAACTGATACGCAACTTTCTCCTTGGAAAGTGATTGATGCCAATAAAAAGTATAAAGCAAGAGTAGAAGCGATAGAATATATTTTGAATAAAATTCCGTACGGTGTAAAAAATAAACGTATTTTGAAACATCAAAACTTAGAAGACGAAGCATAAAAATCTAGCAATATGGCCGAATTTGATTTAAAAGATTTAGAAGCAATCAATAATAAACAAGAAATAATTGATTTTTTGGTTGAACATGATATCATAAAAGAAAAAAAGTTTAAAGAACAATTAGCCTACGAAAAGGAATTGCAACAATTACAAGAACAATTACTTGCGTTACAATCTAACATAATTGATCAAAATAAACGTGTGCTTATTATTTTTGAAGGACGTGATGCTGCAGGAAAAGGAGGAACTATTTCTCGTGTTACAGAATATCTAAATCCTAAAAAATACCGCGTTGTTTCGTTGCCAAAACCAAATGAGTTGCAACAAGGACAATGGTATTTTCAGCGTTATTTTGAGGAATTACCAAATGCAGGTGAAATTGTTTTTTTTGACCGTAGTTGGTACAATCGCGCTGTTGTAGAGCCCGTTTTTGATTTTTGTACGAAAGAACAATATGATAAATTTTTGAATCAAGTAGTTGATGTTGAAAAATTATTGCAAGATGATGGAATTATTTTGATTAAAATCTTTTTATCAATTTCTAAAAAAGAACAAGCCGAGCGTTTACAAGAACGAAAAGACGATGAATTGAAACATTGGAAATTAGGTTCGTTAGACCAAAAAGCACAAGAACTTTGGGATAAATACACCGATTATATTACTGCAATGTATGAGAAAACGGGAACAGAAAATTCGCCTTGGATAGAAATTGTGACTGATGATAAGAAAACGGCGCGTTTAGAAGCTTTAAAAACTATAATCAATGCTTTGTCAACTAAAAAGTACGAAACAGAAACCGTAAAAAATTATCCTTCATAAATAACAGATAATTCTGATTATCATTTGGATAATCAATAAAAATGATTAATTTTGCACCCACATTGTTCAACCTCTGACGAAAGACGTTTAAGTTGCTCAGTATAAATAAATTGAAATTATTACAATGGAAAATTTAGTAAAATACGTACAAGAAAAATACGTAGCTAAGAAAGAGTTCCCAGCTTTTGCTGCTGGTGATACTATCACAGTTTATCAAGAAATTACAGAGGGTGGAAAAACTCGTGTTCAGTTCTTTAAAGGGGTTGTTATCCAAAGAAGAGGGCAAGGAACTACAGAGACTTTTACAATCCGTAAAATGTCTGGTGATGTTGGTGTAGAGCGTATCTTCCCAGTTAACATGCCAGCTCTTCAAAAAGTTGAAGTGAACAAGAAAGGTAAAGTTCGTAGAGCTCGTATCTTCTACTTCAGAGCGTTACGTGGTAAAAAAGCACGTATTAAAGACGCATCTTACTAAAAAGAAATTATTTAGAAGAAATAAAAAATCCGTTCGAATTTATTCGAGCGGATTTTTTTGTGATTTAAAATGTTAATTTCTTACTTAGAATTTTTTATATTATAATAACGATTACTTTTTTTAATCGCCCACTTTTCTTTGAATTTAATCCATTTTTCTTGAAATATTTTTCGCATTAATTTATCCGTATAACGCATAATAAAAACATGATAAACGGTATTAATTACTTGTAAAAACTCATTCGGAAAAGCTCTTAACGACATCGAAAAACCAGTTTCTAAATAACGATTATAATGCCAATAACCTCTGGGGATAAATAAAGCATCGCCATGATTCATCACAAAATCATATCCTTCTGCAAATTCTAAAGCAGGATATTTATCGTATTGTGGATGATCATAATCAATTTCATAAATGGTATGCACAGACAGCGGAACTTTGTATAAAGCTTTTGATTGTTCGGGCGAAAAAAGTAAAATTCGCTTATCTCCTTCAAACTGAAAATGGATAAAATCAGTAATATCAACATCGTAATGCATCAAAACTTTGGCTTTACTACCTCCAAAAAAAAGAGTAGGTAATCGTTCAAAATATTTTAAGCCAAGATCTGGATAAGTAAAATTTTTAAGTAATTCTGGAATTTTATCTTTAATAATAAAAAAGAAAATACGAAGATCGCTTGGCTCTTTTTTTATCAAATCAACATATTCGTTGAATTTCATGTGCGTCGCAGGCGTATCCGAACTTTTGTTTGCATCAGCGGGTTTGCTGTCATATAAAGGCACAACTTGTTCGCCAGCTTTACTTTTAAGATAATCAAGATTCCATTTATCAAAATCTTTCCAATTTTTCGCATAACCTTTCATTAATAAAGGCTTGCGTTTTTTGAGATAATTTTTAATAAAATCTTCTTTCGAAATAGATTCAACTGTGTCAATTGGTTGAAATTTCATGTAGTTTAGCTTATTGGATTTATTCAAAAATAATCAAACTAACCGAATTATAACGATATTATTTTGTAGAAGAATCGTCCATTTCTTTTACCATTTTTATCAAATGCGCCATATTACGGATAACACTATCATGTTTTTTTACGAAAGGATTTTCTTTGTTCCAAACATAACCAGCCAAAACAGCACAAATTTTTTCCTTAACATCAGGATTTTCGGGTTGATGAAAAAACAATTCTTGCAAATTTCCCGTGTACCATTCCTTTACATATGTTGTAAAAACATTGATACCATCTTTCATATAATCCTCATAATCTATCTGCCAATCAACATCTTCGCCATTCAATTCTTTTACAGCTAATTTAGCCGCTTTCAAGCCACTTTCTGTCGCAAAACAAACGCCCGAAGAAAAAACAGGATCTAAAAATTCGGTACTATTTCCAGTTAAAACATAACCATCTCCAAACATTTTTGTAACCGCAGCCGAATAATTTTTTAACCAAATTGGATTAAATTCATACGGTAAATCACCAAAACGTTTCACATAAAAATCTGACTTCTGAATTGCATTTTGTAACGCTTCTCCAGCATCTTGATTTGTTGTTAATTGATTGATATAATCTGTTGGACCAACAATACCAACACTTGTTTTTCCGTTCGAAAAAGGAATCACCCAAAGCCAAACTTCAGTTTCAATAATATCAAAAGAAATTTGAGTTCCTTCTCTGCCTTCTGGTCTTCTAATATCATCAATATGTGTAAAAATTGCTGAATGAGGATTGAGTTGTGATGGACTATCAATTTGCAATAATCGAGGTAAAACTCGACCATAACCACTTGCATCAATCAAAAATTTAGCATTGATTTGATAGGTTTCTCCATTTTGTTTTTTAACTGTAGTGGTCGATTTTTTACCTTCAAACTTTACATCAATTACTTCTTCGTTGTAACGTAAATCGGCTCCTTTATCTACGATTGCATTTGCTAAAGTTAAATCAAAATCTGCACGAGGAACTTGCCAAGTCCAATTTTGTCCTTCTCCAAATTTTTGACTAAAATCGAAAACACAAATCTGTTCGCCCCTAATAAAGCGAGCTCCAGGTTTTTTTTCGAAATTCTGATTTATCAAATAAGACAATAAACCAGCTTCTTCAAAATGATCCATCGAACGAGGAATCAAGCTTTCGCCAACAACAATTCTCGGAAATTGAGTTTTTTCTAACACAATTACATTGATGTTTTGTTGTCTCAAATAAGCTGCTGCAACGGAACCCGAAGGTCCAGCTCCAATGATTAAAACATCAGTATTTTCAATCATAATTTTTTATATTCTTTTTATAATTATTTTTGTGCAAATTTGAAGAGCCAAATAAACCTAATAATTAAAAGTTACACGTGATAAATAATACGACAAAATTAACAATAGAAGTTATAGAAAACATACTTTTTTGTGATAAAAAAATAAGTTTAGACGATTCAACTTTAAATCGTGTAAACGAAAGTTATCTTTTTTTAGAAGAGTTTTCTAAAAATAAAATAATTTATGGTGTAAATACTGGTTTTGGACCAATGGCACAATACCGTATTGATGACGAAAATAAAATACAATTACAGTATAATTTAATTCGCAGTCATTGTACTGGAATTGGTGATCCGCTAACATTAGAGCAAACAAAATCTGCAATTATTGCGCGATTAAATACATTGTCTTTAGGCTTTTCAGGAATTCATCCATCTGTTTTAATTTTGATGCAAGAATTGGTTAATCGTAATATTTTGCCTGTTATTTATCAACACGGTAGTGTTGGCGCAAGTGGAGATTTGGTTCAGTTAGCGCATTTGGCTTTGACATTGATTGGAGAAGGAGAAGTTTTTTACAAAGGAGAAATCAAATCGACAAAAGAAGTTTTTGAATTAGAAAACATTCAACCAATCAATATTTATATCAGAGAAGGTTTGTCAATTATGAACGGAACTTCGGTAATGACGGGAATTGGCGTTGTTAATTTGATTAAAGTTAATCAATTAATCAATATTTCTTTAACGCTAAGCACAATGATGAATGAGATTGTAGAGTCTTTTGACGATCATTACTCAAAACCATTAAACGAAGCAAAACAACATTACGGACAACGTTATGTTGCAGAAAAAATGAGTGTGTTTTTGAGCGATAGTAAATTGGTGAAAAAACGTGCAGATGAAATGTATCAAGAACGAACGGAAAAGATTTTTGAGGAAAAAGTGCAAGAATATTATTCGTTGCGTTGCGTACCTCAAATTTTAGGTCCAATTTATGACACATGGAATTCTGCAAAAGAAGTGTTAGAAAACGAATTAAATTCGGCAAGTGATAATCCAATTATTGATGTTAAAAATCAAACGGTTCACCATGGTGGTAATTTTCATGGCGATTATGTTTCGTTGGAGTTGGATAAGTTAAAATTAGCAGTTACGCGTTTGTCAATGCTAAGCGAGCGTCAATTAAATTATTTAGTTAATCCAAAAATTAACAACCGTTTGCCAGCTTTTGTTAATTTGGGTACGCTTGGTTTCAACTTCGGTTTGCAAGCGGCACAATTTACGGCAACGTCTACAACGGCAGAAAATCAAACACTTTCTACGTCGATGTATGTGCATAGTATTCCGAACAACAACGATAATCAGGATATTGTAAGTATGGGAACTAATGCGGCAACAATTTGTGCCAAAGTGATTGATAATACGTTTGAAGTTTTGGCGGTACAAAGTTTAGCAGTAACGCAAGCAATTGAATTTTTAGTAATACAAGATAAACTTTCGTCTAAAGGAAAAAGATTTTATGATTTGATTCGTAAAATGGTTCCTGTTTTTAAAGAAGACGAAGTAATTTATCCTTATCTTAAGGAAATAAAAGAAAATTTATTAAAATATAAAGATTAATAAAGCATGAAATGTGCAATTGTAACAGGTGGTTCGAGAGGAATTGGAAAAGCAATTTGTCTAAAAATAGCAGAAGAACATCAGTATCATCTTTTAATTAATTATCATTCAAACGAAAAAGCAGCTTTAGAAACTCTTCAAGAAGTTAGAGCTTTGGGCGGAACGGGAGAAATTCTGAAATTTGATGTGGCCAATGCAGATGAAGTTCAAAAAGTATTGACAGATTGGACAGAAAAAAATAAAGAAGCAATTGTAGAAGTTGTTGTAAATAATGCGGGTATTACAAGCGATGGTTTGTTTATGTGGATGACGCAAAAAGATTGGTCGAGTGTTATTAATACGAGTTTAAACGGTTTTTACAATGTTACTCAGTTTTTTATCAATCAATTGTTACGAAATAGATACGGACGTATTGTAAATATTGTGTCGGTTTCTGGTTTAAAAGGAACTCCAGGTCAAACAAATTATTCGGCTGCAAAAGCAGGAATTATTGGAGCAACAAAAGCATTGGCTCAAGAAATTGCGAAACGTAATGTAACCGTAAATGCAGTTGCGCCAGGATTTATAGAAACCGAAATGACAGATGATTTAGATAAAAAAGAATTGGTGAAGTTAATCCCAGCCAATCGTTTTGGAAAAGCAGAGGAAGTTGCAGATTTGGTCAGCTTTTTGGTATCTAAAAAGTCAAGTTATATTACAGGAGAAGTAATTAATATTAATGGAGGAATTTATTCTTAATTAAAATGAGTCAGAGAGTTGTAATTACAGGAATGGGAATTTATTCTTGTTTAGGAACATCGTTAGAAGAAGTAACCGAATCGTTGAGACAAGGAAAATCAGGAATTATTTTTGACGAAGAACGAAAAGAATTTGGATTCAAATCAGCCTTAACGGGAATGGTTCCGAAAGCAGATTTAAAACCGTATTTGAATCGTCGTCAAAGAATTACAATTGGCGAAGAAACAGAATATGCTTATTTGGCAACAAAAGAAGCAATGAAAAATGCTGGATTGACTGAAGATTTTTTTAAAACAAACGAAGTTGGAATTATTTACGGAAATGACAGTGTTTCGAAAGCAATTATAGAAGCAATAGACGTTGTTCGCGATAAAAAAGACACGGAATTAATTGGTTCTGGCGCAATTTTTAAATCGATGAATTCTACTGTAACAATGAATCTTTCGACAATTTTTGAATTAACTGGAATCAATATGACCATTAGTGCAGCTTGTGCAAGTGGTTCACATTCTATCGGTTTAGGATTTATGATGATTCAAAACGGTATGCAGGATATGATTATTTGTGGAGGCGCGCAAGAAATCAATAAATATGCAATGGCAAGTTTTGATGGATTAGGCGTTTTTTCTAATCACGAAGAAAATCCTACAAAAGCGTGTCGTCCTTTCGATAAAAATCGTGATGGTTTAATTCCGAGTGGAGGTGGAGCAACGCTTATTTTAGAGAGTTACGAATCTGCTGTAAAACGCGGTGCGCCTATTATTGCAGAAGTTTTGGGTTATGGTTTTTCATCAAATGGTGGTCATATTTCAACTCCAAATGTAGAAGGTCCAGCAAAAGCGATGGAAAGAGCTTTGAAACAAGCAAATATTTCGGCAGATGAGGTGCAATATATCAATGCACATGCAACTTCTACGCCTGTTGGTGATGCGAATGAAGCAAAGGCAATTGACCAAGTTTTTGGCAAAACAAAACCTTATGTTAGTTCGACAAAATCAATGACGGGACACGAATGTTGGATGGCTGGTGCAAGCGAGATTATTTACTCTAATTTGATGATGATGAATGAGTTTATTGCACCTAATATTAATTTTGAAGAAGCCGACGAAGACTCAAGTAAATTAAACATTGTTAAAGAAACCTTAAATAAAAAATTTGACGTATATTTGTCCAATTCATTTGGGTTCGGAGGGACAAACTCTGCCTTGGTAGTTAAAAAATTTAATCATTAAAAATGGTGAAAAGTAAAATTGCAGAAAAATTAAATACTATTTTAATCGACGAATTCGAAGTTGATCCTACAGTTATTTCTGAAGAAAAAAATGTTAAAGAATCTTTGGATTTAGATAGTTTAGATTATGTTGATTTAGTAGTTGTAATCGAATCTAATTTTGGTGTAAAATTAGTGAAAGAAGATTTTCAGAATATCATAACTTTTGAAGATTTCTACGCGATTTTAGAACAAAAGTTAGAAAATATATAACATTTATGAAACAATGGGATGGTCGTTCTAAAGGAACGGTCCTAGGTTACAAAATATTTGTTTACGTAATGAAAAAGCTCGGAATAAAAGCTGCTTATGCAGTTTTATTTTTTGTAGCTTTTTATTATTTTATAACAGCTTGGGATAGTAATAAATCAATTTATTCTTATTTAAGATACCGATTGAAACATACGACACTAAAAGCTGTTTTTGGCGTTTATAAAAGTTATTTTACTTTTGGTCAAACACTTATTGATAAAGTGGCAATTAACGCTGGTTTAAGAAATAAATACAGTTATGATTTTGATGGAATAGATTTATTGAAAGATTTATTAAATCAAAAAAATGGCGGAATTTTAATTAGTGCGCATGTTGGTAATTTTGAAGTTGCAGAGCACTTTTTTTCAGATATAGATTTTGAGTGTCAGATAAATTTAGTGACAACAGATTTAGAACGAAATGTGATAAAAGAATACCTAGAAAGCATTTTAATGAAACCTTCGGTCAAATTTATTTTGATTCAAGACGATTTATCCCATATTTTTGAAATTAATAATGCATTAAGTCGAAACGAATTAATTTGTTTTACCGGCGATCGTTATTTTGAAGGAAATAAAACAATGCAAGCAGAATTATTAGGTAAAGAAGCTAATTTTCCTGCCGGACCATTTGCGATAGCTTCGCGTCTAAAAGTTCCGGTTGCATTTGTTTATGTCATGAAAGAGAAAAATTTACACTATCATTTGTACGCGCGTCAAGCAGTTTTTAAGCACCGCGATGCAAATGCTTTGTTGAAAGAATATTGCAACAATTTAGAAATAATTGTAAAAAAATATCCTTATCAATGGTTTAATTATTTTGATTTTTGGAAATAATTAACCGAATATGAATAACCTAACAACACTAAAACTTATACTATTTAATGACATCCAACGTATTAATTGTCTACTATTCTCAGTCAGGACAATTAAAAGAAATTATTGACAAAACAACGGCTGTACTTCTACAAGATGCCGAAATAAACCTATCGACTTATAAAATAGAAATGGAAGAAGAGTTTCCTTTTCCATGGGATTTTTATTCTTTTTTTAACGCTTTTCCAGATAGTTTTCTTCAAAAACCACACAAAATAAAGCGAATTCCAGCAGATATTTTAAATCAAAAATATGATTTGATTTTAATGTATTATCAAGTTTGGTTTTTATCTCCGTCTATTCCAATCAATTCTTTTTTACAAAATCAAGAAGCTAAACAATTATTAAACGGTTCTAGAATTGTAACAATTAGTGGAACACGAAATATGTAGTTTTTAGCACAAGAAAAAATTAAAGTATTATTAAAAACGAATCAAGCCAAACTTGTTGGTAATATTGCGTTAGTAGATCATACACCAAATTTAATTAGCGCAATAACAATTGTAAATTGGATGTTTTCGGGTGTAAAAAAGAAAATGTTTAATTTTTTACCATTTCCTGGAATTAGTAAAAAAACGATTGATGAAAGTGAGAGATTTGGTAATATATTACTACATTCGATAAAACAAAATGAGTATAAAAACTTGCAACATAATTTGATAGATGCAGATGCTGTTGTTGTTAAACCTTTTTTAGTTTCGGTGGATACAAAAGGAAATCGAATGTTTAAAATTTGGTCAAAAATTATAGATACTAAACAAGGCAATCAACGAAAAAAGTTCTTAAAATTGTTTTATTATTACTTAATTTTTGCCATTTGGATAATATCACCACTAGTTAATTTGTTATACTATATATTTTATCCGTTCAATTTTTTGAAATATAAAAAGCAGATAAAATATTACCAAGGAATAGAATAATATGCAAAATGTTTATATAACGAAAGCAGCAAAATTTTTACCAAATTCTCCTGTTCAGAATGATAAAATGGAAGATTATTTGGGGAAAATAAATAATATACCGTCAAAAGCAAGAAGAATTGTTTTACGAAATAACGGAATTACAACGCGTTATTATGCCTTAGATAAACAAGGAAACGTAACACATTCTAATGCAGAATTGACGAAAAACGCCATTTTAAATTTATTTGATGACGATTTTACCAAAAATCAATTCGAAGTTTTATCATGTGGTACATCAACGCCAGATTTGTTGTTGCCTTCGCATGCGGCAATGGTTCATGGTTTAATAAAAAATAATCAATCGGTCGAGTTAAATTCGTCTTCAGGCGTTTGTAATTCGGGTATGAATGCGCTTAAGTATGGTTATCTTTCTATAAAATCAGGAAATTCTAAAAATGCTGTTTGTTCTGGTTCCGAAAGAGTTTCAACTTGGATGAAATCAGAAAAATTTGATAATGAAGTTGAGAATCTAAAAGAATTAGATGAACAACCAATTATTGCATTTAAAAAAGATTTTTTACGTTGGATGTTATCTGACGGAGCAGCCGCATTTTTACTTCAAGATACACCAAATAAAGAAGGTTTATCGCTGAAAATAGAATGGATGGAATCGTATTCTTACGCCCACGAATTGGAAACGTGTATGTATGCTGGTGGCGATAAATTAGCAGATGGAGAAATAAAACCTTGGAGTGATTATTCTTCGGAAGATTGGTTAAAAGAGTCTGTTTTTTCGTTGAAGCAAGATGTAAAAATATTGAATGATAATATTTTGATAAAAGGTGTCCAAAGCATGAAAGCTGCAATGGATAAACATCAACTTTCTTCGGATAATATAGATTATCTTTTGCCTCATGTTTCGTCAAATTATTTTGTACAAGGTTTATTTGATGAGTTTTCTAAAAAAGGAATTCATGTGCCTTTAGAAAAATGGTTTATGAATCTTAGCGAAGTAGGAAACGTAGGTTCTGCGTCGATTTATTTGATGGTTGAAGATTTATTGAATAACGGAAAACTTAAAAAAGGAGACCGAATTATGTTGTGTGTACCCGAAAGTGGACGTTTTTCATATTCGTATGCGTATTTAACAGTCGTTTAAAAAATGGATAATATACAATTACCAAACAGAGATTCTGCGTTTATAGAAAAACTTATTCCACAACGTAACCCAATTATTATGGTTGATGCAATTTATCAGCACGAGCTAAATAAAGTGGTTGGTGGATTAACAATAAAAACGTCGTCTATTTTTGTAAATCAAGACGAAATGAAAGAGCCTGGTATTTTAGAACACATGGCGCAAACAGTCGCTTTGTATACGGGTTGTCATTTTTATATCAATAAGCAAGAAGCGCCAACAGGTTACATTGGATCAATGAAAGGAATTGAGATTTTTAGATACCCAAAAGTTGGTGAAAATTTAAAAACTGAGGTTGAAATTTTACATGAAATAATGGGTGTTAGCTTAGTTAAAATAGAAACTAAAGTTGATAACGAAATTATAGCAAAAGGAGAAATGAAAACCGTAATAGCTGAAGGTTAATGATAAAATCAAATCAAAATATAGCAATTCAACAATTTTTACCACATCGTCAGCCGATGTTGTTTGTTGATACAATTATTTTGATTGAAACCAATTATGTTGAAGCAATTTATACGATAAAATCGGATCAACTTTTTTTACAAAATGATTATTTTTCGGAGATTGGTTTAATTGAGAACATGGCACAAGTTTGTTCGTCAATTATTGGTCAAAAATATTTTATAGATGACGATCTTCAAAAAGGCGATTTAATCGGTTATATCAGTACAATAAAAACGTGTACGATTTATAATTTACCGAAAATCAATCAAACAATTTTAACGAAAGCTAAATTGTTAGAGGTTTTTGATTACGAAGATTACGCAATAAGTACGATGGAAACGCAAGTTTTTATAGACGATAAAGTGTATGCAACGGCAACGTTAAATTTATTGTTACAAAATCATAAACGATGAAAAAGTCAGATGTTCCACAAGATAAAGGTCATTTAAGTAAAGATAATTACAACGAAGTTTATTACGCAATAAATGATGATGGTGAATTTTCTAAAACATTAAGTGCAGGTTGGGAAACCAAAAATATTGTACAATCGGAGACATTAAAAGTGTTGGAAGAAAGGACAGAAGCTGCAAGGCAAAAAGTAGAAAATGGAGAAGCAAGTCCGATTTTATATTTTATGGAATTGAAACGTATGGATTGGGAAATTTTATCGAATTATGTCGGAATTTGGAAATTTTTTGTCAAACGTCATGCAAAAGCAACGGTTTTTAGAAAATTAAACGACTCAACTTTAAAAAAATATGCTGAAGCTTTTGAAATTTCAGTAGAAGAATTAAAACATTTTGATGGAAAAAATTAGTACTGATTTTAAACATTTCCAATCCGCACATTGCGAAAATGGTGTCGCGTCTAATTTATTAAAAAATAAAGGAATTGATATTTCCGAGCCAATGATTTTTGGACTTGGTTCGGGCTTATTTTTTGTCTTTTTACCTTTCCTGAAAGTGAATCATGCGCCCGCAATTAGTTATCGTCCAATGCCTGGAATGATTTTTAATCGTGCAGCAAAAAATCTTGGAATCAAAGTTAAGCGACATAAATTTAAATCAAATCAATCTGCGCAACAATTTTTGGATCAACAGCTAAAAGCGAATAATCCGTGTGGTTTACAAGTTGGGGTTTATAATTTAACATATTTTCCAGAAGAATATAAATTTCATTTCAACGGTCATAATTTGGTTGTTTATGGAAAAGAAAATGATACTTATTTGATAAGTGATCCTGTTATGGAAACAACAACGGCTTTGACAGAAAATGAGCTTGAGAAAGTGCGTTTTGCCAAAGGTGTTTTGGCTCCAAAAGGACATTTATATTATCCAGAATATATTCCTGATGAATTAAATTTTGAGAAAGCAATAAAGCAAGCAATCAAAAAAACATGTCGTGAAATGCTAGCGCCCGTACCTATTGTAGGCGTGCGTGGGATTAGAATGGTTGCAAAAAGAATTAAAAAATGGCCAACGAAAATAGGAAACGCTAAAACCAATTATTTTTTAGCGCAAATGGTTCGTATGCAAGAAGAAATTGGAACTGGAGGCGGAGGTTTTCGGTACATTTATGCAGCATTTTTACAAGAAGCTTCTGTGAAATTAAATCGTCCAGAATTGAATAATTTTGCCATAGAAATTTCTGAAATTGGTGATAAATGGAGAGATTTTGCCGTAAATGCTTCACGTGTGTATAAAAAACGCAGCAATACGCAAGATATTTACAATGTTATTTCTAATCAACTTTTAGAACTTGCAGATTTGGAGGAATCTTTTTTTAAGCGTTTGAGAAAATCTATCTAAAAATTTGTTGAATGATTGAGATTGAAAAATTATATAAAAAATATAAAAATGCAGATGTTTTTGCGTTAGAAGATTTTAATTTGACAATTAAAAGTAACGAAATTCATGGCGTTTTAGGTCCAAATGGAGCAGGAAAAACGACGTTAATGTCAATTTTATCAGGATTGATTCTTCCAACATCTGGAAAAGTATCAATACAAGGAAAAGAGTTGCAAAAAGATTTAAATAAAATTAAAAGTTTAATAGGAATTGTACCACAAGAATATGCGTTGTATCCGACATTAACTGCAAGAGAAAATTTACTTTTTTTTGGGAAAATATATAAAGTTCCTTCGAACATTTTAAATGATAAAATCAATTTATTAGCCGAAAGAATTGGAATGAATAAATTTTTGGATAAGAAAATTGAGTCATTTTCGGGCGGAATGAAACGTCGTATTAATTTATTAGCGGGCATTTTACATCAACCAGAAATATTGTTTCTCGACGAACCAACTGTTGGCGTAGATATTCAATCAAAATTGATTTTATTAGAGTATTTAAAAGAGCTTAATCAACAAGGTATGACAATTGTTTACACGTCGCATCATATGGCCGAAGCAGAGGATTTTTGTACGCGAATTACGATTATGAATCTTGGAAAAGCAATTATAACTGAAGAACCAAAAAAGTTGATTCAGGAACATAATGCACATAATTTAGAGGAAGTTTTTGTTTCATTAACCAAATTATCATAATGTTTACACAGCTTTTAGCCTGCATAAAAAAAGAAATTTTATTGTTAAGTCGCGATATTGGCGGATTAATTATACTATTTATTATGCCTTTGATTTTGGTTGTTACGGTAACTAAAATTCAGAAAAGTACATACGATTCTTTTTCGGATACTAGTATTCCAATTTTATTTTTAGATAATGATCAAGACAGTATTTCGTCGGTTATCAAAAAGCATGTTTCTGCAGCGGGAAATCTAAAAATTGTTTCTGAAATTGACAATAAAAATATTACGGAAGAGCAATTACAATCAGAAGTTTTTAAAGGAAAATTTCAAGTAGGAATTGTTATACCAAAGAATTTGTCCAAAGATTTAGATTATAAAATTAATCAAAATGTAGAGAAGATTCTAAATCAATTTGCTTTTGATAGTACGCAAATTAAGTACAATAAAACGGTAGAAAATAAGACGATAAAGTTGTATTTTGATCCAGCTACATCTGTTGCATTTAAGCAAAATGTACTTAATATTTTAGATAAATTAATTACAGAAACAGAGAATAAAAGCATTTATACTGCTTTTCAAAAAGAAATGGGAAGTGATGATAATTCTGCTTTTCAGAATGATAAATTTATTAATTTTAAAGAAATTGTTCCGCAAAGTAGTGCGACAACACTCAAACCAAATGTTACACAACATAATGTACCTGCATGGACATTATTTGCGATATTTTTTATCATTGTTCCTCTATCCATCAACATTGTAAAAGAAAAAAGTTTAGGTACACATATTCGATTATTAGTAAGTCCTATGCCATATTCTGTACAAATTATGGGAAAAACAATTACGTATTTAATCATCAGTTTATTTCAATTTTTAATGATTTTATGCGTTGCTAAATTTATTTTTCCGTTGATTGATTTACCAGGTTTTAAAACCGACGGAATATTACTTTCGATCATTGGATTAACTATTTTTGCAGCTTTAGCAGCAATTGGATTAGGAATTTTAATAGGAACTGTAGCAAAAACACAAGAACAATCTGCTCCATTTGGTGCAACATTGGTGGTAATTTTAGCCGCAATTGGTGGTGTATGGATTCCAGTTTTTGTAATGTCAGATTTTATGCAACATTTTTCTAAAATCTCTCCGATGAATTGGGCTTTGGACGGTTATTATAGCCTAATTCTAAGAAATCAATCCATCATCCAAATCATTCCGAATATTATTTTATTAACTTTGTTTTATATTATTACACTTTTTGCCGCAATTTATTATGATAAGTATAAAAGAGAGGAATAAAACTTTAGTCCATAACTCTAATTTTTCAGTGCGTTTTAATGAGACAGATCCTTTGGGTATTGTGTGGCATGGGAACTATATTACATATTTTGAGGATGGGAGAGAAGCGTTCGGTTTACATTACGGAATTGGGTATTTAGATATCCAAAAAAGTGGTTTTGTAACGCCTATTGTAAAATCGGTTTGTGAGCATAAATTTCCTTTGAAATATGGTGATAAATGTAGGATAGAAACGACTTTTGAAGATACTCTTGCTGCAAAAATAATTTATAAATTCAAGATTTTTAATCAAGATAATAAGTTGGTTTGTATAGGTCAAACTATTCAAGTTTTTTTGGATAATGAAGGTGAATTAATGTTAACATTTCCTCCGTTTTTTACTGAATGGAAACAAAAAGTTGGGTTGTTGTAATGGATAAAATTTATATTAATCGAGCAAATATTATTACACCTTTAGGAAATTCTGTAGAATCTAATTGGGAACAATTGGTTTTAGGAAACTCAGGTATTTCTAAAATTAATTCTTTTGGGCATTTAAAGAATTTTTATGCAGGACAAATAAATGACACTCAATTCCGAAATTTAAAAGAACAAGTTATTGATAATAAATATTATACTCGATTAGAAATACTTGGAATATCTTCTCTGTTTCAGATTATTGATCAATCTAAAATTAATTTAAAAACTGGATTTGTTTTATCAACAACAAAAGGAAATATTAATGAATTATCTAATTCGTTAGAAAAAGCTTCAATTCCATTATTTGCAAAAAAAATAGCCGATTATTTTGGTTTTAAAACCGAACCAATTATTGTTTCTAACGCATGTGTTTCGGGTGTTTTAGCAGTAAACATTGCAAAAAGATTTATAGAAATGGATTTTTTTGAAGATGTTTATGTTTTAGCTTTGGACGAATTAACTGACTTTGTTTTAACAGGATTTAATTCATTTCAAGCAATGGATTTTGAGCAATGCAAACCATTTGATAAAGATAGAAAAGGAGTAAATTTAGGCGAAGCAGCGGCTTGTATTTATGTTTCGAAGAAGGAAGAAAGCAACGTTTTTCAGATTTTAGGAGAAGCAACAATCAACGATGCGAATCATATTTCTGGTCCATCTCGTACGGGCGAAGGTTTAGTTTTGAGCATAGAAAATGCTTTAAAAGAAGCTCATCTTACAGCTGATAAAATTGATTATATTTCTGCACATGGCACAGCAACAATGTACAATGACGAAATGGAAACAATAGCTTTTAATCGTTTGGAAATGCAAGATATTCCGACCAATAGTTTAAAAGCTTTTTTTGGTCATACATTAGGAGCTTCGGGATTATTAGAATTGATTTTAGCAATGAAACAAGCACAGGAAAATGTAGTATTAAAAAGTTTAAATTTCAATGAATTAGGAACTTCTGTTGTGCAAAATATTGTCAAAGAAAATTTAAATAAAGCGGTTAATTATATTTTAAGAACATCGTCTGGTTTTGGAGGAAGTAATGCAGTAATCATTCTTAAAAAAGTTAAAAATGACTAAAATTGTAATTAAAAATCAACAAATTTGGTTGAATGATGTGTTATTTTTTGAAGACGAATCGACTGATTTTAATACTTTTTCTAAAAATTGTTTTAAGTTTTTGAATATCAATTATCCAAAGTTTTATAAAATGGATCAACAAAGTAAATTGGCTTTTTTAGCTGCTGAAATTTTGTTGAAAGATGAAAATACATTGGTCGAAGATCAAGATATAGCATTGGTTTTTGCAAATAAAAATTCGAGTTTAGATTCTGATCTTAAACATTCAGAAAGTATTCAATCTAAGGATGAAATTTTCCCAAGTCCAGCTGTTTTTGTCTATACATTGGCAAATATTTGTTTAGGAGAAGTGAGTATTCGTCATCATTTGAAAACAGAAAATGCTTTTTTTATAGCAAATAATTTCAATGAAAATCAGTTGACAAAGTATGCAAATTATTTGATTGATTCGCATCGTGCAAAAAAAGTTGTGATTGCTTGGGTTGATTTTTTATTAGGAGATTACGAAGCAAAAATGATTTTAATAGATTAAAAACAATATTACTTAACAATAAAAAATACTATGGAAAATTTGATTACTGAATTAAAAGTAAAAATTATCGAAATTTTAAATTTAGAGGATGTAACTGTAGAAGATATCAAGAATGATGATTCTCTTTTTGGTGATGGTTTAGGCTTAGATTCGATTGATGCGTTAGAGTTAATCGTTTTATTGGACAAAGAATATGGTATAAAAATAACTGATCCAAAGGAAGGAAAAACGATTTTTCAGTCTGTAGAAGTTATGGCAGATTATATCCAAAAAAATAGAACAAAGTAAAATGAGTAAAAAAGTTGCTATAACTGGAATGGGAATTATTTCGGCAATCGGTATGAATGTCGAGGAAAATTATCATTCATTAATTCATCAAAAACATGGTTTATCTCGTTTGCAAAATTTTGATTCGATTCATAAAGATCAAATTTTTGTAGGAGAAATTAAAATGAGAAATGATGAATTGGCAACTTTTTTAAATTTATCGACCAATCATAATTTTAGTCGAACGGCTATGTTGGGTTTGTGTGCGGTAAAAGAAGCTTTAGAAAATGCGTCTATCAAAGACGTAAATGAGTATAAAACAGGTTTTATTTCTTCGACAAGTGTTGGCGGAATGGACGTTACCGAAAATTATTTTCTGAATTACGAAGATTTGCCCGAAATGCAAAAATATATTTCGAGTCATGACGCTGGTGCATCTTCACAACAAATCGCAAATTCTATTGGTTTAAAAGGCTTTGTTTCGACAATTAGTACAGCTTGTTCGTCTGCTGCAAATGCAATTATGTATGGTGCAAGATTAATAAAATCAGGAAAATTAGACCGCGTAATTGTTGGTGGAACAGATGCTTTGGCTAAGTTTACAATCAATGGTTTTAAGAGTTTAATGATTTTGACGGATGAGTTTAATCAACCATTTGATGTTAATCGAAAAGGTTTAAACCTTGGTGAAGCAGCGGCTTATTTGGTTTTAGAATCGGATGAAATTGTAAAGAAATCTAATAAAAAAGTGATTGATTATTTGGCTGGTTACGGAAATGCAAATGATGCGTTTCATCAAACGGCTTCTTCGGATAATGGAGAAGGTGCGTATTTGGCTATGAAAAAAGCTTTCGAAATTGCGGATATTCAACCAAATCAAATTGATTATATAAATGTTCATGGAACGGCAACAAACAATAATGATTTAACAGAAGGTAGGGCGTTGCTTCGTATTTATGAAGATAATTTGCCAAATTTTAGCTCTACAAAACCGTATACTGGACACACATTAGCCGCTGCGGCTGGTATAGAAGCTGTTTTTAGTTTATTGAGCCTTCAAAATAATGTGGTGTATCCAAATCTTAATTTTCAAACGCCAATTGAAGAGTTGAATATCTTTCCGACAACGACTTTAGTTAAGAAAGATATTCAATATGTATTGTCGAATTCGTTTGGTTTTGGAGGAAATTGTTCAACTTTAATCTTTTCAAAGTAATGGGAAAAGTATTTATTAACGGTTTAGGATTTGTAAATGCACAATTTATAGATGAAATTAACGAAGATTTTTCTGAATTAACTGCGCATATTACAAAGGCAAAATTACCAATATTAAAAGAAATAATTTCACCTGCAATGAGTAGACGAATGGCTTCGGGTGTAAAAATGGGTATTTATGCCGCAAAAAAAGCCTTAGATGAAGCTGATATAAAGAATCCAGAAGCAATTATTACAGGAACTGCATTAGGTTGTTTGGTTGATTCTGAGAAGTTTTTAACTAATATTATTCAGAATAACGAAGAATTTTTGACGCCAACTGCTTTTATTCAATCTACTCATAATACTGTTGGTTCGCAAATCGCATTACATCTTAACTGCAACGCTTATAATTTTACGTACACAAATGGATTTAATTCGTTTGAGAATGCATTATTAGACGGTTATTTACAAATTGAAGCTAATGAAATCGAGAATGCACTTGTTGGTGGAATTGACGAAATAGGAGAAAGAACCTATGAATTACAACAATTAATAGGAGAAATTTCTTCGGATAATAACGAAGGAAAAAAATACAGTGAAGGTGCTCATTTTTTTACGTTGAGTAAAGATAAAACTGAAAACTCGTATGCTGAATTAATAGATGTTTTTATTCAGAATGAATATCAATCTACAGATTTATTTTCTGAAATTTTAAAATTTATAGAATTGAATAACTTTAATTTATCCGATATTAATGCAATAATTAATGGCGAAGATAATTTAGTTGATGAATTAAAATCGAATGATTTAATCACTACAATTCCAGTTTTTTCATACAAAGATTTTATTGGAGAATATGGCACATCATCTTCGTTTGCAATGACTTTAGGATGTTTGTTGTTAAAAAACAAAACTTTACCAAAACAATTTATGTTGAACGACTTAGAGTCAACAGAATACAAATATGTTTTATTGGTAAATGGTCATAAAGGCAAAGATTTAAGCTTAGTTTTACTTCAATCTGTATGAAATTTAGAATCGTAAATTTTGTTTGTCTCCTAATTTTAGGGCTTTTATTCATTTTTTGTTGGCAAAAAGAATTTAGTTTTTGGCTGTTATTAATTCCAATATTTTTTTGGTTGATAATAACTTCTATTAGTGCTTTTGAAATTAGATTTAACTATTTTTTAAATGCTTATAACCGTAGTAATAATAAAGTAGAGAAAGTAATTACTTTAACTTTTGATGATGGACCAACGGAATTTACACCACGTATTTTAGATATTTTAGAACAAAATAATGCAAAAGCTACTTTTTTTTGCATCGGTAAACAAATAGAAAATTTTCCGAAAATACTTATTAAAGCTCATCAATCTGGCCATATTATAGGAAATCATACTTTTCATCATTCACCTAAAAATGGTTTTTATTCAGCTGATAAAATAATTGATGAAATAGAATCTACAAATGCCTTGATAGAAAGTCTAATTAATAAAAAAACGGCACTTTTTCGTCCACCTTTTGGTGTTACAAATCCACATATTGCAAAAGCCATTAATAGTACAAAACATAAAGTAATAGGTTGGAGTGTACGTTCTTTGGATACGGTGATTGAGGATGAAAACAAGTTGTTTTTGCGTATTAAAAAACAGATAAAACCTGGTTGTATTGTGTTGATGCATGATACTTCGGAGCGAACAGCGAATGTTTTAGAACAATTATTTGTATTTTTACAAGAAGAAAATTATAAGGTTATTCCGTTGAATGATTTATTAAAAATTGAGGCTTATGAAAACTAAATTAATAATCTTATTGCTGATTTTTAACTGCTCAATTCTTTTTGCGCAAGAAGTAAAAATGAATACGACTGAGATTGAAAAATTTAAGAAAGATATTGTTACCGGTTCTAAAAAAATAGAAACTTTAACGGCAGATTTTACACAATATAAAGTAATGAGTTTTTTGGATAAACCAATTGTCTCAAAAGGTAAATTGTACTTGGATAATCCGAAGGCGATGCGATGGAATTATACGCAACCAATTGACTATAGTGTAGTTTTTAACAACGGTAAAATTTACATTAACGACGAAGGCAAAAAATCGAAAGTTGATTTGCAAGGAAACAAAAAATTTGAGAAATTAAATCAGTTAATTATTGGCAGTGTTAGCGGAAATTTATTTGATACAAATGACTTTGATATTTCGTATGTAAAAACAGATAATTCTCGAATTGCTAAAATGCAACCTAAGTTAAAGGATATTAAAAAATACATAAAAGAAATTCAATTAACCTTTTATACAGGGCAATCTTCGGTAACAGAAGTAAAATTAGTTGAACCTTCAGACGATTACACAAAAATTTTATTTACTAATAAATCATTAAACAAATCAATCAATGCATCGGTTTTTAATCCTTAGTTTGTTGGCGTTTGTTTCGTGTGGTACAAGCTATAAAATTGCAGATATACAACAAGAAAATAGTCGTAATCAAGTTATTGAAAATCCTTATTTTAACGAAGTAAATAAAGAGTATACGTATCGTTTTAAAATTACTTTCATGAAAAAAGAAGTGAAAGGTAATTTTATCGTAAAAAATATTGATAATCAAACGCATCGTGCTGTAATGACTTCCGATTTTGGCAATACACTTTTTGATTTATCGCTTACAGATACAGATTATACCTTGCATTATGCGATGCCAGATTTGAATAAAAAAATGGTTGTGAAAACTTTAGCAGAAGATTTACAATTAATTTTCAAAAAGAATTTTGAAGTAGATAAAGAGCTTAAAACTTCGACAAATTTTGTTTTAAAATCTGATGAAGTTAGTCTAGTTTATCCGAAAGATGAATCAAATTATTTTGAAGAATTAATTCGATTAAAAAACAATAAAATAAAAACGATTAATCAATTTGAAACTGATAGAACTGATTATCCAGAAAAGATTTATATCAAGCATAATCACTTCAATTTATCAATCGAAATAATAAAAGTAAATACGATATTAGAGTAATAATAATCTAAATCATAAATAGCCAAATTTAGATTATATTTGTAGAACAAAAGAATCACAAATGCTTATTCCTAATCTATATACCGTAAAATCTACTGATAAAATTGATGATAATACGATAAAATTCAAGATTGAATTAAATCCAACTCATGAAATTTTTGAAGGTCATTTTCCTAATAATCCAATTATGCCAGGCGTTTGTATGATACAGATTATAAAAGAATTGACAGAGAATTTTGAATCTAAACAATTGTTTTTGTCTAAAGTTTCAAATGTTAAATTTATGGCAATTATTAATCCATTTATTAACCCAATTTTGGATATAGATTTAAGTATTTCGAGAGAAAATGATGAGATAAAAGTTAAAAATGTCTCTTTTTTTGAAACAACAATTGCACTAAAATTTAGCGCAGTATTTAAAATCTTAGCTTAATGAAATTTCTTGCTTCTATATTATTTTCAATTACTTTTTTCTTTGGATTAACTTTATCTGAATTAAGAACTGATTTTGAAAATGCCGCAAAATCTGCTAAAAATGTAGATATTTTGTACAATAAATTAGACGATTATACGGGTAATAATCAAACAATTGTAGCTTATAAAGGAGCATCTGTAATTTTAAAAGCACGTTTTGTAAAAGATAAAGCAACGAAGAAAAAATATTTTACGGATGGCGCAACGTTAATTAATGATGCAGTGAAAAACGACTCAAAAGATGTAGAAAATCGTCTAATTCGTTTAATTATTCAAGAAAATATACCCAAATTCATCAAATACAATCAAAATATCCAACAAGACAAACAGTTTATTGTTGATAATTATAATTCTGCACCAAAAGAAGTTCAGACTTTAGTGAAAACCTACGCCAAAAAGTACAATACTTTTACACCACAGCAACTAAAAAAGCTAAAATAAGCTGAAAATGGAACCTTCGATTGTTAGAAATAAAATAGACAAATTAAAAATTTGTGTACTAATACCGACCTATAATAACCATAAAACTTTAGAAAGGGTTATTGATGGCGTTTTATTGTATACGGACAATGTGATTGTTATAAACGACGGTTCTACGGATACAACGGCGACAATTCTTGAGAAATATACATCGATTTCTGTCTTAACAATTGAGAAGAATAAAGGAAAAGGAAATGCGTTGCAAATTGGTTTTAGAGATGCAATTTCTAAAGGCTACGAATATGCGATTACAATAGATTCGGATGGACAACATTTTCCGCATGATATTCCTGATTTTGTAACTAAATTAGAAGAAAATCAGCTAGTTTTATTGATTGGTAGTCGACAAATGGAACAAGATGGTATTCCGAAAAAAAGTAGTTTTGGGAATAAATTTTCAAACTTTTGGTTTTGGTTCGAGACAGGAATTAAACTTGAAGATACGCAATCTGGTTTTCGATTATATCCGTTAAATTATCTTCCGAAGAAATTTTGGACAAATAAATTTGAGTTCGAAATTGAAATAATTGTTCGAACTGCTTGGAAAGGAATTGATGTAATCAATATTCAGATTGATATTTTGTACGATCCTAACGAAAGAGTTTCTCATTTTCGACCTTTCAAAGATTTTACGCGAATTAGTATTCTGAATACTTTTTTAGTTTTCGTGACTATATTTTATATCAAACCAAGAAATTTTTTGTTCAGTTTCAAAAAAAAAAACATCAAAACTTTTTTTAAAGAAGACATTTTAGGAAGTAACGATACCAACAAGGTAAAAGCATTATCTATTGCGTTGGGCGTATTTTTAGGAATAGCACCTTTGTGGGGATTTCAAACCTTTTTAGCCATATTTTTAGCATCCATGTTTCGTTTAAATAAAGTGATTAGCTTCTTTTTTTCCAATGTAAGTATTCCGCCAATGATTCCGATAATTATCTATTTATCATTGTTGACAGGAAGTTTGATTTTACAAGACAAAATGGAATTTGATTTTGAAGTAATTTCATTCGAAATTATCAAGAAAAATTTATTACGATATGTAATAGGAAGTTTTGCATTTGCTACATTTTGTAGTATTTTGAGTGGAATTGTTAGTTATTTTATATTATCTTTTTTTAAATAAAAAAGATTAATGTAGCAAAAAGTAGCTTAAATAGAGGGGTTTACACTGTTGGAAATCGTTGCAGGTAACGATTTAGTAATGGTGCTCATTGCATTCATTTTTACTCAATTTCCTTGTAAATCAGTAGCAAATATAATAAATCTATGTGATTTAAAACTCCTTTTCACGACCTAACTATTATAATTTTTAGGAATTTTGATGGTTTTTTTGTCTTCATCGTTAGAAAAAATTTCTCCCCAGTGGGGTGAAAGTGTGGAATTATTATCATTAAATGTTTGAAATTTTGTGAATTAATTAGGCGTAAACCAAATTTAAAATTTGGCAAGCATCACAAAATTTATTAGCTATGAAATATTCTTTAGACAACATCCTTTTAGAGATACACAATAAAGAAGAGAAGATTTTATCACAAAGCAAAAGGTTGATTGATGAGGCTTACGAAATGACCCTGTATCTTCAAGATCTTTTAGGTTCAGTTAAGAAATACCTTGCTGAGGAAGGATTTAAAAACGATGAGGAAGAAATCCATTTCTTTCGTTCTATTAAACCCCAAATACTCGGTAAGCTGATCTATTATAATAAGATATATCGCATTGAAACCACTTGCCCTGTCAGTAACGGTAAAATGTATTACTGTTATTTTTCTGGACAGTTGGCAAATCTAAAGCGAGAATACACTGAACACCTCTGCAATTCGGATTTTTACAGATACTACCGCTCAGGACGGACAGACCGTGATGATACTTACTTCAAACGTGGAAACATTAACTACCACGATGGGCTTAACAGCATCGTATTTGAAATAGACCCGGAATTCTCGACTTTCTTCGATTATAAAACTGCAAGGATTATCTCCAATGAATTGCTCTACACCTATCTGCTAACAAAAATTAATCCCGATGAAAATCCCGATGTGATATTGCAAAAGCCGGAAAGTTCCAAAGATATATTTTGGACCGACAGCAAAAATGCTATAATCGAATTGATATATGCCCTTTATGCTTCGGGTGTAATTTCTCACGGAAAAATCGGTATCCGAAAAATTAGCCTGATGTTTCAAATGCTTTTCCGTATTCCTCTCGGCGACCTGCACCACGCTTTCCATAGAATGAAAACCCGAAGTGGTTCCAGAACTTCATTTTTAGACCAGCTTAAGTTTTCTCTTGAAGAATATATGGATAAAGACCTTTAGTTTAATTGAGCTATCATTTCAAAGCAGTACATCATCGTGTACTGTTTTTTTTTGCCCATATCAGCCAATTGGTAAAGATTTGCAAAACACTATTATTAAACTATCAAAATCCCCTAAAAACCTTTACTGATAAGGCTTTCCCTAATTATAAAAATTTTCAAAAAACCGCCAAACCAATTGGCAAGGCTTGGCAGACAAATTCTGCCACTCTTTTCAACTTTGCATAGTAAACTTTAAAAGTTATGCAATGAAAATAATAACCATTGAAGAAGAAGCGTGGGATCAGCTAAACAATCGTATCACTGCTATCGCTGACTATCTGAAAAGATTGGAAGTGACCAATTATGAAGACCTGTGGCTCAACAACCACGAGGTATGCCAATACCTACACATAAGCGAGAAAACCTTATGGCGTATGCGTACCAAAGGTGAGATTGCTTATTCAAAAATCTATGGACAATACTTCTACACTATTGGTGCTATCAAAGATATGCTCAATGCCAATGCTGTACAAAGCAGTGATGAGTATGTACAGGAACTTATAGCAAAAGGCAAAAGCTATATCGAAAAAGGCAGGAAACTAAAGACCGATAAAAAATAGGTACGAACCCTTAAAAGTATAATCCGATGAATATTGACAGAATGGAATTTTTGGCGTGGATGGAACGCCTGATGGACAGACTTGATATGCTTGGCAACAATATCGAGGACTTTCAAAAGAAACGAAATAATATTGATGGTGAGGAATTACTCGACAATCAGGATTTACTTCAAATGCTGAAAATCAGCAATCGTTCATTGCAACGTTACCGCTCCAACGGGAAACTACCTTATTATACGATAAGCGGAAAATTGTATTATAAGTTATCTGATGTTCATCAATTTATAAGAGAGAGTTTTAATCCTCCGACACCTAAATAGATGCCATTAAGCGACAAATACTGCCTTTGAATGCCACTTAGTGCAATGCAGTAAACGCTTCTTTTATTTTCGGCATTGAAATCTTAAAATTTCAGATTATGAGCGAAGAAACTACAAATAAGCAAGAAGAGCCCGAACAATTATCGGACATATTGTTGGTGCTGGATAAAGAAAAAATGAAAATCCAAGCTGTAAAAAGCATCGACAAAAACGGAAAAATGGAAACCGTTGATCCCACAAAAAAGAACCAAAGCGAATTTATGCGGGTGGACAAACATGGTGATTTGATTTCTAATTTCTTCTCAAATTTTTACAGACAGCTAAAAGATCCTACCAAATTTACATTCTTCAAAGTACCAGCCGATAAAGCTTTAGAGAAAGCAAAAGAATTTCAAAAACAGGTAGATCATCCTACTCCAAAAGGCGAAAAACAAATGAAAAAAGACGAAGTAAAAGTTGAGCCTGAACATAAACAAGAAAATCAAAATAATATGGAAACAACACAAAAAGCACCGGAAAATAACGAATACCGTTACAAGCCGGAACAAATTGATTGGGAAACAATGAACAACCTTGGATTAGGCAAAGAACGCCTTGAAAAAATGAACCTACTTGAACCTTTATTGAAAGGTTTTAAAACCAATGAATTGGTACCCGTAAGCCTAAATCTCGGCACTGCCGTTACCCGAATGGATGCCCGTCTTTCCTTGCAACACAATGACGAAGGTAAGGTAGTGGTCGCCATTCACGGTATCCGTAAAGAACCGAACTTAAACTTTGAGTTCTTTGGACACAAGTTTACTGATGAAGACAAGAAAAACTTACTGGATGCAGGAAATATGGGACGTGTGGTTGATTTGAAAAACCCCAAAACAGGCGAAACCATTCCGTCAATTATTAGTGTGGATAGGTTAACCAATGAATTGATTGCACTGAAAATAGAATACATAAAAATACCCGATGAAATAAAAGGCATAAAACTGAATGATGAGCAAAAACAAACTTTAATGGACGGCAAACCACTTCATTTAGAGGGAATGATTTCTAAAAAGGGAACTGAGTTTGAAGCTACGGTTCAATTCAATGCAGACAAACGCTATGTTGAATTTCTGTTCGATAGAGGCAATATTAATCAGCAAACGCAAAGCAACGGACAAAATAATCAGCAAAATAATTTGCAGGAAGTTCCGAGAACTTTTAGAGGTAAGGAATTGGATAATGAGCAATATGATAAGTTCAAAGCGGGTCAGACTATTTACATCAATGGCTTGACAGATAAGCAAGGTAAGCCGTATCAAGGTTATATCACGCTGAATAAGGAAACCAACAAAACCAATTTTTCTTTTCAAAATCCCGATAAACTCAAAGAACAAGCGAAACCTACCGAAGCTCATAAAACGCAAACTGCGGTTAATTCGGATGGTAAAACCAATGAAGCAACAAAGAATATCAAAGAGCCTTTGCAACCGAAACAACAAACGCCAAAAGATAAAAAACAGCAAGAGCAACAGGAAAAACCTCAAGCACCTGCTAAATCTAAAGGCAGAAAAATGTAGTAAATTATGAAAGCAATAATTGCAGAAAAACCAAGCGTAGCAAGAGAAATAGCCGGCTTGTTGGGTGCTTCCGAAAAAAAGGATGGCTATCTGACAGGCAACGGCTATTGTGTTACGTGGGCGTTTGGACACCTAATTGGATTAGGAATGCCCGAAGATTACGGAATATCAGGTTTTCAGAAAGCTTCGCTTCCGATACTTCCTAACCCATTTTTATTAACCGTTCGTAAAGTAAAAAAGGACAAAAGTTATGTAGCTGATACAGGTGCATTAAAGCAATTGAAAATAATTGAGCAAGTATTTAATCGGTGCGATAGTATTATTGTAGCTACTGATGCAGGTCGTGAAGGCGAACTCATCTTTCGGTACATTTACGAATACCTCAAATGCAACAAACCTTTTCAAAGATTATGGATAAGTTCATTAACTGAAAAAGCCATTAAACAAGGTTTTGATAACCTCAAAAACGGAAAAGAATTTGACGGATTGTATCAATCTGCACAAGGCAGAAGCCGTGCCGATTGGCTTGTAGGAATTAATGCTACGCAGGCATTGAGCATTGTTGCAGGAAATGGGATTTATTCGCTCGGAAGAGTGCAAACACCAACACTTGCCTTGATTTGCAAACGTTATCTCGACAACAAGAAATTCTCAATAAAGAAATATTATCAGATACAATTGTTGCATCACAAAGAAATGATTGGTTTTAAAAGTGTTTCCACAACCAAATGGGAAGATAAAAAGCTGGCAGACGATACATTGAGAACCATCGAAAGAAACAATAATATGGTAACGGTCACGTCCATAGAAATCAAAAGCGTAACGGAACAACCGCCTTTGCTTTTTGACTTGACAGGTTTGCAAAAAGAAGCCAATAAAAAGCTAAACCTTTCTGCCGAAGAAACGCTGAACATTGCCCAAAGCCTTTACGAAAAGAAATTCATCACTTATCCTCGTACCGGAAGCAAATATATTCCCGAAGATATGTGGGCTGAAATCCCCAATCTTATAAGAGCATTACAGGACCGTGAAAACTGCAAACAAGCCTTGTCTAAAATAAAATGGGGACGTTTCAATAAACGCATCGTGAACGATTTGCGTGTAACCGACCATCACGCATTATTGATTACCGAAAAAATTCCATCGGCATTAAATGCAAAAGAAAATGCAGTTTACGATATGATTGCTTTTCGACTGTTGGAAGCGATTTCTCAAGCTTGTACGAAAGAGATTACCGACGTTGCTTTACGAGCTATACATTATGATTTTACTGCAAAAGGTTGTAAGATAACCGAACCAGGTTGGCGCTCGATAAAAGGAAGTTTCGCAGATGATGACACCGAACCTTTGCAGGATTTACCCGAACTGAAAAAGGGCGATGAACTTAAAATAAAAGAAGCCTCGGTTTTGGAAAAACAAACTAAACCGCCTGCATTATATACTGAAGCTGGGCTTTTATCAGCTATGGAAACTGCCGGAAAGGGGATAGAAAATGAAGAAGAACGTAAAGCTCTGCAAAATATAGGCATTGGCACACCTGCAACACGGGCATCAATAATTGAAACATTGTTTACCCGAAATTATATCCAACGGGAAAAGAAATCTTTAATCCCGACTGAAAAAGGATTGCAGGTTTATGAGTTAGTCAAAGACCAAAAAATTGCGGATGTGGCTATGACTGCCGAATGGGAACTTGCTTTGCAGAAAATTGAAAACAACGAAGCTGTTGCCGAAGCATTTCAAAAGGAAATGGAAACGTATGCAAAATCTATTACGAATGAATTGTTGCAAACTACCATTGCCCACGAAAACCTGCCTCAACTTATTTGCCCAAAATGTAAAACCCAGCAACTGATTATTAGAGATAAGATTGTTAAATGCCCTGATGAAGTTTGTAACTGGGTACAGTTCCGCAATGTTTGTGGCCTACAAATCAGCATTGCTGATATTGAAAGCCTCGTCAATAAAGGCAAAACGGCTCTGCTTAAAGGGATGAAAAGCAAAGCTGGAAAAAAATTCGATGCTTATATAGTGTTGAATGAGGATTACAAAACCTCTTTTGAATTTGAAAAAAACAAAAGCTATAAACGTAATGGAAAATAAGCCTAGCATTAGCACAATGGAAATCAAAAACCTGATTTATTCCCTACGTGGAAAACAAGTAATGCGGGATAGCGACCTCGCTTCCTTATACCAAGTGGAAACAAAGAACCTTAACAAAGCCGTAAAAAGGAATATTGAAAGATTTCCTGCTTCTTTTTGCTTTCAACTGACCGAAGAGGAAGTTGAAAACTTGAGGTTCCAAATTGGAACCTCAAGTTTGAGCTACGGCGGAAGGCGTTATTTGCCTTATGTTTTTACTGAACAAGGTATTGCAATGGCTTCTGCCATACTCCGTTCGGATATTGCCGTTAAAGTCAGTGTAGAAATTATGGAAGCCTTTGTAGAAATGCGTAGGATGCTCATCAGCAATGCTTCGCTTTTTCATCGTTTGGATAAGATTGAACTAAAACAATTAGAAGCTGACCAAAAATTTGAAGATATTTTTAAGGCTTTGGAAAGCGACAAACTGCAAAGTGAAAGAGGTGTTTTCTATGATGGTCAAATTTTCGATGCTTATACTTTTGTATCGGATATTATCCGAAGTGCCAAAAGTTCTATTATCCTGCTTGATAATTATGTGGATGACACGATATTGATCTTATTGGGCAAACGGAATAATAATGTAACCGCAACAATCTATACCAAAAGCATCAGCAATCAGTTACGTCTGGATTTACAACGGTACAACAGCCAATATCCTCCCATTGAAATTGAGATTTTCTCCGATGCCCACGACCGCTTTTTAATTATTGACGATACGGAGCTTTACCATATTGGAGCATCACTAAAAGACCTGGGCAAAAAATGGTTTGCCTTTTCGAGAATGGATATTGAAGTCGGCAGGATGCTTCAAATCTTAAAAAAACCATAGAACGAACCTCTGAATATTCAGAGGTTTTTTTATTGTCCATTACGACAAATCCTACCTTCTAAAGCCAAACCCTACCACTTTTTTAATGGCTTTTACTTCCTTCTTTAATTTTAGACATCAAGCAAAATTCTAAACAAAATTAAAGTATGGATACACAAAAAGACCTTTCGTATTTCAGATTACGATTACAAGAATTATTAAACACCAGTTTCTCCGAAAAAGCAAACGACCAAAAATTCATAAACCAGCGTTCCTCTTGGGCTACCAATGCCTATGAAGGTGCTTTTCAATCGGGAAATGATATTGAAAAATGTAACGAAATAGCCAATTATATTCTTTTCGATGGTTTACATTTTTCCAAGTTCGATACCGTATTTCAGGTGGTTTGTAATGAGTTCGAAACCATAATGGCAGATGAAGAATTGCGACCATTTGCTTTAAAAATGTTCCGTGTTTGTGAACCTATTTTCTCCAACTATGAACTAACTGATGACTTCGCTTATGGTTATGAGTATGACCAGCTCTACACCGAAATAACCGGAACCATCGCAATATGGATAGCGGAAAATGGGCTTCAGTAAAAAGCAACATCTCCAACAAAACATTGATGCCCTGCGAATTGCTTTTAAACTGGAAAAGGAGAAACAACAAGCCACCGTAGGCGAAAGACTGCTAATGATGCAATACAGCGGATTTGGCGGTCTTAAATTCGTATTGAACCCCATAGAAAATGAAATAGACATCAATAATTGGCGAAAAACTGAACATGATTTATTTCCACTTACACAGGAGCTCCACCAACTATTAAAAGAAAATTCCGAAGACGAAAAGCAATACCGCAGGTATGTGGACAGTATGAAAAGTTCGGTGCTGACGGCTTTTTATACACCGCCACAGGTTATAGATGCAATTTCTTCAACATTGAGTGATAGCGGTTTGAACATTCAAAAATTCCTTGAACCTTCCGCAGGTATCGGCTCTTTCATACAATCCTTTTCCGAAAACCAGCAACCCAATGTAACTGCTTATGAAAAGGATTTGCTTACAGGAAAGATTTTAAAACAGCTTTATCCACAAAGCAATATCCGTGTAAGTGGTTTTGAGGAAATACCCGAAAAGGGACAAAACACTTATGACGTAATTGCAAGTAACATCCCTTTTGGTGATACTTCCATATTCGATCTTTCCTATTCCCGAAGTAAGGAAGAAGCAAAAATACAAGCATCCCGAAGTATTCATAATTATTTCTTTCTAAAAGGAACAGATATGCTACGTGATGGTGGCTTGTTGACGTTTATTACCTCGCAGGGTATTCTAAACAGCCCAAAAAACGAACCGATACGCAGGGCGTTGATGCAGGATAATAATCTGGTTTCGGTTATTAGATTGCCAAATAATCTATTTACTGAATATGCAGGTACAGAAGTTGGAAGCGACCTGATTATTCTGCAAAAGAATTCGGCAAAACAACGTTTGACCAAATTGGAAGAATTGTTTTGCCAAAGCAAGACAACAGAATATAATACACCAAACAATGCTTTTTTTCAAGATAGCACAAGAATTGTTCATACAGATAGAAAATTAGACACCGATCCTTATGGAAAACCAGCCATAATTTATACGCATAAAGATGGTGTTGGCGGGATTGCAAAAGACCTCAAACAAATGCTTTCAGAAGATTTTGGAAAATATCTGGATTTGAATTTATACAAAGGCGAACCAAACCTACAAATCCCAATTACACCAAATGTAACAGTTCCCATTGTAGAACCTATAACGATTAAACAAATACCAATAAACATTCATGTAAATCCAAAGGAATTAAAGCAATTAAGCATTTTTGACCTTTTTGAAAATGTTGACGAGCCAGTAGCGGTTATTGCTCCACCAAAAAAAAGCCCTCTAAAGCAAGCTTCTACGAAACGGAGAGCCAATATTATTCGCCAAGCAGACTTGTTCAGTTCAGTTATGCAACAATCTCTTACACCTGCGGCTTTCAATGGAAATACTTCACAAATTGACAAAAAAGAGGAAGTTATCGGCGACCTATTTTCAGGCATAAACGGAAATAGCCAAGCTGAAAAGCAAACCGTTTTCAATACCATTCCCGAACCTGCATTATATAGCAAAGAATTACAATCATTCCATCGAAACAATTGTCTTGTTGCAGATAATGGTTGGGTTGGTTATTTGCAAGAAGTGCACAAAAACAATGCAACTGCTATGTTCCATCCCTTGCAATTACCACCATTGCAGAAAGTAAGAGCCGAAGCCTACATTTCAGTTAGAGACAGCTATCTCGATTTGTATCAAAAAGAAGCCGCAAAACAAAATGAACATACAGTAGAAAGGGAAACGCTGAATAATTTGTATGCTATTTTTGTAAAAAGATATGGCAATCTGAACAGTGCCGAAAATATCAAATTGATTAAAACAGACAGTGCAGGGAAAGAAATTCCTTATCTGGAACGTGTAGTTGGCGGTGTGGTGCATAAAGCGGATATATTCAGTCGTCCCGTTACTTTTTCTACTACCACTTTAGCAACAGACAATCCCGACGAAGCTTTGGCATCATCACTAAACAAATACGGCAAAGTGGATTTGGATTATATGTCCGAGATAAGCAGTATGCCAATTGATGCTTTGAAAGAAGCCCTACACAGTCGTATTTTCTATAATCCTTTACGAAAGGAATATGATATAGCCGAACGATGGATTGCTGGAAATGTAATTGAGAAATCCGCTGAGGTTAAAACCTATCTCGAAAGTAATCCCGATGATGCGGAAGCCAAAGCAAGTCTTACGGTTTTGGAAGAAGCCAAACCAAGACGCATTGAGTTTGAAGAACTGGACTTCAATCTCGGCGAACGCTGGATACCCACGGGGATTTATGCCCGTTTTGCTTCGCACTTGTTTGATACGGCAGTCAATATCCATTATTCCGAAAGTTCGGATGATTTTTCTGTAAAATGCAACCTAAAGAATGTGCATATATGGGATAAATATGCCGTAAAATCAGAGAGTAGAACCTTTGACGGGATTGCTTTGCTTAAACACGCACTCGTAAATACCACGCCGGATATTACTAAAAAAATTAAGGTTGGCGACCAAGAAGTCAAGGTCAGGGATATGGAAGCTGTACAAATGGCGAATACCAAGATTGACGAAATCCGTACTGCATTTTCCGATTGGCTTCACGCTCAAAACGACGAATTTAAAAACAGGTTGACCGACCAATATAACAATACTTTCAACTGTTTTGTACGACCGAATTATGACGGAAGCCATCAGGAATTTCCGGGTTTGGATAGAAAATCTTTAGGTATTGATGACTTGTATTCGAGCCAAAAAGATACTGTTTGGATGATAAAGCTGAACAATGGTGCTATCTGTGACCACGAAGTTGGTGCAGGAAAAACACTGGTAATGTGTACGGCTTCACAAGAAATGAAGCGTTTAGGTTTGGCACACAAACCGATGATTATAGGGCTGAAAAGTAACGTTCACGAAATTGCGGAAGCTTATAGAACCGCCTATCCACACGCAAAAATTCTCTATCCTGGCAAAGAAGATTTTACGCCAAAAAAACGATTGCGAATTTTCGGAGATATCAAAAACAACGATTGGGATTGTGTGATATTAACCCACGACCAATTCGGTATGATACCGCAATCGCCCGAAATGCAAAAGGAAATTCTCGAAAATGAATTAGACAGTGTAGAACGAAATCTCGATGCTCTAAAATCAGAAGGTAGCGAAGTTACCCGTGGAATGCTTGCTGGTGCTATCAAACGTAAAGAAAACCTTGAAGTAAAACTTAAAACCCTGCAACACGATATTGATAACCGAAAGGATGATATTGTGGACTTTAAAATGATGGGCATAGACCATTTATTTGTGGACGAAAGCCATCAATTCAAAAATCTGATGTTCAACACACGCCACACAAGGGTTGCAGGATTGGGAAATGTGGATGGAAGCCAAAAGGCAATGAACCTGCTCTTTGCTATCCGCACCATTCAAGACAAAATACAAGCGGATATGGGTGCGACTTTCCTTTCGGGCACAACAATTAGTAACTCGCTTACGGAATTATACCTTTTATTCAAATACCTACGCCCAAGAGCTTTAGAAAAACAAGGCATTAACTGTTTTGATGCGTGGTCTGCAATTTATGCTAGAAAAACTACGGATTATGAATTCTCGGTTGCCAACAATATTGTTGCAAAAGAACGTTTCCGATACTTTATTAAAGTGCCGGAACTAGCACAGTTTTATTCTGAAATTACAGATTACAGAACGGCAAAAGATATCGGCATTGACCGCCCTGAAAAGAACGAAATACTGTATAACATTCCACCAACACCCGACCAGACAGCATTTATCCAAAATCTGATGGATTTTGCAAAATCGGGCAATGCTACTTTGTTGGGAAGAGCACCTTTATCGCAACGAGAAGAAAAAGCTAAAATGCTTATCGCTACCGACTATGCCCGAAAGATGTCTTTAGATATGCGAATGGTTGGTGGTAGATATGATGACCATCCTGACAATAAAGCATCTCATTGTGCGGCAAACATTTCGAAATATTACAACCAATATAATGCACAGAAAGGTACACAGTTTATCTTTTCTGACCTTGGCACCTACAAGCCTGGCGAGTGGAATGTGTATTCTGAAATAAAACGCAAATTGGTGGAAAATCACGGCATTCCAGCACACGAAATTCGTTTTATACAGGAAGCCAAAAACGATAACCAACGTAAAGGACTTATCAAGGATATGAATGAGGGTAAAATTCGTGTGATTTTCGGTTCTACAAGCATGCTTGGAACTGGAGTGAATGCACAGAAAAAAGCTGTTGCAGTTCATCATTTAGATACGCCTTGGCGGCCAAGCGACCTTACTCAAAGGGATGGAAGAGCAATACGAAAGGGCAATGAAATTGCGAAACATTTTGCAAACAATAAAGTGGATGTAATTATTTATGCTACCGAAAAATCGTTGGATAGCTATAAGTTCAATCTCTTGTACAACAAGCAACTTTTTATAGACCAACTTAAAACTAATAACCTTGGCAAACGTACCATTGATGAAGGCAGTATGGATGAAAAGTCGGGTATGAACTTTTCGGAATATGTAGCTATACTTTCGGGAAATACCGACCTTTTGGATAAAGCAAAAATTGAAAAACAAGTTGCAGGACTGGAAAGCGAAAAGCAGGCTTTCAACCGTTCTAAAGTCAGTTCTAAATACAAATTGGATGATGTATCTTCTATGTTGGAAAGCGCTCAATCACGATTGGAACGGATGAGTCTTGATTGGAAGAATCTGCAACAACGCATACAGAAAAATTCGGACAATACTATTGCAAACCCTGTTTTATTAGATGGTTTATCGCCCTATGCGGATATGAAACAAATTGGTGCAAAACTCAACCAGATTGCAGACAAATCCCGCACAGGAGGTCAGTATGAAGAAATAGGTGCTTTATATGGATTTTCGTTGTTGGTTAAAACTGAAATGTCCGAAAAAGAGGGCGTGGATATAAGAGTAAATCGCTTTTTGGTGCAGGGCGAAGGAAATATCAAATACACTTATAATAATGGTATCATTGCCAACGATGCAAAATTGGCATCTATGAACTTTCTCAATGCATTGGAAAAACTCCCTGGCTATATCGAGCAGGAACAAAAGAAAATTACGGAACTGAAAAAAGATTTACCGATACTTCAGGAAATGGTTAAAGATACGTGGACAAAGGAAAGTAGATTAAGCGAATTGAAAACAGAATTGGCTTCTATCGATAGAAAAATACAGTTGTCCATTACACCAGACCCCAAAGAAGAACCTGCGGAACAAACCGAAAAACAGAAAGAAGTTGCAACGGTTTCAGAAAATATAGTACGCACGAAAGGTATTCATTTACCAAGAGGTGTATTATAATAGTGTCAGCTACATTTAGTCCTGTTCATCCATTTTTCTAATCAAAGCATCTCGGAGGCTGTCAAGGAATTTTGTTCGGTTTATTTTTCGGGATTTAAGTTCCATAAATGTATGATAGAAATCACCTAAGTCAATATTAAAGGTTCTTTCAAAAGTTTTGGAGATAAGCTTTATGTCAACATTTCCGTTTTCAAATACGCCTAGTGAATATAATGCGTAAATCAATTCGGTTAATGCTGTTTTGTTACCAGTCCAGTTTAAAGGAGATTCATGAGAAATCTTATTATAGTTTTTAGTATTCAATTGGTTTTCAATGTAAACTTGTATCAAATCATTAGCTATGATTTTAGCTACTTTATAATCGTGGGATGTAGAGAAGCTTTGGTCCGTTTCAAAATAAATTGTGTCCAACCATAGTTTTATATCGTGTTTGCCACGAACAAAAAATCTTTCGTCAAGAAAGGAGTTATTACTGCGGTAATATTTATAAAAATCAATGTTATTGTCAAAGAACCCTTTGAGTTTTTTTAGTTCTTTGTTAAGATATTTTCTGATTGGTTTTGCTCCATAAGGCTTTTTCGCCTCAATTTTATATATGGCATTGTAGTAAATAAGTTTCGAAACAATAATAGGCTTCTGATGTTTGAAAAAGTGGATTTCTTCGTCAATATTTTGAAATCCACTTTTTAAAATATGTTCCTTTACTTCAGATAAGCATTCAACGATAAGATGTATAATGGTTTCTATCCGCTGTATCGAAGAATCAGCTTCAATCTCCAGCTCATTGATTGCTGTTTCCAATTTTAAAAGGATTTCGGTATAAAATTTATTCATTCGTTTATTTTGAAGTCTTAAAATTTGGTTACTAATAAAAATACCTAAATTTGTTAGGTTTTATTGTTCAAACTATTCTTTAAAATTTCATCCGTTGTATGCGTACAGCGTTTAAAATTGCCAATAATGCAACTCCCACATCAGCAAAAACGGCTTCCCACATTGTGGCTAAACCACCTGCTCCAAGAACTAAAACAACTCCTTTTACCACAAATGCCAACGTAATATTTTGCCAAACGATTTTTTTGGTTTGCTTACCGATATTGATTGCCATCGGTATTTTGCTCGGTTTATCGTCCTGAATGACTACATCTGCGGTTTCAATGGTAGCATCACTACCTAAACCCCCCATTGCAATACCTACATCGCTCAATGCTACCACAGGAGCATCGTTCACACCATCGCCTACAAATGCTACGGTTTCGTTTTTGGATTTGATTTCTTTTACTTTATTTACTTTATCTTCAGGTAGTAAATCGCCAAAGGCATTATAAATTCCTAATTTATCTGCAACAAATTTTACTACGGTGCTTTTATCTCCGCTCAACATTGTGGTTTTTACTCCTAATGCTTTTAACTTGTCAATAGTTAGCTGTGCATCTTCCTTTATACTGTCGGCAATGGTAATGTAACCTGCAAATTTTCCATCGTAAGCAATGGCAATTAAGGTATAAACAATTGTGGTTGGGTCTAAATCATAATTGATGTTGAATTTATCCATCAATTTAAAATTTCCTACCAATAATTCTTTTCCATTTACATTGGCTTTCAAACCGTGGCCTGCAATTTCTTCTGTATTTTCTAACTTTATCGAGCTATCAATTTCACCTACATATTGATGGATAGCGGTAGCAACCGGGTGTGTGCTTTGACTTTCTAAAGCATTTACCATTTTCAGGATTTCCTCTTTATTAAATTCAGCTTTCAAGATAACTTCTTGTACTTTGAAAACGCCCTCGGTCATTGTACCCGTTTTGTCCATTACTACATTTTGAATACTGGCAATTACATCTAAAAAGTTGCTTCCTTTAAACAAAATACCATTTTTGGAAGCAGCCCCAATTCCGCCAAAATAACCCAAAGGAATACTGATGACCAAAGCACAAGGGCAAGAAATTACCAAAAACACCAACGCTCTGTACAGCCATTGACTAAATACATAATCGCTCACAAAAAAGTAAGGAACTACAGTAATTAGCACTGCCAACAACACGACAATCGGCGTGTAAATTTTTGCAAACTTGCGGATGAATAATTCGGTTGGTGCTTTTTGTGCAGTGGCATTTTGCACCAATTCTAAAATTTTAGAAAGCTTGCTATCGGTATAAGCGGTGGTTACTTTTACCTGTGCAACGGTTGTTAGGTTTATCATTCCTGCCAATACGATTTCGCCTTTGGTTTTGGTATCTGGCTTACTTTCTCCTGTAAGTGCTGCTGTATTGAATGAAGCGGTTTCGGATAATAGTTCTCCATCTAGTCCTAATTTTTCTCCGGGTTTTAATTGAATTATATTGCCAATACTTGCGGTTTCTGCTTTTATGGTTTTAGCTTGATTATTTTCTAAAATAGTTACTTCATCTGGTCTTTGATCGAGCAACGTTTTAATGTTAGCTTTCGCTCTTGTTACTGCCAAAGTCTGGAATACTTCGCCAACGGCATAAAACAACATTACAGCAACACCTTCAGGATATTCGCCAATGGCAAAAGCTCCGATGGTAGCAATGCTCATCAATAAAAATTCTGAAAAGACGTCACCTTTTCTGATACTTTCAAATGCTTCTTTAATTACGGGTAATCCAACAGGTGCATACGCTACCACATACCAAACAATTCGTACCCAACCTGTAAACCAAGATTGCGGAAGCCAATTATCTAAAGCAATGGCTATCATCAATAATACAAAACTGATGATAGCAGGTAAAAACATTTGAAAGGTAGATTTATCGGTACTTCCGTGGTTATGACCTCCATCATCGGTGTGTTCGTGGTTGTGTCCATCATCGTCGTGATGTTTTTCCAATAGCATTTTAGCATTGGCATCGGTATATATCTTTTCTTCTTGAGGTGTGCAACAAAGCTGTTTGCCTTGTGCATCATATTTATGTTTGTGTTCCATTATAGTAATCTTTTAGTAGTTTGTTTATAGGATAAATATTCTTGTCCGTGTTGCTTTTCTAAAAATTTTTCTTCCAATCTTATCTGAATTTGGATAACGATGTAAGTGGATAGCATCAGGAAAAATGTAATTGCATTGGGCAGTATGAAAAATATTCCGGTAACGCTGATTATCATTCCTAAGAATATCGGGTTTCGGCTATAAGAAAATAAGCCTTTTGTTATTAATTCGGTTTTATTATTTTCATCTATACCAATACGCCAACTGTTGCTCATTTGATATTGAGCTACCGAAATCCAGAGTAGTGAAAGATGTATCAAGATTAATCCAACTATCATAAACACTTCTTTCATTAAATAAGAAATGGGTACTAAATACTGATATGCTTTATCGCTGAATGAATAAATGAATACCGCTATAAAAAGCAAGGCTATCAATATTTTCATTACAAAACCGATATAATCGTGTGCGTTATCCGTTTTGCCGAATGTTATAGGATTGATGCCTGTTTGCTTAAAGGTGCGGTATGACGGTAGCACAAATGCTACCGTCATATACAACACCAAATACAAAGGCAAATAAAATTTTAACCAAATCATAGTTCCTATTTTTAATGTCCGTGCCCACCTGTATTACTCAGTTTTGCGTTTACAAAGAATGCTCCTTTTACCACAATTTTTGCATCGGCAGGAATTTCATTTACAAAAGTTACTGCGGTATAACCCATATCAGATACGCCTTTAAACACTTCCACTTTTTCAAAATTCTTGCTGGTTTTATCTTCCTTATGGTCTTTTTCTTCTTCCTCTTTATGACCGCCTTCTTCTTCGCCTTCTTCGTGATGTTCTTCTGCTTTTTTATTGGTTTGTACAAAAATATAGTATTTTCCATCGGCATTTACAATGGCATCATTCGGTACAGCCGAAGTTGTTACATTATTAAGACTTACAATGGCAGTAACATTCATTCCGTCTATAAGTCCTGTTTTATTGCCTTGTACCACGGCGTGAGCGGCAATTGTTTTGCTTTCGTTTTCAAAAGATGAGCCTATTGCAAATATTTTAGCATTATAGTCTTCTACTGCATTGTTGGTTATTCTAAAATGAATAGTTTGCCCTACTTTGAGCATCGGCAAATCTTTTTCAAAAACATTCAAATCCAAATGCAAGGAACTGTTATCTACAATTTCTATAACAGGTGAAGAAACATCTACATAGCTTCCTATTTTAGCGAAAACGTTACTAACCGTACCATTCAAAGGACTGGTTACAACCAATGCTGATTTTAGATTACCATTTGAAACAGAACCTGGATTGATGCCCATTAATTGTATCTGTTGTTGTAAGGAAGCTCTTCTGGTACGTAAACTATTGAGTTCGGCTGTGGCACTTTGTAGATTTTTTTTCGCTCCTGCATTGCCTTCGAAAAGTTCTTTTTGCCTTGATAATTCTTGTTCTGCAAAAGTAATTCTGCTGGCAGTACTCAAATATTCTTCCTGCAATTGTATAAACTGCGGATTGGCAATAGTGGCTATTACTTGTCCTTTTTTTACATAATCTCCAATTTGTACGTTCAGTGTTTTTATTACACCACCATACAAAGAAGTTGCGTTGGCTTTGTTGTTATTGGGAACTTTCAGCAAACCATTTGCTCGGATGGTTGCCGTTAATTCTTTTTGCTCTATTACGCCTAATTGTATGCCTACCGTTTTTATTTGTTCTTCGGTAAGTGTGGCAATGGTTGGCGTTTCTTCTTCGTGAGGAGCTTCAGCTTTTTCGGTTGCTTTTGCTTCTGTAGCCTGACCCTCTTTTTGTTTATCGTTTTTACACGCGGAAAAAGTAAATATTAAAACAATTATCGCTGTGATAGACGTGATTTTATTTATATTGAATTTCATTTTTAATTATTGATTAATGAATGAATAAATAGTGATTACAGATTGGTTTACCTGCTGAATACTTTTGAGGTAATTCAGCTGAATATCGGTGGCAGTTTGCAGCGCAAAAAGATATTCTACATAACTGATTTCGCCTGTTCTGTAACCCAATTGTGCTGCTGATACAATTTCCTTGGCATTTGGCAATGCTTCTTTCTCAAAATAATTGAACTGCTGTAGGTCTTGCTGGTATTGTTGCAAGGCATTTTGCATTTGCGTAGCCAATGTTTTTTGCTGTTGCTGTGCATTGGCTTCGGCTGCTTGTTTTCTGTAATCTAAAGATTTTATTCTGGCTTTGGTAGCACCATAAGTGATGGGAATAGCAATACCAATGTTTACAGAACTAAATCGGTTTCCGCCATTGAAAAATTGTTCGGCTCCGTTTACATTTTGAAAACCAATTAAAGACTGATTGACGTAACCAATGGTGAAATCGGGCAAACCTTGCGAACGTTCTACCTTTTTGGTTTGCTCGGCAATAATGGCATCCTGATACAAAGATTGAATGGCAGGATGATTTTCTACGACTTCATTATCCAACAAATTACTGATTTGTAGAGGCTGAAATATTCCGTTTTCTGCAATGGTAAAATCGTCTTTTGTGTTCATCAATGTTTTCAGATTGGCAACAGCATTGGATAAGAACACTCCATTTTGTTTTAGCAATAAATTGATTTCGCCTTTCTTAGCTTCCGCTGTGCTGATGTCCACTTTTTTGGTGTCGCCAGTTTTATAACGAAGCTGGGCTATTTTAATAAAATCGTTGTACAAACTATCCAATTGCTGTAACTGTTTTTCATTGTGTTGCAAGTACAAAATTTGATAATAATAAGTACGTACTTGATTTTTTAACTCCAATACAGTAAGGTTTTTTTGCAATTCTTTACCTTTTATTTCGGCATTAATCAGTTGCTTTTTAGCTCCGAATAATGATGGAAACGGAATGGTTTGTGACACCTGAAAAGACTGGTCGAATTTGGTACTGTTGTACTGTCCCAACTGTGCATTAAAATCAAGTTTTGATAATTCTCCGGCAGTTTTTTTCAAAGCTTTGCTGGCATCAATTTCTAAATCTGAAGCTTTTAAGGTTTGATTATTTTGAAGTGCAATATTTATCGCATCGTCAACGTTAGTTAAACTTTTTGTCTGTGCATTTGCTGTAAAGCCTACCATTGATAAAAGCAATACAATTATGGTTACAATGGGTTTCACTTGTGGCTTTCTTTTTAATTTAATTTTTGAATTGAAAATGATATAGAGTAATGGCAGTACAAATAGGGTAAGGAATGTTGCTGTAACTAATCCGCCAATTACTACCGTGGCTAAAGGCTTTTGTACTTCTGCACCCGCACTACTGCTCAATGCCATTGGTAAAAAACCTAAACTGGCTACAGTTGCTGTCATCAATACTGGTCGCAGTCGGATTTTAGTTCCTTCTATTACTCGTTTGAAAACATCTTTTACACCTTCTTTTTCTAATTGGTTGAAAGTGCCTATCAATACAATTCCGTTGAGAACTGCCACACCAAACAAAGCAATAAATCCAATTCCTGCACTGATGCTGAACGGCATACCACGAAGTAATAAAGCCAATATACCACCGATCGCACTCATTGGGATAGCTGTAAATATTAAGCCTGCCTGTTTAAAGGAACGGAACGTGAAATAGAGCAATACAAAAATCAATAACAAAGAAACCGGAACGGCTATCATTAATCGGTTACTGGCTTCCTGCAAGTTTTCAAATTGACCGCCATACGTGAAATAGTAGCCCGGTGGTAATTTTACCTGTGTATTTAATTTTTGCTGAATTTCTTCTACCACACTTTGTACATCCCTGTCTGCAACGTTGAACCCGATTACAATTCTACGTTTTCCTGCTTCACGGCTTATCTGTGCCGGTCCTAATTTGTAATCAATAGTTGCTACTTGCGAAAGCGGAATTTGATTACCAGTTGAAGTTGGTATCATCAAATTGTTTACATCTTCGATACTGTTACGGTAAACACTATCCAACCGAACTACCAGTTCAAATCTTCTTTCGTTTTCATATACTACACCAGCACTTTTTCCTGCAAATGCAGTGCTTACTACATTGTTTACATCTTCTACCGTTATCCCATAATTGGCTAAACGTGTACGGTCGTATTCTATATTTATTTGCGGTAAACCACTCACACGTTCTACTTGTGGAGATGTAGCACCTTCTACTGTTTGTATAACCTTACTAACCTTATCAGCATTCAAGGCAAGCGTATCTAAATTTTCTCCAAATATTTTTACTGCTACATCTTGCCTAATACCTGTCATTAATTCATTGAAACGCATTTGTATCGGCTGGTTTTTTTCAAAGAACACACCAGGCATTGCCTCTAATTTTTCATTAATTGCATCCGCCAATTCATCATAATTTCTACCACTTTTCCATTCGCTTTGAGGCTTTAGCAATATCATCATATCAGTAGCTTCGGGTGGCATTGGATCCGTTGGCACTTCTGCCGCTCCAGTTTTACCTACTACCATTTTTACTTCATGAAATTCTTTAATAATTCTTGAAGCTTGCATAGAGGTTTCTATACTCTGGCTCAATGAACTGCCTTGTGGTAAAATACAATGGAAGGCAAAATCTCCTTCCTGTAATTGTGGTATAAATTCGCCACCCATTCTGCTAAATAAGAAAAGACTAAAAACAAATATACCAACGGTAATTCCTACTAGCCAATATTTTATTTTGATGGCTTTTTCTAATAATGGTTGATACATTTTTTGCAACCAATTCATCATTTTATCCGAAATGGTTTCTTTGAGCATCGGCTTTTTAGATAAGAACAAAGCGCACATCATCGGGATATATGTTAAAGATAATATCAATGCTCCGAATATTGCAAAACCTACTGTTTGTGCCATAGGACGGAACATTTTACCTTCTACACCTACCAATGTAAGAATAGGAATATAAACTATAAGGATAATGATTTCACCAAAGGCTGCACTATTACGAATTTTGGAAGCTGAGGTAAATACTTCATTATCCATTTCTTGCTGTGTGAGCCTTTGTGTAGATTTCCTTAAACCTAAATGATGCAATGTAGCTTCTACAATAATTACCGCACCATCTACAATTAATCCAAAATCTATTGCTCCCAAACTCATTAAATTGGCACTTACGCCAAACACATTCATTAAAGCCAATGCAAACAACATCGCCAAAGGAATAGCGGATGCTACAATCAATCCTGCCCTAAAATTTCCTAAGAAAAGCACCAATACAAAAATGACAATCAGTGCGCCTTCTATCAGGTTCTTTTCAACGGTACTCATAGCTCTGTCAACCAAATCTGTACGGTCTAAATAGGGTTCAATAATTACATCTTCGGGTAAGGATTTTTGAATAATAGGTAATTTTTCTTTGATGCGATTTACAACCTCATTGCTGTTCTCGCCTTTCAACATCATTACCACACCGCCAACTGCATCTACTTCGCCGTTGTAGGTCATTGCTCCGTATCTTACAGCACTTCCGAAACGTACATCTGCTACGTCTTTTATAAAAATGGGAATACTGCCGCCATCATTTTTTACACTGATATTTTTTACATCATCCAATGAAGTTACCAAACCGATACCTCGGATGAAATAAGCATTTGGTTTTTTGTCGATATATGCACCACCAGTATTTTGATTGTTTTTTTCTAATGCGGTAAAAATGTCGGTAACACTTACCCCCATAGCTTTTAAGCGATTGGGATTTACTGCTACTTCATATTGTTTCAGTTCGCCACCAAAACTATTTACTTCGGCAATTCCGGGAGTTCCATATAATTGTCTTGCTACAATCCAATCCTGCATTGTACGTAGGTCTTTTGCATTGTATTTTTTTTCACTGCCTTTTTTCGGATGGATGATGTATTGATAGACTTCTCCCAATCCGGTACTTACTGGTGCAAGTTCTGGCTTGCCAATACCTTTAGGTATATTTTCCTCTGCTTCTTTTAGTTTTTCATTGATAAGCTGACGGGCAAAATAAATGTCTACTTTATCTTTAAATACTACTGTAATTACCGATAAGCCAAATCTTGAAATACTCCTTGTTTCTTCTATATCTGGAATATTGGCAATGCTTTGTTCAATAGGGAAGGTTACTAATTGTTCTACTTCTTGCCCTGCCAACGTAGGGCAAACCGTAATTATTTGCACCTGATTATTAGTAATATCGGGTACGGCATCAATGGGTAGTTTTGTGGCACTCCACACTCCCCAAATGATGAGTAACAAGGTCATTATACCAATGACAAGCTTGTTCTGAATACTAAATTTTATAATGTTATCTAACACGTATATCTGTTTTAATTTTTGATAAATAAATTATTGCCTCTAGTCATAAGAAGCCAACAGATAATCAAATAACTATTGGATGAAGTGGATAATGCCTGTAATTATTTCTATAAACAAACATTCGTAGAAAATACATAACACGAACACGCTAACAGTACCGTAAAGCCAATAAAAGGCATACAATTACTAAGGCTTGCAACAAACCATCAATAGCATTAAGAAAATCTGAAAAAATTAAACAGTAAATTTGGGAGGATGCCAAATACTTCCTGAGTAGAAGGAAATTAAAGTAAAATCACGAAGTGTAATTTTTTTAACAACAAGAGTGGGTTTAGGTTGCTTGATTTCAAAAGGTTTGAAATGGTAAGTAGTAATACTTATACTACAACAATTGCAATAACAAAAAGGACCGCAATTGTCATCGCTATCCTTGTTGTGGTCGTGAGATTGAACGGTTTCAATTTTAGGAATGGTATCTTCACACTGATTACTTCCATCGCTACAAGGCAATGAAAAAAGTACCATCAGGTAAAAAGTCCATATTGTGATTATCCATCTCATTTATAGTGCAAATATAGAAAAATAAACTTTGCAATCGGATTGCAAAGTTTCATAGTATTTTAGTTGCATCTGTCACACCGTCCTTTGAGTACCAAATTGATGCCTTCTAATTTAAAATTTAGTGGAATATTGATGTTTGGAATTTCGGTATCGGTAAGACAAAAAGTTCGCTGGCACTGGGAGCAATGAAAATGCGTATGCTGTTCTGAAGGTTTGCAATTGCAACCCGATTGACAAAGTGCATATTTTACAACTCCTGTTCCGTCGTCTATAGTATGGATAAGTTTGTGCTCTAAAAAAGTTTTCAGCGTTCTGAATAGCGTAACATTATCTGCATTTTCAAACTGTTCTGCTAATTCCTTATGACTGATGGCATATTGCTGTTTCAACAATTTTTCTATTACCAACAAACGCATTGCTGTGGGTTTAATATTTCTTTGTTGTAAAATATTTTCTTCATTTTTCATAATGATCAATTTCTATTGCCATTTACTCCAAAATCGAGAGGCTATGTTAAAATGGGTGTTCAAACTAACGGTTTTGCTATTTAATCTACAATATAATTTCTTATTAATACGAATTAAGGGTTGGGTCTTAATAGTTATGGTTTTGCAATATTTAATTTTTTGTAATAAACCGCAAATTAATTGATGGTTTTAACCCTTAATTCGTATTATATACACTGTTTACTAATAATTCAGTGCGAGCCCCACTCCAAAACCCATATCGCTATCGTAATGTGTACGGATGCCAATGTTTTTGTTGATGATGTACTTTAGGTCTGCCATATATTCCATATCAGTATTAACCATAAATCCTGCTCTTATTCTTTTGGAAATTGGAATATCTTCCCGCATTAATGACAAACGAACAATTCCATCATGATATACTTCTGCCTGAAAGTTTACCAACATTGGCAAAGTATACATAAAACCTAAACTAAAGGCTCTGCGGGTATCTTTTTCGTTTTTCTGTCCGAATAAATTTGTTTCGTGTTCATCCATTCCCATTTTTCGGTATCGCCAATCAAAACCAATAAACGGCATAAACCATTGCATTTTCCCAATGTATCTTCCTAAATGAGTTTCTACTTCATAACCATGCATATCATTATAGCCTAAACGCCATTCTGTACCTAAAGACCATCTTGAGTTCTGGAGCATTGCATCACCATCATTACCATTAGTTGCAAAATCATTCTGCGCCATAAAGTGCGGCATATTGCTTTCTCTCTGCAACTTGTTATAGGCTTGTTTTTTGTTGGGTAAATTCGGATTTTGATAATCATCTACTGCAAAAACCCTGTTCATTCCCGACATCATATGATATAAGATATGACAGTGGAAAAACCAATCTCCTTCTTCGTTTGCTAAAAACTCAATGGTATCCGTTTCCATTGGCATTATATCTAAGACATTTTTAAGTGGTGATTTTTCGCCTTTGCCGTTGATTACCCTGAAATCAAAACCATGCAAATGCATTGGGTGGCGCATCATTGAGTTATTATGAATGGTAATTCGTAGAATTTCTCCTTTTTTTACAGGTATTTTATCAACTTCTGAAAGTATTTTATTATCCATACTCCACACATAACGGTTCATATTTCCGGTAAGAGTAAATTTCAATTCTTTTACTGGCGCATCTTTAGGAAGTGAGGTATTGGAAGGAGATTGTAGCATTGCATAATTCAGCGTTTTGATTTCTCCCAAAGCATTTGCATTGTAACGGTTGGGATCATTTTCCATATTCATATTGTGTTGGCTGTGGTCTTCTTTCTGCTTACTATCTCCTGTGATTTCGGGATACATTACCACATTCATATCCATTTGGTTCAAGCTCATTTTCATTCCCATATCGTCCAAATCGCCGTTCATCTTCATCATATCATTCATCATTTTCATCCCTTCAAAATATTTCAATTTTGGAAGTGGTGAAATGAGCTGTTTGATGCCATTACCTACAAAATAGCTTGCTGACTGTGTTCTGTCTTCGGTAGTTGCTAAAAATTCATAGGCAACACCATCTTCAGGAATGGTTACCACCACATCATAAGTTTCAGAAACTGCAATAATTAATCTATCAACTTCTACAGGCTCTACATCATTACCATCATTGGCTACTACGGTGATTTTTCCGCCTGCATACCTCAACCAAAAATAAGAAGAAGCACCACCGTTTGATACTCGTAACCGTACTTTATCGCCTGCTTTTAACGTTTTGCCATCAACCGTTTTTAAATCAGTAGAATGATTTCCGTTGATTAAAATTTTGTCATAATAAACATCGCTTACATCCATTGCCAACATACGCTTCCATTCGTTCTTAATTTTTGTTTTGAAATGACCTTCTTTGATAGCTTCTGCATAAGATTGTGTCGCATTTTTTTTAATCGCTGCCCAATCATTGGCATTATGCAACATACGGTTGATGTTATCGGGATTAAGGTTTGTCCATTCACTTAAAATAATAGGAATGGTAGGTAGATCATCAATTCCTTTTCTAAAAGATTTATCATCATCCTTTTTCTTCATTACGAAACTTCCATACATCCCAATTTGCTCCTGCAAACCAGAATGGGAGTGATACCAGTGCGTTCCGTGTTGGATAATAGGAAAACGATAGGTATATGTTGTACCTGCCTCAATCGGTTTTTGTGTAAGCCAGGGCACTCCATCTTCCTTATTGGGCAAGAACACACCGTGCCAATGCAATGATGTACTTTCTTTTAATTGGTTGTGTACTACAATTTCGGCAGTATCTCCCTCCGTAAATGTTAGGGTAGGCATTGGTATTTGACCATTTACAGCAATGGCTCTTTTTTCTTTGCCTGCATAGTTTACAAGTGTGTCTTTTACATAAAGGTCATAACGGACTACCTTTTGTGCAAAAAGAGATTGCGAACACAACAGTATGAAAACTGCCTGTAGCAATCTGATAGTAATATTTCTGGGTATATTCATTTTAATATTTTTATTAATGAAACTTATTCCTGCTCTTTTAACCAATTGGTTAATACTTTGATTTGCTCATCATTCAGTTTTGCCTTTTTATGCATTATTGTATATGATGATAAGGGCATTTGTTTAGTCTCGATTTGTTCTTTAATTGAGTTTAATAATCTTTCCTGCTTCCTATTTGAATATATACCCCATTCGTTGAAATTCAAATCCTCTTTTGCGTTTTTGATGTGATTTTCTACCAATGTTCTTGCAGGCTGTACATAGTCGTACCAAACGTAGTTGGTATTGTTGCTATGACAATCGTAGCAAGAGGTTTGAAACATCGCTTTTACTTGAACAGGCATTTTATAGGCTTGGGTAAAATCGGTTGTGTAAACCTGCCCATTATCTACATTAAGGGCAGGCTGATAAAATTGTATTCCAATAAAAATAAACAGCACTATTGTCAATATTATCTTTAATACTTTCTTCATTTTAGAACTCTTTTTTTACAGAGCCACAGGTAAGCATTTTACCGCCATAGTAAGGGTTTTTGATAGCTTTAGCTTCGCTAATCCAAACCGCACCTTTACCATCGTTATACATTGGACAATGGTCTTGATATAATTTTTGTGTAGTTCCAAATAATACTATAAGATCGGAAACATCTTTGCTTAATGATGCTAAATGTTCTCTTTGATGGTCTATTTTGCCTGCATTATCGCCAATGTGTTCTGCATTTTCCTTAGCATTTTCAGCTATCTCCATATATTCTTTATGTTTATTCGCTGGGATAGCGTTCATATCCACATTTTTTAAGGTAGTAAACAATTGCTTTCCTGCATTAGCAGCTGCTTTGTCATTATCTGCAACAAGTGCATTTTTTAAAGCCAAATAATCCTTAATTATAGGTGCGATAGTAAACTTTTGAGCTTGCTTCACATCGGATTTTTCAGCCTCTTGAGAAGACGTATAAGTTGAAGTAACAGTTGCTACCGTATCTTTGTGTGTAGGTGATTGTAACTCCGGAGTTGCAGCAATTGTTGTGCTATCATTAGCTTGCTGGTCGCTATTTTTATTTGAAGATTGATTGCAGGAAATTGTTACCGCTGCAACTGTTACTAATGTAATGATTGAGAAAATTATATTTTTCATTTTATTTATTTTTAATATTATTGAAGAAATTTATCTTATTTATTTGTTTTCAAATTCATTTAGCTTACGCTTCATAAATTCGATTTCTTGTGCCTGTGTTTCCAGTATGTTTTTTTGTAACTGTATCAATTCGGGGTCGGTAAGCTTAGCTTTTTCAGACATCAATACTGCTGCTGCGTGATGCGGTATCATACCTTTTACAAACTCCTTATTGCCCACAAATAATTGCTCCCGAATACCAAACCAAGAAAAGATGCCAATCGCAAGGGAAACCGTTATGATTGCCCAGTTGATTTTTTTGTTTTCATACATTCCTTTCATTATCAATAGTTCTATGATCAACATTGCAGAAACCATCAGCAATGTCATATATAAATTATTGATGTTGGGGATAAGGTTCTGCAAACCGTCAATCATAGCATACATAATAAAATACATAGCTACAAACATTGCAACAGCCATTACAGCAAAACGTTTGTACATTGCTAAAGAATGATTGGGGTTATTTTCTTCACTCTTTTGGGTATGTTGCATTCCGTGTTGGTTTTTCATACTTTCCATAACAATAGCGTTTTATTTGTTATTTAATAGTTTCCTGCACACTACCGCAGGTAAGCATTTTAGAACCGTAATATGGGTTTTTAACCACTTCTTCCTTACTTAACCAGTTTGCACCTTTCCCATTATTGTACATGGGGCAATGCAGATAATAAACAGGTGCTTCTTGTTTTGATACCTTAGTTAATTCATACATATTCTTAGAAAGCAAAGCGAAAGTTTCTCTTTGTTTTGCCACATCTTTGGTTGTAGCAATTTTTTCAGCATTTGCTGTTAAATCCTTCATCACTTCCATCCAAACGTTATGTTCCTTGGTAGAAAGTTTTGTCATTTCTACCGCTTTAATGGCTTTTACCAATTCAGCGGCTTTTGCAGATGAGATACCTGCATCAGTTTTTACTAACGCATCTTTAACCGAAAAGTAGTTCTCGAAAACGGTTTTTAATTGCGGTACATTTTGCGTTTCAGTGGTGTTTTTTTGAGCCATATCGCTTTGGTTATGGTTGGCGTGTTCATTTTTCATATCCATACCTGCATCTTTGGTTTTTGCAACTGGTTTTAGTTCCCTTTTATACTGGCAACAGTCGGATAATTTTGCATATACATCATCTGGAGCCAAAAATTTCTCGCTGTCATAACCTGCCAAAGCAATACGTTTCAGTATTTCATCCTGATTTGTTTTTTTATCATCGTATTTAAGTGTAGCCATTTTGGTGTCTTTATTCCATTCTACTGTGGCTACATTTTTTAAATTTCCTGCTTTTTCGATGGTTGTTTTACACATTTCGCAGTTGCCATATATTTTTACGGTTTCTGTTTTTGCATTTTTGATTTGTGCAAAACTGTTTACAGCTGATAGTAATACGGTGATTACCATCAATATTTTTGATATTGATTTCATTTTTATTTTTTTTTATTTAATAAGATATACGAAGAGTTTGCGAAAACTGGATTCAGCTTTCGACAAGGCACACGTATGGCTAACAAGCCATCGTTTTAGCTTATTTTAGGTGGTTGCCAAATGGAAGAGTAGCCTGAAGAATAGTAGGCTTCTTTGAAACCGAATTTTTGCTTTTTAATTTCAGCAAAAGGGTCAGCTGTTTTTAAATCTACTGGTATTGGTAAGCTTACAGAAGATGAAGAAGTGCTGCATCCACAAGAACTGTGCTTACAATTGCCGTCGCAGTCGTGACCATCTTTGCATTTTTTACAGGACTTGTCCTTGCAACTGCTTTTATGTTCTGCTTTTGCAGATTGATCTTTTGAGCAGGACTTTTGCTCTGTCTTAGTTGTTTTTTTTGCACAAGCATAGCTTATGCTTGGCATTAGGAAAAAGCCCAAACATAGTAAGATGACAAAGCTGATATGTTTACTCAAATTTTTCAACACTACAAAATTATGAAATTATTTCTTTTAATTGCTATATTTTGCACTTTCGTGAACTGCAAACACAGAATTATAGATAAAATGTCTAAATCACTAGTCTGCATAGTCCTTTTTATGCTTATTAAAATAAATATACAGTGAATTACCTAAAGTGTTTGTTATAAGTTAAATAACTAAACAGGTATTAGGATAAGTAAATTATCTTTGTTTAATGGTTCTATTTTAAAACCTGCTTTCTGTACAGTTTCAATTTCCTGTTCTTGTGTAATTCCTTCTGATTTTACGGTAAGCACCTTGTCTTTAGTTGTATCTACTTCCCAATGTCATATACCATCGGCATTATCCAAATGAGGTTTTACAGATGCTACACATCCACCACAGTTAATATTTGTTTTGAATCGTAAGTCTTGATTATTCTTTTCCATTTTGTTTATTGAATAATTCATTTAAAGTTTAAAACTGCGTAATCGCAATGCATTTGCGATTACCGATACAGAACTTAAAGACATTGCTAAAGCTGCAATCATTGGAGATAATAAAATTCCAAAAAACGGATATAAAATACCTGCTGCAATTGGAACACCAAGCACATTGTAGAAAAAGGCAAAGAATAAATTTTGCTTGATGTTTTTCATAACAGCATGGCTCAAATTTTTTGCTTTAACGATACCTAATAAATCGCCTTTTACTAAAGTTATTTTGGCACTTTCTATGGCTACATCGGTTCCAGTTCCCATAGCTATTCCGATATTGGCTTGTGCTAATGCCGGAGCATCATTTATACCATCACCAGCCATAGCTACAATTTTCCCTTCTGCTTGTAAACGTTTAATTTCGTTGAGTTTATCTTCGGGTAAGCATCCTGCTTTATAGGAAGATAAACCTAATTCATCCGCTACTGCTTTGGCTGTATTAACATTGTCACCAGTAAGCATAATTACTTCTACACCTTGAAGCATTAGTTCTTTTATCGCTGCTGCACTCGAAGTTTTTATCGCATCGGTAATTGAAACAAAACCAACTGTAACACCATCAACAGCAATGTAAGAAACCGTTTTACCAAGTTTTTGTTCTGCAATAATTTTGTTTTCTAAATCGTCAGAAATAGTTGCCTTAACCTGTTCCATTAGTTTTTTATTGCCTAATGCTACTTTTCTATTGGTAACCGTTCCTGTAACTCCTTTTCCTGTAACATTTTCAAAATCTTTGACTCCAATTAATGAAATAGATTTTGTTTTGGCATAATTGACTACTGCTTGTGCCAATGGATGTTCACTGTATTGGTTTAAGGAAGCTATATTTTGCAATAAATCATCCTCGTTATTAGTTGATGCGTAAATTTTTTCTACCGAAGGTTTTCCCTCTGTTAGCGTTCCTGTTTTATCTGTTATTAAAACATCCACCTTATTCATATTTTCTAAGGCTTCGGCATTTTTAATTAATACACCAGATTGTGCTCCTTTGCCCACACCCACCATCACAGACATCGGCGTGGCTAAACCTAAAGCACAAGGACAAGCTATGATTAAAACTGCAATGGCATTTATAAATCCATAAACCTTCGCTGGTTCTGGACCAAATAGTGCCCAAACAAAAAAAGTAATTACTGAAATGATTACTACAATGGGTACAAAATATTTAGAAATACTATCGGCTAATTTTTGAATGGGTGCTCTTGAACGAGAAGCATCGTTAACCATTTGTACAATTTGAGAAAGTAATGTTTCAGAACCTACTTTTTCGGCCATCATTACAAATGATTTGTTCCCGTTGATTGTTCCCGAAATTACATTATCGTCTTTCTTTTTGTCAACGGGAATTGGCTCTCCTGTAATCATTGCTTCATCAATACTGCCTTCACCATCGGTTATTTTTCCGTCAACTGGAATTTTATCTCCTGGTTTTACGCGTAATAAATCACCTTTCTTAATATCATGAATGGAAATCACTTTATCGCCCCCTTCACCAATCAAAGTAGCTTCGGTTGGCGCTAATTGTAATAACGCTTTTATAGCTCCACTGGTTTGGCTATGTGCTCTTGCTTCTAACAATTGTCCCAACAAGACCAGTGTAATGATTACTGTTGCCGCTTCAAAATAAAGATGAATGGTTCCGTGTTCGGTTTTAAATTCTTCGGGAAAAATATTCGGAAACAGCATTCCTACAATACTAAACAAAAATGCAACTCCAGTTCCTATTCCGATAAGGGTAAACATGTTTAGATTCCAAGTGATTATGGATTTCCAAGCTCGTACAAAAAACATCCAACCAGCATAGAAAATAACAGGAATTGAAAACAGAAATTGCACCCAGTTCCACATGTTACTGTCCATTATTTGAAATAACGGATTGTTATGCACCATTTCCATCATGGCAATAATGAAAATTGGCACCGTAAAGAGGGTTGCAATTTTCATTTTTTTAAGCAAATCCAGATAGGTTTTTTTTTCTTCGGAATCGCTTGGTTCCATGGGTACTAAATCCATTCCGCATATAGGACATGAACCCGGACTATCTTGAATAACTTCGGGATGCATTGGAGAGGTGTACATCGTTTTCTTTACATCCAATTCTGCTTCTTTTACCAAATGCATTCCACAAACAGGGCAATCGCCAGCTTTATCATAGGTTTTATCGCCTTCACAATGCATTGGGCAATAGTATTTGCCTCTTATATTGCTAGTCACTTCGATTGTTTTTTTATCATCGTGAGAATGAGCGGAGCAGCAGGATTTTGCCACTGGTTCATTTGTCGTGGTATGTTGTGGGCTTTTGTTATTGCTCATTTCTATGGTATATTTTCCAACAGCGGTTAATGCTTCTTGCAATTGTGTAGTTGGAATGTGTTTATCCATTGTCAGGGTAGCTGAGTTTTCATCTTTTGAAACTTCAACATTTGTCACATTTTCAACCTTTAATAAAGCCAATTTCACCTTTGCTTCGCAACCTCCACAGGTCATACCTGTTACTTGATATTTGTGTACCATTTTGTTTGAGTTTTATTGTGATACAAAGTTCCATTTTGTTTCCATTTTTTCCTTGTGGAATTTTGGGAATGATTTGTAAGATTTATTTAGACCTTATCCAAAGGTTTTCTTTTATCCTCTCGTATTTGCTTGAAATAACTTGGGGTAAGTCCTGTTACCTTTTTGAATTGGTTGCTTAAATAGGCTACACTTGAGTAATTTAAACGCAAAGCAATTTCACTTAAAGACAGTTCATCATATACCAATAGTTCTTTCACCTTCTCTATTTTTTGGGCAATAAAATACTTTTCAATCGTAGTACCTTCTATTTCCGAAAACAGGTTGGATAAGTAATTATAATCGTGGTGCAGTTTACTGATTAGCACATCTGAAAGGTTGTTTTTGGTGTCGTTGTCTTGATGATGAACCAACTCTATGATTATATTTTTTATCTTTTCAATGATGCGGCTTTTTTTATCGTCAATTAGTTCAAACCCTAATGAGGTAAGTACTGCGTCAAAATTCTTCTTTTGTTCATCCGTCAATTCTTTGTCCAATGTTACCTCTCCAAGTTTGATGTTTTTTACATCCAACCTTAATTTATCCAATTCATTTTGCACTACCATAATACAGCGGTTGCAAACCATGTTTTTAATAAAGAGTGTCGTCATATTTATTACCTATTCATATTAAGCAGAATAGCCAAATTTACGATTTAAATTAAAGCATAAATATTATGTTGAATATTGTTTTTTATTCCTGCACCAAATGCTGTAAATCAGGATCATTCTTAATCCGCTCCAATTCCTTTTTAATAACCTGAACAATATCTTGTTTGATCTGTTTATAATTCGTTTCTATTTCCTGCTTCATTTTATCATCGCCGTGTTCATCAACAAAGGATAAGATTTGCGGTATCTCCTGATAAACTTTAGTTTCTGCGGCAACTTTTTCATTGTCCACAACAATTTCAGCGTGAAATATTTTTTGCTCGATACGTTCATCAAAGTTATCGGAGACAGCCCCCACAAACATACCTTGTGTTAGTGTTGAAATTTTGGAAGCTGGAATAAGACTATCTAATTGTGTGGAAATGGAAGTTGACGTATCATTTCGGTTGATTGATATACTTTGACGCTTTTGCAATACTTTCCCGAACCTTTCCGAAAGGCTCTTTGCAGTTTCGCCAACTACCTGACCCGAAAATATATTGCCCACAGTGTTTTGGATAACCTTTGCTTCTTTATCGCCATAATCCCTTATCAATTGCGAAAAATCCTGAAAGCCTAAACAAACTGCCACCTTATTACTTCGGGCAGTTGCAATAAGATTATCTAATCCACGAAAATAAATAGTGGGCAACTCATCAATAATAACAGAACTCTTTAATTGCCCTTTTTTATTAATGAGTTTAACAATCCTTGAATTATACAATCCCAAAGCTGCCGAATAAATATTTTGACGGTCGGGATTGTTTCCAACACAAAGGATTTTCGGTTCTTTGGGATTGTTGATGTCCAGTGAAAAATCATCGCCAGTCATTACCCAATACAATTGTGGCGAAATCATTCTTGATAAAGGAATTTTTGCTGATGCAATCTGCCCCTGTAATTGGTCTTGTGCACCACTTTGCCACGCATCCATAAACGTCGAAAGATAATTTTCCAGATCAGGATATGAAGTAAGGATAGTGAATACATCCGAATACTTCTTGTTCAGTAATTGTTAAAATGTAAGTTATATTGGTTTTTCGATAATTTTATACAATATAAATTAATTGTTTTACAATGTTTTAGATAAAAAAATCCCGAATCTATGATTCGGGATTGTATATTATTAATGTCGTTTTTTCTATTTAAAAATGTCGTCTAAAACTTTTGCTAAACGTAAACCACCTTTCAACATTTGATCTTCTACAATAAATTTATTGTCAAAATGGTAACGGTAACCTAATTTGTCATCCATTTTTACATTTGCGTAAACTGTATTCGCAATAGTATAAGAACCGTAAATCCAATCAGCAAAATTACCTTCTTGCATTACTTTTCTTTGCGATTTTGGAGCAATATTTAATAGATTAGAATATTCTGTGTACGAGTAGTTTTCGTAATCTACCAATTTAGAATCCCAAACAGTATGAATATTTACTTTGTCGCGAAACCATTCAACTTTAATTTTATTTCCACCTAAATCATCTGGACGACCAACGTGCAACGGTTGATGTGCATCGCCCATAATGTGAATTAAGAAATATAAATCGTGTTGTTTTTCTTCGATTGTAAGGTTTTTATTGTTTTTTAATTCATTCATCAAAAACATACCTTTTTTGTACATATTTTCTTCTGGTGTTTCGTTTAACGCAACATCAAATTGTGCACGCGTCATTCCACCAGGAATATTAACGTAATGAAAAGTATCTGCATGTTTCCAAGAACTATCCGATTTTATAAAATCTGGCCAATTTGCCCAATAAGCTAATTTTTGTTGCCCAATAATTTTATCTAAAGCCTTTCTTGTTTTATGGCTAATATTTTGTTCTGCTATTTCAGAAACAACGCGGTGACCTGTTAATCCCCAAGCTAAAGCATTACTCGATGCTAAAAATGCACCTAATAAGAAAGCACTTCCTACTAATTTTTTCATTGTGTGAGTACGATTTTAGGCAAAGATACTAAAACAAAATCAACTCATTTTAGTGATTTTTGATGCTTTTATTTAAGTTTAAATTAAATTTTATAAAAAACTTTCAAATTTTTTTCACATCAAAATTCGTTTAAACACTAGGTTGTTGTGTTTTATTTGTATAGAACTAAAAATAAATCAGTACTTTGTTTTGCATAATACTAAAACTTTTATATATATTTGTATAACAAAACAAACAAGTCGTTCTTATGAATATAGAGAAAACAAAAGTACAAATGCGTAAAGGCGTACTAGAATATTGTATTCTCAGTATTATTGAAAAAGGAGATGCTTATGCATCGGACATAATTGATGAATTGAAAAAAGCAGAGATGATAGTTGTAGAAGGAACTTTGTATCCGCTTTTGACAAGATTAAAAAATGATGACCTTTTGCAATATCGCTGGGAAGAATCAACATCTGGACCACCACGTAAATATTATGCATTAACCGAATCGGGTGAAGCATTTTTAAAAGAATTAGCCGACACTTGGGAACAGTTAATAGAAGCTGTCAAAAAAGTAACCAAAGAAACGAATAACCATGGATAAAACAGTATCAATAAGTATAGGAGGATTTTCTTTCGTTTTAGACGAAATAGCCTATAGCAAGTTAAAAACTTATTTACAAGATGTTAAAACTTCATTAAGAGGTACAGAAGGTATTGAGGATATTATTGAAGATGTAGAAATCCGTATTGCAGAATTATTTCGCGATCGTTTAAAATTTAGAGAAGTTGTAAACGAAGACGATATCAATTATGTAATCGCAACAATGGGACATCCAGATCAGTATAAAGTAGAAGACGAAGATGGTGAAACTTCATCATCATCTCATCAAACTAATTATACAAATGCAAACCAATCATATGGTGGTCAACAAACAGGCGCAAAACGTTTGTACCGCGATCCAGACGATGCTATTATTACAGGTTTATCAGCTGGTTTAGCACATTACATTGGTGTAGATCCATGGTTTGTACGTGCAGTTTGGTTAGTATTAGGTGTTTTAGGCATTTTTACAGCAGGTGTATCATTCTTTTTAGTCGTTTTTTGTTATTTTATTTTATTAATTTTTGTTCCAAAAGCAAAAACAACATCAGAAAAATTACAAATGTTTGGGCAACCAGCTAATATTGATACACTAAAAAAAAACGTAGAACAAGCGGGTGAAGCAGTTGTAAACGGCGGACGCGAATTGAGTAATAAATTAGGAGGCGTTTTCGGAATATTTGGTAAATTTTTGTTCTGGTTCTTAGGATTTATAATTTTAAGCACAGGTATAGGATTAATCATCGGTGGATTTGCTTTTTTCTTCACAACTTGGACAGAAATGCCAACAGAATTGTTTGGATACCTTGTAGAAGAACAATGGATGAGCAGTGCTTCTAAAATATTAGGCGGTCTATTAATGGTAATTCCAGGTGTATTATTAACAATATTAGGTGTAAAATGTTTTTGGAATAGTGTAAAAGTGAGTAAAGCCGTTATTTTTGGATTTGTAGCAATATGGTTTATCGCATTATTCGCAATCATCGGAATAACTGTTAGTACAGCAAGCAAATTCAGAAGTTCTGTAGAAATGACAGATGATAAGGTTTTAAACATACCTTCAGACACATTACAAGTACAATTTTTGGATAAAGAAGAAGGAAATTACAAATACAGTGGTTTTAATGATTTAGAACAATTAATTGACGAAAACGGAAATTTAGTTATTCCAATTTACGAAACATTCGACATCGAAGAAAGTAATGATAACAACATTCATTTAGAAGTTCGTTATTCATCAAAAGGTGGAAGTAAAGAAGAAGCAAAACGTAATTTAGAGTCGATTAAATACAGCTATAAATTAGAAGGAAATAAACTAAACTTAGATAAGTTTGTTAAGATTCCTAAAAACGGGAAGTTTAGAGAGCAAACAGTCGATATTAAAATCTATGTTCCTAAAAATAAAGTAGTTTTTGTTAGAAAGTCAAATTCAGTAAACATCCGCTCTGGACAATATGATACAGATTATGTTAACGATATTAATAACAATTACTTTGGATATAATGGAAAAAAATTCGTATGTTTGAATTGTCAAAAAGATGAAGATTCTGATAACGAAAATTCAAACCAAGACGAAGATTTGAATATTAATATTCAAGACGAAAATGACTCAGCAAAAGTTATTATCGATAAAAATGGATTAAGAGTTCAAAGTAACGGAAAAACAGTAGGAGTAGGCTACGTTGAAGGTGCTAAATCTAAAAATGAAAAAAATAACCAACAAATAAACTATAAAGATGATACAGATTCTATTAACATTAACTACAGAAATCATCAAAACAATCGTTGATTTCTTCGCGTAAAACTTATGAAATAACAAATACAAAATATAAAAAGACATTCTATTTAGGATGTCTTTTTTTGTTTTAACACAGATAACAATTCTATACAACAATTCTTTTATATTTGTCAAATGAAGAAACTAATCGGTAAATTTTTATACGCCCTTGGTGGTTGGAAATTAGACAACCATCTCGACTTGTCAAAAATTGATAAATGCGTATTAGTTTGTGCTCCACACACTTCTAATTGGGATTTTTACTACACAATTTTAGCCTTTTGGCAAATGGGAATTCCAATGAAAATGTTTATCAAAGACGCTTGGACAAAACCTTGGTACGGATATTTTATCAAAAAAATGGGCGGTATTGGGATAGATCGTTCTCAACGCCATAATATGGTCGATTTTGCAGCAGAAATTCTAGAAAATGCAGATCGTTTATATTTGATTAATACACCAGAAGGAACAAGATCTCGTGCAGAAAAATGGAAAAATGGCTTTTATCATATTGCTCAAAAAGCGGAAGTTCCTGTAGCTTTAGCTTATTGTGATTTTAAGAAAAAACGTGCCGGAATTTCTAAAATTGTAGACACAGAAAATCGCTCTTTAGAAAATGTTTTGGACGAAATCCAAGATTTTTATAAAAATGTAACACCAAAATATCCTGAATTATATAATCCTAAAATTTATTAAATATGAACGCAGAAGAAATCTTACATAAGTTTCAGGAAATGTCAAAAAATACATTAATTGAAACATTAAATATAGAATTTACAGCGGTTGGAGAAGATTTTTTATCTGCCAAAATGCCTGTAACGCCCAAAGTACATCAACCATTTGGTTTGTTGCACGGCGGCGCATCAATTGTGTTGGCCGAAACTTTAGGTAGCACACTTTCTAATATTCTAATAGACAATAGCAAAGAGGTTGCAGTTGGTCAACATGTGGATGCTAATCATTTGCGTGCAAAGCGTGATGGGACAGTGTTTGGACACGCAACTGTGGTAAAAAAAGGTCGTACTTCGCATTTAATTAAGATAGAAATTAAAGATGAAAACGATAAATTAATTTGTTACACACATTTAACAAACGCAATTATTCCGACAGATTATGTTTAGACAATTTCAAGATAAACTTGAAAGACTTATTCAACAAAAAAAGCCTTTTGTACTTTTCAGAAAACCAAACGAAACCAAAGTTGAGTTATGGGAAAATCAAGAGAAAAAAACAGCTAGAAAATTTAGTTGTAACAGTTTTGATAATTCAACTTTAATCGAATTTAATGATGATGAGGTTGTAGAAATTTTGATTGATGATTTACCAAAAATCGAACTTTTATTACCAATTTCAACTCAAAATGAAGCAATTTCGTACAACGATTATATTAATTTAATAGAAAAAACGGTTGAAGAATTAAAAAGTGATTCTGATACGCAGAAAATTGTAATTAGTCGAATAAAAGAGCTTGACAAACACGATATTGATTTATCCGAAACGTTCAAAAATTTACATCAACATTATCCAAATGCATACGTTTATTTACGATATGATGTTGAAGAAGGTTGTTGGATTGGCGCTTCGCCAGAATTATTATTAAAAGAAGAAAATCAGTTGATACAAACGGTTTCTTTAGCTGGAACAAAAGCAAAAGAAGACGATTGGACGGATAAAGAGTATCATGAACAACAAGTTGTAACCGATTATATTACAGCAACATTATCTGGTTTTACAAATTATATTGATGTAGATGGACCATTTTCTGTAAATGCAGGTTTTTTTGAGCATTTAAAATCATTTATTTCTGCACAATTAATTGATAAAGATAAATTATACGATGTTCTGAAAGCTTTACATCCAACGCCAGCAGTAGGAGGAATGCCGAAAGATTTAGCAAAAGATTTTATCATAAAGAATGAAGGATATAATCGTACTTTTTATGCTGGATTTATGGGATATGAAACCGAAACTGAAGCAGAGTTTTTTGTGAATTTACGTTGTGCTAAAATCTATCAAAATAAAGTAAAATTATATGTTGGTGGAGGAATTATGCCAGATTCAATTCCCGAAAATGAATGGAACGAAACTGAGTTAAAATCTAAAACAATAGGCGAGTTATTAATTGAATTGAAATAAAAAAAGAAGCTATTAAGCTTCTTTTTTTATTATTTCTTCTTTGCGTCTTTGGCAATTTTTTCTTCCACTTTTTTAGCACGTTTCGCACTATCTGGATGACTTGACATTAATTTTTGTGCAGTCGAAGCTTTTCCGTCTGATAAACTTCCTAATTTATTAAATGCCGAAGCCAATGCAGCAGGATCTTTTCCTAAAGCAACCATAAATTTGTAAGCATATTCATCAGAACCAGATTCTTGACCTTGCGAAAATTGTGCAGAAGTTAGTTGCGTAGCGATTTCTCCTACTTGAGAATTAGATAAAGTAGAAAGTGTACCATTTGTAGAACCTCCATAATCTGCTAAAGCTGAAGTTAACAAAGCTTGTTTATATGCTTTTTTGGTATGACCCAATTTTACATGTCCTATTTCGTGACCAATTACGCCTAAAATTTCATCATCTGTCATCAAATCCATTAATCCAGCAAAAACGCGCACGCTTCCGTCGTAAGTTGCAAATGCATTAATATCACTAACCCAATAAACTTTGTAGTTAATATCTAACCCGTCATATCCTTTTGCAGGCGCAATAATTTTTTCTAAACGCTCTGCATAAGCACGTTTGGTTTTATCTTTATCATTTATCAAACAAACAGGATTGTTGTTATCCATCCAATCAACAGATTCTTTTGTGTAGGTTTTTAATTCATCATCAGAAACTGTAAATGCTTTTGCTCCTTTTACAAGAGCGCCGATTTTTCCAGAATTAATCTGTGCAAATCCATAAGTTGCACCTAAACATAATGTTAGGCTAAGTAGTAGTTTTTTCATGGTAAGTAAGATTTTATTTTGATGTTTCTAAAATAAGAATAATTGATAGAAAAACCTTAATTTCGAAAAGTTAAAAAAGTAAATAAAAATAAACGATATAATGGCAACAATTAATTGGCAAACCGTAAAAGAATACGAAGATATTACGTTCAAAAAATGTGATGGTGTAATGCGAATCGCATTTAATCGTCCTGAAGTTAGAAATGCTTTCCGTCCGAAAACTGTTTTCGAATTATTAGATGCTTTTCAATTAGCAGAAGAAGACCGCGAAGTTGGCGTAATTCTATTAACTGGAGAAGGACCGTCTGCAAAAGATGGTGGTTGGGCTTTTTGTTCGGGAGGAGATCAACGCGTTCGTGGTAAAAAAGGATACGAAGGTGGAGATGGAGTTGGACGTTTAAATATTTTAGAAGTACAACGTTTAATCCGTTTTTCTACAAAAGTAGTTGTAGCGGTTGTAAACGGTTGGGCTGTTGGTGGCGGACATTCGTTACACGTTGTTTGTGACATGACATTGGCATCTAAAGAGCATGCGATTTTTAAACAAACGGATGCTGATGTTGCAAGTTTTGATGCAGGTTATGGTTCGGCTTATTTGGCAAAACAAGTTGGTCAAAAACGTGCGCGCGAGATTTTCTTTTTAGGATTAAATTATTCTGCACAAGAAGCGTATGACATGGGAATGGTAAATTTAGTTGTTCCGCATGATGAGTTAGAGCAAGTTGCATTTGATTGGTCGCAAGAGATTTTAACAAAATCGCCAACGGCAATTAAAATGTTGAAATTTGCCTTCAATTTAGTTGATGATGGTTTAGTTGGACAACAAATTTTTGCTGGAGAAACAACACGTTTTGCTTATGGAACAGAAGAAGCAGAAGAAGGTCGTAATGCTTTCTTAGAAAAGCGTCCACGTGATTTTTCTAGATTTAGATAATCAATTCTAAAAATATAAATATTATAAAAAGCGATGCAGAAATGTGTCGCTTTTTTTGTTTCTAATTAACTAATTATAGTGAGTAAAATTATTCAAATTATGATGTAAATTTCAATATAATTTAATTGGTCTATGGCAATCATTTTACAAAACTTCATTACAAAGGATACTGTAATCCTAATAATACTAATGTTTAGCGGATTTGTTTCGTTTATAATTACTTTATGCACTTTACTTATAAATGCATTGATGAAAAGCACCAAATCATTTTTATTCTATTTCTATTTATTTATCATTTCTTTTTCGGTGATTCTTGCGATTATTTGGTTAATAATAATTGAGACAGATAGTTTATAATCTTAAATTTGACGAACAGGTAAAATGTAAAATGACAAATTGCTTATTTTTTGGAGACAGTATAACTTATGGCGAATACGATGGTATTTTAGGCGGTTATGTGGATGATTTGAAACGATATTTTCATTCAAAATATTACAATGAAAACGCAAACGAGGTAAATTGTTTTAATCTCGGAATTGGCGGAGAAACCACTGTTGGATTATTAAATCGTTTAGAAAATGAGATAAAAGCTCGTCTTTCTCCTGATGAAAATCTAGTTTTCTTTTTTTATGGCGCAAATGATTTAGCAATTAAAAATAACGAAGAAATAGTTTCGCTTCACGATTTTAAACATCATATAGAAACAGCAATAAATCTAACACAAAATTATACGCCACATATTTTTTTGATTAGTATATTGCCAATTGCTTCAGAAATAGATGGAGTAGTAGTTGCTTCGGGAAAATTAAGGACAACCGAACGAATAAAATTATTCAACCAACAATTAAAAGAAATTGCGTACGCTCATCAAATTCCATATTTAGATATTTATTCGGTTTTTGAATCAAGAAAAGTAGAATTGATTTCGAAAGATAATGTTCATCCAAACGAAAAAGGATATGCGTTGATTTCAGACTTAATAAAACCAATACTTGATAAATATTTGTAAAAAAGCATCTTAACTATTAAGATGCTTTTTTTAAGTTTTATTTTTTAATGAATTTAGCAGAACTATTTCCTATTTTATAAATGTAAGTTCCTTGCGGTAAACGTTGAACATCAATAGAAATTTTATTATCTGTAGAGTTAAAATCTTTTTTGATAATTGAGCGTCCATTAAAATCAAAAATCTCTATATTATTTATTCCGTTTTTTGGGTTAACAATATTTAAAGTTGTTTGTGCTGGATTTGGAAAAGCCTGTAAAACTGAGGTTGTTTCAATTTCAGCAATAGATAAAGAAGTTGTAGGTAAAAGATAAACCTCTTCAAAATATTCAGTAGGATTTTTTAAATTTGTTTGAGTAATCATCAATTTATTTTTATTTGTTACTATGTCATGATAAACTGTTGGATAGTAATATGAAGAATAATCGCTTGTTGTTAAATCTTTAATTATTTTTCCGTCTTCATCAATGATTAAATATTTATTTTGTCCGTTATTATTATTTCTAACCTCTACAATAAATTCATATTTTTCGTCTGTGTTAAAAATTTGTTTAGAAACAGCAGACCAACGATCATAAGTATCATAAGAAAAATGTAACTCTTGTTCAATAGCAATATCAACATTAATTGTTTTCTTGACAGAATAATCAGTATTATATAAAACAAGTTTATTATTTTTTGTCGTAGAAATATAAGCAAAGTCTTTATTATTTGGAATAACAGTAACGCTTTCATTATTAGAAAAAGTCTTTTCTAGTGTAATTTGTCCAAATAAAAGAGAAGAAGCAACGAATGCTCCAGAGAATAAAAGTTTTTTCATAAAAATTTAAATTTTAACAAATCTACTTTTTATTTTTAATTAAAAAATGTGGTAAACCGTAAAATACATGTAATTTTTAGCTTAACTCATTATAAATAATCAATTCATCTTTTGTAAATTTGCCAACGAAAGTTTATAGTAATTTATTCAAACAAATTATTCATAATCAAACGAAATTTTCTTCGGGGCAAGGCGAAATTCCTTACCGGCGGTTATAGTCCGCGACTCCTTTATTTTTAAAATTTAGGACTGATTTGGTGAAATTCCAAAACCGACAGTTAAAGTCTGGATGAGAGAAGAAAATTGAATGTAATTTCTGTCACGCTAAATCAATTTTAGCGTCACATCTTTAATGATAGATTGTGATGTGGTTCCGAATTTTATTTGGAATGGCACGTTGTTATATTCCGCCCTGAAGTGATGTTTCATTTTAAAATTTAAAATCAATGAAAACAATCACACAATTTGGCAAAAATGCTAACGAAAGAATTGCTTTGGCAATTAAAGAACTTCAAAACGGAAAAGGAATCCTTTTAATTGACGATGAAAATCGCGAAAATGAAGGTGATATTATTTTTCCAGCTTCTACTATTACAGCGCCAGATATGGCTTTATTAATCAGAGAATGTAGCGGAATTGTTTGTCTTTGTATGACGCAAGACAAGGCAAATCAATTGGATTTACATGCAATGGTTACTGATAATAATTCGCGTTTTCAAACTGCTTTTACAGTAACTATTGAAGCGAAAGAAGGTGTAACAACGGGTGTTTCTGCCGCAGATCGTGTACAAACAATAAAAACGGCTGTAAATGTAAATGCAAAACCATCAGATTTAAATCGTCCAGGACATGTATTTCCTTTAATTGCAAGAGAAAATGGAGTGATAGAACGCCGTGGACATACCGAAGGTAGCGTAGATTTGGTAAAATTAGCTGGTTTAGGAAACGAAGCTGTTTTATGCGAATTAACTAATCCTGATGGTACGATGGCAAAGCTTCCTCAAATTATAGATTTTGCAGAAAAACATGAAATGTGTCTGCTTACAATAGAGGATATTTACGAATATCGCATGCAATTACAAGAGCAAAATGCAGTAGAATTTGCATAAATAAAAACATAAAATTAAACTATAAACTTTCAGAAATCTTCAATCAGAAATGGTTGAAGATTTTTTTATATTTCCGCAAAAATAATTGATGAATATCAATTTTGATTCTTCAAATTCAATGTACATTTAGAGCTTTAAAATTAGTTATAATGGAGACAGAAGAAAAAATTCCTTCAGTTTGGAAAAACAAAGAATTTATACCTTTTATATTTTTAAGGTTTTCGTTAATTTTCGCCTTATTTATTCAAAGTACTTCAGTTGCTTACGAAATTTTTAAAGTTACACAAAAAGAAATATTTTTAGGATTAATAGGTTTAGCCGAATTTTTACCGATTCTTTTAACCGCTTTTTACGCAGGCCAATTGGTCGATAAATTGGATAAGCGAATGATTTTGGTACGAAGCATTGGTTGTTTTATGACCGCTTCTTTTGTACTGATGATTGTTAATTTTCCATCCGTTCGGCAAGCAATCGGAATTCCCGCTTATTTGGGCGTTTGTTATTTTGCATTCTTCATTTTAGGCTTAACACGTTCGTTTAGTGGACCAGCTTTATTTGCACTTTTAGCCTTAGTTGTACGCAAAGAAAATTACCCAAAAGCAATTCCACTTTCATCTTCCGCATTTATGATTGGCTCTGTTTTAGGACCATTAGCAGGCGGATTAATTTTAGCAAAATTTGGAATTGAAGTTGCCTTAATTACAGCTTTTGTAATTATGTGTGTTTCGATGGTAATGATTTTAATGATTTCGAAAAAACCAGCCGAAATTTCTGAAGCGGAATCTACAGAATCGCCAATGACGAGAATTAAAGAAGGCTTGAAATTTATTTGGGCAACACCAATTATTTTAGCGGTTTTAAGTTTGGACATGTTTGCTGTTTTCTTTGGTGGAGCAGAATCTTTGTTGCCAGCATTTGTGGAAAAAGTATTAAACCAAGGTTCTGAAGCCTTTGGGTTATTACGTTCTGCGCACGGAATTGGTTCGTTAATCATGATGTTTTTTATCTCGATGATTCCATCAATTTTGAAAGGAAATGTTGGTCCAAAATTATTAATTGCAGTTGCCATGTTTGGTGTCTGTATTATTTCGTTTGGCTTTAGTAGAAACTTATATATTTGTTTCGGTATTTTAATGGTAGGAGGAGCTTTTGATGCAATTTCGATGGTGATTCGTCAAAGTATTTTACAAATAAAAACACCAGAAAAATTGAAAGGTAGAGTGTCTTCTGTTAATTCAATTTTTGTAAGTTCATCTAATGAATTAGGTGCTTTAGAAAGTGGAATTGCCGCAACATTTTTAGGTTTAGTACCAGGAATTATTTTTGGTGGAACAATGACAATTTTAACTGTAATTGTAATTGCTGTTTTGATAAAACCAATTAGAAAAGTTTATTTAAAGTAGATATTGAATAAATTGATATAAATAAAAAATAGTCTAGAATTTTCTAGACTATTTTTTATTTATATTGTTAAAATGTTATGGTTATTTAGCTCCAGAAATTCCATGAAACACCATCAAAAATAGCTACAGTTTGAGATGCTATATCATAACAAATCATACCTGGATATGGAGAAATGATATCTGTAGTCACGTTTTGAACACGAGGTAAAACTATTGCTTTATCCTTAGCTTCAAAAACTACAACTCCTGTAGCTGTAGAAGTTTCATCTCCTATAATTACTCCGTCACCAATATCTTCAGAATTAGTATCGTTAGTAGGATTTCTTCCTCTATCTGTTAATTCTACCCATATTTTATTTTGATACATTTTTATTTTACTATCATTTAAATCTAAAATAAAAGTACCGTTAGTTGGGTTTGTAGGTATGCTTGAATTAGCTGGTAATATGATACCTCTTGTTTGACCATCTTCAAATTGGAGTAATGTAGATTCTGTAGTTATTGGTAAATTTTCATCATCTGCAATGATCATTTGTGCTTGAACTGTATTTATCAAAAAAGTAGATAATACGACAATATATAGATGTATTTTTTTCATTTCTTAATTTTTATTGATTACATGTTTGGTTTAAACAATCCCATTCAGTTCCGTTGAATAATTTCACACATTTATCCACTTCATCATAGGCAATCATACCTGTGACAGGTTTTACAATATCAGTTTCTACATTTGCAATTCTTGTTATCACCATTCCTTTTGTACTTGAATCTAGGACTAATGCTCCGTTTGGAATGTTTGACGGCCAAGATTTATCTATAATTGTATTTGTAGAAATTGCTACATTAGAAAAACCTGTAGGTGTACCAATTGTTGGTGGTTTTGTGCAAGGACATAAAATCTTTTTTAAACCACTTCCATATCCAGATATATTGGTAGCTCCAACTACATTTTGCGAAACGATAACAGTATTCGGTTGTGTAGTATTCCATATAATATTGTTGAATTTTGCTGTTCCAGATAATACAAGGTCATATAGTTGCTTGTCTGTACTGTTTTTGCGACCATACATAAGGATTTGCCCGTTAGGATTAATTGTAACTCTAACAGCCGGAGAAATTGAATCTCCAATAATATTATAGATTTGATCAGCTGGATTTGTACCAACTCCATATTCTGTACCGTCTGAAAATTTAATATTCTGATTAGAACCACTTCCTGATTGAAAATCAATTTCTTGATTTGCTAAATTAACACCATTGATATTTAGTTGAAAAGAGTTGTCAAGTGTATAAATGTCAAAGATAAAACCATAATCTGTAGCAGGCATATTATATGTTTTTGTTTCTCCATCTTTCAAAGAAAATCCTGTACCTTTTATTCCTGTTGTACAAGGCAAAACAAGTACTGAGATAGATTTGGGAGTAGATGTTCCTGGTGATAGTACACCATCTAACATATAATTGTCTTCAATTGTATAAAAGATAGTTGCTTTTCCACCAAAACCAGGAGTAGGAGTGAATGTTACTATTCCGTTTTGATCAGCAATCCAAGTACCTTGTTTGTTAATTACAGTTGATTGAATTCCGTCTGTATCAGGGTCTAAATCGATACTGTTTTTTTGTACGATTTGATTAGAATCATATTCCACTGCTACAGCTACAACATCAAATGAAGCAGTTTGATCTTGGTTTATTGTTTGAGAAAACTTTTGACCAACAGGAATTGTATTAATCGCATTTAAAGAAACAGAGATATTAACAGATTCAAAATTGCTAGCATTCGTATTATATCCAGGATAAAAAGTTAGATCCATAGAGGTAGATTTAGCTTCAAATACCAATCTATTTACACCCCATTTTTTATCTATGTCTTTGTTTATTTTAGTAACCTTAACTCTGTTATAGCCACTTACTTGAAAGTCAAATTGATCAATGTATCTGGGACTATACGAAGAATTTAAAGCAGTTAAGGTGTAGATTACTATTTCATACTCTCTACCAATTGTCAATCCTGTCATTGTTGTTTTTATAGCTTCTTCATTTTTTTGGTCTGCTATATCTCTAATTGTAATCCAGTCTGTATGACCATTAGGAGGTAAACTTAAAGGTGTGTTAATCCAGCTTGTTCCACCACCAGCTGTAGTAGTAGAAGCTGTAGTTGTTCTATTTGACATATCTGGAGTCCCCGTAACAATTTTCCAATTAAGAGGAGTACATATACCACAAGGTTTTGTAGTTTTTACGCCACTAGCATTATATGCTTCTCCATTTGAAGCAGAAATAGAAGGTGTTTGCGAAAAAGCAAAACTAGATAAGATTAGAAAAATTGCTGTAATCTTACCTTTTTTAAAATTTAGTTGCATTATGTTAATTTTTAATCCGCCAAATAATTTTGGAGATGATTAATCTTGTTTAAATAATAATTCGCACATATTATTTTTTAATATGTGATAAGTAAGCTTAATAATGATTTTTTTAAAGGAAGTTGTTTTGAATTTTAACTAATTAAGTAGGTTTTTTTATAAAAGGAATCATATTTTTTTGTAATACAACAAAAAAAGGAAGAGAAATATTCCGATTAATTTTTAGGCAAGCTTTTATTTTTTTTTGATCTAAAAACATAGTTAATATTAATTAAATAATAAACTAAGAAGATAGTAAGATTAAGGAATTCAGAAAGTTGAAATCAAGTGGTAGAGTCATTCTTAACTTTGAAACAAAAATATAAAAATATATTTAAAAATACAATGTATTTTAGCCTTTTATCGTCTATGGTTTTTTATTTTCAATAAACTATATGTAATTATATTTAAATATTTATTAATTGCTTTAAGTATTGTTTTTGTGTCTTCTTGTAATGAAGACCTTGATGAAGAATATTTAGTAGAAACAAATGATGAGTTGTTTCCGAAAGATTATTTTTCCCTTAAATATTTCGATCAAAATTCTTCTGAAGAAGATAGTGTTTTAATTATTTTTGATAATCAAAAAAGACCAATTAGTAAAACTGTAAAAACGATAACTTATAAGTATACAGATTTAGTGAAATATATAGGTGATTCGATTTATGAAATATCTCGTAATAACGAAATTATAGAGAAAGGAACTTATCTAAAAAAATCTCATTACAAAGATATTTTGATTTATAAAAATGAATCTACAAAAGGAAATACTTTTACTAAATATGATTATATCGAATTAGAAAAAGATTTAGTTTTAAAAACAAAATCTATCTATTCTGTAAGTAATAAAGATTCTTTAATAGAAAAGCATCAATATAATTGGGAAAGAAATGGAAAATATCCTCATTTAACCAACTTAAAAAATATTGAAATTTTGTATGCTAAAGATGGCGCAATTGATACAATAAGTAAAAGTAAAACTGTTTTAGAATTTTCTAATTACGATACTTATAGTAATCCATTTATTAGACTAGGTATTTTTGATGATATAAATTACAGAAACTTATCCTTTAATAATTATAGAACTTTAACTATAAAGGTATATGATGAAATGGGAGAATTAAGTTTTCCAATTCCTTTTTATACAATTTTTAAGTACAAAAATGGTAAAGTTGATTTAACAAAATAATATAAAATCTCAGTTTAATCGCTGAGATTTTTTTATTACAATAATCTTAATTATAAATTGTTATATTTGAATACTAACTAAAAAAATCATGAAAAAATTACTTTTATTACTCCCCCTAACATTTTTTTTGTCATGTCAAGAAGACGAGACAATAATTCAGCTTGAAGAAAATAATAATTTTAATCCTTATCCTAAAGGTTATTTTTTAACAGAAGAAGATAAATTAATAGATACCGTTAGATTTGAGTACGAAAATAATCTTGTTACAAAAAGAATTGGAGAATTTGTAGATACATCAACTTCAACTGATTTTATTTACTTTTTCTCAAAACAAATAGAAAGTAATGTGAATTATATTGGAAATCAAGCAGTTATTAAAAGAATTTCAAAAATAGAAGGTGTAAGTTTACCAGAAGATATTCAAATCTATAATTTAAATGGAAAACAAATAAATGATGCTATTTTTACGTATCAAACTAAGCCTAATTTTTCCGAAAAATATGTTTATAACTATAAAAATAATCAGATAAAATCAATTGATTTATTAATTTCGGATTCAGTCAAAAAAAATGATTTAACAAGTAGTGAAGAATTTTATTTTAATTCAAAAGGAAATTTAGATAGTGTGGTTTATCGTGATGCAGTTTACTTAAATGGATTACCAACGATTGATTATAATTCAAAAGCTAGAAAAGTTACAAGATTTATTAATTATGATGAATCTCAAAATTTATTTCAGAATTTAGGTATTTTTAAAGATCAATATTTTAGATCTTTATCAAAAAATAATTTTAGAGGTTTCATTATTAAAGATTATGATAAAAATGGAAATTCATTAAATTATTCTGATGCAAGTTGGACATATGAATATATTAATGGAGAAGTAAAAGTCTTAAAATAAATTTATTTAACATATAAAATCTCAGTTTAATCGCTGAGATTTTTTTATGTTATAATGTCAAAGCTTCTAAATCATCAACTGTTCCGTTATAAATATTAACGTCTACTTTATTACTTTTTACGCCATCTATGGTTGCTTTTTCGGTAAATTGCCAAAAATCCCAATGACCTTTCATTCTTTCTACCCAAAAATTATAATTGGCAATCCAAATAATATAACCTTCGAAATGCGCTTGTAAAAAATCTTCATAATATTTGTCCGATGTATAAATAATAGGCTTTATATCGTAATGTTCTTCTACAATTTTGCACCAATTTTTTAAACCTTCAATCATTTTATCAACAGATTGTGTTCTTGGCATTGTTTCGATATCCAAAACAGGAGGTAAGTCACCATCTTCAATCTTCACTTTTCGAATAAAATTTTGAGCTTGTAAAGTCGAATTTTCATCTGGTCGATAAAAATGATAAGCGCCACGCAAAATATTATTTTCTTTTGCGCCTTTCCAATTTTCTTCAAACGTTTCATCAAGCGCAGAACCGCCCATTGTTGATCGTATAAAAGCAAATTTTATTGGATATAATTGGTAAATCGTATGCATTTTGGTCCAATCAATTTCGCCTTGATAATGTGAAACATCTACACCAAAAGTTTTTAGGTAATAATTATCCATCACCTCAATATTCCGAATATCGTATTTTGTTACTTTATCATCCGTAATTTTTTCTCCTTTTAAAGTTTTCTCGATGATAGAAAAATAATAATTAATTCCGTGTCGATAGCGATAAGTAAAATAAAGCATAATCAAAACTAGAAAACCAATTACATAAGTAGAAAGTTTTATTTTCGTGTAAAAAGGCGGTGTATTACTTTTTTTTCTAGGCATTTATCGTAGATGAAGTGGATAAAAATTTATGCAATATTACTTTATTTTTTGATGATTGTAAAAAAGAAATCTTCATTATCTTTGTTCATTATGAAAAAATGGATTTTGGCCGCTAGGCTTCGTACATTACCACTTTCATTAAGTGGATTATTATTAGCAGGTTTTATAGCTAAATTTGAAGGAATTTTCCGTAATGATATATTTTTCTTATCACTTTTAACAACATTAGCTTTTCAGGTTTTGTCTAATTTCGCAAACGATTATGGCGATGCCGTAAAAGGAACAGATGCAAATCGCATTGGCGAACAACGCGCTGTAGCTTCGGGTTTGATAACTAAAAAACAAATGAAAATTGCAATTGCAATAATGATTGTTGTTTCACTTATTTGTATTTCAGCCTTATTATATGTGTCTTTTGTACCAGATTATCTTAACTATTTATACATATTTTTAGGTTTAGGAATTGCATCTATTTTAGCTGCAATGGCCTATACAATGGGAAAAAAACCATACGGTTATATTGGTTTGGGTGATGTTTTTGTGTTTTTATTTTTCGGAATTTTAGCCGTTGCAGGAGGAGAGTTTTTATATTCTAAAGTATTTAGATGGGAAATTTTATTACCAGCAGCTTCTATGGGATTATGGAGTGTTGCAGTATTAAATTTGAACAATATGCGCGATGTAGAAAACGATATAAAAAATAATAAAATAACAGTTGCTTCAAAATTAGGATTTGACAACAGTAGATATTATCAAATGGCGCTAATGACGTTGCCTTTTATATTAAGTGCTTCTTATGTTACAATGTTGCCATCAAAAGCAGGTAAATTATCTGGCTTTGTATTCTTGATATTAATCTTTTTTGCAAATGCAATTCGTCGTAAAATTTTTGCAGTTAAAAATCCAAAAGATTATGATCCATTCCTAAAACAAGTTGCGATGTTAGCATTGTTTTTCGCTGTATTATTGGGATATAGCTTAGTTGGATTTGAATTTATAGATACTTTAATTCGTTAATCACAAAATTACACTAATATGAAAGTTCAATATTTAGGACATGCCTCTTTAGCTATCGAAGCAAATGGTAAACACATTGTTGTAGATCCATTTATTACACCAAATGAATTAGCTAAAAATATCGATTTCGAAAATCTGAAAGCCGATTATATTGTGATTACGCACGCACATCAAGATCATGTTTATGATGTGGAAGCTTTGGCAAAAAAAACAAATGCATTGATTATTTCTAACGCAGAAATTGCAGGTTATTATGCAGAAAGAGGATTGAAAACGCATGGAATGAATACGGGCGGGAAATTTAGTTTTGACTTCGGATCAATTCAATCAACAATTGCATTTCATTCAAGTTCATTTGCAGACGGTACTTATGGCGGAGATCCAAACGGATATATTATCGAAGCCGACGGAAAACGTATTTACATTGCTGGAGATACAGCTTTAACTTACGAAATGAAATTAATTCCTGATACAATTGGCGACTTAGATTTAGCAATTTTACCAATTGGCGATAATTTTACAATGGGAGCAAAAAGTGCGGCAATAGCAGCAGAATATGTGCAAACAACCAAAGTTTTAGGTTATCATTATGATACATTTCCTCCAATTAAAATTGATAAAGCAGAAGCAAAAGCAATTTTCTTTGCACGTCATATTCAATTGATTTTATTAGAAATTGGAGAAGATTTAATCGTTTAAAAAAAAATCAATTCATATCATACAAAAAAGGTCTAAACAATGTTTAGACCTTTTTTTATTCAGTTTATTTTTAATTTAAACGTGTTCTATTAAAATTTATAAACAATTGCGTTAATATTCATTCCTGCTCCAACAGAAGCAAATAACACAATATCACCTTCGTTTATTTCGTGTAACGATAATTCATCTTTCATAATCATTGTTAACATAGTCGGAATTGTGGCAACGCTACTATTTCCTAATTTTTCAATAACCATTGGCATAATATGTTCTGGCATTGGCGCATCGTACAATTGGTAAAAACGTTTTACAATTGCTTCATCCATTTTTTCGTTTGCTTGATGAATGATAATTTTATTTAACTGATCAATTGAATATCCACTATCATCAAAACATTTTTTCATAGCAGTTGGAACATTAGAAAGCGCAAATTCGTAAATTTTACGACCAATCATTTTAATGTATTTCACATCATCACAACTTTCTTGATTATATGATTTTCCGAAAAATAAATAATCTTTTTCATTCAATGTATGCGAAGCTGATAAATGCGATTTTATACCTGCATCACCTTCATTTATCTCTAAAATAGCGGCTCCTGCACCATCTGCATAAATCATACTATCTCTGTCATGCATATCCACAACGCGCGACAATGTTTCGGCACCAATTACCAAACAACGTTTTGCAATACCCGATTTTATAAAAGCATTGGCTTGTATAACGCCTTCTATCCAGCCTGGGCAACCAAATAAAACATCATAAGCAACACAATAATTATTTTCTATTTTTAATAAATGTTTTACGCGCGCTGCTAAACTAGGAACTGCATCAGATTGAATTGTTCCTGCACGTACATCACCAAAATTATGCGCAAATATGATATAATCTAAGGTTTCAGGATCAATACCCGAATTTTTTATCGCTTCTTGCGCAGCAATAAATCCTAAATCAGAAGTTACCTGATCTTTATTTGCATAACGTCTTTCTTCAATTCCGGTAATTTCTTTCAATTTACCTGCAATTGTAGCATTATCTTGCTTTAATGCGATACCTTTTTCGTCTAGAAAATGATGATTCTCAAAAAATAAATTTGTGATTGTCTCAGAAGGAATGTAGTTCCCTACACCAATAATTTTACTTGTCATTTATTCAGATTATACTTCAACCAAATTCTTCTTAGGTAAAGAATTTTTCAAAGCGTGAGTAAATATAGGATTTATACCTAAATAAATATTATTTAAAAAGAATTTTAAGTCTAAAATTGATATAAATCAAAAATTTTATGATAATTTTTCCCAAATTCAAAAAGAATGAAGCTGATAATAAGCGATAACTATGATGAATTTTAGATTATCTTTAACCATTAAATATTGTCAAATTGTTTAAATTTGTTAAAAATAAAGAAGAAATGAAATACTTATTAATAGGTTTTATGGGACTTTTTATGGCTTGTAATGCACAAGAAATTAAAAAGGTTAAAACTAAGAAGCAAACCATTCATCAAACCAATAAAACACCTCAAAAAATGAAAACGATTTACGATTATACATTCAAAGATATCAACGATGATGATTTTAATTTCGCTGATTTAAAAGGTAAAAAAGTTTTAATTCTTAATACCGCTTCAAAATGTGGTTACACGCCTCAATATGATGCTTTAGAAAAAGTTTACCAAGAATATAAAGACCAAGGTTTGGTTGTTATTGGTTTTCCTTCGGATAATTTTGGTGGACAAGAATTTGATAACAACGAAGAAATTGCACAATTTTGTAAATTAAATTACGGTGTTACTTTTCCTTTGATGGCGAAAAGCGATGTAATTGGTAAAGACCAAAATGAGATTTTTAAATTCTTAACAAAAAAATCATTAAATGGTAAAGCTGATAATGAAGTGAAATGGAATTTTACAAAGTTTTTAATTAACGAAGATGGAACTTTAGAAGCTTCTTATCCATCTAAAACAATACCAGATTCAAAAGAAATTATTGATTGGTTAAATAAATAAAAAATGAAATTAGATATACTTGCAATTGGTGCACATCCTGATGATGTAGAATTAGGATGTGGCGGAACGCTTGCAAAAGAAATTAAAAACGGCAAAATAGTTGGAATTCTTGACTTAACAAAAGGAGAATTAGGAACGCGAGGAACAGATGAAACACGTCGTGTAGAAGCCGAAGCTGCAAAAAATATTTTAGGTGTAGCGGTTCGCGAAAACTTAGGAATTGCCGATGGTTTCTTTTTAAATGATAAAGAAAATCAACTAAAAATAATCGAAGTAATTCGTAAATATCAACCCGATGTTATTTTAAGTAATGCGCCACATGATCGCCATCCCGATCACGGAAAAGGTTCTGATTTAGTCAATACCTCTATTTTTTTATCGGGCTTACCAAAAATAGAAAATGGTTTGGCTGCTTGGCGTCCAAAAAAACATTTTCATTACATACAATGGTTACCGTTAGAGCCTAATTTTGTAGTAGATATTTCTGGATTTATAGATACAAAAGTTGATGCATGTTTGGCATATAAAACACAGTTTTTTGATCCAAATTCTGATGAACCACAAACGCCTATTTCATCTAAAAACTTTACAGATTCTATTCGCTACAGAGCGTATGATTTGGGAAGATTGATTGGAACAGAAGCTGGCGAAGGATTTATTTCTCGAAGTTATATCGGTGTAAATAATTTAGATTCTTTACTTTAGAAAAAACACTGAAAAAATCAGTGTTTTTTTCGTCCAAATTGTTTGCAAATACCAATTTCAACACTATATTTGCATTCCAATTGAGATAATTAATATTTATTTAATACACTCAATAAAATGGTGATTGTAGCTCAGTTGGTTAGAGCGCCGGATTGTGGTTCCGGAGGTCGTGGGTTCGAAACCCATCATTCACCCTAAAAACGTTAGAATTCGTTTCAAAAGAAATTCACACCAAATGGTGATTGTAGCTCAGTTGGTTAGAGCGCCGGATTGTGGTTCCGGAGGTCGTGGGTTCGAAACCCATCATTCACCCAAAAACGTTAGAATTCGTTTCAAAAGAAATTCATACCAAATGGTGATTGTAGCTCAGTTGGTTAGAGCGCCGGATTGTGGTTCCGGAGGTCGTGGGTTCGAAACCCATCATTCACCCTTATAAATCTCAATTTCTTCGGAAGTTGAGATTTTTTTATTTGTTATTCTATTGAAGTTTAATTTTTTATATTTTAACTCTACAAATACTCAAAACTTCCAAATCAAACAAATTTGAATTATTTTCAGTAAATTATCTTTTTGATAATCTTAAAAAATTTCAATTTTCTTATGGTTATTTCTTTATCGATGGAGATTATTATGAAAACTTAGGAATTCCAATTGAATGAAAGAATCATTTTTACTTGACTTCATCAAAAAATGAAGATTTAATTCTTAAATTTACGTTTATAAAAATTCATTGAAATGAAAAAATCAATTGTATTGAGCGCTGTCGCTTTAACAGGAATTCTATCATCTTGTTCTACTCAAAAAGCAACAACAAATACAGCTCAAACAGAAACAAATATGACAAAAGAATACGCTTATCAATATTATGCAAAAGTACCGTTAACTACGGATATTTCTCACCTTACAAATAACGAAAAAGATGTTTTACGTTTGATGTTTAAGGCTGCTGATATTATGGACGATTTGTTTTGGCAACAAGCCTATGGTCCAAAAATCGATTTGATGGATGTAACAAAAGGCGAAGCAAAAGAGTATGCAAAAATTAATTATGGTCCGTGGGACAGATTAAATAACGAAGCACCTTTTTTATCAAATGTAAGTGCAAAACCAGCGGGTGCAACTTTTTATCCGACTGATATGATAAAAGAGGAATTTAACATCGCCAATCTAAAAGATGGTAAATCGCCTTACACCATTGTTCGTCGTAATCGTCAAGGAAATTTATATACGATTCCGTATCATGAGAATTTCAAAAATCAATTGCAAAATGCTTCAGGTTATTTGGTAAAAGCGTCTGAATTAGCGGAAGATGCTGGTCTTAAAAAATATTTACAATTGCGTGCAGCAGCTTTATTAAGTGATGATTTTTATGCAAGCGATTTGGCTTGGATGGACATGAAAAATGCAAACATTGACATGGTTGTTGGTCCGATAGAAAATTACGAAGATCAATTGTTTGGATACAAAACATCTTACTCGGCTTATATTTTAGTAAAAGATGTAGAATGGTCAAATAAATTGGCGAAATTTGTTCAATATTTACCCGAATTACAACGAAATCTGCCTGTTACAGCTAATTATAAAAAAGAAGTTCCTGGAACAGATTCTGACCTGAATGCATACGATGTTGTGTATTATGCGGGAGATTGTAATGCGGCAGGAAAAACAATTGCAATTAATTTACCAAATGATGAGCGTGTACAATTAGAAAAAGGAACGCGTCGTTTGCAATTAAAAAATGCAATGAAAGCTAAGTTTGATAAAATTTTGGTTCCGATTGCAGATGTATTAATTGATGAAAGCCAACAAAAAAACATCAAATTTGATGCATTCTTTTCTAATGTAATGTTTCACGAAGTTGCGCACGGTTTGGGTATAAAAAATACTGTAAATGGTAAAGGAACGGTTCGTGATGCATTGAAAGAAGCAAATTCTGCGTTAGAAGAAGGAAAAGCCGATATTCTTGGTTTATATATGGTGAATCAATTATTGAAAAAAGGTGAATTAACTGGAAATCAACAAGATTATTTTGTAACATTTTTGGCAGGAATTTTACGTTCGGTTCGTTTTGGAGCGAGTTCTGCTCACGGACAAGCGAACATGATTGCGTTTAATTATTTTGCAGAAAAAGGCGCATTTGAGAAAACTGCAAATGGTCGCTACAAAGTAAATGCGGTAAAAATGGAGCAAGCAATGAATGGTTTATCTGAATTGATTTTAACGCTTCAAGGAAATGGAGATTATGATGGTGTTAAAAAATTATATGCAGAAAAAGGTGTTATTCATCCTGATTTACAAAATGATTTAGAATTACTAAAAACGAAAAATATTCCGGTAGATGTTGTTTTTGAACAAGGTCCGCAAATGTTGGGATTATAATTTTCTGATTTATATAAAAACAAAAAAGTCTTCCGAATTTGGAAGACTTTTTTATGTAATTATTTATTTTCTATAAAGGTTGTAAAACCTTTTTCAAATTCTTCTAAAGTTACTAAATGTGTCATTTCTTCATCAAAAAACTGCGTGATATTCGCATTTTTTTGTTTTAGATTTTCTACAAATTCTATCTGAAATTTTGGCTCCACTACATCATCTTTTAAACCTGTAAAAACCATGTTTTGTTTTTGTGGAACTGCGTTTAATAATTCATCCGACAAAAAAGGTTTCAATCGTTCTATGGCTATTACAGCAGGATTGAACATCAAAACAGGAACATTTAAAATTAAGCCTAAATAATAACTTATCATTCCGCCTAAACTTGTTCCAGCAATAAATTCTATAGGTTCTTTTGTAAATTGCGCGACTAAATCTTGTATTAAAGTTGGTGCATTATCGTAATCAATTGTTGGCGAATAACAGTCGCCTAATTCATTTAAATACACTCTTTTTTCGTCTGTCACAAATCCTTGATAACCGTGTAAATATGCAAATTTCATTTGTTTTAAATTTTATAATGTTATACAGAAACAAGTTCTGTATGGTGATGTAAAAATACTAAAAAAACATTTCTAAATTTATAAAATAACAAAAGCCAAACAAACGTTTGCCTTTTGTATTATTGTGAACTATATATTGTATAAAAACAATACATTTGGAACAGTACCCATCATCCATCTGAAATATCACCTTAATTAGGAGGTATATATTCATTTTGATTAATTGTTATATCACTAAAATTAAATAAATTTAATTTTATTTGTTCATCTAATGAAACTTGTTCAAAGAAGGCTTTATTTGTTTGTTTAATAATTATATAACTTGGATGAAAAAATAAAATGGAATCTTTTTTATAAATGAATTTATTTAAAACATTCTTATTAATAACATCTTGTTTAACCACTTGTTTATTATAAAAATCTATTGAGTAAAATATTATTATATTATCATTGTATTGCTCATAAGAGCTTACAGAATCTAAATTAAAATATTGAGCTGTAGATATTTTAAAGTAATTGCATTTAGCTTTTTTTTCATGAGTAATAGTATATAAATTAGAATCTTTCATTAAATTTTGATTAAGAGAATCAATTATAGAATATACTTTTTTTTGAAATGATTTATGTGTGTTATTATCTTTATTTTGATTACAACCACAAAAAAGGATTATTAGAAGTAAATATACATGTCTCATTTTAAAAAAAAATTGAAGTTTTAGACATAAATTTAATCGTTAAAATAGCAAAAGGCAAACGTTGGTTTGTCTTTTATTTTATTGCGAATATTTTATTGCGAATTGCGAATGTTGGGTTTGTTTTCCCAACACATCTGGAACACTACAGCCTACCTCCATTTAATATCATTATAATTTAAAGAGTCTAACAATTCTCCATTTCTATATATTTTCAAAAACAAATCGCCTTTTTGTTTGGATATGGAGTCATTAATTTTAACTTTAGAATCCCATGAATATGGAAGAATTATATTTTTATCATTTGAATACATAGTCAAAGCATTATGATTATTTTCATTGTTTTTTATTAATATTATTTTTCCTTCAAAATATTTATTCGATTGATTATCTAAGAAAATATCTCTAGGATTTTTAGAATTAAGATTGACATATAAAACTATTATAGTTAATATGATAAAAGGTAAAACAATAATGAATGTCAGTAATATATTTATTTTTTTCATTTTATTAACCACGTTTTTCCATTACTAAAAATTGCTCCAATCTTTATTCCTGGTCCAATTGCTCCCCAAAAATTTTGAGTAGTATATACATTTTTATTTTGAGTTGAAACATTACTTTTTATTAAATTCATTAAGAGTTTCTTTGATATTCTCTAAATCTCTTTCTGAATCAAAAGTAAAATTATCTCCAAATGGATCTATTGAACGAGAGATAAACAAATAATTTTTATTATTTATTTTGGGATAATTTAAATACGGTAAAATATATCTATCAACCATATCTATTTCATTGATTTTTATTTTTTTTTTTTTGAAAATATTTTTTTACTATAATAGATTCATTTTCGTAATCAATAATAATTTCATTTATATAATAATTAAGTCTAATAAAGACTAATAAAATTTGAACAAAAAAAACTAAAAATAATAAAACATCATACTTATTTTGAGTTATTATATCATCTTAATATGTAATAATTAAGAGTAATGCAGAAAGAACAAATATTGTTAATACTAACATTATTAATGCATTATAAAAATTATTATATTTTCTACTGATAAATTCTTTCATAAATTATTATTGATATTTAATGAGGTTTTCCATTACACCAAATCGGATTTTTATTTGCATAATTTAATCGTTAAAATAACAAAAGGCAAACGTTGGTTTGTCTTTTATTTTATTGTGAATTATACGTTGTGTGATAATAACACATTTGGAACAGTACCTCTTATTCTACTTTTTTAAATATGTAATTATATGTGTTATAATCAATTGTTACAATATCCTGATTTTTGTCTGGCTTTTGCCAATAAACACTCGAAACACCACCTATGCCTTCTGGTTTTGAGAATATCATGTCTGTTTCATCATGATCAAAAAAAAGCAAGAAATCATGAAATTCAATTTTTCTTCCATTTACTTCCATACTACCGTTAGCTTCGTATAACAAATCTTTTTTATTACTAGAATAAATTTTATTATTAAATGTGAAATCTGGATTTATTATTAGTATAGAAGTTTCTCCTGATGGAAATTCATAAGAATATTTACCTGGTAAATATTTCTTTGCATCTTTTTTTGTATAACTATTACAGCTAAATAAACTCACAAAAAACATAACTGCTAATCCTATATTTGTTAATTTTTTCATCAATACCATCTCCACCAACTTTATTTATAACCGCTCCAGTAACTTCTGCGGCAACGACACCTCCCCTTATATTTTTTATCACACCATTCTGATTTTTATTTGCATAATTTAATTATTAAAATAACAACACATCTGGAACAGTATTTCTACCAACAAAATTTTTCATAAGGAAAAATATCCCATTCATTTGCACTTACAATATTTCACTAATATAAATATAACAAAAAACCCTTTCTAAATTTTTAGAAAGGGTTTTTTGTTATATAAAAACCTTGTATTAGTTTACTGTTTCAGTTTCTTCTACAGATTCTGGTTTTTGTGCATTTGGTAATTCACCTTTGAACAAGAAAGAAATAATTTCTTTGTTTACCGTATCCAACATTCTTTGGAAAATATGGAAAGACTCTTGTTTGTAAACAACCAATGGATCTTTTTGCTCGTAAACCGCATTTTGAGACGTTTTACGTAAATCATCAACATCACGTAAATGCTCTTTCCAGTTATCATCAATTAAACTTAATACAACCGATTTTTCAAAATCTTTGATTAATGTTTTTGCATGAGATTCGTATGCTTCTTTTAAATCACAAACAACAGTCATTTCGCGAATTCCATCTGTAAACGGAACTTGAATACGAGAAAACATATGTCCTTGATTTTCGAAAACGCCCGAAATAACAGGGAAAGCAGTTTCTGCAACATATTTCATACGAACTTTGTAATCTGCAACTGCAGCTTCGTACGTAATATTTGTTAAATCTTTGATTGATTTAGATCTAAATTCGTCTTCTGTAACAGGCGTACCCATTGTAAAATACTTGATTAAATCTAATTCATATTGACCAAAATCTTCAAAATCTTTGTTTGATTGTACGATAGATGCAGAAACATCAAAAATCATGTTTGCGATATCTACTTCTAATCTTTCTCCGAATAATGCATTGTGACGACGTTTGTAAATTACTTCACGTTGTTTGTTCATTACATCATCATACTCTAACAAACGTTTACGAATACCAAAGTTGTTTTCTTCAACTTTTTTCTGCGCACGTTCAATAGATTTTGTAATCATAGAATGTTCAATCATATCACCATCTTTATGTCCCATACGGTCCATTAATTTAGCGATTCTTTCTGAACCAAATAAACGCATTAAGCTATCTTCTAATGACACAAAGAATTGAGACGAACCTGGATCACCTTGACGACCTGCACGACCACGTAACTGACGGTCTACACGACGAGAATCATGACGTTCTGTACCAATAATTGCTAATCCACCGTATTCTTTAACTTCTTTTGTTAATTTGATATCGGTACCACGACCAGCCATGTTTGTTGCAATTGTTACAGCTCCTGGTTTACCAGCTTCTGTTACAATATCAGCTTCTTTTTTATGCAATTTTGCATTTAATACGTTGTGTTTAATACCACGTAAATTTAATGCTTTTGACAATAATTCTGAAACCTCAACATTAGTTGTACCAACTAAAACAGGACGTTTTTCTTCTTGCGATAATTTTGTAATCTCTTCGATTACTGCTTTATATTTTTCACGATTTGTTTTAAAAACAACGTCGTTTTTATCATTACGTAAAATTGGACGGTTTGTAGGAATAGAAACTACATCTAATTTATAGATTTCCCAAAACTCACCAGCTTCCGTTTCCGCTGTACCAGTCATACCACATAACTTGTTGTACATACGGAAGTAATTTTGTAAAGTAACTGTTGCAAACGTTTGTGTTGCTGCTTCAATTTTTACATTTTCTTTCGCTTCAATCGCTTGGTGTAAACCGTCAGAATAACGACGACCATCCATAATACGACCTGTAGATTCATCTACAATTTTTACTTCACCATCTACAACAACATATTCATTATCGTTTTCAAATAATGTATAGGCTTTTAATAATTGGTTTAATGTATGGATACGCTCAGATTTGATAGAGAATTCGCGGAAAAACTCTTCTTTCATTTGAAGAATTTCTTCGGGGCTTTTTCCAGAATTTTCAATTGCACCAATATTTGTCGAAACATCTGGTAAAACGAAGAAATCATCGTCTTCCATTCCTTTAGACAAATACTCAATTCCTTTATCTGTTAAATCTGATTGATTTTGTTTTTCATCAATTGTGAAATATAAGTGTTCGTCCACTTTAGGCATTTCACGGTTATTATCTTGAATGAAATGTGCTTCTGTTTTTTGTAACTGTGCACGAATACCATCTTGCGATAAAAACTTAATTAATGGTTTGTATTTTGGTAATCCACGGAAAACTTGGTATAATTTGAAACCTCCTTCTTTTGTGTCACCTTGTTTAAATAATGTTTTTGCTTCGTTTAATGTTTTTCCTAACAACTCGCGTTGCATGTTATATAAACGATCAATTTTTGGTTTTAAAACATCAAATTCATGACGATCTCCTTGCGGAACTGGACCAGAAATAATCAAAGGTGTACGTGCATCATCAATTAATACAGAATCGACCTCATCGACAATTGCATAATTTAATTCGCGTTGTACTAAAGCATCAGGTGTATTTGCCATATTGTCACGTAAATAATCGAAACCAAATTCGTTATTTGTACCGTAAACAATGTCACATGCATATGCTTCGCGACGTCCTGGCGAGTTTGGTTGATGATTATCAATACAATCTACAGATAGTCCGTGAAACGAGAAAATAGGACGCATCCACGCCATATCACGTTTTGCCAAATAATCATTCACCGTTACTAAATGCACACCACGACCTGTTAATGCATTTAAATACATTGGTAATGTTGCAACTAATGTTTTACCCTCACCGGTTTGCATCTCTGCAATACGTCCTAAGTGAAGCGCAGAACCACCAATAAACTGTACGTCGTAATGAGACATATCCCAAGTTACTTGACGACCAGCGGCATCCCAAGAGTTTTGCCAAATTGCAGTTGTGTCATCTTTTAATGAAACAAAATCATGTCCACGGTTTACTAAAACTTTATCAAACTCAGAAGCCTGAACTTCTAAAGTTTCATTTTCTGTAAAACGTTTACCTGTTTCGCGCATTACAGCAAAAGCTTCTGGTAAAATTTCTAATAAAATCTTTTCCTCTACATCATATGCTTGTTTATTGATTTTATCAATTTGTGCATATAAATCTTCTTTTGCAGTAAAGTCTTCAGTTTCTTCAACTTGTTTTTTCAAGTCATCGATCTGAATTTTAAAATCTTTTGTTGCGTCAGCAATTTTTGCTTTAAATTCAAAAGTTTTAGCTCTTAATTCATCAATTGATAATGAAGAAAGAGTTTGACCAGCTTCATTTGCTAAGTCAACATATTTTTGTAATTCTTTTACATCTTTCGCATTCTTATCACCTAAGAATCCTTGTAAAATTTTATTTAAAATGTTCATATTGTTCTGTCGTTCTTCGTCCAAATTAGCAACCATATATTTAGGTGCTAAGTAGACACAAATATACGTTAACTATGTTATTTATAGGTTATAGAATTGAAAAAAGCCCCAATTTGGGCTTTTTAAAATTTAATATTCGTCCTCGTTCCAAAGGAAATCATCATCCGTTGGATAGTCAGCCCAAATTTCTTCAATACTTTCGTAAGAATCTCCTTCGTCCTCTATAGATTGTAAATTTTCTACCACCTCTAATGGTGCACCAGTACGAATTGCATAATCAATTAATTCATCTTTTGTTGCTGGCCAAGGAGCATCACTTAAATAAGATGCCAATTCTAAAGTCCAATACATAGCTTTATATTTTTTATTATTAGTAGAGACAATTAAACTCTAATTATTATCTAAATTTCGATTTTGCAAATCAAATAATTTGCCAAAGTCAAACTGTCAGTATTTATGTTAAAATTAAATTATTTACTTTTATCTAATTATTTACTTTTTATTTCTAAATATAGAAAAATGGACACGAATATAACAAAATTATTTGCAATAAAATACCCAATTATTCAAGGTGGTATGATTTGGAACAGCGGATGGCGATTAGCATCAGCAGTTAGTAATGCTGGAGGACTAGGTTTAATCGGGGCTGGAAGCATGTATCCTGATGTTTTGAGAGAGCATATCCAGAAGTGTAAAGCTGCTACAAATCATCCTTTTGGTGTAAATGTACCCATGTTATACCCAAATATTGAAGAGATTATGCAAATCATTATTGAAGAAGGAGTTAAAACAGTTTTTACTTCGGCAGGTAATCCAAAAACTTGGACAGAAATTTTAAAAAAAGAAGGAATAACTGTTGCCCATGTTGTGAGTAGTGCAAAATTTGCGTTAAAATCGCAAGATGCGGGAGTTGACGCTGTCGTGGCAGAAGGTTTTGAGGCAGGTGGACATAATGGCAGAGAGGAAACGACGACTTTATGTCTTGTTCCGAATGTCAGAAAACATATTGACATACCATTAATTGCTGCGGGCGGAATTGGAACTGGTGCCCAAATTTTGGCAGCAATGGCACTTGGTGCAGATGGCGTACAAATAGGTTCTCGATTTGCAGCGACGCAAGAATCATCAGCAAATCAAGCATTTAAAGATGTTATTGTAAATGCACAAGAAGGCGATACGCAATTGACTTTAAAAGAATTAGCACCTGTCAGATTAATTAAAAATGAATTTTATAATCAAGTTCAAGAAAAATATACAAAAGGAACAACGGCAGAAGAATTAAAAGAACTTTTGGGTAGAGGACGTTCTAAAAAAGGAATGTTTGAAGGCGATTTGGTAAATGGAGAATTAGAAATAGGACAAGTTTCGTCGTTAATTGATTCTATACCAACTGTTGCAGAAGTTTTTGATGATTTATTGGTTGATTTTCAACGTGCAAAAGAAAATTTAATCAAACTATAATTCATAATTTTTTAGTTATTTTTACAAGGATGCGTTTGCATCCTTTTTTATTTCAATTCATTATGAAAACAATTTTATCATTCCTTTTACTAATTATTGCAAATTTTAGTTTCGCGCAAAATAATTACCAAGAAAAAACTGAAAATGGCGCAACATTAAATTGGCAGAAATATGTCATAAATAATAACAAATGGGGCGAACATAAAGCTAAAAAAGGAATTTATTCGCAAACTATTTTTACTCAAAATACCGTTGCTGGTTGGAAATGGTCTACGCCAGGAAAATCGTACGGTGTACTTGGTTATCCCGAAATATTTTACGGTGAAAGTGCTTGGCAAAATTTGACAGATGTAAAAACGGATAATTATTTTAAGAATATCAATTCAATAAAAACCTTTGATGTTACCTATAAAACGACTTTAAATGTAAATGATAAAAAATACAATTTAGCATTCGATTTTTGGTTGCATCATTCACCAAAAGTAACGTTGCAGACAATTGGAATTGAAGTGATGATTTGGGAAGATTACAATAAATTTAAACCTTTTGGTAAAAAAGTAGGAAGCGTTTTAACTTCTTTTGGACAATATGATCTTTACAAAGGTCATTTGGTTAAAAAAGAATTAAATACAAGCTGGGATTATATTGCGTTTGTACGAAAAGAGAAACGTACAACTGGAAAAGTAAATGTTTTGGAATTGATTGATGAATTGAAAAAAAGAAATTTTATTGGACAAAATATCTATTTATCATCATTTGAATTTGGAACAGAAGTTTTGACATCAACTGGAGATATCACCATTCATCAATACGATTTAGAGATTGAATAAAAAAAGCTGTCAAAATTTTGACAGCTTTTTTACAATTTATATTCTTCCTTGTTCTTTCAATTTCCAATAACGTAAAAGTCCATTTACAGACATCCACGTAGGATTTGCATATTCATAAACCTGAATTTGCTCTTCATTCAATCCCAATTCTTTGTATTTTGTTGTCACATAATCTACAAAAACGGGCGTAATTTCTTCTGCCGATAAATTGTCATCATACATCGGTTTCATGTAATTTGACCAAGCATCTAAAACAATTTCTAATTGGTTAAAATGCTCATCTACATTTTCGTGATAACCATAATGCGTCGGATAAATACCTTTTGCATTTAATTTTCTCAACTTTGCAATAGATTGTTTCCACAACTCAATATTAATATCTGGCGGCGGACATGGCGGTACAACTGGTCCATTTTCTATCTTTACACCTGCAACATCACCTGTAAAAATAACATCGTCTAACATATACGCATTATGATGTACAGCGTGTCCTGGCGTGTAAATAGTTTCGAAAACAGCATCTCCAAACTCTACACTTTGTCCATCTGATAAACCAACCAAAAATTCTTCGTCAATAGGTTTCATTTCGCCCCATAAACTATCCATGTTGTCACCATAAATCATTTTGGCAGATTCCCATAATTTTTCTGGATTTTTAAGATGCGGCAAACCAATCGGATTTACAAAAACGGTTGCACCATGTTCTGTAAACTTCCACGCAGCACCAGCATGATCAAAATGAATGTGTGTAATTAATATATTTTCGATATCAATAACACGCCAACCCAAAGCTTCGATACCTGCTTTTAAATTTTCGAAAGTAGAATATGGTCCTGGATCAACTAAAATCGGACCTTGTTCTGTTTCGATTAAATAAGTTGCGATAGCTTCATTTTCGTGCTGAAAATTTAAATCTATTGTATGAATTTTAGGCATAATTATAAAATTTCTTCAATTGTATATTCAATTCCATTAAACTCAACTTTGTCACCTTCTCGTTTGCCTACAAGTGCTCCAAAAATTGGTGCTTCAGTGCTTATTCCAACAAATTTTTTATTTTCCCATTCAAAATCTTTAAAAGATAAACCAATTACAAAGTTTAATTTATTTGTAAAAACAACATTACCTTCTGTAATTTCGTCAACCAATTCTGGACGAACAGTTACAAATTCATTTAAATCATTTGTTGCTTGATTTATTCTGACCAATAAATTACGAGCGGCATCTGTAGATTGATTTTGTTGCGAAAAATCATCTAATTCTAATGTAGATTCTTCGTCTAAATCTGCACCTTCTGCGTAAATTTTATACGATTCTTTTAAGGCTTCTATTTCTTTTCTCTTTAATTGAATCAAATAATCAATTACTTCTTTACGAATATGTTTTTTACTCATTATTGTAGTTTTACGTTGATATAAACTTACAAAAACAAAAAAACTCTTGAAAACAAATTCAAGAGTTTTTTTAGTTAAATGATACCTTAAATTATCATAATTAATGATAAAATAGATTTTATGCGATTATTTTAAATACTCTAAAATTTCATCTTCAAGCTCAAATTTTGTCATTGCTTGTCCGTGAAAAGCAACTTTTTCGCCTTTGTTGTAAATAACAGTTACAGGTATATTTCCTCCCCAAGACGCATCAAAAGACGGAATCCATTCGTTCATACGTTTTGTATCATCCAACAAAAGAACTTCTGTTGTTACATGATTATCTTTGATAAATTGATTGACTTTATTGATAACTTTTGGACGATCTAATGAAACCAATAACATTTTAAAGTTTGGATTATTTTTATATTTTTCATTGATTTCCATAAAAGCCGGAATTTCTTCTACACAAGGTGCGCACCAAGTTGCCCAGAAATTAACCACAACAACTTGGTCTTTATAACTTGCAATTTTATCGTGCAAAGCTTCGTATTTCACCGTTTCTATCGCTAAATCTTGTGCTTTTAAATTAGAAAAAGATAAAAGCAGAATACAGCTTAAAAAAGAGATTATTTTCATTCAATTATTATTAAGATTAAAATTTATCAAATTTACAGAACAAGAATCAAACCAAGCTATTTTAACCTAAATTTTGCATTTCGCGAATTAAACCCGATTTTTGTAAAAAAAAAATATCATTTTGTTTTCGAAAGAAGAAGCTTATCGCATAAAAAAAGAATTTTGGATTTCGTACGGAACGTACATGAAATTGCAAATGAATGCCGAAGGAAACCGTACAAATTGGGTGAATTATAAAACAGACGTAAAGGGAATATTTTTTCGTACTGATATTGAACGCAAATTTGCTGAAGTTTCTATAGAAATTGCTCATCCAGATCCGTCTGTTCAAGAATTAATTTATGAGCAGTTTGAAATGTATGACAATGTACTGAAAGGTTATTTGGGCGAAGATTGGGTGTGGACAAAAGACGATTATGATGAACAAGGCAAGCAAATTGCAACCATCAAAACGCGTTTAGAAAATGTGAGTATTTTTAGAGAAAGTGATTGGCCTGAGTTGATTTCTTTTCTAAAACAACGCATGATAAATTTGGATGAATTTTGGTGCGATCACAAAGAAAGTTTTGATATGTTTAAGGAATTATAAAATCAAAAAGAAGCTCAATTGAGCTTCTTTTTTTATTTGATTTTATTCGATTTCGCACGAAAAATTTTCTATGGCTAATAAATCATTTGCTTCTTCTAAAACAGCGTCCATAATTTCTTTTGAAAGATTTAAACTGTCTAATATTTTTTGATTTTGAACCAAATCTTTTACTAAAATACAATCCTTAGATAAAAGTATTTTTTCTTGTTCATCGGTCAAAGTCGTTAAACATGTAACAGGATACAAACCTGCATTATCAACCAAATATTTTATACTTTTATTTTCTGGATAATCCCACGAAATAAGTCCAATTCCATAATAATTTGCGAACTCAATACTATCTGTTGTTAAATAAGCATTGGTTACCAAATATCCTTTTGAAGGTTTCATATCTCGTCCAAAAAAATGATAAGTATGTTGCTCAACATCTTTCATTCGCGATAAAAAATACATAGGTGTTGTAACACTAATTTTTGCTTCTTCATCATTTCTGAATTTACATTCGCAAAAAATTAATTGATTTTCTTTTGCTGCAACCACATCAATTTCGTGTGTTACAGCATTTCCTTGTACAGTTTCTGAATGAATTGTTTCGTAACCCGCAGCTTGCATAACGCGCGCAAACCACATTTCGAAATAATAACCTTCTGGTCCTAAATCTCTCAAAGCACGCTTTAAACTGTAACGCGCAGCATACGAACTTCTGTAATCTTTGAGATACTGAAAAGCTGTGCGGTATAATTCTCGTGTTGTAATACCTTCGTATAAATCTTTTGATATTTTCTCAAAAACATCTTCTACTTCCTCTTTTTTAGCGCCAGATTTTGTTAAAGATCGTTTTAATGCATTTGGATTATATGGAATTAATTCTCCTGAGTTCTTTTTTACTAACATAGGTTGATTTTTTATTCTAAACGAATTTAAATAAAACTTTATACAAATACCATAAAACTTCTAATTCTAAATAAAAGTTATCTTTGCAAAAAGATAATAAATTCAATACATGAAATTAGAAACATTTTTACAAGAAAGAAGCGGAAATCAATGTGAACTTTCTGGCGTAACAGAAGATTTAGCGATTTACGAAGTTAATCCTGATGCAAGTAGTAATCCTGATCGAAATGTGTACATTACAAAAAAATGTATCAATCAAATTGAGAAAAAAGAAGAATTAGATGCAAATTATTGGGAATCATTTTTATTAACTTCTATGTGGAGCGAAGTTCCTGCAATACAAGTGCTTTCTTGGCGAATGTTAAATCGTTTCAGAAACGAATCTTGGGCTGCCGATGCTTTGGATATGATGTATTTGGATGATGATAATTTAGAATGGGCAAAAGCTTCTGGTGATCACGAAGGTGATGGAAGTGTTGATTTGCACAAAGACAGCAACGGAAATGTTTTGGTGAGCGGAGATACAGTTACGTTAATCAAAGATTTGGATGTAAAAGGTTCTACTATTAATGCGAAAATAGGAACTGCTGTTCGTAACATTCGTTTGGTACACGATAATACAGAGCAAATTGAAGGGAAAGTTGATGGTCAATTAATTGTCATTTTAACAAAATTTGTAAAGAAATAAGAAACAAAAAATCCACTCAAACGAGTGGATTTTTTTATCTATTTTTCTATTTCTTTTAAATTTTCCATTTTCTTCAAAGCAAGAAAACCTTTTATATCTTCAAAATGCTCTTTCACGCGTTTATTTCCAAATTCGAACACCTTTTCGGCTAAACCATCTAAGAAATCACGGTCGTGAGAAACTAAAATTACAGTTCCTTCAAACTCCTTTAAAGCATCTTTTATAATGTCTTTCGTTTTCATGTCCAAGTGATTTGTTGGCTCATCTAAAATCAACACATTAAAAGGTTCTAACAATAATTTTACCATTGCCAAACGCGTTTTTTCTCCACCAGAAAGTACTTTTACTTTTTTATCAATATCATCGCCTTTGAACATAAAAGCGCCTAAAATACTTTTGATTTGAGTACGAATATCGCCTTCTGCAATACGATCAACAGTTTCGAAAATAGTTAAATTTTCATCTAATAAAGAAGCTTGATTTTGAGCAAAATACCCAATTTGAGCATTATGACCGATTTCTAATTTACCTTCAAAATCAATTTCATTCATAATTGCTTTAATCATGGTCGATTTTCCTTCTCCATTTTTACCAACCAAAGCTACTTTTTGTCCACGTTCTATCACCATATCAGCTTGATCAAATACAACATAATCGCCGTATTTTTTTGTCAAACCTTCTACTACAACGGGATATTGACCAGAACGAGTAGCTGGTGGAAATTTTAATTTTAAGGCAGAAGAATCAACCTCATCAACTTCTATGATATCTAATTTTTCGAGCATTCGAACTCGTGATTGCACTTGTTCCGTTTTAGAAAAAGTTCCACGAAAACGTTCTATAAATGTTTTATTATCGGCAATAAATTTTTGTTGCTCATCATACGCTTTTTGTTGGTGAATTCTACGATCTTGACGAAGTACTAAATAGTCCGAATATTTTGCTTTGTAATCATAAATACGTCCCATCGTAACCTCTATTGTGCGATTGGTAATGTTGTCGACAAACGCGCGATCGTGCGAAATAACCATCACAGCTTTGGCTTGATTTTTTAAGAAATCCTCTAACCATTGTATCGAATCAATGTCCAAGTGATTTGTTGGCTCATCTAATAAAATTAAATCAGGTTTACGAAGTAATATTTTTCCTAATTCGATTCTCATTCGCCAACCACCCGAAAATTCGGACGTTGAACGATCTAAATCTTCTTGAGAAAAACCCATTCCTTTCAATACTTTTTCTACTTCGGCTTCGTAATTTACTTCTTCAATCAAATAAAATTTTTCACTTACTTCAGAAACACGCTCGATTAATTTCATGTAATCATCACTTTCGTAATCTGTTCGTACAGTTAATTGCTCATTAAGTTCGTCTATTTCATTTTTCATTGAAAAATACTCGTTAAATGCTTTCGAAGCTTCTTCGCGAACCGTACAATTATCTTCGGTTAACAAATGTTGTGGTAAATAAGCAATAACGGCTTCTTTTGGCGCAGAAATACTTCCTGAGGAAGGTTTGTTGAGTCCTGTAACAATTTTTAGAAGTGTTGATTTTCCTGCTCCATTTTTACCCATTAAGGCAATTTTGTCATTCTCGTTTATCACGAAACTAACCCCACTAAATAATTTTGTTGCACCAAACTGAACGGCAATATCATTAACTGTAATCATAAATTTTTTCTCGAAATAATTGCGGCAAAGATAATTGTTTTCGATTGAAGATAAACTGATTTTGTTGGAGATAAAATCAATAAAAAAAGCCCATCAAATGATGAGCTTTCTTGTTGTATATTAAAACTTAATTAAATATTAGTTTTTAATTAATTTTTTAGTAATTGTACCATTATCCGTTTTGAATTTTAAGATATAAATACCTTTAGGTAAATTGTTAGTTGTTAAACTACCTTTTTGTCCATCAAACTTAACAGTTTGTGTAGAAACTACTTTTCCAACCATATCAATAATATCTACTTTGATATCGTTTTTGATTGTTTTGTCGACAATATAAACCACATCTTTTGTTGGATTTGGAAAGATTTGGAAAGTCGAATCTTTTAATTCGCTTGTAGATAACTCACAGTTTGAAACCTCAACTGGAGGCATATCAAAAGCTTCAGTACCATCAGTTCTACTGTTTGTGCTTCCTTGAAGAGCACTATAGCCTAAACCTCTACGAGCAAAAACTGTCCAAATATCACATTTATTAGCACCTTCGTTTAGTTGTTCATCTGCTTTGATAATTGCATCACGACCATCTACAAATCCAGGAGAACAAGGTTGTAATTTAAGTCCAGTCATTACTAATTGTAAAGCCATGTTGTTACCCGCTTTACCATTGTATAAATCTGGAGAGAAACCATATTTGTCAATCATTTTCCAGTTTAAATCCCAAACCATAGAAGCCCAAACGTATCCTGTGTTATGAGGTGAGTCTGAATTTCCATAAGTTTTTAAGAAGCTATATTTTGCTGGGTTAACTGTCATATCTGTAGAATATACAGTTGGACGAATTCCTGCTCCGTCAACAGCTTGATTTGTTGCAAATGTACCAATACCTCTTTTTGTTGTACTTGTATCTCCTGGTAATTGCGTTAACATTAACGCAAAGAAATCTGACCAACCTTCGCCCATTTGTTCAAGGTTACTTAGGCAGTTAGCATTTGTTATAGGGCCAGTTAATCTGTTTGATACACCATGTCCATATTCATGAGCAATAATACCATTATCAAAACTACCATCACTGTAAGGAATATCTTTATGCTGTAAAGATGCATTAACAGTTGTTCCGTTTATTAATTCTTTTTTTATTTTTTCACCATCAAGTCTAGGAAGTCCAACAACAGGAATTGTAATTGTAGAATCACTTCCTGTAATAGTTAAACTTCCACTTACATTATTAACAATAATTACAGCTTTTGCACCAGCGTCTTGAGCAGCTTTTGCTTTTACTACAAAATCACAACTTCCACCTTTGTATACAACAGCTATTTTGTCTGTAATTTCTGCAGCGTTTGTAATTGTACCACATCCATCAAATTCAGTTCCATCAGTTTCGGATTTACGTACTAATGCTAAGTCTTTTGTTAGTGCAGTTATAGGTAAATCTGCTCCAAAAGGAGCTTCTGAGACGTTTAACTTTCCTGCAATATTTGCTGGAGAGTTAATTGTAAGTGGTTTTATGTCTGCTGTAGCTGGTGGATTCCATAAGTACATCGCCATACGTGGAGCTCTTCCGTCAGCTGGTGTTGCAAAAGTTGCATTATTCATAACACCAATGCTCATACCAGTTTGTGCTAAAGCTACAACATTGTCGTTTCCTGTAGCACCTTTACCATAATTGTCTTTTTGAAAATTTCCATTAACTTCCGTAAATCCATAATTATAAAGAATATCATGCATCATATTATTCATATAGAATAAGTTTGTAGTAGATGCTTGCCAGTTTTTATATGGATCTAAATTAAAGTCTACCGGGAAATCAAAATTTAAAGTACTTCCGCCATCAGCATAATCATCATTACTAAGGGTTACTGTATTTGCACCTGAATTGTAGGTTTGATATCCAATTGATTTATGATCTCTAGCTGCTCTTACATTGTTACCTTCTGTTCTTGTTTTCACTGTTTCTTCAGCTATATTGTGCCAGCCGTTTGGAGATGCAGTTGTATTAGATGCAGATAAATCTACAAATGTTCTTGCTCCACGATTAGGCGCTTCTAAAGGTAATTTGTAAACATTATATTGTGGAGATGCTGTGTTAGTATTATCATCGTATAACCAATTCCAATCTTCTTTATTAAAAGTCGCTAAATTTTCGTTATGAAACGATCCGTGATCAAAACTACAGCTTAAAGTTGTATTGTGTTTATCTAATATAGTTCCGTTTTTAGCATCAACAATAACGTGTATTACATCATTTTGATTCTCTTTAAATAAACGATAAGATAATGCATAACTTAAAATAGGCTCTTGTTTATCATTAATATAATAAACTAATTCTGATGTTTCTTCTTTAGAAAAATGCACACCATAATCTTTTGAAGCTTCATCTGTAATAAGTTTTAGACCTTCTAATTGTGCAACATTATTAAGTGCTTGATTAAGATTAAGCGTAGGTGTAACATTTGCAGTTTTAAAATCAGAATTGTAGTTTTCTGATGCAAAAGAAGAAACGACTTGATTATTTTTAACTAAATAAGTCGTGTAGCTGTTGTAAACAGGAATTCCTTGAAAAGTTCTTTGTGTAAATACTCGTTGAGTTTGGTCTTTTTCATCATTAATCGTTTGTACAAATTTGTACTCGACATTATTACCCGTTCTCTGTGCTTGATAATTATTTATTAATTGCTCCGCATTTTGCGCTTGAGCAGTCATAGATAACAAAAACGCAGAGAAGATAAGAGTAAAATTTTTCTTCATGTGTATAGTGTTTTAATTTAATTGTAATAAAGTTATTCTTTTTAAAATTAAATGACTAAAAATTAACACTTAAAAATACAAATTTGTCGAATTAAGAACTTAATCGTTATCTATATAATAAAAAAAGCACCCAAACAATGTCCGGATGCTTTATAAAAGTTTCAGATTTATTAATTACTGAAACATATCTTTTACACGTTCAAAAAACGATTTTTCATTTTTAGACGGTTCAGGAGAAAAATGTTCATCATCTCTCATTTTCTCAAAGAAACTTTCTTGTTCTTTTGATAAATGAGTAGGTGTCCAAATGTTAACATGAACAAATAAATCACCTTTTCCGTATCCATTTAAATCTGGTAAACCTTGACCTTTTAAACGCAATACTTTTCCTGATTGAGTTCCTTTGTCAACTTTAATTTTTACTTTTCCGTTAACAGTCGGAATTTCTTTTGATGATCCTAAGATTGCATCCGGAACAGAAACATATAAATCATAATGTAAATTGTTTCCATCACGTTTTAAAGACTCGTGTTCTTCTTCTTCAATCACAACTAATAAGTCGCCAGGAATACCATCAAAAGGCGCGTCATTACCTTTTCCGCGAACTTGTAATTGTATACCTTCTCTTGCGCCAGCAGGAATTTTAATCTCAATTGTTTCTTCAGTTTTGATTAATCCTTGGTTATTTGCGCCAGCAGGAATTTTATCTGCAACACGTCCAATACCTTGACAAGTAGAACATGTTGTTGCCGTTTGCATTTGCCCTAAAAATGTGTTTGTAACACGAACTTGTTGTCCAGAACCATTACAGCTAGGACATGTTTTAGAGGTTACGCCATCGGCTTGTTTAAAACGTTTAACTTTTACTTTTTTCTCGCAACCGTTAACCATTTCTTCTAAGTTCAATCGTACGCGAATACGTAAATCAGAACCTTTTAATCGGCGAGGACCACGAGATTGACCTCCGAATCCACCACCAAATCCGCCTCCGCCAAAAATGTCACCGAAATGAGAGAAGATATCTTCCATATTCATTCCGCCTCCAGCACCTCCGCCAAAGCCTCCAGCACCACTCATACCTGCATGACCATATTGGTCATAACGAGCACGTTTGTTGTCATCGCTTAAAACTTCGTATGCTTCTGCAGCATCTTTAAATTTTTCTTCTGCCTCTTTGTCACCTGGATTTTTGTCAGGGTGATATTTTATGGCTTTTTTACGGTACGCTTTCTTTATTTGTTCGGGTGCTGCTGATTTTTCAACACCTAATATTTCGTAGTAATCTCTTTTTGTCGACATTTCTAATATAATTACATTCCAACCACTACTTTAGCGTAGCGAATTACAACATCGTTTAATAAATAACCAGTTTCTACAACATCTACAACTTTTCCTTTTAAATCCTCTGTAGGAGCAGGAATTTGAGTAATAGCTTCGTGTAAATCAGTATTAAAATCATCACCTGCTTTAACTTCGATTACATTTAAGCCTTTTGTGCGTAAAGTTTCGTTTAATTTATTGTAGATTAATTCTACACCTTGTTGTAAACCGTTGTCGTCAGATTTTTCAATTTGAACCATTGCACGCTGAAAATCATCTAAAACAGGTAATAAAGCTGTTACAACTTCTTTGTTTGCTGTTTTGAAAAAATCGATTCTTTCGCGAGAAGTTCTTTTCTTGAAATTATCAAACTCTGCAAATAATCTTAAATACTGATCTTTCTCTTTTGCTAATTGCTCTTTTACAATTTCTAATTCAGTTTTACCAGAAGTCTCATTTTGTTCTGTTTGATTTTCTGTTTCCTGAACTTGATCTTCAGAAAGATGCTCATTCATTAATTCTTCATTTATATTTTGATCAGACATAATCTTATTTTTTTTCGTTTTGAATAAATCAAATAGTTTGCCAATGCGCATTGAGTGTCGTTTTGTCAGATTTTACAATAAAAAAGAAGCACTTCTGTCGTAAGAAGTGCTTGGTAAATTTATATGATTTTTTTTGATTAAAATTTAAAATTGACTTTCGCATTAAGAAAACGTCCTGTCAAATAATTTGGCATTGTGTACACATTTCGTGTGTTAACATCTGTAATCCAAGAATTACTGATTTCATTTTTGATGTCAAAAACATTAAAAACATCTACACCAATCGAAACTTCTTTAAAATTACTAAAGAATGAACTTTTTGATGGTTTTAATTCTTTCTGATTCACCAATTCTTTTACAAAACCAATGTCTACACGTTTATAATCCGTTAAAGTTGTTTGATAAGCGTAAGGATCTGCAAATTGCGGCGCTCCGTTTGGTAAACCAGATGCATAAATTAAGTTAACATTAACCTTGAATGATGGTAAAAACTCCATATAATCTTGGAAAAATGCAGAGATTTTGAATCGTGGGTCAGTTGGTAAAGGAATATTTCCTTTGTCATCAATATTTTGATATGCACGTGCATAAGACGCCGAAAACCACGAATCTATTCCAGGAACAAATTGTCCAAACAAACGCATATCAAGTCCGTAAGCATAACCTTTTGAATTATTGTCAGCCGTATAACGAATACGAACATTATCTACGTAATAAGGGTTTAAATCGTTTAAGATTTTGTAATACAATTCAGTTGTTAATTTAAACGGACGATCCATCCATTTAAATTCATAATCATTTCCGAAAATGAAATGAATAGATTGTTGCGATTTTACTTGATCATTTAACGAACCATCTAAACGACGAATTTCACGATAAAATGGCGGTTGATAGTATAAACCTGTCGAAAAACGAAATAACATATCACTTTCCCAATCAGGTTTTATCGCAATTTGCGCACGTGGCGAAATTGTTGTTTCGTCATTAAAATCCCAATAAGCAGCGCGAACACCAGCGTTAAACATCACTTTCGCATCATTCCACATAAATTTGCTTGTGTATTGCGCGTAACCTGAAACACGATTTGTCTTTAAATTATTTTTAGAATTAACGTAATAATTTAAATGTAAACCTTGCGAAGGATTTGGATTGATAACATATCCAGTCGAATCTATCGCTTGCCATTCGCCCAATAAATCGCGAATATCTTCTTGTTGATATTTAAATCCCCATTCGACACTATTATTTGTATTGATTTTGAATTTTCCTTTGTGTTGTACACCAACCACCAAAGCGTCAAAATTATTACGTGCATGGTCTATTTGCGAACCAACATCGTTTGTTGAGGTTGCATTACCATCTTGGTCAACTTCTGAAATAAAATATGAACCCTGAATGTCAAAATATTCGCGTTCTTTAGAATGATATGCAAAAACATCTAAACCTAAATCTAAACTAGAATTTGGTTGAAATGTAAACGATAAACTTCCCGTTTCTGTAGCAAATTTATCATCTTCTTTACCATTGTAAAAAACGGTTAATAACAACGGATTATCAATTGCATTGATGTAAGTATCACGTTTAAAAGGAACCATTTCGTAGCGCGAACGCGACATTGTTCCTAAAAACGAAACATTCCATTTATCATTTATTTTATAATTGATATTGGTTTGTACATCGTAATATTGTGGATTGAAATTGGTATCGCCTTTTAGTGTATTTAAAACTAAATTTCTGTTTTGATAACGTGCACCAACAATTGCCGACAATTTTTTGTTTTTAGAAGCGCCTCCAAGTGTTAAACTTCCGCCCATTAAACTTGCTTCTAATTGACCTTCAAATTTCTTTGGACGTTTATAAGTAACATCTAAAACAGAAGACATTTTGTCGCCATATTTTGCTTCCCAACCACCAGCAGAAAAATTAATAAACTCTGTCATAGCCGGATTTACAAAACCTAAACCTTCTTGTTCGCCCGAGCGAATTAATTGTGGTTTGTAAACTTCTATTCCATTTACGTAAATCAAATTTTCGTCGTAATTACCACCACGAACCATATATTGCGAACTTAATTCGGTATTCGAATTTACGAAAGGCAATGTTTTCAATAAATCTGCAACTCCGCCCGTTAAACTTGGTCCTTGTTGCATTTGCGCAGCGCTTAAAGTTGTGCTTTGCAAAGGTTTATTTTTATTGGATTGAAATGTAATTGTCGTTTCTTCTAATTGAATTGCATTGGATTTATCTGGAACCAATTGAACAAAAATCTCTTTCTTATTTTTATCTTTTAAATTTAAAGTTTGCGCAAAAGATGAATAACCATTTGTGTTGAATGTGATGGTTACAGATTGATTTGACGGGATTTCTATTTTAAAATTTCCGTTTTGATCCGTATAATAAGATTTATCATTCAATATAACTTCAGCTTCGCTGATCGGGATTCTATTTTCGTCGACAACTTTTCCGGTAACTTGTGCCGTCTGTGCAAATAAAAGTCCGCCCAATAAAGATAAACTTATTGTGCTAAGAAATCTTTTTGAATGACGTAGAGTAGGTTGCTGTGTTGTTTTTTTCATCTTTCACGTTTAGTTCTAATTGATGGTCGCCAACCGAAATGTTTTCTTTTGTTAGATTAATTGTTAATCGTTTTATTTTTTGATCATATTCGGCTAAAACCCATTTACCATCTATAAAGGCTTTATAGTCTTTAATTCCTGAATGTTCGTCATTTATCGTAAAACGAATAATTGTATTTGCTTGCGAAAACTGACTATTTTCTTTGATGTTTAACGGAGTAATTGTTGGTTTAGTATTATCAAGCATGATAGAAAATACACCAAAATCTTTTACATCCGCAACAAGCTTCCCATTTTTCAATGTTGTTGTTTCGTAACTTTTTTTCCAAACGCCTCTTTTTTGATATTCTCTAACAATCACAGCTTTGTCTAACTGCGCTGTCGGAATATCTTTTGGATCTATTGCGATGATATAATTTTGATGAACGGGGAAATTTGCATCTCCAACCCAATGTTTATTATTTGAGAATTTATAACCTAAATCAAAATCTTCATAAAAAATACTTTTCGGAAAAAATAGTTCGATTCCATCTGCTTTAAAATGATTTTCTTTATTCCAAGCAATCGGATTAATTTCGGGCATTTTAGCTGAATCAACAAAAGCTTTTCCGTTAACTGTAAATTGCGAAGTAGACGCATTTCCTGCATAATCTTTTACTTCAATTTTTACTTTATATGTTTCGCCGTCAACAACGTCTAAAATTCCATTATTCTTTAAATTTGAGAACAATCTAAGCGGATTTCCATCTTTCACAAAACCTTGATAAACCCAACTATTATTACGTTGTATATCGCCATAATCGCAAACACTATTTATGGCTCTTGCTTCGTCAAAAGAAAAACGATTCGCCGTAAATGTATAAATTGGTTCGTCGTTTACAGTAATATTAATTTGATGGATACCATTGTTGTTTTCTGATCCATTTTGCTTGTCATAAGCTTTTACGCCAAAACCAATTTTACCAGAAGCAGAAATTATTCCTCCATTTGCAACCACTACGCGACTTGTTTTTTGATTAACATCTCCAAGAATTGGATATGCGTATAAACCAGAAATAGATGGTTTTCTTGAATCAGGTAAATCAAATCCGAAGTAAAATGGATTGATTGGTTCTTCCGATTTTGTGTCACGAATTTCAAAATGTAAATGTGGCCCGCCTGAACCGCCAGAATTTCCGGAAAGAGCAATCAAATCGCCCAATTTTATAGGTAGTTCATTTGGTTTTGGATGCAATTCTATTTTAAAAGTCTCATTTGCATATTGTTGTTTACGCACATATTCTTGCAATTCTGGCGTAAATTCTCTCAAATGCGCATAAACAGACGTGTATCCATTCGGATGATCGATGTATAAGGCATTTCCGTAGCCAGTTGGCGAAATATTAATGCGCGAAATGTAGCCATCGCCAACGGCTTTTACTTTTAAACCTTCACGTTGTTGTGTTTTTATATCTAAACCAGCATGAAAATGATTGGCGCGTAATTCGCCAAAGTTTCCTGCCAAATAATTAGCAATTTCTAAAGGATTTTGAAAAACATTTTTTGGATAAGTTTCAGGTTTTGGTTGTTCAGCACGTTGTCCAAAAACAACAGTGCTTAATAATAGGTTTAGGATAATTGGTTTTATCAGTTTCATCTTCTTTTTCTAAAATAAATTAACAATTCAGCTAAAAATAAAATAAATCTTTTACAAACTTCCTTAAACTTTTGAATATCTGAAAATAATTTCAGTATAATTCTTTGTAAAATAGAATTAATTAATTGATTTTAAATTGATTGTATTTGTAAAATAAATAACAAGAAAAAGTGAAGAGTTTGTCTAAACCTTTTGAAAGTTGAGCGACTAATTTTAACTCAAACTTTAAAAACAAAGAAAATGAAAAAAGTAATCTTCTCAATTCTAATTATTGCATCAATAGTTGGTTGTAAAAAATACGAAGGAAACGAAAGTGCTGCCCAAATGGAAAATAAAGCGGCTACAGATATAGAAATTTCTAATGCTGCGAATCCTAAAGTGGAAGGAAAGGTTTTTAAATCGAATGCTTTAATTGAAATGAAAGTGGCTGATGTGATGAAAAATGCACAAGAAATAGAACAAAATGCAATTGATTTGAAGGGTTTTGTATTGAATAGCGAATTAAATAATCAAACTTTAGATTCGGATCAAGTTGATATTTCTGCGGAGCAAATAAAAAAGATGGAGAAAATTCAGCAAACAAATTTTATTGAGCTTAAAGTTCCTGCCAATCAATTGCGCGAGCATGTCAAATTTGCATTGGGAAAAGGTATTATAATCGATCATATTTTAATTAATAACGAAGAAATGACATTTGAGAAGTATGAAAATGAGCTTAAAAATGAACAAAATCAATCCGTAAAAATATCAAAACAAATAGAGAATAAAGTAAATAAAGCATTGATAAATGATGGAATTAATTATGCAACAATTGATTATAAATTGTCTGAAGAACCACATGTTGTATCGACAATTTTACCACAATCAGAAATCAAGGTTTATAGAGAAATCAATTTAGTATATGAGTTAAGACAAAGTTGGCAAGATGGTGTTTATTATTTTAAATCGTTTATCATTCTTATTTTTAAATTTCTGCCAACAATTCTTTCGGTATTATTTTTGTATTTTGTGATAAAGTATGTGTTGAGACGTTTTAAAAACCGAGAAATTAAAACGAAATCTTAACTAAAAGTCTATTTGTCAAAAGAATAAGAAAAAACTGACAAAATTTAGGTTTTTGTATTGATTACATGTAAAAAAATACTATTTTTGCAATAGAAGCTAGAATAATTGAAATTCTCTGGAGATGGAAAAAATGGTGAAATTTAAAGAACTTGAAGACAAAGTTTTAAGCGTTTTAAGCCAGTTAGAGAATAATAACGATATATTGAAACGGGCGAATAATTCGGAAAAAGAATTTGAATCTTTTCAAAAAGAATTGAATTCTCTGAAGGAAGAAAACGCTAGGTTAAAAAATAAATTGAGAGATTCGCAGGCGAATAACTTAAATTTGAATGAAGAGGTAAAGCGATTAAAAGTCGTAAATGCCATGAGCGGAAATCAGGAGTATAAACAAATGATGAAGCAACGAATGAATAAATTGATAAAAGAAGTGGATTCTTGCATCGCTCAAATTAAAACTAATAATTAATAAAAAAGAATGTCAACTCAACGAATTGAGATAAAAATTGCTTCACGTCATTATCCAATGACGGTAAATTCTGATGAAGAAGAAATGGTGATTGCATGCGCAGAAGAAATTAACCATATTTTGAAACAATTTGAACAAAAATACGCTGTATCTGACAAACAAGACGCACTTGCAATGGTAACCATACAATTGGCTATACGCGAAGCAAAATTGAAAAAGCAAGTAAAAGATAATGAAGAAATGACAACAGAACGCATTTCTAAATTATTGGAATTGATTGATCAATCAATCACAAAATAAATACGAGAAGTTCTTACAGTTGCAAAACTGTACAATTAACAATATTCCTACATTAGTTCTAGCTATTTTGGTTAACTCAACATTTAATTTTGTTACCGAGTGAACACCGTTCGAAAAGCGGGCCGCAACCTTTGGGTTCAATTTATTGACAGCGGATACTTGACTGACGGACTAACTCAAATCCTGTTTTCAGGAGTTAACTCAAAACATACTTTACTAGTGTAGGATTTTTTATATATAAACATTACATAATCTATGGACACAATGACAACAATAATTATTGCTATTGTTACATTAATCGTAGGAGCTGTAGTTGGGTATTTTTTATCAAAAAAGTCGGTAGACAAACAAAACCAAGATCTAATTGATGAAGCAACTCGCAAAGCTCAAACACTGATTAATGATGCTGAAAAAGATGGTGAAACCATTAAAAAAGAAAAAATATTTCAAGCGAAAGAAAAATTTTTAGAGTTAAAATCTAAACACGAAGAAGTCGTAAACCAACGCGAACGAAAAGTAGCAGACTCTGAACTAAAAGTAAAAGAACGCGAAGAACGTATAAAAACGGACTTATCAGAAATTCAGAAACAAAAAGATCAGATTAAATCTGAGAAAGGAAATATTCAATCTCGTACAGAAAAGCTTAATACAAAGCAAAAAGAAGTAGATACAATGCACAAAAAACAAGTAGAAATACTTGAAAAAATTGCAAATTATTCTGCTGAAGAAGCACGTACAGAATTGATTGAAGTTTTAAAAGACGAAGCAAAAACAAAAGCTCAAGCTCATATCCAAGAAATTATGGAAGAAGCTGAGTTAGATGCTAAAAATGAAGCACGTAAAATTGTAATTTCGTCTATACAACGTATCGGAACTGAACAAGCGATAGAAAATGCAGTTTCTGTATTTAATATTGAGTCGGATGAAATAAAAGGTCGAATTATTGGTCGTGAAGGTCGTAACATTCGTGCAATAGAAGCTGCAACAGGTGTTGAGGTTATTGTGGATGATACGCCAGAAGCAATTATACTTTCTTGTTTTGATCCAGTAAGACGCGAAATTGCTCGTTTATCATTACACCGTTTGGTAACTGATGGCCGTATACATCCTGCTCGTATTGAGGAAGTTGTTGCGAAAACGACAAAACAAATTGAAGACGAAATTATAGAGATTGGTAAGAAAACTATCCTTGATTTAGGAATTCATGGTTTACACAAAGACTTAGTAAGAATTGTAGGACGCATGAAATATCGTTCTTCTTATGGTCAAAATTTATTACAACACTCTCGTGAAGTTGCAAACTTAGCAGGAACTTTAGCAGCGGAATTAGGATTAAACCCAAAATTAGCTAAACGTGCAGGTTTATTACACGATATTGGTAAAGTACCAGAACAAGAATCAGAATTACCTCACGCAATTTTAGGAATGCAGTGGGCAGAAAAATACGGAGAACACCCAGATGTAATTAATGCAATTGGAGCTCACCATGATGAAATTGAGATGACATCTTTATTATCTCCAATTATCCAAGTTGCAGATGCAATTTCTGGAGCTCGTCCAGGTGCAAGACGCCAAGTTGTAGAATCGTACATGCAACGTTTGAAAGATTTAGAAGCTACAGCACTTAATTTTGATGGTGTAGAAAAAGCATACGCAATTCAGGCAGGTCGTGAGCTACGTGTGATTGTAGAAAGTGATAAAGTAGACGATGCAAAAGCTGCTGAATTATCTTTCTTAATTTCTGATAAAATTCAAAACGAAATGACTTATCCAGGTCAGGTTCGTGTAACAGTAATTCGTGAGACGAGAGCTGTTAATATAGCGAGATAATCAAAAATTTTTATAAGAATTGGTAGGCAAGTTTTACATAAAACTTGCCTATTTTTTTGTTATTTACAGAAAAATAATCTGAATTATTTTTTGAAGTTTCAAAATTATACTTAACTTATAACAAGAAATTAATTAAAATTAAATCACTGTAAAACAATTAATTAACAACTTGTTGATAACCTTTTATTTTTTTAGGATTGATAAATTTTTAATTGTAAAATCTTGTATTAATTTTGAAAGAACCGATGAGTAAATAAAGCGAAATTGTAAGTCTATTGAGGTTCAATATTTAAAAAAATTACAACTGCTTAAATTAATTTTAAAAGCACCATTAATTCGCATTTACTAAAATTTATTAATCTAAAAAGCCCGAATAACTATGTCAATTTTTGATAAAAGAGTCAATTATAAACCTTTTGAATATCCTGAAATTTTAACATTTACAGAAGCAATTCAGAAAGCATATTGGGTACACGGCGAAGTAGATTTTACTTCGGATATCCAAGATTATCATGCGAATTTAGATGATGTAAAACGCGAAATACACAAACGTTCTATCTTATCAATTGCACAAGTTGAAGTTACTGTAAAAGGATTTTGGGGAGATTTATACCACTATTTTCCAAAACCAGAGTTAAACGGATTAGGTGTTACTTTTGCAGAATGCGAGTTTAGACACAGCGAAGCTTACTCAAGAATATTAGAAGTGAATGGTTATTTGGACGAATTTAGCGTTGCGTTAGATAATCCAATTTTCAAAAGCTACAATACTTTTGTGAGTGAAATTATGCGCGATGAAAATAAATCTATTGTCGAAAAATTATTATTCTTTGCATTAGTAATCGAAGACAGTTCTTTGTTCTCAAAATTTGCGAATATCTTAGCGTTTACACGTTTTGATGGATTAATGAAAAACACGGCAAATATTATTGCTTGGACATCTACAGACGAGCAAATACACGCAAATGCAGGTATTTACTTGATTAATAAAATAAAAGAAGAAGGCCTTTTACCGGTAGAATTAGACCAAAATTGGGTTGAGAATGCAGTTAATGGATACATAGCGCAAGAAGCAAATATGTTGGACTGGATTTTTGAGAAAGGAGAGTTTGAGTATTATTCTAAAGCAGATTTATTAAACTACATGAAATACCGTATTGACGAAGCAATTTCTAAAATTGGATACAAAAAAATATTTCATATTTCTCCAGAACAATTTAAGCCAATGGCTTGGTTTGAGGAAGAAGTTTTTGCAAGTAGTTTAGATGATTTCTTTGCAAAACGTCCTGTAGATTACACAAAACATGATAAAAGTATTTCGGCTGACGATTTATTCTAAAGCATAAAATTTTTTATCAAAAACACAAAACTATTATTAAAATATCACATCAATAAAATTCTAAAACTATGGATAATCCAATTTCACACGAAGAAACTCAGAATACATTTTTTGACGGCGAAACACCTAAATTATGGTGGAAAAATTCAGAATCAGAGCAAATTTTGAACAGAGGTTATTTGTTGAAAGGAGAAACAGTAGAAGGAGCAATTGATCGTATAACAGCTGCGGCTGCAAAACGTCTGTATAAACCAGAATTGCAAGAATCATTTAAAGAAATGATTGAGCGTGGTTGGATGAGTTTATCTTCGCCAATTTGGTCAAATATGGGAACAGAAAGAGGTTTACCAATTTCATGTTTCAATGTTCATATTCCGGATAGTATCGAAGGAATTACGCATAAATTAGGAGAAGTAATTATGCAAACTAAAATCGGAGGTGGAACTTCTGGTTATTTTGGTGAGTTACGCGAACGTGGTGCAACAATTACGGATAATGGTAAAAGTAGTGGTGCGGTTTCGTTTATGGAATTATTTAATTCTGCGATGAATGTTGTTTCGCAAGGATCTACTCGTCGTGGCGCTTTTGCGGCATATTTAGACATCGATCATCCAGATATTGAAGAATTTTTAAAGATTAAATCAATCGGTAGTTCTATCCAAAATTTATTTTATGGCGTTTGTGTGCCAGATTATTGGATGCAAGAAATGATTGATGGTGATGCAGATAAACGTCAAGTTTGGGCAAAAGTTTTAGAATCTCGTCAAGAAAAAGGTTTACCATATATTTTCTTTTCAGATAATGTCAATAAAAATAAACCGCAAGTTTATAAAGATTTAGGAATGCGTATTAATGCATCTAATCTTTGTTCGGAAATTATGTTACCATCTAACGAAGACGAATCATTTATTTGTTGTTTATCTTCTATGAACTTAGAGTTATACGAAGAATGGAAAGATACAGAAGCAGTTAAATTAGCTATTTTCTTTTTAGATGCAGTTTTACAAGAATTTATAGAAAAAACAGAAGGAAATCATTATTTAGCATCAGCTAATCGTTTTGCAAAACGTCACCGTGCATTAGGATTGGGCGTGTTAGGATGGCATTCTTATTTACAACGGAACATGATTCCATTTGAAGGAATGGAGGCAAAATTACGCACAACAGAAATTTTTAAACATATACAATCTAAAGCAGATAGAGCAACAGAAGAATTGGCGCGTATTTACGGTGAACCAGACGTTTTAAAAGGTTATGGACGACGTAATACAACAACGTTAGCAATTGCACCAACAACTTCTTCTTCTGCAATTTTAGGACAAACTTCTCCAGGAATTGAGCCGTTTGCATCTAATTATTATAAAGCAGGATTATCGAAAGGTAATTTTATGCGTAAAAATAAATACCTAACAAAATTATTGCAAGAAAAAGGAATTGATAACGAGGATGTTTGGCGCGGAATTATGTTGAATGGAGGTTCTGTGCAACATGTTGCCGAATTGACGCAAGAAGAAAAAGATGTTTTCAAAACATTTAAAGAAATTTCTCAATTAGAAATTGTTCAACAAGCTGCGATTCGTCAAAAATATGTAGATCAATCACAATCTTTAAACTTAAATATTCCGGCAGAATTACCTGTTAAAGAAGTTAACCGTTTGATGATAGAAGCGTGGCAATTAGGTGTTAAAACATTATATTACCAACGTTCGCAATCAGTTTCAAAAGAATTAGTTGCTAATTTAGTTTCTTGTTCTTCTTGTGAATCTTAAGTAGAAAAAAATAATATAAAATTCAAAAATCCACTCAATTGAGTGGATTTTTGAATTTTATTAATATAAAGTGTTTAGTATGATCGAACAAGATTTAAATCAATTAAAGTCACTCAAAAAAATGGCTTTGTTAGTTAATGTCTTAGGATGTATATTGGGATTGACAACATTTTTATCTCCATATTTTAAAGAGGTTCTAATTTATATCTCTTTTATTTATCCAGTTTTTTGTATATTTTTAGTTAGATACAATAGAGGTCTTATTTCGTTAGAACCAGAAATAAGAAAAAATCTTCCGACTATTTCAATTGGTTTTATGTTCAGTTGTTTTGGAATAATAGGTATAAATTTTATTGATTATAATGTAATAGATTATAAAAATGTTTGGCTTCCTTCAATTGTTATTGCAATATTAATTCTAACAATCTACTATTTTAATAATTTTATTGAATTGATTTCTAAAAAAGAAAGTTTAATTTATAATCTTTTTATTATACTATTAATTGAAGCATTTTGCTTTTCTTCAGTCATTTTAATAAATTGTATGTATGATAAATCTTCTGCTCAAATTTATGAAACTACAATTTTAAGAAAAATTGAGAAGAAAAGAAAAGGAGGATCAAGTTATTATTTAGTTCTTGAAGATTGGAACAATAAATTTAGAGAAAAAAAGATAAAAGTAGATTACAAAAAATATTATTCAAGTTTTAAAAGAGAAAAGCTAAAAGTAGCAGAAAATCGAGGAAAATTTGATATTCCTTGGTATTATTTTATACATTAATATTTATAATAAATTATTAATCGTCAAACTAATCATCAATTGATTTGTATGCGATTTTTTCTGACTTTGTAGCATATAACCAGTTTCTAAACTAAATTTTGGAGAAATTACGTAACCTAAACTCAAACCTAATCTATTTCTATCAAATGTTTTATTGTTTACAGCTTGCAAAAATAATTCGTCATAAGCCTTTAAAAAGAACGTGTTGTCAATTAATTTAGTGTTGTTTAAAGGAACAATTGCGGTTAGTTGATATCGAAATCTAACTTGTGTATCATGTTGTAAAAAGCGTTCTTCAACACGTAAACGATGCGCTAAATTAACACGATCAATCGTATGTTTTGTATTAAATTGTTGATACAAACGATGTTCATGACTGTGAGAATAATCGTCATCTAAAGTAGGTGTTCTGTTCTGAATATAAGCATATCCAGCCAAAATAGTATTGTTATTTTCGGTTAAATTATAACCAATTCCAGCGCGTACGATAAATTGTTGCATTTGATCTAAATCTTCGTAAGCACGGTATTGTATATCCGATTGAAATGACCAATCCTTATCAATTTTTTGATTGATATTTACAATTCCCCACGTTCTGAAATCACTTTCTTGAGCAGTAGCAATTACGGCATTTCCTAAAATTAGTATGGCAGTTAAAAAAATCTTCATCTTAAATATTTTGCAAACTACGAAAATAACAAAAGACACCGTTTATTTCGGTGTCTTTTATCATTTAATCAGATTATTTTAAAGCAATTTTAACTTTTGGTGCAATATCTTTTCCATAAACTTCAATCGATTTCATCATATCCAAATGATTTGGAGCGCCAACATCCATGTGGGCAGAAAAACGCGTTAAACCAAATAAGTCATGCATTTTCAATATTTTATCAACCGCCAAATTTACATCACCAACAAGTAAATGTCCGTCATTAGATCGTCCATAATCAAACTGCGGTTTTGTATATTTTGGCCAACCTCTACTTGCACCAATTCTGTTCATTTGGGCAGAGTATGTTGGGAAATAATGCTCAGCAACTTGTTCGGTTTCATCTCCAAAAAAGGAATGCATGTGTACGCCAATTTGCATTTTTTCAGGATCGTGACCATTTTCATTATAAATCATTTTATATAATTCGAAAAGTGGACCAAAATTGGCAGGATTTCCTCCAATAATAGCAAACATAATTGGTAAACCTAATGTTGCCGCTCTTACAACCGAAGATTTTGTGCCACCAACAGCAATCCAAATTGGAATTTGATTTTGAACGGGGCGCGGATAAACGGTTTGATTAACAATTGGCGCACGAAAACGTCCTTGCCAATTAATGATTTCGTTGGTGTTTAAATTCAAAAGTAAATCAAGTTTTTCGGCAAATAAGTTTTCATAATCATTTAAATCATGACCAAAAAGAGGAAATGATTCGATAAAAGAACCGCGACCAGCCATCAACTCAACACGTCCATTTGATAAATTATCGACAGTCGAAAAATCTTGGTACAATTTGACAGGATCCGAAGAACTAATAACCGAAACTGCACTTCCTAACTTAATATTTTTGGTAACGGTAGACAAGGCAGCCAAAACAATTTCGGGCGAAGAAACGGCATAATCTTGACGATGATGCTCGCCAATTCCAAAGAAATCAAGCCCAAGTTCATCCATTAATTTTACTTCCTCTATAATTTCCGCCATGCGTTGTTGTGGCGTTTGTATATAACCAGTTTTCTCGTTGATGTGAACATCTCCAAACATTCCAATTCCTAATTCCATAATACGATTGATTTATTCAAAATTACGAATCAAAATTAAGACTAAAATTGATGTAGGATAAAATATGAAGCAAAAAAAGTTCAGTGAAATTTCACTGAACTTTTGCTTTTATACTAATCGGATTTTTAAAATTATCCGTGAATTGCTTCTTTATTTCCGTAAGATTGGATTAATTGTCCTTCGAAATCTAACCATTCTTTCCAACGTTTATCTACATCAACATCTGTAGAAAGTTGTCGTGCAAAATTTAAGAAAGTCGTGTAATGATTGGCTTCAGAAACCATTAATTCGTGGTAAAATTTTGCTAATTCTTCGTCGTCAATATTCTGAGATAAAACTCTAAAACGCTCACAACTTCTTGCTTCAATCATCGCTGCAAATAACAAACGATCAACAAAAGCCATGTTACGAGAACCGTCTTTGCGACAAAATTTCATCAATTGTCCAACATAATCATCTTTGCGCTCTCTACCCAAAGTATAGCCGCGTTGTTGAATGATTTCGACAACCATTTTGAAATGTTGCATTTCCTCTATTGCAATATCAGACATTTCTTGAATAAAAGCGTCATGTTCAGAATTATACGCAATCATTGTAATTGCATTGGTCGCCGCTTTTTGCTCGCACCATGCATGATCCGTTAATATTTCCTCTAAATTTCGTTCCGCAATATCCGCCCAACGTGGGTCTGTTAATAATTTTAATCCAAGCATTTTCTAGAATTCTAAAGCGCAAAAATACGAATAATAATTAGGATTAAAGAATGATCAATTTTTTAAACACTGAATTTGAATGATTAAATATTAGAATTAAAACGGTTATTTTTGCAAGATGAAAAAACTTTTAATCATCGGGCAAGTTTGGCCAGAACCAACTTCTTCTGCAGCTGGAACGCGAATGATTCAGTTAGTAGATTGTTTCTTAAAAGCTAATTTTGAGATTACATTTGCGTGCGCGGCTTCTAAATCTGATTTTAGTTTTGACTTAAAATCCAAAGCGGTAAATGAAGTTGAAATTAAATTGAATGATGAAAGTTTTAATGATTTTGTTCGTGATTTAAATCCTGAAATTGTTCTTTTTGATCGTTTTATGATTGAAGAACAATACAGTTGGCGCGTAACAAATGAATGTCCAAATGCAATGAAAATTTTGGATACAGAAGATTTACATTTCTTGAGAAATGCGCGTCAAAATGCATCAAAAAAAGGAATTGAATTTACGAATGATTTATTGTTTTCGGATTTAGCAAAACGTGAAATCGCGGCTATTTTACGTTGTGATTTATCATTAATAATTTCGAAACAAGAGATAGAGATTCTTCAAAATCAATTCAAAATAGATGAAAGTTTGTTGTATTATCTTCCGTTTTTAGAAGAATCTATCACTAAAGAAAAAGTAGATAATTGGGCAAATTTTGAATCTCGTGAGCATTTTATGTTTATTGGTAATTTTATTCACGAACCAAATTTTAATTGTGTTCAAACACTTAAAACTGAAATTTGGCCAATTCTAAAAAAGAAACTTCCGAAAGCAGAATTGCATATTTATGGCGCTTATCCAACTCAAAAAGTGATTCAATTGAATAATCCAAAAGAGCGTTTTTTTATAAAAGGTAGAGCAGATGACGCACAAAAAACAATGTCTAATTATAAAGTTTTATTAGCGCCAATACAATTTGGAGCTGGTGTAAAAGGTAAATTTGTAGACGCTATGCAAACTGGTACGCCAAACGTAACAACGTCTGTAGGAGCGGAAGCTATGCAAGAAAATTTGGATTGGAATGGTTTTATCGTAGACGATGTAGACGCTTTTGTAGACAAAGCAGTTGTGTTGTATACAAATGAAATTGAATGGAAAAAAGCACAACAAAATGGAATAAAATTGTTGAATGAAAATTATAATTCAGTGCTATTTGAAAATGACTTTTTAAATAAAATAGAACTGGTTTTTAAAGATTTAAACAATCATCGAAATCATAATTTTATCGGACAAATCTTACAACATCATAGCAATCAAAGTACAAAATATATGTCGCTTTGGATTGAGCAAAAAAATAAAAGCCTTCCAGTTTAGGAAGGTTTTGTGTTATTGAGGAAGATCAATATTGTTTATAATATAATCTGTATTTTCTTTCGATTTTTCAAGAAAATCTTCATTTCCAAAATTTACAACTTGATAAATAAAATTCTTTGATTTAAAAATATTGAATTGTAAATAAATCGTCGATTCTAATTCTTCATTGTAATAACTAATTTGTTTTTGAAGTGTTTCTCGTCCTTTTTTATTCTTATATAATTTTGATGCAAAAGATTTAAACTTAGGATTACTCGAATAATTTTCAATGGATATATCCATATAAGATTCTAAATTATCCGAAACATTTCCGGCTTTTAACTCATCAAGATTCTCTGTAATAACAAATCCGTAAGACTCAGTTTCTTCATTTCCCCATTGCACACTTGCAAAATCATTTGTACCAATTGTGCGTTCGTATCCAGCAGGTAAATTTATAGTGAAAGGTTCTGCACCAATTATTGCAGATTGAGCATTTACGGTACTTGCAAAAGTAAAAGCGATTGCAAAAGCAAAGAATATATTTTTCATAAAATTTTTAGTTACTTTTTAAAGATAAAGGATATTATTAATCTAATTTAAAACTATTAACGATTGTTACAAAATCATTTTTCATGATGTCTTTATTCTCTAAACTACAATATTGTAAAATTTGATAAATAAAAGATTTTGTTTCTATAACGGTTTGTAGAAAATAGATATTTCCCGATTCTGGATCATTCGTTTCAAATTCTGCATACGCATAATTAAACCCTTTTTGGTACGAAATATAAGGTTGTTTGATGTATTTAAAACCTTGTTTTTCGGTATATGGTTCGATAGAATTTAATGTATAATCGATCATATCCAAATGCGCTTCGGCTAATTTTAATTCATCTTTGTGTTCAAAAATTACAAAACCGTACGAATTTGGTTTCGGAGAAAGACTTTCGAACTGAATTGTAGCATAATCATTTAATCCAATTGTGCGCTGAAAACCTTTTGGTATAGAAAGTGTAAAAGCCTCTGCACCACGTATTTTCTGTTGAGAAAAAGACGAAATGCAACTAAAAAGAGCAACAATTATAATTAAATTTTTCATTGAATGAATTTAGTTAACGAAGATAAAAAAAGCCTTGACTTAATCAAGGCTATAACGTTATTTATTGTTTAAAATTGTTTATGACTTTGAACATGAGTTAGAATCTAATGAACAAGGAGAAATTCCTTCTACAATTTTAATTCCTTCAACCTCTTTTATTTTTCCAAATCCACCAGCAACATCAATTAAATTCTCGAATCCACGTGCTCTTAAAATAGACGTAAAAATCATCGAACGATATCCGCCTGCACAATGTACCAAATAAGTTTCTTCTGGATCAATTAATTTCATTGATTCATTAATAAAATCTAATGGCGCTGTAATTGCACCTTCTACATGAGATGTAGAAAATTCTCCTGGTTTACGAACATCTAAAACTTTCAATTCTGTTTCGTCAATTAATTCTGCAAATTCTTCTGGAGAAACCGATACAATTTCGTCAAAATCTTTCTCAGTATCTAACCAAGTCTGAAAACCACCTTTCAAAAATCCAATTGTATTGTCATATCCAACACGCGCTAAACGAGTAATTGCTTCGTCTTCGCCACCATCTTCTGCAACAATTAAAATTGGTTGTTTAATATCTGTAATCAATGTCCCAACCCAAGGTGCAAATTGCCCTTTTATTCCGATATTGATTGAGTTTGGAATAAAACCAGCTGCAAAAGTTTGCGGATCACGAACATCTAAAATTAATGCACCAGTTTCATCTGCAACTTGTACAAATTCGTCTGGCGTTAATGCTTTTTTAGCACGTTTTTTTACATCATCCAAAGACTCTGCACCCATTTTATTAATCATTACATTTTCTGGAAAATAGAATGGAGGAGGCATTAATCCTGAAGTTAATTCAGTAATAAATTCCTCTTTTGTTAACGCAGGATTTAACGCATAATTTACTTCTTTTTGATGACCTAAAGAATCAAAAGTTTCTTTACTCATATTTTTTCCACAAGCCGAACCCGCACCATGCGCAGGATAAACCGTAATATCATCAGCCAAAGGCATAATTTTAGTACGTAAAGAGTCAAATAAATAACCCGCTAACATTTCTTGTGTTAAATTTGAATCTAATTTTTGAGCCAAATCTGGACGACCAACATCACCAATAAATAGTGTGTCACCAGTAAAAATTGCAACATCTTTTCCGTTTTCATCTTTCAATAAATACGTCGTACTTTCCATGGTATGACCAGGCGTATGCAAAGCTGTAATTGTGATATTTCCTAACGCAAAAACCTCACCATCAGTTGCAATATGCGCGTTGAAATCTGGTTGAGCAGTTGGTCCGTAAATAATTGTAGCACCAGTTTTTTCTGCTAAATCTACATGTCCCGAAACAAAATCTGCATGAAAATGCGTCTCAAAAATATATTTTATTTTCGCATTATCCTTTGTTGCTTGTTCGATATATGATTTTGTTTCTCTAAGAGGGTCAATAATAGCAACTTCGCCATTACTTTCTATATAATATGCACCTTGCGCTAGGCAACCAGTGTAGATTTGTTCAATTTTCATATGAATAAATTTAGTGTGTAAAAATACAAATAATAAAATTTAGAATTTTCTATGTAAGATGAATTCTAATATTTTTCTTCTATTTAAAATCAAATAAGATTGATAGTTAGGTGGAATAAGCTGAATGATATCATTGCTTATTTTGGTTTCTTTTTTAGGTTGATAAACAATTCATTTTCTGCTCTTGGAGGAATAGAATTGTAGCATTTTTCCATTACTTTAAAGTCAAAATAGTCATTAAAGTAAGTTTCATATTCGGTTTTATTTCCGCCAAAAGGTGGAAAATCATTTCCGAAATCTCGGTTAAACATTACGCCAACTAATTTTCCATCTTTTGCAAGAAGTTGATTTACTTTTATACTATAATCTTGTCTTAAATTGGGTGGTAATGCACAGAAAAAAGTTTGTTCTAAAATCAAATCAAACTGTCCGTCTAATTCAAAAAAATCTTGATGAATAACTTTTATATTCGGATTATTTTTAAATTTTTGGTTGATTTTTTCAACCACAACTTCCGAAATATCAACCAAAGTAATTGCTGTAAAACCTTGTTCTAATAAATATTCAGCCTCGTAAGCGTTTCCACAACCAGGTATTAGAATTTTGATGTTTTTATTTTGAATTTGATCAATATATTCTTTCAATGGAGTAGAAGGAGATTTTAAATCCCAGCCAGTTTCATTGTTAGTGTATTTATCGTTCCAAAAATCTGCGTTAATTTCCATAAACTATTGAATTATAAATTCTTCTATAAACATAAAAATTGCCATTAAGATGATGAAAAAAGCAAAACTTTTTTTAAGGAATTGTACGGGTAAATATTTATTAATAAATGTTCCGACTAAAATTCCGACCATCGAAATTCCGATAAAAACACTTAGAAAACTCCAATCAATTTTTAGATGTAAAGCGTCGCCAATTAAAAAACCAATTAGCGAATTAATTGCGATGATAACCAAAGAGGTTGCCGAAGCTTTTTTCATGTCTAATTTTGCAACCATCATCAATGCAGGAACAATTAAAAATCCGCCGCCTGCGCCAACCATACCTGTTAAACTACCAATTAAAAAACCTTGAATAATAAGAACAGGATTTGGTTTTTCGTTATCAAAATTGTCTTGATTTTCTTCTTTTTTACCTTTTAACATAGAAATTGCTGCAAAAACCATTAAAAAAGCAAAAAGACCAAACATTGCCATTCGGCGTGTTACATTAAACGTACCAATATGAAATAAAGTAGAAGGAAGTGCGGGAATAAGAAATGCTCTGACCAATGTAATTCCGATAACGGCTGGTAAACCAAATTGTAGAACAACTTTCCAATCCACCATATTTTTTGCGGCTTGTCTTATTCCTCCAATTAAACCCGTAGAACCGACAATACAAAGTGAATATGCGGTTGCAACTTTTTCGTCGTAATGGAAGATATAGGCCAGAATTGGAACGGCTAAAATAGATCCACCACCTCCAAGGATCCCCATAATGAGACCAATGAAAAAAGCACCTACAAAACCAAAAAATTCGATAATATCCATTATTCACTCGATTTTTACAAATCTATATCAAAAAGTAAAACATTGCCTATTGAAATATTCTCAAATAATGATGTATATTAATGGAAATGCCTACTAAATCAATAGACGAATTATTATTACTAATTGTTTTTAAAATTATTTTGTAAAGTTGGTGTAACAATTTTGTTAAATCTGCTACTAATGTTACATACTAAAAAAATGGTTAACTATAAAAACTACTAAATGAAGAAACTTTTTATGTCTCTATTATTTGCAGGATCAGCATTATTTGGTCAGCAAATAAAATTTGATGAGTATACTTTACCAAACGGATTGCATGTAATCCTTCATCAAGATAATTCAGCTCCTGTGGTTACAACAGGTGTTATGTATCATGTTGGATCGAAAGATGAGCAAGTTGGAAAAACTGGTTTCGCTCACTTTTTTGAGCATTTATTGTTTGAAGGAACAGAAAATATCAAACGTGGCGAATGGTTTAAGATTGTTTCTTCTCATGGAGGATCTAACAATGCCAACACAACAACAGATCGTACATATTATTACGAAACTTTTCCGTCAAATAATTTAGAATTAGGATTGTGGATGGAATCTGATCGTTTGCGTCAGCCAGTTATCAATCAAATTGGTGTAGATACTCAAAAAGAAGTTGTAAAAGAGGAAAAAAGATCTCGTTTAGACAATCAACCTTATGGTAGATTTTCTTATGGTGAAGCTATCAATCCACACGTTTTCAAAAAACATCCTTATCGTTGGAGTGTTATTGGATCATTTGAGGATTTAAGTAATGCTAAATTAGAAGATTTTAAACATTTCAGTAAAACATTTTATGTTCCAAATAATGCAGTTTTAGTAGTTGCAGGAGATTTTAGAACAGATGAAGCAAAGAAATTAATTGAGAAATATTTTGGTGTTATACCAAAAGGAAAAGATGTCGTAAAAACGGTTGTAAAAGAAGATCCAATTACAAAAGAAATTCGTGCAACAGAATATGATTCAAATATTCAGATTCCATTATTAGCAATTAATTATCGTACGGCAGATAACAAATCAAAAGATGCGTATGCATTAGAAATGTTATCAAATTATTTAACTGGAGGTAAAAGTTCTGTTTTATATAAAAAGTATGTAGACGAGAAAAAAGAAGCATTACAAATTTTTGCTTTTAATCGTCAAATGGAAGATTATGGAATTTATTCGATTGGTGTTTTACCACAAGGAGATGTTCCGTTAGATAAATTAGAAAATGATTTACAACAAGATATAGAGAAAGTACAAACAGATTTAATTTCGGAAGAAGATTACCAAAAAATCTTAAATACAATCGAAAATGATTTTGTTGCTTCAAAATCAGGCGTTCAAAATATAGCGCATGCTTTGGCAGATGCTTATATGTTGGGAGGAAATACAAATAATATCAACGAAGAATTAAAAATCTATCAATCGGTTTCGAGAGAAGATATTCGCAACGTTGCTAAAAAGTATTTAAACAAAAACCAACGTGTAATTGTTAACTATTTACCAGAATCTAAAAAAGCAGCAAAATAAAAAACGACCGAATTATGAAAACAAAGATATTATCGCTTGCCATTGCATTTATGGCAGTTAGCATACAAGCTCAAGTTACGATTCCTATGCCAAAATCTGGTCCAGCACCAACAGTTAACATTGGAAAATCGAACGAATTTAAATTAAAAAATGGATTAACAGTAATTGTTGTAGAAAATCACAAATTACCACGTGTTTCGGCAACTTTAACAATAGACAATCCGCCATTCGCTTTAGGAACTAAAAAAGGTGCAGAATCTTTATTAAGCGAAATGTTAGGAACAGGTACAAAAACAAAATCAAAAGACGATTTTAATAAACGTATCGAGTTTTTAGGTGCAAGTGTTAATTTTTGGGAAGAAGGCGCAAGCGCAAGTTCTTTAACAAAATACTTTAACGAGATTTTTGGATATATGGCTGATGGAGCTTTAAATCCGAATTTTACAGAGAAAGAATTTGATGCAGTTAAAAAACGCTACATCGAAGGTTTAAAATCGAATGAAAAATCGGTTGAAGCTGCTGCTGCTCGTGTAACAAATCTTTTGGTTTATGGTCAAAATAATCCATTTTCAGAATATGACACGCCTGCTCAGATTGAGAAAATAACATTGGATGATGTAAAAAATTATTACAATACATATTACAAACCAAATAATGCTTATTTAATTGTTGTTGGAGATATTTCGACAAGCGAGGTTAAAAAGTTAGCAGAAAAGAATTTTAATAACTGGGAAACTGGAAAATTAACTATCGCTGCTTTTCCAAAAATTACAGAAGTTTCTAAAACAGAGTTAGATATCATTAATATGCCAAATGCTGTACAATCTGTTGTAACAGTGGCTTATCCAGTTAATTTAACTAAAAATGATCCTGATTTTTATGCGGCACAAGTTGCCTCTACAATTTTAGGAGGAGATTTCAATTCAAAATTAAATATGAATCTTCGTGAAGCGCATGGTTGGACATACGGTGCACGTGGAGGCGTTTCTGATTCTCGTTACATAGGTCGTTTTTCTACAAATGCAACAGTACGTAATGAGGTAACTGATTCTGCAGTTGTTGAGACTTTGAAAGAGATAAAAGGAATGACGTTAACTAAAATTGATAAACAAGCTTTAGAAGATGTGAAAGCAAAATTCTTAGGTAACTTTATCTTGACTTTAGAGCGTCCAGAAACTGTCGCTAATCAAGCTTTAACAAAGAAAACGAACAAATTATCGGATAACTTTTATGCAGATTATATCAAAAATATAAATGCAGTTACAGTGGATGATGTTTTACGAGTTTCTAAAAAATATTTCCGTCCAGAACAAGCAAAAATTATCGTAACAGGTAAAACGACAGAAATTGCACCAGGATTAGAAAAATTAGGTTTTCCTGTAACATATTACGATTCTTATGGTAATAAAATAGAAAAACCTGTAATTGAAGCTAAAACAACAAATGTTACAGTTACACAAATTGCAGACAATTATTTAAAAGCAATTGGTGGTGCCGATAAAGTAAAAGCAGTAAAAACACTTTTACAAAAAGGTAAAATTGAAACAATGGGAATGAGTGGAGATTATACGGCTAAAGCTGCTGCACCAAATAAAACGGTGACAGAATTCACGATTATGGGAATGACAATTAAACAAGTTTTTGATGGTCAAAAAGGATTTATGTCGCAAGCTGGTCAAAAAATGGATTTGCCTGCAGATATGACTGCGCCTTTAGGTAAAACAAATTCATTGTTTGTCCCATTATCAGAAGGTTATAAAACTGCAAAAGTTGACGGAATTGTTTCTGAAAATGGTGTAGAATATTATAAAGTTGTAGCTTCGGATATTTCTCGTACAGATTATTATGATGTAAAAACTGGTTTATTAATGAAAACGGAGCAAAAACAAAAAACACCTCAAGGTGATGTTGTTGCAACAACTCTTCATAAATCATACAAAGCTTTTGATGGGATATTAATTCCAACAGAAGTACTTGCAGAAACTGGTCCGCAGACGATAAAAGTAACAATATCTTCGGCAGAAGTAAACAAAAATGTTTCGGACGCTGATTTTAAATAAGAATAATTCTTTTTAAATATTTTTCAAAAAAAGAGCAACTCTGTAATGGAGTTGCTTTTTTTGTTTTATAAATATCTTTCACTTTATTTAATTTCAAAATCATTTATGCTAGTAAATCATTGTTATCAAATATAGTCATCAAACTTCCATATACTCGAAACCATTCTCTATTTTATCTTGAAGTTCATATTCAAAACAAATGGCAATTCTATTTTCAGAATGTATTCAATCTGGTTTTTTAAAGTTTATAATTTCTTCTTGATCATCTATAAATAAATTTCGATGCTTTAGTTTTCGGATAATTAATATTAACGCAATTGTTTATAAATTTTAATAGAACACGTTTAAATTAAATATAAACTTAATAAAAAAAGGTCTAAACAATGTTTAGACCTTTTTTGTATGATATGAATTGAATATTTATTTTGTTTTATAAATTTTCTTTTGAAAGTACCACGCTCCAAAGCTTAAAAGTAACATACCAACTGCTGTTGCAGGAACCCAAAATGGAATTGGAATTGGATCTCCGGCTGCATAAGAGTGTAATCCAGATAAGTAATAGTTAACGCCAAAATACGTCATTACTACAGTCCAAATTGCCCACATAGCAGCAACATTAAAAGCAAATTTACCTCTCAATCCTGGTACCAAACGCATGTGTAATACAATTGCATAAACAATTACAGATACAAATGCCCATGTTTCTTTTGGATCCCAAGACCAATAACGTCCCCAAGATTCATTTGCCCACATACCTCCTAAAAATGTACCAACGGCTAATAAATAAATACCAATTGTTAATGACATTTCTGATACATAAGCCATTTCTTTCAGCGATATTTCAATCTTTTTGTTCGGTTTAATCATCATAATAATTAATGAGAAAACACCTAAAATTGCGCTCAAACCAAAGAAACCATACGATGATACAATAATAGCAACGTGTACAATTAACCAATACGATTTAAGAACGGGTACTAATGGTGTAATTTGTGGATCTAACATAGAACCTCCGTGTGCAAATCCCATCATAATAACAGCAACCATGGCTCCTGTTGTTGGAATAAAAGCATTTCGGTTACGGTACAATGCTAAACCAGCCAATACACTAATCCACGATATAAATACAATGGCTTCGTATCCGTTTGACCAAGGCGCATGTCCTGTTAAATACCAACGAACACCCAAACCAGCTGCTTGCATTACAAAGATAATTCCAAGTAAAACTAAACAAACATTGATGATACGATGTAAAACTTTACTGTCTGAAAATAATTGAATGAAAGCTAAAATCATTAAAATTCCACCAACTACAGAATAAGCAATCATTACATAGAAGAAAACGTTGAATTTATTGTACAACACCTCAATCTCAACTTTTGTTGGAGAAGGAACCACGTTTTTTCCCCATTTGTGTTGGTATTTATCTATATAATCTACAGCATTATCTGCTGGCGTCCAATCACCATTTTCGATACCTTTTGATACCATGTTAAAATAAACACTTATCATACCAAGCGCCATCGTGTCAATTTCGACAGGATTTTCTTTTGTCTGATAAATCCAAGATGTCCAACGTTCTGATGGATCATTTTGAACCGGAATTATTTTTAATTGATATCCTTTTGCTGTTTGATCTAAAATATTGAAACGTTCTGTTACTTTAATAACTTCTTCATCAAATTTTGAACGTTCTGATGGTTTTCTCGAAAAGGCTTCGTTATAAGCTTTATCTAATTTGAAACGAGTTGTTTTTGGATCGATCAAATTCATTAAAGATGTGTAACCTTCTTCGTTTGCGCTTGTAATTTTTGCTAAACGTTCTCCACCTTTTTCACCAACTTCAATCATTGGTGCATTTACCCAATAAGCAGGATCTAATTGCAAAGAAATAAACCATTTATCTGCAGATAATCCATGAAATTTATCCTTTTTATAAACTTTTCTAAGGATTTCTAAAGATTGTGTATTAATTGGTTTAATACGTCCTTCGATATCTTGTATTAATAGATGTCCAAATTTCTCAGCGTGTTCGTCTGGAATTTTAACATTTTTAGCTAATTCATCTCCATCAGACATTTTTGTAGAAAAACCTGCAATATGTTCAGACGAATGCGCTTTATCTTTATCTGTAGAAGCTTCTATTTTTTGATGTCCACTTTTTCCTCCGTCAGTTGTACTTGGATGTTGCGCAAAAGCTAATCCAGAAAGTAAAAAGAATGGAAGTAAAATTGTTGTTTTCTTAGTGTGTAAACCTTTCATTAATGAGTTTACTTGCATAAAACGAGTTCCTTTCCAAAATAATGAAACAAACATTCCTCCAAATAACATAAAATAACCTAAATAAGTAATATTAGTTCCCCACCAATCTTGGTTAACAGATAAAATTGTACCATCTTCTGTTGGAAAATAACTTGATTGAAAGAAACGATAACCTTTATAATCCATTACATTATTCATATAAATATGGTGTTTATTTTCTTTTCCTTCATCGATAACTGTAATATTAGATTCGAATGATGATGGATTTGATGAACCTGGATAACGGTCTAAAACAAAATCATCTAAACGAATACTAAACGGCGTTTTAATTAATTTAGAACCATAACCTAACGAAATATTCATTCCATCAATAGTTACATCTGCCGTATAATTTGTTTGTCCTTTACCACCTACAATAGTTACTGTATCGCGTTTATCGCCAACAATAATTTCGGCACGAATTGCACCTGGTAAGTTTTTTTCTTCGGCTTTAAATTTAGAACCTTGACGATAAAGTACTTCACCTTTAAAAGCAGGATTTGGAACTACAAATTGCGCTCCGTTAATTGTATATAACGAACGTAATTTAAGTGCCGCAGGTACATTAAACTCTAATTTACCAGCACCTTCTTGCAATTTCTGAATATCGGTAACTTGACCAACTTGTTGCCCCGCCATTTGTACATATTCAGCTTCAAAAGGAGATTTTATAACTAAATTTTCTCCTGAACCAGAAATTTGTACCGTTCCGTCCATTGGACGATTATAAGTAACCAAAGTACCGTTGATACTTTTAACTTCACCATTTCTGATGAAGACAGATTTACGACCTTCTTGACCAACTGTAACCAATTCTAAAACATCAATTCCGTTTGGTTTACGAATAATTGTATCTAAAGCGTGAGGTACGTAATCAAATGTTTTTAACTGAATGACTTTATCTTTGAATTGATATTCTCCTTCAAAATGTCTGTAAAATAGTGCGTTTGTACTATCTTTTCGATCAAAATAAGTCATGTTATATTGATGATTGTCGTATGCTAAACGTTGCGTGCCATCATCAACCATCATTTTAAAATAGGATTTGTACGACGTAATTTCGTTACTTGTAGCACCTTCAGCAATTGGCATTTCTCCTTCAAAACTGATGTAACGTGTAATTCCACCTCCAATAAAAATGAATAGGAAAGCTAGGTGAAAAACCAATAAGGGCAGTTTTTCTTTTGACCATAATCGGTAACGTTTGATGTTCATCAAAAAGAGAACAATCAACCAAACCATTAATACCTCAAACCACTTTGCTTCGTAAATAACAGCTTTTGCAGTTGCTGTATCGTAGTCATTTTCGATGAAAGTAGCGTAACCCATCGATATTGCGTAAATAAAAAGCAAGACCGACATGGTTCTGGTAGAAAATAAAAATTTTTCTAATTTATTCATTACTTATAATTGAGCTACAAAAATAGGCGAGTTATTCTGATAAAGCATTAAAACTTAAATGATTTTTGTTAGAAATACTATGTTAATACATTGTTAAATAAGAACGTTTTATTTGTTTGTAAATGGATTGATAAAGAGCTTAATAAGTTAGATTTAGAGTTTAATTAACTTGATAAAGAGATTTCTTTTTAAGAAAATATTTAGAAATTATAAATAATAGTAGGTTGAGGTATAACTTTTGTTAATGAATCTTAATCAATTTTAAATATTATGAAAAAAGGAATACAATTTTTATTTGCTATCGCGATTTTAGTTTCTGTAGCAAGTTGTAACAATAGCAAAGCTGTTGCTTACCAAAAAGACAATGGTAGTGGTGGATACACAGAAGAAAAAGTTTCAAATGATACATATACAATTGGTTTTGATGGAAATGAGTATAATAAAAAAGACAAAACCTATGATTATGCTTTATTGAGAGCAGCAGAATTAGGACAAAAAAATGGCTTTGATTATTTTGCAATTTTGAGTACTGTAAACGATAAAGTTCTTGAAAAAAGTAACAGTTATACAAAATTAGACAACAATGATACGTGGTTAAAAATTAAATATTTTAAGAAAGATAGACCAATAAAATACCAAACCGTTTACGAACCAAGCGTTGTAATAAAGGATTTACATAAAAAATATAAGATTAAAAATTAATCATTAACCACTCAATCGAGTGGTTTTTTATTTTTAAATTAACATTTACAACGACACCTTGTAGCGTTTAATCTTCTCAAATTTGTAACATGTTTGCATTGATAGATTGTAATAATTTTTACGCAAGTTGTCACCGCGTTTTCGAGCCAAAGTTAATCAATCAACCAATTGTTGTATTGTCTAATAATGATGGTTGTGTTATTTCGCGCTCTAGCGAAGCTAAAATTATTGGTGTACCAATGGGCGCGCCAGCACATAAGTTTCAAGCTTTTTTTGAAAAAAATAAAGTACATGTATTTTCTTCTAATTATCAATTATATGCAGATATGAGTAATCGTGTGATGAATATTTTGAGCAATTATTCGCCTAATCAAGAAATTTATTCGGTTGATGAATGTTTCTTAAAATTAGATGGTTTTGAGCGATATGATCTTTTAAAATATGGAGAAGAAATTCGGTCAAGAGTTTATCAATTTACCAAATTACCCGTTTGCGTAGGAATTGCGCCATCTAAAGCACTTGCAAAACTTGCTAATCATATCGCGAAAAAATTTCCGAAACATCACAATGGCGTTTATATTATTAAGACAGAAGAACAAATACACAAAGCTTTAAAATGGGTTGATATTGAAGATATTTGGGGAATTGGCCGACGTTTTTCTAGAAGATTACGAATGATTGGCGTTAACAAAGCAATAGATTTTGTGAATTTAGCAGACGATTACATTAGAAAAGAATTTTCTGTTGTTGGTTTACGTTTAAAGAAAGAATTGTTAGGAAAATCTGTACTCGATTTAGATACAATTTCGCCTAAAAAAAGCATTGCAACAACAAGAAGTTTTGAAAAATATACCAACGATTTTGAGTATGTAAAAGAACGTGTTTCTACATTTGCAGTAAGTTGTGCAGAAAAATTGCGCAAACAAAATTCGTCTTGTAATTTACTCACACTTTTTATTCAGACCAATAATTTTGATAAAGATAAACCGCAGTATTTTAGATCTATATCCGTTAATTTACCGTATCAATCTAACTCAAGTATAACTTTATCCAAGTTTGCAATAAAAGCATTCGAGCAGATTTACAAAGAAGGTTATCAGTATAAAAAAGCTGGTATTATTGTATCTGGATTAGTTTCTTCGGATCAAAAACAATTATCACTTTTTGAAGAAGAAAATATTCGTCATCCAAATTTAATGAAAGCAATGGATGGTTTGAATAAAAAATTTGGCGCGGCAAAAGTTAAATTAGCTTCGCAAGATTTAGAACGTACTTGGAAAATGCGGCAAGAGCGTTTATCGCCTTGTTATACCACAAAATGGAAAGATTTATTGATTGTCTATTAAATTAAAAATGATGAAAATACAGCGCAAAGAGCTAAATATACATGCCATAAAATTGAACGGTGAAAAACATTATGTTTCTAATTATGGTTTTGTAAATGCAGGATTTCCTTCGCCAGCAGAAGATTTTATAGATGATAAAATTAGCTTGGACGAACGTTATTTAACGCATCCCGAATCTACTTTTTTGATTGTAGTAGGAGGAGATTCGATGCATCCGTATTATCAAAAAAATGACGTATTAATCATTCGAACAGATTTAACGCCGATGCATAATGATGATATTATTGTGTCGGTAAATAAAACAGATTATACGCTGAAACGATTTGATAAACTAAATAATAAATTGGTTGCACTAAATCCAAAATACAATGATTGTGTACAAGTAAAAGAAGATGACGATGTATTAATTTTAGGTGTTGTAGCCGTTTTGGTACGAGAAAAATGTAATCGGATTTAAGTGTTTTAATTTTAGTTATAGAAAGGTTTTATTATAAATTTTAATTAAAAAATTATTTACTATCTCTTATAGTATATTGTTTAAAATATTAAATTTATAATAGAATAAAAAATTATATTAATCAATAAAATCAAAAAAAGCAGTACAATTATAAAAATGTACTGCTTTTTGTATAAATAAAAGTTATTTTTTTAGACTTCTTCAAAAAATTCTGCAACATAACGTTCAGCATCTAAAGCAGCAGAACATCCAGAACCAGCAGCAGTAATTGCTTGTCTGTAAACAGAATCTTGTACATCACCTGCAGCAAATACACCAGGAATATTTGTGTTATATGCACGATTTTGAGTAATTAAATACCCTGTTTCGTCCATATCTAATTTACCTTTAAATAAATCAGTATTTGGTTTGTGACCAATTGCGATAAAAACTCCATCTACAATTAATTCACTTTCTACATTTGTTAAGTTATTGATGATTTTTGCTTTCTCAACAACATTATTTCCTTCTAAACCAAGTAATTCGTGGTTGTATAAAACCTCTAAATTTGGTGTATGTTCAACACGATGTTGCATCGCTTTAGAAGCTTTCATTTCATCTTTACGAACCAATAAATACACTTTATTACAAAGTTTTGATAAATATGTAGCTTCTTCTGCAGCAGTATCTCCACCACCAACAACAGCTACATCTTTACCACGATAAAAGAAACCATCGCAAGTTGCACAAGCCGAAACTCCGCTACCAGCATACTTTTTCTCGTCATCTAAACCTAAATATTTTGCAGTTGCACCAGTACAAATAATGATAGATTTTGCTTGATATTCAGCAGTATTAGATTTCAAAGTATGTACATCACCTTCTTTTTCTCCAAAAGTAATTTCAGTTACATATTCATATTTTATTTCAGTTCCGAAACGTTCAGCTTGTTTTTGTAAATCAGCCATCATTTCAGGACCAGTAACAGCTTCTGGATAACCTGGGAAATTCTCAACTTCAGTCGTTGTTGTTAATTGTCCACCTGGCTCCATTCCTGTTAAAATCAATGGATTCATGTTTGCGCGTGCAGCGTAAATTGCAGCTGTATATCCTGCAGGTCCAGAACCAATGATGATGACATCTCTAACGTTATTTTCCATTGTGAGTTTTATTTTTTACAAATTTAGTTAATCTTATTTAGTTTGTCTTGTTTACGAATTATTATAGATTGATAATCTTATAAATTAATTCGATTAATAATTGGCTAGGCGTAACATTACCAGTTGTGCCAACACCTTTTCCTTTCAAATCATATTCGCGAATAATAGAAATCATTCGTGTTGCTTTTTTCAAAGGATAATTATTTGCCGCATTTAGCATTCCTTGCACAAAGAACGGGTTTATTCCCAATACTTTTGCCAAGTTTTGTTTTGATTTATCTGCTGTAATATGAATTTGAATGATATTTGTAAACAGATTAAAAATTGTGGTAATTGATACAACGTAGGGATTATCTTTCGGATTTTTCTCAAAATATTTGATAATCGTAAATGCTTTTTCGATGTTTCTAGTTTCGATGGCATTTCTCAATTCAAAAACATTATAATCTTTACTAATTCCGATGTGTTGCTCGATATGATCTTCGGTAATTGTTTTATCGTTTCCTGCAATTGTAAATAATTTTTCTAATTCATTATTCAATCGCGATAAATCTGCACCAACATGTTGCGTTAATAAAAACTTTGCTTTTTGTTCAATTTTAAATTGATGAGTTGCTACTTTTTGCTCAATCCAAGCAGGAATTTCACTTTCGTAAATGCGTTTAAATTCGTGATAATAACCTTTTTCATTCAGAACCTTGTAGATTTTTTTACGTTTATCTAACGAATTTCCTTTGTAATTGATGACCAAAACAGTAGAATCTTGTACTTGATTCGCGTACATTTCTAACTGTTCTATCGTTCGGCTAAGATGTTGTGCTTCTTTTACAATAACCACAGCTTTGTCCGCACCCATGGGAAACTGACGCGCCATAGAAATTAATTGTCCAACTTCTATATCTTGTCCGTAAACAATTGTTTGGTTAAAACCTTTTTCTTCCTCTGTCAACACATTGGCTTCTAGCAAATCTGTAATCTGATCGATAAAAAAAGGTTCGTCGCCAGCTAAGAAGTAAATCGGTTTAAAATTTTTGTTTTTTATATCTTTGACTAAAGATTCTACAGGACTCATATAATGACTGAATTAGTACAATTAAATTTTCCCGAAAATTACCAAATAAGATTGAAACAAGCCCAAGATAAATTGTATATCTTTTGCTTGATTCGAAAAAATTGGATGATTTATACGCCCGAGGAGTGGGTGAGACAACATGTCTTGAAATTTTTGATGGACGATTTAGGTTATTCTTCATCAGCAATTGCATTAGAAGTACCAATTCCGATAAATGGAATGCGAAAACGTGCGGATATTGTTGTTTATCAACAAGAAAAACCATTGATAATGGTTGAATGTAAAGCGACAAATGTTCCAATTTCTCAAGCTACTTTCGATCAAATTGCGCGTTACAATATTGTGTTAGGAAGCCAATTTTTGATGGTTACAAATGGTTTAAATCATTTTTATTGTGTGATGAATTTCGAAGAAAAACGTTATCATTTTTTGAAGGAATTACCGAGAAAATAAAAAAATCCACTCAAAATTTTGAGTGGATTTTACATTGATAAAAATCTTTATTTAAAAGGTTATATTATTTTTAAGACCAAGTTACAACACCTGTTTCTACATTATAATTTGCACCTACAATTTTAATTTTACCCTCACTTTCCAAAGCATTTAATGTTGGGCTTTGATTACGAATATCTGCTATTGTTTGTTTAACGTTTTGATGATTTAATCTTTCTAATAAATCTGCATTTTTAGAAGAACGATCCTCACCATCTTTGATAATTTCATCGATAATTGGATTGAAATGATCAACTAAATGGCTAAGATTATTCATTCCTGTTGTGCGAATAGCGTCAGAATCTAATCCACCTTTTAAAGCTCCACATTTAGAGTGTCCTAAAACAACAATCAATTTAGAACCAGCTACATTACAACCAAATTCCATAGAGCCTAAAATATCTTGATTTACAAAGTTTCCTGCAATTCTTACACTAAAAATATCACCTAAACCTTGATCAAAAATAAGCTCGGCAGATGTGCGGCTATCAATACAACTTAATACGACAGCAAAAGGCCATTGTCCTTCTTTTGTATCGTTTACTTGTGATAGTAAATCTCTATTGGCTTTCAGATTTTGGACAAATCTTAAGTTACCTTGTTTTAATATTTCGAATGCTTTTTCTGGATTTATATTTGCTTGTGTTGTTGACGATTGTGTTTTCATTTTATATTGTATTTATTTTTAAAAAAATAGATTTAATTTGAGTTTGATTAATGTGCTCCTGCGACTAAAACGTATCCAAAAAATTCTCTAAAAGATTCTGGATTATCAACCGTTCCGCGTTCAGAAATTAATCGAATGTTGATGTTATTATTTTTTGCTTTTACTTTAAATTCATCCAGATATTCAATAATATCATAATCTAAAATCTTGGTTTTACGAACATCTAATTCTAAGTTAGATCCTGGCTCTAAACCATCTAATTCTTTTACAATTGCACCACGGTTAACAAAAGTTACTTCTTCGGCAAAATTCATGTGAAATACATTTCCGTCTTTTACCAACATTACGTGCGAGTTGTTGTACGATTTGATTAAAGAAACCACAACACCAACCACTAAACCGATGATGATACCTTTTAACAAATCTGTTGCTAAAATTGCAATAACAGTAACCGCGAAAGGAATTAATTGATCTTTTCCTAACTTTTTCATGTCCAAAAATTGTTTTGGATTTCCTAATTTGTATCCAATAACCAATAAAACTGAAGCTAAAACTGCATTCGGAATTAAGTTAAGAAACATCGGAATTGAAATAACACTAACTAATAACAATATACCATGTGTTATTGTAGATAATTTAGAAACACCTCCGCTCATCGCATTTGCAGACGAACGTACAATTACTTGTGTTACAGGTAAACCACCAATAAAACCTGCGAATGTATTACCAATACCTTGCGCAATTAACTCACGATTTGTAGGCGTTTGACGTTTTAATGGATCTAATTTATCTGTTGCTTCTACTGATAATAAAGATTCTAATGATGCAACAATTGCAATTGTAAAGGCAACTTGCCAAACCAATGGATTTGTTAATCCTGAAGCAAAATCAGGAAAAGTAAATTGTCCAATAAAATCGGTAACACTAGTTGGTACGGGAACTTTTACCAATAAATTTTCGTCAATTGCAAACACATCATGGTTTGTTCCACCAATTGTAACTTGGTAAATAATACCAACTAAAACGGCAACTAAAGAACCTGGTAATAACTTGAAAAAGTTAGATTTTTTGGCTAAAATATTATCCCAAAAAATTAAGATAAATAATGAAATGATTGTAATTACAATGGCTCCACTAGAAATATTGCTAATATCAAAACTACTCAAAGAGAATTCTCCCGTGTAACCTAATGCTAATGGAATTTGTTTTAAAAAGATAGAAATACCAATGGCACAAAGCATTCCTTTGATAACAGATGAAGGAAAATAATAACCAATAACACCGGCTTTTAGTATTCCTAATAATATCTGAAAAATACCTGCAATAACTACAGCTACAAGAAATAATTCGTATGCGCCTAAATCTGTAATTGCATTCAATACAATAACAACTAAACCTGCTGCTGGTCCCGAAACACCAATTGGCGATTTAGAAATTAATCCAACAACAATTCCACCAACAATACCGGCAATAATACCAGAAAAAACAGGCGCTCCACTAGCTAACGCAACACCTAAACATAAAGGTAATGCAACGAAAAAGACAACAATACTCGCTGGTATGTCCTTTTTCCAATTTTGAAAAAGATTCATAAAGAATTTTAAATGATTTATTTAACACTAAAAAATAATAACTAAACAATCCTTATTCCAAATATGGAAGGATGAGTTTAATAAATGATTAAATTGAGCTTAAATAAATTCGGGAGGCGGTGTAGTTACCCCATTATTTGTTGAGGTATAATCGTCCGAATGATAATAGTTAGAAAAAGATTTTTGTTTTGCATCAAAAAAAGTAAATAAATTAATTTGATGAAAATATTGAATCTTTTCTGTGATTTCTTTCGAAGAATTGTTTTTTTGATTGTTTTCTTCTTCAGTAGAAGTTTGAGAGAATAAAGCTTTCGAATCCTTTTTATCCGAATCATGGTTAGCTTTTTCTTCTAATTTTATAGTATAATCAATATACCCAGCAAGCCCTTGAAGGTTCGTACTGAACATCAAAAGCATCGAGAAAAATATTCCGACAATATGTTTTACTAGGTAGTTATTCATTCACGACAAAAATATAGGTTTAATTTTAAATAGAAAACAGTGAGACGCTTTTTTAATAAAAATTTAATATTTTATTTAAAAAAAGCCTAATAAAATATTAAAAGAGAGAAGATAGATAAAGCGTTTGTAAATAGAAAGTTTACAGTTTTTGCATGTATTAAGTTTAGAAAAAGAGATAAAACAAGATTATAAATAGTTAATAATTATAAAAGCTTAACTAAATAGTTTAGTTAAGCTTTATAAATTTTATTAATCTACTTTTAATTTATCTTATTAAGGAAGTTCAGTATATGAGATAGAAAGAAATGATGGACCTTGATACCAAGAAGAATTCCCTGATGATGCTACAATCTGAATATAATTTCCTTTTTCTAGAATAAAATAATTTGATACAACAGCAGAATAATTATAGTTAGAATTGTCCTTATATACAATTCCTTGTCCTGTATATGAATTAGGACCTGCAAATATAAATAAAGCTAAATTTGCTGATGGATTTGGTTTGTCATTGCTACTTCTCATATCTATAGTGTCAATACCAGCAGTTACTAAATAAACTCCTTTTTTTGATACAGTAAATCTATTATTTGTTGAATTCCAAACACCAAAAGTTGCATCCAATGATGAATTTAATATTGGAAATTTAATTGTTGGTGAAATATCAATAGATACTTTGGTTGTTGAAGTTACATCATTTTGAGCACTTAATATTTGAACAGTTGCTCCCTTTGGAAGACTTTGCCAAATAGGAGGAGAGTCCTCGCCTTGGGAAACTAAATAAAGAGAATTTTTTCCTGGATCACCATTAGGCATTAATGCTTTAGTAAAGTCAATGTCTCCATTGTTTTGAACTGATAATAATTTATTATTATTAGAATTAGTTGATTGAAAAATTATATCATTTTGAAGGGTAGTTTTTGATATTACTTCTAATGCAGCAGTTGGAGTATCTGTATTAATACCTACTTGAGAATAGGTAATGGAGTTAATACTTAAAAGTACTAGTATATATATATGTTTCATTTTAATTGGTTTTAGGAGAATAGTTAATATTAATAGCACTATAATTATATTTCCATGCAGTTGTCATATTTACTGTTATATATATATCTACTCCTTTTGCTAAATATCGAGTAACTTTTCCCGTATAATCAACAGAAGTATTACTATCAATAATATTAGATCCCCAAAACAATTGTTTAGCACTTCCCATATGTATTGTTAATATTCCTTTTCTATTTGTTGTAGAAGCTGAAGTGTTAGCGTTTATGTTTACTAATACTTCATATATACCATCCTTTTTAGTTGTATATTTTAATGTTGTAGTATTCCAAGTTCCTATTTCAGAGCTGTTAACTAATGGTGTGTTTGTTGTAAAATTAATTAATTTTTCACTGTCAGCATTTACTTGTGAAGATTCATTAGTATTGACTGCATTATAACCAATGGTTACATATTTATATACTACTGTTTGATTAGCATCAACCCAAATTGGGCTCTCATTTACTCCTCTCGATTCTAATAGATAACCATCAGTACCTGCATTTCCATTACTTTTTAATGCACCTTTAAAGTATACATTTCCATTATTGTCAATATTTGAGACTTCTTCATTTGCTCCATTTTTTAATTTTAATGTATAATTACTATTACTTTTTGGTACAATATCTAACATTGCTGACGGATATTCAGTACCGATTCCTACCTGACTAAAAATTATAATAGGGAATAATATGGTTATAAAATATAATACTTTTTTCATTTTTTTCATTTTTTAATATTATATACTTTCTGCAAATCTTAAATGAAAAACAGCACTACCTAGTTTCCATGATGCAGGACTATATGCTTCAAACCAAATCTTATCACCTTTTTTTAATAAAAGTGTAATTTCTGCATTAGAATTTTCAAAATATACGGTAGGATTAGAAGCACCTGATTGAGTTGTTGCTGAATTTATTTGTGTAGTTTTATTATTCGTTTTAATTCTTAGCTTTGATTGATCAGTATTCAAAATAGTACCACTAGACATTTCTAAAGCAACAGATATGTAATAAATACCTTCTTTAGATACTGTAAATTCATTATTACTCCACGAACCCATAGTAGGATCAAGAGGAATCATTATTTGTTGAATTCTAATTTTATTCCATGTTTTGGCAGTATAGTTTCCATTATCATTATATTGTTGAACATTAAAAATGTCATATAACTGTTTGCTATTCTCAGGCAAAATACTTTTCCAGACAGGCGCATTGTTTGCACCTTTTGAGAAAAGATATTCTCCTGTTTTTCCTGCACTAGAATTTGGTATTAAAGCTCCATTAAATTCAAAGTTTCCATTATCATATACTGCTATAATCTGATTATTATTTGCATTGTTTATTTCTAAGTTTTTTGATGAGCTAGTATTAGAGTTGGATACAACTTCTAAAGTGGCTCGAGGATTTTTTGTGTTTATTCCGACTTGACAATAAACTTTACAGCTAATGAGAATAATTAAAAAGGATGTTTTACAATTCATGGATTATATATTATATTGGTTAGTATAAATTTGATTTTGATTTAAAATGACACTCAACAGTATGTACTGTATAGATTTTTTTTCTATTTAGTATTCAATTGTTTAAGAGAAATTAAAAATGTTTGTCAAATGTATATACCATCTTTTAATTTTAAAATAAATCACCTATCACACAGGTATCTCATTTGTCTAAATTGTTGTATGTTAGATTTTTGTAAAACACATAATGGAATGGAATGTAGTTTTATACCATTATGTATTTCTATTAATTATTCTTTTTTTAAGTTGTAATTGGTAGCCTATTAAAATGATTTTTAGATAATATTCAATTTTAATAGAAGGAAGATTTGTGAGAAGGAGTAAAATAAGAATGAAAAGAATTATAGTGATATGAATGATCTTATTTAAGATCTCTCATCCATTTATTTAAATCTTCATTAGAATTAATTTTATACTTATTTCTTAATCTATTCTTTCTTATTTGGACAGCTCTCGGTGTTACAAAAGTATATTCAGCAATATCTTTTGAAGAGAAATTTAAATATAGCATAGCACAAAATATAATTTCTGAATTTTTAATATGTGAATCTTGTTTTTTTAATGTGTTTATAAAGTCAGGATAAACGTCAGTAAATAATACTAAAAATTCAGGCGAATTTTTTTTAGCTAATTCAAATAATCTTTCTAAGCTATTATCGTCAATTTTTTCATGTAAATCATGAATTATATTCTCATTCTTAGAAATAATTTCTCGTTTATTTTTTAGTCTAATTTTATATAGTTTTACTCTTCTTAAATTAAACAGTAAATAACCTATTCCAAGCAATAAAATTATTATTCCAATATATGTGTATATATCTTTTTGATGCTTTATTTTATCTTTTTCTGAATCTATAAGATATTCTAATACTTTTGAAGATAAAACGGCATTGTTATTATCATAAGTATTTTTTAATTCTGTAAATTGATTATAATGTTGGGTATATTTTTCTATATTATTTTTTTTATATAAAGAAGCTAAAGTATAGTGTAATTCTTGGGATTCTTTAGGTATATTTAAATCAATTGTATTTTTTAAAGCCTTTTCATAATGAAAGATAGCTTTAATGCTATCTCCAATTTTGATAAAATATTCCCCATAAATTTGATCAGTACTATAGGTATAAGGAATTTTATATTTCTTAATTAGTTCCTCAGATTTATTTAAATATATAACAGAACTATCCAATTTATTTTTAAGTAAAAAAATTCTTCCTAATTGATTATACAGACTAACATGGATATGCAAACAAAAATAGGAGTATTAGTTAAGCTACATTTTTATAACTAATTTTTTGTTGATTAAATTCTTCAATCGTTTTATAATTTAAGG